>NZ_JBQAFE010000001.1:0-1570102 GCF_051915685.1 Bacillus cereus group sp. MYBK5-2
AAGCTAGTAAGATCCCTGAAAGATGATCAGGTTGATAGGTTCGAGGTGGAAGCATGGTGACATGTGGAGCTGACGAATACTAATAGATCGAGGACTTAACCATATAATATGTAGCAATGTTATCTAGTTTTGAAAGAATATAAAAAACTTGTTGACTTTCAGAAGCGAATAAGTTATAATGATTCTTGTCTTAAATGAATACAGTCTGGTAATGATGGCAGAGAGGTCACACCCGTTCCCATACCGAACACGGAAGTTAAGCTCTCTAGCGCCGATGGTAGTTGGGACCTTGTCCCTGTGAGAGTAGGACGTTGCCAGGCAAAATGGAGGATTAGCTCAGCTGGGAGAGCACCTGCCTTACAAGCAGGGGGTCGGCGGTTCGATCCCGTCATCCTCCACCATATATGTCGGAGGGGTAGCGAAGTGGCTAAACGCGGCGGACTGTAAATCCGCTCCTTCGGGTTCGGCAGTTCGAATCTGCCCCCCTCCACCATTCTTAATTAATGGGCTATAGCCAAGCGGTAAGGCAACGGACTTTGACTCCGTCATGCGCTGGTTCGAATCCAGCTAGCCCAGCCATTAAGAGCCATTAGCTCAGTTGGTAGAGCATCTGACTTTTAATCAGAGGGTCGAAGGTTCGAGTCCTTCATGGCTCACCATTTTAATAAAATATGCGGGTGTGGCGGAATTGGCAGACGCACTAGACTTAGGATCTAGCGCCTTTGGCGTGGGGGTTCGACTCCCTTCACCCGCACTTTTAATAAAATAACTCATACATGTCTTGCGGAAGTAGTTCAGTGGTAGAATACAACCTTGCCAAGGTTGGGGTCGCGGGTTCGAATCCCGTCTTCCGCTCCAATTTTCAATATGACATGCCGGGGTGGCGGAACAGGCAGACGCACAGGACTTAAAATCCTGCGGTGGGTGACCACCGTGCGGGTTCGACCCCCGCCCTCGGCACCATATGCGCCCGTAGCTCAATTGGATAGAGCGTTTGACTACGGATCAAGAGGTTAGGGGTTCGACTCCTCTCGGGCGCGCTTTTATTAACGGGAAGTGGCTCAGCTTGGTAGAGCACCTGGTTTGGGACCAGGGGGTCGCAGGTTCAAATCCTGTCTTCCCGATATTCCCAAAAAACATGGGGCCTTAGCTCAGCTGGGAGAGCGCCTGCCTTGCACGCAGGAGGTCAGCGGTTCGATCCCGCTAGGCTCCACTTTATTTAATATATGTCTCGGAGGTATACCCAAGTTCGGCTGAAGGGATCGGTCTTGAAAACCGACAGGCGGTGAGAATCGCGCGGGGGTTCGAATCCCTCTACCTCCTCCATTTTTTCTTTAATGGTTTAGACATATAATAATAAAATATTTATTTTTTCCTTCATGGAGGTATACCCAAGTTCGGCTGAAGGGATCGGTCTTGAAAACCGACAGGCGGCGAGAGTCGCGCGGGGGTTCGAATCCCTCTACCTCCTCCATTTTTTAAAACTTTATATTGTCGCGGGGTGGAGCAGCACGGTAGCTCGTCGGGCTCATAACCCGAAGGTCGCAGGTTCAAATCCTGTCCCCGCAACCAAATGGTCCCGTGGTGTAGTGGTTAACATGCCTGCCTGTCACGCAGGAGATCGCCGGTTCGACCCCGGTCGGGACCGCCATTTATGTTGGCTCGGTAGCTCAGTCGGTAGAGCAGAGGACTGAAAATCCTCGTGTCGGCGGTTCGATTCCGTCCCGAGCCACCATTTTTTTTATGCCGGCTTAGCTCAATTGGTAGAGCAACTGACTTGTAATCAGTAGGTTGGGGGTTCAAGTCCTCTAGCCGGCATCATTTAGGGGCATAGTTTAAAGGTAGAACTGAGGTCTCCAAAACCTCCAGTGTGGGTTCGATTCCTACTGCCCCTGTAAAGTATATGGGCCTATAGCTCAGCTGGTTAGAGCGCACGCCTGATAAGCGTGAGGTCGATGGTTCGAGTCCATTTAGGCCCACCATATATTATTCCGCAGTAGCTCAGTGGTAGAGCTATCGGCTGTTAACCGATCGGTCGTAGGTTCGAGTCCTACCTGCGGAGCCATGGCCCGTTGGTCAAGTGGTTAAGACACCGCCCTTTCACGGCGGTAACACGGGTTCGAATCCCGTACGGGTCATACAAAAAGAGTCAGCATTATGCTGGCTCTTTTTTATTTTGTTAATCCTTTTTATTACGTTACTTTCCAGAAATAAATAAAGGAATTTTGGAAAAGCTATGGTATGTATAAAAAGGAGGAAATCATAATGACACGAGTGAGAGACTTAATGAGTACCCATATTGTACATTGTACACCGCTAGACAATGTATATGAGGCAGCTGTAAAAATGAAGGAAGAATCGGTTGGATTAATTCCTGTTGTTGAAAATGAGCAAGTTGTTGGGCTTGTTACTGATCGTGATTTAGTCGTTCGAGGGATTGCTGAAAAACATCCTGGATCTAATAAGATTACAAATGTAATGACAACAAATATTATCTCAGTTTCTCCAAATGATTCTATTGAAAAAGCTACAGAGCTAATGGCACAGCATCAAATTAGACGATTACCAGTAGTTGATAGTGGTCAACTTATTGGCATGTTAGCACTAGGAGATTTAGCTATAAGGGAATCAGCAGATGATCAAGCTGGATTTGCCTTGAGCGAAATCTCAGAGCGTACAGAGTAAATTGAAACTTTCATTAACCGAGAGTTTAATGGTCACTCATAAAGAGCTAAATTATATATAAATTTCAGATACATTATTCTAGTATATATGGATTAAACTAATATGTTAGCGTGATGTATCTGAGACATTATATAATAAGTATGTGGTTAATAATTTCGACATTTTTTTAAAATTTGTTATTCTTAATTTTTAATAAGAGAAAAGATGATATACTGATAGATATAAGTATTATGAGAGATTTTGAATATAACAATATTAATTTTTAGTGGTGCGATAATAAATTAATATTTCCTACATAGATGAAAAGGGAAGGGGAATTATATGAAGGCTGTACAGGGCGATCCAAATTGGAATTTGGTTACAGATACATATATAGAACCAAATAATTTCGCTGAATTATTTTCTTTGCTTGTACCTTGTCACCCAAAAGGTGAGGGGAAAGAACGAACTATATTAGTATGGAAAGAGAAAGAATTTTATAAAGAAGAAAATTTAGCGGCATTTATCGTATATGGCATGAATAAAGCAAAGAAATTACCGCAGTTTCATAAAGATGAAATTCCAACTTTAGTGCGTATTCTTCGCTTATGCCAAGAGATTGGTTGGTATGAAGAGGCAAATGATTTTATGATAGCGCAAGGATTAGCTGAGTTTGTTCATACTTCATTGGAATATGAAACATGGGATCTTTTGACGCAATCAGTTGCTTTAAATTATTTAATTATTAAATATCGTATAGGTGAATTGACAGATAGGGATATTGAAATTTGGGATAGAGTTAAATTTAATGAGAAGTGTATAACCGATTGTAAACATTTATTATCTCATAAAGAAGTATTGGAATTTACATTCTTTTATATGTGCAAGAGAGCGAAATCATTATCAAAAGAGCAATTAAATAGTGATATGATGAGTTTAGCAATGTATTGTAATACTTTTGTATATGATTTGTATACACATGATTTATTACGGAAATATCGTAAGTGTACAGATTTCCTATCATATTATGGACCTAGTCAGGCAGTTTTAGCATGTCAAAGAGCTGTATTATCTCAAATTTCCGATCGCTTAGACCCATTAAAGACAACGCATGTAGATGATTATTTATATGTGATGAAAGAAATGATGGAGCATATGACGATAGGAGTAATGGATCGATATGGTCATTTTATTGGAAAGCTACTATCTTATGTGCCATTTTTCGAAATGATACAAGTTCCACAGCATGCATATTATTGTGAAGAATTACTGTATATTTGTAAGGGCATTGAATATAAAGAAGAAACACTACGCAATTATATATTTATACAATTACATGATTGTTTACCATCATTCTTTAGGCTATTTCTTAAAAATAAGCGTTACGCAACGATTCATGATATTCTTTTCTATTGGTGCGATGACGAACAGCGAATGAGCTTAGAGAAAAAATATAACCTGAGCTTTATTTATGAAAAATATGCTTGTGGATAAACAATATTTTCGATATGAAAAATTAATATAAATTAAAAAGGATCTCCAGTTTATGTGAGATCCTTTTTTGTTAGTAAAACAAGGAGAAAGTGATTAAGACAAGAAACAACATTCCATATAGGAGAAGTTGTGCAGTATAACTTCCTTGTATACCAAAAAAAGTATTGGCTTTCTTATACAAATTCAATATGTATTTTATTGGAGTATCTTTGAAAGATTGGTACACAGTGTCTCCTCTTTCTAAGCTTCTTGTTTTTGTTTTTGTTTTTGGTTATAAGGGACATTAATATATCTAGCTACAAATAATAAAACAGCCATAAAGAATACTGGAAATACAGTAGATAAATAAAAGCCATTACTAATTATATTTGTTATGAGAGCACTCAAAAGAAAAATAGCATTATAAATATGGGCAATTTTTTGTTTTAGTTGCACTTGAAATGATTCCATCATAATTTCTAATGCAACAAAAGCAATAATAATAGATAAAAATACAATGTTTGTATTGTAAATGATTAAACAACAGATTAAACCTAAAAAGGCTACGTATTCAATTATAAGAGGTATATTGCGTGGCATACAATTTACCTAACTAAATATGGCAGTGGATTTACTGCATTTGTTTTTTCAAAATTCCATTCTCCATTATGTAATTCAAAATGAAGATGTTGCCCGTATGAATGACCTGTGTTTCCCATATGACCTATTAATTGTCCAGTTTGTACTTGATCACCAGCTTGTACAGTGCGATCCCTCATATGAGCATAAACAGTTGTATATAATTTCCCATTGATTTGATGCGCAATGAAAACAACATTGCCATAGCTAGCTGAATAATAAGATTTCACAACTTTACCTGCAGCAGCAGCTTGGATAGAGACGTTTCCTGGAGCGGCAATATCTATACCATAATGCATTTGTTCCCAGCGTATATCAAAGGTTGAGCTAATTCTTCCTTGAGCGGGGAATTTGAAAGCAGCTGGAATTGATGAAGGCTGATCTGTTTTAGCTTGTGGTTGATTTTGTACTACATAGTGTTTTGCTACATATCCGTATCCTGTGCCAAAACGAATTTTATACCAAGTACCTACAGTTTCTACTACTTGTACTTGTGTACCGTTTTGTAATGAACCGAGTAGAGCGCTACTTGTACTAGCGGTGCTACGTACATTTAGATTAGGTGTTGCAACAGTATATTTTGTATTATTTTGAACGGTGATTCCTTTTACTAAGGGTTGTGAACCATTAGAGATGAATGCTTTTTGTACGTAACCTGTTTGGCCATTATGTGATATTTTATACCATTCGCCTTGATCTTCTTGAACGGTAATAAACTTACCATTTGGTAATACATCTAAAATGGAAGATTCTAAATTAGGTTCAGAGCGAACGTTTAATGCATTAGCATTAACGATGTATTGATCATTAGATTGAAGTTTGTTTTTTAGTAAAATAGCATCTTTTTGTACATAACCTACTTTATTATGAACAGATACTTTATACCAACCATTAGTTGTTTCAAGGATGTTCACTTTTGTATTAAAGCGAATTGTATCAATTGATGTGCTTTTTACGTTATCTTCTGTATGTAATGCTACTTGATCGACTTTGACATACCCAGTTTTAATATTAGATAATTGTTCAGCGTTTGCTTTTTGTACATTTGTTTCACCCATAGAAGGAAGTAAAGAAGCAATCGCTACAGTAGTTGCTGTTAAAGCAGTAGCTTTCATATTCATGGAATAGAGACCTCCTCTAGTTGTATAGTTGTAATTTTATTATAGTATAAAGATATAATATAGTGGGGGTATTCACATAAATGTAATATGAAATCAATATAAAAATAAATTTTTTGAGGATAATGATTCCTTTTTATACAATTAATTGGGGTTTTATTTTCTAAAATAGAATGTATGTATTGTATAATTTTGATATTATGTTGATAATTAAGAAAATTAAAAAAGTTGATGATGTCTTATTAGGGTGTTATACTGACAGTGATAATTTTATAGTTTGCTAGGAGAGCTGGTGTTGCCAGCTGAGAGTAGGCCGTAAGCCTTTGATCCTTTTTATTACCTGATCTAGATTATGCTAGCGTAGGGAAGCAATTCGGACACTAACAATGAGTCCCCGTTTCTTTGCGTATAGAAACGGGGCTTTTTTATTTGAAAATTTCATATTGAAACCACTAGGGGTGCTTGACTTGCTGAGAGAGGAATAATCCTTAACCCTTACAACACCTGATCTAGGTAATACTAGCGAAGGGAAGTGGAACATCGAATAAATGTATAACTTTATTTGCTGTAACCACTTCTTATATATAGAAGTGGTTTTTTATTTAGATACATATATTGAAAGGGGATAGAGAAATGAAATTTTGCGATAGATTATTAGAAACTGTGCAACCGGTTTGGGAGATGAGTCATAATCATCCGTTTGTAGTGGGTATGGGAGATGGCACGTTAGAAAAAGATAAATTCCAGTATTATATTATTCAAGATTATTTATATCTGCTAGATTATGCAAAGTTATATGCGATTGGTGTTGTAAAAGCAACGAATCCACAAGTAATGGGAAAGTTCGCTGAACAAATTGATGGAATATTAAATGGCGAAATGACAATCCATAAACAATATGCAAAAAGACTTGGAATTTCTATAGAGGAGATAGAGTCTGCGAAACCATCTGCTAAAAATTTAGCTTATACAAATTACATGATGTCTGTATCTCAAAATGGCACACTTGCGGAATTAATAGCAGCGCTTCTTCCATGTATGTGGAGCTATTGGGAAATTGGAAAGCGTTTAAATGATATTCCTGGAGCAAGAGATCATGAGTTTTTTGGTGAGTGGATTCAAGGATATAGTTCGGAAGAATACGGTAATCTTTGTATTTGGTTAATAGATTTATTAAATGAAATGGCAGTTGGAAAGTCTGAGAAAGAACTAGAAAGATTAGAGGAGATCTTCTTATATTCCAGTCGATTTGAATATTTATTCTGGGATATGTCCTATCGTAAGGAGATGTGGGGATTTGAGGAGCAAGAACATACTACAGTTTCATAATGTTTCTTTTCATTACGATGAGAAACCAATCATCCATGAATTAAATGCTTCTATACATGAGAAAGAGTTTGTCAGTATTATCGGACCGAGTGGATGTGGAAAAAGTACTTTATTTCGCCTTATTACAGGTCTAGAAAAGGTAAGTACTGGACAGATAGAACTGACAGAAACAAAGAACCATCCTGTAGGATATATGCCGCAAAAAGATATGCTTTTGCCGTGGAGAACAATTATTGAGAATGCTGCCCTGCCGCTAGAGTGCCAAGGTGTACAGAAGAAAGAAGCAGAAGTAAAGGCAAAGGAACTGTTACATAAATTTGGTTTGCAAGGGTATGAGAAAAAATATCCGAAAGATTTATCTGGTGGTATGAGACAACGTGTATCTTTTATTCGAACTTTATTAACAGGCGGGGAGATATTGCTGTTAGATGAACCATTTAGTGCGTTGGATGCTTTAACGAAGACCTCTTTGCAAGAATGGTTGTTTGAACAATGGCAAGAGTGGGAAAAAACAATTTTATTCATTACTCATGATGTTGAAGAAGCGTTATTTCTTTCAAACCGAGTTTTAGTAGTGGAACAGCAGCCGATAACGACTTTGACTGAACGGACTGTACCGCTTGATCATAACAGAACACGAAAAGATTTATATAAACCGGAAGTATTAGCGCTGAAAGATGAGCTTCTTAGTATGTTACAAAGGCAGGTACTTGTGTGATGAACCGATTGAAAGAATTAGTTCCTGCTATTACACTTTCTAGTATTTTACTAGCTGTGTGGGAAATAGGAGCAAGAATTGTAGATGAGATGTACATTTTACCGTCACCTTCTGCGATTTTAATGAAGATATGGAAACTAAAAGACATATTATTTACAGTTCATTTACCTGCAACGTTATACGTCGTTTTAATAGGTGTTGTTATCTCTATCGTATTAGGTGTAGGGCTAGCGATGTTAATGGATGCGAGTACATGGATGGAGAGAGCATTTTATCCATTATTAGTTGCTTCACAAACGATTCCGATTACTGCGCTTGCTCCGCTATTTGTTTTATGGTTTGGATATACAATTTGGAGTAAGGTTGTTGTCACAGTTTTAATTACGTTTTTCCCAATTGCGGTCAATACGTATGATGGACTGCGTAGTACGAAAAAAGAATGGGAGGAGCTCTTAGTTACATATGGAGCAACAAAAAGAGATATTTTTCTTAAATTAAAGTTGCCGTCTGCTCTTCCTTATTTTTTCTCAGCTTTAAAAATTGCAGTTCCGCTTAGTGTTATCGGAGCAGCAATTGGAGAATGGCTCGGTGCACAAGCTGGGCTTGGATATTTCAGTAAGAGAATGATGACGCAGTTAGATGGAGCTGGCGTATTTGCACCTATTGTATTGTTATCATTATTAGCTATTTTCTTCGTCGTAATTATTTCCATATTAGAAAAGAAATTCATTAGTTGGAGGAAGCATTCATGAAATTTTTAAAGCGCATCTTTGTGTTTACATTATTAATTGCAATAATTGCAGGATGTTCGAGTAATTCAGCATCAGACAAAAGTAAAAAAGAGAAAGAAATAACAGTTATGTTAGATTGGTATCCAAATGCGGTACATAGCTTTATCTATGCAGCAATTGAAAAAGGATACTTTAAAGAAGAAGGTGTAAAGGTAAATATTAAATTCCCTTCTAATCCGACTGATCCATTAACGCTGGCAGCAGCAGGGAAGGTGACAGTTGGCTTGTATTATCAGCCAGATGTTGTTATGGCGAGAGCGAATGAGCAAATTCCAGTGAAATCAATTGGGGCTGTCGTACGTTCACCATTAAATCATGTTGTATCACTGAAATCAGCGGGCATTCAATCACCGAAAGATTTAGAAGGAAAAACAGTAGGATACTCTGGAACACCATTAAGTGAGATGTATTTAAAAACGATGGTAAAAGAAGCTGGTGGTAATCCTGATACAGTGAAAGTAGTAGATGTTGGCTTTGATTTAGTACCAGCATTAATTACGAAGAAAGTAGATGCGGTAACAGGGGCATACATTAACCATGAAGTACCTGTTATGCGTCATGAAGGCCATGAACCAGCGTACTTTAATCCAGCTGATTACGGAGTACCAAACTATCATGAGCTTGTGTTTGTAACAGGTGATAAAACGTTGAAAAAAGATAAAGAGGCGTTGCAAGCTTTCTTACGTGGTACGAAAAAAGGCTATGATTTCATGAAGAAAAACCCAGATGAAGCATTGAATATTTTATTAAATCATCAAGAAAAAGAAAACTTCCCACTTGTGCCAGAAGTTGAAAAGGAAAGTATGAAAATTTTATTAGAGAAGATGGAAACGAAAGATGAGCCATTCTTATCAGATTCAAAAGAATCTTGGGAGAAACAAAATAAGTGGCTGAAGGACAAAGGAATGACGAAAGAAACCGTCCCAGCCGATGAATTATTCGAAAATATTTTAAAGTAGGCGAATGAATATGAAAAATGAGCTCCACGTAATCTCAAATGGCCATATGCCATTCGAAGAGTTAGTGAATGTAGCGATGCAAATTGAGAGTGAGATTGATTATTTGCATATTCGTGAGCGTGAGAAGAGTACGAAGGAATTATATGAAGGTGTGGAAAGTCTATTAATGGAGGGCTTTCCGGCTTCTAAAATTGTCATAAACGATCGAATTGATATTGCAATTTTATTAAATATTCCTCGTGTTCAACTAGGATATCGAAGTACAGATGTAAAGTCAGTGAAAGAAAAGTTTTCGTATTTGCATGTCGGTTATTCTGTGCATTCGCTAGATGAAGCAATAGTAGCTTTTAAAAATGGAGCGGATTCACTCGTTTATGGCCATGTATTTCCGACAGATTGTAAAAAAGGTGTGCCAGCGAGAGGGCTTGAAGAAATTTCAGACATTGCAAGGTGTTTATCTATACCGATTACAGCAATTGGAGGAATTACCCCAGAAAACACAGTGGATGTTCTTACTAACGGTGTAAGCGGTATAGCAGTTATGTCTGGAATTGTAAGTAGTAGTAACCCGTATAGCAAAGCGAAATCTTATAAGGAATCAATAAGAAAGTGGGCGGAAAAACATGTGTGAGAAGTATGATGTAGCGATTATTGGTGGTGGTGTAATTGGTAGTTCAATTGCACATTTTCTAGCAGAAAGAGGACATAAAGTAGCGATTGTGGAGAAGCAAAGTATTGCATCGGAAGCTTCAAAAGCAGCTGCTGGTTTACTTGGTGTTCAGGCAGAATGGGATGCGTATGATCCGCTATTTGAACTTGCTAGAGAAAGCCGAGCTATATTTCCACAACTTGCAGCAGTTTTACGTGAAAAGACGGGTGTTGATATTGGATATGAAGAAAAAGGAATTTATCGTATTGCTCAAAATGAAGATGAGAAGGAAAGAATTCTTCACATTATGGATTGGCAGCAGAAAACAGGTGAAGATTCTTATTTTCTAACGGGAGACCATGTGCGGGAAAAAGAGCCATATCTATCCGAATCTATTATAGGAGCAGTATATTATCCGAAAGACGGTCATGTTATTGCACCAGAGCTTACGAAAGCATTCGCACATTCTGCAGCGATTTCCGGTGCTGATATATATGAACAGACAGAAGTATTTGATATCCGTATTGAAAATAATAAAGTGACTGGAGTTATTACAAGTGAAGGTATTGTCACATGTGAGAAAGTCGTTATTGCAGGAGGTTCATGGAGCACGAAGTTACTCAGTTATTTTCACCGCGATTGGGGTACATATCCAGTTAAAGGAGAAGTGGTTGCGGTAAGAAGTAGAAAACAACTTTTAAAAGCACCTATTTTTCAAGAAAGATTTTACATTACTCCAAAGCGCGGTGGACGTTACGTAATTGGGGCAACAATGAAGCCACATACGTTCAATAAAACTGTGCAGCCAGAAAGTATAACTTCTATATTAGAGCGTGCTTATACAATATTGCCAGCTTTAAAAGAAGCAGAATGGGAAAGCACGTGGGCAGGATTAAGACCACAATCGAATCATGAAGCTCCTTATATGGGAGAGCATGAAGAAATAAAAGGTTTATATGCTTGCACGGGCCATTATCGAAACGGTATTTTATTAAGTCCTATTTCTGGCCAATATATGGCTGATTTAATAGAAGGAAAGCAAGAGAATCATTTGCTAGATTCATTGCTTTCTAGAAGAGTTTAGAAAGGGGATGGAAGTTTGAATTTAAAAATTAATGGTAACCAAATTGAAGTGCCAGCGAGTGTAAAAACAGTAGCTGAGCTACTTACACATTTAGAGCTAGATAACAGAATTGTTGTAGTAGAGCGTAATAAAGATATTTTACAAAAAGATGATCATACAGATACATCTGTTTTTGATGGAGACCAAATTGAGATTGTAACTTTCGTAGGAGGCGGTTGATTATGTTAAACATTGGACCATTTTCATTTCATTCTAGACTTTTATTAGGAACAGGTAAATTCCCTGATTTTGACGTACAGCAAAAGGCAATTGACGTTTCTGAAGCTGAAATTTTAACGTTTGCAGTACGTCGTATGGATATCTTTGATGCAAAGCAACCTAATTTATTAGAGAAACTTGATGTGAAAAAATATACGTTATTACCAAATACAGCAGGAGCAAAAAACGCTGAAGAGGCTGTTCGTATTGCAAAATTAGCAAAAGCTTCTGGGCTTTGTGACATGATAAAGGTAGAAGTTATTGGTGATGATAGAACGTTATTACCTGATCCGGTAGAAACATTAAAGGCATCTGAAATGTTACTGGAAGAAGGATTTATCGTACTTCCGTATACATCTGATGATGTTGTATTAGCACGTAAATTACAAGAGCTTGGTGTGCATGCGATTATGCCAGGAGCATCTCCAATCGGATCAGGACTTGGTATTGTAAATCCATTAAATTTGAGCTTCATTATTGAACAAGCGACAGTACCAGTTATCGTTGATGCCGGTATTGGTAGCCCAGCTGATGCGGCATTTGCAATGGAATTAGGAGCAGATGGCGTGTTATTAAATACAGCTGTATCAGGAGCAAAAGATCCTATTAAAATGGCACAAGCAATGAAATTAAGTATTGAAGCAGGCCGTTTAGGATTTGAAGCAGGTCGCATTGCACGTAAGCGTTGTGCAACTGCAAGTAGTCCTTTAGAAGGAATGAGCGTAGTTGAATAATCGATATTCTCGCCAAGAACTATTTTCTCCAATTGGAGAAGAAGGACAGCAAAAGATAAGAGAAAAGCATGTGCTTATTATCGGTGCAGGTGCATTAGGTAGTGCAAATGCAGAGATGTTTGTAAGAGCAGGTGTTGGCAAGATAACAATTGTTGACCGTGATTATGTAGATTGGAGTAATTTACAAAGACAACAATTGTATGCAGAGAGCGACGTAAAGAATAATCTTCCAAAAGCTATAGCGGCTAAAAAACGTTTAGAAGAGATTAATAGTGATGTAACAATAGAAGCTCTCGTTCAAGATGTAACAGCTGAAGAGCTAGAAGAACTTGTTATAAATGTTGATGTAATTATTGATGCGACTGATAATTTCGAAACGCGCTTTATTGTAAATGATATATCACAAAAATATTCTATTCCATGGATTTACGGTGCATGTGTAGGTAGTTACGGTCTTTCTTACACAATCCTTCCTAGTAAAACACCATGTTTATCATGTTTATTACAGTCGATTCCGCTTGGCGGGGCAACATGTGATACAGCGGGTATTATATCACCTGCTGTATCTCTTGTCGTTTCTCATCAAGTAACAGAAGCTCTTAAACTGTTAGTAGAAGATTACGAATCACTTCGAGATGGGCTTGTATCGTTTGATATGTGGAAGAATGAGTATTCATGTATGAATGTGCAAAAACTTCGCCAGCATAATTGTCCTTCATGCGGAGAGAATGCATTATATCCGTATTTAAATAAAGAAAACACATCAAAAACAGCAGTTTTATGCGGGCGAAATACAGTTCAAATTAGACCACCTCATAAAGATGAAATGAATTTTGAACAATATAAAGAGTTGTTGGAAGGTCGTGTAAATGATTTAAATATAAATCCATATTTACTATCATTTTCTGTTGAAGACAAGAGGTTAGTAGCCTTTAAAGATGGCCGTGTGCTCGTACATGGAACGAAAGATATAAGCGAAGCAAAAACGATTTATCATCGCTATTTTGGATAGAAAAGGATGAGTGGGATGAAAGTGAATAAAGCTTTAACAATTGCAGGGTCTGATAGCGGCGGCGGTGCTGGAATTCAGGCAGATTTAAAAACATTCCAAGAGCTTGGTGTATACGGAATGACGGCTATTACGGCAATTACTGCTCAAAACACGCTTGGCGTTCAAGGGGTATATCCTGTTCCATTAGAAGGTATTACAGAACAGCTGAATTCAATTGGTACGGATGTAACACCAGATGCAGTGAAACTAGGAATGTTATTTAGTAGTGAAATAATTCAAATTGTTGCAGAACAAATTAAAAAGTTTGGCTGGAATAATATTGTGCTAGATCCCGTTATGATTGCAAAAGGCGGTGCATCATTATTACAGCAAGAAGCAGTTCATGCATTAAAAGAATATTTATTACCAGTAGCAACCGTTATAACACCGAATGTTCCAGAAGCAGAAGTGTTAACTGGGGTGGAGATTCATAATGTTGAAGATAGTAAGGAAGCTGCAAAAGTATTGCACGAATTAGGTGCTAAATATGTGCTTATGAAGGGCGGACATGCAGAATATCAAGGTAATGAAGTAATTGATTTCCTCTTTGATGGAGAAGAATTTATTGAGTTTAGAAGCGAGCGAATTCCTTCAAAGCAAACGCACGGAAGTGGGTGCACATTTGCTTCAGCGGTCACAGCAGGACTTGCGAAAGGATACTCAATTGAAGATGCTGTTCAAGAAGCAAAACGATTTATTAGTATAGCAATTGAAGAGCCATTGAATATTGGTAGTGGTCATGGACCGACGAATCATTTTGCGTATAAAGTGAATAGAACGCGTGTATAGATAAGTGAAAAGCCAGTTTTATAACTGGCTTTTTTTCTGTTTACTTTTTCAAAATACAGGAGTAATATATCAGCCAGAATACATTTTTTTGTAAACGCTGAGTCCAATTATATGGAGCGGAGGAACCAATTTGTGCAGTGTCACTAGGGGTGAATCTTTCAAGTTTGAAAGTAGGGCTACTCTCAAAGTCCGAATCCGACAGCTAACTTCGTAAGCGTCTTGAGAGAGGACGGTGCCATGATGGATACATCACTTCATCGATCTGATTAGTATAGGGGAATATCAATCTATGTTTGATTTCTTTTATACTAAGGAGGATGAGGTACATGGAACTAACACTTATTTGTGTTGGAGAAGAAAGTAAGGTAAATAGTTTAAGAGATTTAGTATCATTTCAACATGAGTTAATTATTTTTACAGCAAATGAAGAGATAGCGGCTGAAGTTAGGAATTGTGGGTTTGATTGGACTTATAGCTGCAGTAAGGAGCAGGACTTTACTAGTATTTGTGAGTGTATTAAGAAGGTGATTTTACTAGGGGATGAGCTTCCAATCGTTAGTTTTTTCACAGAACACATTCGCTTTTCTTTTCAAGCACCTATTACTGTTGTTACAAGGAATAAACGATATCCAGCGAGGCTCTATGAAACAATTGGAGCTAAGTTTGTCGTGTTTACAAATTGTGATAATATTTCTTTTTTATTTTTTGAATAGGGCGGGGGAAGAAATGATGAAGGTACTATTACTTGGAGATATAGCAAATCGTTGGGCAGTATCGGTAGAGCGAGTTCAAGAATTGGTTCAGATCGATCCCCTTTTTCCAGGGCCGTATATTATATTACCATCAAAAGATGCTTTGTATTTAGAGGTAGATATTACCGAGTATGAGCAGCTACATGCAGAATTGACACAAGTTTATATTCGCGGGAGAAATTTACGTGCATTTTTACGAGGAGAATAAAGGTTGAATAAAAAAGAGCGAATGCTGAGTGCAACAAGCTATGCACTTCATGTCATTCGCTCTTTTTATTTCATATTTAAAAGGTCATTTTTAAGAAAAGAGAAGAGAAATAAAGAAAAGAGATGAAATAATAGTAATAATCTTCAATGTAAGCGTTTAAATGAATGTAAATATTATTATTTTCAGTAATTTACTCCTTTACAAGTGAAATATAGAGGAGTATATTTACTCTCATAAATCATTCATAAAATTTCCAAAAAAACCTAAAATCGCTGAGTTCCAGAAATGGAGCGGGGGAACCAATTTTGTGCATCGTCACTTGGGGTGAATCTTTCAGTTTTGAAAGTAGGGCTACTCTTTAGGCCCGAATCCGACAGCTAACCTCGTAAGCGTTTAGAGAGGAGGTTTACTTTTTGTTGTTCATTTTTTGAACACTGAGTAGAGCTCAGTGTTCTTTTTTAATATTTAAATGGTAAATTTTAACAAAAATAAAGTGAGGGATAGCTATGTTAGATGTTGTAATGGTCGGGATTTTTATTTTATTAGTTGCATCAATGGCAAGTCTTGCAAGTTGGTCAGATAAAGTTGTGAAAGAAGGAAAGCAATCATGATGATTGTCTTATCGGTTATTGTCGCAGCAATTACAGTGTATTTAGTGTATGCATTATTAAATCCAGAGAAGTTTTAATTAGGGGGAATCATTCATTATGATTTGGGTTGCAGTCATTATTACAATGCTCTTGTTTATTTTAGTAGCAAAGCCAACGGGGGTTTATTTAGAAAAAGCTTTTCAAGGTAGCAAAACGCTAGATAAAGTATTTGGGCCTTTTGAAAAACTTATTTTTAAAATTACGGGTGTAAAAGAATACAATCAAACGTGGAAACAGTACGCATTATCATTAGTTTTACTCAACGGATTTATGATTGTTGTTGTATATTTCATTTTCAGATTACAAGGTGTGCTGCCGCTAAATCCAGCGCATATTGAAGGGATGGAGCCTACGCTCGCTTTTAATACAGCGATTAGTTTTATGGCTGATACAAATTTACAGCATTATAGCGGTGAAAATGGTTTATCCTATTTATCACAATTAATCGGGATTACATTTTTAATGTTTGCGGCACCAGCAACGACATTAGCGCTCGTTATGGCTTTTATAAGAGGACTTGCTGGAAAAGAACTTGGTAACTTTTTCGTTGATTTTACGAGAGCGTTAACGAGAGTGTTTCTTCCTATCGCATTTATTGCGGCACTAGTTTTTGTCGCACTTGGCGTACCGCAAACGTTAGATGGGGCGGTTACAGCACAAACGATTGATGGGGCAAAGCAAAGTATATTACGTGGACCTGTTGCATCATTCGTTTCCATAAAGGAACTTGGAAATAACGGCGGTGGATTTTTCGGAGCGAACTCTACGCATCCTTTTGAAAATCCAGGACAAATGAGTAATATTTTGCAAATGATGCTTATGATGTTATTACCAACAGCACTTCCATTTACGTACGGACGAATGGTAGGAAATAAAAAACAAGGTCGCATCCTTTTCGTATCACTTTTTATGGTGTTTTTACTAGGATTTATAACGATTACGACATCTGAACTAAATGGGAATCCGGCATTAAATGGAATGGGTATCGAACATGTACAAGGAAGTACAGAAGGGAAAGAAGTACGATTTGGAACAGTATTTTCTTCACTATACGCAACGGTAACGACAGCTGCTGAAACAGGCGCTGTTAATACGATGCATGATACGTTAACACCAATTGGCGGTTTAGTTCCGCTTGTAAATATGATGTTAAATACTGTGTATGGCGGCGTTGGAGCAGGTTTTGTAAACATTATTATGTATGCAATTATCGCGGTGTTTATATCTGGGTTAATGGTTGGACGGACACCAGAGTTTTTAGGTAAAAAGATTGAAGGTAAGGAAATGAAATTAATCGCGGTCACGATTTTATTTCATCCATTGCTCATTTTAGGATTTTCGGCATTAGCTCTTTCAACAAATTTAGGGACGGATGCTATTTCTCATTCCGGTTTCCACGGTTTGACGCAAGTGGTATATGAATATACATCGTCAGCTGCGAATAACGGATCTGGATTTGAAGGATTAGGAGATAATACACCGTTTTGGAATATTACGACTGGTTTAGTTATGTTTTTAGGACGTTACTTCAGTTTAATTACGATGCTAGCTGTGGCAGCTTCATTGAAAGAAAAAACGGTAGTGCCAGAAACAGTCGGAACGTTCCGTACAGATAATAGTTTATTTGGTGGCATCTTCATCGGAACAATTGTAATTGTCGGTGCATTAACATTCTTCCCAATGTTAGTACTCGGTCCAATTGCAGAATTTCTTACATTGAAGTAATGGAGGGTAAATGATGAGACCGGTAGTAGTAAAAGAAAAACAATTAAATGAGTCCCAAATACATGCTGTAGAAGATGAAGTTAGACAAGCGAAAACGATGGATCGTGATATCGTAACACATGCGATGAAGCAATCCGTTGCGAAATTGAATCCGAAGGTCATGATAAAGAATCCGATTATGTTCGTTGTGGAAATTGGATTTATCATTACGTTCATTTTATCTTTTCTTCCAAGCAGTTCTAGTAGTATACCAGGATGGTTTAATATAACAGTTTCTCTCATTCTATTATTTACAGTTTTATTTGCGAATTTTGCAGAAGCATTAGCAGAAGGTCGTGGTAAAGCGCAAGCCGATTCTTTAAAGCAGTCGAAGAAAGATGTGTTTGCAAATGTAGTAAAAGAAAATGGAGACATTGTCCAAGTTTCAGCAACTGATCTTAGAAAAGGTGATGTTGTTATCGTAAAACAAGGAGAAATGATTCCAAGTGATGGCGAAGTAATCAAAGGATTAGCATCTGTAGATGAATCTGCAATTACAGGTGAATCAGCTCCTGTTATAAAAGAAGCAGGCGGTGATTTTTGTTCCGTAACAGGTGGAACGATGGTCGTAAGTGATGAAATTACAATTGTCATTACGAGTAATCCTGGTGAATCATTTATCGATAAAATGATTTCTTTAGTAGAAGGAGCTGCTCGTCAAAAAACGCCGAATGAGATTGCTTTAAATACAGTATTAACGAGCTTAACTCTTATTTTCTTGATCGTCGTTGTGACGTTGCCGATTTTTACAAATTATTTAGGTTTTCAAATTGATACTGCTGTACTTGTAGCGTTGTTAGTATGTTTAATTCCAACGACAATTGGTGGTTTGCTATCAGCGATTGGTATTGCTGGGATGGACCGGGTAACAAAATTTAACGTGTTAGCGATGTCAGGGAAAGCAGTAGAAGCTGCTGGCGATATTAATACAATTATTTTAGATAAAACAGGTACAATTACTTTTGGGAACCGAATGGCTCATACATTATTACCTGTAGGAAATGAAACGATTGAGCAAGTTGGAAAGTGGGCCGCTATTAGTTCTGTTTTAGATGAAACACCAGAAGGTCGATCTGTTATCGAGTATGTGCAGGGAAAATCTATATCATATAATAGAGAACTTGCAGAACAAGGTGAGTTTGTTCCGTTTAAAGCAGAAACGAGAATGAGTGGTGTTGATTTACAAGACGGAACGAAAGTGAGAAAAGGTGCTGTAGGTGCCGTTATTGAATGGGTTGAGTCACAAGGCGGAACAATTCCGAAAGATGTAAATCAAAAAGCTGACTTAATTTCAAAAGAGGGCGGAACACCACTTGTAGTTGCAGTAGATAATCGTATTTATGGCTTAATTTATTTAAAGGATACAGTAAAACCGGGTATGCGTGATCGTTTTGAACAGTTGCGCCAAATGGGGATTAAAACGGTTATGTGTACAGGTGATAATCCGTTAACAGCAGCAACGATTGCAAAAGAAGCTGGAGTAGATGAATTCGTTGCCGAGTGTAAACCGGAAGATAAAATTGCTGTTATTAAAGCAGAGCAAGATAAAGGGAAACTTGTAGCGATGACAGGTGATGGTACAAATGATGCTCCAGCATTAGCACAGGCGGACGTTGGATTAGCGATGAACAGTGGTACGACAGCAGCGAAAGAAGCGGCGAACATGATTGATCTAGACTCAAATCCAACGAAAATTATTGAGGTTGTAGGAATCGGTAAGCAATTGTTAATGACGCGAGGTGCTTTAACGACGTTTAGTATTGCGAATGATATAGCGAAATATTTTGCAATCATTCCAGCAATGTTTACACTTGCGATTCCGCAAATGGAAGCATTAAACATTATGAAACTAACATCACCACTGTCAGCAATTTTATCAGCATTAATATTTAACGCTGTTATTATTCCATTACTCATTCCGTTAGCGATGAAAGGTATTGCATATAAACCGATGAGTTCTAATGCATTGCTTAGCCGAAACTTACTTATTTATGGGCTTGGCGGAGTTATCGTTCCGTTCATTGGAATTAAGGTAATTGATATGATTGTCGGCTTGTTTATATAAGGAAGAGGGGAAAAAGATGGAGAAGAAACAAAGTATACTATCACCAATTATCCGTATTACTTTTACATTTCTAGTGTTGTGTGGACTTGTATACCCACTTATTGTTACTGGTATTGCACAAGCAGTAATGAAGGATAACGCGGATGGAAGTCTAATATATAATGATAAAAATGAAGTGATTGGTTCTAAATTAATTGGTCAAAACTTCACGGATCCACGTTATTTTCAAGGGCGTGTTTCTAGTATTGAATATAAGGCTGAAGCATCTGGTTCAAATAACTATGCACCATCTAATCCAGATTTAGCAAAGCGAGTAGAGAAAAGTATTGCGGACTGGAAGGAAAAAAATCCAGCTGTTCCGGTTACAGAAATACCAATAGATTTAGTGACAAATTCAGGTTCAGGGCTTGATCCTGATATTAGTCCAAAGGCGGCCTCGGTGCAGGTGGATCGCATCTCGAAATTAACGAATATTCCGAAAGAAAAACTTAATCAATTGATTAAAGATCAAACAGAAGGTGCTGCACTTGGTTTATTTGGAGAGACCCGCGTAAACGTCTTAAAGCTAAATTTGGCATTACAGAAATTAATGAAATAGTAACAGTGCTACCTCAATCTAACGGATTGAGGTAGCGTTGTTTCGAATGAAAGGTAGTGTTTATTTTGTATGCAGATGATTATGAACCGAAGTTTCAAAGGCGAACGCCAGAGGAATATTTAGAATATATTCGTCAGCAAAATCGCGGAAAGTTAAAGCTATATGTAGGAGCAGCTCCAGGCGTAGGAAAAAGTTATAAAATGCTCTTTGATGCAAGGGAAATGAAAAAAGATGGAATTGATATTGTAATTGGTTTAATTGAAACGCATGGAAGAAAAGAGACGGAAGAAGCAATTGCTGATTTAGAAAAAGTTCCTTTGAAAGAAATACAGTATAAAGGAAAGGTATTTTATGAGCTTGATGTGGAAGGAATAAAAAAACGCGCGCCGCAAGTAGTTGTAGTGGATGAACTTGCGCATAGTAATGTTCCTGGTTCTAAACATAAGAAACGTTATATGGATGTGCAGGAATTGTTAGAGGCTGGTATATCGGTATTATCAGCTTTTAATATTCAACATTTAGAAAGTGTTCATGATATTGTAGCTCAAATTACGAATGTAAAAGTAAGAGAACGAATTCCAGATTTTATTTTACAAAAAGCAAATGAAATTCAGCTCGTTGATGCAACGCCCGAGGTATTAAGGAAGAGACTAATAGACGGAAAGATATATAAAGAAGAAAAAATTCAGCAAAGCTTACAAAACTTCTTTACACTTAATAATTTAGGAGCACTTAGGGAATTATCACTTCGAGAAGTTGCGGATGATATGGACGAGAAAATTAGCCAAACAGTAATAGAACCGATTGGCGTAAAAGAAAAAATTCTTGTTTGTGTACAATACAGTTCAACAGCGGAGAAATTAATACGACGGGGATGGCGCATGGCTGATCGGTTAAATGCTGAATTGTACGTATTAAACGTTGAGAGGGAAAATATAGATTCTATTTCAGCTGGAAAAAAGCAGACGATTGAAGAGTGGAAGGCGCTCACGAATCAATTTGATGCAAGTTTTGTATTAGAAGAAGCAAAGGGAAGAAAGCCAGCGGATGTTATTATTGAAGTCGCGAAAAGATTGCAAGTAACACAAATTTTACTTGGGCAATCAGCGAGAACGCGGTGGGAAGAAATTCGAAAAGGTTCTATTGTAAATGAAATTATGAGACAAACAAAGTATATTGATATTCATATTGTTGCGGATCAAAGAGGGTAAAATAGAGCCGACATTTTTGGGGCTCTATTTTAATTTTTGTACAGCATGAAGGCTTAGCATTTTCATTGTATATAAGATTACAAGTAAAAACATAATTGCGCCTAGGAAGAAAATCCAAAAGTAATTTTGGTTAAATAAAAGAAATCCACCTATAAGTGGCCCTGTGCCCATACCAAGATAGCGGATGAAGTTGTACATACCGATAGCTGTTGCGCGTTCTTGTACGAATTCTTCTGTTAATAAAGTGGTGTGAGTTGGCATAGAAAGTCCCATACTAAAACCGTACAAAGATGTAACGATAATGATGAATGGGATATTGATGTTATATATGAAAGAGAATAAAACGACACATATAATATTGAAGAAACTCGTAATAAATAAAGCTTGCTTTGTTGTGAGGCGTTTTTGCAAAAATTTGTAGCAAAAACTTCCTAGCATGATAGAAAGAGACATTGGTACAAACATAAGACCAATTTTATTTACAGTTAAATGAAATGAATTTGTTAAAATACTCGGTAAAAAAACGAGAAAGCAAAAGTAAATACAAAATTGAATGAAGCCAATAAGAGTAATAGAAAATCCAGTTTTATTTTTTAAGATAAGAGAGTAATTCTTTTGTGCTTTAGCTTGTTTAATTATATTTGGCTTTGTTTCTGGGAGTAGTGAAATGTTTATAATTAATAAGATAATGCCAAGTGTAGATAAAAAGAGAAATACAGATAAGTGACCATGTATACTGCCAAGATAACCGCCTATGAGAGGAGCCATTGCAGGTGCGAGGGCAAGTAACATTTGGTATAGGCTCATCGCTTCTCCGCGCTCTTTTCCTTCAAATAAATCGCCGATAATCGTTGCTGAAACTACAGGTATAGCCGCTATTCCTATAGCTTGAACAGCTCTAAAAAAGAGAAATAAATAAATGTTTGCCGAAAAAGCACATCCGATTGAACCAATTGTACTAATGACTAAACTAGGAATAAGGACAGATTTTCTTCCTTTTGTATCAATTAAAGGTCCATATACGAGCTGCATAATTGCAAGAACGAATGTGAAAAGTGAAACGGTTATATTTACAAGATAAAGAGAAGTGTGAAAAGAATTTTGAATCATCGGTAAGATAGGTGTGTAAATATTTTGCGTGAAGGAACCGAATAAGGCACTAATACAGACAACATATAAAATAAAAGTTAGTTTAGAGTTTTTCATCATGTTAACCTCCTTGTGATTTGGTTTCCTAGGAAACCAAATTTATTTTAACATGATTTTCTTACTTGTAAAGATGAAAAAATGGTTTTAAAATGGTATATAGTTAAATTGTTTCTTTGGAAACTTAGGAGGCGAACGGATTGAAGCATGCAATGAAGCAAATGGAAATACTTTCGGACATTCGTACACTTTTGCATAAAAAAGAAGAACATTTAAAACGACAAAATGAGAAGTTTCTTCGTGAGACAGGCGTAAGTAGTATGTCTTTATCTGAGTTACATGTAATCGAATGTATCGGAAAAAATGGTTTGATGAATGTAACGGCAATTACGACAGAAATGGGCATGACGAAGGGAGCAATCTCTAAAATTTGTACAAAGTTGTTTCAAAAGCAATTCGTTGAGAAGATGCAAATGTTAGATAATCAAAAAGAAATCTTCTTCAGCTTAACGGAGAGTGGGAATGAAATATATAAAGCTCATGAAAAATTGCATAAGCAAGCTGAAGAAAAGTGGTTGTTACTTTTAGATGGATATACGAAAGAAGAGCAAGACTTTATTCAAAGGTTTATAAAGGATGTCTCCGGTCATTTGGAAATATAATTGGAAGAAAAAACTCCTTTTTCTCAAGGCTTTTAAATATAATTTCTGAAAGAACTCATATATAATAGAAAAAGATACTTAACATGGTGAATAATTAAAGAGTCAATATATATAGAGGAGAGAGTAACATGCTTGAAAATACGGGGTTAGTATTAGAAGGCGGCGGTATGCGTGGTGTATACACGGGCGGGATATTAGAATACTTTATGGAACAAGATTTATATTTTCCATATGTAATCGGTGTATCAGCTGGTGCTTGTCATGCAGCGTCGTATCTTTCCAGACAAAGAAATAGAAATAAAACGGTCAATATTGAGTATGCATCACATCCGAAATATTTATCGTATAAAAATTTATGGAGAAAACGTCAGCTATTTGATATGGATTTCATTTTTCATGAAATTCCAGAAAAGCATGTGCCGTTTGATTTTGAAACATACTTTAATAGCCCAGAACGTTTCCTTGTAGGAACGACGGATTGTGAAACAGGACAGTCTGTTTATTTTGAAAAAGAAGGAACGAATGATGATGCACTAAATTTATTACAAGCGTCTAGTTCATTGCCTTTCATTGCACCAGTAGTAAATTATCGTGGTAAGCAACTGTTAGATGGCGGGATTTCTGATCCAATTCCAGTTCGTAAAGCACAGGAAGATGGATTTAAAAAATCAGTCGTAATTTTAACGAGAAATCATGGTTACGCAAAGAAAAAATCAAGATTTGGGTGGATTGCTGCGAAAGCTTATAAAAAATATCCGAACCTTGTGAACACGATGCTAAATCGTTATGAAGTGTATAATGAAACACTTCACTATATTGAAAAAGAAGAACAAGCTGGGAATTTATTTGTTATTCGTCCAGAAGTACCGCTTCAAGTAGATCGTATGGAAAAAGATACAGAAAAACTACAAAATCTATATGAGCAAGGCTATGAAGATGCAAAGAGACAGTTTGCAGATTTGCAGGCGTTTTTGCAAAAATAAATATTAGGCTGTGGAGATGGAGTTCTCTGCAGTCTTTTTATTATTGGTTTCAATACCGAATGTTGGTTATACACGTTTTTAGATTATGGTATAATATGGATAAAAGTATGTGGAGAGGTGATACATATGGAAAATGTATATAAAGGGCTTAGACATACTGGATTTATCATGATGCTTATTTTTGGGGGTGTATTTTTACTTCGCTGGTTTATTCATGATGAAATGTTATTAGATCAACTTATTGGTTTTAGTGTGGGCATAGTAATGGTTATTTCATCAGTGTTCATTCAAAAGTATAGTAAAGAATTACAGGTAGAAGAGAAGTATTAAAAGGTTATAAGCTCCTTCATATTTTGGAGGTGCCTTTATAGTTTGAATGATTGTTATAAAAGAAAAGTAGAGCATCGGATTTCGATGCTCTACTTTTTTAATGTGGTAAGAATATCAATTGATAAGCAAACAAAATTCCAAATACATATACAAGTGGGTGAACAGCACGGAATTTACCTTTTGCCACTTTCATAAGTGGGTATGAAATAAATCCAAGTGCGATACCTGTTGCGATACTTGATGTAAGTGGCATGCTTAAGATTACTAAAAATGCTGGGAATGCTTCATCAAATGCGTCCCAATCGATGTGGCGAACTGAACCCATCATAAGACTACCAACGATAATTAATGATGGAGCAGTAATAGCTGATACACCAGAAACGGCACTTACTAATGGTCCGAAGAATGCTGCTAGTGCGAATAGAACCGCTACTGTAACAGTTGTTAAACCAGTACGACCACCAGCTGCAACACCAGCAGATGATTCAATGTAAGCTGTTGATGGTGTCGTTCCGAACATAGAACCAATAGTTGCTGAGAATGAGTCAGATAGAAGAGCTCGTCCTGCTTTTGGAAGCTTTCCGTCTTTCATAAATCCACCTTGTTGTGCAACGCCAAGTAATGTACCTGTTGTATCGAATAGTGTAACAAGGAAGAATGAGAATACAACGCCGTATAATCCGTAGTTAATTACGTCAGATACAGCAGTAATTGGATTTGAAACGATAATTCCTTCTGGTAAACCAGGCATTGATGTAACACCGTTTGAGAATGATAATTGTCCCGTGAAGAAAGCGATAATACCAGTTAATAGCATTCCGATAAATAGTGCGCCATTTACATTTAAAGACATAAGGACAATTGTAATTCCAAGTCCAGCTAATGCTAGTAGTACTGGAGCAGAGTGAAGATCACCAAGTCCAACTAAGTTTGCATCATTTTTTGTAACGATACCTGTTAAACGTAAACCGATAAAGGCGATAAATAGCCCGATACCAGCAGTAGTTGCATGTTTTAAGTTTTCAGGAATTGCTTCCATTAATTTTGTACGGAAAGATGTAAATGATAGCAAAATTAAAATCATACCTGCTACGAATACAGCAGAGAATGCAATTGCGAAAGTCATGCCTTCATGCGCTTTTACAACAGAGTAAGAGAAGTAAGCATTTAATCCCATACCTGGCGCGATTGCGATTGGTAAGTTTGTAAAGATTGCCATAAATAATGTTCCGACAACAGCAGCAATAATTGTTGCTGTAAATGCTTGTTCAAATGGAACACCTGCATCTCCAAGGATAACAGGGTTTACGACAATGATATATGCCATTGTTAAGAAGGTAATAATACCTGCCATAATTTCAGTTTTAATAGAAGTTCTATGTTTTGAAAGGTTAAACATATAAACATCCTTTCTGTTTACGAATAATTTTCACAACAGTTATATATAATATTCGTTTTTTATCTATTTTGCAATAGTTTTGCATAAAAAGTTTATAACAATTCATATTTTGTGTCTTAAATTCGAATATTAATCGTAAACCGATGTGTGAATTTCAGCTTTTTATTGTGCACATGCTAAGGAAAAGGAGTTGAAAGCAGCTATGCCACAGCAAAAAAACTTTATAACAATGCCTGCGCAACATCAAAATAAGCAGCCTGGTATTGAATCATTAATGAGCCCCCTTCCGCAGTTTGAAGATGCAAACTATAAAGGAAGTGAAAAGTTAAAAGGGAAGAATGTGTTAATTACGGGAGGAGATAGCGGAATTGGACGAGCAGTTTCCATCGCTTTTGCAAAAGAGGGAGCAAATGTTGCGATTGCTTATTTAGATGAGGAAGAAGATGCAAATGAGACGAAACAACGTGTTGAAAAAGAAGGTGTAAAGTGTGTATTGTTGCCGGGGGATTTGAGTAATGAACAGCATTGTAAAGATATTGTGGAAGAGACCGCCCGGCAGTTAGGTAGTTTAAATATTTTAGTAAATAATGTCGCGCAGCAATATCCGCAGCAAGGGCTAGAGTATATTACAGCAGAACAGCTAGAAAAAACATTTCGTATTAATATTTTTTCTTATTTTCACGTTACGAAAGCAGCTCTTTCTCATTTGAAGAAAGGGGATGTCATTATAAATACGGCATCTATCGTTGCATATGAAGGAAATGAAACGTTAATTGATTATTCCGCAACGAAAGGAGCAATCGTAGCTTTTACAAGATCACTTTCTCAATCGTTAGTGCAAAAAGGGATTCGTGTAAATGGTGTTGCACCAGGCCCGATTTGGACACCGCTTATTCCATCGAGCTTTGATGAGAAGAAAGTCTCTCAGTTTGGGAGCAATGTTCCGATGCAAAGACCTGGTCAACCATATGAATTAGCGCCGGCATACGTATACTTGGCATCTGGTGATTCATCCTATGTTACTGGGCAAATGATACATGTAAATGGGGGCGTTATTGTAAATGGATAGTTTTCATTTATAAGAGCAAAGTAATGTTAATTCCACTTATTATAGGGAGCGCTAGGGGGGATATAGCTGAAAAAGTTATGTTTCATCATACTATTATTTTTCATCCTACCGGTTAGTGCTTTTGCTAATACAGATCATTTAATATTAGTAAATCTTACGACGAACCAGTTGTCTTTTTTTGAAAATGGAAATTACACAAAAACATTTCCAGTAACGACTGGAAGAGATCGTACACCTACGCCTGAAGGTAATTTTTGTATTATAACTAAATTTAAAAATAAAGAATACCATCGAAAAAAAATACCTGGGGGTGCACCGAATAACCCTCTTGGTACGAGGTGGCTTGGACTAGATAAGAATGAATATGCAATTCACGGGACGAACCGGGAATGGACGATTGGAAGTAGGGAATCAAATGGCTGTATTCGTATGCATGACAGGGATATACAATGGTTATATGACCGAGTACAATTACAAACAAAAGTAATCATTTCTCGTTTTCATACGAGCCCCGAATATGAAGCGAATAAACTTGGTTATCGCGTTGTGAGCTGGAATGGTCGAAAAATAGAAAAAGAACAAATTGGAGTACTTACGTTAGTAGACCGCGCGGATATATATTGGCAAGAACCAAATGGACAGTTAACGAAAGTGAAAACGGTATTGCCAAATGAAAGATATTCAGTGTACTCAAAACGAAAAGATGGAATATATTATATAGGAAACAATTCGTATATTATAGATGAAACAGGAGAGAAAGTTCGTTACGAGCAAATTCCTTCTTCGATTTTAAGTAATATATATAAACGGAAATACAATGTTCCGTAATGGCTACCGTATTATAGACGGTAGCTTATTTATACTTGGAGTTTAACTGCAACTATTGTATTTTGCTGAATATAATACAGTACAGATAGGGGGCGGTTATATTATGAAAAGTGAATTTGCGTTTAAAGTTTTCTTAGTAACGACCTGTTTATTTATCGTGTATTTATATGCGTTTCTCGTCTTTTCTTTTTATGTTCCATATGTTGATTTAATATTATTCTTCGGATTTATTTGGGCGTTTGTGAAAGCGAGGGAAGGAGAGAAGAGTATATATCGGCGCATTACCCTATGCGGGACGGCCGTTCTCGTTATTTTGTACTTTTTTATTATGCATGATTTTTGGAGAGGAATGTAAAAAAAGCATACGATTAATCGTATGCTTTTATATCTGTTAATGATGGAAGAGAGGCAATTGCACCGTAATTTGTACATGTGATAGCGCCTACTTTATTTGCAAAGGAGATAAATGCTGTTAAGTCTTTGAAATGATACGAAAGTGTATGTTCACTTTGGGCAATCTGATATAACATTGCTCCAACGAAAGCGTCACCAGCACCAGTTGTATCGACTTGTTGAATGGAAATAGAAGAGACAATAGTTTGACCTTCATTTGTCGCAAGAAGGGTACCGTCTTTTCCAAGTGTAATAGCTACTACTTTTGCGCCATAATTTAATAATTTGAGTGCAGCTTGTTGTAAATCACTCTCTTTAGAGAGCATAGTAGCTTCCTCTTGACTTACTTTTACGAAGTGTGCATGTTTTATAAAGGTTAGACAATCTTGAGAGAATTGTTCTGTATTTGTAATGAGTGCACTTCGATAATTTGGATCAAAAGAAATAAAATGCCCTTTATCTTTCGCATATTGTAACAACTGAAAATACGTTTCTTTTAATGGGCTTGATAGTAAAGCTGTCGCTGAACCGAAATGTATTAAATCATTCGTTTGTATTTTTGATAAATCAATGCTATTGAATTGATATTCACCATCTGCACCACGCATAAAAGTAAAATCACGTTCGCCATCTTGATCGATGGATACGAATGCAAGTGTTGTTTGTTTATCTTTTATGAGCATGGATGTATCGACTTTCGCACGCTGTAAAGTTTGTTCAAGAAACTCACCAAATGGGTCGTTTCCTACTTGCCCCATAAATGTAGCGTGTCCACCTAATTTTGTAATCGCAGCAGCAACGTTAGCGGGTGCTCCACCAGCTTTTTTTTCGAAATCTGAACCGTTTACTAAAGAAACATTAGTATTTCGGCACACAAAATCAATTAATAGTTCACCTATACAAAAGACATTTCTCATACAATCCCTCTTTTCAGCTTATATTGTGTGATGGTAAAGTTTAGTTTTGCATCTGAAAAGATTGCGATATGATGTTTCATGTCTTTTCGAGGAAAAACTCGGGACGTAAAGACTGTTGAACCATCGTATAAGAAAATTTCCACGATGCTTTTATCTACAAATATTTGTAGTTCTATCGTATCTTGAATATCGATTTTTTTACAGCGTTCAAATCCATATTCTCCGCCAAATTGATGGTAGAAGTTGCCCCTGTCTATAGAAATAGTACCTTGTTCCCGATTAAATGTAATGGGGAAACATTCCTCCTCATTGTGGAAGAGAGAAAGACCAAAACGCTTTGCATCTTCTGTTTTAAGTGTAACAATTAATTCATAGGAGTCTTCATCATCAAGCGTTGATAATACATTTAATCCAGCTGTTATATCTCCTGAAATGTCTTTTTTTGTTGTTCGTAGTTTTGTTAATTCTGAAACTGGTTTTTGTTTTAAGATGTTATCTTCTAATGTTAATTCACGTGGAAGTGTTAGGCAATGAGCCCACATATAATCATCAGAAGGATATGTGATTTCACTTGATCCTGCCCAAGCAAACAATAGGCGACGACTAGTAGAGTCTTCTAAAGTTTGAGGGGCATAAAAATCGAATCCTTTATCAGCTTCGTAATAGGAATCAACATGGAAATATAAATTTTTAATATCGAAATGGCCTATAGCATAAACGACATTGTATACATTGTGAAAGTTTTCTCCGTCTTTTTCAATTCCTTGCGGTGAAAAGAGAAGTACATCTTTCCCTGATAATTGGAAGTAATCGGGGCATTCCCACATAAATCCGAATTCTTTTAAGTTTGTTGTAATTTCGCCTTGGAAATGCCAATTGTATAGGTCTTGTGATTTGTATAGTAATAGAGTTCCTGTTTTATTTTCACGTTGGGCACCGAGTAACATATAGTACATATCATTATGTTTCCAGACTTTTGGATCACGTACATGTTTTGTATATCCGTCAGGAATTATATCAATAACAGGATTATTACTATATTTCGTCATCGTATATTGTGAATCCATTGTTGCCATACATTGTTTTGCATCACGGGAATCATCAGGCTTTTTTATATTCCCTGTATAAAGTAGATGAAGAAGGCCATCTTTTACGATAGCACTACCAGAATATGCACCGTGTGATTCATAGCTTTCAGTAGGGATGATGGCTACAGGCATACGCTCCCAGTTAATAAGGTCTTTTGACCTCACATGCCCCCAATGCTTCATTCCATGAATGGGACCAAATGGATACCACTGATAAAAAACGTGATATTCATCATTGTAGTATGATACACCGTTAGGATCATTCATTAATCCAAATGGTGGGTGGATATGATAAATTGGTTTCCATGAATCTTGGTTTGCAATTTCATATAAAGAATGTAATTCGTCTTTATTAGATTGCAGTATTGTTTTATATTTTGACATAGGTTTTCACCCCGTTATTATTTACTTTCTTTATATAAAATGAATGTGGCAACAAAAGCAGTGATAACTGCAATGGCGAAACCAATTATATAGTGAATCATGTTCATCATGCCAAGAGGTGCAACAATTGTAAGCATCGGAATACCTGTTAAACCGTATGCATTAGCCGCTACTTGCATCCAAACAACGTAAGCGCCTCCAATTGCGCCGCCAATAGCTGCTGCAATAAATGGTTTACCAAGTTTTAAATTGACACCAAAGATAGCTGGTTCTGTAATTCCTAAAAATGCTGAAGCTGCTGCTGGAATTGCAATTTCTTTCGTTTTTTTGTTTTTTGTTTTGAAATAGACAGCTAAAGTAGCACCGCCCTGTGCAACGTTCGCCATTGACCAAATAGGGAGTAAGAAATTGACACCGATATCTTTATTTGCGAGTAAGCCCGCTTCAATAGCGTGGAAGCTATGATGTAAGCCAGTAAGAACGATTGTTGAATACAATCCACCGAATATAAGTCCAGCTACTGGTCCTGCAAATTGATAAATTGTATTTAAAAGGTACGTAATGCCGTCACCGATTTTATATCCAATTGGTCCGATAATAATAAGTGATAAAAAGCCAGTTATAATAATTGTTAAGAATGGTGTAACTAATAAATCTAAAGAGTTCGGAACACGTTTTCGAAGTTCTTTTTCAATTGTACTCATAACATATACACATAATAAAATAGGTAAAACAGTACCTTGATAGCCAATCATATCAATATCCATACCAAGGAAATGTAAAACAGTGGGTTTTGCATTTGAAAGAGTCCAAGGATTTGTTAAGTTTGGGTGAGTTAATATACCACCAACAACTGCACCTAAGAAAATGTTTCCACCAAATTCTTTAGCGGCACTAACTCCAATTAAAATAGGTAAAATGATGAAAGCTGCACTTGAGAACATATCAAGTAATTGGATAAGTGAGTGATCTCCGGGAACTAATTTAAACGCTTTCAACATTCCGAGTAGACCCATAAGTAAACCGCTTGCGACGATAGCTGGAATAATTGGAACAAAAATATTAGATAGTGTCTTTGCTAGGCGGGCGATAGGATTCATTTTTTTCTTAGGTATATCGTTTGATGTTGTAGAATCTAGTTCGGCTATTCCAATTAGTTTTGAGAATTCATCATATACTTTGTTTACTATGCCAGTTCCAAAAATAATTTGATATTGCTCGGTCGTTGCAAAAGCACCTTTTACTCCATCGATGTTTTCGATTTCTGCAGCGTTTATTTTCGTATCATCCTTTAATATAAGACGAAGGCGAGTCGCGCAATGTGTGGCACGAACAATGTTTTCCTTTCCACCAATATTCTGTATTACTTGAGTTGCAATTTGTTTCATATCCATAAAAATTCCCCCTTACTATAAATTTTCTTTTGTGGAACCGGTTCCGCAAAAGGTTAAAATAAAAAACAGGGAAATGATGTTGAAAATCCTGTTTTTAAAATGTGGAACCGGTTTTAATTTTATTATAGAGCGCCTTTATATTTTGTCAACGCTTTCTTGGATTTTTAATGTATAACGAGAGTGTAATATTTTTGGTATAGTTTTGTTTTCAACAAGCTGTGAAAGAGAAGTGGCAGCAAGCTTTCCAGCATACTCATAGTCAAACGCAATTGTCGTTAAACTAGGGTGTACCATTTCTGAAATATCATATCCACCGAATCCTGTTACAGAAATATCACCTGGTACAGAAAGAGAGTGGGAGTGAATGACTTTCATTGCGCCAAGAGCGATGTTATCTGTAGCACATACGATAAGAGTTGGGCGATTATTATCTAAAATATGTTGTACTTGTTTCATGGCATCTTCTATGCGGAAAGTTGTTTCGTAATATGAAACGTTGCAAGTCGGTTCTAAATTTTCAATTGCTTTTTGAAAACCATTTTTTCGATTTATTCCAACAGAAATATCATCTTTTTCTATCCCTAAATAGGCAATATGTCGATGGCCTTGCGATAAAACGTATGCCCCTAACTCATAAGCTGCATCATAATCATCGTGAACGAGGCAATATTGATCTTTATATTCTTGCCCGACGAATAAAATAGGGATGTTTGAATTAGCCATAATTTTTTGATGTTCATTCGTTAATGTTTTTGTTAATAAAATAATGCCAGCTACCTTTTGTTTTATAAAGTTTTCAATTGCTTGTATTTCAGTTCCGGTTGTTTGATTTGCATTTGCTACAAGCATTTGATAGTTATTTTCCTGTAATGTTTTATCGATCCCGATAAGTGTTTTCATTGTAGCGAAGGAGTCTAATCGGGGGATGATGACACCAATTAAATTTGTTGTTTTTGCTTTTAAACTTTGAGCAAATGTATTGGGAGAGAAATTTGTTTCCTGAATAATACCTTCGATTTTAAGTTTTGTTTTATCACTTACATATCCGCCGTTTAAGTAACGAGAGACTGTGCTTTTTGCAACTCCAGCCAATTTGGCGATATCTGCAATTGTTTTAGCCATAGTATTTCACCTTCGTATTCATAAAAATGTTAACTTTATTATAGGGAGAATTAGAGATGACGTAAACAAGAAGAGAGAAAGAAAAAACCACCTCACGTATATGAGGTGGAATAATTGTTAATATCTAGGCTTAAATGTATGACAACAAGTCTCTACACTCGTTGCTACAGAACTTTCTAGCGTTTCGTTTGTTAAAACGGCAGCTGTATATGAATCATTTTCAGTTTGACCAGTTTCATCTGCATCAGGCTGAACGATGATCGCACTTGCTTGACAAAAGTTACCTTGTCCCCAAAAAGAACAGTTGGAAACAGAACATCTTACTTCTGGCATAAAACCCCCTCCTTATACATTAGTGTGGGATTTTACGCCCATTTCATGTGTAGAAGGAGTTTCCTTTTCTCGTTACTTTTTCGTTTGCTCAAGCCATTCTTTTAATTTGTCTTTCGGCTGTTCACCGCTAATACGGCTCACTTCTTTGCCATCTTTAAAATGAATGATTGTTGGTGTACCTTGAATTTTATATTCATCCCAAGGAGCATCTAATTTTTCAATATCCATAACTTTCATATCAACGTTTAAGTCTTTAGCCATTGGCACTAGGACAGGAGATAATTTTTGGCAATGAACGCAAGATGTTTGATAAAAGTATACTGTTTCTTCTTTTTTCTCTTTTAAGTTCTTTTGAAGATCTGAAAGAGAAATTTTATTTGTGTAGTAGTCAGGACCGTTTGTCTTACTTTCAGTAGGATTATCAATCTTTTGACTAGTAGCATTTTTTTCTTCCATTTGTGTTACAGCGAAAATTGCCACGAACAAGGCGATAATAATACCACCAAATATAAGCATTTTTTTCATTCTTTCATCTCCTTATTTGTTTTTGATGACAATAAAGCTACAAACAGCGATTGTAATAAAGCCGATAAGTGCTAAAAACGGGATTGTCACAAAGCCGAACCAGTTTATGTATTCTCCCGTACATGGTACACGTCCACAAGCTGCCCCAGCAGCTGAAAATGCTGCGACTTTTTGAATTGCATAGTGATATAAAGAAATACAAGCACCAATACTTGCAATTGGTAAAGAATAACTTGCAATGCGATAATCTTTCTTTGCTACAGCGATACCAAGCCATAAAACGAATGGATACATAAAAATACGTTGATACCAACAAAGAACACAAGGCTCAAATTTCATGATTTCGGAAAAGTACAGACTTCCTAGTGTAGCGATAAAAGAAGCTCCCCATGCGGTAAGTAAAGCATATTCTTGCTTTTTTTCTCGTCCCATATTTTATACCTCTCTTATAATAGTTACATACTAAATTATAGTATGAAGTGGTATGGAAAAGAAAGAAAAAATATGTTTATCAATAAAAGTTTTATAAGGAGAAACTTTTATTGATATAAACATTTTAAAAAAGCGCCATTCTCCGGAAGAGAATAGCGCTATAGTTTACATTTGAATTTGTTCTACTTCTTCTACATGCGACTTTTGGGATGCGTGGTCAATATATTGAAATAGGAGCTGCAATTGTTTATCAACTTCTGGTAGTTCCTTGCTGTATTGATAAGCGTGTAAAAAATGCTCAATACGCTTAGAAAATAATTGATCGTTCGTTTGAACCATGAGAACGAGTAATTTATCCCAATTACAGCAATACGTGTAATAGAGAGCTTTATCATAGTCGTTATATGTTTGCACTGTGTACCCTCCTTACCGAGAGTTATATATAGTGTGTGATAAGTAAGGGGAAATACACTTGAAAGAATTTGTTAAGAAAAAAAGTGAATGAAAAGAAAAAACGAGGAGTTTCCTCGTTTTTTAAGCTTTTGGCATTGGCGTAGGTGTTGGTTTGCCATAGCCTTCTTTATATTTATTATCAATATAGTTACGAATTTCTAGCGTTGATTTTCCTTTTTGTTTCATGGAAGCAGATTCAACTGCGATTTCTAGGCAATTGACGCAAGTCGTTGCGTGGGAATCCCAAACAACTTCACCATTCTTTTTAATTTCACGGATAAAGCAGTTTTTATTATTTTTATGTCCTACACTTTCGCCGCAACCACAATAGCATGGAATCCAATCTAATAGCTCTGCATTTTGTCCAGCGACGGTGTAGATATCTTTCATTTGTGGATCAAGCTTATCTAGGAAGGTCGGAAGTGTGTCGACTCCTTTTGTTTTCTCTTGAATGTCAGCTTGCTGAGTGTGCGATGCGTGGTCATGTTCTTCTTTTTTTGATTCAGAAGATTTTTGGTCATTTGTACCAGTACTTCCGCATCCAGCAAGAATTAAGCTTAGTACTGCAAGTAAAGAAAATACATACTTTTTCATTCGCTTGTCCCCTTTACAAATGTATTAATCAAATTGTATCAGAGATTACGGTGTATCGGTTGAAGATTTTTTTGACTGATTTTTGAAGCGCCACCTTAGCGAATGAACTAGAAATAAAATTGGGATATAAGCGTATACAATATACAATCCCGCTTGAGATAGTACAGTATTTAATGCGTTGATACTTTCCCGATTTTTAAAAAATAAAGAAGCTGTAAAAACGATGAAAATAAAAAATGGTAGTGTAAATTTAAATGAAATATGAAAGGAACGCTTCATCGTTTGACATGATGACCAAATAGTTAAACAAAGATTCGGCAAAATTATTAAAAACCAAACAAAAATAATAATATATTCGAACCGTTGAATAAAAGGAACTTTAATTATTTTTAACATCGTTAAAGTAGGCCAAATAGTGTGATTCAATTGTCCTTCACTATAATACATAAATGATACAATAGCTAAAACTACATAAATTAGAGTGCTAAAAACAATCCCTGCGTGAGCCCATCTTTTTAAAGATTTTCCTTTTTCAATAAAGGGATAGAAGATAAGAATTGTTTCAAATCCGAGAAATTCTAATGCAGATTGTTTTGCTGACACAAGTATGTCGAAAGGGGAATGCGTAAAAATAGGTAAAATATTACGAAAATGTGCATACTTCATCGGATAGACTAAAAAGAATACAACGAACATAGGAAGAACAATACCCCAAAAACATATCCCTGTCACAGAACGGAAGCCACCTTTTATAATGTAGTAAGTGACCAATAAAAACATTAGGGTAAGTTTCCATAACTTAATGGTAGGAAAGATCCAAACTTGTATTACTTCCATATATGTACGAAGAACAGTAAGGCAAAATAATAAGCAATAGAGAGTGAAAATTACAGAAAATATAGAGCCAATCCATTTTCCAAAGGTTGTTGTATGAATGCTAATTAAATCTCCGTCTTTTTCAAGCATTTTTAACATACAAAACAGTACAATATGAGTTGCAATACCTGCAATAATAAGAGAAATCCAAGCATCATAACCTGCATTTTTCAAAATTACACGTTGATATCCGAGAATTCCTATTCCGATTTGGAGAGAATGCAATAAAATAAATGCAAAATATGGAGAGACAGTTTTTGTTTTATTCATTGTATTCATTGCTCATTTCACCTCACTATTCCCCGATTCCAGATTGTACAATATTAAGATCTAAATTTATATCCACCGCTACATTTTGATACATATTTCGAATTTGTTTTATATTCCATTTTCTCGTACGGCTTCTAATTTCATCTCGTATTCCTAAAGGATCAATTTTCTTTTCTTGAAATTGTTTTATTAAATCTTCACAGTCTTTTTCAACATTTCTTTCAATTTGTTTTTTTATATAGTTGATATTTGTTTTTTCTCTTAGATCAATCCAATTTGGAGAGTTTTTAATTAATCCATTTAATTTTAAATTGATTTTTACTTTTGGTATGTCGCCGGTTTGATCTATATCATACTTATTTTCCCCAGCTAAGTTTTGTATAACAACCATACCTTTATGTTTATCCTTTGTTATCGCTGCTTCGTAACGTCCATTTTTCGTAGGGTTAATAAGTAATTTTGCTAAAACAGAATGTCTTTTGTCCGTATACATAACGACTTTATCGCCTTTTAAAAAAGCAAGTCCTTTGACAGCGACGGAATGATTATCGTCCATTTTAAGATAAGGGACATAGGCATCACATACAGAAGAGTAGTAATTATATAAAAAAATGTCTAATGCGGTTTGTGGAATGTTCTCATTTCGGATATTTTGTTCAAGTAAATCAGCAATGTATAAAGATCCATTTTTTTTTCCGTAATTTAAAAGTTCCTCAGCTGATCCATCTACAATTGCTAGTTGTACATCGCGCCCGATATTTGGGTCACGTTGTAAGTTAGTAATAATCTCTCCCATTCCGCGTTCTCCTAGAGCCTTTCCAAATAGGACGACACGCATTTGACCTACAACGACATTGTGAGGTGATTTTGCATTTAATCGTGAAGCGATTGTCTCAAGTGAACGGGCAGATGTTGATTGAGTTTCTGGTTTAGACTTTACACCATGTGTGTACTCTGGGAAGAGAATAGTTCCTTGGAATCTTTTGTTTTTAGTGATGTCAAATCCAGCGACATGAATAATACGCTGCGTATCCACTATATACGTTTGTGTACAGCCAGTTTGTAAAATGAAGAAGATAATGATAATAAGGTGCAATAAAATTTTCTTCATTCATTCTCACCATCATGTTTTTGCTTCGATTTGTTTGGATTGTAGCGCCATTTTGATTTTGGTCTAAGAAAAGAAGGTCTTTGTGCCGTTTGACTAAATGGTAATCGAAGAAAACCTTCTGCTGTACCTAAACCACGAAATGGATATAAAGGTAACAAATAAGGTGATCCAAGTGATTTTAATTTAATTAAATGAGCTAAAATAAATACAAATCCGACAGCGAGGCCTAATCCTCCGAATGCACCGGCTAAAAGAATAAGCGGAAAGCGTAACAACCGGATAGTAGAAGACATTTTTACTGTTGGTGTTGTGAAAGATGCAAGAGCGGATAAAGCAACTGCAATTAATAAAATTGTACTTGTCAAAGCTGCCTCCACGGATGCTTGGCCAATTACAATCCCCCCAACAATCCCGATTGTTTGTCCGACTTTTGTCGGTAAACGCGCTCCCGCTTCACGGAGCAATTCAATTGTAATTTCTAAAAAGAGTGCTTCTAGAATAGGAGGGAAAGGTACGTTAGCTCTCGAGAAAATAATAGGACCTAGTAAATCGGCAGGGATCATTTGATAATGATATGTTAAAGCCGCTGTATAAATAGCGGAGGAAAAAAGAGAAAATATAGCTCCGAAAAAACGAATAATACGAAAGAACGATCCAATCATCCACGGTAAATAATAATCTTCTGGTGAAATGAAAAAATCCAGTAACGTTGTTGGTCCTGATAAAGCATATGGAGAGCCATCTGTTAAAATTAAAACTTCCCCGTTAATTAATGCAAATACAGCTCGATCTAATCGTTCTGTAGGCAATAGAACAGGAAAAGGTGAATTGCTATTATCACTAATAAATTGCTCAATCATAGTTGAATCAAATGGGACATCAAAGTCAATGTCTTCTAGCCGTTGAATTGCGGTGTTGACAAATTGTTCATTTGTAATTCCTTCTATATAAGCAACTGCTACTTTCGTTTTTGATATAGATCCGACGGTAACTTCTTTAAAAATGAGTTGCTCCGTTACGATATTTCGGCGCAATAAGTGGATATTTGTATCAAGGTTTTCAACGAAACCGATTTTAGGCCCGATTACACTATACTCATTTTCTGTATCGTTATATAATCGTTTTCCTAAAACAGTACTTTCGGCACGAATTAAAGCATATTGATCAGGATTCGAATTGTTTTTTAAGCGTATTAAAATATATCCACCTAATAATTTTTCACGAATATCATCAATAGAAGGGGAGGTAATAATGTCTTCAATAGAGATGATATTACATAAATCAGAGATGTTTTGGATTTGTTCCGATTCTTTTTTTATAGGAGTTAAAATAAATTGTTTAATAATAAGTGCTTCCACGACAGATTTATAATAAAACAAGCACAACGTTTCATCTTTAAGTATGTTATAAGAGACAAAATCGCTTGATTCTTTCATGGTTTGTATAAATTCTGGGATAGAACAAAGTGTTTTTGTATTAGTCTTTTTTGATTTTTTAGATGATAAACCGAACATTTTCTCACCCCTAACTTACATCATTTACTTGTGTTAGTTTTTGGGAAAGACGGGAATTTATACTTGAAAATTGAAAGTTCATAAAGAAAAGGAAGAGTATTGAAAATCTCTTCCTTTTTGGTATATTAATTTGTTTTCTTTTCCTTAATCGACTTCACTAATTTCATCATTTCCGCTCGTATATCTTCTCTTTTTACATTTAATTTTTCGGCAATTTGTTTAATGTCCATTCCATCTTTTTTCATCTTTAATACATCATCAAGAGGAGTATTGCTTTTTTGAGAGATGATTGTTAACACAGTAAGATGACGCAATTTGATGTTATATTCTTTCATTTTTTGCTTTAGCTGATCCGGTGTGGATTTTTGCATAGTTGCTAACTGTTGTAGCAGTGCTTGCTTTGTTTCTTTATTCATATGATGCTTTTTCAGCTTACTTGGATCTATACCGAAATGCTCGGCTGTTTTCTCCCAAGATTTATTTTGCTTATAGTAAGCTAAAACATCTTTTATTTCTTTATTACTAATTCTTGCAATATGAGCAGCTTTCCAAATTTCATGTTTGTTATAGCCGAGTTTTTCTAGCGATTGCATTTCTTCTTCTGAAATTGGGTTATGGTGATGCAGTGTTACTTCTTTTGGCGTGGCAGCGGATATAGGGAAGGTGGATATCCCGCATAATAATGCTGCCATAGTCATACAAACAGCGATTTTTTTGTACATGTAAACTCCTCCTAGATGGATAATGTAGAAAACTGTACACATATCATTTCCATAAAATGTGAAATACTTGTGAACAAGTTAAGTTTTTTTATTCACAGCATGGAATGACGTTTTTAGAAGTTTTCCAACATAAAACATTGATTAATAGTAAAAAACTAAGGTATAATCGAAATTGAAAATCAATATCAATACTAACGATAAACTTATACATATAGATAAAAATAAGGGAGAGATAAATATGACTACATATACTTCCATCGCAAATGTGATTAAAGAAAGACGTTCTGTACGTACATTTACAGATAAAGCAGTAGAAAAAGATTTATTAATTGAACTATTAAACGACGCAACATGGGCACCTAATCATAAGCACCGTGAACCATGGAATTGTAAACTATACATCGGAGAAGGCCGCAAGAAATTAGTAGACGCAGTATTAAACTCTTTCACAGAAGAAGAAAGAGCGAAACGCGGTAAAATTTTATCAGATCGTTTTTTAAGCACACCTGCACAAATCGTTGTATATATGAATGAAGATCCACGTCAAATTCAGCGTGACGAAGATTACGCTGCAACATGTGCATTTATGCAAAACTTCCAACTTCTTGCTTGGGAACGTGGATTAGGTTGTGTTTGGAAATCAGGCGGATTAAACTACAATCCATTATTTATAGAAGGAATCGGTTTAACAAGAGGCCAACGTATCGTTGGAATTCTTCATATCGGCTATTTCGATAAAGCACCAGAAGGAAAAGCTCGTACTCCGATTACGGAGAAGATGGAGATTATTGAAGGTTAATAGATGAGACATTCTCGTTTTTGCGGGGGTGTCTTTTTATTATGCAATCAATCCTCATGAAAGCTTGTTCTTCATCATACACTTTCTTAAGGGAAAGTGTAAGGAGGGAAAATAATGAGAGCAAGTGACGATAAAGCACTGCAATATGCGATTGCGGAAATTACGGAAATTGCGACTGGATTTGGGCTTGATTTTTATCCGATGCGTTATGAAATATGTCCAGCGGAAATTATTTATACATTTGGTGCATATGGGATGCCGACAAGGTTTTCACATTGGAGTTTTGGAAAACAATTTTTCAGAATGAAATTACAATACGATTTAGGACTTAGTAAAATATACGAACTCGTTATTAACTCTGATCCATGTTACGCCTTTTTATTAGATACGAACTCTTTAATTCAAAACAAATTAATTGTAGCGCACGTTTTAGCACACTGTGATTTCTTCAAAAATAATATTCGTTTTTCAAATACGAAGCGAGATATGGTAGAGAGTATGGCGGCAACAGCGGACCGTGTGAAAGCGTATGAGCATAAGTACGGAAAGGCAGAGGTAGAAACATTTTTAGATGCCGTACTTGCCATTCAAGAGCATATTGATCCGTCGCTTATGCGTCCGAAGCTCGCATGGAGTATTGATGATTTAGAAGATGAAGAAGTAGAAAAGAAAAAGGTGTCGCAATACGATGATTTATGGAATTTAGATAATCGCAATAAAAAGCAGGAACGTTCTAATGTGCGTAAAAAGAAGAAAATTCCACCACAACCAGAGAAAGATTTACTGCTCTTTATTGAAGAATATAGCCGTGAGTTAGAAGATTGGCAGCGTGATATATTAACGATGATGCGCGAAGAAATGTTATATTTTTGGCCACAGCTTGAAACGAAAATCATGAACGAAGGCTGGGCATCCTACTGGCATCAACGCATACTTCGTGAAATGGACTTAACCTCTGATGAAGCTATTGAATTTGCGAAATTAAATGCAGGTGTTGTACAGCCATCAAAAACAAGCATTAATCCATACTACCTAGGTATTAAAATCTTTGAAGATATTGAAGAACGGTACAACAATCCAACAGAAGAAATGAAGCGACGAGGCGTAAAACCAGGATCTGGCCGTGACAAAATGTTTGAAGTACGCGAAATTGAATGGGACGTATCGTTCCTAAGAAACTACTTAAATAAAGATCTTGTTATGCGAGAAGATATGTACTTATTCCAGCGCCAAGGAAAAGAATATAAAGTAATAGATAAAGAATGGGAAAATGTGCGTGATCAACTTGTAAATATGCGGACAAATGGTGGGTTCCCGTACTTAGTAGTAGAAGATGGAGACTACTTAAAGAACGGAGAATTATACATTAAACATAGTTACGAAGGAATTGAGCTCGATTTAAAATACTTAGAAAAGGTATTACCATATCTTCATCAGCTATGGGGAAGAACGGTGCATATGGAGTCTATTGTGGAGAGTAAGGGCGTTGTGTTTTCTTATGATGGGAAGATGGTGCATCGGAAGTATGTGTGAGGGGAAGAACGGACATAGGATACTGTGTCCGTTCTTTTTATTTGGAACTAAGTTAAATATGTTATTCTTGAAAAAAGGGAGTTACATAGAGAAATGGAGAGGTTCAAATGGGCAAAGTAGGGGTAGGTAAGGTGGATATTACGCCGCCTATAGGTATTGATTTTGTCGGATACCATAGAGAGACAGGAATAAATAATATTGAAGAACGTATTTATGGAACGGTTTTTGTATTTGAAAAAGATGAAATGAAAACTGTGTTTATAAGCATTGATAATATTGGAATGTTAATAGAAGATACGAATATGATTCGTGAGCGAGTAGCAAGAGAACTTCATGTTCCATTTGAGCAAATAACAGTTGTTTATACACATACCCACTCTGGTCCAGAAACGGTCGGTGATAATCCGCTCGTACAGTCGTATAAAACGATTTTAGTAAATAATGTAGTACACGGTGCTGTTACTGCGAATAAAAACTTGAAGCGATGCGAAGTAGGCTGGGGTGTTACGACAGGTGATATTGGGGTCAACCGAAGAGAGCGAACATCTGATGGAAGAGCAAAGATGGGCACAAATATAGGTGGTGTTGTAGATAAACGAATTGGCATGTTAGCAATAAGAGATGCTGAAACGAAGGAGTTATCTGGGATTGTAGTATTTTGTACGGCGCATCCGAATGTTTTAAAAGGTGATAGTGATGTATTATCAGCAGACTATCCGGGGATGACAAGAGAGATTCTTGAGAAGACCGTAAATTGTCCTGTTATGATTGTTCAAGGTGCTGCTGGTAATGTGAATGCGAAGTATCGAGGTTCAAGGAAAGCATTAAAACAAATGGCTCACATACTTAGTGGACATATATTAACGATGCTTCCAACAGTTATTTATAGCCCGATTGTAAATGTAAGAACAGTTTCGAGTACGATGCAAATGAAGTTGAAGGATATTCCTGAAATTGATGAGATACGAAGCATGGCCCAGTTAGCTGAAGAGCAGTGGGGTGTGAATACGGATGAATGGCTTACTATCGTTTTAGAGAAATATAAGCAAGGTATTCGGCAGTTAAGTATCAATTTAGAAGTGCAACTGTTTCAAGTTAATGATGGTATGTTTTCAGGTGTACCGATGGAACCTTTTTCGGAAACGGCATTAGAAGTGAAAGAGAATCTTCAAAATGAATTAGCTTTCTTTGGTGGATATACGAATGGATATATTGGTTACTTACCAACGAAGGAAGAATTCTCATATGGTGGGTATGAAGTGGAATTAAACCCTGTTGTGTATGGACCGGTTACGAATTTATTGATGACACCGGAGGAGAATACTGCGGAGTTGGTTGTGGAGAAGGTTACGGGTTTATGTAATAAAGTGAACCTTTAATGAGACAGATTTTTGAACGCAGAGTAAAGAATATAATAATTGTGTGATTTTGTTAAGTCAATGTAATTAATAATGATTATCATTATTAATTACATTGACTTCTGAAAAAAGAAAACCTAGAATTTATAAAGGGATCTTCAATTGTTCGCTATCATTTGTATAGGAGGTAAGTTATGTTGGATAGCTTTATTTCTATAAGATGTAGGTTGGCTCTTTATAGTTTTGGTGTTCTTTTTATCTTTTTTTGTACAGTATTTTTGGTGAATCAGAAGGTGTATGCAGAAGATGTACCGTGGACATCAGTTTCAAATGAGGGAGAACGTGTACTTTTTCAAGAACAATCTTTGTATAGTAATAATCGAAGGGGAGAAGATCTTGTTTCACCTTCATTTGAAGGGCGTAAACATGGTGGGGAAGATTGGGGATACTTATTAAGAGACAGTAATTTTAATTATCCATCTAATATTCTTACACATTCTATAATAGGAAGAGATGATCGAATTAGAGTTACTGATACAACTTTGTATCCTTATAGGGCTATAGTACACTTAGTAATTCAATTTAATGGACAAGAAGTTTATGGATGTACAGGAGCGCTAATTAGTAAAGATACAGTATTTACAGCTGGGCACTGTGTTTATAATAAAAAGCTTGGTGGATGGGCAAAAAATGTTATTGTGACTCCTGGTAGAAATGGAAACCAAGCACCGTATTTGCCTTATAGTTGGACAAAGCTTTATTCAGTAAGTGGATGGACTGATGATGGAGATTCGGAATTTGATTATGGAGCCATTAAATTAAATGGATCTCCTGGAGATTATACAGGTTGGTTAGGATATAGAACTACTAACGTAGAGTCTCCAAAGGGGTTACTCGCAGTAGTTCCAGGGTATCCGTGTGATAAAGTAGGAAATGAAAAATATACTATGTGGACAGATTATGGACCAATTGAAGGCACTAGTCCTAGAATGTTAACATATAGGATGGACACTTATGGATGTCAAAGTGGAGCACCTGTATAGCATGACTATTCTCGTACGGGTGTAACAATAATAGCTACCCATACAGTAGGAAGTAGTTCTTGGAATTCTGGAAACCGGGTGACAGACGATGTTTTTAATAATCTTAAAAAATGGTCTGAATAAATATAATAACCTTATATGGATTTTATGTTGTATATTGGTCATTATCATAATGTCTAGTTCTATAGCAAATAATGAAAAGAAGTTTAGTAAGGTTGTTAATTATGTAACTTTTCACGTGAAAAATAAAGAAAAACAGCCAATAAAAAGTTTTGAAATTATACTTATGAAAGACGAATCACCTGAGCCGAGTAAAGAAATTGGGATTTCAATAGGGAAAACGGATGAAGAAGGGAAAGTTATTTGGAAGAATGTGAGGAAGGGAAATTATATCATATTTTTACCAAATAGTGAGACTCAAATAGTTAGGGTTAATGATAGAGATGAAACGAGAGTAATAAATATATTATTGTAGAAAACGAATCCATTTTGAAAAAAAATAATCAAAATGGATTCGTTTTTATATGGAGTTTTTGTTTACCAGACAGGTCGTATATTTGATGATAATTTCTCTGTATTTTCTTTAGTAACGAATGTTGTTAAATCCTCTTTCAGTATTTGCATTCGTTCTATACCTATGTTTTCAATCCAGCGCTGTTCTATTTCAGCTACTATTTCTTCTTTTGCTTTCATTACTGACAAACCACGTTCGGTTAAAACGATGATTTTACCTCTTTTATCAGTAGGATGTGTTTTGCGTGTAACGTAGCCATTACTCTCAAGAGAATCCACCATTTTACTTACAGCTTGTTTGGAAATCCCCAAATACTCAGCTAGCTCTATACCAGTTGCCCCATTAGGAAGGATGCGTTTGAACATAAAACCATGTGCTGGCCTAATATCCTCAAATCCTAATTCACTTAATTTGTCATGTAGCTCAGTAATTAATGTGCTAAATGATAATGATAAAAGCGATGTAAGATCTAACTCGTTAAATGTTTGATCCATATATATAACCTCCGCACTTGTAGTCAATTAAGTTGACTATATGTAATACCTATTGTACTATACATAATATAGTCAATCAAATTGACTATATTATGTCGGTAGAACAAATAATGATTTATATAATATAGAATCAATGGAGGTTTCACATGGTTAATATCGTGAAAATTAGAGGGAGTGTATTTGCACCGTATGCATCGCTGGAACCTATTAAGGACCCTACAACAGGAAGAGTGTTTGAATATGCTGGAGATGCACGTGAGTTTACACCACAAGCTGTGAACACAAAGCGTTCAAGGTTAGAACAAGAAGTGAATATTGATTTTTATAAAAGAGAAATTTTCACATATGCAGATGCTTGTATCGTCACCGTGAAGATTACAAATTCAGATGGCTCAATTGAGTATCAAAAGGGAGAAACAAGTACAGAAAACATTGTATGTACAAATATTGTATGGAGTGAAGATGAAGTTTCATTTGAAATGAGAGCAAGTGCAAGTAATCCTTTAAACGCAGCAGCACCTGCAGCTGATTATTTTTTGACTATACGAGCTAATGAAAGTGGTACTGTGAATATTGAAGGTGTACATGATGGTTTCCCTTGCTATGAATTTTATAAACAAGTAGATTTTGGTTCGTTTGAATTGATATACACACATGATTTCAGAAAAACGGATGATACCCCAGCAGCACTAGCTGGAGAGATGGAATATAGCTTTAAAACGACAGTCTAAACATAAATATAGCGTTATTTTTTAGAAGGAAATAGAAAAGTAAAAGAGAAATCTATTGGTTTTAGGATTGAAATTATGGTCTGTTTTATTTAATAAGCATTCAGCATCTAAAATAAAATTATAGAGGTGTTTCTTATGACTAATATCGTGAAAATTAGAGCCAGTGTATTTATTCCAATGTCTTGGACTGAGGCTAAGAAGAATATGGAAACAGGAAAAGTAATTCAATTCGAAGGTGATTCACGTGAATTCACACCGTATGCGGTAAATGCGATGCGCTCTAGAGTTGAGCAAGAGGTAGTAGTTGATTTCTATAAAGAAGAAGTGTTTTCATATGCGAACACGGGTATTACGACCGAGAAGATTACAAGTCCAGATGGTTCTGTGAGTAAAAGAACAGGGAAAGCAAGTACAGAAAATATTGTGTGCACTGATATCACATGGAATTCTAAAGGTGTGCAATTCAAAATGAGTGCGAGTGCAAGTAATCCATTAAATGTATATGCACCTCCTGTGGATTATGTATTAAATGTATGTGTGAAACAGGATGGTAGTATTGATATTCAAGGGGAGCATGATGGATTCCCTTGTTTTGAATTTTATAAGCAAGTAGATTTCGGTTCATTTGAAAAAATATATACACATGATTTTAGAGAAACTGGTGATACAGCGGCAGCCCTAGGCGGGAACATGGAGTATAGTTTTACAAAGAGATTATAGGAAGTATGACGATAGAACGATGGATTGCTTCATTCGTAAAGAACTTGGAAATATCTAAGTTCTTTTTTTGTTTCAAATTTGTGAAAGAAAGACATATTGATTGAAAATAAATTTTTTATACTCTATCATATACCCATACAGGTATAGGTTTTTCTGTGTGATGCATGAGAAAATTAAATAATATGGAGGTTCGAAATATGTCTAGAAAAATTGTTGTAGTAGGCGGAGTTGCTGGCGGGGCATCAGTAGCTGCAAGGCTTCGTCGTTTAAGTGAGGAAGATGAAATTATTATGGTTGAACGCGGTGAATACATTTCGTTCGCAAACTGTGGATTGCCATATTATATTGGCGGTGTCATTACAGAAAGACAAAAGTTATTAGTACAAACTGTTGAAAGGATGTCAAAACGTTTTAATTTAGATATACGTGTATTGAGTGAAGTTGTAAAGATTAATAAAGAAGAGAAAACAATTACGATAAAGAATGTAACTACAGATGAAACATATAACGAGGAATATGATGTTTTGATTCTTTCACCAGGGGCGAAACCAATTGTTCCACCTATTCCGGGCATTGAAGAAGCGAAGGCGTTGTTTACGTTACGAAATGTACCTGATACAGATCGTATAAAAGCGTATATTGATGAGAAGAAACCACGTCATGCGACGGTTATTGGTGGAGGATTTATTGGAGTGGAAATGGTTGAGAATTTAAGAGAACGCGGGATTGAGGTTACTCTTGTAGAGATGGCAAATCAAGTGATGCCACCAATTGATTACGAAATGGCTTCATATGTACATGAGCATATGAAGGTGCACAATGTTGAGCTTGTTTTTGAAGATGGTGTAGATGCGTTAGAAGAGAATGGGACTGTTGTACGTTTAAAAAGTGGCTCAGTTATAAAAACAGATATGATTATTTTAGCAATTGGTGTACAACCAGAGAGTAGTTTAGCGAAAGATGCAGGATTATCATTAGGAGTTAGAGGAACGATAAAGGTAAATGAGAAATTTCAAACATCTGACCCATATGTATATGCAATTGGTGATGCGATTGAAGTGAAAGATTTTGTTACAGAAACAGAAACGATGATTCCTTTAGCGTGGCCCGCTAATCGTCAAGGTCGTATGTTAGCAGATATTATTCATGGCCATACGGAGTCTTTATATAAAGGTACGATGGGAACTTCTGTGGCTAAAGTTTTTGATTTAACAGTTGCTTCGACTGGAGTAAATGAGAAAATATTAAAACGATTAAATATACCCTATGAGGTAGTACATGTACAGGCAAATTCTCATGCAGGATACTATCCGAATGCTACGCCAGTGCTAATAAAATTAATTTTTAATAAAGATAGCGGAAAGATTTACGGAGCACAGGCTTTAGGGCGTGACGGGGTAGATAAGCGTATAGATGTTATCGCGACGGCAATGAAGGCAAACTTAGCTGTAATCGATTTACCAGATTTAGAATTATCATATGCCCCGCCGTATTCTTCTGCAAAAGATCCAGTAAACATGGTGGGGTATGCCGCAAGTAATATAGTAGATGGTTTTGTGGAAACGGTACAATGGCATGAAATAGATCGTATTGTTGACAATGGTGGATATCTTATAGATGTTCGGGAGCCCAATGAACTAAAACAAGGAATGATTAAAGGCTCTATTAATATTCCGTTAGATGAATTACGTGATCGATTGGATGAAGTGCCAATGGACAAAGAAATATATATCACTTGTCAACTTGGTATGAGAGGGTATGTTGCAGCGCGCATGTTAATGGAAAAAGGATATAAGGTAAAGAATGTAGATGGTGGTTTTAAATTGTATGGGACAGTACTGCCAGAACGTGTTGTATATTGATATTTTTCATCTTCTACTTCAAGATTTAGTGGAAGATAAAAACTTATAGATTAAGGTTTTATTTTTTGTTTTGCGAACATATAAGGTGAAAATTTAAAATAGGGGTTTACAAAATACCCTATAGGGTATAATATATTGTCATAGGTTATAAATAGTGACATAATGGTAATGAGGTGATTATAGGATGGAATATAATCAAGATATGAAAAATAGATTGAAACGTATTGAAGGTCAAGTTCGTGGTGTGCTTCGTATGATGGAAGAAGGAAAGGATTGCCGAGAAGTTATTACACAGTTAACGGCATCTCGTTCTGCCCTTGATCGTACAATTGGGCTCGTTGTTGGAACGAATTTAGAGCAATGTTTGCGTGAACAGTTTGAAAGTGGTAATGGTTCAAATGAAGAGTTAATTAAAGAAGCTGTTCAATTACTTGTAAAAAGCCGATAATCTGTCAAACGTAAGTATTGACAGATTTTCAAAAACATTTTAACATACCCCTACAGGTATATGTATATAAATTATGGAGGAATCGACTATGAGTATAAAAGTGGATATGAGTTTAGATTGTAAAGGGTTAGCTTGTCCGATGCCGATTGTGAAAACGAAGAAGGCGATAGAAGGATTGGCATCAGGACAAGTGATTGAAATTAAGGCAACAGATAAAGGATCTACAGTAGATATACAAAGCTGGGCAAATAAAGTAGGGCATCAATATATCGGGACGAAACAAGAGGGCGATGTTTTGATGCATTACATTAGGAAAGCGCATGAGCATGAAGTGAATGAAGTAGCAAAGTATCCTCATACAATTACGAATGCAGAGTTGGAAGAGATATTATTAAGTGAGGAAGAGTGTATTGTATTAGATGTTCGAGAAGCAGCGGAATTCGCTTTTGGTCATATTCCATCGGCCATTTCGATGCCGTTAGGAGAGTTAGACAGTGCAGCGTTAGATCAGACGAAACAAATTTATGTTGTTTGCCGAACTGGTAACCGTAGTGATGTAGCTTGCCACATGTTGAAAGAGCAAGGTTATGCAAATGTGAAAAATGTCATTCCAGGTATGTTAGAGTGGCAAGGGAATGTGAAAAAATAAAATTTTTTAAATAAAAATATACCTATGGGGGTAATTAAATGAGTGTTAAATCGTTAAAAGCGAAAGATGTTGCAGAGAAAGTTTTATTCAGAGAGTTGTTTATTTTAGATGTTCGTAATGAGAAGGATTATGAAGATTGGAAAATTGAAGGAAAACAAGTTTCTTCTATTAATAAACCTTATTTTGATTTGTTAGATGGTGTAGAACATATTGTAAGTGAATTACCTAAGGATAAAGATGTTTTAGTAGTATGTGCAAAAGAAGGGTCTTCTATATTTGTGGCAGAGCAGTTAACAGAGGCTGGATTAGAAAATATTTATTATTTAGCTGGTGGTATGAAGGCATGGAGTGAACATGTAAAGCCTGTAAAAGTTGGAGATTTAAAAAATGGCGGAAGTATGTATCAGTTTAACCGTCTTGGAAAAGGCTGTTTATCTTATATGGTCATTTCAAATGGTGAAGCAGCAGTTATTGATGCAGTAAGAACAGCCGAGGCATATGAAGAATTTGCGAAAGAGCATGGCGTTACGATTACGAATGTAATGGATACACATTTACATGCAGACCATATTTCTGGAGGACGTAAGTTAGCGGAAAAGGTAGGTGGTACGTATTGGTTACCACCAAAAGATGCAGAGGAAGTTGTTTTCTCATACGAACCGCTTGTTGAAGGATCTGTTATTACGGTGGGGGGTACTAAAATTGTAATTGACGCATTATACTCACCAGGACATACGATTGGAAGTACGTCATTCATTGTAGATGATTCTTATTTATTATCAGGCGATATTTTATTTGTAGATTCAATTGGGCGTCCTGATCTTGCTGGTAAGGCTGAAGATTGGGTGAGTGATTTACGTAATACTTTGTATAGCCGATATAAAGAGCTATCTCAAAATTTAGTTGTGTTACCGGCTCATTATTCAAAAATAAGTGAAATGAACGAAAGTGGTATTGTTAGTGCAAAATTAAAAGATTTATTTGAGCATAATGCAGGATTAAATATTGAGGATGAGGGAGAGTTCCGTAAAGTTGTAACAGAAAACTTACCACCTCAGCCAAATGCATATGAAGAAATTCGTCAAACCAATATGGGTAAAATTCACCCAAGTGTGGATAAAGAGCGTGAAATGGAGATTGGTCCAAATCGTTGTGCAGTGCACGAATAATGAAATAAATAAAAAATGGAGGAATTGATGATGAATATAAAACAAGTGTTAGATGCGAAAGGTTTAGCATGTCCAATGCCGATTGTAAGAACAAAGAGAGCAATGGATGCTCTACAAACTGGAGAAGTGTTAGAAATACATGTAACGGATAAAGGGTCAGTTAAGGATATTCCAGCGTGGGCAAATAAATGTGGCCATGACATCGTAAAGCTTGAAGAAGAAGGCGATGTGCTGAAGTTTTGGATTAGGAAGGCGTAGTGAAGCAATAGTTTTGTAAATATAGAGAGGTTGGTTATATGAACACAATATTAAGTACGCTTTTCATTGTACTTGCTGCATGGTTTGTTATTTCACGATTTTTACCAGTGAAAGGTGTTCAAAATATAAATGGCAAAGAATTGAAAAGTATAGTGGGGAAAAAAGGGAAGTATTTTATTGATGTCCGTACAGTAGGTGAATATAGAGGGAATCATATGAAAGGCTTTCAAAATATCCCCCTAAATGATCTAGCAAGTAAGGCGAATCAATTAGATAAGAATAAGGAAGTAATCGTTATTTGCCAAAGTGGAATGAGAAGTAAGCAAGCAGCAAAGGTATTGAAAAAACTAGGGTTTCAGCAAGTAATAAACGTTTCAGGTGGTATGAATGGTTTGTGAGGAGGAAATGTAAAATGAAAGAAATGACTACAAAAGAATTAGAAGAAAAATTGTTGCGTAAAGAAGCGGTAAATATTGTGGATGTACGTGAAGTAGAAGAAGTAGCTGAAGGGAAAATTCCAGAAGCATGTAATATTCCACTAGGACTATTAGAGTTTCGTATGCATGAATTAAATAAAAATCAGGAATATATTATCGTTTGTCGTTCAGGCGGGAGAAGTGCAAGAGCTGTTCAATTTTTAGAAAGTTACGGTTTTCAAGTAATCAATGTGGTAGGTGGTATGTTAGCTTGGGAAGGAAAAGTAGAATAGGGAGAAACAATTTTTTATAAATAAAAAAATACCCCTATAGGTAATTGGAGGGAGAACAATATGGAACAACAGAAGAAAACAACAATCGTTTTATTTAGCGGAGATTACGATAAAGCAATGGCTGCTTATATTATTGCAAATGGTGCAGCGGCGTATGATCAAGAGGTAACTATTTTTCATACTTTCTGGGGATTAAATGCTTTAAGGAAAGATGAATATGTGAATGTAAAGAAAACATTTATAGAAAAAGTATTTGGAAGAATGATGCCACGCGGTGCTGATAAGATGGGGTTATCCAAAATGAATTTTGCTGGTATGGGACCAAAGATGATTAAAGGCATTATGAAAAAGCATAATGCAATGCCTTTGCCAGATTTAATTGATTTGGCAAAAGAACAGGGGATTAAACTTGTAGCTTGTCAAATGACAGTAGATTTATTAGGGTTAAAAGAGGAAGAGATTATGGAAGGCGTAGAGTTTGCAGGTGTAGGGGCATATTTAGCAGATGCTTCGGATGGGAATGTAAACTTATTCATTTAATCACCTTCTTTTTAGAAGGAGGGGGATGTAAGGTGAGTGGAGTATTATTACTTTTTATAATTGGGTTTGTAGGATCGTTTATATCAGGAATGGTTGGAATTGGCGGTGCAATTATTAATTATCCGATGATCTTATATATTCCAGTATTGTTAGGATTTACTGGCTATACGTCACATGAAGTGAGCGGTATTACAGCAGTACAAGTATTCTTTGCAACTTTTGCAGGTGCCTGGGCATATCGGAAAAGTACTGATATGAATAAAATGTTAGTTGTGTATATGGGAGCTAGTATATTAATAGGAAGTTTTATAGGAAGTTTTAGTGCAAATCTATTAGATGAACACGCTGTAAATGTTGTTTATACAGTATTGGCGACCATTGCAGCTATGATGATGTTTGTACCGAAGAAAAATAATAGTGGAGCAGTTAAGTATAATAAATGGTTAGCAAGTGTGTTAGCGTTTATTGTAGGAGGTGTTTCGGGCATTATTGGAGCTGGCGGTGCGTTTCTTTTAGTTCCTATTATGCTAGTTATTTTAAAATTACCATTGCGCATGACGATAGCGACATCTATTGCTATTACGTTTATTTCCTCAGTAGGGATTACGACTGGAAAAGTGATTACTGGACAAGTAGTTATCATTCCAGCTCTAATTATTGCGGTTGCAAGTATATTTGCTGCGCCACTTGGAGCGCGAGTCGGGAAGAGGATAAATCAAAAAGTACTACAATATATGTTATCGATTTTAATTGTCGGCACTGCTGTTAAGATGTGGATTGATATGATATCGAAATAAAAGGATGGGCTGCTTGCAGCCCATCCTTTTATTTATGCCCAAATAACTTTCATTAAGTTTTTATATTCGTCATTCGCTAATTTATATAGCATTCTCGTATGTTCAAAGACAAGTGCTGGATTAAAGTTTGGTTCTGAGAATGCAAGAGATGTTGAAATATCAATTGCATTTTGCTTATTTAATGTGAATTTTGCAAAGCGATAAGATGTATTTAATTCATTGATGACATGTAAAATATCATTTGTTGATGTTGCATCAGGTACGTGAGCAACATTGAAGCAGTATATATCCACCGTAGGATGTTCGTTTTGGAAAGCAGCGATAAGTTGAATTTTTGCGCCAGCTTCAGTCTCTAATCCTACTGAAAAATGAACAGAGCCATCATTTTCATCTATATTTTCTTCCATGTATATATCGTTGGATTTTAAGTAGTCTTTAAAATCTGAGATGTTATGTTTTACTGCAGCTTTCATATGTATGAGCCCCCTGATAATTGGAATAGATTGCTACTATTTATTATAATTTAAAAATATTAAAAAAGATAGTTAGAAAGTTCTGATTTTTAATTCTGAAGAAATAAAAAGAAGCCGTACTCTACCTCCATAGAGTACGGCTTCTTTACTATTCATTGTCGTTAGACGATGTTTCTGTATCTTCACTGCTATTTTTGTTCTTATTTTTCACTTCATTGTTACTTGATTCGCGTTCACTTGAATTTTCAGACTTAGATTCTTTTGTCTTTTTCGAATCAGAGTCTGAGTCAAACTTTGTATATGCAGGTAGTCCAAGATGAGTACGAAGTTCATTTGTAACATTAGCTAATTCTTTTTTATCTGGATTGTAGTAGTAAGTTCGACCACCACCAGCAGATTTGCTACAAGTATCGTCACCTTTTGCCATATAGCAATCATCACCTTGGATTTGTAATTTCTCAATTTCCGAATCCGATCCATATTTATAGAATGAAAGCATATCATCAAATGTTAAGTTTGTAACGAATTGGCCGTTAATATCATCAATGATGTTGCCAACTTTTGTTACAGAACCAACACTTGTTAGTTTCTTTAAAATAGCCTCGATAACGAGTTGTTGACGTTGTCCACGCATTGCATCACTATCGATGTGTCTTGTTCTAGCAAGAGCAAGAGCTTCTTCGCCATTTAGCTTTTGAACACCTTTTTCTAGGTGAATAGCCTCAGCATTATCATTGCTATCTTGCTCAGTAAATTCAACTGGTACATCAACTTCAACACCGCCCAAGTCATCGACGATTTTTATAAATGATTTAAAGTTGAATTTTACAAAATAATCGACAGGAACATTCATTAATTTTTCAACTGCATCAATGCTTGCTTGTGGTCCACCATTTTTTCCGTTTTTAGCAGAACCGAATGCATGAGCGTGTGTAATTTTATCTTTTTTCTTTTCTATTGGAATATAAGTATATGTGTCACGTGGGATACTTAATAGTTTAACAGTTTTGCTATCTTTATTAAATGTTGCAAGTAAAAGCGCGTCTGTTCTTATAGCTTCACCATATTCTTTTCCACGGACATCGCTTTCATCAACACCCATTATTAAAACAGAGACATTGTTTGTAATAGGTTTTACAGCCTTATCACGTAAATCAGATTTATCACCGCGTGCTAAATCGTGTGCGGCATTTCGAACAGCAGAAGATGCTTTATTTACTAAAAACCAAGTATAACCGCCGCCTATTAATAAAACGAATAGTATAGCGCTTATAATAATTTTTATTTTTTTCTTATTTTTTTTCGGTTTATTGCGTGTATTTTCTTGCAAAGATGGGTTTTGCTCCATTTCCTGTACTCCTTCATTTGGATTGAAATACGACACTCATATCCACTTATTATAATGAAATTTAGCGAAAAAAAACATTACAAAACATTTACATTTCGTAAAAATTCAATATATTTATAAAAAGTCAGATTTTCTATATTATATTTTTGAGATGTAGAATAAGTATAAGTTGTTTTAGTAGAAATGAAAATATGTATTGTGAGAAAGTGATAGAGAAGTAAGATTTGTTGAAATATAGCCAAGAAGAAACGAGTAGGTTTACTAAGTTTTTCTATATAATAAAGAAGAACTTTACGGATAAAGGAGAGAGCATAATGAATCATACATCATTCCGAGCAATCGTTGTGAACGAAAAGGAAAATCATCAGTTTGTAAGAAAAGTTGTTGAGAGAGAAGTAAGTAGTTTACCTGAAGGAGACGTATTAATACAGGTTCATTATTCTTCATTAAATTATAAAGATGCTCTTTCAGCTACTGGTAATAAGGGTGTTACGAGAACATATCCTCATACGCCAGGAATTGATGCTGCAGGAGTGGTTGTGAGTAGTGAAGATGCTACCATTAAAGCAGGAGATCAAGTTATTGTAACGGGATATGACTTAGGTATGAATACCTCTGGTGGTTTCGGAGAATATATTCGCGTGCCATCATCTTGGGTCGTGCCTTTACCAAAAGGACTGTCATTAAAGGGAAGTATGATGTATGGGACAGCAGGTTTTACTGCGGCTTTGTCGGTATATAAGCTTATTGGAGCAGGAATCAAGCCTAGTATGGGAGATGTTTTAGTAACGGGTGCTACAGGCGGCGTAGGGAGTGTAGCTGTTAGTATATTAAGTAAGTTAGGGTTTAACGTAGTAGGAGCGACAGGAAAAATGGAAGAGGAACAGATGCTACTACGTCTAGGAGCGAAAAAAGTGATTCATCGCGCGGAATTGAATGATGAATCAGGAAGACCAATGTTAAAAGGGATATACGCCGGAGTTATCGATACTGTAGGTGGACATATGTTAGAAACAGCTTTAAAAACAGTAAAGTATGGTGGTTGTGTAACGACATGCGGTAATGTGGCAGGCCAGGAACTACAAACAACAGTATATCCATTTATTTTACGAGGCCTAAGCCTTTTAGGGGTAGATTCCGTGCAATGTCCAGTGGATGTGAGAAGAGATGTGTGGACGCTTTTAGCGAATGAATGGGGAAATAAAGAGTTACTATCTTATACAGAAGAATGTACATTAGAAGAATTAGAGAAGAAGTTTACACTTATATTGCAAGGAAAGTTAAAAGGAAGAACAGTTATTAAAATAAAATGAAAAAAGAGACGCTTAAGTTAGCGTCTCTTTCTTATTATAATGATTGTTTTAGATTGATTTTACCTTGTTCACCTAAAACACCGTCAGCGATATTTACAGCATGATCGCCAATGCGCTCTAAGTTACTTACCATATCGACGAAGATGATACTTGCATCACCTGAACAGCTGCGTTCGTTTAGACGTAATACGTGACGTTTACGAAGAACACGTTCCATTTGGTCGATTTTGCGTTCTTTTGCAATAACAGTTTGAGCTAGTTCAGTATCGAAGTTTGTTAAAGCTTCAACTGAGTCTTGCAGTGTTGAAATTGTTAATTCAAGCATTTCGTTTAACTCAGCTAATGCTTCGTCTGATAGTGTAACACGGTTTGAAATTTGGAAATCTACAAGTTCTACAAGGTTTTCTACATGATCACCGACACGTTCAATATCTCCAACAACACCTGCTAAAACAGAATGTTTTTCAGAATCCGTAGGTGAAAGTGGCTTTTCTGATAGTAAAACTAAATACTCGGTAATTTTTTTATCTAAATTGTTAATAGCTCCTTCTAATTGAGTAGCCATGTCAGCGTGTTTTTTATCTTGTGTGTTTAAAAATTGGTTTGCTTCTTTTAATCCGTGTAATGAGAACTCAGCCATACGGATAATCTCTTTTTGAGCTTCTGTTAAAGCGATGGCTGGAGATTGTTCAATAAAGATTGGATTTAAATGTTGTGGTTTGAAGTCGATAGCTGCATCCTCACCACGAATGATTTTTGTTACAATCCATGCTAACACTGCAATGAACGGGAATTGAATAATAGTATTTGTTACGTTAAACGTTCCATGTGCAAATGCGATTGTCATTTCTGGGTTTAAATTTAATGACGTTTGGAAGTATTGAATTAAATTTGTAAAAGGTATTAATAAAATTGTAAAGATGATCGTACCGACGATATTAAAGATAACGTGAACTAATGCTGCACGTCTCGCTGCAATTGAAGTACCGATAGCTGCTAATACTGCTGTAATTGTCGTACCGATGTTATCACCGAATAATACAGGAAGAGCAGCTTGTAAATCGATTGCACCTTGACCGAATAGTTCTTGTAAAATACCGATAGTTGCACTTGAACTTTGTACAATTAACGTAAAAACTGTACCGACAACAATACCTAAAATTGGATTATCACTCATGCTAACTGTTAATTCTTGGAACGATTCTAAAGAGCGAAGAGGCTTCATACCTGTGCTCATTAACTCTAAACCGAAGAATAACATACCAAAACCGAATATAACTTGACCTAAAGAATGTACTTTTTTATTTTTAAAGAAGAATAATAAGATAGCTCCAACTGCCATAATTGGGAGAGCGTATTCTCCGATTTTAATTCCGATAATAAATGCAGTAACTGTCGTACCGATGTTTGCACCCATAATAACACCGATTGCTTGTCTTAATGTCATAAATCCGGCACTTACAAGTCCGACTGTTAAAGCGGTTGTTCCTGAACTGGATTGGATTAATACAGTAACTAACATACCTGCTAGTACACCCATAAGTGGGTTTGTTGTAAAACGATCTAGAATATCGCGAAGACGATCTCCAGCTGCTTGTTGCAGTCCATCGCCCATGTATTTAATCCCGAATAAGAAAATACCTAATCCACCAATGAACTGGAAGATCATATCTTGAACATTATATTCCACGCATTCCACTCCTTAAATTTCATGTACGATGTAATTATTAACTGAACCTTGAGTCACTGTAAACGGTTTGCTAGTAAAATTTACACTAAATTTACAAAGGGAATAAAAGTTTACAATCCCTTAAAGAAACAACTGCATTTCATTGGTTTTTACCTTGTATAAATCTTAATCTTGTAAAGAAATCACACTTTTTAGAATAATATTGTTCAGTCGAATATCGAGGAAAGTATCTGCGAGTTCATCGTATATTTTTTGATGAAAGTTAAGAAAATATGTAGGGAAATGCATGTAGTTTATAACAGTAACTTGAGGGGAAACAATTCTTTTAACACGATAAAAAAAGCCACTGAATTATCCAGCAGCTTTTTCCGTGTTTTTATCGCCATGCTTTTGTTTTCTTATGCTTGTAATGTAAATGAAGAGAAAAGCAATAAGTAATAGAGAGGAATAACGATATACAGTTGCATAGTTTGTAAAATGAGCAATAAATCCAAATATAATCGCTCCAGCGCCGATTCCAAGGTCAAATGCGGAGAAGAATGTAGCCGTTGCTACGCCGCGTCGATGCGGTGCTACGCGGTCAATCATCCATGCTTGTAGTGCAGGTTGAATCGCTCCAAAACCACTTCCGTAACATGCTGCAGCAATAATTAAGCTCGGAATTGTCGTCGTATACGACAATAAAATAATACCTGTAAATGTTATAATAACTCCCGGAATGATGACGAATGTATGGCCTTTCGCATCATATAGCTTTCCAGAGAATGGACGAGTCACAGCGATTGCTAGTGCGTTACATAAAAAGAAGAGACTAATATCAGCTATGCCGACTTCTGTAGCAAATAGTGTGATAAAACTTCCGATTCCTCCGTACATTAATGTAATACATAATATTAATAATGAAGGAAGTAAAGCTTTACGCTCAATAAATCCATCGAGAAAAGTACTAGATGATTGTTGTGGAGGCTGTTTCGTTTTTTGGATTTGAAGTAGTTTCGTTAATATTAATGAAACAATTGTGCACGATAATGCACATAAAAAAAGAATTGTGAAGTTATATGTTTGCATAAGCCATAGTCCGATAAGTGGACCGAGGGCCATTGCAATTGTTCCAGAAAGGCCAAAATATCCCATGCCTTCTCCGCGGCGAGCTGAGGGAATTAAATCAGAAACGACAGTTCCATATGTAGTCGTTGTAATACCGAAACCAGCTCCGTGCAAAATACGAACAGCAAGCAAGAGAAAAATAGTTGAGGTGAAAAGGTAACTGCCCATAGCGAGTAAACAGATAGCAGTACCGATCATTAAAATGATTTTTTTATTGAATTTTTGCAAGGCGTTCCCAGTTAGCGGTCTAACAAAAAGTGCCGCAACGGTAAACATGCCGACAACAAATCCGATATTTGAACTTGTGCCACCAATTTCTTTCACATAAACAGGTAAGGTTGGAATTAACATTTGAAACCCTAAAAACATACATAAGTTTGCAAAAATTAAAGCAACAAACTCTTTTGTCCATAACGGTTCTCGTTTTACGAGTATTGCTTCTCCCATATATTCATCCCCTATATAAAATTTTCTCTTTTCTTTCGAGTATATGTATTGGCCAATGCAACAGTCAAGGAAGGTGTCTTGAAAACGGATAACAATTTTTAAGATGAAAAACTGACAAATTTGTGTAAAAGCTACACAACTATGAAAAAAAGATGTAAAGTATAGATGTATAGACTTGTAGGTGTTAAGAATGATAGAAATTGTTTTTTCTTTAAAGAAAGCGGATTCAAAAGAGTAGTGAACAAGAAGGGGATATATACTTTTTCACTACATATATTTGAAAAGGTTTACAATATGATGAAGGAAGAGGCGTGTACATATGAGACGATTAGGTATTTCTATTTATCCAGAACATTCAACAGTAGAGAAAGATAAGGAGTATTTAACATTAGCAAGTAAATATGGGTTTACACGTGTGTTCACATGTTTATTATCTGTGGATGGAGAAAAAGAGAAAATTATTGAAGAATTTAAAGAAACGATCTCACATGCGAATGCATTAGGGTTCCAAGTATTAGTGGATATTAGTCCATCTGTTTTTGAACAATTAGGTATTTCGTATAATGATTTATCATTCTTCCATGAATTGGGTGCGTACGGTATTCGTTTAGATGTTGGTTTTTCAGGATTAGAAGAATCAATTATGACTTATAATCCGTATGGTTTGAAAATTGAGATTAATATGAGCAATGGTACGAAGTATGTAGATAACATTATGAGTCATAGACCAAATCGTGAAAATTTAATTGGTTGTCATAATTTTTATCCGCATCGTTATTCAGGGTTATCATACGATCATTTCATTAAATGCTCGAAACAATTTAAAGATTACGGTATGAGAACGGCTGCTTTTATTTCATCATTTGATGCAACATACGGACCTTGGCCAGTAACAGAAGGGTTATGTACATTAGAGCAGCATCGTGAATTACCGATGACAACACAGGCGAAACATTTATTCGCGACGGAATTAATTGATGATGTTATTATTGCAAACGCATATGCGTCAGAAAAAGAATTACAAGCACTAGGTGCATTAAATAAAGAGAAACAAACATTTGATATAGAAATATATGATACAACGACAGAACTAGAAAGAATTATCGTATTAGACGAACCACATTTTTATCGCGGAGATGTATCTGAATATATGATTCGTTCTACACAAAGTCGTGTGAAATATAAAAAAGAAGAGTTTAAACCTCATAATACGCGTGAAATTAAGCGTGGAGATTTATTAATTGATAATGAACAATATGGTCAGTATAAAGGCGAATTACAAATTGCATTAAAAGATATGGTTAATACAGGAAAAACAAATGTAGTTGGTCGAATTGTAGAAGAAGAGATTTTCTTACTAGACTATTTACAAGCATGGGATAAATTCGGATTTACATTAAAAAAATAGAGAGAATATAAAGGGGAAAAACTACTGATTTCAGCAGCTTTTCCCCCTTTATATATAAAGAGCGAGAGGAAGAGCTATGACAAAGGTGCATCAGCGATTAATTTCTATTTTAGAGGAATTTTTAGAAGAGAAATCGATGTTAAATCGAGCTTTTTTAGCAGGCCGTTTACATGTATCAACGAAGACGATTCAAAAGGATATAAAATTATTAAATGATATATTGGAAGAAAACGGAGCGAAAATCGAATCGCAAAGAGGGAATGGGTACGAATTAGAAATTATAAAAAAGAAGAAATTTGAAGACTTTTGTGTGAGTCTATTTCAAAAACAGACGGAAAAAATCCCAACTTCTTATGAAGAAAGAATAGCGTACATTCTGCAGCGTGTTTTAATGACAGAGGGATATGTGAAGCTTTCAGAATTAGCGGAAGAGATGTATGTGAGCAAATCAACGGTCAATTTAATTATGAAAGATGTTACAGATATATGTGGTCGCTATGAATTACAAATTGAGAAGAGACCGTATTATGGTATACGTATTGTTGGAGAGGAATTTAATATTCGTTCTTGTTTATCACAATATGGTTTACCGCGTTATGATCATACTCCGTTTCATGAGCAATTTGAGCAGACGGAGACATATTTATCGCTACCGCATATATCACTCATTCGTTCAATTATATTAAAGTATATTGAAGGCGGAACAATATATTTATCTGATATAGAAATTGATAATTTAGTCATTCATATTGCAATCGCATTAAAGCGTTGTCAAAGTCAACATTATATGAAAGGACTGCATGTGGAGCAATCAGAACTTATAATAAAGAAAGAATATACAATTGCGAAGCAAATTTTAGGAGATTTAGAGAAAGAGTTAAAATTTTCATTTCCAGAAGAAGAAGTATTATATGTGACGATGCATTTATTAAGTACTGCTGTTACAACGAGAAATCGCTATGAAAATGTAGAAGAGCTATTAGGAAAAGATATATATGCATTTATGCAACATATTCTTTTTAAAGTAGCGGAAGAACGGAATCTTATTTTTTATTATGATGAGGAATTATTATTTGGATTTGGTATTCATTTAAAAACGTTATTAAATCGTTTGAAGTATAAGTTAAATACGAGAAATCCTCTTTTGGCAGAAGTGAAAAAGAATTATCCGTATGCTTTTGAAATTGCGGTTCTCGTTGGAGATATCATTGGTGAATATACGGGTGAATCGATCCCTGAAAGTGAAATTGGTTATATTGCAATTCACTTCGGCGGAGCTATGAGCCGTTTGCAGGAGCAAAATCAAAAGAAAAGATGCTTATTAGTTTGTGCGACTGGTCAAGGAAGTGCACAACTATTAAAATATAAAATTTTATCACAGTTCCGAGATAAATTAGAGATTGTAGGTATTACAGGCTATTATCAATTGAAAGTAGAAGATCTTTATAAAGAAAAAATAGATTGTATTATTAGTACGATTCATATACCGAGTGGCTTGCCTGTTCCAGTTATAAAAGTGAATTCAATATTTGATGATAAAGAGATTAAATCGATTGGTCAGCGGTTGTTTACGCATGTGAATACTAGTGTGCAGCCTTATATTAAGGAAGATTTAATCTTTTTAAATCATAGTGCTTCTACGAAAGAGGATGTTATTCAGTTTTTATGTGAGAAAGCTGCTGAGAAACGCTATGTACCAGAAAACTTTTATGCTTCTGTTATGGAAAGAGAAAATACGTCTCCGACAGCGGTTGGGAATTCAGTTGCAATCCCGCATCCGATGCAGTTATTAAGTGAGGAAACTTTTTTGATGTTTTGCACACTTGAAAAGGCTGTTGATTGGGGAGATAAAAAAGTACAAGTAATTATTTTATTTAGTGTAAAGCGCAATAATAATGAAGATTTGCAAAGGCTTTATGATTTTTTATATGATATTATGTCTAGTCAAACTACGATAGAGAAACTTACTCAGACCGAGGTAATTGAAGATTTTCAAGAGATTTTATTATCATTTTGAAAAAGTATATAAAAACTTCCGTTACATAACGGAAGTTTTTTATGTTTAATTGTATGCGTTTTCATAATAAGATAAAAATATAGAAAACATATAGCTTGGGGGAATTTAAAATGGCTGATATGCAAACTCCATTTGCATTAATTTTACATGGTGGCAATGCGAGAAGTGCGGCGCTTGAAGCAATTGCTTTTGCAAGACAAGGAGATTTTGAGAATGCGGGTGAAAAGATGAAACTTGCTAGTGAGGAAATTTCAGCAGCGCATCGTATTCAAACGGATTTAATTCAAGAAGAGGCAAGAGGAAATCATGCAGAAATCAGTTTACTGTTAGTGCACGCACAAGACCATTTAATGAATGCAATTACAGTGAAAGAACTAGCTAAAGAATTTATTACTCTTCATAAACGCGTGGAAGAGAAAGTGACAGTATAAGATGTATATTTTATTATGTTGTGCAGCAGGTATGTCAACGAGTATGGTCGTAAGAAAAATGCAAGAAGAGGCAAAGAAACAGGGGAAGAATTATAAAATTAAGGCGGTTGATTCAGAACTAGTGAAGCTTGAAATTAAGGAAGCCGATGTCGTTTTAATTGGCCCACAGGTGAAATACTTATTTCCAGCTGTAGAGTTTCTTGCAAATTCATACAACATACCAGTTGCGATTATAGACCAACGAGATTATGGCATGTGTGATGGTTTGAAGGTGCTTAAGCAAGCAGAACAATTAGTTTTAGCATAATTATATCTTTTTAAATATAAACATTATAATGTTATAAAGTTTATTTCATTCTTTTATAGTAGAGAGAAAGAGGAGGGCTATTGATGAATGGGTTTATGAGTTTTATGGAACAAAAGATTATGCCAACAACGCAAAAGATTGCAGGACAACGACATTTATTAGCAATTCGAAACGGGGTTATTTCTACATTGCCGTTAACGATCGTCGGATCATTTTTCGTTATCTTTTTAAATTTACCAATTGATGCATATATGGAATGGATTGTACCGTTTCGCCATATTTTAGATATTCCATTCCGATTTACAGTAGGACTAATGGCATTATACGCGGCGTTTGGTGTAGGGGCTTCGCTCGCGAACTTTTATCAGCTCAATCAGTTAAGTGCAGGGTTATTATCTGTACTCGCCTTTTTACTAGCATCAGTGGAACCAATTCAAATTACGAAAGCGGTACCAGGTGTTATTGATGCAGGTAGATATATTTCAGTAGGAACATTAAGTGCAACGTCTTTATTTGGCGCAATTGTTACAGCATTAATTGCAGTAGAAATTTATCATTTTATGATTAAGCATAATATCTCGATTAAATTACCAGATAGTGTACCACCCGCAGTTTCAAATTCGTTTGCAGCATTAATTCCAACGCTAGCAGTTATTCTTTTATTCTGGGGTATTCGCTACGGTTTGAAATTTGATGTGAATACAACGATCACATATTTAATCGCACCATTAAAATCAGTATTAGTAGGAAATAATTTATTCGGTGGTTTATTAACAGTATTCTTAATCGTGTTTTTCTGGTCATTCGGTATACATGGACCAGCGATTTTAGGACCAATTATTCGTCCGATGTGGGATTCAGCAATTCTTGAAAATATGGAAGTATTCACGGCTACAGGAAATGCACATCAGTTACCAAACTTATTTACAGAGCAATTCATTCAATGGTTCGTATGGATTGGCGGATCAGGTTCAACGTTAGCTTTAGTAATTATGTTTATGTTCTCTAAATCTAAGTTCCTAAAAGAGTTAGGTAGATTATCATTCGTACCAGGTTTATTCAATATTAACGAACCAATTATTTTCGGTGCACCAATTGTAATGAACCCAATCTTAATTATTCCGTTCGTTATTACACCGTTAGTGACAACGACAGTATCATATTTCGCAGTTGTTTCAGGTATGATTCCACTTATGATGGCGAAACTGCCATTTACGATGTTAGCACCAATTGCAGCGGTGATTAGTACGGACTGGACAATTATGGCTGGTGTACTTGTACTTGTTAACTTTGTTATCTCGTTCGTTATTTACTATCCATTCTTCAAAATGTATGAGAAACAACAATTAGCAGGAGAGGAGAAAACAGAATGCTCGGAGCAATTATCATCTTAATTACATTCGTGGTCGGACAGTGTATTGCCCATTATTCGAAATGGGTACAAAGTAAATCTTTATTAGTGTTACTACTAGTATCAGTTTTATTTATCGGTTGTTCAATGGGTGCATATGTAATGTTAGGATTGCAATCACCGTACGTAATTATTGTACCGACAATTTTATGTGCAACGTGTTTATCTGCAAAATATAGATTTACGAGCATGGCATTAATACAACGTGTGAAGGAGATGCAAAAGCATGGAGCGTAAATTAGGAATTTCACTTTATCCAGAACATTCAACGAAAGAAAAAGATATGGCTTATATTTCCGCAGCGGCACGACACGGTTTTTCAAGAATATTTACTTGTTTGTTATCTGTGAATCGTCCGAAAGAAGAAATTGTAGCTGAATTTAAAGAGATTATCAATCACGCAAAAGATAACAATATGGAAGTTATTTTAGATGTAGCTCCGGCTGTTTTTGATCAGCTTGGTATTAGTTATAGCGATTTATCATTCTTCGCGGAGTTAGGTGCAGACGGTATTCGTTTAGATGTAGGCTTCGACGGGTTAACTGAAGCGAAAATGACGAATAATCCGTACGGTTTAAAAATTGAGTTAAATGTAAGTAACGATATTGCGTACTTAGAAAATATTCTTTCGCATCAAGCGAATAAATCAGCTTTAATTGGTTGCCATAATTTTTATCCGCAAAAATTCACTGGTCTTCCGTACGATTATTTCATTCGCTGCAGTGAACGCTTTAAAAAGCATGGTATTCGCAGTGCAGCCTTTATTACATCACATGTCGCAAACATCGGTCCATGGGATATTAACGATGGATTATGTACATTAGAAGAGCATCGTAATTTACCAATTGAAGTACAAGCGAAGCATTTATGGGCAACAGGGTTAATTGATGATGTCATTATCGGAAATGCTTATGCGAGTGAGGAAGAGTTAGAGAAACTAGGAAACTTAAATCGCTACATGTTACAGCTAAAAGTGCACTTTGTAGACGAAGCGACTGAAGTAGAGAAGAGAGCTACGCTGCAAGAATTACACGTAAGGCGCGGCGACATAACAGAGTATATGGTACGTTCTACAGAAGTGCGTAAAAAATATAAAGACTATGACTTCCCAGTGCGTGAAAGCGTGCTACAGGAAAGAGGGCAAGTTGTAATTGGTAATAACTCATTCGGAAAGTATAAAGGTGAACTGCAAATCATCTTGAAAGAAATGCCGATAGATGAACGGAAAAATATCGTCGGTACAATTGCGGAAGAAGAGTTATTCTTACTAGATTATGTAGGAGCTTGGACGCAGTTTACTTGTGTGGAATAGGGAAGATAGGGGGCGTTCCAAATTTTGGACCGCCTTTTTAATATTAAAGTACTTTTAACGTCAAAATTTGTCGGTAAATCGATATCTCTTGTCGAATCGTTGATATATTATAAGTTACGATAGATATATTCGAAAAATCGTTGATATATTGTAGGTTACGATAGATATATTTGAAAAATCGTTGATATAATTTCATTTACTATGTTATTTTTCAGTAGTTTAATAGAGTAAAAAAAGAGCCAGTCTCAACGATGAGACTGGCTCTTTTTTATAACTAGTTTAATACTTTAACTGTAACTGTTTTACGTCCCCAGCTACTTGATGAACCTTTATCTGGCATTAAAACGTCGATTTTATTACCTTTAATAGCTCCACCAGTATCACCAGCGATTGCTACTCCGTAACCTTCAACCCATACTTTTGAACCTAATGGAATGACACTTGGATCAACTGCAATTAGTTTCATGTTTGGATTAGCTGTTAAGTTGTGGCCTAAAGCTGATTTTACTTGGTCGCCTGCTTTATAACCATTTTCAAGTGGATCTGCTGTGTAAGCTGTTGCTACAACACGTAACTCACGAGAAGATGATGGTGCACTTGTTTCAGTTTCTTTTGCAACAGGTTGTTGTGTAGCTGGTTTTTTAGCTTTAGCCGCTTCTTGAGCCTTAGCCGCTTCACGAGCTTCAGCTGCTTCTTGAGCCTTAGCTGCTTCACGAGCTTCAGCTGCCTCTTGAGCTTTAGCTGCTTCACGAGCTTTAGCTGCTTCTTGAGCCTTAGCCGCTGCTTGAGCTTCAGCATCTGCTTGAGCTTTAGCTGCTTCACGAGCTTTAGCTGCCTCTTGAGCTTCAGCATCTGCCTGAGCTTTAGCTGCTTCTTGAGCCTTAGCTGCTTCACGAGCTTTAGCCGCTTCTTGAGCTTTAACTTCTGCTTGAGCTTCAGCTGCTTCGCGAGCTTTAGTTGCTTCCACTGCTTTAGCTTTTGCTTGAGTTTCAGCTACTTCCTGAGCTTTAGCTGCTTCACGAACTTTAGCTGTATCTTGAACTGTAGTCGTTTTTTCAACTTTAGCTACTGGTTGAACTTTAACTGGTGCTTTACCTGTTAAGTAAGGAACATGAACATAAGCTGTTTTTCCGTTATATTCAAATTGAATCCAATCATTTTGTACTTGGTGTGTTGTTTCAATTACATCATCTTTTTTCAACTTACCAAGAATCTCTGAGTCTGTGTTTGCCCCAGCACGTACGTTTAATACGTTTGCTGTTACGTAGTAAGTGTCTTTTGTATAGTCAGCGCTTATGAAAGCTTCTTTACCGCTATTCAATTGAACTTTTGACCAACCATTTTCTGTATGTAAAACATTTACTTTATATCCATCTAATAATTTTCCTACAACTTTTGATTCAGTAGTTGGGTTTTCTCGTACGTTTAGTACGTCAGTCGTTACGATTGTTTCTGCTTTAGCAGATGTTGTGAAAATCCCAAGACCAAAAACCGCTGCTGTTGCTATACCCATAAATTTTTTCATAATAGCCTCCATTGCATTTGTTTTCGTTGACCTCATTATAGCAACCATTATTTTCTTATTTGCGAAAAACATAAAATTACAAAGCTTTCGTAATGGGGCATTAATATTCTGTAACAATTCCATAAATATCCTGATAGCGCTTCCTTGTTGTTTTTTGGCGTATTAGGGCATATGAAACATAAAATGAGTAGTATTTCAATTACTGTAACATTAATAATGTTACAGTAATATTTCTTGATGATATCTATAGTGTTACAAAAATAGCTTATTTTACTGTTTGAATGGAAATTTAGTTATGAAACGATAATCTTTTTAGGCGTGAAAATATATAAATGAGGTGAAATTTAATAAAATATCGATATAATTGTTACAAAATCAGTCGAAGTATGGAAAAAATTACGCCTTGATTTTCGTCTGTTACATAGTATTTTTGCAATAATAGAATTAGATAATAGCCTTAGTACCTATAAATAATGAAGAGTATTAGAATGATAGTTGTAACGTGAAACATATATAATAGAAGAAACTCAATTTAGTAGATAAATAAAAAACGCAGGAGTGTAAACTCCTACGTTTTTGTTTATTCATATCGTAAACATTCAATTGGATCCAGTTTGGCAGCTTTGTTAGCTGGCAGTAAACCGAATATAATACCGATTAACATTGAGATACCTACTGCAAGAAGTCCAAGTTCTTTTGAGACAACGAGTGGCCATCCAGCAAAGATTGAGACGATCCAAGCGAAGAAAATACCGAGCATGAATCCGATGAAACCACCAAGTCCTGTTAATATACAAGATTCGATTAAGAATTGTGTTAATACTTTACCACGTGTTGCACCAAGTGCTTTACGAATACCAATCTCACGTGTACGTTCTGTTACAGATACGAGCATGATGTTCATTACACCGATACCACCAACAAGTAAGGAGATAGCGGCAATACCACCGAATACCATTTTCATCATACCAATTGATTCGTCTAGTTGTTTCGTAAATTCACCTAAATCTTGTGCTTCGAATTTGTGCTCAAATTTAGGAGCTTTCATTTCGTTTAAGACAGAAACAGCTTGTTTTTCTACACTTTTACGTTCTGTCGGAGAGGTCATTGTTAATCTTACAGAGTCATACTCATTTACTCCTGAAATGACAGGCGCATTTTCAAGTGATGTATAACCTTCAGGCATAGGCATTCCAAAGTCATTTTTCGTTTCGTATACACCAACTATTTTATACGGCTTTCCTTTTATATCTGTGTATTGATTTGATTCCCAACCACTACTAAATAATTTGTTGAAAGCTTCTTCATTTAATATAACAGCAGGGATTGCTTGATTTAGTTCACTGTCATTTAATTCACGACCGTGAACTAATTTTATTTTCGAATCTGTCATAAAGGCGCCTGTTCCACCTTTTAAATCAAGATTTACATCTTTTGAACCAGCAGATGCTTTTACTTTCATACTTACGTCTGGATACACATCTTTAACGCCTGGTACAGTTTGCAGACGGTTTAGCATATCAGGTGTGATTTTGGCACTATCTGTTCCGTAATCAGGATTGTTGTAGTAAATCGTTACTTCGTTATCTTTTCCTTGGCCTAATTCTTTTTTAAACTTTGCGTTTGTACCATCACCCATTGAAATGATAGTAATAATGGCACTAATACCGATAATAATACCTAACATCGTTAAGATAGAACGCATTTTATGAGCAAAGATAGAGGAAAGGGCCATGCGTATATTTTCACTCGTATTCAAAATTAACCTCTCCAATCTTGGACGATATTTCCGTCACGAATTACAATTTGACGTGCTGCAGCTTCCCCGATTTCACGGTCATGGGTAATCATAATGATTGTTGAGCCTTGTTTATTTAATTCGTAAAAGAGGTCCATAATTTGTGTGCTTGTTTTCGTATCAAGTGCTCCCGTCGGTTCATCGGCTAAAATGAATTTTGGGTTATTTACGATTGCACGTGCAACGGCGACACGCTGCTTTTGTCCACCTGATAATTCGTTTGGTAAGTGAGTAGCGCGATCAGCTAAACCGACTTTTGTTAAAGCAGCTAATGAGCGCTCGCGTCTTTCTTTTTTATCGACTCCAGCGTAAATAAGAGGTAGTTCTACATTTTGAAGCGCTGTAAGTCTCGGTAATAACATGAAGTTTTGGAATACGAATCCAATCTCTTTATTACGTACGTGTGCAAGTTCTGTTTCAGACATGTTTGAAATATTTTGACCGGCTAGTTCGTACGTACCTGTCGTCGGTTTATCTAAGCAACCGATAATGTTCATTAATGTTGATTTACCAGAACCAGAAGGTCCCATAATTGAAGTGAATTCTCCTTGGTTCAATGTTACGTCAATTCCGTGTAATATTTGAACGGACTCTGCACCATTTTGGAAGGATTTCGTGATGCCTTTTAAGTTAATCACTGGGCGACAACCTCCATACCATCTTTTAAGTCTTTTTCAGGTTTAGAGATAATTTCCTCTCCTTTTTTCACTCCAGAAACTTTTGCTTCGCTATCAGTCTCGAATTCAACAGTAACTGCTTGTTCTTTCGCCTTACCGTCTTTTACAACGAAGACAACATTTTTGTCACCTTTTTTCACGATACTGCTTTTCGGAACAATTGTACCAGTTGCTTCGCCAGATTTACTTGTTACGTAAACGTGGAAGCCGTTTTGTAATTCGTCACTATTATCTAATGTGACAGTGAATTGATAGTTAGAAACAGTTTTATTTTCATCCATGCTCTTTAATGGTGTAGAACCGATTTCTGTTACTTTTCCTGTCCAAGTCTTACCAGCGACAGTTTTTGATGAAACAGTTACTTCTTGCCCAACTTTCATACTAGCAAGCTCATATTCAGAAAGTGGACCTTTTACCTTAAATTGACCAGCGTGGCGAAGAGTAACGCCGCTCATACCTGTTTTTTCGTCAGCAGTTTTCACGATATCATCAATTACGCCATCAGCAGGACTTGTTACAGAAAGATTGTTTACTTTCTCTTTTGCTGTTTTAATCATTTCATCAAATTTTTCAACATCAAACTTTTTCATTTCAAGTTGTGATTCTAATTGCCCAACTTCAGCTTCTGATGCTTTTAATGCTTCAGCGGGAAGGCCTGCATTTTTATCTTTTTGTAACTTTTGTTTCGCTGCATCAAGTTGTTTTTGGAACAACGTTACTTCTTTTTGTGCGATTTTCTTTTGCATTTCTGCTTCTGTTACACCTTGTTTAGCAGTCGGGTCATTGTATTTAAATAGAAGCTGACCTTTTTTCACTTCATCGCCTTTTTTTACAGCTAATTCATATGTTCCTTTTGTTGGATCGAATGAAATAGTTTCAATTCCGTTTGGAATAACTTCGCCACCAAATTTTTGCGCGTTTTGGATTTGTTTTTCAGTTACTTTATATCCGCTATATGCCATTGCTACTTCTGAACCGCCTCCAGCAAATGCAAAGTATGATCCAGCTGCAATTCCGATTGCTACTACACTAGTAATTAACACTTTATTTTTCTTTTTCATCTATTTATCACCTTTTCGTTCGTTTTAGTATCTACATTAAGTATAGAAGAGGTGAAGAATCTGACAAATCGTTTTAGCTTACAATAACCTTACAGTTTTGTAAGGTATGAATATATAAATGTAAGGTAGAGGTTGTCCTAGTGTAAGCAAATGAATTGACTCGTCGTTTCTTTCTTACAATAATATTGTATGGAGGAAAGGAGGAAGGAAGATGGAAGCTTATTTTAGCGCACACCCATTAAAACCATTTATTCCATACTCAAGGCAACATGCCCTTATATTATTTATTATGTTGGTGGGGATATTTTTTCTGTATCAATACCAAGATGTATTACGTCAAAGTGAGTGGAATATAACGGTTCGATATGCAATTGCATTTTTATTTATAGGTAGTGAAATTGGGCTTCATATGTGGGAGTGGAAAGCGGGGATTTTTGAGCTAGCTACTTCATTACCGTTTGAATTATGTACGATTAGTTTATTATTAGCGTCGATTATGATCGTAACGAAAAGTTACCGCATATATGAGATTGTATTTTTCACGGGAATTATTGGTGCATCACAAGCTATTTTAACGCCAAACTTGCAGTATGCTTTTCCGCATTTTCGTTTCATTGAATATTTTATCGCGCATATATTGCTCATTTGGGCACCACTCTTTATGACTTGGGTGGAAGGCTATAGACCGACCTTGCAATCTATTAAGCGTACGATGATATTTTTAAACATATTGATTCCGCTTGTTTCGTTTGTGAATTATAAAACAGGCGGTAATTATATGTTTTTAGCTCATAAGCCAGAAACAGCTTCACTACTCGATATGTTAGGACCGCATCCTTACTATATTATTTCATTAGAACTCGCAGCACTTATTGGGTGTTTTATTTTGTATATGGCGTTTGCAAAAAGAGAAAGGCATGCGCATAAAGAATCACTAGGATCATAACCTAGTGATTTTTTATGTTTGAATATTTACAATTCAGAAAATTAAGAATAAAATTAGAGAGTAAAATATAAAGAGAGAGAAGGGAAAACGTGGTCAAAAAAGTTTTTCTGAATGGGATGGAAGTGACAATTCAATTTATTATTTCGATTTTGGGGATTATTATGTTAGGGGCTCTGCCGAAATTGTTTTATGGATTTAAGCTGGATGTATCAAAGTACATACAGAGTTTAAAAGAAGTGTTTGTGAACTTAATGGATATTTCCAATTTGCAATACGTGAAAGGTAAATTTTTATTTCCGCAGCTGTTCGTCCATTATAAAGAAACGATTATTATTTTTTTAGCTGCTTTTTTTATTTCATTATTTGTAGCATTTTGTATTGTTTATGTAATTATGAGTAGTTCACCGCGTATACAACATCGAATTAAATCATTTCTTATCTTCCTAGAATCTATTCCAGATATCCTTCTTATTTTAGTATCACAAATTTTAGTTATATGGTTTTTTAAACAAACAGGTTTTTTACCTTTTCAAATTGCTTCAATTGGAGGCGAGTCAATTAGAGGATTGCCGATACTTTGTTTGAGCATCCCGACTACGATTATGTTTGTAAAAATGGTCGTGCTTCGTTTTGAAAATGAACTAGAAAAAGATTATGTACTATTTGCTAAGGCGAAAGGGCTGGGGCGCTTTCATATTTTAAATCGTCATATTTTACGAAATGTGTTGCTTAGTACATTATTCTTTGCGAAAACGAATATCTTTTTTATGTTATCTAATTTATATATTATAGAATGGATTTTTAATACGGGTGGTATTTTTATGTTTTTGAAATCGTATTTTGGTATTAGAGTTGAGGTTTTCATCGTTAGTGTGCTTCTTATATATATTCCGATTTTTATTTTATTTAAATTATTTCATTATCTCATTCCGGCTGCGATGAAGGAGAGATTATAATATGTGGACGTATATAAAACGTGATAAAAGATTTTGGATAAGCATTGGGTTTCTTCTCCTATTAGTTCTTTTGAGCATCGGAAATACGTTATGGAATGATGGACATATTAGACAAGTTACATTGCAATATGATGCGGATGAAAATCCACAAGTGCCACCGTTTCCACCTTCATTACAATTTTTACTCGGGACAGACCGGAAAGGGTATGACCTGTTACATTTAGTCATTGAGGGCGCGAAGTGGACGATTGGTATATCTATTTTAATTGCGGCACTTAGAATGGTAATAGGTGTGTTTTTCGGTGTCGTACTCGGAACGTATATAAAAAGAGGATTTTCAAAAATTGAGGCTTTCTTTGATAGTTTTACAGTTATTCCGACAGTTATGATTGCGTATTTTTTTCTTCAATCTGCAAATGCATTTGGAAGCGGAGAGGAGACAACAACCTTTTTTGAAAGGGCTTCGTTTCAAGTTGTCTTACTTGTAATGCTTGTAATGCCAGTTATTGCACTGTATGTTGCGAAGGAAGTTCGTAAATTGCGAACGGAGGAATTTGTTGATGCCGCACGCATATTAGGTGGATCGAGAAGACATATTGTTATAAAGCATCTTTTCCCGCACCTTTATATGACGTTTATACTTGTATTTTTTCAGCAGTTTACGCAGACTCTTACTATTTTACTGCACTTAGGGTTACTAGAAATATTCTTTGGCGGAACGGTTAAGTTTTTAGGACCGATAGAAGAAATAGAATCTTACACACATGAATGGTCAGGGCTAATTGGAGTCTATTTTAGATCTTTAACAGTGCATCCATGGATTCCTCTCGTCCCAATTACATTTTTCGGGCTTACCATTTTTTCAGGAAATATGATTGTAAAAAGTCTAGAAGAGGCGATGATGAAAGTTCGATTAGGGGGAGAGATAAAGAAGGAAGTTGTAGAAGAGGAACAATCTGCTGTACAGTCAAAGGAAGAGTTGTTTACGTTTAAACATACGATGTGAAGAGAAAAAGAAGCAAGCATGGATTTCATGCTTGCTTCTTTTTACTTTGCAGAAACTTCACCTTCAGCTTCTGTTTGCGGAATAAAGTATCCGATTATACCACCAATTATTGCTGGAACGATCCAGCCGATTCCTAAGTTATAAAAAGGAATCGTGTGTACGATATTAGCGATAAAACTTGGTATCATTCCCACATTATCAAGTGCATGAATACAGCTAATAATGAATGCTGCGATCATTGCTCCGATGTAGACAGAAGGTTTACGTTTCGTATATTTATCGATAAATGATACGAAAATTAAAATGATTGTAATTGGGTACAAAATAATTAATACAGGTAGTGTGATTTTAATTAATAAGCTTAATCCTAAGTTTGAAATAACGAAACTAAAGATACAAACGTATAGTACGAGCTTTTTGTAAGAAACATTTGTTAATACTGTTGCGAAATAGTTGGCAAATGCACTTACAACACCAATTGCTGTTGTTAAACAAGCGAAGATAATGGCGATACTTAATAAAACATTACCGCTTGTCCCAAAGAATTGGTACATAACAGTTGCTAATAGTTGACCACCGTTCTCGAATTGTCCCAAGTTTCCGTTTGAAGCTCCGATATAACCGAGTAAGAAGTAAACAATTGTTAAGAATAGAGCAGCGATACTTCCGCAAATGATTGTATATTTCGCGATAGATTTCTTCTCTTGTATACCGTTTTGACGAATTGCATTTACAACAATTGTTGATAGTACGAGAGCGCCAATTGCATCTAACGTTAAAAATCCTTCAAGAAATCCTTTGAAAAACGGGATGTCTTTATAGTCACCGATAGGCTCTGCAAACGTTCCTGGTGAAAGAATCGCTTTTGTTGCCATAATTGCAATAATTACAAGTAAAATTGGCGTTAATATTTTACCGATATGATCTACTAGCTTGGATGGATTTAATGATAAGAAGTAAACGACTGTAAAGAAAATCGCACTAAAAACTAACATAGAATACCATTGATCTGGGAAAAGTGGTGCAATCCCAATTTCATAAGATACAGATCCAGTTCGTGGAATAACAAATAGTGGGCCGATTGAAAGATAAATAATGATAGCGAATACTGCTGCGAATTTTGGATGAACACGGCTCGCTAAAGTGTTAAAACTACCACCAGCAAGGGCAACAGCAACGATAGCAAGTAAAGATAAACCGACGTCTGTAATAATAAACCCTGTAATGGAAACCCACATATTTTCTCCGGAAGAAAGACCAAGAAGGGGCGGGAAAATCATATTACCAGCACCGAAGAAAACTGCGAATAGTAATAAACTAATCGAAAGTATTTGCGCTGGTTTCAAAGTTGTACGCATATAAAGAAAATCCTCCTAATGAGTATTTTTGTCGAAAATTCAAATAATTTGTCGAGTAACTGTTATTATTTTAAAGGTCTGATGACTAGAAAGCAATAGGGAATTTTGAAAAAATTAAAAAATAATGCATTAAATCGAATAAATATACTATTTGTATGTTTAATAGGGAGGATTTAACTTTTAACGCAAAAAAACACATATCGCTAGGATATGTGTATTAAAAATATATTTTTCTATCGCGTTCTTCTTTTAAAATTTCAACGGCTTCTCGGAAGCGTTGTGAATGGACAATTTCTCGTTCGCGTAAAAAGCGTAAGCTGTCATTTATGTCGGGATCGTCAGATTGGTTGATAAGCCATTGATATGTGGCACGCGCTTTTTCTTCAGCCGCAATATCTTCGTATAGGTCGGCAATTGGATCACCTTTAGCTTGTATATAGGTTGCAGTAAATGGAACACCAGCTGCGTTATGGTAATGAAGTGCGCTGTCATGATCGACGTAATGAGGGTCGAGACCAGCTGCCTTCATCTGTTCAGGAGTCGCATCTTTTGTCAGCTTATAAACCATCGTAGCAATCATTTCAAGATGCGCAAATTCTTCTGTACCAATATCGGTAAGGAGGCCAATGACTTTATCCGGGATTGTATAACGCTGATTTAAGTAACGTAGTGCAGCAGCTAATTCTCCATCTGCACCACCGTATTGCTCAATTAATAATTTTGCAAGTGCTGGATTACAAGTTCCTACTTTAACAGGGTATTGTAATTTTTTTTCATAAATCCACATAGTTTCTCTCCTTTATATTTGCCATGGCCAAGGACCTTTACTCCATTCCCAAGGGGCATTAGAATAACTGTTCCCAAACTGTTGGAGTGGTCCGTATTTTTCTTCCATCTTTTGTTTTAATACTCTTCGTTTATAGGAGAAATCATTAAATTGATTAATAGCAGCGGTGTCATCTGGATGTGTATCTAAATAAAGAGTTAATTCAACTAGTACAAAGTCTAGTTCTTGAAGCTCCAGTAACAGCTGATAATATTCTTCTGGTAGCGATTGAGTCACGTCAGTAGTCACCGCCCTTTTTTATAAGGATTTTCATAATAGTCATAAAAAACTGGCCATAAAGTCCCTTTTTGTAGCGCTTCTTTTGGTGTGAATTGTGGTAAGTTTGGCGGTTGAAAACCTAAAAATAAATTAGGAGGAGTAGAATAATATTTCTTTCCAATAGGAGGACAAGGATCGAGAGGACTATGATAGGGCACGAATGATCGCATATATTTATTCATGGATAAACCTCCTTAAATGTTCATTACTACGTATTGTATTCAGACATAATAGGCCTTTATGACACATATAAAAAAGTAATAGGTACGGGGGGAATGAATGTGGAGAATGTGAAACAATTCATTGTATTGGAAGTGAAAAACTTAAAGGAAACTTTGTATTTTTATGAAGGGATTTTAGGAATCAAGCCTAGTTTAGAAAGACCCCAATTAGATGTAACAGGGGTTTGGTATGATGCTGATTCAATGAGAGTTAGTTTTGTAATGAATCGTAGTTTGGGTGGGCGTGAGAAGAGTGTTACGGATTCGATTGATGTACTAATGTTTTCAATTTCTAACATAGAGAACTTAAAGAAGAGGTTAGTGTTTTATAAAATTGCATATACAGAAAACAAAAGTGAGAAGAGTATTGTAGTACAAGACCCAGATGGATATAAAATTCAAGTGATAGAGAAGGACGAATAAACGGAGGGGATTTAGTGGAGAGGAATTATGAAGAAAGTGCATTGTTTGAGCATCAATTTTGGCTAAAGGTGCTTACTGATCATTCGCAATTTTTACTTGATGCATTAGCTCCGAAGGAAAAAGAGGATATAAAAAAGGCCACTTATTTTGTTGAAACATTTACGAATCTGTTAAATAAAGTTCGTAATGTGAATCTCATTGCGTTTTCAAAAGAGGCAGAACGAGCCGCAAAGGAAATACGAACGTTTAAATTAAGTATTATACAGAAACAACTCGAGGGAAAAATCACTATTCATTTTACGCCAACTTTCATCAATCATATGGTAAACGAAGTAGAAGAGTATATAACAGTGTTAGAATTTTTAAAGAAAGGAGAAGTTCCGCCTGTTTTTCATGAATTACATTATCATCTCGTTTGGTTAACGGATGCGGCTGGCCATGCAGGGTCTATTTCTGGTGGATTAGATCTTGTTGAAAAAAGATTAAAAGAGAAAAGCGAAGAATTTACGAAGCACTTTGAACAATTTTACTTAAAGGCAGTTGAAATGACGGGGTATTTACGGACAGAGCTTCATCATTTTCCTGCATTAAAGAAGTTTACAAAAGATGTTTCACTTGAGTTAAAATTATTTTCGCATTTTCTCCATGAGGTTGAAGAGCTGGAGTTATCGAATGAAATATTAAGTGCATTATCTGCTAGAATGGCGGATCATATGGCAAGAGAAGAATGTTATTACTTATTAAAATTAGCACAATCGTCTGGACTTGAGATGCCAAAATGTAATCCGCTTTAAAGAAAAAAGAGGTCAATCTTATTTGGCCTCTTTTTCTGCTTTATTTTCTCTTTTTATTTTTGCTTGTTCAATACTTGCCTGTAATGTCTCCATAATATTGATGATGTTTGGAGTTGGAGAGATTGTTTCGGTTTTTTCCTGTTGTTCAATTTTGTTTTCGATTAGGTCGGTAAGGGCTTCTTTATACTCATCTGTATACATCTCTTGTTCAAAAGGATTTGTAAGATGGTGGATTAAATTGATTGCTGCTGTGAGTTCTTGTTTTTGAATCGGATAATTTTCGTTACTTGGTAAGTTAGGTGTATTTGTTATATCGCGAATTTCATTAGGGTAGTGAATAGTTTGTAATATAAGCCCATCTTCAAAGTTACGGATAATAGCTAAATGTTGTTTTTTTCTAATGGAAATATGGATAAGACCAAGTTTATTCGTACGTTCAAGTGCTTCTTTTAATAATAAATACGATTTTTCATGTCCTGAGGTAGGGCCTATAAAATAAGAACGATCGTAGAGAACAGAATCAATTTCGTTATTTTGGATAAAAGATATAATACGAATAGATCTTGGTTCGTGAGCTTTTTGCAATTCAGCTAATTCTTTTTCATCCATAATAATGTACTTATGAGGTGCGTATTCATAGGCTTTTACAATATCTTTATCATCAATTTCTTCATCCGTACAATCAGGAGCAAATTTTTTATATTTAATAGGTGTTAAGCATTCTTTATGAAGACTTAAAAATTTTATATCGTTTTCTTCTACGGCACTGTATAGTTTGATTCCTATATTTAATAGTCCAAGTGAAAGGGCACCTTTCCATACGGTATGCAAATGAAGCCTCTCCTTTCATTCAAAAATGATTATGTATATTATGAGATAGTAAGAAATTTCCTATACGTTTTTTGTTTTTACGGAATGTTAAGCAGGAGGATGTGGGATATAAAATATATTGACAAGCCCTCCAAAATATTTTAATGTGATTGTATAAAATTGTGTATATAAAGGGGAGTAACTTATTACAGTAAAGTCGTCATTACAGGGAGAAACCCTCGGCTTTATTGGCAACGTTTCGTTGTTAGTGAGACCTTTACCAGCAATGGTAAAGGCCCCTTATTGTCTTTTTTAGGACCCTTACCATGTTTGGTAGGGGCCTTTTTGTATACAAAGAGAGGAGATATAAAAATGAAAAAACTTATTAGTAGATTAAGAGTTGTATTTCATGTTCGCCGATTTGTTCCATTCCTATTTGACTTTTTCACTTCAAAAGAGGTTTCAATAAAGAAGAAAATTTTATCTATTGCGTTTTTAGTTGGTTATGTTGCGATGCCGCTCGATTTAATTCCAGACTTCTTACCGTTTATCGGTATTTTAGATGATATTGGAATTGTATTATTTATTTTGAACCGAATTGTAAAAATGGCGCCAGTTCAATTACAAGAAAAGCATAACGTAAACGTAGGATAGGAGTTGAGGTAGAAAATATGGAGCAAATTATTTTAGATATAATCGAGTTTTTAAAGCAATTTTCTTATTTTGGAGTTGTGTTAGCATTAACGTTTGAATTTATTCCAGCAGAAGTAGTTTTGCCCATGGTTGGTTATTGGGTGTACGAGGGAGATATGAATTTTTGGCTTGCTGTATTAGCCGGAACCCTCGGCGGAACGACAGGACCTTTAACGTTATATGCACTCGGTTATTACGGTGGTCGTCCTCTATTAATAAAATACGGGAAATACTTCTTCATTAAAGAAGAACAAATTCAAAAAGCAGATGATTTCTTTGAGAAATATGGACCGGTTGTAGCATTTGTTGGACGCTTTGTGCCAGGAGTTCGAACGCTTATTTCTGTTCCATGTGGTATGGCGAAAATGAACATATGGAAATTTAGCATATATACATTTGTAGCAATGTTCCCGTTAACGACTTTGTATGTTTATTTTGGAATGAAATTAGGTCCACATTGGGAAAAAGCAGCGGATGTTGTTGGGCAATATATGTTACCGATATTAGTGGTCGTAGTTATTATTGTAGGTGGTATATTAATCTATAAATTTATGAAAAAAAGAAACAGAACGGAATCTATCTAGTCATTAGCACTCAGGTTAAATTTTTGAAAATAGATGAATAGTACAGGCAAAAGACTCTGAGGGACATACACATATAGGGAATATAAAAGAGAGAGGGGAAACAACTATGTCTTGTGAGTGCTCAGGGTCAGCATTAACTTGTTGTCCAGATAAAAATTATGTGCAAGATAAAGTGTGTAGTCCGTGGTCTGCTACTGTAGTTGCAACAGCAATTGATAATGTTCTCTATACAAATAATATCAACCAAAACGTAGTTGGTACTGGTTTTGTTAAATATGATGTTGGACCGGGCCCAATTACTGTAGAAGCGCTTGATTCTGCTGGGGGTACAATTGATACACAAACATTAAACCCAGGAACGAGTATTGCTTTTACGTATCGTCGCTTTGATAGTATACAAGTTGTGTTACCTGCAACACCTGCTGGAACGTATCAGGGAGAATTTTGTATTACAACACGTTATCCACTTTCATAGCAGAATAGGAGAGGATCGAAATGGGAATGAGAAGTTCCAGTTTGTCTTGTTGTTCTAATAAAACACTTGTGCAAGACCAAGTATGTACAGACTGGTCTATTACAGGTGCTGGTACTCAAATTGTATATACAAATAATATCACGCAAGAAGTATATGGTTCAGGTTACGTGAAATATGATGTAGGTGCCAACCCGATTACAGTTGATTTTTTAGTAGGTGCAACAGTAGTTGATACAATTACTGTACAACCACAAAGTAGTGGTACTTTCACTGTCCGATATTTTACTACTGTCCGAATTACTACGACAGGAACGACTGTTAATCAAGGTGAGTTTTGTATTACAGTACGTTATCCAATCTCATAAAAAGCATACCGTAAACGGTATGCTTTTTATATTAAGGAAATAATGAAATTGGTATTCTATAAGCAACATGTAAATTCACAACAGTACTTGCCTTCTAAATATAGTGAAGGATTACTTGTTATATTGATAATATTGACCGACTGTAGGTCTTTTCCTGTGTACGATATTGTATTACCAGGAAACACAGTGAAAATATTGGTTACTGTTCCAACAATTTGAATTGTAATTGCTTCGGTGCTGCTAGTACTATTGTAAACCGAGACAGTACCTGATATAAGTAGTATCCCATCACTTTGCCATAGTATCATTGATTGTGATGCATCTTTGGCAGATGGGATGGTGTTATTAGTTATGAGGAAGTTCCCTGCAAATTCATTTGTTACTCGCTCGCAATTTGGATTTGGAGGAGGGGGCGGTGGACAAGGGTCTGGACAAATAATAGATAAAGGAGCGAAACAGCCGATATTTTTTTATTCTTCAATATACCCCCTCCTTTTAAGTTGTCTTTTATTACTATTAAATGTAAAAGCATGGCCGATGTGTTAAAAAAAGAAGGAAATATTAAAAATTAAGATTGTCTAATAGGCTTAAACCTTAACTTATCATTAGTGTTATAGAAAAGATTATATGTGAATAGTCATAGGAAAAGAATGATCAGACTCTTTTAGACAAAAGGTGGTTGTATACAATAGTACGAGGAATGTTGGACTTAATTTCTAATTAACTGTATATTTACAAAAATCTAATAAAGTTCATTTGTTATTTAAACGACATTAACATGTATTAGATAAAATAGCCCTTGTAATGAATCAATTATTATGAGGAGGATTCAAGTGGACAGAAATGCTTTAAGAAAAGTAAAAGGCCTTATTGGATTATTAATGGTTTTTGTATTAGCATTCGTATCATTTCCGTGGAGTACATCAGTCAAGGCGGAAGAGAAAAAGCAAGAAAGGGCATCAAGTGAGAAGAAGATAGTTTTTCCAGTTGTAAGTGATGTGCATATTAAAAACAGTGGAACAGATGATACATTTCGCTGGAAAAGAGCGATTGAACAATTTAATACACTAGCACCAAAGCAAGATGCATTTGTTATTGTAGGTGATTTCACGGATACAGGGTCAGTGCAGCAATATGATCGTTTCATGCAAGTGTATAATGAAAATGCAAATAAAGATGCCGTGAGAATGAATTCTCTTGGTAACCATGATTATTGGAACGGTTTATCTGTAGAGGGCGCACAGAAGCGTTTCTTAGAAAAAACAGGTATGGAATCAATTTATTATCATAAAGTGGTAAAAGGTTATCACTTCCTTGTTATGTCTCCCGAGAATGGAACAACTCATGGCTATTATTCGGACAAGCAAATTAATTGGTTAAAAGAAGAAATGGTAAAAGCACAAAAAGATGATCCAGAAAAACCGATTTTTGTATTTTTACATCAGCACATTAAAGATACAGTATACGGTAGCCAAGAATGGGGAACGCAAGATAGCGCAAAAATTAATGCAGTATTAAAAGAATACCCACAAGTTATTACGTTTTCAGGTCATTCACATTATCCGTTAGATGATCCGAGATCGATACATCAAAAAGACTTTACATCAGTTGGTACATCTTCAGTAAGTTATATGGAAGTTGAAGGTGGTAAAGTACAAGGGAATATCCCGCCAGGAGCTAGTACGTTAAGCCAAGGTTTATTAGTAGAAGTAGATGAAGAAGAAGTGACGATTAATCGCCGTGATTTCCATACAAATTCTTGGACAGGCGAGCCTTGGAAAATTAAATTACCAGCAAAGAAAGAAACATTTACACATGTAGAAGATCGTGATAAAGAAAAGCCTTACTTTGCTAAGGATGCAAAGCTTGCTGTATCAAATGTAACAGAAAATGCAGCAACAGTAACATTCCCACAAGCGTTGGACAACCTTCTTGTTCATTCTTACCGTGTACAAGCTAGAGATAAGCAAACGGGAGAAATAAAGAATAAATTGTTAGCATTCTCAGAGTTTTATCGTGATCCAGTGCCGAAAGATCTTACGTTTACGCTTGCAGGGTTAGATGGCGGGAAAACATATACACTTGAAGTCGTTGCAATTGATTCGTTTGGTAATGAAAGTGCGCAACCGTTAACGGCAGAAATTACTACGAAAAAAGATGATATTGATCCGAATGTAAAAGTGCCAAAGGCTGATGTTTTTGATGTGAATTTTGCAGATGGTACATTTAAAGACAATTCACCATTTGGAACAAATGGTGATGTGAAGGGCAATGTGACTATTGAATATGATAAAGCATTGAAAAAGAATGTTATGAAGTTAAACGGACAATCTAATACATTTGGATACCTTCCATTTTCAGCAGCACAAAAAGAGAAAGTAGCAAATACATTTACGTTAGAAACGGTATTTTCAATGAATCAAATCCGTGGACAAGGTATTTTGCAAAATACAGAGAGCGGTGGAATTGGATTTGAGTCTACAGGAAGCGGCTATGTTGAATTATGGGCTCACATTGGCGGCAGTTATAAACGTGTTGGAGTTCAATTAGAAGCAAACAAAACATATCACTTAACAGGAACGTATAACGGAAGTGAAGTAGCTATTTATGTCGATGGTAAAAAAGTAAATAGCCAACCAGCTACAGGAAAAGTGTATCATCCAAATGTACCATTTGCACTTGGAGCTGATCCTGATAGTAACGGCAATGGTGGTATTCCGTTAAACGGTAAAATCGCGCTTGCGAAATTATATAGTAAAGCGTTAAGTTCTTCAGAAGTATTAGCAGCGTACAATGAGTTTTCTAACCGTACGAAGTTAGAGCAAGTAAATGCGTTATTTGAAGAACTTGGAAAAGTAAAAGAAGTGTTAGCTGGTACGTATGAATTTGGTGATAAGCCAGGTCAATATTCAAAGGAAGCATTTCAAGAACTAGAGAAAAGCTATAATAATGCAAAACAAGTGTTTGAAAATGTAGCAAGTAATGGAGAGCAAATTGTTCAAGCGTATAATGAATTAAAAACTGCAAATCAAACATTTATACAATCTAAAGTAGTAGAACAACCGAAAACATTGAAAGAAAAATTACAAATTCATATTGAATCTGCAAAAGTAGTAGTGAAAAAGGCGCAAGCTGCAAACGTAACGGACGGTTCAGTGAAAGCACTGAGTCAAAAAATTACAGTGGCAGAAGCTGTAGTGAAAGATGTAAAAGTAAAAGATACACAGGTAGAAACAATGAATCGTACGATGGAATATGCAATTTCACTCGTTGAAAAAAGCATAAACAAGTAAGAGAGAAGAAAAGAAGCTTATCATGATAGGCTTCTTTTTTGTTATACTAAAAATAGCATAGAAAAAAGGAGCGAATAATTTGGAACAGAAAAAGCTAAAAAGAATTCTTGAATATGTATGGATCGCGGTTGTGCTCCTTGTAGGATATTATCTCTTAAAAGAGAAAAGTATTTGGGTTTTATTTTTAATGACTTTCTTATTAGCAGGACTAGGAACGTTATTTATTAACTTTTTCTTTGATAGTTTGAATGCCTGGAAGAATAAAAAGAAGGGAACGAAGTAAAGGAGGGAATATATGCAAAAGTGGAAGCTCATATATCAGGTGATTATTTTTCTATTGCTTGTAGGTATTGGAATGGTTAAATACTCGACATCAATAGGAAATTGGGCATGGTTTACAGCTTGCATCGGCATATTTTTCATTTTACAATCGTTGACGAAAAAATATAATAGTACAGAAAGATAGCTCGCCGCTAAAACGGCGAGCTATTTTGTTATGCTTTTTTCTTTTCATCATTTGTTTTTTCAATAGCTAAATGACTATGTTTCCTAGAGTAGAAGAAATAGAAGCATAAGCCGACTATAAGCCAAACTGCAAAGCTAATCCATGTTGTTTTAGACAAATTGATCATTAAATATAAGCAGCAAAGAATCGCGACAACTGGTAATACAGGTACGAAAGGTGTACGGAATCCACGTTTTAAATCAGGGTGTGTTTTTCGTAAAATAAGTACTGCGCAGCAAACGAATGTAAAGGCTGTTAACGTGCCGATGTTTACTAAATTCGCTAGCAAATGTAAGTCTAAAAGGCCTGCTAATAAAGCAGCAACAACGCCAGTAATCCACGTATTTAATAAAGGGATTTTTACTTTTTTATTTACACGTGCTAACGCTTTTGGAAGTAAACCGTCACGGCTCATCGCATACGAAACGCGAACTTGTCCATACATAACGACTAAGAGAACGGTTGTCATTCCAGTCATCGCTCCAACAGCGAGTAGTCCTGCAATTGTATCCTCACCAACGAAATGCAATGCAAATGCAACTGGATCAGAAACGTCTAATTGCGTATAAGGAACCATACCTGTTAAAACGAAAGATACAATCATATATAAAACAGTACAAATAAGAAGCGAACCGATAATACCAATTGGTAAGTCGCGCTGCGGTTTTTTCGTTTCTTCTGCAGCGGTTGCGATTGCATCAAATCCTAAGAAGGCGAAGAATACAGTGGCAGCTCCGGTAATAATACCATCGTATCCGAACGGGATGAACGGTGTCCAGTTTTCAGGTTTTACATATTTTGCACCTGCTACGATAAAGGCAATGATAACAGCTAGTTTAATAAGAACCATAATATTATTAATGCGTGCACTTTCACGTATACCAAAACTTAAAAGGCCAGTAATAAGAAGTAAAATACAGACAGCAGGTAAATCGATGAGACCACCTTTTCCTACGCCGGGGGCCGAGGCGATTATGGTGGGCAGGTGTATATTGAACCCTTGTAGTAATGATTGCAAATAACCAGACCAACCGACAGCTACTGCTGCAACGGCAAGTAAATATTCGAGCATTAAACACCATCCGACGATGAAGGCGACGACTTCTCCGACTGTCATGTATGCGTAAGTATACACACTTCCTGAGACAGGAATAGAAGAAGCAAATTCAGCGTAACAAAAGGCTACACAAGCACAAGTAAATGCAGCAATAAGGAATGATAGCATAATACCAGGACCAGAATGTTTTGCTGCAACAATACCTGTTAATACAAAGATCCCTGTCCCAATTACGGCGCCGATTCCTAAAAATGTTAAATCGAGTGCAGTTAATGTTCTAGCTAGCTGCTTTGGTGATTCAGTACTAAGCGCTTTTTTTCGTAATAATGACTTCACTTTGGACTCTCCCCCCGTTTTTTCATTTCCATAACTGCGACTATAGTATGAGTCCATTAAAAAAGAGTAAGTAAGGAAGTGGAGGTGCAGTTATGGTATGTAGTTTTTTAAAATTGCTGGATTAATCTTAATATAATTCAGAATATTTTGTCAAATAAAAATATGACAAATAAAATGCGGATCAATAGGGGAAACTACTTGCAGAAATGGACGGGGGTTAACGACCCACTGATTAAAGTTAAAGTAGGAGCAGATGCTATGTTATTTTATTTTGAACTTGTCGTCATTTTACTTTGTACGAAATTAGCTGGTGACATTAGTGTAAGACTTGGTCAGCCTTCTGTACTTGGTAAGTTAATTGTCGGTATTATTATCGGTCCGGCTGTACTTGGTATTATTAATAGTTCTGAACTGATTGATGAATTGAGTGAGATTGGTGTTTTGTTACTTATGTTTATGGCGGGACTTGAAACAGATTTAGAAGAGTTAAATCGGAATTTGAAATCGTCGTTTGCAGTAGCGGCCGGTGGAATTATTTTTCCTTTCATCGGTGGTTATGTAACAGGATTGCTGTTTGGATTAATACAATCCCATGCCATTTTTTTAGGGTTATTACTTTGCGCAACATCGGTTAGTATTACGGTGCAGACGCTACGTGATCTAGGAAAAATGAATACGAGAGAAAGTACAACAATTTTAGGTGCTGCCGTATTTGATGATGTCATTGTCGTTATTTTATTAGCATTTGTAATGAGTTTTTTAGGAACACAAGATGTGAATATAACACTGGTCATTGTAAAGAAAATTATTTTCTTTGTAAGTATTGTTTTTATTGCTTGGAAAGTCGTTCCTTGGATTATGAAAATGCTTGTCCCGCTTCGTGTAACAGAAGCGTTAATTAGTGCAGCTCTTATTATTTGCTTCTCTTTTTCTTATTACAGTGAAATGATGGGAATTGCAGGCATTATTGGAGCATTCGCAGCAGGAATTGCTATTTCTCAAACAGAGTATAAGCATGAAGTGGAACATAAAATTGAACCGATCGCTTATGCAATATTTGTTCCAGTATTCTTCGTAAGTATCGGAATGGAAATTACATTTCAAGGCATTGGAAGCCAGCTTTGGTTCATTATTATTATGACTCTCATTGCGATTTTCACAAAGTTAATCGGATCAGGTTTAGGAGCAAGGCTGACAGGGTTTAATCTCCAATCTTCTATTAGTATTGGCGCGGGGATGGTATCACGTGGTGAAGTAGCGCTTATCATCGCTGCAAATGGACTTACGGCGAATTTATTAGCGAAAGAAAATTTCACAGCGATTGTTATTGTTGTTATATTGACGACGATTATTACACCGCCACTTTTGAAGAAATATTTTGTATAGACGGGAAGGGCTTATCTGATGTAGGTAAGCTCTTTTTTATTCCCAAAAGCAATAGTCATATAGCATGAAGGGTTTGTAATTATGGTAAAATCTATGTATGTGATATGACAAGGAGAGGGAAGTGTGAAGATTACGAAGGAGAAGGTTATCGGTGTAATCGTACTTATTGCAGTATGTATACCATTTACTGCATGGAAAGAATCAAAAGTGAAAGATTTTCCGGTTTCTATTTTTTCGGAAGAAGCAGATGGTGAGTACGGTCAGAAGCTGAAATATACTGCTTTTTTACCTGATGTTGCGATTTGGATGAACGGTTGGGAAAAGAAGTGGACAGAAGGGGAAAGAACTGTTTATCAAAAAGGGAATCGCATTGTAAATGTGTTTCATCCTCCTGGCGATGATGGTTATTACCTTCTTGAAGCAAGAGAAAATAAGTGAACGCAACCGTAAGAAGTGGAGGTTAAATAGTGAAAGCTTCAACATTACTATTTAAAATTGAAAGTAATATGGATCAATTTTCACCAGCTGAGAAGAAGGTTGCCATGTACATAATGGAGAATGCAGAGATTGTACCGAATTTAACGACGAAAGAAGTGTCAACGAATGCAGGCGCAAGTGAAGCGAGTGTCGTTCGCTTTTGTAAATCGATTGGAATCGGAAGTTTTAAAGCATTTAAGATAGCACTCGTTCGTGAATTAACGATTGCTGATTATAATATTAACGATTTTTCAGTGATGAATACAGAAGATGGACCGTATGATTTATTTAATAAAGTTACTTATGTGAATAAAGCTGCAATTGAGGCGAGTGTTACTGCAATAGATAAGAGGGAACTTGAGAAAGCTGCAGATCTTATTGTAAATGCGAATAAAATTATATTTTACGGCGTAGGCGGATCAGCTACGCCAGCAATGGACGGGGCTTATAAATTTACGCGGCTCGGATTTACAGCGATGATGCTATCTGATTTTCATATGATGTTGCCGCTTGTGACAAATTTAAAAGAAGGCGATATATTTGTTGCGATTTCAACATCTGGTCGAACGAAAGATGTGCTTGAAATGGCGCAGTATGCAAAGAGACAAGGTGCAACTGTTATTGGAATTACGAAATTAGATCAATCATCACCCCTATATAAAGAAGCGGATATTCGCCTTTGTATGCCAGATGTAGAACAAGATCATCGTATTGCGAGTATTGCTTCGAGAATGACACAATTGAATATGATCGATGCTTTATATGTTATTACTTTCAATCGAATTGGTAATAAAGTATTGGATCAATTTATGGAGACGCGAGAAGAAGCGTTGCGGTTACGGAAGTTAAAGTAGAAGAAAAGATGAGGAGACTCATCTTTTTTTTATCCCGTAAAAGCCCGAGTGGTGCGGGCTAATAATCAGTGGGGATGAACAAAACCCCCACTGATTAAAGTTTCACTTTATTATCTTTGACAAAAATATGTCATGTCTTGAAATTTTATTTCATAAAATAATAAAGAGTTATTGATTTTTAGTTTCTTAAAGTTATAATAAAAGTGTGAAATATAATTTCAAAGAGGGTGGCAATATGTTAGAAAATTTATCGACAGAACATCGTAATGAGAAAACAATGAATCTGGATGAAATGAGTATAAAAGAAGTGTTGCAAAGTATGAATGAAGAAGATCGAACTGTTGCGTTAGCAGTTGAAAAAGAGATAGAACAAATTGAAAAGGTTGTACAGACTGTTATTAAATCTTTTGAAGAAGAGGGACGCTTAATTTACATTGGTGCTGGTACAAGTGGTCGTTTAGGTATTCTAGATGCAGTGGAATGTCCGCCGACATTTGGCACGGATGATAAAATGGTGCAAGGGTTTATAGCAGGTGGATTGAAAGCGTTTACTAAAGCGGTGGAAGGTGCCGAAGATCGCGAAGAGTTAGCGGAAGAAGATTTAAAAAGTATTGGATTAAATGAGAAAGATACAGTGATTGGAATTGCTGCAAGTGGCAGAACTCCTTACGTAATTGGCGGCTTGAAATACGCACAGAGCGTAGGAGCGAGTACAGCGAGTATTTCTTGTAATAAAAATGCTGAAATAAGTAAATATGCAAAGTTAAATGTGGAAGTAGAGACAGGTGCAGAAATATTAACAGGATCAACGCGTTTAAAAGCTGGTACAGCACAAAAATTAGTGCTGAATATGATTTCAACAGCTTCGATGATTGGTGTAGGAAAAGTATATAAAAACTTAATGGTAGATGTTCAATCCACAAATGAAAAGTTAGTAGAACGGTCAAAACGAATTATTGTGGAAGCAACAGGCGCTAGTTATGAAGTAGCGACAGAGTATTATGAAAAGGCAGAACGTAACGTAAAAGCTGCAATTGTTATGGTGTTGTTGCAGTGTGAATATGGGGAAGCACTGGAGAAACTAAAATACGCTAAAGGGTTTGTGAAGAAAGCACTATAAAATAATAGGGAGGGGGATTCTATTATGAAGAAAGAAGAGAGAATGGCCAAGGAAATTTCGGAGCAACTTGGAGGAATAAAAAATATTCGTAGTATTGCTCATTGTATGACGAGACTACGATTAACGCTTCATGATGAAAGTAAAGTAAACATGGACCTTTTGAAAAAAGTTGAAGACGTTATGGGTGTTATAGAAGATGAGACGCTTCAAGTTGTCGTTGGTCCAGGAACAGTAAATAAAGTAGCAGCTGAAATGGAAGGTTTGACAGGACTACGAATTGGTGAGGTAGCAGATCATCACCTTGAAGATATTGGGCAAGAGATGAAATCAGAGATTAAGAAGAAAAATAATACACCGGTGAAAAACTTTTTACGAAAAATAGGGAGTATTTTCATCCCATTAATTCCAGGTCTTGTTGCGTCAGGAATTATAAACGGGGTTGCTAACTTTGCGAAAAACGCTGGTGCTGATCCAAATGCAACGTGGTTACAAATGTTACTACTCATTGGCGGCGGTATCTTTACATTCTTAGGAATTTTAGTCGGCTGGAATACAGCGAAAGAGTTCGGCGGGACACCGGTTCTTGGGGCAATTGCTGGTATTTTAATTTTCAATCCGGCGATGGCAAACGTAAAATTGTTTGGTGAAGCATTAGTGCCCGGACGGGGCGGATTGTTTGCAGTTATTTTTGCAGCATGGCTTATGGTTGTAGTGGAAAGACAAGTTCGAAAAGCAGTGCCGAATGCAGTTGATATAATCGTGACGCCACTCATTACTGTATTAGTTGTAAGTATCGTAACGATGTTAGCCATTCAGCCATTAGCAGGTTTCTTATCAGATGGTATTACGAGCGGAATTAATGCTATTTTAAATATTGGCGGAGCATTTGCTGGCGCAGTACTTGCGGGAACATTTTTACCTCTCGTTATGGTCGGATTGCATCACGGTTTAACACCAATTCATATGGAATTTATTAATCAAACACACGTAACACCTTTATTACCAGTACTCGCAATGGCTGGTGCTGGCCAAGTGGGCGCAGCAATTGCGATTTATGTGAAAACAAAAAACAAACGACTTCGTAACGTAATTAAAGGTGGATTGCCAGTTGGCTTTTTAGGAATTGGTGAGCCGTTATTATACGGGGTGACATTACCACTTGGGAAACCGTTTATTACTGCTTGTTTAGGAGCGGCTGTCGGTGGTGCATTCCAAGCAGTTATGCAAACAGCTTCTCTTGGAATTGGCGTATCAGGGCTATCTTTAATTCCATTAATTGCTGACAATAAATATTTACTATATTTCTTAGGTTTAGTAATTGCATATGCTTTCGGATTTATCTTTACGTACTTCTTCGGATTTAAAGAAGAAATGGCAGAAAACATATAGAGAAAGGGATTCCTTTCTCTTTTTCTATTAATAGAAAGGGAGATTTATATGATCGGAGTTTCCATTTATCTTTCAAAAGAACGAGTAGAGAAACAAGAAGAGTGGCTAAAAGTAGCGAAGGAAAATGGGTTTACATCTATTTTTACATCACTGCACATTCCAGAAGATGATCCAAATACGTATAAAGAGTTAATTCAAATATTAGGGAAACAAGCTCTTGCACATGAAATGGAGTTAATGGTTGATGTTTCTCCAAAATCGTTACACCATTTAGGGCTAACATATGAAAATGTGGAAGAACTATTGGACTGGGGCATTACCGGTTTAAGAATGGATTACGGCATTGCGCCAAAAGAAATTGCAAGCGTATCTCATAAGATGAAAGTAGCTTTAAATGCGAGTACGATTACAAATTCATTTTGGAAAGAATTACTTGCAGAACATATAAGAGTAGAGAATGTAGAAGCATGGCATAATTTTTACCCACGTCCAGAGACAGGACTAGCAAAGTCCTTCTTACAAAAACAAAATCAATATTTACAGAAGTGCGGAATAAAGACGATGGCATTTATTCCAGGAGATGCGGAAAAACGAGGTCCGTTATATGAAGGGCTACCAACGTTAGAAAAACATCGCAATATGCGCCCGCTTGAAGCGTACTTAGAACTTGTTCAAGATTGTGGTGTTGATAAAGTATTGATTGGAGATATAAGCGCAAGTTTGGAAAGTATGCAAGAAGTAGCTAGTGCAAGTAGAGGGATTATTCCATTGCGTTACAAATCATTTATAACTGATAAAGAAGTATTAAAAGTGGTAGAGCAAGTGCATACAAATAGACTAGATCCAGCTCGTGATGTTATTCGATCTGTAGAATCAAGGGAAGGAAATAGAGTGGTGTTACAGCCGATGCATACAATTGTAAGAAAGAAAGGTAGTATTACAATTGATAATGAATTGTACGGTAGATATGCAGGGGAGATGCAAGTTGCCACACATGATTTACTTGTAGATGAGAAAGTGAATGTTGTTGGAATGGTTGTGGAAGAGGACGTTTCTTTGCTGCCCTATATTGGCGCTGGAAAAATGTTTCAACTTTTTTTATGCGATAGAATAAAAGCTTGAATTAGCGCTATTTTGTAAGAAAACATTATCTGTAAAACGGATAATGTTTTTTGTTTTCTTTAAAAAAGTATTTGACGAATGAAATAAAATACCGTATTGTTTTGACTTGTAAATAAAAGTTCACCATAACAAAACAAAAAGGAGAGTTCAAAATGAATCAATATATTGGGAATTTAATTATTCGTATCGTGTTAGGAGTTACGTTCTTTGCACACGGTTTAGCAAAGTTTCAATCAGGTATCGATAATGTAGCAGGATGGTTTACAAGCATCGGTTTACCAGGTGGCCTTGCATACGGCGTAGCAACTGTAGAATTAGTTGGTGGTATATTATTAATTATCGGTTTAGGTGTACGATATGTAGGATTGTTATTCGCTCTTATTTTAGCTGGAGCTATCGTAAAGGTAAATGGAGCAGCAGGTTTATTAGGAGATGGAAAGAATCCAGGATATGAATTAGATCTTGCATTATTATCAATGGGTGCGTATTTATTCGTAGTAAAAGCAGAAGGATATGTAGATCGTTTCTTAAAAGAGAAAGTAATGAAAACGAAGTAAATTTTATTTATAAATGTTGACTTGAAAAAGTATTGTAACTATAATGATTACAACAAATGGATTAAGAGTAAAACAATTTAAATATTTTTTTACACAAGATGTAACTATGTTAGTTACGTCTTGTGTAAAAATAAATAAACGGGAGGAAGTAATATGCCTAAATCAAATTTAGAAATTATTCAAAGCACGTATGAAGGATCAGCGTCTTCGAATGCAAAGCATTTAGCAGAAGCCTTCTCTGAAAAAGTGGAATGGACAGAGGCAGAAGGTTTCCCGTACGGCGGAACATATAAAGGCGTAGAAGCTATAATGGAAAATGTATTTAGCCGTTTAGGATCAGACTGGGATGATTATAAAGCAAGTGTAAATACATATCATGAAGTAAACGGAAAAGATGTAATTATTGCTGAAGGTATGTATTCTGGAGTTTATAAAGAAACAGGAAAATCATTTGAAGCAGAATTTGTTCATGTATGGCAACTTGAGAACGGAAAAATCGTGAAGTTTAAGCAATATGTAGATAGTCATATTGTTAGGGAAGCGATGAAGAGATAATGCTTTTTAAATGGATCGTAGGTATATGTATTACCATTATGGTAATCATCTCTTCTATAGTTGGCGGAAAGAAATTGCTTGCATATGTGGAAAAAGAAAATACAAATATTCAAATCGAGCGAGCGGCAAACGAAAAAGAGAAAAAAGCTGCAGAAGAAGCCCCGCAAATTAGTGAAGGTGAAATTATTTCTACTATGCATAAAATGGTGCACCAAAAGGTAAAATCCTCTGAAAAATGGGGATTTGTAGAAATGACAAAAAAGGAAATTTCTAATGTAAAAAGGGATATTGAAAATAGTACAGGTTTTCAATATAAAATGAAGTTACTTTCTATTATAAATAGATGGGAAAAAGGAGATTTTTCTCAAACTGTTGAGGATCATAACTTTTTATGGAGCCTTCAAGGTGGAGATACTGGTAAGGCGACGGAACGTTTATCGCCAGAAGAGGAAAAGCAGTATATAAAAGAAATGAAGAATAAATAAAAACATCGCCAACCCAGATGACGATGTTTTTTCATTAAGAATGTTTTCGCATTAAAGCTCTAGTTGGCTGAACAGCGACAGTTTTGAAATGAGAAAATAAATAACATCCTGTTACAACGACAATTGTTCCTAAAATTTGTATCCACGTTAATTCTTCTCCGAGAAATATGAATGCTAAAATGGCTGTGAAAATTGGATTGAAGTTTAGAAAAATACCTGATGTAGTTGCGCCTAATTTTTGTACGCCAATATTCCAAAATACCATACAAAGAACTGTCGAAATAAGCCCAGTATATAAAAGTGATGTGATGAAAGAAGTATTTATATTTGAAACAGTGAAGCTACCTATGTTAAACGGTAGTAATAAAATAACGCCGAAAATACCAGAGTACAACGTTGCCATAAGTGGTGTAGTTGTTTTTGTTGCCCATTTACTACAAACAGAATAGATTCCCCAAATACAAACTGCTGCAATCATCCATAAATCACCGCTATTAAAATGTAGTGAAAATAAAAGCGAGAAATCACCTTTTAATAGGACGAGGATAACCCCGAAGAATGAAAGAATCATGGATAGAATTTGAAGTGTATTTACTTTTTCTTTTAGAAATAATACTGAAAATAATGCGATTGAAATTGCATTCAATGTAGAGATAAGACCTACATTCGTAGCGGATGTTTTTTCTAATGCTAAAAATTGAAAGATGTTAAAAAGAGCGACTCCTGAAATTCCCATCAATATTAACGGAAGTATTGCGGTACGTGGTGGAAGGATTTTCTTTTCTTTAAACCATACCATTGGTAATAAACAAACAATCGCAATCATCCACCTTAAATTTGTCAGTGTCATCGGTGATGCATGATTGACGAGTGATTTTCCAACGACGAAATTTCCTCCCCATAATAAGCTCGTTAGTAATAGTAAAAAGACGTAAAAATAAGGCATGCTAAAATCCCCTTTTTTGTAATCAATACGAATTGTAAATAATTTTAGCATTTTTCTTTATTGTGTAATATATTCTTTTGTATAATGGTGAAAACTCGATAAAACATTTAGTATAAAATGGTATTTGCAGAAAAATATTCAGTTTTATATAAATTATAAGTTGTTTTTTCGAATAATCATCGGTAAGAAAAAAGGGGGAATTGTAATGGAGTCGTCTGTTATTAAAGTGTTGGATGATTTGGATGTACAAATTTTAGATATATTGCAGAAGGAGTCACAAGTAAGTAATGCAGAGTTGGCACGTCGCGTTAATTTATCACCAGCTGCGATGCATGCAAGAATAAAAAGGTTAGATGGGGAAGGTTTCATCGATAAGCAAGTTGCGATTTTAAATCAAGAAAAGCTTGGGTTTGATTTATTATGCTTTATTTTTATGAGTACGAATATTCATCAATTTGACAAGTTAGAAGTGTTGGAGAAAGAATTAGAATCGATGCCGGAAGTGTTAGAATGTCACTGTTTAACAGGGGAGTACGATTATTTATTAAAGGTTGCAAATCGTGATCGTAAAGAACTAGAGCAGTTTATTAGAAAGCTGAATAAGCTTGGTATTACAAGGATACAGACAAGTTTAGCACTTCGTGAAATTAAATATTCGACGGTATTGCCGATACGAGATGAGGAACCGAGCATCGATTAGATTGCTTGGTTTTTTGTTTGTATAAATTGATTGACGAGGAGAAAAGAGAGATGTATTATTATATAAAATTATGAATTAAAATTCATTTTAAGTTATAAATATTAATATTGAGGGGCAAGGGATGTAATATGAAAATCTGTAATGCGGTGACGAGTGATGTGAAAGAAATTTATAGTCTTATTGAGGTTTATGCAAAAGAGGGAGTTGTTTTACCACGTTCTCTTTTGTCTCTTTATCAATATTTGCAATGTTTATATGTTATGAAAGAAGACGAGAGAATTGTTGGAGTTGCTGGTTTACATGTATTAGGGGAGGACCTAGCAGAAGTCCGGTCGTTAGTCGTTTCGCATACATATGCAGGAAAAGGGATTGGACGTATGTTAGTGAATCATGTCATGAATGAAGCTGCGAAAATAAAAGTGAGTAGAGTTATTTCTTTAACATATGAAACGGAATTTTTTCAAAAGTGCGGGTTTGATTTTGTGAATAGAGATGCATTGCCAGAGAAAGTATGGATTGATTGTAGGCATTGTCCAAAGGTTGATTATTGTGATGAGGTGGCGATGATTCGGTATGTTGGGTGAATTTTTCAGACAGAAAAAGTCCCACTATTATTTACGTAATAGTGGGCATCTATGTTTTAGGGGAAATTAAGAACTTGAATTCGTTTTTCTTACTGCAAAATTATAAAGTGGATCTTTAAGTTCATAGTTATACGTTAAACCGTCAACAATTCCTACAACTTTATCATTATCATAAAGATCAAGCATAAATTGTGCCATTTGTTTTGCAGTGTGGAATGTTGGTGCAACATTATCGTATTGGAATTCATCAATATCAAATGAACGTTTCGCAAATTCTGTTTCAGTTGCAGCAGGAGCTAAAACTTTTGCTTGCAGTTTTGCACCTTGTTCTTTCAGTTCGTGAGACAACCCTTCTGTAAATGCACTTACATAAAATTTCGTAGCGCAATACGTAACAGCATCAGCAACAATCGTGTATCCGCCGCCCGATGAAACGTTAATAAGTTGTGTTCCGTCAACCATTGAATAATCTCGAACGAAAAGAGAAGAGAGTATTGTTAGTGCTTCTATATTGACATGCAACATCGTCTCGATTTTATTTAAATTTTGTTCGGCAATTGAGGCGAAATTACCAAAACCTGCGTTATTAATCCACGTTTCAATTTGAAAAGCTTGTAGGCTTTCATAAAGTTTATAAACATCTTCAGTAACAGATAAATCAGTTCTTCGAATGACAACATCCAATTCTGGATGCATTTCGTTAATTTTTAATTTTAATCCGTCTAATTCTTCTTGTCTTCGAGCTACAAGTACTAAATTTTTTCCACGAGATGCAAATGCTAAAGCTGCTTCATAACCAATTCCGGAACTTGCGCCAGTAATAACAGTGTATTTCATATAAAATCCCCCTAAGTTCAAATGAATTTATTATGGTTAGATTGTATTTGTTAGAGTATACTCTAAGTCAAATGTTTTTTATAAATTTGATACGGTCATAAAATATATGAGGGTAAGCATGTGGAGGGAGTTTTAGTATGTACACAATTAGCGAGGTAGCAAAATTATTAGGCGTGAGCACACATACACTACGTTATTATGAAAAGGAAAATATATTAATTGCAAATCGTGATACAAATGGAAATCGACTTTACGAAGAGTCACATATAAAGTGGTTGCAGTTTGTAATGAAATTAAAACAAACGCAAATGCCAATAGCGAAAATAAGAGAATACGCTAGATTATATACAGAAGGGGAGCATACAACAGAAGCTCGTTTACAGCTCCTAGAAGATCATAGGAAATCTATTCAGATTCAAAGAGAAAACTTAGAAGTTACAGAGAAGATGCTCGAGAATAAAATTCGTGCTTACAAAAGCTCATTGGAAAATAAATAGAAAACAAAATTCGCTCCTTAGTTATAGGATAAACATGGATTTGATCTCATAGTGTGTTGGTAAATAAAGAAGAGCAGCTAGCAAAAGCTAACTGCTCTATTCAAGGGATCTCTCCAAGGGGGAGTGGAGAAAATATTATGTTACTAGCAGTATTGACAGATTATTGAGAAATATACAAATCAGATGAAAGAAATTTTAAATAAACTTTCGCCATTGACAGTTTTTAAAATGTTCATGTACAATATATATGAATGACATTCAGTCATTTTTATGTGACAGGATGCAGTTAGCTTAGAAATGGAACAAATACAATGGTAAATGAGGATGATAGTTGTTTTTATATAGTATTGATGAAAGAGTATATTTTTTTAAAACAAAAATGACTGATAGTCAGTCATAAGAGGGGAGAGGTATGAAAAATAAAGCTTGGTTATATGTCATATTAACATGTATCTTTGAAATTTTTTGGGTGTTTGGTTTTAATACAGCCAATACTTGGTGGCATTGGATTATTATTTTAGGAGTTATCGCTGTTGATTTTCACTTCCTTTCTAAAGCGTGTGAACATCTTGCAACAGGGACTGTATATGCTGTTTTCGCCGGAGCTGGTACGGTAGGTACTTTCTTAATGGATGTATTTCTTTTCGGTGGAAGTTTCAGTGTAGGGAAGTTATTTTTTATCGTGATGGTTGTAGCTGGCGTTATCGGTTTAAAGCTAGCTGATAATAAAGAAGAAACTGTGGAAGGAGCTGCTTAAAAATGGGTTGGTTTTTCGTATTTTGTGCTGCAATTAGTGAAATAGTCGGTGTGATAGGACTTAAAATGTATAGTAAAGATAAGACATTAGCCAATGGTGCGATTTATATCGGTGGGTTTGCTACATCCTTCGCATTTTTGTATACTTCCTTCTTATTTTTACAAGTAAGTGTCGCGTATGCGGTTTGGATTGGTATCGGAACAGCAGGTGCAGTTTTGTTAAACATGTTCTTGTTTGGTGAGTCGAAAAGTAAAGCGCGTATCATTAGTGTGTTTCTTATTGTATGTGGAGTGACAGGATTAAAGGCACTTTCTTAAAGATATATTGCATTTTTATCTCCTAATTGTTTATTAGGAGATTTTATTATAAAAAAACGATTTCCTCTTAGAGTTCACTATCATTGACAGTACAATCGATTATCTTATAAAATGAGTGACAGTCATTCAATATGCGTGTGAAAGGGTTTAGATGATGAATAAAAAAGAGAAAATTGTCTATGCAGCTATTGAAGTGTTTCAGGAAAAGGGCGTCGAAAAAACGAAGATTTCTGATATCGTGAAATTAGCTGGCATTGCGCAAGGAACTTTCTATTTATATTTTCCTTCTAAGCTATCTGTTATGCCTGCAATAGCAGAAGTGATGGTTGAAAAGATGATACTTGCAGTGAAAGAAAAAGTACAAAAAGATGTACCTTTTTCAAATAAAGTGGCACAAGTAATCGATGCGGTGTTTCAATTTATAGAGGAATACCGTGAAATACAAGCTTTAATGTATGCAGGTCTTGCATCTACTGAACATATAAAAGAGTGGGAAGCTGTGTATGAGCCTCTTTATATGTGGTTAAGCGAATTTTTAAGTGAGGCGAAAGAAGCCGGTGAAATTCGTGATTCGGTTCACGCAGAGCGAACAGCGAAGTTATTTATCGCTCTTGTTGAATCAGCAGCGGAACAAGTTTATTTATATGATCATAAAGATGATGAGCAAGTGGATTTGCAAAAGGCAGAAGTACTAGATTTTTTAACACATGCACTACATATAAAGAAGTAGTAAGATGAACCTGTCTGAAAAGGTAGGTTCATTTTTGAGGAAAACTGAATGATAGTCATTCACCTAATACTTATGTATGTGTAGAAGGATAGAGTGAAATTCTAATGAGTGGAGGCATCCTCACTCATTACTAGCCCGCAAAGAGCAGGATAAAGAAAAAGCTTCTTGGGTATTATTTTTTGAGAGGAACTTACGGGAAGAGGTGTTAAAAAGTGAAGAAACCGATAAAAGAACAAAAGATGGTATTGGTTATTCTTTTGAGTAATATATTTATCGCTTTTTTAGGGATTGGATTAATCATTCCGGTTATGCCGTCCTTTATGAATGATATGCATTTAACTGGGAAGACGATGGGCTATCTCGTTGCAGTGTTTGCAATGGCACAGCTCATTACTTCACCTATTACAGGCCGATGGGTTGATCTTTACGGTAGGAAGAAAATGATAATCATTGGATTATTTATTTTTGGTGTTTCAGAGCTTCTTTTTGGATTGGGAAAAGATGTATGGATGCTTTATGTAGCAAGGGTATTAGGCGGAATTAGTGCTGCTTTTATTATGCCTGGTGTTACGGCATATGTTGCGGATATTACATCTATTCAGGAGCGTCCAAAGGCGATGGGATACTTATCTGCGGCTATTAGTACTGGATTCATTATAGGGCCTGGAATCGGCGGATTTATTGCAGAATACGGTATACGTGTGCCGTTTTTCGTTGCAGTAGCAATTGCTTTTATAGCATGTGTGATTTCAATCTTTATTTTAAAAGAACCGTTAACGAAAGAAGAACTTGCAGAGATTTCTTCTAATACGAAAGAATCAAGTTTTATTGGTGATTTAAAGAAATCATTAAATCCAATGTATGCAATTGCATTTATTATCGTATTTGTACTCGCATTCGGATTATCGGCGTATGAAACTGTGTTTAGCTTATTTTCTGATCATAAATTTGGTTTCTCGCCGAAAGATATTGCAGCAATTATTACAATCAGTTCAATCTTTGGGGTAGTTGTGCAAGTATTTATGTTTGGCAAATTGGTAGACATGTTCGGTGAGAAAGTATTAATCCAAATATGTTTAATTGTAGGGGCAGTATTAGCATTCGTCTCAACTGTAGTCTTTAATTATTGGATTGTACTTCTCGTTACTTGCTTCATTTTCTTAGCATTTGATTTACTTCGTCCAGCTTTAACGACGTTTTTATCAAAAGCAGCTGGAAAAGAGCAAGGATTCGTTGCTGGAATGAACTCGACTTATACGAGTTTAGGTAATATCGCAGGACCAGCGATGGGCGGAATATTATTTGATATGAATATTCATTATCCATATGCATTTTCAGGAGTTGTTTTAATAGTTGGTCTCGGCATTACATTTATGTGGAGAGAGAAACAGTTGGCTGAGAGTTTTGCGAAGTAATAAAACCCCTTACGACGGTAAGGGGTTTTTGTTTTATAAACTTAATCCAAACCGTTTTAATTCAATAAAAATCCCCTCTAATTGCTTTCCTTTATCCGTTAATGTGTACTCTACACGAGGCGGAACTTCTGGATATACTTTTCTCGTTATAATGCCTTGAGATTCTAATTCCTTTAGTCGAAGCGATAATGTTTTTGGACTAATCCCATCCATTGATTTTTGTAAATCACTAAAGCGTAATGTTCCTTCGATAAGAAGATCACGAATGATTAAAAATGTCCATTTTGTACGAATTACATCAAGCGTTTTAGCGATAGGACAAGGTATGCCAGGTAAACCTTTCGTTAATTCAACTGGATCTATATTGTTCATGGAACTAGCCTCCATAAAATTTTTTTTGATGAATTTGCTTTATAGTATCACAAAACTATACTTTTGGTAACTATATGAAAAAAATATCACTACTTCCATAAAGGAAGTTAGTGCATATACAATAGCAATACGAAACAAAAAGGATTTATATAAGGAGGTGGTGATTTCCATGGGGATAAAAAAGTTACTTGGATTTCTTAGTTTGTTTGTTATTTGTATTGTGCTTGTAGCATGCGGCGCGGAACAAAAAGGTGAAGTTCAGTTATTAAAAGAAATGCCAAGGCCAAAAGCAATGACAATTGATCCCTCACTAAGTAAAAAAGAAGCGACAGAAATGGTTCATGCGGCGCAGCGTTTTTATGCATTTTGGGATACAGGTAAGGAGGAACTTATTCCGCAAACTGTTACTGAAAATTTTTTCGATAATACATTGCCGAAAGGGCGACCACAAGGCATTGAAGGATTAAAGTTTGCAGCGCAAAATTTTCGTAAAGTTGTGCCTGATATACATTGTGAGATTGAAGACTTATTAGTTGTTGGTGATAAAGTAACAGCCCGTCTTTCTTTTACAGGAACGCATAATGGTAAGAAAATTAATTTTTTTGCAATTGATATTTTACATGTGAAAGACGAAAAGATAACGGAAGATTGGCATTTAGAAGATAATCTTACACTACAGCAGCAACTCGGCTTAATAGCCGAAGGGTAGATCATATAGGGGAGAGAAAAACGATGAAAAATATATTTATTATAAATGGACATGAAAAATACGGTACAAAGGAAGGACGATTAAATAGAACGTTAGTAGATTATATGGTTACTGTATTAGGCGAGAATCATCATGTGAAAACAACAACGATTCAAGATGGTTACAATATTAAAGAAGAACAAGATAAGTTTTTATGGGCCGATGTTGTTATTTATCAAACACCGATTTATTGGTTTAGTGTACCGGGCTTATTTAAAACGTATATGGATGAAGTATATGAATACGGTTTGTTCTTTAAAGGTGCAGATGAATATGGAACAGGTGGTTTATTAAAAAAGAAAGAGTATATGTTCTCTACAACTTGGAATGCACCTGAAAAAGCATTTGGAGATAAGACAAAGTTCTTTGAAGGAGAAAGTTTAGAATCAGCGCTTAGTCATTTACACCGCGTGCAAAAGTTTCTCGGTATGAGTCCGTTAAAGAGTTTTGCTTGTTATGATGTGGTGAAGAATCCGGATATAGAGAAGTTTTTAGTGAACTTGAAAGATCATTTAGATGGAGTAATTAAATAATAGTATGTGAAGAAGGTACTACTAAGGATGTAGTACCTTCTCCTTTTATAAAAACTCACACTTTAATACGTGGATGGCTGTATCCATAACTTCGCAAAATTTGCCCAACCAAATGAATCAATTGTTACGTTTTTTAAAGAAGAAGGGTATGTTTTTCTTTTTAAAACGTGATAGTTAAATAAAATGATGTGTTCTGTTTGTAAAAATTCTTCGACCTCATACATGAGCTCGTAGCGTTTTTCTTTATTTTCTTCTAATAAAAAGGTATCAAGTAAACAGTTAATTTGTTTTTCATAGTGTGGGTCCATGAACCGATTTATGAAGCAACTTTTATTTTTAAATACATTTAAGAATGCAAGTTCATGATCGGCAGCAAACACTTCTCCCATGAAAATAATATCGGCATGTTGATCGATAGAACGGTTCATATAATCTGAAACGAGAAAGGGGTGAAGCTCTACTTGTATACCTAAACTTTCACATCGTTCTTTTAGGAAATATGCGTCATTTGCACTATCTTTAAATGCGAAGAAGTAAATATGTATCGTTTCTCCATTATAGGTGCTCTTTTTTAAATACTCTTTCGCTTTTTCTAAAGAGTAAGCTCTTTTAGAAGCTTGGCGACTTCTTTCAGGGAAAAAGCTTGATGCAGCAATTGTTCGTCTACCCTCTATGCTACGAAGTATCGTTTCAACATCATATAGTTCTCTCCAAGCCTTTCGAAAGTAAATATCGTGATGAGGACCAGGTTTTGTAAAGTTGAAGCTAGCATAAATACAACCTATTTCTTCTATTTGTATATCATGCCTTTCATTTTCCTCTTCGTTTGGTAGTTCATAATCAGCATCTATTTGCACATGGTCAGGAATACCCCAAAATTCAATACGGTCTAATAATGCGCGCTCTTTAAAATAATGAGTGAACGCTTCGAGTACGATATTATCTTCAGAGTAATGAGCAAGTTTGAAAGGTCCAGTACCTATATAATGATGATTTTGAATACTCGTATCACGCGGTAAAATTGCGAGCTGCATGGAACTTACATAGTGTAAGAAAAATAAATTTGGTTTTGCTAAATGGAATCGAATTTGCAGTGGTGATGGCGTTTCAATTTGAATAATTTCTTCTGTTAACCATTCGAAAGGAGAGTGAACTTCTTTTAGTCTTTCAAATGAAAATTGTACATCTTTAGAAGTTAAAACTGTTTCGTTATGAAAATATACATCCTTTCGTAAATAAAAAGTCCACGTAAGCCCGTCTTCACTTAATTCCCACGTATGCGCAATGTGTGGTTCCATTTTTTCAGTAACATCGTTATAGACGACTAACGTATCAAAAATTTGACTCGTAAGATGGCTCTCTGTAGTTACAGCCACAAAAGCCGGATCTAATGGGAATATCTTTCTCGATATAGGAATCTTTAATACGTCGTACATATCATTTGAAGGTTCGTATCCAAAATGATGATGTAGTTTATTTTCTATCTTTTTTTGAAGTGCAAGGGGTAGGGGTTCTTTTAAAAGAAGAAAGATATCTTTTAATTTTTCTTGCGCTAACAGTTCATCTGTGTAGCATTCAATCGCTTCTATGAAATTATGTATAAATAGAATTTCTGTTTTATTCCCGCGGCCTCGTCCTGGAGTCCAGCGAATTAATTGTTCCTCGCTCATTTTCTTTAATAAAATCTTTACGTTTTTCGTACTGCAATATAAAACATCAGCTAATTCTTGTAAGCTATTTCGCATATGTTGTTGATCTTGTGCATGTAGTCTTAGTCTAATGTAATAGTCCATAATTTTCATATATACACTTCCTTCTATCTATAAAAGGGGAAACTCTTTAGAATATTCTAACCTTTTTCTTCCTTTTTTTCAAAGTAAAATAAGTAAGCATAAGGAGGGGGAAACAATGGGATTTTGGAGTATGCATCGAAATATAAAAATTAGAATTATAACTTCGTTTTTAACACGTACTGTGTCCACGATGATTTTTCCATTTATGGCGATTTATTTTTCAATAAAGTTAGGTAGTGCGATTGCTGGTGCTTTACTACTCATTAATGTCGTAGCTTCATTAGTAATTGGTTTATACGGTGGATATGTTGGGGATCGGCTTGGGCGTAAAAAGGTTATGATTATCGGTCAAAGTATACAAGTCATTTCCATTGCTTGTATGGGAGTTGCGAATTCGGATTATGTAGATTCACCGTGGTTAACATTTATCTTTATGCTAGTGAATAGTTTAGGATCTGGACTTATGAATCCTGCGACAGAGGCGATGTTAATTGATGTGAGTACACCTGAAAATCGAAAAGTAATGTACAGCATTAATTATTGGGCTATTAATTTATCCATTGCGATTGGAGCAATATTTGGTGGATTACTATTTGAAAACTATAGATTGCAATTGTTTATCGTATTAACTCTTGTTGCGATTATTACTCTATATGTGATGGCTGTGTATATGGAAGAAGTGTATGTAGCACGAAAAACGGTGGAGAAGAAAAATGTATTAAAAGGTATGGCAGATAGTTATAAAGTCGTGATGAAAGATAAAGCATTTTTAATTTTTTGTGCAGCGAGTATATGTACATTGTCTTTAGAGTTTCAAATTAATAATTATTTAGGTGTTCGCTTGCAGAAGGAATTTGAAACGGTGCACTTTTTATTCGGGAATGGTATTACGTTTGATTTAACAGGGATTCGCATGCTGAGCTGGATTTCTGCAGAGAATACAATTTTAGTTGTGTTATGTTCAGCACTTCTTATTAAAATGCTGAAAAGCTTCAACGATTTGAAAATCTTATATGTAGGTTTATTCATTTATACAATTGGATTTACAATACTCGGAACGAGCAATAGCTTATGGATTTTATTAATTGCAGGGCTTTTCCAAACGGTAGGTGAGATGATGTATGTGCCAGTGCGTCAATCTATTATGGCAGATATGGTGCCAAATGAGGCAAGAGGTTCTTATATGGCGATTAACGGAATGGTCTTTCAAGTGGCAAAAATGAACGGGGCATTAGGTGTTATGCTGGGTTCATTTATTGCATCTTGGGGCATGAGTGCTCTGTACTTTATCGTTGGTATGAGCAGTATTTTACTATTTATGAAAGCGATAGGGAAAGAGAAGTATGAGGATGAGAGAAATGTTTCTCAAATTGGATGAAACTATATAAAAGCGAACCAGCTATACTGGGATTCGCTTTTTATATAATTTTTAGAACGGATCAACTTCAGCTAAATTTGGAGTGGTATTCGGCTGTAGCAAAAGATTTTTTAATGTGCCTACTTCAGAAAGCGCTACTAATATGTAGCCACTAATCAGTACAATTAGCCCAATAACGCGTAACGTTTGTAAGCTCACTTCATTATTATTTGTTTCCGTTGGATTTGGGGGCGTTGAAGGTGGATTGTTATTCATAAATAAGGCTCCCATCTTTTGTATTTATATATGTGCGAAATCATTATTTAACTTATGGATAGGAATTATATAGTCATTTTCACTATATGAGAACTGCCTATGAAAAGTGATAAGGAATTTTTGGGCGAGAAAAGGGGGGAATCTAAAAGATTATTAAAACTGAACTTTTGGATTCCCCTCTTTTTATTTATCTTGCTATTTGTGGTGGTCGGATTGCCTGTAAACGACCAGTTGGTGAGGGCTAATTAATCAGTAGGGGATGAATAAAACCCCAATGATTAACTATTTTCATGTAAATAAAGGGAGGTTAGTTATCCTAATATACGCAACGATTCTTCAATAAACGCTGGGATGTCCTCTGGCTGTCTACTTGTTACTAGCTGATTTTGACATACGACAACCTCTTTGTCATGAAAGTTCCCGCCAGCATTTTTCAAATCGACTTCAATAGATTTATATCCAGTGACATCACGTCCTTCAAGTGTTTGTGCAGTGATGAGTAGCTGAGGTCCGTGACAAATAGCGAAAACTGGTTTGTCTGCATCCATAAATGCTTTACTAAAGCGAACAAAACGTTCATCTGCACGAAGTATATCTGGGGAGAACCCGCCTGGTATGAAGAGGGCATCAAAGTTTTCTGGAGAAACATCGTCAATACTTTTATCAATTACGACTTCACTTTTTCCTTGTTTACCGTGTACCGTTTTCCCTTTTTCCATTTCAATAGTTGTTAATTCATATCCCTTTTGTTTAAAAGCTTCTACTGGCTCTGTGTATTCTGTGTCCTCGAAATAATCCGTTATTAAAATAGCAATTTTTTTACTCATTCTAATCCGCTCCTTATATTATCGGTTCCAGAATCTTCCTTGGGCAATGGCTTCTATAAATGATTCAATTGAAGTGTTTGTTAAGTTGTAAACTCCTGCTCCATCCAGTTTAATCTTACTATGGTCCAAAGCATGAGGATTACTAAGGACATGAGCTATCGGTTTAAAATGTTTAAAAGTAGTTTCTGCAAATTCTAAAACAGGGGGTTGAATGACAGACTCACTACTAAACACTAATACTGCATCAAAAAGGGAGGAGTCTGTTGTTGTATAAGTATCAGTTACTTTAATGGAATCATTGAACTGATAAATTTTATTATCTATGATGCTATAGTTAATTCGGTGTTGTACAAAAGCTTGAATCCATTCGGACAGAAGTGAGACGCTTGGGTCACCATTTAATAGAATTGCAACATTTTTGGAATCAGATTTAAAAATAGTATTGGACATACTTAGTGCAGGTGATTTTGCATCTGAATTTACTTCTTGATTTTCCTTAGGTAAAGGAGCTCCAATAATGTTAGCGACTTCTTGTGCTAATTGACGATCGACGTGGTTTAGGAGAGCAATTACATTTGCCTTCACCATGTCTGATTTACACTTCCCAACTTCAAAGCAAAAAGCTTCTTTTATGTGCTGCTTTTCAATAGGGCTCATACTATTGTAGAAAAGTTTAGCCTGAGAATAAAAGTTAAGAAAGCTTTTACTGCGACCTCTAATTTTATGCCCATCAATCTTTTCTTGATAATGTTCATATCCTCCTTGTTCGGCTTGGACGGTTGCAGGTTGATTGTTATTTAATCCATTAGGATGATAGCTTGTTTGACCGCGATGAATCTGCATTTGATGCATACCATCACGTTGATTATTATGAAAAGGACATACGGGCTGATTGATAGGGATTTGATGGAAATTAGGGCCCCCTAAACGAGATAATTGTGTATCTGTATAGGAGAATAATCTTCCTTGCAGAAGAGGGTCATTTGAAAAATCAATACCTGGTACGACATGACCAGGGTGAAAAGCTACCTGCTCTGTTTCAGCAAAGAAGTTATCAACATTTTTGTTCAATGTCATTTTACCAACTAATTTTACGGGAACTTCTTCTTCTGGCCATAATTTCGTTGGATCTAAAATATCAAAATCAAATTTATGTTCATCTTCTTCTGGAATTAATTGTAATCCAAGCTCCCATTCAGGATAATCCCCTTTTTCAATTGCTTCGTATAAATCTTGACGATGAAAATCAGGATTTTTCCCAGCAATCCTTTGAGCTTCATCCCATACTAATGAATGAACCCCGAGGGTAGGTTTCCAGTGAAACTTTACGAAATGGGCTTTTCCTGCTGCGTTAATGAGTCGAAATGTGTGAACTCCAAAACCTTCCATCATTCGTAAACTACGCGGAATAGCTCGGTCGCTCATTTGCCACATGACCATATGAGTGGACTCAGGATTATGCGCAACAAAGTCCCAAAAGGTATCATGAGCGCTAGCTCCTTGAGGAATATCATTATGTGGTTCTGGTTTAACTGCATGGACAAAATCAGGAAATTTAATAGCATCTTGGATAAAGAATACTGGCATATTATTACCCACTAAATCATAGTTTCCTTCATCTGTATAAAATTTTGTGGCGAATCCGCGTACATCTCTTACTGTGTCGTTGGATCCTTTAGAACCTTGAACGGTTGAGAACCGTACAAATACAGGTGTTTTCTTTGAAGGATTAGTAAGAAAATCTGTTTTCGTATATGTTTCTAAAGATTTATAAAGCTGAAAATAACCATGAGCGCCAACCCCGCGTGCATGAACAATCCTTTCGGGAATTCGTTCGTGATCAAAATGGGTCATTTTCTCGCGAAAGTGGAAATCCTCCATTAAGGTTGGGCCTCTTAAGCCCATCTTTAAAGAAAATTCATCTTCAGCTATTATTACCCCTTGATTTGTTGTTAAAGCATGTTTGCATTGATTGTCAGTAACGTGATGCTTCAATTGTTCCGTTTTTTTATTCACAATATAGGCCCCTCCTTTACTCTGTTAATTTAATAGATACCCTTTTTATTAGTATGTAAACATGTATTATGATTTTTGTATGTAAAAATCATAATTAAACCCTAAAACATCAAGGGGAAGAAAGGGAGTTTGTATAGCACTCTATGCTTAAGAAAAACAGGAGTAACATACCTAAAGTTTTTAATTAAGTATGAACGATAGGTTTAACATTAAAAAATAAAAAAGCCAAGGAGAAAATTTATTTGCTCCTTGGCTTTTAAGATAATTCTTTTCGTTAAAATGCGGAAATTCTTTGCTTCGTTTTTGGTACAATAATAAATTTGATCCAGAGTAACCCGACAATCATAATGATAAGGCTATGTAAAAATTGACCTGTAGCAATGAGTATAACAATTGAAAATACAATGAGTTGAATACTTAGCAATATAAAGATTAAGCTAAGAAATTGCTTCATCCTTTCTTCAGTATGGGTTGGATATAATGCTACAATAATATTTCCCGAAAAATATTTCCACAGAGAGCGAAGTTGCATAGAAATCATATATAGGACGATATAAGCGATAGCACCTTTTACGTATATATTTGGTATGAAATATAAGGCGAAAGCACCGATCAATCCTAAGCGAATATATATACCGAAATAATCATTTCCACGTAAAAATGCTAGTGTATGTAAGTAGAAGAAAGTTGCTCGTTTTTTATGTAATAAAGGTTCAATCCAATTTGTAAGCCATTTTCTTTTATTTACTTGTTTATTCAGTTGCGGAACATCTGTGAAAATGCTAGCAAATTGATAAAAACGAACGTTCATTTTTTCTTCTTGCTCGATTATGTAATCCCACGGTATTCGTTTTGTAGGCTGTTTTTTCGTATATAGAAGTAGGAAAGCAAGTAGTAAGAGTAGTCCGCCCAATATGAGAACATTTGCGGAATAAAACAGCATGTAAATGATTAGGGCGTTACAAGTAATACGAATGATTAGCCATATATTTTTTTCGTGACTATCACGCCACATCCAATGTATGTACATGTTCCAGGCTTTCGTAATCATTAACACGATAAAGATTGTACATAAAAAAGGTACCGTTAATTGTAATGATTGCATAGCAAGTGGAACGAGAATAAGGAACGTAAATAACAATGGGAAAAGCTGAATGATGTAATTGTATAGAAGAGATTTTTTGAAATAAGATGTTAATTTCTCTTCTAGTGCTAGTAAATAGACAGCATCAGGTTTTTGAATAAATGTACGGATAGGGCATCTCGTTATAATGAATGTAAGTACAATCGTTATAATTATTAAAGATATTCCTTTAGAAGGAGATGCTTTTAGAAACTGAGCATAATAATATGCACCAACGCATGAAATAAAGATAAAGCTATATAGTAAACCGTTAATCATACGTGCAAAGTATGTAATGATATTTTGAATATGTTGTTGGAAGCGACTGCTCCATAGCGATTCGATTGACATGTTTTTCACCTCTTTGTTCTATTATATATGTTTTACAAAAGAAAAAACGAGCAAATTGCGTTATGCAACTTGCCCGTTTTTCTTTTCGTTATTTTTTTTCTGATCACGATTCATTAATGGATAGAAAGCAAATCCGATTACGAATAAACCAATTCCGAGAAGGAACGTTTTTATATCGGATGCGCCCGTTTTAATAACCCATAGTGCGTAGCAAAGTGCGATAACTGCGACTATGCCATCTGTAATTCTTGCCCGCATTTCATTTTTATATGTTTCACCAGTTGCGACTAGTTTTAACTGGAAGATTGGTGAAACGAGATATGGAATGAGGTAGGCCAGTGTTGATACGGTAATAACGAATGTATAAGCTTCCGCAATGGTTCCTGATAATGTTGAGAATAGGAATACTTGCGACATAATGTTTGTTAATCGTAATGAGTAAATTGGACTTCCTTTTTTATTTGTTTTCGTGAAGAAGGAAGGGAAGAAACCTTCTTTTGCTGCTTGATAAGGTACTTCTGAGCTTAATAAAATCCAGCCTAAGATAGAACCGAACAGGGAAGTAAGAGCAAGTAATGCCATCAGTTTCCCGCCGCCGTGACCCATTGCAGCGTTTAGTGCATCTGCTAATGGACGTTCAGAAGCTTGTAATTTATCAACGTGAAGTACACCCATTGTTAAAATTGTGATTCCTAAGTAGATGGCAACTGTAATAAGTAATCCCGCAACTGTTGCGCGTTTTACCGTTTTTGGAGAAACAGCACGGTTTGATAAAAGAACGGCTGATTCAATTCCGATAAACGCCCAAAGTGTTGTAAGAGCAGCTAAATTCACTTGTGAAAGAAGACCGTGTGATGCCCCTGATTTATCAATCATCGGTGTGTACCATTGTCCAAATTTAGAAGCTTCGAATGCAAATAACGTAACGACGATGAATAAAAGGAATCCAGTTACTTTCGTTGTTGTTGCTAAGAAGTTTAGTTTTCCAGCTCCGCTTACACCGTTTGTTAATATAATATGAGTTCCCCAAAGTAAGATGGAACAAATCGTAAATGTAATTAGTTTTCCGACTTCTACGTTAAACGAACCGATTGAAAATAGTAGTCGCGTATCTTTCATAATTGGGAAGAAGAGTGATAAATATCCCGCAAATGATGTAATGATGGCAACGTTACTTGCCCAGTTTGCAACCCAATATCCCCATACCATACTGAAGCCAGCCATTTTTTTCTTTTTTGGTGTTGAGAATAAAGCATATGCATGACTTTGTGGCCCTGTCGTTAAATCAGGACGACGAATTGCTAAATTACCGAAAACAAGAGCTAGCATTAAAACACCAAACCCTGTAGTTAACCAAGCTAAAGTGACACCGAGTGGGCTTGCTGTTTGTGCCAACGTACTTGGCACCATGAAAATACCAGCGCCAACCATGTTACCGACAACGAAAGCTGTTAGTACCCAAAAGCCCCATTTTTTTTGTTGCATAGAAAATACCTCCAAAGTTAGTATAACCAAGTCAAGCGAGGAGATATGTATGTCTTCCTGAGTCAGGAAGAGAAGTCCCAAACAAAACAAAAAAAGCACGTAATTTGCCGCTACATGCTTTCTATCTTATAAGAAACCCACGACATACCTCTCGATAGCTCTCCACAAACGAAGCGTTTGTGACAGTTCTGCACTTATTAAATGCAGACCCAGCAAGCGTGCATGGTGGACACGACTTACTTCGGCAACCATTCCTTTCTCATTCCTTCATCAATGCCACTACATCTCCTGAAATGATACTCTTAATGATTGCAACCTCTACCTCACCGAGATACGAATGAGGATTTAAATATTAAATTAACGTCTTTAAGAGTAACAAATGTATTTTTATACGTCAATGGATATAGTAATAATCAGATTATAGAGAAGAGTTTGTGATTAAAAGTAAGAGGGATTGTTATGTGATATTTGAATTTTCGTAATATAATACATGTTATTAGCGCTAGATGATTGAAAAGGGGATGAAGTAAATGTCTGTATGTCATAAACATTCAGTAATAGGTGTGCTAGATTCGGGAGTTGGGGGATTAACAGTTGCGAGCGAAATTATAAGACAATTGCCTAAAGAAAGCATTTATTATATTGGTGATAATAAGCGTTGCCCGTATGGGCCAAGAAGTGTAGAGGAGGTGCAATCTTTCGTATTTGAAATGGTTGAGTTCCTCAAACAGTTTCCATTAAAAGCGCTAGTCGTAGCATGTAATACTGCTGCAGCTGCTGCATTGACTGCGCTGCAAGAAGCACTTTCCATTCCAGTTATTGGCGTTATACATCCAGGAGCAAGAGCGGCAATTAAAGTGACAAAGAAAGGAGGAATCGGGGTAATTGGAACTGTAGGTACGATAAAATCTAATATGTATGAAAAAGCATTACACGAGCTGGATACATATTTGGAAGTGCATAGCTATGCTTGCCCGACTTTAGCCACAGTTGTAGAAAATCAATTAGAAGATACAACATATGTCACGCAGCAAGTGAAACAAGCTTTACTTCCATTAACGAAAGAAGATATAGATACGTTAATTCTTGGATGTACGCATTATCCACTTTTAGAGTCCTATATAAAAAAGGAACTAGGAGAAGATATAACGATTATTAGTTCTGCAGAAGAAACGGCGATAGAGTTAAGCACCATTTTACAGCACAAAGGAATTTTGTCTGACAATCTGAATCCGAAACATCGTTTTTTTACAACGGGATCTGTTTTATCATTTGAACATATTGCTGAGCGATGGCTAGGGTATCAAATTTCTGTAGAATGTGTACATTTGCCTATGAAAAATGCGTGTATGCATAATTAAGATTTAGTAAATTACGTTTTTAAATAAATCAGGTTCGTTTCATAAGAAGGAAAGAATAAGCTTTTAATTGAAATGATTAAGGTCATTTTAATTAAAGGAGAGGTTTGGTTATGGAATTATCAAGATCTCAATTATTTGCTTTAGAGTATATTTCAAAATATGCAGAGAACGAAAAACGTGAGGCTAAAGCAACGATTAATCATATACTTAAAATGTCAAATATTACAGATGAAATATTTGAAGAGGCTGTCGCTAATTTAAAATCTCACGCAAGGATTGCTTTACACTTTCATCCAGACAGACTAGATTCGAGTAAGAAAAGTGTTGCTGAAGCACTATTTGAGCAAGGAGTATATAAAAGTCAGTTTGAAACATTGCTATCTAATGGAAGCGTATCTGCGTATCCTGGTGGTGAACGTGACCTTTGGGAAAAGAGAATATTTGGAGGGGCATATCAATTAGAAGGCGTAACGAATGAGCAACGTCCAAAATACGGAGCGTTAAATTTAATGTTACATCCAGATGGGCCGGCTCCGCGTTTTGGTTCCTGTTATTTTCTCTTATCTCCAAAAGTTTCTTCGCGTTCTACATATACATATTTAGATTCGCATCAAGATCCGAAAGAAAAGGGGACTTATGAGGAGTTTGATATGATTTTAGCTGCTCTTTTGGAAGAGACATTCGTAAGAGATTTTGCAATTGGTGAAGGAAATTTGACTCCAACAATATTAATTAATCATTTACTGGCTAATCTGAAAAGGCCGTTTATAGATGTAGTAAGCAAAGAGCCAGCCCGTAATCTTAATCATTATATTGAAGCGCAGATTCATGGAGAGATTTCTCTAAAAGAAGACGTGGAAGCGCTTGTTGCAGATCCTTCATTTAAGGGTACGGATGTAGGAAACGTTTTAGAAGAAATTTGCCTGAAGTATGCTATTGATTTGTATTGGCACATCGGTTTTGTACTTGCGGTAGACGAAGTTCCGATGGATTTTAGAGGTTCAAAAATGCCATCTTTAGCAAGGCGTATTGCACGGAATCATTGTATTGATGCAAATATAATTGGCTCTGCTGTAGTGGATTTGAAGTGCAATCCATTATCTTGGAGTGATCGTGGAACTTATGAAGAAGTGCTTCAGGAATTAAAATTATTATGGCATGTTTTAGTTCGATTTGGAAAACCAAATCAGAAGTAGAATGAAATACTCCGTTTTTCGGAAGTATTTATATAGAAAAGAAGCTGATCTATAAATAGATCAGCTTCTTTTTATAAGATTAAACTAAGTTTAATACAGTTACTTTTTCACGTGTCATAGACTCAAGGCTCTTACGAATACCTTGTGCGCCCATACCTGAACCTTTTACACCGATGAATGGGAAGTGGTCAGGGCCGCGCTCTGTGCGTCCGTTAATTTGAACAGAACCAGTTTCGATTTTGTTAGCAATTGCAAATGCTTTGTTAATGTCTTTAGTGAAGACACTTGCTTGCAGACCGAACTCTGATTTGTTAGCAATTTCAATTGCTTGTTCATCTGAAGAAACACGGATGATTGGAAGGATTGGGCCGAATGGCTCTTCCCAAGCAACTTTCATCTCTTCTGTTACGTGATCGATTAATGTTGGGTAAATTAAGTTACGCTCACGTTTGTTACCGATAACGATTGCAGCACCTTTTTCTACAGCGTCGTCAACTAAACCTTGAACGAAGTCAGCAGACTTGTCGTCGATTAATGGAACGATTGTGCTGTCTTGTTCTGGAGATCCAACTGATAGTTCAGCTACTTGCGCTTTTAATAAGCTAACAAGCTCGTCCGCTACGTTTTCGTGTACAAGTACACGTTTAATAGCTGTACAACGTTGACCAGAGTAAGAGAATGCACCGCTTACGATATGGTTTGCAGCATCTTGCAAGTCAGCATCTTCACGAACGATACCAGGATCTTTACCACCAAGTTCTAATACAAGTGGAATCATTGAAGCTTTTTTCGCTAAATGTTTACCTGTGTTTGTACCACCTGTGAACGATACCATATTGATGCCTTCGTGTTCTACTAAGTAGTCACCAATTACAGAACCGCGTCCTGTAGCTACGTTTACAAGACCTTTTGGAAGGCCAGCTTTATGAAGTGCTTCAACCATTTTAATACCACTAATTGCACCTTGAGTTGCTGGTTTGAAAATAACAGCGTTACCCATAATTAATGCTGGTGCAAGTTTTGCAGCAGATAAGTTTACTGGGTAGTTAAATGGTGCGATTGCTAATACAACACCAAGTGGTGCGCGTTGGATAATCGCAAGCTTAGATTTTGTACCGCCCGGGAAGCTATCGCCCATCATGCTTTCTCCGTGCATATGTAAAGCTTCTTCGATCGTGTAACGAATAAAGTCAGCTGTACGAACAACTTCTTTCTTCGCATCTTTATATCCTTTACCGACTTCTTTCATAATGATATCGGCAATTTCATCCTGCATATTTACGAGCTCATCAGCCCATTTATATAAGTATTTTGCGCGATCCTGTAGGGAAGCTTCGGCCCATGATTTTTGAGCTTCTTTTGCAGATGCAATTGCTTCATCTACTTCTCCGCGAGTAATTGCTTGTACTTGTCCAATTACTTCGTGTAAGTATGGAGATGGAATTTCGATTGTTTCTCCTGAAGAGCTTTCTCTCCATTCTCCGTTTAAATAAAATTTGTACGTATTGCTAGTTGTCATGATTAGTCCTCCTAAAATAGCAACTTGTAAGAGTGAGTATAAGGTGATTGTAGGGGGTTTGATAACATTTTTCAAATGAAATGTTTGTGAAAACGATTTCTTATTCTTTTTTTATTTTGTATGCCCTTTCTTATGGAATATTCCCTTATTTCAAATTAATTTATCGTATCATGCATCCTTATCATTTTTTATGATTGTCGTGTATTTTATATTATTTGTAAAAAAATAATTGACAGAATACTCAATAAAGTTGTAAGATTATAAATGGAAAATAAATGAAAGGGGTGTGCGTAATGATTGTAATCGTAAATGTAATGGGCTTAGCTCTGTTAAATGGCAGAAAACATTCATATCATTACGCAACCCGTACGGATATATAGGGCATCTTTGTCTTATAAAAAGCGTACGTTGCGTATATCGTAACGTACGCTTTTATGCATTCCTGTGCATATCGTCAAGCGGCGGTATGCTTTTTTTTGTTTATTTTCCCTTGTTTAGTTCCGATAAAAAACTTTGGAAGGTGGAAAAATGTGATGAGATTGTATGGGTTACGAAATGTAAATGTGATAGGTCTGGATAGTGGATAAAGAAATGAGAGGTAAACGAGAACGAGAAGGGAGAGGTTACATTGTTATCAGTATTACTAAAGCTAAAATGGTTTTTTAGGGAGCACTGGAAGAGATATAGTATTGCCATTGGAGCTCTTTTAATTGTGAATATAGTTGAAGTGATTCCCCCGAAAGTGTTAGGGGTTACGATAGATAACATAAAAACAGGAACGTTATCGAACGAAGCTATTATACAGTCTATTCTTATTTTAATAGGGGTTACGATCGTTGGATATGGCCTCACTTTCGTATGGCAACATCAATTGTTTGGCGGTGCATTCGTACTTGAGAAAACGATGCGCTCTAAATTTATGGGGCATTTACTTAAGATGACGCCGACTTTTTATCAAAAAAATCGTACTGGTGATTTAATGGCGAGAGCGACAAATGATTTGAAAGCAATCGCTATGACAGCTGGTTTTGGTATATTAACGCTTGTGGATTCTAGTTTATATATGCTTACGATTGTCTTTATGATGGGATTTACAATTAGTTGGGAGCTTACATTTGCAGCGCTTATTCCGCTTCCAATTATGGCGTATGCGATGAATATATATGGAAAGAAATTGCATGAAAGATTTACCGTTGCGCAAGATGCGTTTGGTGATATGAACGATAAAGTGCTTGAATCAATCGCTGGTGTGCGTGTTATTCGTGCATATGTACAAGAGAATGCAGACGAGGAAAGATTTCATCATTTAGGAGATGACGTCTACGAAAAAAATATGAAGGTAGCAAAGATTGATGCATTATTCCAACCAACTGTGAAAATGCTTGTCGGTCTTAGTTATTTAATCGGCTTAGTGTACGGTGCATACCTTGTGTTCCAGTCAAAGGTGACGCTTGGTGAACTCGTTTCTTTTAACGTGTATTTAGGGATGATGATTTGGCCGATGTTTGCAATTGGTGAATTAATTAATGTTATGCAAAGAGGAAATGCTTCGCTTGACCGTGTGAATGAAACGTTAGCGTATGAGCCAGATGTAAAGAATCCGAAACATCCAAAGCTTGTGCAAGAGCCGGATTATATTCAGTTTGATGATGTGTCTTTCTCATATCCTTCATCAACTGAAGAAAATTTAAAAAAGGTTTCTTTCACATTAAAGCAAGGAGAAACGCTAGGGGTTGTCGGAAAAACAGGAAGCGGGAAAACAACGCTTGTACGTCAGCTTCTTCGCCAATATCCGCTTGGAGATGGAGATATTGCAGTTTCTGATGTGACATTAGATAAAATGACGAATGAAAATGTACTCGGCTGGATTGGTTATGTACCGCAGGAGCATATTTTGTTCTCAAAAACAGCGCGAGAAAATATTTTATTCGGAAATAGGGAAGCGACTGAAGAAGAATTAGAGAAAGCAATTGAAATTGCTGCGTTTAAAAAGGATTTAGAGTTTTTACCAGAAGGGTTAGAAACGCTCGTTGGAGAGAAAGGTGTTTCTTTATCAGGAGGGCAAAAACAAAGGATCTCGATTGCACGAGCTGTTATTCAAAATCCAGAAATTTTAATTTTGGATGATTCTTTATCAGCTGTAGATGCTCGTACGGAAGCAGCGATTATTGAAAATATAAGAACGGAAAGAAGTGGAAAGACGACGATTATTACGACGCATCGTTTATCTGCAGTGCAACATGCGGATTGGATTCTCGTTATGGATGAAGGCGCAGTTATAGAAGAAGGTACGCATGCTCAGCTTATCCAGAGCGGAGGCTGGTATGCTGAACAGTTTGAAAGACAACAAGGTGAAAGTGAAAGTGAAAGTGCGGATAGTGGGGTGAAAATATGAGCGTTTCAAAACGGTTGTTTCAATACGCGATGAAAGTGAAAGGGACGATTTTTGCTGCGATGTTAATGTTATTTATTTTCGTCATCGCAGAGCTTGCTGGTCCTTTCGTTGCTAAAACGATGATTGATGATCATATCGTCGGGATAGAGAAACCTTGGTATGAAACAGAAAAGAGTGAAGAAGCTGTTTCGTATAATGGCGCTTTTTATAAGCGAAGTGATCGCTTTGAACAAGGCGAGACAAAAGGTAAAGAAGTACGTGTGATGCAAGTCGGTTTTCAATATTATTTTGTACCGAATAAAGTAAATGCGGAAGGGTCACGGACTGTAAAAGGGGATATGATTACCGTTCAAAATGGTAAGGCGGTGCAAGTTTATAAAGCGAAAGCATTAACAAAGGAAGAAGTATTTGCATTTTATAAGCCAGAAATAAACCGTCTATTATTACTTGGTGGTGGCTATTTCGCTTTATTAGTAGTCGTGTCATTATTTGCATACGGAAAGCAGTTCTTCTTGCAAAAGGCAGCGAACAAAATTATTCAAATTATGAGGGAAGATGTTTTTTCTCATATTCAAACGTTGCCAATTCGGTACTTTGATCATTTACCGGCGGGGAAAATTGTTTCGCGTGTGACGAATGATACAGAGGCCATTCGTGATTTATATGTAACGGTGCTGGCAACATTCGTTTCTAGTATCATCTATATTATTGGGATATTCGCTGCGTTATTTTTATTAGATGTGAAGCTCGCTTCATTATGTTTATTAATTATCCCAATTTTAATTGTTTGGGCGATTCTTTATAGAAAATACGCGTCTGTATACAATCATAAAATGCGCTCTCGTTTATCTGATATTAACGGAACAGTGAATGAATCCATTCAAGGGATGCCAATTATTCAAGCGTTCCGTCAAGAGCGTGAAACGAAAAAAGAATTTGAAGAATTAAATGGCGATTATTTTAAGTATCAAAATAAAATTTTAAATTTAAATGCAGCAACTTCGCATAACTTAGTAGCCGTATTAAGAAATATCGCTTTCACAGGAGTAATTTGGTATTTCGGCGGTGCGTCATTAAGTGCTACAGGTATTATTTCACTTGGGGTACTGTATGCGTTCGTCGATTATTTAACACGATTATTCTCGCCAATTACGAATATGGTGAACCAGCTTGCAAACTTAGAGCAAGCGCGCGTTGCATCAGAACGTGTCTTTGAATTGTTAGAGGAAAAAGGGGAAACGGTAGAAGAAGAACGTATGCCTCGTTTAAAAGGAAATGTAAAATTTGATAATGTATCATTTTCTTATAATGGAAAAGATGAAGTGTTAAAAAATATTTCTTTTGAAGCGAAACAAGGCGAGACAGTGGCACTTGTCGGTCATACTGGATCAGGAAAAAGTTCTATCATGAATGTACTCTTTCAATTTTATGAGTTTGAAAAAGGAAAGCTTACGATTGATGGTCACGATGTAAAAGAGATGCCGAAACAAGCAACTCGTGAGCATATGGGAATCGTACTGCAAGACCCGTTTCTTTTTAGCGGGACGGTCGCTTCCAATGTAAGCTTAGAAAATGAAAAAATTTCAAAAGAGCGCATTGTAAAGGCGTTACGTGATGTTGGTGCTGAAAGATTTGCGAACAATATAAATGAAGAAATTACAGAAAAGGGAAGTACGCTTTCCACTGGAGAACGTCAGCTTATTTCGTTTGCTAGGGCGCTCGCTTTTGATCCAGCTATTTTAATTTTAGATGAAGCAACGTCTAGTATTGATACAGAAACAGAGGCGATGATTCAACAAGCACTAGAAGTTGTAAAAAAAGGAAGAACGACATTTATTATCGCTCACCGCCTTTCAACGATTAAAAGCGCAGATCAAATTATTGTGCTCGATAGAGGAACCATTTTAGAAAAAGGCTCTCATGATGAACTCATGAAAAAGCGCGGGCGTTATTACGATATGTATAAAACGCAAATGGAAGGCAATCAGAGTGCTTAATATGCATGGAGGAGAACTTGTGATTTTCACAAGTTCTTTTTTATTGATGAACATGTCGACTCTTTAGCGAATTACGACAGTTAAATAAGAAGTATTGTTTTACCTTTTTCTCCATAAATGCTATATTAAAAAATGTTACTTATTTTTTGTATGTAGCGTTATTTTTCCCTTTTGTTTGATTATGAAGAAAAAGGATAAACTAAATAAGAACATTTTCATTGAAAAATTGTTCAAGATTGCATACAATCAATATAGTTTTTAAATTCCTATCAGAATACTTGGAGGATTACTATCATGAAGAAATTATTTTCAGTGCTTGCAGTAACTACATTAGCGATCGGGATTGTAGCCGGCTGCGGTAAAGAAGAGAAAAAAGATACAGCTAGTCAAGACGCGTTACAAAAGATTAAACAAAGCGGTGAACTTGTAATTGGTACAGAAGGTACATATCCACCATTTACGTTCCACGATTCAAGCAATAAATTAACTGGATTCGATGTTGAATTAGCAGAAGAAGTTGCAAAACGTTTAGGTGTAAAACCTGTATTTAAAGAAACACAATGGGATAGCTTACTTGCTGGCCTAGATGCAAAACGTTTCGATATGGTTGCAAACGAAGTTGGTATTCGTGAAGATCGTCAAAAGAAATACGATTTCTCTAAACCATATATTTCATCTTCAGCGGCATTAGTTATCGCAAAAGATAAAGATAAGCCTGCTACATTTGCTGATGTAAAAGGGTTAAAAGGAGCACAATCTTTAACGAGTAACTATGCAGATATTGCTAAGAAAAACGGTGCGGAAATTATTGGTGTAGAAGGATTTAGCCAAGCGGCAGAATTATTAGCTTCAGGACGCGTTGATTTTACAATTAATGATAAGTTATCAGCATTAAATTATTTAGAAACGAAAAAAGATGCAAAAATTAAAATTGTAGATACAGAAAAAGAAGCTTCAGAAAGTGGATTCTTATTCCGTAAAGGTAGCGATAAGCTTGTACAAGAAGTAGATAAAGCGTTAGAAGATATGAAAAAAGACGGTACGTATGACAAAATAACGAAAAAATGGTTCGGTGAAAATGTATCTAAGTAGTGCATTAGTTTCAGATCGATTGTCTACTTGGATAGATATTATGCAGACTTCCTTCATGCCTATGCTGAAGGAAGCTGTTTTTACAACAATTCCATTAACGCTTATTACATTTATTATCGGTCTTATACTTGCGACGTTAACAGCGCTCGCACGTATTTCAGGTAGTCGTATTTTACAATGGATTGCTCGTATCTATGTATCTATCATTCGCGGAACGCCACTTCTTGTACAGTTATTTATTATTTTCTATGGTCTTCCAACTCTTAATATTGAAGTTGAGCCATATACAGCAGCAGTTGTTGGATTTTCATTAAATGTCGGTGCATATGCATCTGAAATTATTCGTGCTTCTATCCTTTCCATTCCGAAAGGGCAGTGGGAAGCAGCTTATACAATTGGGATGACATATCCACAAGCATTAAAACGTGTTATTTTACCACAAGCAACGCGCGTATCAATCCCGCCGCTTTCGAATACATTTATTAGCTTAGTGAAGGATACTTCATTAGCATCGTTAATTTTAGTAACAGAAATGTTCCGAAAAGCGCAGGAAATTGCGGCGATGAACTACGAGTTTTTAATTGTTTATTTTGAAGCAGGTCTTATTTATTGGGTTATTTGTTTCTTGTTATCAATCGTACAACAGATGTTAGAAAAGCGTTCAGAACGCTACACATTAAAATAATCCTTTTACAAAAGGAGTTTTTGTTTTTATGATTTCAATTCAGCACTTACAAAAAAGTTTCGGAGATAATACCGTACTAAAGCATATAGATTTAACAGTTGAGAAGGGCGAGGTTGTTGTTATTATTGGGCCGTCTGGATCTGGTAAAACGACATTCTTACGTTGTCTCAATGTATTAGAAACGCCAAACGCTGGTAATATTCGTATCGGTAATAAAGAGCTTAACTTCTCTCAAAAAGTAACGAAGAAAGATATTGTTAATCTTCGTACGCAAACAGGTATGGTATTCCAGCACCATAATTTATTCCCGCATTTAACAGCACTTCAAAATGTAATGGAAGGGCTCGTTACAGTGAAAAAAATGGGGAAAGAAGAAGCGAAGAAAAAAGCAAACTATTTCCTTGAAAAAGTTGGTTTAGCAGATAAAGTGGATTTGTATCCGTTCCAATTATCAGGTGGACAACAACAGCGCGTTGGAATTGCGCGCGCGCTTGCGATGGAGCCGGAAGTGTTACTATTTGATGAGCCGACGTCAGCGCTTGATCCTGAACTCGTTCAAGAAGTTCTGAAAGTAATGAAAGAACTTGCTAAAGAGGGCATGACGATGGTTATTGTAACGCACGAAATGCGTTTTGCACATCAAATTGCGAACCGTGTTATTTTCATGGATGGTGGTGTCGTTGTCGAACAAGGTACACCAGAAGAAGTATTTACAAATCCAAAAGAAGAACGCACGAAGAAGTTTTTACAAATGTTGCAATAAATTAAGGAAGGTCTCAAGGCATATGCCTTGAGACCTTTTTGCCATATATATTTATTTGTGGAATCCGCCAAGGCTTTGCTCAGCCATTGCAACTAGACGTTTTGTGATTTCTCCACCAACTGAACCGTTAGCGCGAGCCGTAGAATCTGCTCCTAATTGTACACCAAATTCTTGAGCGATTTCGTACTTCATTTGATCGATTGCAGCTGTTGCACCTGGTACTACTAATTGATTTGAAGAATTTTGGTTTGCCATAGGAATATATCCTCCTTAGAGTTATAAAAGTTTTTTTGGTTGGACTAGCTGGAGTTGAACCAGATTATCGCCCCGGTTGGCGCTAATCCATCGGTAATTAAGTTTGTACTCATAGTATGGATGTTACCTAGAAAGATATACAAAATAATAATTTGTAAATTTTGTCAAAAAAACGTATTGATTTCGTAAATTATGAAATAAGAGTAATCGTTGTATTTTTAAGAAAACAGGCCAAACTAAGGAGGATATTAAATATAATTTTTTCATTGTAGCCTGCTACTTGTAGGCTAATTATCAGCTTCTTATTTATGATTTATTGAAATGAAATCGGTAGCAACTTCATAGTTCTATTTTTAAGTAGGGATGGAGTGACCGCTCCTATGGCTGGATAGGTTGCTCTCTTCAATCTAAAAAAGAGAGGCTTTAAACGATAACGTATGGAGGAATCATGATGGGGATTTGCCCGCTTTGCAACGCATTAGAATCACAAACATATTCTTGTCAAAATTGCCAAAGTATACTCCAAGATTATGGGAAGTCTGTAGATTATATAGACGATTATAGTGCCTATATGGATCAAGAATTATTAAGTGCAGTAGATGGTTTAACGCATAATAATTCAAATGAATATTGCAATCATATTTTTTATTGCGGAGTATGTAACGTGGAAACTGAGGTTGTAGTAAAACTTGTGTAAATAGAAAACTTCCACCTTATTATCTAGGTGGAAGTTTTTGTTTTTGTATTTGTGAGTGAATCATAGGAGAAGGGATATGTTCGGTGTTTGATGAAGCCCCTGATTTTATTTGAGACATTTTTTCTTTTGTATCACGTAAAGAATGTTCAGTTAAGTAGACGGCATATTCGTAAAATAACTGGCGCGTCAGTTCACTTTGCTCTTTTAATTTTTTATCTTGGAATACAGTTCGCCCAGGTTTAGAGTTGGCTTCAAAGAGCCACGGATTTTCCTTTGTGTCTAAACCGATATCAAAACCGATTTCTCCAATATTTCCAGTTACTTGTTCATCGAGCGCGTAACTTATTTGTAAGGCAGTATGTTTTAATTTATTTTCAATTTGAACTTGTTTCGTTGAATCTGGAAAAAGCTCTTGTAATAATCTTGTATCACCGCCACTATTTACGTGCGTTGTTAAACTGCCTTTGCCGGCGATTTTGGCGACGATTGCACTAACTATCCAATTACCGAAATGGTTTTTATTTGTATGAATGCGGAAATCAACAGGTTGCCCATCGAAGCGAAGTAACGAAATACCTTGCTGTACGATAAACTTTTTTAAATCATGTCCTTTTAATACATGGTTTAGAAGCGTTTCTAATGATTGATACTTTCTCAGTTTATTTTCTTCATTTTCGCGATAACGACAGTAGTAGCAATTCTCTGTTTGAGAATAAAATATTTGATGAATATTTCTACCAAAGCTCCCGTGTATTGGTTTCATGTACACTGATTTATACGTGCCAAGAAACCGTTCTACTTGTTCAAAATGCTGAAATGCTTCTGTATTTGGTAATAAGGGTTTAATTGATTCGTCTTTCATAAGAAGTTGATGAACTTCCCATTTATTGAAAAACCCTGGGTTAAACCATGGAATGCAGTAGTCTTGTTCTAATTTTCTTTTTGCCCTGACAATTGGTTTATAATTTTCCGCTTGCCGATTCGGTAATCGATCGTAAATGACATTTGGTAAAGGGACTTTTTTCTTTATCCATTGTTTCTCTTGAAAGAAATATCCTTCAATCGTTTCTTCTTCCCAGTGTATATGTTGAACGCCAAAGACGAATACGAACGGTCGTAATGAGAATGGTGGTGTTAACAACTCACTCAGAGCAATTGAACGATTTCCTAAAGGGTTAGAAGAATCATCATTAAAGCCAGTTGTAAAAATGCCGATTAATGGTCCGAAAATAATTGTTTGGTTTTGTGTAAATGCATGAATAGTAGTTGATTGAGGCAGTAAAAGTTTTTCGGCAATATGCTTTCCGATAATAATTTCGCGAGTAAAGGAATAATGAATTTTCACCTCTTCACTTGCAATATGACGTATGCCGAAGGAGAGAGATGTAATAGGCGGTGTAATAGAAAAAACGTAAGGTAAAGTAATGCTATTTGGATGTTCATCTGAAATGTTTAATGTATATATATGTTCTTTCAAAATAGGTTTACCTCCTTTCATTATGGTGTAAAGCGACTGAATTTAAGTGGTCCGTGAAATATCTTTTCAGCTAATGAATCACTATGACGAATGTATTGTTCGTAAGGAGGAATCGTGTTGACATACATAAGCCAAATTGCGCCTTTTTGATCCATAATTGTGGAAAGTTCTAGTTCGAATAATGAAGAATAAGACTGATCTAGTGTTTGGAATACTTCATTTATAATGTCGTGTAAAGCGTCTTGCAATAGTTGCACACCTGTACTAGATAGTACGTATTTAATTTTTGAAAATGAATGCAATGAATCATCGTCTGTTGCTGAAGGTAAAAGTTGATTAGGAAATGAACTTTTTTGTATAAATTGACCGATAATATTCCAAGTTTGTTCTTTGTTTTTTTGCAAAATAGTTCGAATGTGGAGTGGGTATGTTAATTGATTTGGTGGTTGTAGCATGGTATGCACTATGTAGCGTGATGAACGTATGTTAGATTTACACCAAGATATAAATTCATCTGTCCGCTTGATTGGAAGAGAAGTATGGTATTTTTCATTTACTGTATCGATATGAAACGTTTTATTTTTGTAAGCGACTCGATATAAGTTATCTTTAGAATGTATATTAGTGGGGCGTATAATAATATCTTTAGTTTTTAACAACAGTTTGAAAATGTTTTGTATCGTTGCCACTTCAAATTTGGGTATATAAGGAGACAGTTTTTTATTAGTGAGAAATAAATCATGTAGTTCACTTAAGTTAATAAGTGTGTTATTTAAAAAGGTAGTGGAAGGACGGTTGTGCAAAGAGTGAATAATTGATTTTGCTTTTTCAAAGTCTGTTTCCTCGTGAAAAGAATAACGATCATATATATAAGAAGGAATAGGGAATGTTTGCTCTTTCCATTTTCCTGTATCTGTATCGTAAATAAGACCAGAAACAAGGTCTGTTTTAGAATCAATACAAAATGGCGTAAACTGGGCAACGACATTATGATAAAGCCGAGCTCGTTTAGCGATTTCGGTGTAATACGTTTGCTCATAATGAAGTTTAGAAGTTAAAAGGCCGAGAACCAACGAAATCACTCCTTTACTACTATTTGCATAATAGGCGAAGCTATATATTGCAAATACGTTTTTATACCATTATACTTTTGTCCGTATGATGATATGCTATAGTTTTGGAGAAGTGAAAGGTTGATTGTAATGAATATATGGTTAAATATGTTAACGACGACAGGACTCGGAGCAATTATTGGGGGATACACGAATCATTTAGCGATAAAAATGTTATTTCGTCCTCATCGTCCTATTTATATCGGAAAGTTTCAAGTTCCATTTACACCAGGGTTAATTCCGAAGCGTCGTGATGAACTTGCTGTTCAATTAGGAAAAATGGTTGTAGAACATTTGTTAACACCAGAAGGAATTGGAAAAAAGCTAACAAATGAAGAGTTTCAAAAAGGTTTAATCCACTGGGCGCAAGTGGAAGTGGATAAAGTAATTACGAATGAACAATCACTGCGATATATGTTAGAAAAATGGAATGTAGCGCATGTAGAAGAAGAAGCGACTCGAAAAATCGAATATGTGATTACAGAAAAAATTTATGCATTTTTAGCAGAGTATTATACATATACATGGGAACAGGCTTTACCTCATTCTGTACATGAAAAGATAGAGAATGCGATTCCGAATGCCTCGGCGTTTATTTTAGAGCGAGGAATTAGCTTTTTTGAAAGTGAAGAAGGGAAAGCGCGTCTTTCAAAAATGATTGATGATTTCTTTGCTTCTCGTGGAACGCTACTTAACTTAGTTGGGATGTTTTTAGGAAATGTAAGTGTTGTGGATCGTGTGCAGCCAGAAGTTATTAAGTTTTTAGGGCAAGATGCTACAAAGCAGCTTTTAACTGACGTAATGCAAAAAGAGTGGGAAAAGTTAAAAGGAAGAGATGTAAAAGAATTAGAAGCATTTGTGGAGAAAGAAATGATTGTAAGCTCCGTGCTGTCAGCAGTTAAAGTAGAGGAAACAGTGAGTAAGTTTTTAAATCAATCTGTTCAGCAAGTATGTGAACCAGTTCGAGAAACAATTATTGAAAAAGTGGTTCCAAGTGCAGTAGCGAAAGGCTTAAAGTGTGGAACAGAAAATGTGGAGAGTATACTAAATAATCTACACCTTGCGGAAATTGTCCAGCAAGAAGTGTCTACATTCTCAACAGAAAGATTAGAAGACTTAGTTCTGTCTATTACGAAAAACGAATTGAAAATGATTACGTATTTAGGAGCGTTATTAGGCGGAATAATCGGGCTCGTACAAGGATTGTTACTATTGTTTCTTAGATAATAAGGTGAGTACATAGAAATAAAAGTGAAATTTCTTCACATCTCTTGCATAGTTTGATATGGTAAGAAGAGGTGCGTATGTAAATGCACGTAAAAGGCAGTGCGAGTGAAAAGCGCTAGCCTTCTAAAGGAGGAAAAATAAAATGACAAAGAACATTCATGATGTTGCATATGAATTACAAAAAGCAATCGCTGAAAACGAAGACTTCAAAACTTTAAAAGAGAGCTACGCAGCAGTTCAAGCTGACACAGCTTCAAAGAACTTATTCGATGAGTTCCGTACAATGCAACTTAGCCTACAACAGAAAATGATGCAAGGCCAAGAAATCACTGAAGAAGACAACCAACAAGCACAAGAAGTTGTAGCTCGCATTCAACAAGATGCTAAAATTACAAAACTAATGGAAACTGAGCAACGCCTAAACGTTGTAATCGGTGACGTTAACAAAATTATCATGAAGCCACTTGAAGAATTATATAGCGCGCAACAACAAGCGTAATAGTGGAAGACGCTCCTAGTTTAGGAGTGTCTTTTTTGTTGTAGAAAAAGGCTTATATTTGGAATAAGGGGAACTGTACGTTTTATATTATATATCCGAATAATTCATGTTCGGTAAAGCGTAATCAATTTTTGATGAAATATGAATAAACTTTCATTAGTATTAACTAAGGTTTTTCTTTAAAATTACATATTAGGACAAGGAGGAAGGTGAACTGTGAGGCGTTGTATCGAGTTATATCACTTTAAATATGAAATATCATTAAAAAAGTTGATACATGTGATAATGGAAAGTGATTTTTTATCAAAATTCTCAGCTAGTAGGAATTTTACTTATAAATGAGTCTGAAATTAGGATAAATAATATTAGTATTACAACTAACAAAGTAGAGATTTATTGAATGAATGATAAATTCTATCTAACAAATGTGAATGATAATGTGAAAGTTATTCTATATTAGAGGATAACTATATTTTTTGTGCTTATAACCGTTAAATGAAATGTGTATGCTTTAATTTATGATGACAAAATGTAGAAAATGGAGTTATTGCTGTAGTTAAAAAGGAGTTTTGTACAAAAGTGATTCGAGTATTTAAGTATGAATATCAATTGATTGTAACGTTACTATCGCTTAGTTTATTTAGTTATTTTGCAATCGAAATTATGTTATATCCTAGGGTAGGGATTGAGATAGAGCATCAAGAAAATCATTTGGTGATTAATAATATTGTGAAAAATAGCTGGGCAGCAGAACAAGATCTAGCAGTCGGGGATATTATTGAAAAAATAGATGGGATTCTCCCTGATGATAACTCTAATATTTCATTATATGGTGCTACTGAAAGGGTAAAGAAAATTACAATCAAGAAAGGGGGAACAATAGAAGAATATAAAGTAGAGTATAATCCGTACGATAAGCAATTGGTTTATCATCTTTTTTTACCAACTGTGTTTTATCTAACATGTTTTTTTGTGGCTACATATATTTTAATACGTGCTCCATACTTGAATGCAGGAACGAAAGATTTAATCTATTTTCTGCATTGTTTAGGAATGAGTTACATTAGTATTATGGCGGGATTACGAAAAGATTCAATAGCGTATATTGTAGTTGCTATTTCTTTAACGTACTCAGTTGTCTTTTTTATAAAATTTATGGACATGTTTACGAAAAACTTGAAGATAAGGTTTATAACAAAAACAAAATTAATCTACATAAATATAATAGCGTTTATTTTAGTTTGTTTAACCATTTTTATTTATTTAAAATATAATGATTTATCGACGAGTTATATTATATTGTTAAGTTCTGTTTTGTTTTTATTAACAGTATATGTATTGTTTAGATTTTATTTTAAAAGTAGAAAAAGTTATTATTTTAAGTTTATAAGAGTTATTATTATGAGCACAATCATATCAGCCATGCCATTTATATTCTTATTTTTAATTCCTAATTTGATAAATTACAAAGAAATAATAAGTGTCGAGACGACAGCGATCTTTTTTTTATTGGTACCAATTTGTATTTTTTATATGATTATTGAAGGGAAAATATTTGATTATAATTTTGTTATTCATAGAGTTCAATATTATGCTTTACTGTCGATATGTCTAACGGGTTTCATCGTTATACTAGGGATTTTAATTTTCCACAATACTAGCGATAACATATTAGATGTTATTCGATTTGCTGGTATCTTGTTTGTTTCGTTAATGCTTTCTTGCTTTATAAAGGATTATTTGGATTTTAAATTAAGGAAAAAATTATATCATTCTCAGAAAAATTATCAGTTTAGTTTACATAGATTTTTACATCAGGCAAAAAATGAATATAAGTTTTCAAACTTAATTGTTAGCATAAAGAGAGAAATCAATGATGTATTAAGAATAGAAGAAATATGCTGTATTGAAGTGAGTAAAGGGGATAATTCGCTCAAAATTATTAGGGATGGATATGTTTCTGAAGATGTGCTAAAGCAATTGAATGGATATCAGTTAGAGACATATACTGTTGGTTCCATTATACAATTAGAAGATCATTTTGTGTTTGTTTTGTCCATTTCAGCAAAAACAATGATTATATTGTTATGTAAGTCTAATAATAGGAGAGGTTTGAACATTCAAGAAATTGGATGGTTAGAGACATTGTGTAGTTATGCTGATTTATTATTAGAATGCTCATATCAAGTGGAAGAATTAGTGAATCAGTTGCAAACGATAAATGAACCGAAACAGCCTCCAATTTGGCTTTCAAAGTTACTATTTAATTTGTCTGAAAAAGAGCGGACAAATTTGGCGAGTGATATTCATGATGGTGTATTACAAGACCAAATACGCTTGTCTAGGAAATTAGAGGAATATCATAAAGATATTCCAGATGTCGATATGAAAAAAATAATTAACGAAGTATATGAAGATGTCTTAGATCATATTTATGTCATTCGTGAAACATGTAATAACTTACGTCCTCCATTTCTATATGAATTAGGTTTGAAAAAAGCATTATTAGATTTATTTAAACAAGTAAATCTTAAAGCTACATTTTTCTTCTATTATGAAATTCAAGATAATATTATTCTACCTAATGTAGAATATGAACAAGCAATTTATAGAATTATTCAGGAGTTATTAAATAATGCACTAAAGCATTCAAAAGCTTCTAAAGTTACAATTCGATTATATGAGCAAAATGGATATTTGAATTTAACTTATGATGATGATGGGATAGGAATGGGGATAGATTTAGACGAGTTAAATCATTCTTATAGTAGTTTAGGTTTATCCGGGATTGTAGCTAGAATTCATAGTTTAGGTGGAGAAATGTCAATAGATTCAAAGGTGAATAATGGATTAAAGATTAAAGTTAGTATGAAAATTGATTAATTGATTCAATCTTTAGATGTGGAAGGGATGAAAAAATGATTTCTGTTCTTGTTGTAGATGATCACGTTGCAGTTGGCCTAGGGACTAAAGCATTAATTGAAAGATATGATGATATAGAGGCTGATGTTTTCCATGATAGTGAAGAAATAAGAGAAGTTATGCATAATAAACAGTATGATGTATATTTAATAGATTTACAAATGCCAAAAATAAATGGTTTAGAGCTTTCTAAATATATACTTAGTGTGCAACCAGAAGCAGCTATTCTTATTTTTACAGGATTTGATGTGCTTGCACATTATAATTTATTAATAGATAACGGAGTACTTGGTGTATTAAGTAAAACTTCTTCTGAGAAAGAAGTGGTAAACGCAATCCGCCATGCAGTGAAAAAAGAAGTAGTTCTTTCTCATCAACTTGTAAGACAGTTAAGGATAGTAGAAAATGCATCTAATATAAATGTAGAAGGCGAAATGAAAAATATAATTTCTTTAAATGATGAAGAGAAGATGATTCTAGTTGAAGTTGGTAAAGGAAAAACAAATAGAGAGCTTGCTGAAATATTAAACTTAAGTCAAAGATCGGTAGAATATAAATTGACCGACATATTTCATAAGTTACAAGTTTCATCAAGAATGGAAGCAGTACAAAAGGCGAAAGAACTATGGTTTATTCCAACTATAAATTTTTAATGTAGCTCTTTATTAAATTGCGGTATTCACGCAAGAAAAAATGCGTGAGTACGAGAAGAATATTCGGTGATGTAAATGGAAGAATATAGTATAGTTATATTAAAGGCAGAATAAACTCGCGAGGACTAACAGCTTAATATATTGCCTTTTATTAGGATGTATAGTCGTATTCAAGTATATACTAATTAATAACAATCAATATAAATATAATTATTTGAAAGACAGTCAATTATTTTAAGACACGGTAAAAAATTGCTGTAATCAGTTATTAGTATTTTATTGTTAAAAGAGTAATTTAGGGTTGAGTTACTCCAATTGATAAAAATCCTATACTTTGTCAATATAGTGATTTTATCGTCCATTATTTGTTATTATTTTGCGTTTGTTGTTTTTGCTTGGCCTCCTTTAAGGAGGCCTTTTTTTATAGGAAACGGATGAAGTGCATCCTCAAACATTAAAAACCCCTTTCAAAATAGCCATTTTTTATTGGTTATTTTGAAAGGGGTATACTAATAGCAAGGTACTATAAAATTATTAATAATGTGAATAGGTGGAAGTATTTTTGTACATTTTTAGAAGAGATATAAAATGTTATTTTAAGATAAACGAAAGGTTGTAAGCGTATTCTTTAAATCTTGTCAAAATAATTTCAAACTCATATTCTTGGAAAAATAATGCATTTGTAATATAATGATAAATGATACTTCACCACATTAATTAACTAGGTGAAATTAAAATCTTTATTACACACATTATGAAATAAAGGGATGATTAGTTTTGAGTACAGGTGTAAAAGCAAACGACGTGAAGACAAAAACAAAGGGAGCAGATCTTGTTGTTGATTGTTTGATTAAACAAGGTGTTACACATGTTTTCGGTATTCCAGGAGCAAAGATTGACTCTGTATTTGATGTATTGCAAGAAAGAGGACCAGAGTTAATTGTTTGTCGTCATGAACAAAATGCAGCATTTATGGCAGCTGCTATTGGTAGATTAACAGGAAAACCGGGCGTATGTCTTGTAACTTCAGGACCAGGGACATCAAATTTAGCGACAGGTCTTGTTACTGCGAATGCGGAGAGTGATCCCGTTGTTGCTTTAGCTGGTGCAGTTCCGCGTACGGATCGATTAAAACGTACACATCAATCTATGGATAATGCTGCACTATTCGAACCAATCACAAAATATAGCGTAGAAGTAGAGCATCCTGATAATGTGCCAGAAGCATTATCAAATGCATTCCGAAGTGCGACTTCTACAAATCCAGGAGCAACTTTAGTAAGTTTGCCGCAAGACGTTATGACTGCGGAAACGACTGTAGAGTCTATCGGTGCGCTTTCTAAGCCACAACTTGGAATCGCTCCCACACATGATATTACATACGTAGTAGAAAAAATAAAAGCAGCGAAATTACCAGTTATTTTACTCGGTATGAGAGCAAGTACAAATGAAGTGACGAAAGCTGTTCGTGCATTAATTGCGGATACAGAGCTTCCTGTTGTTGAAACATATCAAGCAGCTGGTGCGATTTCACGTGAGTTAGAAGATCATTTCTTCGGCCGCGTTGGATTATTCCGTAATCAACCAGGTGATATTTTACTAGAAGAAGCAGACCTTGTTATTTCTATCGGTTATGATCCAATTGAGTATGATCCAAAGTTCTGGAATAAACTTGGCGACAGAACGATTATTCATCTTGACGACCATCAAGCAGATATCGACCATGATTACCAACCAGAGCGTGAATTAATTGGTGATATTGCCTTAACGGTAAATAGCATCGCGGAGAAATTACCGAAACTTGTATTAAGTACGAAATCAGAAGCGGTGTTAGAACGATTACGCGCAAAATTATCAGAACAAGCAGAAGTTCCAAATCGTCCTTCAGAAGGTGTTACGCATCCACTTCAAGTGATTCGTACACTTCGTTCTTTAATTAGTGACGATACAACTGTTACATGTGACATCGGTTCCCATTCTATTTGGATGGCGAGATGTTTCCGTTCTTATGAACCACGTAGATTATTATTTAGTAACGGCATGCAAACGTTAGGTGTTGCACTTCCTTGGGCAATCGCAGCTACTTTAGTAGAACCAGGTAAAAAAGTAGTTTCCGTATCAGGTGACGGTGGTTTCTTATTCTCAGCGATGGAGTTAGAAACGGCGGTACGTTTAAATTCTCCAATCGTCCATCTTGTTTGGAGAGACGGCACATATGATATGGTTGCATTCCAACAAATGATGAAATACGGCAGAACATCCGCTACAGAGTTTGGCGATGTTGATCTTGTGAAATATGCGGAAAGTTTCGGGGCGTTAGGTCTTCGTGTTAACACGCCTGATGAATTAGAAGGTGTGTTAAAATCCGCGCTAGCAGCAGATGGTCCTGTCATTATTGATATTCCAATTGACTATCGTGACAACATTAAATTAAGCGAAAAATTATTACCAAACCAATTAAACTAATGGAGGCAGATTTGAGATGACTGTTGCGCAATTAATTGATATTGATGCGAAAAAAACGAAAACGAGTAATGAAGTATATCAAACATCTACAATGCTTGCGCTATTAGATGGTATATATGATGGTGTAATTAGCTTTGAAGATTTGAAAAAACATGGTGATTTCGGCATCGGCACATTTGATCAATTAGATGGTGAAATGATTGCATTTGATAATGAATTTTATCATTTACGTTCAGACGGTTCAGCAGAAAAAGTAGAGCCAGAAGAAACAACGCCATTTGCGACTGTAACGTTTTTTGAAAAAGAAATGAGTTATACGGTAGAGCGTCCGATGAATCGTGAAGAAGTTGAAGCGTTATTACATGAATTAATGCCAAGTAAAAACTTGTTTTACGGTATTCGAATGGACGGTACGTTCCGTGAAGTAAGGACGAGAACTGTTCCAAGACAAGAAAAACCGTATACACCGCTCGTTGAAGTGACGAAATCACAACCAATCTTTTCATTTGAAGATACAGAAGGTACGCTTGCTGGATTTTGGACACCAGATTACGCGCAAGGTATTGGGGTAGCTGGATTCCACTTACATTACATTGATGATGAAAGAAGCGGGGGCGGACATGTTTTCGACTATGTTATAGAAAACTGTACGATCCAAATTTGTCAAAAAGCTCATATGCATTTAGCACTTCCAGAAACAGCTGATTTTATGGCGGCTGAATTATCAAGAGAAAATTTAGAGGATAATATTGCAACTGCGGAAGGTGCAGAGTAAGAGGGAAAGACTGTTCCATTTTGGAACAGTCTTCTTTTATTCGTAATGTTATTATTTGTCGATAAATCGATATTTCTTGTCGAACCGTTGATATATTGTAAGTTACGATAGATATATTCGAAAAATCGTTGATATATTGTAAGTTACGATAGATATATTTGAAAAATCGTTGATATCGCTTATTTTTTTGAAACAAACGGATGCCCCTCATAATAAAAACGCCACGGATAATGTACAGCTTCTTCTGCATAGTCGATATTAATACGAGGTCCTGCTGTTATTTTATATTGTGATGATATGTGTTCTTCTTTTGGAACTAATTCAATATGTAACGTATCATTTTGTAACGATACGCCGCGTTCTTTTAAAGTAATTCCGAGTGCACGGCATAGTTTGCCAGGACCATTTGTTAAGTTTTTATATTGCGCTTTTGTAATTTCGGTCTTATTGTAGCGCGCTAGTTTTATTTCTGCTATTCCATCTACTGGCTCAAGGGCTCGAATGAGAACACCTTGCGGGGTGCCCACTGGCGCTGTAATAACGTTAAAGCAATGATACATACCGTAAATTAAATATACGTAAGCATGCCCTGGTGCACCAAACATAACTTCTGTGCGATCTGTCCGTCTGCCTCCGTAACTATGTGCGGCCTTATCATCCGGGCCTTTATATGCTTCTACTTCTACAATGATTCCGCTTCGCTTTATTCCGTCTACAATATGAACAAGTTTTTGCCCGAGTAATTTTTTTGCGACTTCTAACGTATCGCCTTCATAAAAAGAAGGAGGTGCCTGCATTGTACTATCTCCTTTGCTGAGTGTATATGTATATAGTAAACCAAATTTTCAGTAGTAATTCTAACTCGTTCTATTTGCTACATTTATTTCATAAATTATGGATAGAGTACAACAGCGAAGAGGGGGAGTGCGACATGATTTATCGCTTACTAGCTCTTAATATAGATGGGACACTACTATACAACAATGGAAAAATTGCAAAAGGATTAAGAGAAACAATTGAATTTGTGAAAAGAAAAGATGTATACGTTACGTTATTTACGAGTCGTAATTTTCAATCCGCTCATAAAGTAGCAAAGGCGTTAAAATTAGATTCTATATTAGTGACACATGGTGGTGCTTTCGTTTCAGCAACGTTAGATAAGCCGTACGTTCAAAGAAGATTATCTGAAGAGAAGACTTTTAACATTGTGCAAGTGTTAGAGCACTTTGATTGTAACGTACGCATTTCTCATGAACGGTTTTCGATAGGAAATCGTGAGAGAAATACACCAAACTTAATTGCGCGCACTGTATTATCAAGCGCAGATCCTTTATTTTATCCAGTTCAATTTGTAGATTCGTTAGGTGACGCGCTTCGTGACCATCCGGTAGCAGCGCCAAAAATTGATGTTATTTTCCAAAGTAAAGGTGAAAAAGAAAGAGGACTGAACACATTAAGAAAAGCGTTCCAAGATGTAGAGTATGTTGAATGTGATTCAAAACGAATAGAAATTTTACCGCAAAATGTATCAAAATTACGTGGATTACAATTGCTTGGAGAGCATTTAAATATTTCGCTAAATGAAATGGTTGCGATTGGAGATAGTATGGAAGATTTAGAGGTTATTGAAAACGTGGGACTTGGGGTAGCGATGGGGAACTCGCCTGTAGAATTAAAGCAAGCAGCAGATTGGATTACACGTTCAAATAGCGAAAACGGTGTAGAGTATATGATTAAAGAGCATTTCCGTAAGCAATTCCCGCTTCCGTTTTTGAAGAATCATAAAAATACACCGAAACGATGAAAGAAAAACGTAGCTTTTTGGCTACGTTTTTTTGTTGAGCTTATTAAAAGGAATGGAAACGTTTTAAATTGTGAATTGTGTATGGGATTCATACAATTCACTTGAATCCTTCAGAAAACTAATGTAAAGTGGATGATGTTGTCAAAATAGTTACACCACATGAAATATTCTTCAGATTAATTTTATTGGGCTCCCATACGTAAAAGTATTTCCGCATGACAGTTTAGTTCACGTATTATTTCAAAAATGAATTGTAGTAATTTTATTAAGTAGTTGTAGCGTTCCTTTGTTGTATTTAAATGGATTATTTTAAGTTAATGTGAGTAAGACCTGGTACATATGAAATGTACTTCTTTTTGTGGTTTTAGGAAGTTTAAAAGGGGGAATGAATTTCTTGAGGAAATCATTTAATCAAAAAATTAAAAAGTTAAGTAGTAGTTTAATAGTTGTATTACTAATATGTATGAATTTTTTAATCCATTTACCATTTAAAGCAGAGGCAGCTACAACAGAATTAAAAGGTTTAGGTGATGTATCTTATTACAACGCCATCATTTTTGGAGATCATAGTGCAACGAGTGCGGATATTGAAGGTGCGATGGCTGTTCAGAAAAATATGAACGCATCAAGTTATACAGTCGTAGCGGCTGCAACTGGAGCAAATAACTTAGCTGGAGCAACTTGGGTAGATGAAGGATATCCATCATTATTACTAGGCGGTCAATTTACGAAAGCTGGAGCAGGACAGGTAATTATTCAAGATGGAACAGTGGCGATGACAAAAGACGGTGACCCAGATGGCGCAATGAAAACATCGTATGACCGTATCTCTTATAAAGAGCAAGCGGAGATTGATGCTAAGTTTAAAGAATTTAGAAAAGACGTTGATGGTGTAATTGGGGATGCAAGTAAACTACACACTGATAAGCCAAAACCTAATATGAGCTTTGGAATCGGTGAAGATGCAAACAACCCTAATATTTATGTCTCTTCAGGTCAGACGGGAAAGAAAGCATTCGATGTAAAAGACGTTTTTCTTCCGAATGTAGAGAATAAAGATTTTATTGTTATTTATTCAGATGCAGAAGAAGTGAGTTTTGGTGGCGGTGCAATTTTGTATGATACAAGAAATACTGGGATGGCGACGGATTTAATTAATACATCTCAAGCATATGACCCTAATTCATCTTTTACTGAGTTAGCTAGTAAGGTAATTTGGGTATTTCCTAATGCTACAAAGATAACAACTAAAGGTTATGGTGTAGTAGGTAGTGTGTTTGCACCTAATGCAGTTGTAGAAACAAAAGGTGGTTCTATTAATGGACAAGCCTATGTTGGAGGATTACACCAAAGAGATGGTTTTGAGGTTCATAACTTTAAATTTAACTGGCCAAAATGGAATAAACCAGCAGCTGAAAAAGGACATTTACAAATTAAAAAAGTTGATGAAAACGATGAAAACATTGTTTTAAAAGACGCAAAATTTGATGTTATAGACAAAGATAATAACGTTGTGGCTACTGTTACAACAAACGAAAAGGGTATTGCGGAAGTTAAAGATTTACCACTTGGTGACTATTTTGTAAAAGAAATAAATGCACCAGAAGGATATATAAAAGTTGATACACCAGTCAAAGTAACAATTGATAATACAAACGTAATTGAACTTGTTATGAAGAATACGAAAAAAGTAGAGAATGGCCAATTTAAATTATTGAAAAAAGATAGTGAATCTGGTCAACTTCTGCCAGGTGCAAAATTTGATGTTATCGATAAAGATGGTAATGTTGTGGAAACAATTGTTACAGGTGATAAAGGCGAAGCCTTATCGAAACAACTTCCAGTTGGAAGCTATACATTAAAAGAAGTAGAAGCACCGAAAGGATATGAATTATCATCTAGTTCAGTTTCTGTTGATGTAAAGGCTAATAAAGTAGTGACTGTAGATGTGGTGAATAAAAAGATCCCCGAAAAAGTAACAGGTCAATTCGAAATTGTGAAAGTAGATGCGGAAGATAAAACGAAAGTATTATCAGACGCAGAATTCGAAGTGTATAAAGACAGCAAGAAAGTAGATACGTTACGAACAGATAAAACTGGTAAAGTAATTTCTCAGAAATTAGAACCAGGAACATACACATTAAAAGAAACGAAAGCACCACAAGGATATAAATTGCTAAAAGAAGAAATTGAAGTCGTTGTGGAAGCAAACAAAGTAGTAGAAGTACAAGTAGAAAACGCAAAAGAACTAGGAAGCTTACAAGTAATCAAAAAGGATTCGGAGAGTGGAAAAGTTCTAGCAGGTGCAGAATTTAAACTGAAAAATGAAGCTGGTCAAGTAGTTGGAGAAGCGAAAACAACGAATAAAGACGGTGTTGTGAAATTCGAAAGCTTAGTGCCAGGAAAGTACACGTTAGAGGAAACGAAAGCGCCGGAAGGTTATAAAGCGCTAGAAGTGACAGTAGAAGTGAACGTTGTAGCGAACGAAGTAGTAAAACAAGAAGTCATGAATGAAAAAGTAATGGGTCAATTCGAAATCGTGAAAGTAGATGCGAATGATAAAACGAAATTGTTATCAGGTGCAGAATTCGAAGTGTATAAAGATGGTAAGAAAGTAGATACATTACGAACAGATAAAACTGGTAAAGTAATTTCTCAGAAATTAGAACCAGGAAAGTACACATTAAAAGAAATGAAAGCACCACAAGGATATAAACTACTAAAAGAAGAAATTGAAGTCGTTGTGGAAGCAAATAAAGTAGTAGAAGTACAAATAGAAAACGCAAAAGAACTAGGAAGCTTACAAGTAATCAAAAAGGATGCAGAGAGTGGAAAAGTTCTAGAAGGTGCGGAATTTAAATTAAAGAATGAAGCTGGTCAAGTAGTTGGAGAAGCGAAAACAACGAGTAAAGACGGTGTTGTGAAATTCGAAAGCTTAGTGCCAGGAAAGTATACGTTAGAAGAAACGAAAGCACCAGAAGGTTATAAAGCGTTAGAAGTAACAGTAGAAGTAAATGTTGTAGCAAATGAAGTAGTAAAACAAGAAGTTATGAATGAAAAAGTGAAAGAAGAAATTACAGGTCAATTAGAAATTACAAAGGTAGACGCTAATAATACAAATAAAATATTAGCAGGCGCAGTGTTTGAAATTTGGAAAGACGGAACAAAAATTGACACATTAACAACAAATAAGAGCGGTAAAGCAATTTCTCAGAAGTTAGAACCAGGAGATTATATTTTAAAAGAAATCCAAGCGCCAGAAGGATATACTTTATCCGATAAGGAAATGAAATTTACGATTTCTAATGAAAAAATTGAATTTGTAAAACTTCAAATTACAAATAAAAAAGATACAGAAAAAGGTCCGGAAAAACCAGGCGAAGGAACAGAGAAGCCAGGTGAAGGAACAGAAAAACCAGGTGAAGGAACAGAAAAACCAGGTGAAGGAACAGAAAAACCAGGTGAAGGAACAGAGAAGCCAGGTGAGGGAGTAGAAAAACCTAATTTACCAGAAAAAGGACAAGGTTCTTCTAATAATCAACAACTTCCAGCTACAGGACACAATACGAATTACGTTTCATTCATCGGTTTTATGCTTCTGTTACTAGGAATACGTTTAAGATTCATGGCTAAAAATAGTTAACGGATGTATAAAAGGCATCAGAGATATATAATCTCTGATGCCTTTTAAGTGAATACAGATAAAATGAAAATATCTATATGGAATGATAAATATGTTAAGCTTCAATTACGCTAAGCATTCTGTTTATAAATGCAGCTGCGTGAGCACGTTGTGATGGTCCTTTTGGTACGAATTGATTAAATTCATTACCTTTTACAATTCCATATCCATACACTCTTTGTACTTCTTCTTTAGCGTAAATTAAGTTTTGGTCTACGAATGGTAGTTCAACTTGTTTTGCAAAAATACCAGCGTGTTTTAGAGAACGATCGATCATAATAACAGCTTCTTCGCGTGTAATTGTAGTATTTGGATCAAATGTATTATCACCACGTCCGCGGATTATGCCTGCGCTTGCTGCACGATTAATACCGTCTCTTAAAGATGGGTGTACTTGTTCTAAGTCTGTGAAATTAGCATTTCCACTTGGTAATTGTAAAGCACGAGTAATTAATGTAGCAAATTCAGCACGCGTTACAAGACGTTCTGGGAAGTACTTGCCGTTCCCTTCTCCTTGCATAATGCCTCTAGCTGCTAATTGACGAATGTCTTGTTCATACCATCCACCTGTAATGTCATCAGTTACGGGATTTTTTTGGTTTTCCTTATAGTATGTTTCAGTTCCTTTTAAGAAAGCATCCCATTGTCCGCGTTGAATCATAAACGCAGGGCAGTTTTTTCCTGACCAAAATTGGTGTTTTTGGACCTTATCTAGAGAAATATTTAAGTCGTTCATTAAATAAGCTGCCAATTTACGCGCATTTTCTACCGCTTTTTCATAGTTTCCATCTTGATTAACGGCAATTTCAATTCCGATAGATTCATAGTTTCCAGTTTTATTTCCAGCATGCCATCCAACTTCATTTACTGGAAGATGTTGATAAATTTCTTTATCATCTACTGTGAAATGCCAAGATGCAGCGCGATCAGCTGTTCCGCGTGCTTGATTATCTAAGAATTTTGCATGATTCAGAGCATTAGCACCTTTCGCTGTATTAGCCGTTTCGTGAATCGTAATATATTTAGGCACCATCGGGTAGCCAGGGCGAATATCGTCATTTCCTTTTGGGACAATCATTTCTTTAAATGTAACGCCATAAATATTGTTTGTTTGTAGAGCTTCTGGCGATCTCAATAAACTATTTTTAGCAGTACGACTGTTTTTTAATAATGAAGCTTTTGTACCTTCAAATGTAGCAGAAGGTGCATAAATCCATTTTGCTGTTTCATTTATTTGGACTTTAAACCAATTTCCAGCTTGTTCAGTAGGAGTTATGACTTGTGGCTCTAGTTTTCCTTCTTCTTTAAACGATTGGAACGGAAGTGCATGTATGGAAGCTTCTTCTTTTACGATTAATTTTTGGTTAGATAGTTTATGAATCTCTTGAACTTCTAAGCTATTATCATTGTTATCTATCCATCCAGCGCCAGTTGACGTCGTTATGTAATAAGCATTTCCTTTTTTCTTTGTCGCCGTTACGACTTGTTCTGTAATCTCGATATTTGATTTGTTTTTTAAATCATTCGCGGTATATAATGAATGTTTTTTTGAAGTGTATAGTAGGAATTGGCCAGTAACCTCGATATCTTCTTCATGAGTACTATGCTCATTAACATGTTCTTTAATACTTTTAAAAACTTGATCCTCCGTATATACTTCGGCAGATTTTTCAGCACTCTCTGCAAATGAATAAGTAGGTGCAAGAACAGTTTGTAATGCAAGAGAGAGAGTTAAAACACTATAAAATTTCTTTTTCATATTTGTTTTTAACACATTAGATTGTGGAATCTAGTGTTAACAGTCCTCCTTTTTATATTATATTTTCACTATGTATCGATTTTAACACTAATAAATTTTAACAAGAGAAAATCATGATGTCTATATACATGAGCAATATTCATAAAAAGAATTATTTGAAAAAATGTAAGAGAAACAGGTAAAACCTTCTGTATTGACCTGTAAACGCCCTTCAAGTAAACTAAAGAGAGTTTGCAAATGAAAAGGTGATAATGTTGTTAATTTCAATTAAAACGTTACAAGATGATCGTTTTTTACGTCCGCTACAAAATATTGGCGGCTTATTTTTTGAAGATAGTACGATTGGATTTGAACAAGAGGAAGCAAATCTGATCGTTGATATACACATTGAGGATAATGTGAAAGCATCTGCTCAATTGACGGATGTTAGCACAGGAAATGTGTATGAAGAAACATTCTCGAAAGATTTATCTGCTTTCACAGATGAAAAAGAGCGTATGAAGCAAGTGAAGCACGTTGTTTCTTATGTATATCTTTCTGTTCTTCAGCAGTTAACTGGTATTGAACAAAGCTGGGGTATTTTAACGGGAGTGCGTCCGACGAAACTTCTTCATAAAATGCTTCAAAATGGTATGTCAAAAGAAGAAGCGCATCAAGAACTTCGTGAAAGTTATTTAATTCATGAAGAGAAAATTGAACTTCTTCAGCGCATTGTTGATTGCCAATTAGCAGTTGTTCCGGATTTATACCGTTTGAAAGAAGAAGTAAGTATTTATATCGGTATTCCGTTCTGTCCAACGAAATGTGCATACTGTACATTCCCGGCTTATGCGATTAATGGACGCCAAGGGTCTGTTGATTCGTTCTTAGGTGGTTTACATTATGAAGTTCGTGAAATTGGTAAGTTTTTAAAAGAAAAAGGTGTAAAAGTTACGACGATTTATTATGGCGGCGGTACACCTACAAGTATTACAGCAGAAGAGATGGATATGCTGTATGAAGAAATGTATGAAGCGTTCCCAGATGTGAAAAATGTGCGTGAAGTAACAGTTGAGGCAGGTCGCCCAGATACAATTACGCCAGCAAAGCTAGAAGTGTTAAATAAATGGAACATTGACCGTATTAGTATTAATCCACAGTCATACCATCAAGAGACACTAAAAGCAATTGGACGTCATCATACTGTAGAAGAAACAATTGAGAAATACCATTTAGCTCGTGAAATGGGAATGAACAATATTAATATGGACTTAATTATTGGTCTTCCTGGTGAAGGGTTAGATATCTTCAAGCATACGTTAGATGAAACAGAAAAGTTAATGCCAGAATCATTAACAGTTCATACGTTATCATTTAAACGTGCTTCTGAAATGACGCAAAACAAACGTAAATATAAAGTAGCAGGTCGCGAAGAAATTACAGCGATGATGCACGAAGCAGAAGAGTGGACGCAAAAGCATAATTACGTACCATATTACCTATATCGTCAAAAGAATATTTTAGGTAACTTAGAGAATGTTGGTTATGCAATGCCGACGCAAGAAAGTATTTACAACATTGTCATTATGGAAGAAGTACAATCAATTATCGGACTTGGTTGTGGTGCATCAAGTAAATTTGTTCACCCGAAGACGGGAGCAATTACGCACTTTGCGAATCCGAAAGATCCAAAATCATATAACGATGGCTTTGTGAAATATACAGAAGATAAACTGAAAATTTTAGAAGAGCTATTTGCATAAGAAGAAAGAGGTTGTTCCGAGTCGGAACAACCTCTTTTTTATCCTGCAGTAACGGGCGGTCCGATTATATCTTGTCAGTTTTTGTCGGTAAGTTGATATATTCGAAAAATCGCTGATATAAATTGAGTTGTGGTTGATATATTTTGAAAGTCGCTGATATATTTCAAGTTATGATCGATATATCCGGAAAATCGCCGATATAATTTCATTTACCGTCTAGCGGTACCGTATGTAAAACTATGTCGATAATAATCAGAAAAATTAGTCAAATCATTAGAGGACAATGTCTACTTATGGACGAAATGATAGATTTATGAAAGAGAAAAGGGGGAAATTGTTGGCATGTATATGACGATAGGGAGAATTTTTGATTTATCAGTTGGTAAGTATCCAAATAAAGAGGCGTTAGTGGAACCTGAAAAAAATATTCGCTGGACGTATAAACAGTGGGATGAACAAATAAATAAAACGGCACACGCTCTATTAGAAGAAGGGGTAAGAAAAGGAGATACGGTATCTGTTTACTTATATAACTGCCATGAATTTGTAAACGTTTACTTAGCCTGTGCGAAAATTGGAGCGATCTTTAACCCGATTAACTTCCGCTTAAAGGCGAAAGAAGTATCTTATATTCTTCAGGACGCATCCTCGAAAGTCGTTGTCTTTGAAAAAGCAGTTGAGTCAACTGTTGCTATAATTGAAAGAGATTTTCCAAATACATCTTTTTGGTCTATAGAAAACGATAAACCTTCCTATGCAAGTTCCTACCATGAAAAAGTGAATGAAGCATCTTCTGAGAAAGTAAATATCGAAATTGATGAAATGGATTATTGTTCAATGCTTTATACGAGCGGTACGACTGGGCATCCGAAAGGCGTATTACATCGTCATCGCGAAATGACTGAGCATAGTATGATTTGTACGTATTTCCTTAAATATAATAGAGATAGTGTTGGGCTTGTCGTGGCGCCTTTATATCACTGTGGTGAATTAAATGCCGGAATCATACCACGCATTCAAGTTGGCGGAAAGAATGTTATTTTGCATCATTTTGATACAGAAACAGTATTACATACGATTCAAGAAGAAAAGATTACGACGTTCTTTGCAGCGCCGACGATGTGGAATATGTTGTTGCAAAAAGATTTAGCTCAGTATGATTTAACGTCAATGAAAATCGGTATATATGGCGGAGCAGCAATGGCACCGGCGTTAGTGAAGGAATGTAAAGAACGTCTTTATATTGATCTTGTTCAAATATACGGAATGACAGAAATGGGGCCAGTTGTTGCGTTTCTCGTAGAGGAGGATCAAATTACGAAAGCTGGTTCAGCAGGCACGCCATGTTTTAGCCATGAAGTTCGTATTGTGAAACCGAACGAGGATGCACCGGCAGAACCAGATGATGTATTACCTCCTTATGAAGTGGGAGAAATTATTTTACGCGGCCCAACTATGATGGCTGGCTATCATAATCGTGAAGAAGCGAATAAAAAATCGATGTATAAAGGATGGTATCATTCTGGTGATCTAGGCTATTTTGATAAAGACGGTTATTTATTCGTTGCTGATCGCGTTGATGATATGGTAATTAGCGGTGGCGTAAACATTTATCCTCGTGAAATTGAAGATTTCCTTCATAGTCATCCAGGTATATTAGATGTGGCGGTACTTGGTGAGCCAGATGAATTATGGGGAGAGCGTGTTGTGGCAGTTATTGTGAAGAAAGATGAAACAATAACAGAAGCTGATTTAGAAACGTATTGCAAAGAAAGTGATGAACTAGCAGATTATAAACGTCCGCGTCATTATTTATTTGTAGATGAACTCCCTCGTAATGCGAGCGGGAAGTTGCAGAAGTTTGTACTGAGGGAGTCGTTGAAAGGTGCGAAAAAATAGAAAATGCAGGATGCCCCATATCTATGGGGTATCCTGCATTTTTCTGTATTAAACAGAAGAAACAATATCTTTGTTAATTCTCATTTCTTCTTGGTGAAGGTTAATTAGCGCATTTGAAATAAGGTGGAAAAACAAAAGGGATGTAATGCACAAAAAGAAAAGACACCCTAAGGTGCCTCTCTCCGACTTGAACCATTTCATTTCATACGAATCGGAATCTATCCGTATTACCATTACCCCTTTGTTATGAGTGTAAACACACACTATAAAGCAGAATCGTCTATATACACTAGATTGTTAGTTCACAAAAGACAAGAGATTTGAGATCAATATCGAAGTGACGCCACATCCCCTATAATAATTGATATGTTACGCCTTTTAAAAGAATCTGCTTTATAGAACGTGCCCACAAGTTATATTTTACTACATGTAATATTCATTTAGTGTATTTTTTGATGAATATGTATAATTACATAAACTGTATGAAAAAAAAGAGAGTATACTCTAATATTGTGTAATAAAGATGAAGCCCGCCTACGAATAGGGGGCTTTTCTTACTTTTTATAAATATTTATTCCAATTATATTATCAGATGAGTCTAAACGAATATAAACGTCAGCTGATAAAAGGTGTGCATTATATATTCGTTGTTTATATGTTGATATCTCGAAGCGTTTTCCATTTAATTCACATTCTAGAATAATCATATCGCCATGTTCTTTCCAAGTTATTAATTTAGCAGTTGTATTCATATAAACCTCCTCTGAATCATTTTATGAAAATTAATAGAGATAGTGTGAGAAAGGAGTTTATATAACAAAAAAAGACACCTTAAGTGTCTTCTTTGATTACTATAAAAGTCGTTGAATGAAATAGGTTTCTATTTTTATTTGCGTGAAAAGCCTTCTTCATCAAGGTATTCCGCAGCTTCTGGATAAGAGTTGAATGTACCGTCTAAGTTTACACCAGCGTACACGTTCCACATGTCATCCTCTGAAATAAGAGTAAGAATATGACCATCTTCGTTCTGCCATTCTTCTTCTTTCGCAGGTTCTACAGGTGCTACTACTTCTTCTTGTGATAGAAGGTCAATTGATTTCTCAATTACTGAACGTAACTCCTCTGCTGAAAACTCACGGATGTTAACCATGCCTTTATCATCTGTTTTATAACCTTTAATACCGCTTGCATATACAAATCCATTTCCATTTGGGTGTAAATGAAATACAACGTTCTTTTTATCTAAACGACTTTCTTCAAAGTGGAAGTTTACACGTTTTAATGATACGTTCTTTCTTTCTAGTTCTGGGAAAGATTCAATAATCGATAATTTTTCTTCAAAAGTTAGCATAGTGCCTCCAAGTATATAGTAAAAGATTTAATTTGTTCATTATAGCATAGTTGCAATTGTTTCCAAAGATAAGGGGAAAACTTTTCGTTGAATACGTTTACGTCACGAGAATGTAAAAAGTGAGCTAACGAATGTATCTTTTTAGGTGTACAATGGAACATGGACTTTATACAAAGGTGGTTTTTTTATGTTTCAAAAAATAGCAAAGGAATGTTTGGCAGGATTTACTGTTGCGATTGTTGCGTTACCACTTGCGATTGCATTTGGTATTGCCGCGACAGGAACGTCTGAGGGAGCGCTTGTTGGATTGTATGGTGCGATTTTTGCAGGTTTATTCGCAGCGTTATTTGGCGGGACACCTGGGCAAGTAACAGGACCAACTGGACCAATTACCGTTATTGCAACAGGAGTTATTGCGACGCACGGGTTAGAGGCAAGTTTTATTGCCTTTATGATGGCAGGGTTATTTCAAATTTTATTCGGTGTATGTAAGCTCGGTTCTTACGTTCGATATATTTCGTATCCTGTCGTTTCGGGATTTATGAATGGTATTGCATTAATCATTATTTTAGGCGAAATAAAGCACGTACAAAATAGTTTTTTACTTGTTGTGTTAACGATTATTGTAATGATTGTTTCTGGTAAATGGATTAAGGCGATTCCGTCTAGTTTAGTAGCACTAGTCGGTGTGACAGCTTTGCTTCCTTTATTTTCTTCCTTACTCGAAGGACTTACAGTAAAGTTACCGATTATCGGAAATCTTTCACTAAATAAAGTAATTGAAAAGATTGGAACCATTCCAGAAGCGATGCCTACGCTTCATATTCCATCTTTAAGTGGAACAGGAATAGCAGCACTTATTTTGCCAGCGCTTAGTATTGCTTTATTAGGATCGATTGACTCGTTGTTAACATCGGTCGTAATGGACAATGTGACAGGTACACGTCATAAAAGTAATAAAGAACTGGTCGGACAAGGTATCGGTAATATGATGAGCGGATTGTTTGGCGGATTAGCAGGTGCAGGTGCGACTGTAAGGTCTATCGTGAATATAAGAAGTGGCGGTAAAACGGCACTTTCGGCATGTATGCATAGTGTTATCTTATTTATTTTTATTATGGGTCTTGGTTCGGTCGTACAATATATTCCACTTGCTGTATTATCAGGTATTTTAATTTTAACTGGTATTGGAATGTTCGATTGGGGAAGCATGAAAAAGATGCATGTCGCTCCTAAAGGTGATGTCGTTGTTATGCTCGTAACGATGATTGTAACGGTGAAGTTCGATTTAATGATTGCTGTTGCATTCGGTATTATTCTTTCGTTCATCATATATATGGTGAAATGTAAAGAACGCAAAACTTCTATCGTAAAAGAAAAAGAAGAAACGTACACAATTCAAGGACCGCTCTCTTTCCTATCAGTAGATCGTATTTTCTCTACTTTACAAGATGTGAAGTCACCGGTTGTTTTACGTATGAAAGATGTGCGTTATATGGATGTATCAGGAGCTATGGCATTATTAAATTTTGTTGAGCAATCAAATAAAGTAGGAGCAAGTGTAAAGCTTGAGCAAGTACATCCGAGTATTGAAAAAACAATCGCAGTAATGGCAAGCGATGAACAGAAAGAGCAATTGAAAATCTTAAGTGTTTAGATGGTAATTAGAATATCTCACAATCTTACATAAATTATAATGTAGAGTTGTGGGATATTTTTATAATGTTTTTAGTAATATGTATCGCAGTGATAGGGAGGAAGGGCTCTTTTTGCGTAACAGAAACGGTTATAGTGTGTACACATATAATGGAAGGAATTAGAAAAAATATTGTGAAGAGACAGGCTTAAATGGGTTCTCTTTTCTATTTTGAAAAAAAAACCAAGTATTCAACCTATAATAAATTTGTTATGATAACCAATGGGATAAAGTGAATTCCTATCGTTTAAAACAATATGTTTGAGAGTATATGTATAAAAGAAAAGAGAAAAAATATGAATAAAACATTTGTAAAAGGAGCAGCAATTTTAACCATTACAACTTTTTTGTCGAAATTGCTGGGTAGTTTTTTTCAAATTCCATTACAAAATATTGCAGGAGATGAAGTGCTCGGTATTTTCCGCCTTGTTTTTCCTGTATATATGATTGCTCTTACATTATCGGTAGCCGGAGTTCCACTTGCAATTTCGAAACTAATTGCAGAGTTGAACGAAAAAAATAAGCAAAAGGAAATTGCGAAATTATTTAAATCAGCGTCAATTATTGGGATAGCATTTGGCGTTTTCGGCTGTTTAGTCATTGTATTATTTTCTATTGAAATTGCAAATATGCTTGGTGGACAAGAAACTAGAATGCCGTTGCTTATTACTTCATTAGCGTTACTCATTGCGCCATACATGGCGGTGTATAGAGGGTATTTTCAAGGTTTCGGTGATATGAAACCAACAGGGGTATCACAGGTCATTGAGCAATTTGTACGTGTGTTTTTTATGTTAATAATTGCTTACATACTAGTATCATGGGATAAGAGTAATACTGTTATTACTAGTGGTGCGATGGTTGGCTCTTTTCTTGGAGTCATTAGTTCGCTTATATATTTGCGTATAAAATATAATAGAAGTCCATACTACAATAAAAGCAATTCCTATTCGCTCCGAGATTTAAGAGAAAACGGCAAAAAGATATTGCGGGTATCGATCCCAATCGCTATTGGAGCTTTATCAATGCCACTTTTAAATTTAGTAGACTCGCTTACAATACCGCATGTATTACAAGGATCATCAACAGAAATTCAAGAACAATTTGGAATATACAGTCGCGGTTTTGCATTCACGCAAATAATTGTTATTTTTGCAAGCGCAATTGTATTTCCGTTAATACCACTCTTAACTTCCGCATTGGCCAAAAGAGATATAAATTTGGCGAAAATAACAATTCAAAATACAAATCGACTAGCGCATGTTTTGACAGCACCGTTAACAATATGGTTGATGGCATTAACAGTACCGTTAAATGTCGGATTGTTCACAGATGTAAAAGGCAGTAGTATGTTAACAGTTATGATTGGCAGTTCGTATTTTACTGCGGTTATGGTATTATCAATAGGTGTTTTACAGGGCATTAACCGTTCTGCACAAGCTGCATGGATTGTTATTGGTGCGAGTTGTGTGAAAGTCGTGTTAAACATAATGTTCGTGCAGAAGTTTGGCATAGATGGAGCGGCGTATAGTACATTAATTACTTACGTATTGATTTGTATTGTAAATCATTTGTATATTCGAAGCTATATTGCCTATTCTATTCATTTAAAAAGCTTTTTTGGTGTGCTAGCAATAGCATGTATTTTGGGACTAGGATTGTATGAATTATGTAATGTGATAAATATTACATCTTCAAGAATTATGACGTTATTATTCAGTGGTATAGCATTAAGTATTACAACCATTTTGTATGGTGTATGTGCTTTGAAATTAAAATGGATATCAATAAACAAAATACCATTTTTAAAAAGATAAATATAGAAATTTAATTTTTTATTATAATTCATATGAACTGATAAAGAGGAAACTATGTAGGGTATCAAGTGTTTAGGTAAGGAATGGGTACTAGTTTATGTTAGATGAAATAAACGGTTACCTAGTTTTGGAGGAGATTTAGGGTGCGTTTAGTCTTATCAGGATATTATGGTTTTTATAATGTTGGAGACGAGGCGATTCTACAATCAATTATTGAATCGTTAAGTAAAGAGAACCCGGATATAGAACTAGTAGTACTATCAAATGATTCTAAATATACAAAGGAAATGTATGGTGTAGAATCGGTAGATCGCTGGGATATAAAAGCTGTTTATCATGCAATCAAAAACAGTGATGGAGTTATTAGCGGTGGCGGGAGCCTTCTTCAAGATCAGACAAGTACGAAGAGTATTCTATATTATACGGGTATTATGGGACTCGCTCGATTATTAAAAAAGCCGTATTATATTTATTCACAAGGAATAGGTCCAATTACAAAAGGATATAATCGTCTATTAGTAAAATGGAACTTGTCAAAAGCTTCCTATGTATCAGTTCGAGATGAGGATTCGTTTTTATATTTAAAAGAACTTGGCATAAAAAACGATATTGAAATTGTTCCAGACCCTGTTTTAACATGGAAACGGACAAAACAATCGGATTGGTTGCAAAAGCATTCGATACATGGAAAAGTAATTGCGGTTAGTGTGCGTTATTGGAATGCAAAAGAAGATTATATAAAAAAATTAGCTGCGGCATTAAAAAAATTAAAGCAAGAAGGATACCAAATTCTATTTGTTCCAATGCATGAGCCATTTGATCAAAAAGCTTCGCGTGAAGTAGTAGACTTAATGGGAGAAGAGACGTATATGCTTCCATATAAAATGGATATCGACGAGAAAATATTCATTTTATCACAATGTTCATTACTAATTGGTATGCGGCTTCATGCACTAGTTTTTTCTGCTGTAGCCAAAACTCCAATGGTCGGGATTTCATACGATCCGAAAATTGATTCGTTTTTAAGTCAAGTGAATCAGCCAGTTATAGGAAGTGTGGATGGCGAATGGAGTGCTGAATATTTATATGAAATTGCGAAAAAGCAATTAATGCAACAAGGAACTGTGCAGCAAGAGTTACAATTGACAATAGATGAGCTTCGGTTGCAAGGCAAACAGGCAACAAAGAAACTCATTGATCATATGGAAAAAGGCACTTTATTAAAAAAGTAAAGTGTCTTTTATTTCGTTTTGAATATAATGAAAATTCAAATTAAAAAACGTTTTATTTTAATTCCTATTTATTATGCTAAAATGATTGTGATTATTATATAATCAAATTTGTGATAATAAATTCGTAGATTACGAGGAGGATAACCTTGAAGACTTTTTCAAAAGGTATAACAGCAGTGGCATTAACGGGATCATTACTTTTAACTCCTATTTCAAGTTATGCGGCAAATGATGATATTACAGGACATATGTTTGAGACGAATATGCGCTCACTTATTACTAAAGGAGTTTTAATGGGGTATGGAGACAATGTATATGCGCCTGATAAATTAGTAACAAGAGCAGAGTTTGCTACATTCATAGCGAGGGCTTTAAATTTACCGAAAGCTGATTCGAATTTCGAGGATGTGCCGAAGACTTACGGTTTATATGATGGTGTAAGTAGAGCATATGGAGCGAAAATTATTAATGGTCGTACGAACGAGACGTTCTCACCAAATGATGTGATTACACGTGAAGAAATGTCGATAATGGTAAAGCGAGCGTTAGACTATAAAAATATTAAAGTAGCTGTAAGTCCGCTTACCTTTACTGATAAAGATAGTATTAACTATAAAGAGCATGTGCAAGTTATGGTGGCTACTCAAATTATTAAAGGGTATCCAGAAGATAATACATTTAGACCACATTTATCAGCTACAAGAGGGATGGCTTCAGCTATGTTGGATCGCATGCTTCAGACGATTGAAAAAAACGGAAATAGCAATCCTGTAGAAACTAAGAAATATGTCGTGACAAATGTAAGAGAAAACGGAACAGAGCAAGAAGTAGAGCGCTATAATACGTATAAAGAAGCGGTTACGGCTGCTCAAAATAAAGGTATGAATGCGGTAAAATACGAGAACGAATTTTTATGGATTAAAGATGGTTTTGCAAGTGCGAAAAGAATAACTGGGCAAAACATCATTAATATTTATGATGAGAATTTAGCAACAGTATATACGTATATTCAGTATGGAACAGAATTGAAAGTGTTAGAAGTTGGCGAAGATCGTGTGAAAGTTCAACTTTCTGGTTTGACAGGTTATGTGAAGAAGAATGAAATCACTTTAATTCCTACAAATGAAATGAAACAGTCGTCTTATTATGTGAAATCAGATGGATATTTATACCATAAATATTATACATATAATACAAGTTCACCTGGATATACAGAATTTAGATATGGTGTGGCACCTTCTTTCATGAAGCAAGGACAGCAAATGTATAGTGTAGATGGAAAGACATTCGGAGACGAAACTTTCTATCAATATTTCAATTATTTATCATTACGTTCGAAAACAGATTATACAGCTGAACAACTAGATAGTTATGTGAAATCGATTAAGCCAGACTCTCCATTAATTGGTTTAGGAAAGAAATTTAAAGAAGTAGAAAGCAAGTATAATGTAAATGCATTATTCTTATATTCATTAGCAATTCATGAAAGTTATTATGGAACAAGCGCTCTTGCAAAAGACAAAAATAATTTATTTGGTTTAAAAGCAACAGACGATAGTCCATATGGTAACGGAGAAGCATTCAATTCAAAAGAAGATTGTATTGAACATGCAGCAAAATTATACATGAATGAAGGATATTTAAATCCAGGACATTGGCGTTATACAGCAACATATACAGGTGATAAAGCTGCTGGTTTAAATGCGAAATATGCATCTGATGCGAACTGGGGTAAAAAAGTAGCGGGGCATATGAACCGTTTTGATTCTTATTTAGGTAAAAAAGAATACAACAAGTACAAACTTGCACGTGTGATGAATAACGTGGAAGTGAAAAAGAATCCTAGTATATCAAATGAGCGACTGTATCGTTTAAATACAAATGTAGTTGTCACAGTTACTGGTGAAGAGATAATAAATGGAAAAGCGTGGGTTAAAGTTATTTCAGATAATCCTACTGTAACAGAAGCGTATATTGCAAAAGAAAGTTTAGAATACGTAAAACATTAATTAAATAAAAAAGAAGGTGCTACTAATATTTCGTAGCACCTTCTTTTTATTCAATTTCAAAATCAACAATGATATAAGCGAGTATAACAACGAAGAAAATACTAACGGCTGGTGCTGTTAATACGTGGCCAGACATAAAGCCAATGCCAAGTGATAGAACGAGTGTGCTCGCTAATAGCATATACTTTACGCTCATGATTTTCTTAAAGTTTGTGATCATGCGGATAAATAATTTAATACCAAAGTATAGAAGAGGTATTAAGTAAATAAGGAAACCGACAATTCCAAAGGCGAAAAATAGGTCATGGAAGTCCATTTCAATTAATTTAATTTTATCTGTGTAGTTACCAGCGTAACCCATTCCGAATAGTTTTTGTGAAAGCGGTGCGTCTTTATAGTATTGTTTGTATGTTTTTAAGAATTTGTCGCGATCACTGTAAATTAAACTTTTTACTTCAGAATCTGTAAGTTCACCTTTTGCATGTTTTTTTGCATCTTCTGGATCTGCTTTAATTACTTTTCCTTCTTTTCGATCTTTCTCTTCTTGTACTGATTTTTTGTATTCGTATATTTGCATGTGAATGCCCATATTTTTTGCGATAGGAGTATGCGGTGTAAGAGCAATTAAACCTCCTAGTATAACTGCGACAACAACGGTATTTACAATATGTGTGAATCCTTTTCCTTCTTTTTTACGATTTATCATATATTCAATGAATGAGAAGAAAAGTGCTACGCCTAATGTAATAACAATTGCGCCATATCCGACTTTCGTTCCGACCATAATACTTGCATACATCGCAAGTATTGTTGGAATCCAGTAATATATTTTCGAGAAAGAAGTTGTTTTATGAATCGAATATAAGACAATGATTGGGAACATAATGGCGAAAAGAGAACTTAAATCATTTCCAGCGAAGAACCAACCTCTTGAACCGATTTTTGAGTGAGGATAGCTTGGGAAATCCGTTCCAGTTTGCATTGCGACAATCATTGTAATGCTTAAAATTAAAGTTGCATATAAGAAATATGTAATGATTTTATGAAATACATACTCTTTATTTTTTAGCTCTTTAAAGGCGATAATATATCCAAACAGTAGCACAATTGGATATACGCTCTTTAAGATGAATTTAACTTCTTCTCCAAATGAAACTGGAGATTTAACCATCACATTATTTACAAGACCGATTGCGAGTGCGATTCCGAGTAAGCATAAATAGAGGATGTACTTTTTCGCATCTTGTTGTTTGTGATGAAGAAGTAGGTACCCTAATGCAAGAAGCATAAAGACGAAACGGACTACAACTCCAACTGTTGCGCTCATGTGTAGTATATAGATTGAAAAAGATGTTAATAAATCTAAAATTGGTTGAAACACAATGAATAGCAATAGGAAATGTGGGAAGTAGTTATCCGTTTGTTTCAACTTATTAACCATATGTTCCTCCAGTTCTTCATTCCTTTATTACAACACCCAAAAGATGGGTATAAAGCCTTTTTTACATAGTAAGGCGAATGAATTTCAATATTTGTTTTTTATCCCGCTATTTGCCGGGCAGTAAGACCCCGCCTCAAAATACAATACAGCGGAAGCAAAGAAGTTAGGTGGGGATCAACTGCCCGTAAAAGCCCGATTGGTGAGGACTAATAATCAGTGGGGGATGAACACCCCCCACTGATTAAAGTCTCACTTTATCAAACTTAAGAATACACCATTTCATTGTAATGGTAAATAGATGAAAAGCATGGATAAACCGACTTTAATTTCTATATTTTTCAACGGAATTGTATGTTTTATACGGTATATGTACAAATTGCGAGATTATTAGACAGAAAATTGAGAAAAAAGAAGGATTTTTCAGTGGTTTTCTATAATTATATAAGTATAATCTTTATGGAGAAAAGAGGGGTATATATAATGGAAATAACAAGTAAAACAGAATCTGTCGTTGTGAAATATGAAGGGCACGTTGCAACGGTTATGGTCAACCGCCCAGAGGTGTTAAATGCGTTAGATGAGCCGACCTTAAAAGAGTTATTACAAAAGTTGAAAGAAGTAGCGGAAAGTTCTGCGCATATCGTTGTGTTATGCGGGAACGGTCGTGGTTTTTCTGCGGGTGGGGATATTAAATCGATGCTTTCAAGTAATGATGAAAGTAAGTTTGATGGTATTATGAATACCATTTCTGAAGTTGTCGTGACATTATATACGATGCCAAAGCTTGTTATTAGTGCAATTCATGGACCAACTGCAGGTCTTGGATTAAGTATTGCGTTAACAGCTGATTATGTAATGGCGGATATATCATCTGTTATTGCAATGAACTTTATTGGAATCGCTTTAATTCCAGATGGAGGCGGTCATTTCTTCCTTCAAAAGCGTGTCGGTGAAAATATGACGAAGCAAATTATTTGGGAAGGTAAGAAATTATCAGCGACAGAAGCGCTTGATATCGGCTTAATTGATGAAGTAATCGGCGAAGATTTCCAAACGGTTGTGAAGCAGAAGATTAATGAATGGTCACAAAAACCGATTAAAGCAATGATTCAAACGAAGCAAATTTTGTGTGAAGTAAATCGCTCTAATTTAGAGCAAACATTGCAATTAGAAAAGCGTGGTCAATATGCAATGAGACAAACAGCGGATCATAAAGAAGGTATTGCCGCGTTTTTAGAGAAACGTTTACCAGCATTTAAAGGGGAATAAAGTGAAGTGTGGATTTTGTCCATTCCTCACTGATTATTAGCTCGTTAATTCGGGATAAAGGGGAGAAAGTGCTAACACATTTTAGTATAATTGTGTTAGCACTTTTTTTTAGGAGTAATACATGAAGAAAATAATCGGTGTTATCACTATTATTTTGCTTACATATTCTGCTTTGCATAGTACACCATCTTTGGCAGTTCGGACTGCGTTATTTTTTGAGGGACATCCAAGTGTTGCATTTTCTGACGGGGTGACGAAAGAAAAAGATGTGAAAAAAGAAGCGATTCCAGATCAGTACCAAACTCTATATGGTAAGGAAGAAGACTTAGAGCACTATTTCTTTCCGCATGTAAGAGCACATGGATCAGAAATTGATATGTTAAGTGCATGCGTGAAGAAAAAATGGTTTTTCTATAAAGCAGAGCTCGGATGTTATTAAATATAGGAGGATGAATGATGTCAGCATATAACAAGTTAGTAAGAGATCGTGTTCCAGAGAAGATTTTAATGTCTGGAAAAACATATACAGCACAAAAATTAACAGGTCAAGCCTACATACAAGCTTTAGCGAAAATTGGAACGGAAGAAATTCGTGAATTTGCTTCTATGAAAGAACGCGAACATGCGCTAGATTCTCTTGCAGATGCGCTAGAGGTTATCATTTCATTAGCACGTGCAGAAGGTGCATCGATTGAAGATGTGGAACGCCTTCGTAAGCAAAAAGAGATAGAGCGCGGTGGATTTGAAAGAGGGATTTATTTATTAGATGTTTCAGAAGAATAGTTTTATAGGAAAAGCATAGCGTTAATGAGTAACGCTATGCTTTTTTGTTGCAATGAAGCTAATAATGAAGAAGATAGTTGTTAATATCCAGCCGATTGTAATAGAAGTAGTAGTATGAATGGCATAAGAGATTTGTAAACAAAATAATGATGCTAAAAACCAAATGAGTGCAATGTGTATATATTTTTTTGATATATTCATATTTCAGGACTCCTTTTGTATACTAAAAAGAATTTTACTACAATTTAGAAAATTAAGCTATATAAGTAGAGGTTTTCTGGCGAATTTTGTATACTGAATAGTAGAGAAAATGAGGAGGAAACGACAATGGCACATCATACGAAAGAAACGATGGAACTGATTAAGGAGCTTGTCTCTATTCCGAGTCCGTCTGGAAATACAGCAAAAATTATTAATTTCATTGAAAACTATGTCAGTGAGTGGAACGTAGAAACGAAACGTAATAATAAGGGAGCTCTTATTTTAACGGTAAAAGGGAAGAATGATGCGCAGCACCGCTTATTAACGGCACACGTTGATACGTTAGGTGCGATGGTGAAAGAAATTAAGCCTGATGGTCGCCTGAGTCTTTCTATGATTGGTGGATTTCGCTGGAACTCTGTAGAAGGAGAATATTGCGAAATTGAAACATCAAGTGGCAAGACATATACAGGAACGATTTTAATGCATCAAACATCTGTACATGTATATAAAGATGCAGGTGAAGCAAAACGCGATGAGAAAAATATTGAAGTTCGTATTGATGAGCGCGTATTTTCAGCTGATGAAGTACGCGAATTAGGAATTGAAGTAGGAGACTTCGTTTCATTTGATCCGCGTGTTCAAATTACAGAGAGTGGATACATAAAATCCCGTCATTTAGATGACAAAGTAAGTGTTGCGATTTTATTAAAATTAATTAAAAGATTACAAGATGAAAACGTAACATTACCATATACGACGCATTTCTTAATTTCTAATAATGAAGAGATTGGATACGGTGGTAATTCTAACATTCCTGAAGAAACTGTTGAATACTTAGCAGTTGATATGGGAGCGTTAGGTGATGGACAAGCATCTGATGAATATACAGTATCTATTTGTGCAAAAGACTCTAGCGGCCCGTATCATTACGCACTGCGTAAACATTTAGTAGAGATTGCGAAAACGAATCATATTGAATATAAAGTAGATATTTATCCATACTACGGATCTGATGCATCAGCTGCGATTCGCGCGGGATTTGATGTGAAACATGCTTTAATTGGAGCGGGTATTGATTCTTCTCACGCATTTGAACGTACACATGAAAGTTCTATTGCGCATACAGAAGCATTAGTGTATGCATATGTAATGTCTAATTTAATTGAAGAATAATTTCATAGATAATAGAGAGCTGATTAAAGATATTATTTTTAATCAGCTTTTTATTTGGCAAAGCGATTAGGAGACATGTTCTAATCGCTTTTTTATCCCGCTATTTGTGAGCTGATTAAAGTTTTTTTATATACATTCATTATAAGTTATATATATGCGATTTTTGTTATACGGCCGGAAACGTATTTACTATAGATATATAATGTTATACACTATGAAAGGAATTAATTAATAGTTAATATTTTTTAGTTAGCTTGATTAAAAAAATTGTATGAATATGAAGTTTTGAGAGGAGATTTATTTTTCATGAAGTACAAAGCAATAGCCGCAGGTTTATTAGCAGCAAATTTACTAGCACATCCAATTAGTAGTTTAGCAGAAACGAAGAAATTTCCTGATGTTTCAGATAGTGCGTGGTCAAAAGACGCAATTTATTATTTAGTAGAGAGAAATGTAATTAACGGTATGCCAGATGGTAACTTTATGCCATACGGAAATTTAACACGTGCCCAGGCAGCAAAGATTATCGCAACAGCAATTGGTGCTAAAGTAGATCCAAATGCAAAGCCGTCTTATAATGATGCAAAAAATAGTTGGGCAGCTTCATTTATTGCAGCCATGGAAAAAGAGAATATTATTAAGGGACGAGAACCAGGAGTATTTGATCCAGAAGGAAAAGTAACTCGTGCTGAAATGGCAGCTATGCTTGTAAGAGCATATAATCTGAAGAGCAAAGTAACAGGACCAGTTCCTACAAAATTTGCTGATTTAGAGAATCATTGGGGTAAAGAAGAAGTTAATATTTTAGTAGAATTAAAACTTTCTTTAGGTACAGAGAATGGCTGGAAACCGAATGATTCTATTACGCGTGAACAAGCAGCTCAGCTTACTGCGCAAACAGATAAATTTAGCAAGAATAGTGATCGTCCAGTAGAAACAAAGAAAATGTACATAGATAGAAAATTCATTACATATCACGCGCCATCATTAAGTTCTGGGATTAGTGCAAATCAGCATAATCCACAAATGGTTGAAATTAAAGAAGAACGAGATGGATGGATCAAAATTGCAACAAGTAACGGTGATAAATGGACACCTTTAGTAGAGAAAACAGAAGTTATTAATGAAGGATTCACTACTTATGCAGAAGCTTCTTCTTCGTCAAAAGTAATGGGAACACATAACGCACAGCAAGTAACTGTTATTGAAGAGAGCGGCAGTTGGATTCGTATCCGCATGGGCGCTGGTTTCCAATGGGTTAATAAAAATCAATTAAATCCAGTGAAGCAAGGTAACTTCTTAGAAGGAAAAGCGATTATCATTGATCCAGGTCATGGTGGAGTTGATCCAGGTCATTCTGGTGTGAAAATGGATGAAAGTGCTATTGTATTAGATACATCTTTACGTGTACAAAAACTATTTGAACAAAAGACACCATTTACTGTCTTATTAACACGTAATGATGATACGCGTCCGGGAAATACCCCTGGTGAATCTTTGAAAAAACGTGTAGAATTTGCACAAGAAAATAAAGGTGATATTTTCGTAAGTATTCATGCAAACGGGTTTAATGAACAAGTAGAAGGAACAGAAACGTTCTACTACAGATCAGCAACAAATCCAAACTCAGAAGAAAGCCGTGTACTAGCAGAAAAAGTACAAAAACGTTTAGTACAAGCACTTCAATCAAATGATAGAGGTGTAAAGACAGAAAACTTCTATGTAGTGAAATACAATACAATGCCTGCTATTTTAGCTGAACTAGGTTTTATCGATGCTAAAGGTGAAGGTGAAAAACTAGCTACTGAAGAATGGAGACAACGTGCAGCGGAAGCTATTTATCAAGGTATTTTAGATTACTATGAAGAAATGGGTAACAACGTGTCTTCTTTCCGTTAATAAATAATAAGAGATTGCCATTGGCAGTCTCTTTTATTTATTAACGTTTCTCTTTATTTCCGGCATATGATATCATTTAATTTTATATACAAAAGTATTTGAGTAATTGTAATTAGAACAATTTTAAACGATAGAGGATGATAATAGATTGAATAATCATAGTAAAACACCTGCCTGTATATATACGTATGCATTTCGTGAGGAGGAGCGTGCTTTATGTTACTTGGAAATGCGCTCGTTCTTTGGAATGGAGTCCCACGTTAATATTTTAAAAAGTGATGTCAAAATTGACCCTAGTAGAAGTGCGTTTATGAAAGAGCGAATTGAAGTTATGTATGAAGGGGACGACTTAGAAAGCATTTTAAAACAAGTGGAACAAATTGATTTGGCGGGAGCGACATTTAAAGTTATCTTCGTTAAAATCAATGACCTCGTTGGGGAGAATAAAATTGAATATGGAGAAAGACGTCTTATTGAACGAGACCTTGGCATGCATATTGAAGGAGAAGCGGATGTTCGTAATCCAGAGCGTGTATTTGGGATTGTTCCTCTTGGAGGACGCTGGTACTTCGGGCACTATGTAGAAAGCGAACCAGTTTGGTATCATCACATAAAAAAACCGCATAGCTATTCGACATCACTTAGCACACGTGTTGCGAGATCAGTTGCAAATATCGCTGTACCAAATCCAGAGGGAGTACGAGCAATTGACCCGTGCTGCGGTATTGGAACAGTAGTAGTAGAAGCACTTTCTATGGGGATTAACATCGTTGGTAGAGATATAAATCCACTTGTAGTTCTTGGAACGAGAAAAAACATCGCACATTTCGGATTTGAAGGAACAGTAACAAAAGGTCCAATCGAGGAAATTACTGAGAACTATGACGTTGCCATTATCGATATGCCGTATGACTTATTTACGCATGCCACACCAGAAGACCAGCTCTCCATTCTTTCAAGTGCGCGCCGCATCGCTAAAAAGGTAGTCGTTGTAACGATGGAGACAATGGACGACATGATCCATGAAGCAGGATTTGAAATTACAGATCGCTGTATTACAAGAAAAGGATCATTTACTAGACAAATTCTTGTTTGTGAATAGAAAGAGAAAGGTCACCCGTTTGGGTGACCTTTTTCTATTGTAGTTTGATGTGTGATTGGTTGGTGGTTTAGGTAGATGAATTAGCGAAATTTGTCGATAAGTCGATATTACATGTCGAATCGCCGATACCGTTACATTAGAATGTTACTGTTCTTTTAATTTCTCTTGTTGTGCGATTAATAAATTGCGTAATATGTGTCCGCGGTAACTTTCTAGTTTTCGTCCTTCATGATAGCGTACGCCTAATTTTTTTAGTTCAGCTACGTACCAGCCCTTTGTTCCGTAATACATGGGATCACTTCCTTTTTGCTTTTGAACAGTATATGTTGGGGAGCGAAGTAACTTTACATTGAAAATAATAAGACTGGTTGTATCAAGGGGGCCCCATAACATAGCCTCTGGACAGTGTATAAAAAAATAGACAGTAGTGTATGTTTTTCTAAACAATGCATACAAATTTATCCCCTATGCGTTGGCATGATATTTGCAATGAAAAGAGTATCAACGTATAGGGGAGAGATAGAAATGAAGGTTAGTAAAATATATACAACGATTGATGCACACGTAGCTGGGGAGCCGCTTCGAATTATTACGGGCGGAGTGCCAGAAATAAAAGGAGAAACGCAGCTGGAAAGACGCGCCTACTGTATGGAACATTTGGATTACCTTCGTGAAGTTCTTATGTATGAACCGAGAGGGCATCACGGGATGTATGGTTGTATTATTACCCCGCCTGCAAGTGCCCACGCTGATTTTGGTGTTTTATTTATGCACAATGAAGGATGGAGTACGATGTGTGGTCATGGCATTATTGCTGTCATTACAGTTGGAATTGAAACAGGCATGTTTGAAGTAAAGGGTGAAAAACAAAAGTTCATTATTGATAGCCCTGCTGGGGAAGTTATTGCGTATGCAACATATAACGGGAGTGAAGTAGAATCTGTATCATTTGAAAATGTTCCTTCATTTGTATACAAAAAAGACGTTCCTATTAAAATAGATAACTATGAATTTCAAGTAGATATTGCGTTTGGCGGAGCGTTTTACGCTGTTGTAGATTGTAAAGAATTTGGTTTGAAAGTTGATTTTAAAGACTTGCCCGCTATTCAAAAGTGGGGCAGTAAAATTAAACATTATATAGAGAGCAAAATGGAAGTGAAACATCCACTTGAAGAAGGATTGAAAGGAATATACGGCGTTATCTTTTCAGATGAACCGAAAGACAAAGGTGCTACGCTACGAAATGTAACGATTTTTGCTGATGGGCAAGTAGATCGTTCTCCTTGCGGTACAGGAACTTCAGCGAGAATCGCAACTCTTTTTGAAAAAGCTACCTTGCAAAAAGGAGAAGTATTCATCCATGAATGCATTACTGATGGGAAATTCCAGGGAGAAGTATTGTCGGTAACAGCGGTAGGTACATATGAAGCTGTCGTTCCGAAAGTAACGGGACATGCATTTATTACAGGGTTTCATCAGTTCGTTGTAGATCCGAGAGATGATTTGAAACGGGGATTTTTGTTAGGATAGAAGGAGGAGGTGGAAAGATATGCTAGTTATAAGCGCGAACGAACAAAGAAACTTAGTAAATATGAATGAAGTTATTGAATACGCGGCGCTTGCTTTAAAAGAATTTTCCGCAGAAAGAACGATTACACCAATAAGAGGCTCATTACCATTTGCGAACGAGCAAAATACGGCATTAATTATGCCTTCAGTAGCGGAAGGGCTTGAGGCGCTTGGAGTAAAAATAGTAACGGTAGTCCCGCAAAATAAACAGATAGGAAAGAAAACGATCAACGGGATTGTGATGCTATCAGACTTTCAAACGGGAGAACCGCTCGCACTTTTAGAAGGATCGTACTTAACGATGATCCGAACAGGCGCCTTATCAGGAGTAGCGACAAAATATTTAGCTCGTCATAACGCAAAAACTTTATGCATTATCGGCACGGGTGAACAAGCGAAGGGAATGGCCGAAGCAATATTTGCGGTTAGAGATATTGAAAAAGTCATTTTATACAATCGCACAGAAGAAAAAGCGTATGCATTTGCGCAATATATGCAAGAGAAATTTGGTAAACCAGCTTACGTTTACAGGGATCCAAATGAAGCAATACGTGAAGCAGACATTATCGTCACAACTACGAATGCATCCACACCAGTCTTCTCAGAAATCTTGCAAAAAGGCGTCCACGTAAACGCCGTCGGCTCATTCAGACCGAGCATGCAAGAACTACCATCTCACGCCATCACAAGCGCAAACAAAGTAGTAGTTGAATCAAAAGAAGCAGCACTAGACGAAACAGGAGACCTTCAATTTCCGATAAAAGAAGGTCTATTCAAAGCAAACGCCATTTACGCTGAACTTGGTCAAATTATAAGCGGAGAAAAAGCTGGCCGCGAAAATGATGAAGAGATTACTATTTTCAAATCAGTTGGTTTGGCGGTAGTAGATATTATCGTTGCGAAGTATTTGTATGAGAAAGCGGTGGAGCAAGGGATGGGGAATAAGATTGAGTTTTGAGACTGCCTTTTGGTGGTCTTTTTTTCAATTCATCAAATGTCATGATAACCTCCTAAATGTGTTTTTTGTCTTTAATCCCATTCTACAGTTCCGAGTATATATAACAATCATTTTAGAGGGGTTTTCTGTAAGTTGATAGTTTTTTAACTCATTTTATGAGGCTACTTATTCGTGGTCTTTTTATTTTCTCCTCCGCATAAATATAGTTTATCGCAAGAATGCATTAATAGATTACAAACTTTCTACCTTTGCGAAAAAGTTTGACAATACATACCGGTAGTGGTAATTTAAAACCTATAAGAAAACTCGGTATTAATTCCGAGTTTTCTTATAGGTGTAAATAGTCGAGAGGGGTCGAAATATGAAGAAGAAGTTGTTTGTATTACCATTTGTCCTACTATTATTTATTGCATTAGCTGCTTGTTCAGGGGAAAAAGATTCGAAGCAAGCGGGCACTAGTAAATCAGGGACTCCGAAAGATGGAGGAACGTTAACGATTGGTGTTAGCGATAATCCAGATACGATGAATCCGCTTTATGCGAATGATCGTGTGTCATTAACTGTGCAGCAAGCTTTATATGCACCGCTGTATCATATGGAAGACGGTAAGAAAAAGTTTGTTCTTGCTGAGAGCTTTACGCCTTCAGAGGATCAATTAACATGGACTTTAAAACTAAAGGATAATTTGAAATGGCATGACGGTAAGAAGATTACATCAGACGATATAGCATTTACATTTCAATCTATTTTAGATGAGAAGCAAAATAGTTCAAGCCGTGAAAACTTTATTTTTAAAGGAAAGCCGCTTGAGGTGAAAAAAGTGGATGAGCTAACGACTCAATTCGTCTTACCACAAGTAAGCGCATCTTTCGAAGGTGTGATGAATGATTTCTTCCCAATTCCGAAACATGTATTTGAAGGGGAAGCAGATTTAGCGAAGAGTAAGAAAAACTTACAGCCTGTAGGATCAGGGCCGTTTAAGTTTAAAGAGTATAAATCAGATGAGTATGTTGCATTAGATCGATTTGATGATTATGTAGGTGGGAAAGCTAAGTTAGACTCTATCGTATACCGCGTTGTAAAAGACCGTAATACAGCAAATGTTTCACTGCAAAATGGTCAAATCAACATGAAGATGATTGAGCCGCAAGACTTTAAGAAATTGGATAGCACTGGGAACTTCTCAATGGTGACATTCCCTGAAGGTAGATTATTCTACTTATCTTATAACATGAATACTGATCTTATGAAGAAAAAAGAAGTGCGCCAAGCAATTGCGCATGCGTTAGATAAAAAAGAAATGATTAACTCAGCATTCGTTTCAGGTGAATTTGCAGAACCAGCAAATTCAATCTTAACGCCAGACGCTATGTATTATGCGAAAGATATTAAAGACTATAAGTATGATAAAAAAGAAGCGAAAGATTTATTAGCAAAAGCTGGCGTGAAAGATAAAGAAAAAGTACGCGTGATGTATGTAACGAATAATAAAATCATGGAAAGCTTAGCGTTATATACACAACAAAAATTAAAAGAAGTTGGCTTAGAAGTTGAACTAAATGCATTAGATGCTAGTGCAGCAAGTGAAAAAGGCTTAGATAAAGAGAATAAAGAATATGACATTACATTTGGTGGTTACATAATGGGACCTGAGCCAGATTCATATAAGAGCTTATTCTTAAGTAATGCAGAATACAATTATGCACGATATAAAAACGCTGATTTCGATAAGTTATGGGAAGAAGCTGCAGTTGAAACAGATAAAACAAAACGTGCAGAGCTATACCATAAAATTCAAGAGACAGCTAGAGAAGACGTACCTTATCTACCAATTGCGTATCCGAAAGCAGTTATTGCAGTAGATAAAAAGTTTGATGGATTAAAAGAAGCGAAAGCAATTCCTGTTACAATGTTTGAAGATTTATCTAAGATTTATGAAGTGAAATAAGAAACAGTAAAGAAGCTGGTGGAAATCAGCTTCTTTAGCTTGAGGGGGGAAGTTTGTGTATAAAGTAATTGCGAAGAGGCTTTTAAATGCAATTCCGCTTTTATTTGTTATTTCTATTATTTCTTTTCTATTAATAAAGCTAGCGCCGGGGGATCCTGTTCGAAACTTTGTAACGCCAAATATGAGTCCAATTGATGTGGAGCGTATTCGCAAAAGTTTAGGACTAGATCAACCAATTTACGTGCAGTATATTTTATGGTTAAAAAATATTTTAACAGGAAACTTTGGTTACTCACTTCAAAATCATCGTCCTGTTTTAGATCTTATCGCAGAAAGATTACCCGCAACAATTGGGTTAATGGGATCATCTTTACTCGTCTCATTCGTAATCGCAATACCACTTGGACTATTTACAGGTGTGAAAAAGAATTCATTCTTTGACCGCATTGTAAACTTTATTTCATACGTTGGTATTTCTATGCCGGTTTTCTGGTTTGCACTACTATTAGTCTACTTATTCTCTTTAAAATTGAACCTACTTCCGAGTATGGGTATGCGCACCGTAGGTAAAGATTCTGTCTGGGATATTGTGCAACACGGTATTTTACCTTGCATGGTGTTAGCGTTCCAAAACGTATCTGTTTATATGAGATATATTCGTTCAAGTACGATTCAGCAATTAGAAGAAGAATATGTACAAATTCAATATGCGTACGGCGCTTCAAAGAAAACAGTTTTATTTAATCACGTACTTCGAAATGTATTAATACCGATCATTACAATTTTCGGATTATCGATTCCAAGTTTAGTAGGCGGAGCGTTCATTACGGAAACAGTATTTTCATGGCCGGGTCTTGGTTCACTTGGGGTAAATGCTATTTTTAGATTTGATTATCCGATTATCATGGCAATTACATTACTATCATCATTCATGTTAATTCTCGGTAACTTAATTGCTGATATTTTATATGGCGTAGTAGATCCGCGCATTCGAATGAGGGGGTGATTTGGAATGAATAATAGGAGATTTCAAACGATAAAAAGTAGTTTTACGAAAAATAAGTTTGTACTAATGGGAGTTATAATACTTGCGATTTTAACGGTTGCATCAATATTCGCATTCGTATCGCCGTACGATCCTAGCAAAATGTCGATTCCAGATCGCTTACAAGAACCGAGTATGAGTCATCCTTTCGGAACGGATGATTACGGAAGAGATTACTTAACGAGAGCGTTATATGGCGGACGAGTTTCGCTTGCGGTCGGTTTCCTTGCGATGGTTGTTTCTATTACAATCGGTACTGCAGTTGGAACAATTAGCGGGTATTTTGGCGGAAAGTTAGACAACTTTTTAATGAGAGTTGTTGAAGTGCTTATGTCAATTCCATCATTCTTTTTAATGCTACTATTAAATGCGTATTTAAAACCAGGAATTACGACGTTAGTTCTTATTATCGGATTACTAACATGGATGGACACCGCCCGTATTGTAAGGGCAGAAACGTTATCTGTAAAAGAGCGTGAGTACGTTTTATACGCAAAAGTATCAGGACAAAAATCACTTATGATTATTGTAAGACATATCATTCCTAACATTTTATCAACCATTATTATCGCTGCGACATTAACAATTGCGACATCGATTTTAATGGAATCATCACTTAGTTTCTTAGGATTAGGTATTAGAGAACCAGATTCTTCTTGGGGCAGCATGCTAAACAATGCGCAAGGATATATTGGTGAAGCTTGGTATTTAACGCTCTTCCCAGGATTCCTTATCCTTTTAACGGTACTTAGTTTTAACGTAATTGGTGAAGCGTTGAAGAAAGCTTTTGCACCAAAAGGAGCCGGACATGAAAACTAAAGTGTTAAGTGAAAGGAGTGAGAAGCGTGTCTGAAAAACTACTAGAAGTGAAAAATTTAAAGACTTCTTTTTTCATAGAAAGTGGCGAAGTTGAAGCGGTTCGAGGCGTTACATTTCGCTTAAATAAAGGAGAAGTAGTCGGTATCGTTGGGGAATCTGGAAGCGGAAAGAGTGTAATGGCGAAGTCCGTTATGTCTCTCGTTACATCACCAGGAAAAGTGAAAGAAGGGGAAATCCTTTTTCATAATGAAAACATACTTTCTAAATCTGAAAAAGAATTGCGTTCTATTAGAGGAAATCAAATTTCACTTATCTCTCAAGACCCAATGTCAGCGCTAAATCCGGTCGTGAAAATTGGAAAACAAATGACGGAAGTAATTATACGTCATCAAAAAGTGAAAAAGAAAGAAGCAGAGCAAATCGCAATCAACTTGTTAAAACAAGTCGGTCTTTCTTCGCCAGAAGAAAGGGTGAAACAATATCCGCATGAACTAAGCGGAGGTATGAAGCAGCGAGTTATGATCGCAATGGCGATGTCTTGTAACCCTGACCTTCTCATTGCGGACGAACCGACGACAGCACTTGATGTAACGATACAAGCACAAATACTAGATTTAATGAAAAACTTAAAAAACGAAACGAACATGGCGTTACTTCTTATTACGCATGACTTAGGAATAGTCGCACAAAACTGTACACGCGTTATCGTTATGTATGGCGGACTTATTATGGAAGAAGGACCTGTACTTGATATTTTCCAATCGCCGAATCATCCATATACGAAAGGGCTATTAAACTCTCTGCCAAAAATCGCAAACGGCGTAAAAGAAAGACTTGCTCCCATTCAAGGTGTAACGCCAAACTTATTAAACCCACCACAAGGTTGCCCGTTCGCAGAGCGTTGCCCGCATGCGATGGACATTTGTGAAAAAGAACGTCCGCCATATTTTGAAATCGGAGACGGAAGGCGTTCCATGTGCTGGTTAAATGATAGGGCGGTAGGTGATTTTCATGTATGAAGAAAACTTAATTGAAGTTCGGAACTTAAAAAAGTATTTTCCTATTAAAAAAGGACTATTCGGCAGAAAAACAGAGCAATTAAAAGCAGTCGATGATTTAAGCTTCACTATTAAAAAGGGTGAAACATTCGGGTTAGTAGGAGAATCTGGATGCGGAAAATCAACGACAGGAAGAAGTATCATTCGCTTACACGATGTCACTTCAGGTAACGTTTTATTTGATGGAAAAGATATCGCAAGTTTAAAGGAAAGTGAACTAAAAGAATATAGAAAACGAATGCAAATCATTTTCCAAGATCCATACGCATCATTAAATCCGTCGATGAACGTATTCCAAATTATTAGTGAGCCAATGAACATTCACGGTTCCTACGAAAAAGAAGAACAAAAAGAAATCATTTTAGACCTTCTGAAAAAGGTAGGATTAAAAGAAGAACACTTATATCGCTACCCGCACGAATTTAGCGGGGGCCAGCGCCAGCGCATTAGCATCGCGCGTGCATTATCTGTAAAACCAGACTTTATCCTATGTGACGAACCAATCTCAGCACTCGATGTCTCAGTCCAAGCACAAGTCGTAAATATGCTGCAAGACATCCAAGAAGAAACAGGAGTCACATACTTATTCATCGCACATGACCTATCGATGGTAAGGCACATATCAGACCGCATCGGAGTCATGTACTTAGGAAACATAGTAGAAATTGCCGACAGCGAAGACTTATACACAAACCCGGCACATCCATACACACAAGCACTACTCTCATCCATGCCAGAACCAGATCCAACAAACACTGGTAAAGAACGGATTATCCTAGAGGGAGAAGTACCAAGCCCACTAAACTCACCATCCGGCTGCAAATTCAGAACGCGCTGCAAATTCGCCACTGAAAAATGCGCACAGGAAGTACCGAAGATGGTTGAGATTGCGAAAGGGCATGAAGTGGCTTGTCATTTGTTTTAGGGGGAGAGCACTAGGGGGACCTGGTGCTTTTTTCTTTTGTGTTGGGGTGTGGGATTGGTTGTAGACTAATGGTCAGTGATTGTTTATAGTTGCATTTCCTGTTATATAATTTTCCTTATTTTTCAACTATAATTGTAATGATATGTTAGATTGTATATTTTAACCTTAATATATTTAAAGGAAGGGGACTCTCTATGAAATTGCTTCGTTCATTTCTCATTTTCACTCTTGTTGTATTGTTAAGCGCATGTAATACAGCAACAAAAGTCACAAAGGTTCAAAAAAATGGCGAAACGACTTTAACAATTGGTTCTTTGCAGGGGTATTACGATGTACAAACGCTTAAAGCTGAAAAAGGAAATGTGGAAATTCCTTATGAGGCAACAGTTGAAGAAGGTACGATTTTATTGCAAGTCACAAAAGATGATAAGGTCATTTATGAAGAAGAAGTCACTTCTCAAAAAGAAGGTTTGCTTTCTTTTGAAGCGCCAAAACCCGGGGCATATGATTTAATTGTACGCGTGAAGGGTGATGAAGAGAAAGCGAAAGGGATTCAAATACATACGAAGCTATGAAAAAACGGCAAGCGGAGTATAATCGCTTGCCGTTTCCATTTCCAGTTGGTTCTGGCATAACAAATGCTCATCAATTTTAAGAAGTACATATAAAGTAATTCCAAAATATACAATACTTCACTTTCGGCGATGTAATCTCTAATAAAAGATCCAATAAATTTCATAATGTAAATATTTAATTCTAATCATTAAAAATCCTACTTTTTCTTACTTTAATTGTTTCTAAAATATAAAGAAGAATACCTAAACCAAATATTTTTTCAGTATTAGAAATATTATTACCTAATTTAATAATAGGTACATTTAAGCCAAATCTTTCACTCCATTCTAAAGGCATATATCCCCTCTTGCAGTTTATTAATATACGATCATCCATTGTATGAAAAGACGTTTCGAAAAAATCAAATTCCACTTCTATCTCAGAAATTTTTATTTCTTTTTCATTCATCAAAGAACCACGTACCATTCCAAATCCTTGTATCATATTTTCTTTAAACATACCTACACAATTATAATTCGAATCATAAATAGCCCAATCATAATTTTCAACTTCACTATGAAAGTATGCAAGAATTTCTCCATCACTTGCTTCCAATCCAACAACGTGATTATTTTTTAAAGAAGATACTGTCATCATATCAGTTGAAATTAGCTTTGTTCCTGCTACATAAGCTCCATCAGGAGTATATAATCCAAAATGTTTATTACCTTCTGGTAATTCTAATAATACAAAAGTATTAGTATCCCAAAGTGTTATACTATTTTTAACAATATTTTTTTCTAATAACTTCCCTTTTCTTAATTGCAAAAAACCAATTCCTAAAAAAACAAACGAAACTATAACAATAAAAATAACCTGTCCCCAATTAATATGTCCCCACTTTTCATATACAGCACATAGTGCCAAAATAAAAACACCAATTCCAATAAAAAATTTAAACTTCCCTTTCTTTTTATAATACTCAAATAATTCCACATAAACACCTCTATCAGTTGGTCTTAATATTTCAATTACCTTTCAAATAGGGGACACATTACCGAAAGTGAAAAATTGTATGCTAAGGGTGTAAAAACCTATTATAGCAGGTTTTATAGACGTTATATTTACCTTTATAATAAAAGAGGACGTGGAGTAACTTGATTATTCTTAATCATTCGACAAGATGCAACAATTTAAGGTGGTATTTTTTGTTATGATAAGTAAGAAATTTACATATCGTGTTATTGGGGGATAAAAAGAGATGTTGAAAAAATTTACTACATGTATTTTAGGTGGCGCTTTAGTATTCAATTTATCTGGTTGCGGCAATACATCCGACAAAACTTCTTCAGAATCTAAAGAAACCAATTCTAAACAAGAAGAAAAGAAAGTGCAAACAACTGATGAGGCGAAAACGAAAGAGAATACAAAGCAGAAAAATACAGAACAAACAAAAGAGAAATCAAAAATAAAAGAAAAAGAGTATGCTGTAAACAAGGATTTTCATACACCTAAATTTGATGTAACTGTAAAAAGAGTTGTAGAAAGAGATAAGGTTGGTAAAGAGAGTATAGGATTCCAAAAACCTGAAGATGGACATGTCTTTATTGTTGTAGAAGCAGAAGGGAAAAATATCACAAACGAACCGATGAAATTAGCCGTTTTACCATCAGTGGATTTAGTGGATGAAAATGATAATGCTTATCAAAGTGATGTGTTAGCAGCTAGTAGTTATGCGGTTGAAAAAGGTGAGACCTCTACTATTACTAAGGAATTAAAACCAGGGGAGGTAAAGAGACAAAATAAAGTTTACGTGATTAATAAAGAAAAATTTGATACAGGAAAGTGGTATGTAGTTGTTAACCATGAGTATAAGGAACAAATTAAATAGTGTTTATTTATGAAGAGGAGATGGCTCCTCTTTTTTTTTACAAGTTAACACAGAATTTCGTTATAATGTAGAAATTTAATGTTTTCGAAAAAAAGAATTGACTTCTATATTAGTTGTAACTAAAATAGTTACATAAAGATGTAATCAATTTAGTTACAACTAATATCTGCTAAAAATATGATTTATATATTTAATTAAGGATGGTGGTCCATACGTTGCCACCCGGTGTAGAAAGTTACTAACACATTCAAATCGATGCATATTCTAAGCTTTAGTATTTTCTGTTACGGGGCAATAAGGTGAAACGTTATCTTTTGTTAAAAACCTTGGTGGATCTTTCTTTGGAAATATTAGTTTTGGGGAAATATAGTAAGGTATCTAAAAAAGAATAAGGTATAAAAAGATGTACCTATATAAACCAAAAATTTAGTTGAGCTGGATAATAAAAAAAGGTAGGAGATTTAAATGGAGACGAAACAAGATAATCTTATTTACGTATGGGATGCATATTGTGGATGGTGCTATGGTTTTTCAGAAAGTATTAAAGGATTTTACAAAAACCACACTGAAGTACCATTAACGGTTTTATGTGGAGGGTTATTTTTGGATAATTTACCAATGAAACACTTCTCATATATAGAAGAAGGAAATAAAAGAATTAATCAACTTACAGGTGCTGAATTTGGTCCTTCCTATCAAAAATTGGTGGAGGAAGGGACTTTTAAAATGAATTCGAAAGATGCTGCAATTGGTTTTTCAGCTTTACGCTCATTAGCGCCAGACCGTTTATTAGAATTCACTTCGGCTATGCAAAAAGCGTTTTATTATGAGGGCCAAAGTCTGAGTGATCCAGAAACATATCGCAAAATTGCAATCGAGCATGGTTTGGACCCTGAACAAGTATTAGAACGTTTAAACGCTCAAGAAACAATAATAGATGTCCAAAATGATTTCAATAAAGTTCGACAGCTTGGTGTTAATAGCTATCCTTCATTACTTTTACAAAAGGATAATCAAATTATTCCCATTGGTGGTGGCGTAATGACGCCGGATAAAATTGAAGCGCGTTTTAAAAATTTATATTAAGAAAATTTAGGATATAGTAGCAAACATGTTATCTTAAGCCACCTGACATTTATCTCCGGAATATTCGCCAGTACTATTACACTTTCAGATAAATGGGAGTGGGAGATTTTATCCCGCTTTAACGGGCAGTAAGACCCCCACCTCAAAATTCAGTGGAAGCAAAGAAGTTAGGTGGGGGATCAACTGTCCGTAAAAGTCCGATTGGTGTGGGCTAATAATCAGTGGGGGATGAACAAAACCCCCACTGATTAAAGTTTCACTTTATCGGAACAAGATAAAAATATGATAATTAGTTTATAACTTTAACAAAAGGAGAATAACATACTATGTTTAAAACAATCGATACAAATCAAAAAGATGTGAAATTAACGGTGTTTAGTTCGGACGAAAAAAGCTTTATGGTCACAGCAACATTAGTTGAGAAAGCAGGACATGCATTTTTAATAAACTCAAAATTTACTCAATCTGATTCGAAAGAAATTGTGGAGTATCTGAAAAAAAATAACTTATCTTTAGATAAAATCTTTATTATTCATGGGGATCCAGACTACTACTTTGGATTAGAGAGCATTAAAGCCGTTTACCCAGAAGCTATAGCGTATGCAACAGAGTCTACTGTTGAACATATCGTTCATTCTGTCTTAGGGAAATTAAAAGTTTGGAAAGACGCCCTTGGAGAAAATGCACCAAGTAACGTGGTATTACCTCAAGTGTTTAAAGAAAAAGTGATTGATTTTCAGGGGTTAACATTGGAACTAGTAGGCTTAGATCATTACAGAACTAGCCTATTTAATAAAGAACTAAAAGTATTAATTGGTGGTATTGATGTCTTTAACGAAATACATGTATTCTTAGCGGATACTAGCTCAAAAGCGACTATGGAGGCGTGGATTGAGAACTTGAAAGTATTACAAGCGTTACATGCTGACATAATTGTACCTAGCCATGGATCAATTGAAAAATCCCTAAATAATCAAGCACTTACTGCGACAATGGATTATCTAAGAACTGCGGTTCAAGCTTCTGAGGAAAGTGGAACTTCAAAAGATTTTGTGGCAAAACTTGAAGCAGCATATCCAGGCTATGCAAATAAAGGTGTATTAGAATTAAGTGCAAAAGTTGTAACAAAAGAAATGCCTTGGGGTTAATGATATGAATAAATATCAAAAGCTATTACATGAAACGTATGTGTTAACTGGCGAAGGGAAATTGGATGCGTTCAAAACGTATTTAAGTGAAAATGTATCTTGGACAGAAGCTGCTGGGTTTCCATATGCAGGTACTTATATAGGTCCAGATGAAGTAGTGAAAAACGTACATGAACGTCTTGGCACAGAATGGGATGACTATAGCGCTAAAGATGAAATCTATGCTTTTAATAACAATACTGTTATCGTGTATGGAAAATATAGTGGGACATATAAAGCTACAGGGAAATCGTTCATAGCAGATTTTTGTCACCTTTATAAGTTTGATGAGAACGATAAGGTTAAGAAGTTTATTCAAATTGTGGACAGTGCAACTGTTAATGAGGTATTAAGTTAGAATGAATCGTTTCTAATATGCCTTGTATAGGGGGAGGTTAGGATAAATGAAATTCCTAACATTACCTCTGACATTACATTTTGGGGAAGGTTTCTCCTTCTTCAAGCTTTTTATAGAAGAAAACTTATTTAAGTAGAAGAGGTAGGTATATATGAAATTAGAGAAAAGTTTAATCATAACAATTATTTCTGTATTTATTTTAGGAGTAGTTTCGACTTTGGTATATCAAGCTTCCACTGGTAATAACAAAGGTAACTCAATTAAGAGCGAGAATGTCGCTTCTGTATCAAAAGAAGTAAAAGAAAATGAAAAGAATAAAAAGATGGTAGTTGATTTCTATAATGAAGTTTTTAACAAACATAATATCGATATTATCCCTAAATATGTTAGCGAAGATTATAAGCAACATAATCCTTTTGTTGCTGATGGACGAAAAGCCTTCATGGATTTCTTTAAGGAGGATTTTGTTAAAAATCCTAATTCCTCTGCAGAGATTAAACGTGTAGTAGCTGAAGGGGATACAGTTGCTCTTCATGTACATTCTCGTACTAATTCTCAAGATAAGGGAGTTGCTATAGTGGATATATTTCGTATCAAGGATGGAAAGATTGTCGAACACTGGGATGTAATTCAAGAGATTCCAAGTGAAGCAGCTAATGATAATACGATGTTTTAGATAGAAGATATATTTAATAATTGTTTAAATGATAGTGCTGTATAGAATTTAGAAATTTAGATAATAAGTTATCAAATTTGGAAAACATTTAAAAATAGCATATTAAATGATGGCATAAATTAATACGAAATAGCTCTTTAATAAAAAATCCTACCCATTAAAAAATGAGTAGGATTTTTTATTAAAGAATAGTGCTAATTTTGTGGTTCGGCACCATCTAAATTTGGAAACCATGAAAGTATAGGTACTCTATATCCACGTAAAGTAAAATTGTAATTTTTTCCTTCTTTTATGTTTGCTTGCAGATCCACTGAATGAAACTTCATCATAAGAAGGCTATCTTCATTAGAAATAATTTTTTCGGTTCCATTTTTTTGCTCAACCTAGTACAATCTCACCAGTTTAAAAAAGACCACCATTACTGGCAGTCCTTTTTTGGTAGTTTTAGAAATTAAATTATAACATATTAATATACAAATTATAAATATACTTTTACAAAAGATACTATAAGTTTTTTATAATTCTTGATTTCTCAATTTTCATTGCATAATGAATTTTTCTATGGGTATTAACAACTAACATTAAAATTATCAATTCACTAGATTATTAGAAAAAACTGGTTATCTATATAATTATTTGGTAAAATATAGATATAATTTAAGAGGGTAAAGTTAATATAGATCAACTAAGTAATGCTAAGAAAATGTTTTATTGCATAAAAAAAGGCTCCATTGCTGGAGCACTCAAAATAAACAAACGAATTAAAACAAGAAACAGACAATTTAACTATATAGATAAAACATAAATAAATCTATATATATGTAAAAATGCATATAAAAACTCTATTTATTGATGCTATAATAGTTTTACTCGATGATTGTTATATTTTTTTATGGTTTTTAAGCAATAAATACCTTCTTAACACCAATTGTACAAGTAAAAGAAGACATCTTAAGCGATGTCTTCTTTTCTTATATAATAACAACACAATAAAATTAAGATGGTTCAAGTGGGAGGAAGGCACCTTTGGGTGTTTTTTCTTTGTCGAATTTGCCTAATAGGGGCAGCACCACATTGCTATCAAGTTAAAAAATTTTTTCACCCAAAACAAAAAAACGAGCTGAATTCACATAAATAACTATGGAAGAAAACAAAAACTTGGGATTAAAGAACTTGTGATGTATGACTATATTGGCTGTTTTTATCCAGAAGAATACATTAATCCTGATTATACATTTGTAGGATTGCTTAATTGAATAGGATCTAGAAACAGATGATCTTCAAATTCCGATAAAACTAGCAGTCTCCACGCCGAACTTGGACAAATCCTAAGCAGGGAAAAAACGGACGCGAAAATGATGAAGAGATTACTATTTTCAAATCAGTTAGTTTGGCTGTAGTAGATATTATCGTTGCGAATTATTTGTATGAGAAAGTAGTGGAGCGCGGGATGGAATTGAGCTTTGAGGGACTGCCTTTTGGTGGTCTTTTTTGCATAAAATCTTGTAAATCTAGAAAAAGTAGGATATTTAATGATTAGAATTGAATATTCATATTCTAATATTCAATAGAAAGATAAAACGTTTAAAAGTTCAGAATAATAGATTATAATATGTTTAGTAAAATTAACCAATATATATTTTGCTCATTATGTATTAAAGGGGAAATGAAAATGGCTGGACAAATTCGTATGTCACCAGAGGAGCTTAAATCGAAAGCGGCTCGATATGGACAAGGTGCAAATCAAATTGAGGACATTTTAAGTCAACTACAAAACTTACAAAATGAATTAAGAGGAGAATGGGAAGGTCGTGCTTTCGAAGGTTTTGATCAACAGTTCAATCAATTAAAGCCAAAAGTACAAAACTTCGCACAGCTATTACAAGAAATTAATATGCAGCTTAATAAAACTGCAGAAGCTGTTGCTTCTCATGATGAAGAATTATCACGTAATTTCGGTTTGAAATAAAAATTGTCATACTCTATATAACAGGCATTTCAAATGAGCCATACAGCTTATAGTGTATGGCTCATTTGATTGCATGCCCAGAGCGAGTGATATTGATAGGGATATATATTTAATGAGATTTCTTTGATGCATTTGGAAAACTTATAGAAAGGGTTTGAAAGAATGGGACAATTTCAAAGTAATTTACAAACAGCAACGCAAATTGCTACGAAAATGGGATCAGCCTCTGATAGGATTCAAAGTGCAACAAGTCGTTCTATAACAAAGGCGACGCGTACAACATTATCTGTTAACTTCAAAGCACAAGAAGCGAATCAGCAAGTTTTAGACTTGACGAAACAATTTTCCGCTGCCTTTCAACAAGCGGTTGATAATATTCATTCGGTATCTAATGAATTTGAGAGAATGGATAATGAACTTCACAACACTTTTCGCTAATGTGACAACCTACGTAAAGTAAAATAGTAGGAGGAAAAAGATGAGTCAACATATTGAAAAACAAATTAATCAAGTAAATCAAAAGTTACGAAGTGTATTTGAAGAACAAGACCGAAATCAATCCGCGATTCACATTCAGGAGCAAGCGGAAGCAGATTTTTATGAATGGAGAGGTCGAAACCATCGTTTGTTTGATCGAATTTTAGGAACTTGGCATGGTGATAGAGAAATGTCTCAATTTTTTATGAATACATATCAAGAGGCACAACATATTGAACGAAAAGTCACATTTGAATTAGAAAACCAAAAAGAAACGTTGCTTAAAGAAAGACGAAACCTTAGTGATTTAGAAAACGACCTTTCCTATCAACAACAACAATTAGCGAGGGAGGTCAATGCATGAGCTTAAATATGTATTTAGGAGAAGTACAAGGCCAAACTCAAAGTATGAATGCTGTATGTAACGCTACTATTCAAGGTATGGAACAAGTGATTCAGTCAATTGATGCCTTTGCAATTGATACTGTTCTACAAGGACAAACTTATAGCAGTGCAAAATCATTTTTTGTACAAACCTTTCGTCCTTTAGCGCAAGGAATCATTTATCTGTGTGAAGAGTTAATTCGCCAGAACGATGCTTTTCCAAGTCAATTTCAATCACAAGTCGCTTCCGCAGATGTAATTGAACAAGAGATATTAGAACAAATTCGGGAAATTGACCGAATGAAAACAAGTATGGAAGCTGTCAATCAAGCTATGCCAATGCCGGGTATGGATGCCATGGTAAATCTTTTTATTGTTATGAGGCAAAAACTGCAAGAAAAGCTGGATCATTTGTATCAATTCAATCAGACCTCTAGTAATAACTATAGTACAGCACTTCAATTAGCAACTAGTATTGCTGCAGGTCTTGCGGAAGTTCAAAGTGGAAAAGGCTTTAGTCCTGCAAGTGGTACATTTAGTACGCAAGGGTTGAATATGGATTGGACGGGGCCTATTCAAAAAATTACAGCAGATAAAGCTCGTGAAGTTGATAATTTGATTAAAGAAAGAACAAAGCATGAAAGGTTGAATAAGGATTCTGAAAAAGTAGATAATAATAATAAATTTGCTACTAAATTAAATAGTATTGTCAATAAAACTAGTAGTTCGGATAATCATATTGTGTTTAAAAATTCTGGTGGATTAGGTGTAGAACCAGATAAAAAAAGTGGTGCTTTTGCTCAAGCTTTTAAATATGAAACGGATATACAGCTTCCTAAAGATATGGATACTTTTTCTAATGATTTAACATCTTTTAATAAAATTGGTGGAGAGGTTAAAGGAGCTGTTGTAGATGCTGGATTTAAAGTTGAAGATTTTACTATACATGAGCAATTGCTTAGAGCTGAAGTTAAAGCTCAGTTTGGTGGGGGAATTGGTGGAGAAGCCAAGGCTGGGGTAACTTTTAATGATCTTGGTGTAGATCATGATTTTGGAAAGGCTCATATAAAAGTAGGAAATGCTGAAGCTGGTTTTGAGGCTAAAGATGGTCATATTGGTATTGGTGCGAAAGCAGATTTAGTTAAAGGTGAAGCAGAACTTAAAGTTCCTATTCCTTTTATTGATTGGAAAGTAGTTGTTGGTGGAGAGGCAGCTTATGGTAGTATTGGTGGAGAGGCTAAATTTGGATTAATGAATGAAATTGATGTTGGTCTTGGAATAGGTCTAGGGGTAAAGTTTGGAGTAGAAAAGGATTAAATAGTTTTATTTAATTAATGTTAGGAGGATAAAGTTTGTTTTCTTTAGATGTATTTAAGAAGATTTTATTGATTTTTTGTGCTATTGCTGTTCCATCTAGTTTGTTAGCTATATGGTTTGGAGCAGATGCTACGTTTAATGAAAAAATTGTTTTATCTGTTGTATTTTGTTTAGTAATGCCATTATCTATTTTTATATTTTATAAGATTGTTTCATTTTTTTTTAAGAAATCTCATTCTTCAAAGAAATATTAATTTTTTATAATTTAGTTAGGAGGAACTTTTAATTATGGAAGATAGATATATGCCAAATTTATTTATTGGAGAAGATTTATTACCAATTGGTTCTGTGGTTCTTGTTGAAGGAATTAATCAACCTCTTATGATTTACGGTAGAAAACAGGGACAAGTGAATGAAAATAAAATGTGGGATTACGTGTCTTGTCCATATCCTCATGGGAATTTGTCTAAAGAATACAATGTATTTTTTAATCATAATCAAATTGCTAGTTTATTTTTTAAAGGTTTTGAAACAGTCGAAGAGTTAGAGTTAAGAAATAAATTAGCAAAATTTTAGTGAAAAGGTAGATTAATTATATGTTTTCAGGATTTCAATGGTTTCCTAAAAGATGGGGAAAAAGAAAAGTTTCAGAACAGTTTCATCAATCAAAGTTTGCTGATGAAGGTAAAGGTATTTTGATTACTATTTATGCTATAGATTTGTATTTTATATCTATTCCTTTAAAGGTAAAAAAATATAATTAGTTTTAATCATAAATATATTTTTTATTTGAAGGTTAGAGGATTACCCCTAAAATGTGAATTTACAATATTAATTTGTTGCTAGTCTTAAAAATGAATAACTTTAACATCAATAAAGATTTTGAGATAAGTCATACGAGATACTTGTAAACCTTAGCTGAAGTGTAAAATTAATTAAATATCTATCAATAGAATAAATCATATTGATAGATATTTAATATTGTAAATCTGCAAGTTCTTGATGTTATTTCAGTTTTTTATTAATTTCAATATATTTTAGGTTCATGAATACTTACTGGGGATATTATTAGAAATGTGTATTGAATTAAATACAAAGTGTATCTAGTATATTGTCTTTTTCTTCCTTGTTGATACCAATATATTTCAGTGTAATTTATAGGGTGCTATAATTGAGTATTTCGTGTAACATAGTGACACCTTTTATTTATAGAACCAATAGCCGAAGGTTTTGCGCATGGTGTGAGTCCCAATAGATTCGATACCAGCAAAATCTTTGGCTTTTTGAAATTTTTGATAAGCCTAGATTTTATTAATGGGTTGATCTTTTTTTCGAGAAGGGAAAAATATTTCACAGAAGGTGTAAAATGGGATGTTGATTTAGATGGTGATGATGAAGATAATAGTATTAAGGATAGGGTGAAAACGGGTTCGAAAAAAGCTTGGTCAACAGTTGCGGGGTGGTTTAATTAACATGAAAAAAAATACAGATTTTAATAAAAAAGCTTTTGAATATTATGTGGCTCTTTATGCTGTAAATGATATAAGATCGACTATAATTACTCTTGTGATTGGGATAGCAGATATATTTGTGCTTTTACCTGCTTTTGCGAATCCTGTTCAACCGATATATATGTACATAATAGTTCCACCAGTTGCTTTTTTAAATGTATGGGCAATATGGATTGTTATAAATCCTAGGAAGCGACAATTACAATACACTCTATTTCGTGGGGTATTTGGCATCGTATGTTCAGTAGGATTATTAGTTATAACCCAAAAGTTTGCATATGGAATGTTAGGATTACAAACTCCTATCTATTTTATTTTTTCGGTTGGTTTGTATATTTTTGCTTTGTATTATTATTATAAAAATCATATTAAAAAACTTCAGGAATCAATCAAAAAATCAAAATCATCGAAAAAAAACTCTAGTTTCGGAGTAGTGGCTTTTGTAGGATTGGGTCAACTCATTGCTAATATCAGTCTTGGTTTTGCAACACAAAAGATGGTAGCAATTGTATTAATGTGTGTATACTCCATGCTTTCGTTTATTTTGTTTCATTTCATTATGGAATTCCATAGGTACTATTATTTAAGGAAGCATATAGAAGATGGGGGTAGAACACATGAAACCTTTTAAAGAGGTTTGTTGAATTTAAGTATTGTGATTTATGGAAGGAAACAAAAACCTATGGTTAAAGAACCTGTGATGTATGAATATATTGGCTGTTTTTATCCAGAAGGAGGAATGCTGATATGCAAGCATTTAAAGTTGGAAAATTAGTCACATTCGTTGCAATTATAATACTTCTTGTAGTTGCTATTTTATCTCCTTACAACTTATTTAAAAAGATTTATTTTATTATTGGTGTTCTTATTATTGGCGCAATTTCACTTGGTGCAAATAAATTCTTTGAACTGATACACAGTAAATTTAATAAGAAATGATATTACTTATGTGATAGGGAAATTCCCATCTAAATCCTTAATGATTTAGATGGGAATTTCTACAATATGATTTTACTGGATTACGTGGAACTAAATTAGTCCATCACCATATTGGTGGTGGTCAAGCTGTTGGTGTTCCGCTGCCACTACATCCTGGTTTTGGAGGGATTCATAACGCAGAAAAAGCGATTGAAGCATGGGGGAAAAGATGCAGGGATTGAACCACCCCCATATTCTAATGCAGCACATCACCTAACACCTTGGAATGATAAAAGAGCTATTGAAGCACAAGAATTATTAAAAGAATTTGGAATACACCATGATTCTGCTGCTAATGGAGTATTTTTACCGTATAAAGTAAATGAATATGTGACTACTGAAGTGTTACATATAGGTAACCATGGTACGGATTATATGAAAGAGGTAACTAAGGTACTAAAAGAAGTTAAAGAATATGGTGGTACTCAAGCAGACGCTGTTGCAGCTTTACATGACATAAGAATACGTTTATTAGATGGCAGCTTAAAATTAAATAGCCCGAAATAATTTATGAATAGATTAAATATAAGGGAGAAGGAAAATGAAAATTTGGGAATTGAAGAGCTCATCTAATAACTATGAGTCTTTCCAACTATTAAATTATAAAAAGGATAAGAAATATTTTGAAGGAAAATTCAACTCCACTACAATTTTACTAGATTCATGGGGAGAAATATTTATAAAATGTATAGTTAGTTAAAAGTCTTTGACCAAGAGAAATAGTATGTTTTATTTTTATGATTTTCTCCCAAAAATATATGTTCATAAAACAAGTATAAGAGTATTTTAAAAAGTGTATATCATATAGATGTAAAGTGCAAAATAGTAACTTAAATTAAATACGGCAAGCATAACGCGTTGGTAAGTTTTACTGGCTCCAGCTGAAAATAAAACGCCTATAAGTGGTGCAAATAAACCAATTTTCCAAAAGATATTCGCTGATCCACCTATTTCTAATGTATGTTCATTTACTATAGTTAAAAGAGCATAAGGTACACATATTAAAGATAATATAGCCCATTTGTTCAAAGTGCCACCTCTTTTCGATGTTTTAATAGAAATAATATGAAAAGATTTTTATGATTTTGGAGGTGTATCCTACATATTTGGAATTAGGCTATAGTAAGTTATTATTTGTACTATTAATATATCCACCTATTGTTCCAGTTTCGAAATCATATTCCAATGTTTTCGTTTCATATTCAAATTTCATTACTATTACAACTTTAGTATTATCTTTCCATGAAATTTCATAGAGGTCTGAACTATTAATTATATTAAAATTAGCTACCCTTACTTTTGTTTTCTCTACAAGTTTGTTTTTTTCTTTAAAGTACATTTTTATGTATTTATCATCGGAGAGATGTCCATAAGAAATTCCCGTAATTTCTATTTGATTTGCTTGGTTGGATGACGTATTTTTTACAAGAGGTTTTTCGTTTTCTTGAAAAAACAGCCAATAAATAGGGTATAGAATAAGTATAAAAATGATACTCATACCTAGTAAAAATTTTAATATGCAACCACTAAAATCATGGTCTGCTATTTTATCATTACTTAGCCATTGGCTCATATTAGTTTCACCACTCAACTTTAGTATAATTAGATAGAAAACTTCTAAATGATTTAAATTATCACCTTGTTTAACTTTTTACTAAGAATAGAATGTTAACTACATTTATAAATTATTATCTTTATTTTGGAAATGATTTTTATATTTCAATTGGTTTAATTTACCACGAAGTGAAACGAACCGCTAGTATTTTCGAATGATAGCTTTACTTACTATATGTAGAAATATGTGTAAATGGTAGACAGGCTTCAAGTTTTAGTGTAAAAAAATGGCTCAAGTATTATACCGCATTTCAAGGCTTGAAATGAGAGAATACTTGAACTTGGTGTATCTTATAAAGTAGGTATATATTTTTCTTAAGTTGATAGACATGAGATGTTACCCCTATAATCTTCTTTTTTCGTTTCATAATGATTTATTACAAATAATACATGTCATAATCAAAAAAGAAGAGAAGTAGATTTGGATATCTTTTTTGTTATAAAGTTTAAAAACCTCTACATATAAGTAGAGGTTTTTAAATTGCATATTAGTGAATTATGCTTTTTCAAATAAACGAAGATACTAGAATACATAATTTTAACTAGACTTATTATTAACTAATTTATCCCCACCACCAAGCTCCGCCTCAATCTGCGAAGTTTTCGATGACTCATCCATACGCCAATACGTAATAAAGCTGATCGCGATACATCCAGCTACGTAGAAGTAGAAGAGTGATTCCATTCCGATACTCTTTAGCCATAATGCGATGAACTCAGCTGTTCCGCCGAATATCGCAACTGTCAGAGCATATGGTAAACCTACGCCGAGTGCGCGAATTTCAGTTGGGAAGAGTTCTGCTTTTACAATTGCGTTAATTGATGTGTAACCAGTAACGATAATGAGACCGACCATCATGAGTAAAAATGCTACGATTGGTTCTGTCGTTTTTTCCATGAAGAAGAAGATCGGTGCTGTTAGTAATGTTCCGAGAATACCGAATGCCATTAATAGTGGGCGGCGTCCAATTTTATCGGATAATAGCCCTGCAATTGGCTGAAGTACGACGAATATAAGTAGTGCGACAAAGTTAATCCAGCTTACAACTTCTTTCGGAAGGCCGACTGTGTTTACCATGAACTTTTGTAAATATGTTGTGTACGTATAAAATGCAACAGTGCCTCCTAATGTTAGGCCGACTACTGTTAATACTGCTTTCGGATGTTTCATAAGAGCGCGAATGGTTCCTGCGCTTTCACGTTTTTGTGATTTTATGTTTGCGAATTGCTCCGATTCATCCATCGTGCGGCGAAGCCATAATACAGCTACTGCACCCATCGCTCCAATAATGAATGGAATACGCCATCCCCAAGCTTTCATATCTGGTTCGCTTAGTAATTGCTGAAGAACAATTTGAACGCCTAACGCAACCATCTGTCCAGCAACGAGCGTTACATATTGGAAGCTTGAATAAAAACCGCGGCGTCCACTACTAGCCATTTCAGATAAATACGTTGCGGAAGTTCCGTACTCTCCGCCAAGTGATAATCCTTGAAGTAAACGAGCAAGAACTAAAATAATTGGTGCCATAATACCGATGCTTTCGTAACTAGGTGTACAGGCAATAATTAAAGAACCACCGGCCATAACCGTAATGGAAAGCGTTAATGCCGCCCGGCGTCCATGCCGATCCGCATAACGTCCCATTAATAAACTCCCAATAGGGCGCATTAAAAACCCAACTGCGAAAATAGCTGCTGTGTTCAGTAATTGACTCGTTGGATCTCCTTTAGGAAAGAACTCTGCTGAAAAATAAACAGCGAAAGCAGAGTAAACGTACCAGTCGTACCATTCAATTAAATTGCCGACAGAACCTTTGAAAATATTGCCGGCGACTCGATTAGATTTTGCTTGAGCCATAATAATTCCTCCTCGTACTTATAAATAAAAAAATAATATGAAAGCGTGTTCATTGTAGTTGAATTGTACTGTCCTTTGTCTAAAATCTCAATATTATGACAATTTTATTCTTTTTGTACTTTATGTACATGGATATTTTTAATAGTTGCTTCATTTTCAGTTTTGTCATAATAATAGAAAAAGGAGATTGATAGTTTTGAATATTTTATCAAAGGATATGAAATATGAAGAAATCACGCAAAGTGTCATTGCAAACGAAAATAGTAAGCTTAATTATCGCGTTAATTTTATTTGTCGTTCTCCTATTAGCGGGAATATTTGTTTACATTCAGTCCGTTGATACGAAGCACCAAGTGGAGCAACTAGCACTGCAAACAGCGAAGTCGCTTTCTTTTATGCCTGCTATAAAAGATGCTTTTCAAAATAACGAGCATAAAAGTACGATTCAATCTATTGCGGAACAAGTTCGTGAGCAAGCTGGTGCAGATTACGTCATTATAGAAGATCGCTTTGGGGTTATGTATTCCCATTCTAATTCGGATTTAATTGGCACAAAGAGTAACAATCCATATAACTATGAAGCACTCACTTTTGGTGGCTATTATACGCTCGAAGGAAATGGTGTAAGTGGTCCAGCCTTAATGGCAAAGGCACCTATTATTGTTCATAACGGAGATTACGATCAAGTAGTAGGCGTTGTGACAGTAGAGTTTTCAATAAAAGGAATTGAATCTAACATATTGAGTAGAACGAAAGAAATTATCCTCTTTTCATTAGCAGTATTATTAGCCGGCATTGTTGGTGGCATTCTTTTAGCGCGTAGCATTAGGAAAGATACACTCGGTTTAGAGCCGAATGAAATCGCAGCGCTATACCGGGAACGAAGCGCGATACTACTATCTATAAAAGAAGGGATCATCGCCATTGATCAAAATGGTTTTATTACGATGATGAACACGTCGGCAGAAGAGATGCTGCATGTACATGATGATTATATGCAGCAGCACATTTCAAAGGTTTTACCGGAATTTAATATGGAAAGAGTGCTAGAAAACGATCAAGAAATCGCGTTTCAAGATAAAGTGTTTATTTTAAACATGACACCGATACTCGAAAATAATAGTACAGTAGGCGTTGTATGTAGTTTTAGAGATAAAACAGAACTGCAAAACTTAGTGAATACGATATCTGAGGTAAGAAAGTATTCTGAGGACTTACGTGCTCAAACACATGAATTTACAAATAAGCTCTTCGTCTTATCAGGATTACTTCAGTTAGGGCATTATAAAGAAGCAATTGAATTCATTCAGCAAGAATCTAACATTCATCAAAGCCAAAACCATATCTTATTCCATCAAATTCATGATGCAAAAGTACAAGCTATTTTATTAGGAAAACTCGGAACAGCGTCTGAGAAGAAAATTTATTTTCATATTGAAGGAGATAGTGCACTTCATCCGTTACCAGGCCATATAAAAGTTTCGCACCTTATTACGATTCTTGGAAACATAATCGACAATGCATTTGATGCGGTGAGTGAACGAGAGGAAAAGAGTGTTTCCTTCTTCGTTACGGATATTGGGCACGATATTGTATTTGAAGTAATAGATAGTGGGATAGGAGTGCCGGCAGAAAAAATAAGTACCATTTTTCAAAAAGGATTTTCGACGAAAGGGAATAATCGTGGTTACGGACTAGCGAATGTGAAAGAAATGGTAGATGTACTAGAAGGAACCATTGAAATTCAAAACGAGAAAAATGGAGGAGCTATTTTTACAATTTACCTTCCGAAAACATTGAAAGAAAGTACATGACAAACAGGGGGATGGGCATATGTTGAAGGTTGCAATTGCAGAAGATGATTTCCGCGTCGCGCAAATTCAGGAAGAGTTTTTATCAAAAATAAAGGACGTAAAAGTGATTGGAAAAGCATTGAACGCCAAAGAAACGATAGAACTACTACAAAAGGAAGAAATCGATTTACTTCTATTAGATAATTACTTACCAGATGGAATTGGAACTGACTTATTACCACAAATTCATGCTGACTTTCCAAACGTTGACGTCATTATGGTAACGGCGGCGAATGAAAACCACATGTTAGAAAAAGCAATTCGAAACGGCGTAAGTAACTACCTTATAAAACCAGTCACGTTAGAAAAATTTGTTCGCACAATTGAAGATTATAAAAGAAAGAAGCAACTATTACATAGTAACAATGAAATAAATCAAGCACTCATCGATAACTTCTTCGGGACTTCGCAAACACAAGACATAAAAAACTTACCGACAGGTGTTGATCCGTTAACACTGCAAAAAGTGAAAGGAATTATAAAAGGATTCGAAGAGGGCATTACAATAGAAGAAATGGGAGAACAAATGGGGGCCTCCAGAACAACCGCAAGAAGATATTTAGAATACTTAGTAGCGACAAACGAATGCACAGTAGAGTACACATACGGCATTATCGGACGACCAGAACGAAAGTACCGAATAGGACGAGGAATATGAAAAAACGATTATTACTATGTATATGGATCATGACAGGAGTAATAGCAGGTTGTTCCTCGGAAAAATCCCATATGAATAAAGTGAACATCGACAAAGTAGAAATCGTTGCGCCGAACGTTCAAGGAGCCGGATGGGACTTAACAGCACGGGCGATGCAAAAAACACTAACGGAAGAAAAAATCTTCACAAAACCAATCACTGTCACAAACAAAGTAGGTGGCAGCGGTGATGTCGGATGGAAATATACGAAACAAAAAGGTGGTCACGTACTGGCGATTAACTCAAGCTTACTCATAACGAACAATCTACTAGGCCACAGTAAATTAACATATAAAGACTTCACGCCACTTGCAACACTTGCGTCAGACTGGGAGGTCGTTGTCGTCTCAAAAGACTCAAACATAGAAAACGCAAACGAACTAATGGAACAACTAAAACAAAACAAGAAAAACTTCAAAATTGGCGTTGCCCCCGGCCTAGGGAACGACGATCACCTATCCTTCGTACAAGTAAGCAAGGCCTTCGGCATAAACCCTGCCGAACTACAATTCTTCGTCTACGAAAACAAAGAAAAAATTATAAACGCCCTAACGAACAAACAAATCAGCGCCGCAACCATGACCCTATCCGAAGCCGAAAAACAATACAAAGCCGGCAAAATAAAAATACTAGCCGTATCCGCACCAAAACGACTAGACCGACTACCAGAAATCCCAACCTGGAAAGAACAAGGAATCAACGTCATATTCCAGCACTGGAAAGGAATTATGGGCCCAAAAGATATGACGGAGGAAGAGGTTGCTTATTGGGATGATGTGATTAAGAGGATGGTGGAGAGTGATAGTTGGAAGGGGATTTTGAGGGAGCGGGGTTGGGAGGGATTTTATAAGGGGAGTGGGGAGAGTAGGGTGTTTTTGGAGGAGAGTAGTGGTTGGTATGGGGGGATGGTGAAGTTTAGTGATTAATGCATGATTATTTGTAAGAAATAGGATATGTGACATAAATAATGCCACATTATAAGTTATAATTTACTTATAAAAATTTATAAAAATGATTATTCAGGAGAATTGATTTACAAATTTATAAACGGCGGTGTGTGGAGTGGATTATAATTTTGAGATTTTATCATTGTTAGATAATTCAATTGAGTTTGAGAAGCTACATAGTAAGTTTAATCGTTTTAATCCTTTTAAAATATTGAAGGTAGATAAGTTTGAGATTAGACATTCTAATATGATTGCTTGGCTACTTGATCCTATGGAAAATCATCACTTAGGTTCTATGTTTGTAAATAAGATCCTTTCTAGGACTTTTGTAAAAGCGGAGAATGAGGAGTTAATTGGACAATATAATTTTATTAAATTACATAAGCAGTCTCTTCAAGATTTGGAAGTGTTCCGCGAAGTACAAACGAAAAATAATAAACGAATTGATATTTTGGCAATATCAGAGGCGCAAAAGGTTGCTATTTTAATTGAAAATAAATATAAGTCATCTGAGTCAGATGGACAATTACAAAATTACATAAACTTTGTTAGTGAGAAATATGAAGGGTATACAATCATTCCAATTTTTTTAAGTTTAGATGGTAGCGCTCCAAGTCATAAATCGTATCTTACTTTAGATTATGGGGATATATTAAATATCCTAAAAAGCCAATTGGAGATTTATAGTGAGTATACGTCTAGTACAATAAAAGATTTTCTTTCCTATTATATTGATATATTAGAAGGAGAACTTGTTCGTGATGAGGAAGACATTGAACTAGCGTTAACAGTGTATAAGAGCCATAAGGCCGCTGTTGATTTTCTATGCTTAAATGGTAACGGAAAAATAGTTGGAAAGTTTGTTAATAAAGAGTTGTTACGCGCTGTAAAGAAATTGAATGCTGAAGAAAAAGAAGATCTTTGTAAAATTTATAAGAAGTATGCTGAAACGCTTCACTTTATACATGGAGCTGGAAATAGCGTCATGAGAGAGGCATTTTTACAGTTTGTAGAGAAAAATCAAATACAAGAAGATTGCTACCATGAACACATTCGTATTCCATCTTTCATCTTCGAAGAATGGAAACAACTTGATGAGATTGTTGGAGTTCCAAATCATGAGTGGTGGCTAAATAATGCTCTTATAACTTGGTTCGAAAGAAAAATAGATGGGCGTATGAAACTTATCGTTGAAGTCGGGCCGTTGGAATACAAGCAGAGATTAAAGTTATTATGCAAGTTAGAGGAAAATGGAATTACTATTAAAGAAAAATCAAAAGAAGCTGGATCCATGTACACAAGAATTTATGCTGGATATGAAAATATAAGTGATTGGGCAGATCAAGATGAAATTCTTCGTGTGATGAATGATATGTATAACAATGCTGATTTTAATCAAGTGGTTGCAGCTATAGGCGATACTATAAAGGGGCTTGTATACGGAGAAGAAGATTCTTCTTCTGAAATTGTTGCTGTGGAGAGTAGCCAAACAGACGTGGATACTTTAGCTAATGCATTTCAAATATTCGTCCATAAACAAAAGTTTCAAGAAGGCTTTTACAATATTCATCACCGACTACCATCATTCATTATACCGGAGTTCCGTAAACTAGAAGAACAATTTGGAACACCGAAATGGAATTGGTGGTTAAATAACTGTGTAATCATGTGGTTTGAACGTTTGAAGGATAATAGATTGAAATTGACACTAGAAATTGGACCACTAGAATCACAAAAGAGATTAGCACTATTAACAAGGCTTGAAAGTAAAGGGAGAAAAATAAGCGCAGCAGCGAAAAGACCAGAAGCGTCGTATACAAGGATTTATACAAATACAAGTAATATAAGCAACTGGTCAGATGAACACATTGTTATACAGGCTATGAACGAGCTATTTAATGATACGGATTGTCAAAATGTTATTCAAATGTTAACAGATATCGCTAAAGAGGAAGTTCATATTTAAAAAGAATTGCCAAGTGCAGAGAGATGTACTTGGCGATTGTTTTAACTATTTTAGATATAGTATGAAAAGGTGATTCTAATTTTTTATACTTAGATGAGGATGGATGAATAGAAACGAGGAATTATATGAGTAAATTAAGCAATTGTCTGTATATGATTGAACTCCTGCATGCAAGAGAGAAAATGAAGATTAGTGAGTTAGCAGAGTTGTTAGAAGTAAAAGAACGGATGGTCCGCATTTATCGTGATGATATTGAAATGGCAGGTATTAAAATTGAGACAACGAAAGGAAGGGATGGCGGTTACTCTCTTTCGAATACATCGTTATTTCCTATTAAAAATATGTCTCAACAAGAGCTAGATGCGTTAACATTCTCAATTCAAAAACTAGTTTCAAAAGGTAATGATATTTATGCAAAGGACGCACAAGTAGCATTAGATAAATTGAATGCCGTTCGGAAAGTTGAAACGAATAAAGACCGTCATATATATTTTGTTCAAAGATCGAAGCCAAATAATGCTTTTTCTAATGAAAATCAAAAATATGTACAACTACAAGAAGCTTTATTTACAAGACGCAAGGTGAGAATTCAATATGAGAAACGATTTGGTGAAAGGTCAGAACGAATTATTGATCCGTACGGTTTTGTACACTACAATGAATTCTTTTATTGCCTAGCTCTGTGTAATGATAAAAAAGAAAAACGTATGTTTAAATTATCACGAATAAAGGATATTAGAGTTTTGTATGATACATATGAAATACCCGCTGATTTCGATATTCGAGAAGAATTTCCGAAATTAGGTATCGTGAAAGAATCACTTGAAGTTGAGTTACTCATCTATCCACCATTCGCGGCATCTGTACCGGAATCCATTTGGGGAGAGAATCAAAAGATAGACCATAATGAGGATGGAAGCATTCTTTTCCGGGCGACGATGAGCGGGAAAGAGTCGATTAAGAAGTGGGTTTTGGGGATGGGTGCTTCGGTTAGGGTGGTTGAACCCGGGGGATTAAGAGAGGAGATTGTTGAGGAAGGGCGGAAGTTGTTGGAGTTATATAACTCTATTGATTTGTAAAATTTTATGGCTGTTAGTCACCAAGTCTTAATAGTTATTCATTGTTTAGGTGACTAACTGAGTATCAGATTATTAGTCTGAATTAGGTTAAATGATAAATTATGGACTAGTAGAACTATGTTAAATATGAAGGATATACATATAGGAAAGTAATTTATAAAGAATTTTCTGTAATTAATAGAAAAATAGCACATATATAGAAGAATTATGTAATATAAAAATATGTTCCTATTTTTTCCTTATGTCAAAATGGAAATTTAAAAATGTAAGAAGGAGAAATGTGCTGAAATGAAAAAGTTAAACTCTCATCTTGAACGTAGAACAGAATTAATTGCTGATCTTGAAAAATTTTTAATCGGACCTATAGAAGATTATGAAGTATTAAGTAGTAAAAAAACACCTATGGCACTGTATTTAACAGGCAAGTTAGTTCCTTTCGGATCAACAGTTGAAGTTGTAAATGAAGAAGAATATGATGTTCAAACAAATGAGTTGTTAGATACAGAGAATGTGGATGAGTTAATTGCAAACCGAAATCCGTTTCGAGCTTCATCTATGGGATTTAGTTTTCGAATGAGTCAATTAGTTCCTATTAATATTAAGATTTCATGGGGAATGTATGGTGAAAATCATGTGCGAAAACCTATTATGGTTACGCTTGATAAGCTTATTCCAGAAAATAAAGAGTGGCAATTAGAGGAACCGGGAGTTCTCCGATGTAAGGTAAAAGAAAGAGATGGAATATATCATGTTAGTTTTTATTTGTTAAATGGGTATAAACGTGATTCTTATCCACTTCAAAATGAGATTATGTTTCAAACAAAGCTTGCCGTAGAAGTTAAAGAGGAATCGATAGCGAAGTTTAGTTCACGAGCAGATCAATGGAATTTGGAAGATGAATTATTGTACCGTCATGTAAATGAATATGCTATCGGCCATGGTGTTGGTATAGGTTGTAGTTTCAGTGAAGGAAAATGTTTATTAGAAACTACATGGCTACCAACTACAGAGGTGCCAATTGTCGAGCATAAGGAAATAAAGGAGTTAAAAACTTCTATGGTTGAACTGGCTGAGATGTCGGCAGAAGAATTGCAAACTAATTTATATAAATTAGTTTGTTTGTATAGGGTGTGGGTAAAAGAGCAATCAGATAAATTCGAAGGAATTCCTAGTCATTTACATAGTGTAGTGAATAATAATTTGTCTAAAGTTAGCCGAATCATTGAAAGAATTGAGAATGGTATTTTATCGGTAGTATCAAATGAAAAAAAATTAAAGGCATTTAGATTTATGAATAGAGTAATAGCGATTCAACAAGCTCAATCTACAGTGGCACTAAAATATCGATCCAACAGTGAAAGAGTTGAGCCGGTTTATAATGGTAGGTGGAGACTTTTTCAGTTGGCGTTTATTTTAATGAATATTGATGGGGTTAGTAATCCCGAACATAAAGACCGTGATTTGGTTGACTTGCTATGGTTTCCAACAGGTGGAGGGAAAACTGAAGCCTATTTAGGAGTAGCAGCTTTCTTAATGGGGCTGAGACGATTAAATGGTGTAGCGCATCAACGTGAAACATATGCAGGAGTAACTGTTTTGATGAGATATACACTAAGATTACTAACTACCCAACAATTTCAACGTGCTACTGCAATGGTTTGCGCAGCGGAGTTTTTACGTCAAAAGGATCCTGTATTATGGGGGTTAGAGCCTTTTTCAATTGGGTTATGGATTGGCCAAGCTTCAACACCAAATAAAATTGAAGAAGCAAAGGAAAAGTTACAACAAATTATTGATGGGAATGAAGTGACTGAGGCAAATCCAGTGCAGTTAGAAAATTGTCCTTGGTGTGGTTCTAGTTTATCTGCACACGATTATCACTTTGAAGATCATAGACAGAGAATTACTTGTAGCCACTCAGAATGTTATTACGCTAGTAATGGAGGTATTCCAGCCTATACTGTAGATGAAGTTATATATAATCATGTGCCTACAATCTTAATTGGTACAGTAGACAAAATTGCGCAGATTGCTTGGAATAAACGTTTTTGTGAGTTGTTTGGCTGGAAAACACACTATAGTCCTATTGAAGGGTTTGTAAATGATATAGATTATAAGAGTTATCATTTAATTAATAAGCAACGGATTTATACAGAAGAAATAGACGGTTTAATACCACCTGAATTAATAATTCAAGATGAACTGCATTTAATTAGTGGACCATTAGGCTCCCTAACAGGACTGTATGAATTAGCAATTGATTATTTATGTCAATACAATGGAAAAGGTCCTAAAATTATTGCTTCAACAGCAACGATTCGTGGAGCACAAGAACAAGTTAAACGCCTGTATGGTAGAGAAGTGTCTCAATTTCCTTTATCGGTAACGGATGCGCGTGATAATTATTTCTCTTATCAAGTTCCGATAGAAGAAAAACCTGGTCGTTTTTATTTAGGTGTTTGTGCACCAGGTGTGAGTGGGGCAATTCATACGGTACACGTTTACGCTGCATTGCTCTCTATCGTTCGCAACTTGGAGGAAAAGGATGATTCTATTGACCCATATTGGACTGTTCTTGGTTACTTTAATACAGTAAAAGAATTATCTGGTACATCAACGAAGTTAAAAGACGAAATCCCGATTCGTTTAAAATTACTAAGTGACCGAAGTAAAATGGTCAACCCATTAATTACGGAAGAATTAACTTCGAGAAAAAAAGCGGCGGAAATCCCACAAGTGTTAGGTGCGATTGAACGTAAATATGATGAGAATGGATTAGATGTAGTATTAGCAACTAATATGATTTCTGTTGGAGTAGATGTGAATCGATTGGGGCTAATGGTCATGCACAATCAGCCAAAAACGGCCTCTGAATATATTCAGGCTACGAGCCGTGTTGGTCGTAGCTATCCAGGTTTGGTTGTTACTTTATTTAATTCGATGAGATCAAGAGATCTATCACATTTTGAACGTTTCAATGCATTTCATCAGGCGATGTATCGTTATGTTGAACCAACAAGTGTAACTTCCTTTGCAAGTGGTAGCCTTGAAAGAGGATTAACTGGTCTTGTAGTCGGAATGATTCGACAAACCGATTATACATTGCGTAAAGAAAATGGTGCGGTGGAGTTTAGGCAAAACAACATAACTGATGAAATTCTAGAATTTATTATAAAACGAGCGGTATCTACAAGTGAAGTAGAACTAAATGATATAAAAAAAGAGATAGAGAAAATCTATTCGTGGTGGGAAGGTAGGGCAATTTCTGAAGAGAAATTAAGTTACCGACAAAACATCAAACAAGGAAGAACAAGGCATATTTTAAAAAATTTCAAAGAAAGAACAAATTATCAATATGCAAAACCTACATTAAATTCATTAAGAAATGTTGAAGGTGAAATTAAAATTGTGGAGATGAGAAATTATGAGTAAGCAGGAAATAGGTAAATTGCGTCCTTCTCAGTTATTACACTATCATGGACCGGGTGCTATTGTTGATTTAATAGAGGATAGTGTAGTTATCTCTGCAGCGGATGAGTGGTCAATTCCAAGAGAAAATCGTTATCAAGAGCCCAGAATAGAAAAAATGTTAAATATTGATTATATTAAGTTGATTAGTGAGGAAGAAGATCGTATAAAAGTTGGAGCGAGATCGTTTCCGCGATGGAGAATATGTCCGTCTTGTGGGATGATGGATTCGTTTGCAAGTAAAGAATGTTTTTATTGTAAAAAAAATGAAGACAAAAGTGTTAAATTATATCCGTCCCGTTTTATTCTCGTTTGTGAACAAGGACATTTAAGTGATTTTCCTTGGATTGATTGGGTGCATAATGGTGAAAAATGTTCTAGTAATAAACCAGTCTTAAAATACAAATCGAAAGGTTCTGCCGGTTCATTATCAGATATTGTTGTTTCATGTGTAAAGTGTGGTGAACAGAATAGTCTTGCTCAAATTATGAAAACGGAAGAAATTGAAAAATATGTTCCTCAATGTACTGGTGAACGCCCTTGGTTAAATGATAAAGAAGAATGCTCGGAAAGTATGAAAACAAGTTTGCGTGGAGCTTCCAATATTTATACACCAATTATTACAAGTGTTCTTTCAATTCCTTTAACAGCTTCGTCTGGTGATGAAATCATGTTTATTGTTGATAGCAAAAGGGATGTAATTACAAACTTACTAGAAATGCAGAACTATGATGAAAATGCAAAAAAGACGTTAATTTGTTCAGTTTTAGGTAGACCAGAAAGTGATTATGAAAGGGTCATGAATTATTATCTAAATGAGGAGACAGTAAATTACGATTCAATACGTAAACAAGAATGGTTAACACTAATTTCTGGTAATATTAATGACCAAGAAGAAACCGGTTTTGTTAGTAAACAAGTTGCAATACATGAGGAAATGTCTACATATTTTAATTCGATTGTTCGTGTAGACCGATTACGTGAAGTAAGAGTGCTAAATGGATTTACACGTTTGAACTATCCAGATCCATTTTTTGAAGAAGCTCTAGATGTACTTCCTATTATGAAAGAAAGACAAAATTGGTTACCTGGTGTTTTAGTACATGGTGAAGGAGTATTTTTTGAATTTAATCCTAAAGCGATTTACAAATGGCAAGCAAATCAAAATGTACAGCAGCAACTTAACAAAATCATTAATAAATATAACGTAATGCGAGAAGAGCTTGGTTATAGTAGTCGAGATTTAGCACCAAAGGATATTCTGATTCACACATTTTCACACATGTTAATCAAGGAGTTTGCAGCACATTCGGGATATTCCTCAACATCTTTAAGAGAAAGATTATATTGTGGTCCTGATATGATGGGCGTATTAATTTATACAGCATCTTCTGATTCAGAAGGCAGTTTGGGTGGTTTGATTGAACTATCTAAGCCAGAAAAATTGTACCCGATTTTTATACGAGCATTAGAACGTTTTGAGTATTGTTCATCAGATCCTCATTGTTCTGATGGTGATTTTGAATTACAAACATCTATTAACGGTGCTGCATGTCATGCATGTTCTTATGTTTCTGAAACATCATGTGAATGGAATAATCATCTATTAGATCGTCGTACGACAGTTCCACTGTTAGGATTTGAAAATATGACACTTTTCAAATGATAATCCCATTTTTAGGAAGGGTTTCATTGCCGTTTTTCATTGTGAATATATTTAAGTTATATTACTATATTTTATATAAGTGAATTTTAAATACACGAAAAATAGGGGTTTTGAAAAAGAAAATTTAATTTTATGTATTGTAATTTTAGTTGAAGAGGATGTATGCCAGATGGATTTTCATCTTTTAAAAAATGAGATAGAAAACATGAGTTCTTGGTGGCATAAGTTGATTTTTGTATGTAATGTTGAATCTATAGTGGACGAAATAGTTAGTTTAAATTCAGATATTGAAGTATTGAATGTAAATCTAATATTAAGTGAATCACTAGTGGCTGTTTCAAAAAATAAATATCCACTTTATGTTGAAGAAGCTATGCAAAACAAGATTAATAATCCATCTAAAATATATTTACTTCAATATATTGATATTTTATTTGATCCGGTTTTACAAATTAATTCAATTCGTTTGTTAGAAAACATAAGCAAACGAAATAAAATCATTGTAATATGGCCTGGAATATATATAAATGGGCAATTGATTTATGCTGAGAATGGACATCCAGAATATTATTCAAATGGTAATTTTGAAGGGAAAGCAATTACGAATTAAATAAAGGAAGTGTTGTAAGGATGTTAAAATATGGAGATTTAATAAAGTTTGAAGCAGTTGAATCGGTTGTTCAACTAAAAGAAGCAAATGATACAGATTATGCAATTTCACTATTAAATACATATGTTATTTCAGATAACATGGCAGAAAAACTAACAAATGAGATTATTGAAAATGTTCAATTCGATCGTTGGGTTGATAATAAAGGAATGCTTATTGTTGGTAACTATGGAACGGGTAAATCTCATTTAATGAGTGTTATTTCTACAATTGCAGAATTACCAGGAGCAAGTGAGCACTTACGACATAAAGAAGTAGCTGAAAAGGCAAAAGAAATTGAAGGGAAATTTCAAGTTGTTCGTGCCGAATTTGGTGCAGTTACAATGCCGCTACGAGATATCATTTGTCTTGAATTAGAAAGTGGATTAGAAAAAATGGGGATTGATTATACTTTCCCAGCAGCGGATCAAGTTACTAATAACAAAGAAATGTTTTATGAAATGATGGAATTGTTCCATGAGCAATATCCAGATAAAGGACTACTTTTAGTAATTGATGAGTTACTTGACTATTTACGTGGTCGTAAAGAACAAGATTTGACTTTAGATTTAGGTTTTTTACGTGAAGTAGGAGAAGTATGTGGTAAATCTCGTTTCCGTTTTATTTCTGGTGTACAGGAAATGCTATTTGATAATCCTAAATTTAGTTTTGTTGCTGATTCACTTCGTCGTGTGAAAGAGCGTTTTAAAGAAGCACGCATCGTTCGTGAAGATATAGCGTTCGTTGTATCTGAGCGTTTGTTAAAGAAAAACGATGAACAAAAAGCATTGGTTCGTGAACATCTGAGTAAATTCACAAAATTGTACAATGGATTAGCGGAAGATATGGAAACGTTCGTAAATATGTATCCAATTCACCCTTCCTATCTTGAGACATTTGAAAAGGTAAATATTGCTGAAAAGCGTGTTGTACTTCAAACAATCAGTAAAGAAATTAAAAAATTATTAATGCTTGAAGTCCCTGAAGAAGCTACAGGATTAATCTCTTTTGATCGTTATTGGCAATACATTGAGGAAGACTCGTCTCTTCGAACAAATGATAATGTGAAGTTGGTTATGAATAAAGTTGAAATGTTAAAAGGATGTGTTCAGACAGGTGTGAAGCGTCAATACAAAAATATAGCTAATCAGTTAGTTAACGCATTAGCTGTATATCGTTTAACGACAGACGACCTAAAGACACCAATTGGTCTTACATCAGAATCATTACGTGATAAATTATTTATAAGCAACCCGATGCTGTTAGAATTAGATGAAGACGTATCTGAATTTTTAACAACGATGATTGAAGCGGCTATGAAAGATTTAATGACTGCAGCGAGTTTCCAATTTGTATCGTTAAATAAAGATAATGGTCAATATTACATTGATATTGCAAAAGTAACGGCAGTCGACGAATTAATTCAACAACGCGGAGAAGGTTTAACAGATAATCAGTTAGACAGTTATTACTTCCAAGTTTTAAAACAAGCGACAGAAGTAGCTGACACTTCTTATGTGAGTGGATATAAAATTTGGTTGCACGAAATTCCATGGATCGATCGCCGTGTTAAACGTGAAGGCTATATATTCTTCGGAGCACCGAATGAGCGCTCTACAGCGCAACCTGAACGTGACTTTTATATTTATATGCTCCAACCGTTTGAAGAACCGAAATTTAAAGATGAACAGAAAGAAGATGAAGTATTTTTCCGTTTGATTAAGAAAAATGATGATTTTGTTAATTTGTTACGTCTATATAGTGGTTCATGTGAAATGTACAAAGATACAACAACAAATCGCCATCTATATAAGCCGAAAATGGATGATTATTTGAAGAAGTTAGTAAAGTGGTTAAAAGAAAATTTTGTTGAAGCTTTTGAAATTGTTTATAGAGGAAAGCACGCTGATGTTTTAGAGCATGGATTCTTCCTTCCAAGTAATCCAGATACACTAATTCAAATTATTGATTCGGTTTCACAAGATTTACTTTCCCAATGGTTCGAGGTGAAATATAGTGAGTACCCGACTTTCCGTAAATTAGATAAATCGTTTGTTACGAAATCAAATATGCAAACATACGTAAAAGATGCGTTAGATTACTTAAATGGAAAGAAAACAAATCAAGGGGAAGCAATTTTAAATGGTTTAGTCCTTCTTGATAATAATGGGAATGTCACTGCAAGAAACTCTGGTTATGCGAAATGGGTATTAGAATTACTAAATCAAAAAGAACCAGGACAAGTGTTGAATCAAAATGAATTAATAGAAGTCATTAATACAGTACAGGGGACACCGGATCAAAGATTAACAAAGCAATTCGCAATGGAACCTGAATTATTAGCGGTAGTATTAGCATCTTTAATTCAAAGTGGTGAAATTGTTGTTACTGTAAATGGTACGACATATGAAGCTATGAATTTTGCTGAATTTGTTCGTTTGCCCGTAAATGATTTAACATATTTTAGCCATATTAAAAAGCCAAGTGGTTTACCAGTTTCAGCAGTGAAGGCTTTAATTGCTATGTTTGGTGGAGAACAAATTGATTTTACTGATTTAGATGCTGTAGACTTTGCTATTAAAAGAATTATTTCTAGAGCGAAAGAAGAAACAAACAGGACTGTGGAGATGGTTGCTAATATCCGAAATCGATTTGTAATTTGGGATGGACAGTTATTCTCATTAGAAGAGAAAGAAGAAAAAATTATAAAGTTAAGTAGTTTAAATGAATTTTTACAAGGACTACAAGTTTACAATACTCGTGCTAAAATGGTGAACTTGAAATATGATATAAATCGTATTGAAGAAGAAAAAGAGAACTTAGCAATTGTTCATGAGCTTGAGAAGCTACAACAGAAGATTAATGAATATACAAAAGTAGCGGATTATTTAACGAAAGCAAGATATATCGTGTCTCCTAGTCAAGAATGGATAGATGATGTCGATGTGTCACTTGATAATTTAAGCATCACTTTAAAAAATGGTGAAGATTGTTCTAGAGAAGTTGCAGAGCTTGAGCGACTAAGAAAAGAATATATTGAACATTATATGGTGCTTCATCAAAAAGCGCGGTTGAATGCAACTGAAAACAAGAAAAAATCAGAACTTTTAAAGGATCCGCGTTATGATGCTTTAAATACATTGGCTTCTAAAATATCATTCTTACCTCATCAAGCTTTTGATGATTGGCAAATGAGTTTAAAAGCGTTGAAAGATTGTTATAATCTGACAGTGGAAAAACTACAACATATGCCGGAGTGTCCAAATTGCAGATTCAATCCAAGAGAAGAACAAAATAAAGCGAAGCCTTCACTGACACAGCTAGAAGATCAATTAGGAGAACTTCTAAACTCATGGACAGAAACACTATTAACGAATTTTAATGATTCAATTGTAAAAGAAAGTATTGATTTACTCGAATCTGAACAAAAGCGTTTAATGAATGAATTAATTCAAAATAAAGCATTTACACTTCCAATTTCATTAAATTTAATTAATGCTATTAATGTTGTCCTTAAAGGGATTCATAAAGAGCAAATTGAGATGGAACAACTTATGAAAGTATTTGGGGCTGGAAATCCTATCACAGTGGATGAAGCACGTAAAAACTTCGATATGCTACTAAAAGGATTAATTGGTACAAATGAAATAAATCGAGTTCGTTTAACGGTAAAGAAATAAGTAGGAGGAAACAAATTTGGATAAAGATACGAAACAATTATCACTATTAGATGAAAATACTCAAGCAGACAACGTTCCTATTGTCTGCTTAGGTATGACATTTGAAAACGATGAAATCCGTCGGAGATATTTTCAAAATGAATTACGTAAAATACTTCCGGACCTTAAGGGGATAGAAGGATTTCCTATTGGAGAAGATGAGGATATTATTGCGTTGTCTGATCCGCCATATTATACGGTATGTCCTAATCCTTGGATAAATGATTTTATTGAGGAGTGGGAAAGAGAAAAAGTAGAGAAATATGGTAGAGATATAAGTGAAGAGTACCACCGTGAACCTTTTGCAGCCGATGTAAGTGAAGGGAAAAATAACACTATTTATAATGCACATAGCTACCATACTAAGGTTCCGTACAAAGCAATAATGAGATATATTTTACATTATACTAAACCGGGAGATATTATTTTAGATAGTTTTTCAGGTTCCGGAATGACTGGGCTAGCAAGTGAAATGTGTTCAGATGTTAAAGAAGTTCAAGAACTTAATCTTTTGATTGACGATTACGGAAATATTACTGATCCTAGTGACAACCCATTAAAAATCAATTCAGAAATAGGTTATAGAAGAGCTATATTAACAGATATTTCTCCAGCTGCTACATTTATATCTTATAATTACAATAAAAAAGCGGATAAACAAAAGAGTGAGGAATTGTTAAAAAGTATCCTTAATGAAGTTGACGAAGAATGCGGATGGTCTTACTTAACTTTTCATGAAATCCCAAATAATAACGATATTATTGAAGAAATCCAAAAAATTTCAAACGTTAATGAAGCAAAATCTTTTTGTGAGAAATACAAAGATGACCTTTATCCGGTGAATTACACTATCTGGAGTGAGGTATATACTTGTAATTCTTGTCAATCAGAGGTTGATTATTGGCAGGCTATAGTTAATCGGGATGAAAAATCTGTTAAAAAGGATATGTGCTGTCCAAATTGTGATGCCATCATGGAAAAAAAGGTTACTGAAAAATTATTTGAAAATTATTTTGATCAAATTTCTAAAGAAATTGTAAATAGACCTAAAATTACTCCTAAAAAAATTAGCTATACTATCGGAAAGAAAAGATTTGACAAGGATGTGGATATTTTTGATTTAAAGATAATAGAGATTGTAAAAGAAATATCTAATCTTAATAATATTCTAGATGTAGAGTTATTTGAAGGTGACGAAACACTACGTCCAATTCGTTTAGGTTATAATAAAGTACACAGTTTTTATAATATACGAACGCTTTATATGATTAATAGTTATTTGGAGAAAATCCAGAAGTATGAAGCAATAGACGATGCACAATTCCTGCTAGGGAGTGTTTTGCCTAAACTAACAAAAATGAATCGCTATATGCCTCAGTACGCTAGTAAAGAAAAAGGATTTAGGGCTCTTGTAGGTCCTATGGCAAATACATTATATTTCCCATCATTATTTGTTGAAAATAATTTTATTCCACAGGCAAAATTTCAATTAAAAAAAATAATAAATGCTTGGAATGACTTAAATGGTAATGTTATTTCTACACAAAGTAGCACTTCTTTAAATATTAAAGATAATTCAATTGACTATATATTTATTGACCCTCCTTTTGGTGCCAATATTATGTATTCTGAACTAAGCTTTACAAGAGAAGCTTGGTTAAGAATTATGACTAATACTAAAAATGAAGCTATTGAAAATAAGAGTCAAAATAAAACAATTCAAGAATACACTAAATTAATAACAGATTGTTTCAAAGAAGCATATAGAGTCTTAAAGCCTAATAAATGGATAACAGTTGAATTTTCAAATACTAAAGCTAGTGTGTGGAATTCTATCCAACATGCACTACAAGAATCGGGTTTTATTATTGCGAGTGTTGATGCTTTGAATAAACAAAGAGGTGGATTCCATGCAATGATAACTACAACTGCTGTTAAACAAGATTTGGTTATATCCGCATACAAACCATCTGATGAAAATATCAATAAAATGCGTGAACAAACGAATACCAAGGAATCGGCTTGGACATTTGTTACACAGCATTTAGAAAAATTACCTGTTTTCCTTGGTTCAAAGGGGGAAGCATCAATCATTACAGAACGTACACCACGTATCTTATTTGACCGTATGGTGGCTTATCATGTCCAAAATGGCTTACCAGTTCCCATCTCATCAGCTGAGTTCCAATCTGGTGTCGTACAGCGTTTCCCAATGCGTGACGGTATGGCGTTTTTAGAAAACCAAGTAGCAGAATATGACAAGAAACGTACGTTAGTTAAAGAATTTGCTCAAATGAGTTTATTTGTATCTGATGAAAACAGCGCAATTGAATGGATTCGTCAGCAGTTATTAAAGAAACCACAAACCCGTCAAGATTTACATCCAAATTATATGAAGGAAATTCAACATATTGCTAAACATGAATTACTTCCAGAATTAGATGATTTATTACATCAAAACTTCTTATCTTATGAGGGTGATGAAGGTGTACCAGATCAGGTTTCTTCTTATTTAAGAAGAAATTATAAAGATTTACGTGGTTTTGATTTAAATGATCCTGCATTTATTGAAAAAGCAATGAATCGTTGGTATGTACCAGACTCGAATAAGCAGGCAGATTTAGAGAAGCTTCGTGAGAAAGCATTACTTCGCGAATTTAACGGTTACGTAGAAGAATTAGAAAGCAGTAAGAAAAAGTTAAAACAATTCCGTACAGAAGCAATTCGTGCTGGATTTAAGAAAGCCTATAGTGAGAAGGAATTTGAGCAGATTGTGAAAGTCGGAGATTGTCTTCCTGAAAAAATAATTCAAGAAGATGATAAGTTGTTAATGTACTATGATAATGCGTGTATTCGTTTAGGACTATAGTAGGTGATGATGATGGAGAATTGGCGTGATGGAATACTGAAGAAATTTCAATATCAAAACAGCAACATGATATTAGTCCATGATCAAGATTTTCTTTTAAATGATGAATTACTTTTAAATCATTTAAAAGAGGAGGGTTATGAGGTTATTCGTTTTGAAGATAGTGTTTCTTTTCGGTATTTGTACGAGCAGCAATATCGTGAGTCATTAAAGTCTGATAAATTATTGGTATACACAAATGATGATATTACGTTTCCGTACGAGTATATAAAGGGTAACTTTAGTACAAAGATTGATATCAGTACAATCTTTCCAAAGTTTTCTGCGCCAATACTTCGAAGTATGAACCGTGAAGATTTAGATGCCTTGTTTACTGTGCATGCACAGTATCAAGGCTCTTCTTCTAATAAAGATACTTTGGAGTATATCGTAAAACATTTGTATAAAATATCCTATGAAATTATTGATAGTGAAGTGGAATTGTACAAGCTCCTTCTTTCTCTTCATTATAGAAAGAAAGAAATACCTCAGGTTGTACAGGAGTTTCTTATAGAAAAATTCAATCAGTTTAAAGTGTTTCATAAGTTACCGATAGAAAAATTGATTTCTTCAACGGGATTTTTTTATGGGTTTTTAGAGGAACAATGGTCTTGTTTTGTATCTGAATATACAAAGTGTGAGAGTGAAAAAGTCTCGGAACCTGCGCCGTTATATAAAATACATCCATTTACAAATGATGATGTATGGAGACTAATGGCTAACTTATTTATGGAAGGGGCCGTTTCAAAAGTAAAGAAAGGTTCACTTTTACAAACCCCTAATTGGATGAAGATAGGAATTGAGGAAGAATCTAAATTAGAGACGCTTCACGAAAAGCTAAACCACATTAGTAAAATGGTTAACGAGAAACTTGCAAGGATTAAGTTGTATAAAGACTGGATTGAGTTAATTGATTTGGTTGCTGAATATAAGTACACTGCATTGGAAAATAATGATACAGTACGTGTGGAAGAGGCAAACACATTAATGATGAAAGTAAATCAGAACTTCCAAGATTGGATGTTAAAACAGTATCATACTTTAATAAGTTTGCCTCCAATTCCAAAACCGAAGATGGTTCATCATGTTCCACATGTATTGCATGCACAAAGAAAAGAAAACGAAAAGGTAGCTCTGCTAGTACTGGATGGTATGAGTTTTATTCAATGGAAACAGGTAAAAAAACACTTGAAAGAAAATGGTTTTTCTTTTGAGGAAAATGGTATATTTGCATGGGTACCGACACTTACTTCTGTATCTCGACAAGCTATTTTTTCAGGTAGCATTCCATTTACATTTAGTAATACAATAAAAACAACGGTGGCAGAAGATAAGTATTGGAAAGCTTTCTGGGAAAAGCAAGGAGTGTTGAAGCAATATATAGCATATCAAAAAGGATTAGGTAAAGAGGATTACAGTAGGGGGAATATCCTTGCTTTAAAAAGAAATTCTGTAAAAATATATGGAGCAGTGATTGATGTAATTGATAAATTCACACATCACGCAGTTTTAGGCGAAAAAAGTTTAGTTTCTAATTTAGAAATATGGTTACAGACCAATTATCTCGTAAACTTATTAGCTGATTTGATAAAAGAGAAGTATACTATCTATCTCACTGCTGACCACGGTAACACGATAGCTAAAGGAATTGGACGGATTTCAGAAGGTGTTTTAGTGGATCAAAAAGGAGAAAGAGTACGAATATATAGTGACACAATACTTTATGAAGATTCGGCATCTAAAATTGATGCAGTGAGTTGGAATAATGCTGGTCTTCCTGAAAATTACAATGTTCTTTTATCTCAGTATGGTCAAGCATTTGTTCAAAAAGGTGAAGAAATTGTGACACATGGCGGAATCAGTCTAGAAGAAGTAGTTGTACCTTTTATAAAAGTACAACAAAATTAAGGAGAGGATATTCTATGACCAAACCTGTTGGATTTGATCAAAAGGTATTATTGCATCATTTAGATTTTACAGCGAATCATACCAAAAAATATTCTCGCAAAGATATGTATGAAGTGCTAGATGGTTATTTACGAAACGATATTACAGGAGCGAAGTCTAGAAAAAACGCTGTTACGATGTTAATGAAAATATGGTATTTAGTTGATAAGGATTTAATCGAGATTCGCGATAGAGTTTTGGAAGTATTACCTGTGTTAACAAGAGATGAGCGTGTTTTTGTACACTGGGGAATGACATTAGCAGCTTATCCATTTTTTAAAGATGCTGTACATGAGCTAGGAAAGTTGTTTCAATTACAAGCTACGGTTCCTAGTACAGTGATTGGGAAAAGAATGAAAGAAGAGTATGGTGACAGGCGAAGAGTGGAAGTAGCTACCAGCGCAGTATTAATGAGTATAAAAGCGTGGGGAATTATACTTCCAACTAAAAACCGTTCGTATCAATTACCGGATAAGGTGTTTATTAGCAATCCGGTTCTACAGGTATTTATTGTACAAATAATGCTACATGTTTTAGACAATACAGCATTACAGCTCGATATAATGCAAAATCATCCTATGTTATTTCCATTTGGCCACGAATTTGATTTATTTGAATTGCGTCAAAGTGAAGGGATAAAGTTACACCATCAAGGAGTAGATACGTTAATAGTAGAGTGTAAGAGAAGTTAAACCTTATTCATTGGTGAATAAGGTTTTCTTATGAATAGAGGAGGTATTGTTCATGATGAAAGTAGGTGAAATTGTCTCAAGTTCACAGTTTCCTGAAAGTGTAGAAATAAAAAAATGTGAAGCTTTTGGAGAATACGTCATTATTGAGGCAATTGGTCAAGAAACAAATAAGTATTATGAAATTATGTTAGAACAAGAAAAGATTCATGATTTTAAACATTTAAAACAAGAAAAGGAAGTTGCAAACTTAAAAGCGTTAGATGTTCAAAGATACATACAATATGTATTGTTAAAAAATGAAGTGAAATTTTCTAAAACAAGAGCATTAGGGAACAAGAATTTATTGCCGTTACCGCACCAAATTGAAGCTGTATATGGGAAAATGCTTCAAGTGCCACACGTTCGTTTTTTATTAGCTGATGATCCAGGTGCTGGAAAAACAATCATGTCTGGAATGCTCATTAAGGAATTAAAAGCAAGGTTAAGTGTTGAGCGAATTTTAGTTTTAGTTCCTCCACTTGTATTGAAGCAATGGCAAGAAGAGTTGGAACAGAAATTTGATGAGCATTTTCATATTATTAATCGGGCGGTACTAAAAGAGTATGGTGGTAAGAATCCATTTATATCAAATAGATTGTGTTTAACTTCTATGTATTGGGCTATGAGAGATGATGTAAAGGCATTGATTCAAGAAGCGCAGTTTGATTTGGTAATTGTAGATGAAGCACATAAGATGGCGGCGTATACACATGGGACGGTTAAAAAGAAAACATTTCGAACAAAATTATATCAGTTAGGGGAATCACTTTTAAGAAAAACAAATCACTGTTTATTGCTAACTGCAACACCGCATAAAGGTGATTCTGAAAACTTTAGACACTTAATGAAGTTAATCGATGAAGATATTTTCTCCAGTAGTAAGACAACTGAAAGTTTAAAAGAAAAAACGAATCCGTTTATTATTCGTCGTTTAAAAGAAAACTTAAAGAATTTTGATGGAACGCCATTATTTCCAAAAAGAACTACGAAAACAATTCAATTTAATTTAACAGATGAAGAATTAGCGTTGTATGATGCGGTAACTGAATACGTACGAGAGTATTTTAATCGCGCAATGAATAATGGAAGTAATAGTACGGCGTTTGCGATGATGTTATTGCAGCGTCGATTAAGTTCTTCTATTGATGCGATTTATTTATCTTTAAAAAGAAGATATAATCGACTAATTAAGCTATACAAACAAACAGAAGCTGAACGCAATAAGTATATAAAGAAAATGAAAAACCTAGAAACAGAAAATTATTTAGAAGAAGGTAGCGATATTCAAGAGAAAATAGAACTTCAGCTTGAGAAATCAATTGATGTTATTGATACAAAAGAATTGAAAAAAGAATTGATTGTATTGAAAAAGCTTATTCAGCAAGCTGAAAATATTAAGTTGTATGTTGTGGAGAAAAAATATCAAGAGTTAGAAGAGACATTATTTGGAGTGAGTGGGCTTTTAAATCATAATGAAAAGATTTTAATTTTTACGGAATCTGTAGATACTTTGAATTATTTAGAAGAAAAACTTTTGAAACGATTACCGAAAATAGCAAAAATTATTGGAAGCTTGTCTATGGAGCAACGCCGGAAACAAGTTGAAATGTTCCGTAATGAATGTCAAATTATGATAGCTACAGATGCTGGTGGGGAGTCTATTAACCTTCAGTTTTGTAATCAGATGATAAATTATGATATTCCATGGAATCCGAACAAGCTAGAGCAGCGTATGGGGCGTATTCATCGTATTGGGCAAAAAAATGAAGTGTTTGTTTTTAATTTAGTAGCGCAAAATACGCGTGAAGGTAGTGTAATGACTAAGTTACTAGATAAAATGGAGTTGATGAAATCAGATTTAGGATCTGATCTTGTATATGATTTTATGGGTGATATTTTGGAAGATCATTATGATAGTTTAGCAGATTTAATGCAACAAGCTATTATAAAACGTGAACACCTTGATGAAGTCATTGCTGGTATGGAAAAAACTTTATCTGAAGAACATCAGAAGCTGTTAGCTTTAATGACAGAAGAGCGAATGACTGAAGATAACGTTGATCTTTCAAATTTAAAACGTGAGAAAAATGATTTAACTGTTCAAATGATACCAAAGCGTACATTTACAGATTTAGCAACATATGTTTTAGAAAAAAAGCGTGTTCGTATTTTCAAATCTCAAGATGGAAAAGTTATGCGTATTGAGCGTTTGCCAAAGTTTATAAGAGATTACATTCCAGAGTTACAAGATTATCAAGGAGACAGCTATCGCTTTACAAATTCAATAGAATTTGAAGAAGATGAGTTACCAATGATAACTGAAAGTCATCCGTTATTTAATGCGACATTGGAATTGATGAAAAAGGAAGTAGAAGGCCGGACGTGGCATTGCTATACTGTGACAGCTAATGTTCCCGAAAATCTATATGTGGAAATATATCATGTAAGTATTGTGGATGGTACAGGGGAAGAATTAGAAAATCATTATATTCATCTTGCAAGACGAGAAAACGGAGAATTTATTACGTTGGATCAAGGTTGGATTTTTACTAATGATTTTATCAATAATGGATTTTATACAGAAATAGATGCCACTAGTCAGTGTATGAGTGAGGTAATGAAGCAATCTATCATAGTCAGAGATAATATTTTAACAAAGAGAGAGAAAGAATTAAATAAACTAGTAACATTTTTGGAGAAGACATTTAATCAACAATATCGTGAAACGTTAGAAAGACTAGAGGTATACCAACAGGAAAACCTTGATAATCGGAATAGCGCTCTAATAAATCAAATGAATGCGCAACTCATTGATTTGGATATCAAAAAAGAAGAACGATTAAATGTAATTTATCGTCAAAAAAATATTTCTATGAAGCCGCCAAAGAAAATCATATCAATGAAATTAGTACCGAATGGCCTATGTGATAGAGTAATAGCAAAAGATTATTATGAAGCTGTAATGAGTTATGAAAGAGAAAATGGTCGTTTAAATATAAAAATGTTTAATAATTTAGGTTTGGTAGATTATTACAGCGAAAGATTTAATGGGGAAGAACGCTATATTATTCTTACAAGAAATGAGCAGTATAATCCTAGTGATTTTTATGCTGAGGATCTGAATGACATATTAGAAAAGGTATATGTTTATGTAGTGAAAGATGGGGCTGTTGTGGAAGAGAGAGCGATGAATGTGATTGTTACTAGAGGGAATTCTAGTAATATTTAAAAGTGTATATTTTTGTTAAATTAAGGAGTTTAAAGTTAGTTGGTAGTTACAGTATTTTTAAATAAATGAGGTTTCGAATAAAGCTAATGCCTTTCGAAGATTAAATATACTTCGATATGGTATTAGCTATTTTTGTTTTGGAAATGTTTTGAGTTAGTTGCAATTAGTTAGAACGAAAAAATGATAAGCAAACGTGAACGCTTTACAATTTACTTTTAAATTCTAGATTCAGGAGAATTCCTATGATGAAAATAGTCTGGTTAAATAAAAATAAGTTCTCAATTAAAAAATATGAAAATTCTTTCTTAATTGATTGTTTTTTGCTAAATCTTTGGAGTAGACAAAGTGAAATCTATAATTGTATCAAGAGTAACTGAAAGTTTAAAAATTTGTTGGAAGAGAATGATTTGTAGAATTAAACAGGAGATTGAAAGAATATGACGAAATGTTTTAAAATATTAATGAGGGTTTTTGAACAAATATCTAAAGTGTTAGGGAGAAATATTTTAGATATTAGATAAATTAGTTGTAAAGTAGGGATGAGTATGGATATTCTGAATAGATCTGCAAATGCAGGGGTGCATGGATCATCAGGATTTGAGTTTCAGAAGCATTGTGCATTGTATATTTTGTTTGATAAATATGAAGATATAAAAAATAGGAAGTACTTTATTTGTTTGGAACACCATGATGACTTCTTATTCTGTTATCAAACAAATGAGGAGGTAATTTTATCTATTGACGCTTATCAAGCAAAAAAATCTTCCGGGGAGTGGAAGCAGGGAAAGGATATGTATGAAATATTAAAAAAGATGACGGAGGTAGGAATAAGCTTAAAGAATGATAGTATGCAGAAGTTAGAAAGTTATATGCATAATTTAGAGTTTGTTACAAATAATTCAATCAACTTAAATAATAATAAAAGAGCAAAAGGGAAGCGAAAAAGTATTACTATTAATGAAGCGAACAATCGATTAAAATTGATTGATTTAAATGAAGAAATAGCCAGTGTAATTAAATCTGAAATAGAAAAACTGTTAGGTCAGAATTTAGAAGGTTTAGAGGAACTGAATAATTTGTCGATGGCATATCTTGATTTACCAAAACAGCATAAGCAGCAAAAAGATTCTTTAGTAGGATATTTTAGTAGAATATTTGGTGATACGGTTAGCGATCATAGGGCAGCTGTAGATGCGTTGTTGCTTCTTTTTAGGGATGTCGAGAATACTTTGAATAACGGTAATATTGTGAAGTTAATGGATGAATCAAAACGTGTAAGTAGTGAAAGAATTAATATGGCAATTAATGTTATTACTACAAAGAATATGGCATTTGAATTGTGGCGTGAAGAAAAAAAAGATGCATGTAAAAAATTAAGAATTGTTATATCTGAGCAGAAGGAATTTGAATCATATTTTATTAATTCCATTGATAGATTCAAAGACAAAAAACAAGTAGAACATCAAAAAATATTTGACTTTGTTAATAATAACAAAAATCTCTTAGATAATTATATAGATGAAGTTGATTGTATTCAAGATCTATATGAGAATTTTATTAAAACGGAAAATTCTAAACTGACAGAATTGAAGGTTAAGGCTGCTATTTTTGCAGCTTACATAGAAGTGAAGGAGAATGTTGGAAGTGAAACTAATAATAAATAGACTCGCAGCATATACAGAAAGTAAAAATAAGTATTTTTATTCAAAATTTGATGACGGTGTTAATATTATTTATGGTAAAAATACTGCTGGTAAAAGTACAGTTTTTCAGTTGTTACTTTATACTTTTGGAATTAATGATAATAACGATTATTTACGAGAGATAATTGATGAAGAAGTTATAGTAAGAGTAGACTGTCAAATAGTAAAAAATAATAAAACAGAGTATGTGATTTTTATTAGGGAGGATGAAACTTTATATATAAAAAGAGAGGATTCCCCATCAATTAGATTTAATGGTATAAATGCGAATAACTCTGGAGAACATAAAAAATTAAAAGAATATATGCATGAATTGTTCGGTTTTTCTTTGAAATTAGAGAATAAGGAGGGATATAATTTAGCACCAATTGAAGCGATGTTTTTACCATATTATATATCACAGTCAGTTGGATGGGTATATCTTCACAAAGCTTTTAGTAGTTTTGAGTTTTATAGAAATTTCAAAAATGACTATCTGGATTATTATCTAGGAATAGAGTCTTTTGTTGATAGAGAAAAAAAAAGGAAACTTGAACAACAACTGAAAAATAAAGAAGATGAAATAAAATTCTTTATTAATTTCGAAAAAAACAATGAAGAATTTCAAGTTACTAAACTAGTTGACGAGCAGTTTGTGGAGTTGTCTGAAAAATATCTCGATTCCCATAGTGATAACCAAAAGCTTTTAATTGAGAAAGAGGAGAAGTTTATTTCTAAATGTAATGAACTTAGCTTTTATCAAGAGAGGCAATCATTACTTCGAAAAATTTCAAAGGATCACAAAACGCAAAATCCAATAGGGGGAGTCTGTCCTACTTGTGATCAAGAGCTTAGTTTCAGTATTGCTGCTTCTTATAAGTATCTTCAGGAACAGAATGATACAATAAAAGAAATAAAATCTTGTAAAATTAAGATAAAAGAGTTGTCTTCCGAAATAAATTCGTTAAAAAAGGATATTGATACGCGTAAAAAACGAAAGATGAAGGAATATGAAATATTAAAGAAATACAAAACGTATAATATGTCTTTTGATAATTGGATGAAAAGTAAAGCGAACATTCAGTTAATAAGTAATCTACAACATAAGGTAGGGGAGCTTACATATGAAAAGGAGAGTATTGTAAATGATCTTAAAGGGTATAAGACAGAGGAAGAGGTAAAAAGTATAAGGGAAAGTAAGACTAGTGAGTTCAAAAAAACTTTTCTGAATTATCTTGACGATTTAGGAGTAAAACCATTAATAGAAGATCGATATAAATCACTATATAAAATTTCAGCTTTTCCTTCTCAGGGTGTGGAACTTCATAAAACAGTATTGGCATATAACTTTGCATTTAACAAAATAATAGAAAAAACGAAACAGATTCACCGTTTTCCATTTATGCTTGATGCAATTTTTAAAGAAGATATCGAAAAATCAAATAAAGATACTATTATAGAATTTATTAGTAAAAATAGACCGAAAGACACACAAATAATACTTTCAATTGCAGAAGTAAAAGAATTTGAAAATAAGATAAGTGAATATAATACAGATTATTTTAATGGTGATGCAAATTTAATCTGTATAGGGGAAGGAACTAGAGAACGCGCTTTTCTAAGTGAATACGATGGTAGTATAGATAATTATTTAGAAGAAACATTCAATATTATTGGTTGAAAAATATAGTTAATCTAAAACATAATATTGTAAGGTATATTTTAGATTGAGTACTTCATATAAACTTATAGTGTGAAAACACTCTAATGAAATTAGTAAAAGAGCATTGGTCATAGTAATTAATGTTTTTTTTTTCACTAAAATAGCCGTATTGGTTCGTATTACAAGGTAGGATAAACAGAAAGCCATTAACGACATGCTGAAAAAGATAGAGTATAGAAAGGGAAGGAATTTCCGAAGCCATACATCCAAGTATTTTATAGTAATAAAGAATTAAAAGAAAAGTTTGAGCAACGCCTTATGGATGTGATAGGGAAGTTGAAAAGGTATAAGAAAGAGGAGAAAAATCCAGATCATCTTGATGTTCAAGTTACCTTGAAAAAATTCTTCAATTTAATAGAAGAAATAACAAATCATTTTGATAAATCTCAAAGTGAGGTAGAAAGTATAATCAACCCACTATCCGAATTCCCAACTCTCTTCACAACCGAAGAAGAAAACTATATAAAAGAAGCAATGAAGCAGTTTAACACCTAGTTAAACTGCTTTTCCATTATAATAGAAGAAAAACCAAACGGAGGAAACCCACATGCCAACCTACAACAAACTAATCCGAAACAAAATCCCACAAATAATAAAAAACAACGGAAAAACCCCCACAACAAGAATCCTAAATGAAGATGAATACATAGAGGAACTCTGCAAAAAAACACAAGAAGAATTAACCGAATATCTAGAAGCAGACAAAAAAGAACATAAACTCGAAGAACTATCCGACCTACTAGAACTAATAAACGCCCTAGCCGAACACGAAGGCACAACACTAGAAGAAATCAACAACATCCGAAAAAAGAAAGCAGAAGAAAGAGGCGGCTTCTCAGATCGAGTATTTTTAATCGAAGTAACCGATAACTAGCCCCTCATAAGCCCCTTACAAGCCCCTACCAAGTAATAAATCACTAAGAAAAAACATAACAAAAACAACAACAACAAACACCGTAGTAGGAGTCGAAAAAATTTTGAAATAACACGCCAAAAACCCGACCAACCTCCCATATATATTATGAAGAGGTTTTTTATTTTGAACGGAGACGGGAGGAATTAGGATGGCGGTGTATCGTAATGTGCAGGTGAATTTTTGGCAGGATGATTTTGTTTTGGATTTGACGCCGGAGGAGCGGTATTTTTATGTTTACTTATTAACTTGTTCGAAGACGACGCAGTGCGGGATTTTTCCTTTTCCGAAGCGTTTAGCTGAGATGGAGACGGGTTATAATCGGGAGACTGTTGATAAGCTTGTGCAGCGCTTTGTTGATTATGGAAAGATTCTGTATGATGCGGACACGCGGGAGTTATTCGTTTTAAATTGGCTTCGTTATAATCCGGTAACAAATACGAATGTGGAGAAGTGTGTGCTTCGTGAGCTGAAGGGTGTGAAGAATAAGGAGTTCGTACATATGTTTCTTCAGAAGTGCGCGGAGGAGGAGCTGAATGTTCCGATGCTTTTAGCACATTTCGGTATGCCTGGTGATTTGGCTGTGGATGATGTTGAGCCGGTTTGCGAGGAGGCAGAGGAAGAAGAGGTTGTAGAGGAAGAAACGGGAAGTCGCGTGTTTTCTTTTTATGAGCAACATTTCGGTAGTTTGTCTCCTTTTGCGGTGGAGGAACTGAGTGCGTGGATGGAAGATTTGTCAGAGGAGCTTGTGCTGAAGGCTCTTCAAATTGCGTTTGAGAATAATAAGCGGACGATTGCTTATGTGAAGGGGATTTTGAGAGGGTGGCACGGGAAAGGATTTACGAAAGTGTGTGAGGTTGAGGCAGATACGGCGAAGTTTCGGAAGAAGGAGTCGTCTGTTAGTACGGGGGAGACGGAGGAGTTTTTGGCGAGGTGTGAGGAGTGGGAGAAGAATGCGCCATCTGAGGAAGAGTTGCAGCGCTTTTTAGCGGAGCGCGGGTGGCGGCCATGAGTATTCAAAATGTGGAGGCGGAGAAGACGGTGTTAGGTTCTCTATTAATTGATGGAGAGCTTATTAAGGAGTGCCGTTTGACGGAGCAGTATTTTTCTATGCCAGTACATAAGTCTATATTTCAGTTAATGCGAAAGATGGAAGGCGAGGGGCAACCGATTGATCTTGTGACATTCATTTCTCGGGTAGATCCGAAGTTTTTAGAGGGGATCGGGGGAATGGAGTATTTTATAGGGTTAATGGATGGTGTGCCTACTACTAGCAACTTCTCTTATTATGAGGGGCTTGTTCGAGGTGCCTGGAAAATGTATCAGGCTGGTGTTCTCGGGCACAAGATGGGAGAGCGTCTTATTGCGGAGAAGAGTGAGAAAGTTATCGGTGAGACGATTACGGCACTTTGTGAGTTAGAGGAGAAAGACTCTGTATGTGAGTTTGATTTGAAGGATGCGTTAGTTGATTTGTATGAGGGGCTTCATCAAGATGTGAAAGAGATTACTGGTATTGAGACTGGTTATACATCGTTAAATAAGATGACGTGCGGATTGCAGGAAGGTGATTTTATAGTTCTTGGTGCGCGTCCTTCTATGGGGAAGACTGCGTTTGCGCTTAATGTTGGACTGCATGCGGCGAAGTCTGGAGCGGCGGTTGGATTGTTTTCGTTAGAGATGAGTAGTAAGCAATTGTTAAAAAGGATGGCTTCTTGCATAGGTGAAGTGTCAGGAGGTAGGCTAAAAAATCCGAAGCATCGTTTTGCGATGGAAGATTGGGAGAAGGTAAGTAAGGCGTTTGCGGAGATTGGTGAGTTGCCATTTGAGATTTACGACAATGCAGGTGTTACGGTGCAAGATATTTGGATGCAAACTCGTAAGTTAAAGAGGAAGCATGGGGATAAAAAGATTTTAATTATTGTAGATTACTTGCAGCTTATTATGGGCGATCCGAAGCATAAGAGCAATCGATTTCAGGAGATTAGTGAAATTTCGCGGAGGCTTAAGTTATTGTCGCGTGAATTAAATGTTTGTGTAGTAGCGTTGTCGCAATTGTCTCGTTCTGTAGAGTCGCGTCAAGATAAGCGCCCTCTTTTATCTGACCTAAGAGAGACAGGACAAATTGAGCAAGATGCGGATGTCATTATGCTTATGTATCGCGAAGATTATTACGATAAGGAAACGGTGCAGAAAGAGATGACGGAGATTCATGTGGCGAAGCATCGGAATGGACCTGTGGGGAGTTTTAAGCTGAGGTTTATGAAGGAGTTTGGTCGGTTTGTGGAGATTGGATGATAAAATAGAAGAAGGCATATAAAAAGGTAAAGGAGTGGTTACGGATGACAAAAGTAGGTCGTTTATATGAACAAGAGAAGCAAGAAGAAATTGATAAAGCACTTTCGGCAGCTGGAATGCTCTTTAAAGGAATGAGTGTAGAAGAAATAGCTAAAAAATTAGATGTAACAATTGAAAAGGTGAAAGAGTGGGAGAAGCGTTTATCTCATTAATCGCCGGGGTAATGGCAGCGTCTGTATAAATTTATACAAAAATAGCCGAATATTTACTATATAATAGTCGGCTATTTTTGTACGGAGAAGTTGTTAGGTTTAATACGCAAATCTTTTGGTTTGCTCTTGAATATGCTACTTATTTCCCCATAAAGAAAGACTTTCTCTCTGCAGTAATCCACTGCTGCAAATCATCTTGGTTACGTCGGACAAGTCGATTTACTAACACATCATGCCATACATAATCCTCTAATAAGTATATATGGACGGGGTCATCTGTATAAAAAGCAATATTACGCTCTTCAAGTGATGGTCCATAAATCATTTCTTTAGAATCTATCGATACAATAAACCAATGTTCTGTAGACAAGGTTTCTGTATAAGGTGTTATGCGATGGGCTTCTAGATTTTTAATGGGATTTTCAACATGTAGGGTAATACCTTGTATTGTAACTTTATCAGCTACTTCAGATAGATCTTCTTTTAATGCTTCATACATCTCATCCCACATTGAAATGACAATACGTCGTTCTGCTTTTTTTATTAATGTCTGACAGTAGCTAATGATTGTTTGATTGTCTTTTAAAGTAATGACTCGATTATCCGTTTTTTCCTCGGAAGTTTCTAGTTTTTTTAATGAATCACTTATTCCTTCGTAAGTAGACTGCCATTCTGATTGCGCCTTTTGTAAAAAGATTTCAACAGGTAGAGGTGAATAGCGAGTGGTGTCATTTATTTCTTCCTTCATGACAATTCCTTTTTCTACAAGGTTACCTAAAATCTCATAAATTCGCGCTCTTGGGACACCCGAATCCTTACTCACTTGATAGGCTGTGACAGGCCCCTGTTTAACAAGAGATACATAAGATTTAGCTTCATATTCATTGAAACCAATTTTTTTAAGCTGTTGCACTATGTAGTCCACTTTTTTCGTCCTCCGATGTTTGCTTTTATCCCGCTTTAACGGGCAGTAAGACCCCCACCTCAAAATTCAGCGGAAGCAAAGAAGTTAGGTGGGGTCGGGCTGCCCGTAAAAGCCCGATTGGTGAAGGCTAATAATCAGTGGAGGTGAACAAACCCCCACTGATTAAAGTTTCACTTTATATTTCAACGTTACAATAACTATTTACATTTAGCAAATTATTAGTTACTATTCGAATAGTGACTAAAGGGGAGGTTAATAGTATGGATTTTTATTTAGACCCATCTGTATTAATGATTTTGATCGCTTTTGGATTTTTAGCTGCATTTATTGATTCAGTTGTAGGTGGTGGTGGACTCATTGCTTTACCCGCTTTATTATTTACAGGACTGAATCCAGCAAGTGCAGTAGCTACGAATAAACTAGCATCGACAATGGGAAGTGCAACTAGTAATATTGTGTTTTATCGTTCTGGTAATCTTGATTTGAAATCGGCGTTTAAATTAGTTCCGCTCACTTTCATAGGTTCCATAATAGGGGCATGGACCGTTCATTTAATGAATCCAGAAGTACTGAAGCCATTGATGTTGATTATGCTTGGTGCGGTCGCTATTTATACGATATTCAAAAAGGATTGGGGTAGTATTTCCACTCATAAGAAATTGTCTGGTCGACACGTCATTATTTTTACTTTTTTTGTTTTTGCTATTGGTTTTTATGATGGATTTCTAGGTCCTGGAACAGGTTCATTTTTAATGTTTTCTCTTTTATTTATTGGGTATGATTTTTTAAAAGCAGCAGGTAATGCGAAGCTTCTTAATTTAGGAAGTAATGTTGGTGCATTGTTGATGTTTATGTATGTAGGGCAAGTAAACTATGCATATGGTTTTATAATGGGGATTGCTCAAATTGCTGGAGGGATTGTTGGCTCCAAATTCGCTATAAAAAAAGGCAGTGGGTATGTTCGTGCTCTTTTCATTACAGTAACTTGTTTATTGTTAGCGAAAAATCTGTATGACTATATTCAGTAAGTAATTAAAGAACGTAGAAAAGGTCAAAGATGCCTACATAGAATATAAGAAGATACCAGGAGAAAATTCCTTTTAACATTTTTTAGATGCTATCTTATTCGAAGATAGCATCTAAAAAAGTCTCATTTAAAAGAGAATGAAAATAATAGTAACAAATATTTTCTCGGGGTATGTTTATCTATTCCATATTCTTTTTATAATTAACTCGTAATAAACTCTTAAAATCCACTTCAGCAATCAACACACTGACTAATATAAGTGTCGCTCCTAAATATCCTTTCCCGGTAAGTGTTTCACCTGTGAAGACGAAAGCAAAGCCTGCGGAAAAGACAGGTTCTAATGAAAAAATAAGACCTGTATGGGTAGGTGTAGTGTATTGCTGGGCAATTACTTGCACGATGAATGCGACTGCGGTGCAAAATATGCTTAAAGCTAATATGATGAGCCATGAGTTGATTGTGCTAGGAAGCTTTGGCGTTTCTATAATGAATGAAAAAATAAGACTAAATAGACCGACGAAACCTAGTTGCACTACTCCAAGTGCAATGGAATTCACATGTTTCGTTACGCTTCCAGTAATGATGACGTGGATCGCATAAAATAGGGCAGACAGTATGCAAAATATATCGCCGTTACCGATTTTGAATTCGCTCGTTAATGTTAATAAGCCGATTCCTATTATCGTTAAAATGATTCCTACTATAACTTTCTTTTCCGGAATGTGTTTTAAAAATATAGCTGATAATATTGGAATGAAAATGACTGTGAGACATAGTAAGAAACCAGCATTAGAAACACTCGTATACTTTGTACCGAAAGTCGCGAAAATATAAACGATAAATAAGACAGAAGCAAGTATAAATGCATATTTTACAGTTTTAAAATCAACTTTGAATAAATGTTTGTAAAATATTAAACCTGATAAAAGAAAAGCGATAATAAATCGTAATGCAATTAAATTATATTCTTCTATGCCATCAAGTCCAAGCTTTGTAAGTAGGATGGATGCACCCCAAAAAAATGTAACTAGTAGTAACATTAAATCCGCTTTTAATTGTAGTTTCATTTCTATTCCCTCGTTATGTATAAATTTTATAAGCCCATACCCCTATCCCCATTTTTAATTTTAATATTAATTCTGAATACTTGTAACTTAAATTTATCGACGGTTTTTTCAGAACAATTGGGAAGTAATAGTATGTATAAAAAAAAGCCCAGTTTGGAGGGGCTTTTTTTCTATGTAAAATTTCATTTGTTTTGTTTACATAATATCTTTACAATCATTTGATAAAATAAAGTCAACTGCATATTGTGAGGGTGGGTGGTTATCCCTTCTTTCTATTCGGAAGGAAAGGAGGTGATAATATGGAGTTTTTGTTTGACCTTGTAAAAGAGTTTGTCAAAGCGACTGTGCACGAAGTTTCAGCGTATTTTTTGCGGAAGCAACTTCTGGATAAGGACAACAAAAAACCCACTCCGCGCCGTCACAAGCAAAAGGGTGGGTTCCGCAAAAAGAAATAGCTTATAATAACCACCACCCTAAGCGGTAGCAGTTAGGGAAGAGATGTTAGCGCATCTCTTCTTTTTATTATATGCCATTTTATTTGATGTCATACTTATATAGTATTCTACGGAAAATATATCATATTCCTATTTTGTGGTCAATTTGATTGAATGATTGAAAAGGTGTAGTCTTATTCCTTTTCAAACTGAAAAACATCCCGATTAATGAGTTGGTGGAGGTACCTATCCATTTCAGCAGCAGAAACGCTTTTTTTATTTTTAAACCACCATGTGCTTAATGAGGTGATTGCCCCTGAATAAAACTCAATGATTAAATCATTTGGTATCGTATGGTTTTTGCAAAGTTGATTTAATGCTTCTATTTCTTGTTTTCTCGTTTCGTGACTTAAATAATGTGTACGGGTAATAAATTGTTCATCAGACATTTGCGTTTCTAATATTTTACCGAGTTCTTCATGATGTAGGAATTGTTCCATTACTTGAAATGGTTTACTTAATCGATCTGAAACCGGTATTTCAGCAATCATCTTGCCGTATCGTTTAAATCCAAATGTTAATAAAGCATCTTTATCTTCAAAGTGTTTATAAAAGGTTGTTCGGTGTACCATAGCGCGGTCACATATTTGGTTAATCGTAATCGTACTATATTTCTGTTTTGATTGCGTCATTAATTCAAATAAGGAATCCCACAGTAATTTATGTGTACGTCTAATACGTAAATCAAGTTGTTTTTCGTTATCATTCATCTACAATTCTCCTTTTTTGTAGATTAAATATACAGTGGTTGAAAATTGATTCTCCCTTTTTAATCTACATATGTATATTATATTACATGTGTTTAGGTATATTTAAAGTTTTTTAAGTAAGAAATAGGAGGAGAATCTGTAAATGAATATGACAACTAAGAGCCCTGCAAGTGGCAAAGTTGATACTTCTAATTTGAAACATACCCCCATTTTAATTGCGTTACTTTTAGGAGCAATGGTTGCATTATTAAATGAAACATTACTTGGTAATGCGTTAACAGTATTAATGAAAGAATTTGACGTAACAGCTTCAACGATTCAATGGCTTTCTACAGCTTACATGTTGGTGGTTGGGGTTTTAGTCCCAATTACAGCGTTACTTCAGCAATGGCTCACAACGAGACAAATGTTTTTGATCGCTATGGTAACGTTTTTAGCTGGTACATTAATTGCGGGATTTGCACCAACATTTTCTGTTTTATTAATCGGCCGTATCGTCCAAGCTATAGCGACAGGGTTAATTTCACCGTTATTAATGAATACGATTTTAATTATTTGTCCGCCTGAAAAACGTGGTGCGACAATGGGATTAATCGCACTTGTGATGATGGCAGCTCCGGCAATTGGTCCTACATTATCTGGAGTAATTGTGGATTCATTAAATTGGCGCTGGTTATTCTATATTGTTATTCCTATCGTGATCATTTCCATTATGATTGGGATGAAGTACATTCAAAATGTTTCAGAGTTAACAAGGCCAAAAGTAGATTACCCATCTATCCTTTTATCGACATTAGGATTTGGCGGATTTGTGTATAGCTTTAGTGCATCAGGTGATTTAGGATGGTCCGATGCGAAAGTATATGGCGCTTTAATTGTTGGGCTTATCTCATTATGTATTTTTGTCGTTCGACAATTAAAAATTGAGAATCCAATTTTAGAATTACGCGCATTTAAAGTTCCGATGTTTACATTATCAGTTGGATTAATTGTCATTGTGATGATGTCGTTATTTTCAACGATGACTTTATTACCGATGTTCCTGCAAACAGTTTTACTCGTTACAGCTTTTAAGTCAGGAATCATCATGCTTCCAGGAAGTATTATTAGCGCTATAATGGGACCAATTGCAGGTAAACTATTTGATAAATTTAGTCCGAAAGTTATTATCGTTCCCGGCATTGTGTTAGTAGGGATTGCAATGTTCTTATTTAAAGGCATTACTCCTGATACATCAATGTTACAAATTATTATTATGCATAGCGTATTAATGGTTGGACTTATGTTTGTCATGACAGCACAAACATACGGTTTAAATCAATTAACACCAGATTTATATCCGCATGGAACAGCACTGTTTAATACGTTGCAACAAGTAGCTGGTGCAATTGGTACAGCTATCTTTATTTCGAAAATGTCTTCAGGAACAACTAAGTATATGGAAAGCTCCGCAAATCCACTGGATCCAGTAGAGAAGTTAAACGGTTTAACTTCAGGGTTCCAAGGTGCATTTGCACTTGGGTTAATCTTTATTATTGTTGCATTTATCGTATCGTTATTCTTAAAAGAGGAGAAAGAAGGAGTAAAGGAAGCGAGAGTTTTACAGAACGAACATTAAGGTTTATATAAAAAAGACATCTTTCCCTAGCAAAGATGTCTTTTTCATATTTTTTTCGTAACACTTGTTTTGGTTGTCTTCATACATAAGAATTGGTATGTACAATATTTATCCTTTTTGAGAATAACGATGCAAAGCTGTGCTAATAACTAAAAGTCCAATAATGAGAGAGTGTGTTCTTATAATAAGTTCTGCCGCTAATAGTTCACCAGATGATTTAGTGACATCGTATATAGATTCTGTTATGAGAATAGGCATAGTCATGATTATGAAGTTATTATATTTACATTAAACGATTTGTGCGTTTTTTATAGTAAAAATTAGAGACTCTTCAATAAAAAGGAATTAAATATGGTATTCTTTAGTTAAGATATTTAAACGAAGACAGGGGAAATGAAGATGGACAAGAAGCTAACGTATTGGCTAGCATCTATTATAGGGGGAGTAGTACTTGCAAAAGGTGGCAAGATAGGTGAAGCTACAGTAATGGATACGGTAGACGAGCAAGTATTCTGTCTCAATACTTTCGGTGATGATGTAACGGCTGCATTAGTTAAATCAGGAGATCTTCAAGCGTTGTAAGGTGTTTTTTCTTTAATATAAAGAAAGCCTCAAGTATTCATATACTTGAGGCTTTTCTAATGGAAAGATAGGAATGATCCGAATTCCTTACATTAAGAACAAAGTGGAATTACTCCTAAACCAATTAATAAAGCTGCAGCAACTGCTGGAATTGGTACAGGAATTTGAATACCTTCTACAAATAAGAAATACTGACCACTTACTATTTTAAAACAAACTACTTGCATGGCTATTCCTCCCTTCTTTTAGAATTAATACATTATATTAATTAATCTATTTATTGGTATAGTTAAATTATTCATTTTTAAAAATATAGTTAATATGTGAATAGTTTTCGAAAGGACCTGCTCAATCAATGCGGAAAAACATAAGATGAAACGAATCCATTAAAATGCATGAGTGAACCTTAGTTTTCCCCTCTTATCTAAAGGAGGAACTATTATGGGTTATGGTGGTAGTTGTGGCGGTTGTGGCTTCTCGGGAGGCTTTGCTTTATTAGTCGTGTTATTCATTTTATTAATCATCGTTGGAGCTTCTTGCTTCTGCTAAAAACTATTGGAAAAGACACTCATATGGAGTGTCTTTTCTTTCGTGCAAAATGATTCCTGATAATATCCAACTGTATATAGTGTACGGTATATTTTTTCCTCATTAGATATATAAAAATGTTGGAGGGATGTTATGAAACTAGTAGGGAAGCACATTTATATTCGGCTTTATAAAACTGCTGATGCTAACGAGTTAGCTAACTTACATATTAGAAATCGCGAATTTTTTCAACGAGTTTGCCCGTTGCTCCCAGAAGTTTTTTATACAGAAGAACATCAAAAAATACGTCTTGAACAAGCTCTAAAAAAGACAGCTGAAGGGCAAGTATACCCTTTCGGAATCTTTTTAAGAGAAACTGATTGGAGACATTTCACTAACCCAAATTGTTAGGGGAGACCTCCAAAGCTGTTATACGGGATTTACTTTAGATAAGGAGCATAATGCAAAGGGCTATACAACAGAGGCTCTTCAACTTGTTGTAGATTTTGCTTTTAAGGAATTAAAGCTACATAGAATTGAAGCAGGAGCGATGCTTGATAATATAGCATCTATTCGCGTATTAGAAAAAGTCCTACATAAGAGGACTTTTTTGTATATATATAGATTAAAATAATAATAGAAATTTTTATTTTTTTCCACAACTATTAATTAAATCATATTGTTTAGAAATCATTTCATTCCGAATTTGATCGAGATGTTTATGTAATGTTTCTTTTATTGCACTACCTGTTTTGCTTTCAAAACTTTTGTTTAATTCAATTCCTTGTTCAGATAAACTTTTGCATACATCATGAAATGCTTCTTTGTTTTTTTGAATGGCATGTTTTTGGCTTGCTACTATGCTATTTGTTTTGAATGCTACATCAGTTTTTAAAAGTGATTGTTGCATTTCTTTTTCTAATTGCTTTTTAACAGCTTGCAACTCATCTATAATAGTTCCAACTGCACCAACTGTAGCTTTCTCTATTTCTTTCTCTATTTTTTGAATTTCCCCTATAAAATCCATCATATTATCTCGCCGCCAGTCCTTCAAAATTTGTTCCTAATTGATTATCTTTATCTCGTAATGAATTAGCTGCATAAGCAATATCATCTCCAAAATGAATCAATTCTTTTTGTTTTTTCCGTAAAAGATGAATTAGTTCTTCTGCTAGTTGTACATCATGAAAATAGTCTCTTCCGTTTTGGGATATTTTTGCAACCTCTCTAATTGCTTCATCTACTTCATGTTCTTCTAACAGATGATATTTTCCTCCAGGGCCTGTCTCATGCTTCAATTGACTCTTTAATTTCGCAACTTCCTCTTCTTCTTGTTGTTGAAATCTTTCTATATTTCTAATAATATCAGATAATATATCGCTTATTTTTTGTATCTCTTTTGCATGACGAATGATATCATCTGGTTCTAATTCTAGTCGAACACTCCCATTATTGTGGAACATTTCTAGAAATGTTGACATTGGATGTTGTCCCATAAATACAGCCGCGAGAATACTATCTGTTCCATTACTTTTCGTTGTAAATTGTTTACCAATCATAGGTGCTCCAAATTGATTGAAATTTCCTACAGCATCTTCTTTATGAGTATAATCTACTACTTTATTTTCCATTACGCCTTCATCTACTCGTTTTTTTGCTTTATCACTTAGTAATCTATAAATATTTGGTGCAGCATATGTTGTTGCATAACAATTCATTTCTGCTGCTACATATTGAGCCTCCGCAGCACCTTTACTATGTCCGGTAGTGTGAATAGATGTAGGATTATATTTTTTCTTAATTTTTTCTGTAAATTCTAATGCACTATCAAATGATGTCGGAGCTTTTCCGCCTGCTACACCAAGGTTCTTTTTCTGTCCAAGTGTAATTTGAACTATATCTGTGGTTTTATCTCCATCGAATCTATCAAATTCAGTACCACGGAATGCAATGATTACATCGTCATACTGTTTTTTACCAGGCTTATACTTATTTGCAGGTACTACAGCGATTGCTTGTAATCCGTTTTTTACTTTTGTTTTATCTGCATCAAATGTCTCTATAACTACCCATTTTTTATTATTTGAACCTTTTATTTCTTTTTCAATTTCTAAAACTCCGGGTTCATAAACTTGATCTGATAGTTCGAAATAATCTTCATCTGTGGCAATTGGATTTTTTTTCAATTCACTCATATGTTTCAACTCATTTCATGGTATATTTTAACTATATTCAAATACAAGGGGATTTTAAATGAAAAAGAAATTGGTAATTATTTTATCCATTATTTGTATTATAGCAGGAGGGTATTTTACAATGGAATACTTAAAACAAAAAGAAAAAGAAGAACAATTTTGGAAACGACAAGAAGCACGAGTGGAAAAGTATATTCGTTATAATATTAAAGATGTACAATCTATTACATTTACAGAAAATAAGGTAAGTCCAATGGGAGTTCCTCATATAAAAGGTTATATAAATAATAATAAAGAATTAGATTTTATAGCTAGTATAAGTACAACTGAAAACTTTGAAGACAAATTTACGCGTTCTGGGAAATTAGGAAAACTTATAAAAGATCCTGAAAAATCAGTATCTGAAATTGAAAAAGAGGAGAAAGAAAAGAAACAAGAGTAGTTTTTGCACTATTCTTGTCTTCTCTATCCCATTTTAAGAAGAATACATTGGTAGGCTTTTTATAAGGAGATTTCCAATGAAGAAAGCAATGATTTTGGTTATATCTGCTGTGATACTCATAGCAGGAGGATATTTTACTATGGAATATTTAAAACAAAAAGAAATTGAAGAAAAGTTTTGGAACGAGCAAAAAGAACGAGTAGAAAAGTATATTCACTATAATATTAAAGATGTAAAATCGATTACATTTAGAGAACATAAGGTAAGTCCAATGGGCGTTCCTCATATAAGAGGTTATATAAATGGTGATAAGGCATTATGGTTTGATGCTGGTATAGGTACTACGGAAAATTTTGAAGATGATTTTGGATGTTCTGGGGAATTAGATAAACTTATAAAAAAACCTGATAAGTCGGTATCTGAAATTGAAAAAGAAGAGAAGGAAAAGAAACAAGAGTAGTCTTTGTACTATTCTTGTCTTCTCTATCCCATTTTAAGAAAAATACATTGGTAGGCTTTTTATAAGGAGATTTCCAATGAAGAAAGCAATGATTTTGGTTATATCTGCTGTGATACTCATAGCAGGAGGATATTTTACTATGGAATACTTAAAACAAAAAGAAAAAGAAGAAGAGTTTTGGAAAGTACAAGAGGCACGAGTAGAAAAGTATATTCATTATAATATCGAAGGTGTAAAATCGATTACGTTTACAAAAAAAGATGTAAGTCCAATGGGAGTTCCTTCTGTAGAAGGATATATAAATAATGATAAGGAATTATGGTTTGATGCAAGTATAAGTACTACAGATAAATTTGAGGATAAGTTTGGTTGTTCTGGGGAATTAGATAAAATGATTAAAAAACCAGCAAAATCGGTATCTGAAATTGAAAAAGAAGAGAAAGAAAAGAAACAAGAGTAGTCTTTTTAACTACTCTTGTTTTTTATTCTAGGGGTACCGCCCATCACCGTTAAGCTCACAGAGCAGGTTGCTCCTAAAATGAACTTCATTGCTATAAAAGACTCTAATTTTTCGTTTTGGGGCAAATATTATATAAAGTAATAGCTATCTCTAAATCACTAGTTTCAAAAAGCCTTCACGCAATGATGATTGCATGAAGGCTTTTGATGTTTTCTTATTTTTTTGTCTCGTTAACCCATGTAATAATGTCCTGGATGACGTATTCGGGAACGTTAGCAGGGATTTCGTATTCACTAGGAAGACTTAATTCCCCGTCACCCTCCGTGAAGAAATGATTCAATTTCGGGTATTTTTTGAACTGAACATTCCCGCGGTTTGAAAGTCCTTTCTGCCATTTTGTATATTCGTTTTTTACTGTTACTTGATAATCGCGTGCTCCTTGCAGAATGAGTAAAGGCTCTTTTCGTGATTTTGCCTCTTCAACTGGACGCCACCTAGAAACATCATACATAAAATGAGGTGACCCAAAATTGTAGCCAGCTGGAGGATGGTCAGGATTGAAAGTAGGATCCTGAATAAAAGCAGCTTGTCTTTTTAGTTCATCGATTTCTTCCTTTGACGCCCCAAGGTATTCATACTGATCAATGGAAATTTCAGTCAAAGGGCGTGCAGGTGGTGCGAGTAAGATGCTTCCTCGGACAAGTGAGGAAGGCGCTTTGCTCAGTATACGCGGCATTGTGCCAGCTCCTAGGCTATGTCCAAGAATGAAAATATTATTTGGATCAATGCCTTCCTGCTGCGCTGCTGATTTTGCTGCATATATGGCATCATCTGTAGTATCACGGTCTAACGTAATGGGTTCTGCACTCATCTTTAATGCATGTTCTAAGGTGCGTTTTTCATAGCGCAACACTGCAATTCCGTTGGATGAAAGGCCCACCGCAATGTCTCGTAAGATTTTTGTTCCCATATATGTGCTATCGCGATCATGGATGCCAGCACCATGAACAAGAACAACTACGGGCAGCTTTTCACCACGCTTATGTTTCGGAACTGTTAATGTCGCTGGTAACGGATAGGTAGAATTTCCAATGACGATTTCACGTTCTTGATAGGAGTTAGGTTGATCATAGCTAGGATGGGGGATGGTAAAAGATTCCTCGGGTGGCCTTTCTCCAATTTCATCTACTTTCCCGCCAGGTGTGAATTTAAGGAGTAGTGGTATGGTAGTTCCTTCGGTAGCTGCTGGAATTTCTACCGTCTGATGGACCAAGTTTCGTTCTTTTATCACAGGGGTTCCCATGCTTTTTATCCCGCTCCAGCCACTTTGTGTCCACCAGTTTTGTAATGTGGTTGCTGTAAACTTGGATTGAAAAGCAGTAGACGTCAACTGTAGTGCCTCTGCATATTTACTTTGCTGGAGATATTCAAAAAATAATGATGTAAGCTCCGTTAAAGAGACTAGTTTCTTTTCAGCAGATTGTTCCTCGTGTGTATCTGCGTGAATAGTTGTGGTAAGCGGGAAAGATGAAACGCCTAAAGAAAAGAGGAGGGGAAAGGTAAGTATTGATCTTTGTATTTTCTTTTTTTTATTCATGTTTTAACCTCCAATATGTGATGGTAAAAAACAGGTATGGTAATTAGAATTCTGGTGCGAAAACTTCAAAATATTTGCAAGCAATCTCCAAAACTTGGACATACTCATATTATTATTCTAAAAAAACGTAGCTTTCTTCTCTTGTCACATGCATATTAATCCCAGAAATAATCTTTCTTCCTTCACTTTATATTTTGATTATACGAAGCAAAGCTCTCGTTTTTCTTACTTGATACTTACAAATTCCTTAAGTAGGGGATATTTTAAAAATGGATTTGTGGCGGTACTCCTATGTTAAGAGATAGCTTAAGGACCGAGGATTATATTGTTTTTATAAAGAGTTGATGTTATGTTTGTTTTGTAACATATGGTGTTTTATGCATGTAGGAGGATTTATTGAAGAAATTATTAATATTGTTTTTATTAGCTACATTTTGTCTACAGATTACAGGATGTTCTAATAATATGGGTACACTAAGGGAGAAGTCTAAAACTTCAACAACTTCAACAACTTCAACAACTGTGAAGTCTAAACGCATCAATAAAGGGTGGTACAAACATATGTAATAGTTTGTATCACCCTTTGTTGATGTTAGAAGTCATAAAGAAAAGGTTGATAGTTAGATATTTTTCATAAAGAAAAGACACCCTAAGGTGCCTTCCTTCGACTTGAACCATCTTAATTTTAATAATATATTGGACTCCCATCCAACTATTATTTTACCATGTTAAGTTGTTTTATTCCTTGAGAAATATAGTGTTAACCTATATTTAAAAGAATTACATCGATTTGAACCAACTATTAATTAGGGGGATGCTGTATACTATCCCCAGAACGGAAATTATGAGCAATATGTATATGAGTCACATATCAAAAAAAAGACACTCTCAAGAGTGCCTCTCCTTAGCAGCCGAATCCGCCGCCCCAACAGCTAGCGCCAACGATGATTAATAAGATGAAGAGCACAACAAGTAAGGCAAATCCGCCGCCGAAACCACAGCCTCCACCACAACTACCTCCATAGCCCATATTAACTCCTCCTTCCATAAAGACCATTTATTAATGGATTTAATTTAATTTATGTTTTTAAGGGTGAATGGAGCAGGTCCTTAAAAAAATAAAAGGATTTTGGAAGTTAAAAAGAGTTGACGATCTTATTTTTGTCACCGGAATTTTGTCTTCTACATATTGTATTTTATTCTGTGTATTGGGGGAAGGAGGATCTTATGGCTAATTCTGAGATGATTTTACGTTTACTTACGGATTTAAAGATTGAACAACAATTGTTGAAAGAACAGTTAGAGAAAATGCAAACAACTGTGACTATTCTTGAAGAAAAATCAGTGACGCTTAAAGAAAAACCAGCGACTCTTAAAGAAAAAACAATGACTCCTGAAGAAAAACCATCTGTTACAAAGCAAAGAGCTTTTTCTGGACGCCCAACATCTTTTCGTGATTGGAGAGCAGCTGCTCAAAAAAATTCATAAAACTATAAAAAAAGAAGACATCAATTAAGATGTCTTCTTTTGCTTGTACAATCCAAATGAAGTTAAGAAGATATATCCATATTGCTTTAGAAATAAGAAGAAAATAACGATTGTCGACTCCTATTTTAGTTATCTATTATTTGTTTTAATTCATTTATTCGTATTATTTTTTGAGAGCCCCAGTAATGAGGCCTTTTTTATAATTGTGTTAAAGTAGAAACCCCTCAAGCATAGTGAGGGGTTACATGACTAGGGAAATGAATGGTTATTAGTGTTTAATGAGCTGAAGTTCAGGATATTGCTTCTGAATTTCTTCTAAATGATTTTCGTTTATCCCTTTTAAATTTTGATCAAAGAAGCTAGTTACTAGTTTATTAATGAGTGTATAATTTGCGGCTACATCTTCGTCTGGTTCATTAATAATAGGTGAAAATGCTGCTAAATCTGTAAAACTGGTATGGTTTGTTTTTGGAATTACCACTGTGTACACGCCCGGTTTTTCAATCGTTTTATTTCTTAAATAGGATATTTCCAATAATTCATTTTGGATTCCGGTTGTCTTTTGATTCTCCGCTTCTTTCATATAATGAATCGTCGCCTCAGCATTCATCAACATGAATGGTTTCTGAGGACCGTCTTTAGGCATTGGGTCGCCAAACAATCCGCCATCCATATCAATTGCAGCTTTAATACGCGTATCCTTTACTAACATTTGTGCGGAGGTTGCTCCGCCAAAAGAGTGACCGAACATTCCAATTTTGTCATAGTTAATTAAGTCTGCAATAGTTTTAAAACTTTTATCGAAATTACCTTTTATTACTTCGTTTAAAACAAAAGTAGTATCTTGTTCCCATTTTTGAACTATGGTATTTAAGGCCGTAGGTGTATTTTCAATTGGTATAGAGTCTACACGGTTTCCGTTAGGGAAAATCGTTGTTGCTGCATATCCTGTGAAATTAAGAGCGATTACTACATAGCCTTGACTAGCTAATTCCTCTAACTGGAATGTATTTTGTTGACCATATAATCCCATCCCATGGCCGAATAAAAGGAGGGGGAATTTTTCTTTAGCTTGAAGTGGCTTAGCATTTTGATAAGAATGTGTTTTTGTCAGCCCTAAATGTGTCGTTACGATATACGGAGCACCGTTTGTTACTGCCAATTGTTCGGCCAGTTCGTTTATGTTCTCAAAATAGACAGAAGGATTCCCTGATCCTTTTGCGGCAGGATAGTATACTTGTATCATTAACTCACGATTTCCATGATTATTTGGTACAGTTGTTTCTTTTCGATTTGTATCAATTAAATGAAAAGCTTTCGTGCCTACTGTATATTTTCCAGTAGGCTCTGGGAGTGTTATGATCGGAAAAAGTAAAGGTAATGTAAACATTGCGATAGCAGTTACGATAATTCCTAAACCTTTTAAAACTTTCATCACTAACTTTTTAGAAACGGCTGTAGTTTTTGGTTTCAAAAAAACTTGTAATGTTAAAACGAACAATAAGAAATAGGCGGGAATCATACGCCAGTTTGCACCAATTACAATGATGGTGACAAATAATAATGCATAATTTATTAGTAAAATGACTCCATTTTTTTTCGTCAAACCCCGTTTGATAAAGATGGGAATGATACTAGATAAAAGTAATACAGCAACAAAAATGATTTCTAACATTTTTAGCTCCTTTCCTAATCAACATAAATATAGATTGATAATTTAAAACCTTCTCAATTATATAACTATCTTTGATAATTGTATGCATGTAAGTAAGTTTAGAATGTTTTTATATGACATTTAAAAAAGTACTCATACGAGTACTTTTTCTTAAATGAATTATTATTTATTTTTAAACCGTTCCCCATAAATGATAAACCATACCGATAACAAAAAATACTAGTCCTAAAAATAAAACAATTAAAGCAAGCACTCCATTTTTATTATGTTCCATAAAATTAGCTCCTTTTTCATTTACTTACATACAAAAAGCCTTTAGTCGTAATTATGGCTAAAGGCTTTGATCTTCATACTTTTTAGTTTATAAAAAAGTTGCACTGCTGTATTAATTTGGAATATGATTATTTAAAGAGAAGGTGATGAGTACATGCAGGACAAAAAACAATTCCCGCTTATATCTGGAAATCTCTCATTAGATTTAGTAAATACAGAGCTAGTTAGGCGTGGACAACGTTATGATTTATTAATAACAGATGAAGATGTATTAGAATGGTTATATGTAATAAAGGTTAATCTTCCTTTTTGGAATGAAAAAACACTTATAGGAATTCAGAAGCGAATGAATCAAGTTACATCTAGTATATTAGAAATAAGAGAAGTACTGAGAAAACAGTTTGAGGCAATTGCTGATCAGCAAAAAATTTCTAATGATTTTATTACGTATTTAGAAAAACAAATTGAGAAGGCACCATTTACATATAAAATCATTGAACAACAGCTAGTATCTATCCCGGTTGGAGAAATCGAGGATGTACTCGCATCGTTAATTGCATTTGATGCTTTAACGTTAATAGCAGAAAATAAGCTGATTTTCCTTAAAAGGTGTTCAAATCCTGAATGTGTTTTATTATTTATAGATAAGAGTGGGAAACGAAAATGGTGTTCTATGAAAATATGTGGGAACCGGAAAAAGGTAGCAAAATTTCAGGATCGAAAATTTGAGGAAGTTTAGAGAATCAACTTATAATAGTTGATTCTTTTTTTGTATTCTATAACTAACCTCTAAAATTAATATTTACAGGTTAGTTATTGCCGAGTTATAATGGTTGGTAAATAAAGGAGGAGAACGATGAATAATATAACAGCAACTAAGCAAAAAGACCCTCAACCAATAAGTGTAAGATATTTTACAAAAATGAAAGGGAAAGGAAGAAGTCCATTACAAGTAAATGTAAAGGACTCTTTAACGGGACTACTAGGGGGATTTTTAACAATTCTTACCTTAACATATTTAACGAGCATAACCTCTACAGAATTATTAATGGCTCCATTTGGTGCGAGTTGTGTATTAGCGTTTGGAGTTTGGAATGCGCCATTATCTCAGCCACGTAATATTATTGGAGGACATTTGATTTCAACTTTCATTGGTCTATCAATATATCATTTGTTTGGGAATGAATATTGGACAATTGCTTTAGCGGTGGGGATGGCAATAGCCGTTATGATGTTAACGAGAACGACGCACCCTCCGGCAGGCGCCGATCCGATTATCGTTATTTTAGGGGCAAATAGTTGGAGTTATTTAGTAACACCAGTTTTAATTGGCTCCGTTGTTATTGTAGTTATTGCTTTATTCATTAATAATATGAGTAGTAAAAGAAGTTATCCAACTTTTTGGATGTAGTTTGTGAAGTGAAAAATAATTTAAGTGAGTATTCTATTCTTACTATGTTTTATTTTTTATATAGTAAAAGCCTTAGTCGTAATTGCAGCTAATGACTTGGGGCCTCATACTTTGTAGTTCATAAAGAAAAGACACTTTAAAGTGTCTTCTACAGATTTGAATTATTTAATTCATGTAATTAATATTCGTTAGCATAAAACTCTTTTATTAATTTCATTTCATTTGTATCTGGATTAAACTTAAATATTTTAATTTGATTCGATTCGTCTTTGTATGCAAATGTATTCTCACCAACTTGGGTCATATTGCTGGTGTTTAAGATAGGATCGCTACCGTGATCAGTAATTTCCACAGTTTTCTCACGATCCCAGAATGCAATGACAATAATCAAAATGATAAGACATACCCGTATAAAACGTAATTCTCTTGCAACAGGATGTTCCATCTGTTAGTCTCCTTTACTGTTTGATAGAGTTTGTTTATAAAAGAGATAATTGCAATGAATATAAATAAAAAAGACACCGTAAAGTGTCTTTTTTATTTTAGTTATGCGCATTACTTAATAAGACGCTAGTTCCTCAGTCTGGCTATGAGTAACTATGTAGGGTGATTCCATTATAACATTTTAACCAGTAATGGGTCTATATGGAATTTAATTGATTTTCTTTTTGATTATTCAGAACGATTAATTGGGTATTTGGATGAAGGAAGCAGTGAGGAAGAAGGGACTTAACTTGTTTTAGAAGAGTGTCTTCTTTTTTGTATCACTGTGAGTAAAGTGTAGCGTTATATTTCCCTTTACACGAACATAACGGTATACTATATTTAAGTTAAGTAAACTTAACTATTAAATGAAACGAAATAAAAGCATGGAGGAATAACGCTATGACTAGAACGTATAAAGAAGTAATTAATGAAATGAACCGAGCTTATAATGAATTCTACATTTTACTATTCCAGGAGTTAAAAGATGAGTTCGGTCTTACAGGACAGCAAGAGAGCATGCTATTTCATATTAATTTAAATGAAAACACGACAGCAAATCACATTGCGACTACCTTTAATGTATCCAAAAGTGCCGTTAGCCAAGTTTTATCTAAATTGGAGAAACAGAAGATGATTTCAAAACAAGTAAACCCTAATAATAAACGGGAGTATTTTCTTACACTTGGTCCAAACGGTAGTAAGTATATAGAGCGGTTGTCTGAGTTAGATGATGTATTAATTGAGAAATATTTTTCTAAAATCGATATAAATGCCCTTGAGCAAATGACCGAGACGTTAACGAGAATAAATAAAGTGATATTGGAAGAAAAACAGAAGGATCTTAATTGTAATGAGTAAGAACGTAGATGAAGCAATTAGTAGAAAGGAGGAGAAGCGTGTTATGAGTTACATACCAAATATGATTACGATAGCAAATTTTGTATGTGGACTTTTAGCTATTTACGCTGTTTTCGTTCACGATATTTATTTGGGAGCAGTTTTTATTATTACGGGTATGTTGTTTGACTTTTTAGATGGTATGGTCGCTCGGAAACTTGATTCTGTTTCGGAAATTGGTGGAGAGTTGGACTCATTTGCGGATTTAGTTACTTTTGGTGTGGCACCGTCTATTCTTGCATATAGTGTCGCGTTAAAAGATTTGCAGTCTATCGGGATGATATGTGCGCTTGCTTATAGTATTTGCGGAATGCTTCGGCTTGCGAGATTTAACACGCAGCAAAGCAAACTCCCAACCTTTATCGGCATGCCCATTCCATTCGCGGCAATGTGTCTCCTCATTTTATGTTTTTTAAAGAATCCAGTTTCCGTGGCGTTTGGTACATGTGTACTCGCTTATTTAATGGTGAGCAAAATCAAATTCCCTCATTTTAAAAAAGATATAGCTGAAAGCTTGAAGCCTGGGAGATTGGATTGATGATACGGAATTACAATGAGAAAGATAAAGGAGAATAACATGATTCGTATGGCATTAAGATCGTTCAACATACAAATGTATTGTTTGCTAGGCGTAATGTTATTGGGATGGTTGCTGACACCTTTTTCAGCCCAGTTCGTAGGGATAAGCATTGGCCTTTTGGTGAGTATGTACTGCGCCTGGATTTTAGGAAGACGTATTGAAAAGTTCGGAGATAGCATTGTAAAAAAAGAAAAAGCACCGATGCTCGGAATGATGAACCGGTTCGCAGCCGCAATTCTCGGCGCAATTATTATGTATGAAATTGAACACCATGAATTCATGTGGACATTTGCTGCTGGAATTATGAGTGGGTATTTCTTGGTTATTATTAATTTGGGGTATTACAGTATGAGGGATGAGAAGGAGTAAAGTGAAAACTAAGTTTAAGCATACTGTTGCCTAACAACGAATAGCGGATTAGTAATTAGAGTAATAATAAAAACTAACATAAAATTTAAGAAAAATTTTATATTTACCCCACTTTTTATTTTAAAAGTTTTTCCTATCCTATAAACAAGTTACATCAAGGAGGAGACTGAAAATGAAGAAGTGGGGATTTTTTATTTTTAATATATTCCCTATATTCGAAGACAAAGTAGAAGATTAAATATATGAACAAAGTACCGATTCTTAAACTATGTTCTAAATAATAGATGAAAATGTAAAGTTAGGGGATTCCACATGCATACAGGAGTTTTGATGAGTTATTTGTATACTTATTTTTTTACTATTATGTTTTGTGTTGTGTTTCAAATTGGATTTTATTTTAAAACGAAAAGAACTATATCTATTCTGCATTTTTTGTGGGTGTATGTTTTTCTGTTCTATCTTTCGCTAGTGTATAAGGTGACGCAGATTGCAACTGTATGGGATATAAGTAGATATGAAACGTGGATTCGTGTAAATCAAATCAACTTGACTCTATTTGATACGGCAGGTAGTACGACGTATCTTTTAAATATTGTACTGTTTATGCCATTAGGTTTTTTATTACCGACTATTTGGCCTCAGTTTAGAAAAATGAAAAACACGGTATGCGCGGGATTCTTTTTTTCATTGGCTATTGAGTTAAATCAATTACTAAATAATAGAATTACAGATATTGATGATTTATTTACGAACACCCTCGGGGCGATTATTGGGTATTTATTATATAAAGCATTATTTAAAATGATATATAAAAGAGAGGAAAAAAAGCTGGATACAAACTCTTCTCTAGTTATAAAATACGAGGCTATTTTTTGTTTAGTGTGTTCATTTGTAGGGGCGATGTTAATTTATCATCCAGCTTTATTTGGAAGACCTGTCATCATCCAGTGAGGTAATTACGAATTTCTTTTGAACGCTCGAGCGATATTTCAATTTGCAAAAAGCCTTTAACTTGTTATAGTTAAAGGCTTTTATCATCATAATTTTTACTTACCAATTACCCACTCTAACATCCGCCTTCAACCACTTCACCCAATCCAAATCTTCTACCTTAAGCAAACTAAGCGAAACACCCTTCATATCTAAAGAAGTTAACAGTGTACCAACCTTTACGAATGTCACTTGCAATCCTTCAAGTTCACACAAACGGCGAATGTCGTTTGCGAAAATGTATTGTTCCATTAATGGAGTTGCGCCGAGTCCATTAATGAGGATAGCGAAGTTGTCTCCTTTCCTCCAGCGATAAATGCTTTTTAGTTTGTTCATTAGTTCGATCGCTAATATTTCAGAAGAGGATAGTGCTTCTTTACGGTAACCTTTTTCGCCATGGATGCCGACGCCATAAAACACTTCATCGTCATTTAATGTGAATGAAGCTTTTCCTTTTACTGGATCGTTGGCAGGGGAAAGGGCAACTCCTAATGTGTGTAAGTTTTCAGTGATAGAGCGGCCAAGTGTTGTTAGTTCTTCTAGAGAATGGCCTTCAAGAGCGGCCACACCAAGTATTTTTTGAACGAAAACGGTGCCAGCTACGCCGCGTCTTCTTTTATTAAAAGAAGCATCATCTTCAATTGAAACGTCGTCATTTACGATAATATGGTCAATTTTTCTTCCTTCTTCTTTAGCGATCTGCTCAGCCGCAAGAAAGTTCTCAACGTCATCTTTAAAGTTTTTAATGATGAATAGTATACTTTTATCTTTTGGCATAAGGCGAGTTGCCGCTACAATTTGATCCACTGTAGGCGGAGTGAAGATGCTTCCGTTTACTGCGGCTGTAAGCATACCTTTTCCTACATAGCCAATATCAGCAGGTTCATGTCCGCTACCACCGCCACTTATAATAGCGACATCTTGCTTCATTTTTTCGATATCTTTTACATAAATGATGTTATTCGTTTCATCGTAATTTACTTTGTCGTTATGTTCAAAATAAAAGCCGTGCAGCATATCTTGAACGATATTTTGTACATCATTCATAATCTTTTTCATTGCTTTTGCCACCCTTTAATTACTTTGCTGATTGCTCCAGTAATAGTAGTAATTGATTGTTTATCATATTTTTCATAAGAGAAGACATAATGGAAGGATCTACTTCGCACTTACTTTCAATCCAATCTTTAATCGTTCCAACGAAGCCGTGACTATAAAAAGAGGCAATCGTATTTTTTGTCTCATCAGAAAGGCTGAATCCACAGCTTACAGATAGTTCATCAATAATCTTCATATATAAGTTTTTCGTATGCTCAAATAAATAGTGATTAAACGAGTTTTGCTCAATAACTTTAAAAGCATTTCGGTAAAATTTTTGATTTTCATAAAAGTAATCAAATAATAAATCAAAAATGTTTTCCCATTTTTCATAATCGAGAAAGTCTATAATATTTTCTTTCGTTTCTTCTCTATAAATCCAGCTTAATAGTTCAAATTTATCTTTAAAATGATAATAAAAAGTTTGCCTACGCATTTGACAGTGTAACATAATATCGCTCACTGATATTTTATGAAACGACTCTGTTTCCATTAAATATTTCAATGAGTTCGCGATTATCTTTTTAGAAATTATAGAAGAGGTCATCTGAATCATCCCTAGAATGTTAGTAATATAAAAATCCTATCTATAAATGAGAGCGGTGTCTTTAGACAGATTGTCCATTTTGTCCGTTTACTATAAAACGCTTTCATTTTAACATGAGTAGTAAGAAGAAGATTTCAAATATATCACAATATATTAAAGGAATTGAGGGAGAACTACAATGAAAAAGATTATAAACAAACCAGAAACATTAGTAATGGAAATGTGTAACGGAATGGTTATGGCTCATCCAGAGCTTGAGCTTTTGAAAAAATATAAAGTAATTAAGAAGAAAGAAATGAACGAAAATAAAGTAACGTTAATTAGTGGAGGCGGTAGTGGTCACGAGCCGGCACATGCAGGATTAGTTGGAAAAGGAATGTTAGATGCGGCAGTGTGCGGAGATGTGTTTGCGTCACCTTCACAAATTCAGGTATACCAAGCGATTAAAGAAACAGCTAGTAAAAAAGGTACGTTATTAATTATTAAAAATTATAGCGGCGATATTATGAATTTCAAAAACGGTGCGCATTTAGCGACGGAAGATGGAATTGAAGTCGACTACGTAAAGGTGGACGATGATATTGCGGTAGAAGATAGTCTGTACACAGTAGGACGCCGCGGCGTTGCGGGAGTTATTTTAGTTCATAAAATTGCTGGCGCAGCAGCGGAAGAAGGTATGAATTTAGGAGCGGTGAAAGCTGTAGCAGAAAAAGCAGCGGCTAACGTGCGCACAATCGGTTTAGCATTAACGTCTTGTACAGTTCCAGCGAGCGGATCACCTACTTTCACACTTGCGGAAGATGAAATGGAATACGGCGTAGGTATTCACGGCGAACCAGGAATTAAGCGTGAAAAAATGCTGTCAGCAGATGAACTAGCGAACCGTATGACAAATGATCTTGTAAAAGATTTAGGAGTAAAAGATGGCGAGGAAATCGCAATTCTAGTTAACGGTTTTGGCGGAACACCACTGCAAGAACTTTACTTATTTAACAACGCCGTTACGAGAGAACTAGCTGCAAGAAACATTAAAATTAATAGAGTATTTGTCGGTAACTATATGACAAGTATTGATATGGCTGGTATGTCTTTAACGGTAATGAAGTTAGATGAAGAGCTAAAAACATTACTATCAAAAGAATGTAATACACCAGCGTTTAAAGTAGACGGTCCAGTTGAAAGTGTAGAGTACGTAAATGTACTTGAAGAGACAGAAGAGAAGGAAGTTTCATTTGAACTAGAAACGGCGGAAGAACACGCTGTGATAAAAAATAATGTTATTACATTAAACAACATGATTTATCTCGTTGATAAAATGAGCGACGTTATTATTAAAAATGAAGTACCGTTCTGTGAGCTAGATACGCATGCTGGTGATGGCGACTTCGGAATGAGTGTGGCAAAAGGATTTAAGCAGTTAAAACGTGAGTGGCATTCGATTGTAGAACAAGAGAACGTAACGATCGGATCATTCCTTGACGGTTGTTCTATGATTATTATGGAACATTGCGGCGGCGCATCTGGTCCAATTTGGGGCGGTGCATTCCGCGCAGCTAGTAAAGCAGCAGGCGAAAAACGTGAGCTAACAGTGAAAGAATTCGCTGAAATACTGCAAGCAGCACTGCAAGGCATACAATCTATCGGTGAAAGATCATTCGGTAGAGGAGCGGTAGTTGGTGACAAAACATTAGTTGACGCACTTGCTCCATGTGTAGATTCTTGGTTAGATAGCGCCTCAAACGAAGTAGACGTAAAAACTGCCTTTGAAAAAGGAGCAGAAGCAGCGGTCAAAGGAGCAGAGTACACGAAAGAAATCGTAGCTCGCATGGGCCGCGCTGGTACAGTTGGCGAAAGAAGCTTAGGATATCCAGATGCAGGTGCACATGCACTTGGGGTTATCTTTACGGAGATTGCGGGTAGTTTGAAATAGGAATTGGAAAGTCCCTCTGCCTTAAGGTGGAGGGATTTTTCTGTAGTTTTCGAGAATAATAGTATGTGTCTTTTTGTATTACCAAAAACGACCGATTTTGGTGATACAGAAGGACATAAATCTCGTTTTTTATCGGACTTCTTTTTACTGTACTTTTATTTTCTTTATGAGTTATTAGAAAAATAATTGTCTATATAAGTCTTTATTTTTTCGAAATTCTTTTCCATAAATAAAATTGCTGGTACTTCAATTATTGGAAGATTATTTTCATTATCAAAAGGTGGACACGGTTTGGGAACTACCAAATAGTCAACTGAGCCTTTATCCCTAATATAATTAATTGAAACATCATAATTATTGGAAAAATATTCCTTAAAATCATCCTGATTCCTTAAAAATGGTAGAGAAAATATTGAACCATAATTTATACCAGCGTCGACAATTAATACAAAGCATATTTTTTTCATGATACACCCTCCTCGTATAATAAGTTGTAAGTTAATAATTGTTCCTTGAAAATTAAATAGTTTTTATATTCAAGAGCTACATCAAAAAAATGATGTATGGGTAAAATTTAGTCTTGGATACTGGGGGGGGTCCTAGATAATGGAAGTATATAAGTAAAAAGATATGGTTATAATTTAAGTCTTCGACACGATATAACATATCTCCTGTAAAAATTTTGTAAAATAGCCTGTGAAAAACTGGATTTTCACTTGTAAATAACAGAAATAGGAGATGGAGAGAATGTTATTTACTTTGGATGAAATTATGACGCCGAGGGAAGCATGTGATTGTTGGGAGATTACGCTGGATAATCTACACATGAAATTAAATAGATTAAAAAATAGTGATGTGTTGAATGGATTAATTAAAGAAGGAAAAGCAAAATATTATAAGCCAGAAGGAAAAAAAGAGGGGAATGGATATTTACAATAGAAGAGATTAATAAGGTGCAGCAAGTAAAATTATTAGAAATGGAACAAAGATTAGGTGATCGCATTGATCAAAGAAATAAATTAATTGAAAATGATATAAAAGATCGTAAGGAACGTGAAGAAAGAATAGAAAAAAGGCTAGAATTAAGAGATGATAACCTTATGGAAATGGTAAGAGAAATCCAAGATGCAAAACGTACTATCGTATTGGCTCAACAAGAAATAGCGGCAGCTAAAAAGAAGTCCTAGTAGAAGTTTTGGAAATGAGTATCATTTTTAAATTAATACAAGTAAAAGAGACCTTATATGGTCTCTTTTTTTAGGGTATTTTACTGTTTTCGCTCAAATGGATTGTCTTATACATCTAAGTTGTTTCTACATAAATATCTGTAATCTCACCTATTACTATATCTTTAAAAAATTTTCCAACAGAACCAATAAACCGTTATAAAAAGTATTTAAAATAATAACAAATAGGTATAATAATTCCCACTATAGAAAATACAATACTTCCTAAATTAAATGCAGAAAGTTTCGCACGATGAACTTGAATTTCACCTAAATCTACCCCTCCACTAAAATGCTTATCCATAACTTTAGCGACGTTTTGTTGTTGATTAACAAAATAAGGTATTAGCCATATACAGCAGAACAAAATAATACTACCAAAAAAGAGTGTGTCAATAATTGAAGCTTTCCAATTTAATGAAGTAATGACTATGAGAACAAATTCTCCCACCATAACAATTATCATAGTTACTACATATCTGGTTTTTTCAGAAACGTTTTTAAATACAGTCTCGTCCATAATTTTTTCTATTTTAGTCCATATTACACTGATTAACACGATTAGGCTAATTAAGAAAATAGTAAATAAAGCTTTAACTAAAAGGTACTCAAACACTACCGACACCACCTAGTAATTTCTAAATTAGAATATAAAGTTGATTTTTTTAACTCTATCAAAAGATTAAATTCAATAATCTATTAACTAGCTTATCGAAAAATTTATTGATTTAAAGATACAACACTATATGTATTAGTTATATAGGATAAGATCTCCCAAAATTCCTTTTCTAATATATATCTTCTAATCGTTGTTGGACTTCAATTGTCTAAATATTTTATTTAGCACTTTATATCAGTTAATGATTAGAATTTTCTGGATTATAATTCCGTGATATTATTAAGAAAATAATTATTATTATGATATCTCGATGTAATTGCTGCTAATGCTTTATCTTCAAGGGGAAATATAAGGTTTTCGTTACCGTAATACTAATAACAACCTAACAAATTGAATAGTTACCAGAAAATACTAAAATATGTCCCTCGGCAATTTACAGTATAATACACTTTTAGAAAAAATGGAATATTTAAGTATTTCTTTATTAATAATATGAATTAATAGAATGTTTATATTATTGTCCGGATTAAAGATAGCTCAGCTGTGGTGATCTTTATTCATTTTTTCTAGAGTTTATATTAACTTAACAAACTTTGTAACAGAACCATATATAAGATCAAATATGATACAAGCAATATGACAAGTTTTTTATTTTTTATACAGTAACCATTTGTTAGCCAATCTCCTTTCTATATTAAGAATATTCCGTTAATTTTTTATCAATTTACAATTAGAGGTTGAACTATTATATAATTTACAGAATTATGGTAATGTTTAGGCGAATAGAAGTAGTTGAGGAGGACGTAGTGATATGAGCACAAATATTTTAATGCATGAAGCAGTTATGCAACAACTTAATGATTTTTATCAAATGATGTTGTCGCAGCAAATTATAAAAGCAACTGAATTAAAGAAAGAAATAGATGAAAAAATTGAACAGATTAAACATGCAGAAGAAAAAGAAAATCAAAATTTATTATTATATTATTCTTTACTAGACCTAAAATATAGAATGCTAACTGATCGAGTGAGTATTCGAAAAGATAGTTTTGAAGCAATTGATACAATTGATGAATCGACAGATACACTCACAGCTTATTACTATCATTCTTTTAAAGCAGAACATGCTTTAATGTTTAGTAACTATAATGAAGCCAGAAGGCAATATGAAGAAGTATTAGCGGTTCGCTTCCGCAAATTGAATAAGCATGAAAAAGTTAGTGATTATTTCGATGTATGTTACGAAGCGAAACAAAAATTACTAAGCAAAGGGGCGTTAAAATAATGAAGAAGCTTGTATTAGCGACGTTAGGATTAGTGATAGTATTATCATTTAGTAACAATACAGGTGATACACAACATGCTCTAAAAAAGGAAGAAATTATACAATACTCACATGCTGATCATTTTTAATATCTCATTAACAAAGGGACTCCAATTATGGAGTCCCTTTGTTAATGGGATATTGCTTTAGTTTATCTAATTGTAATAATGCTTGTAAAAAGTGTAGATATTTTCTAAATTTGCAGAGGTAATTATTTGTTAATCTTTTAAAACATTGGCTTAGTAATACCGAGGGTTATTATAGATATATTAATCATGTAATTTGTCCATATCAAAATGAACGTTTTTTGCATTTAATATATTGTAAATATATTTTATTTTGGAAGGATGTGATTATATGGCTCATAAATCTACTGGAGTGTTTCGAGTTCCAGTTTCTGAAAATGGGATTATTCCAACTGCTCTCAACATTATGTTAAACAATGATTCACGCTGTCATACTAGTAATGTAACGGTAACTGTTAAGAGAAGTCGAAACACCTTTTTCCCAACTCAAAATGAATTAGTTGAAATCTCTCGTACTTTTGTTTCTTTAGAACCAAACAGAACAACTAAGATTGTGTTGTTTACTCCAGAATTCCAAGTAGAAGATTTCCTTGATGTCATCATTAGTGGAAATAGAGAGGATGTTAAGGATGTTCTTGTATATTCTTTCTTAGCAGATTCAGTAGGTCATAATCTGCCATCTACTGTTTTCAGAAATGCAGAATACACTTTTGCTTGCTGACACCGTGATAATGTATTCTTTACTGTCGTATATCTGAATTGAAATGTTACAAGTAGCATTTCACGGCATACAATCTATTGGTGAAAGAAGTTTAGGATATTCAGATGCAGGTGCATATGCGCTTGGGGTACCTTTACGGAGATTTCGGGTAGTTTGAAATAGAAATTAGAAGATCCCTTCTGCCTTAAGGTGAAGGGTTTTTTTAATATGTTTTTTGATATATATTGCTAAATATGTTCCCATAATTCATTCTATTGTATTGAAAATAATGTCATCTACATCAAAACAAACGGCTTATAAAAGGAACTAGTATTTGAGGTGGATTTATTAAAGAATTTTATATATAGCATGAATGAAAATGAGATAAATAAAACAATATTCCCTATTATGTTTTTAAGAATTAATTGAGCAGGTCCTTGTAAAAATAAAGAAAAGACACCAAAAGGTGCCTTCCGCCGACTTAAATTATTTTAATATTATCGATCTAAGTTTAAAAGCTATAAGGATTTTTTCTGTGGGATTTGTAAGTAGTTTTTACGAAATTATGAGTGTGTTTTACTTTGTATTTCAATAAGTTGATCTGGTAGCGTTTTTGTATAATATTCTTTTTCTGTTAGTTCAAATATAAACAATGCTTTTTTCCAGTTATAAATAACATCTTCTACATTATGTTGTTTCATTTTTAATAAATACTGACCTTTTAAATAGAATAGTTCACCTAATAGGTATAAAGTATTTAGATTAATTGCTAATTTGATGCCCTTATCAAGGTATTTTATTGCCTCTTCATGTTGATATGTGAAGTCTAAACATTTTGCTAAATTTAACATGATTTTTAATTTAATTTCTTTATCTCTAGGAAAATCTAACTTATTAAAATTAGTTAAACATCTTTTTAATATATTAATACTTTTTTCATATTCTTTATTTTCCGCATAAAATATAGCCATTGATTGCATAATATCTATTTCTCTTTCTGATAAAAAATCAGAATTAGTTAAAGTCAGTTTTAATGCATTATTTAAAAAATCTAAAGCAGTTTTTATTGATTTATCCACCATAAATATAGCAATTGCTTCATGCCACATTAGAAATTGTTTCTCATCTTTTGTTTGAAAATTATTTAAGTTTTTCTCTTTTTTTACTATTTCATAAAGTTCTTTATATTGTTTTTGCTTTAAGCAATCTTTTATTACGTATTTTACATTTTCTACATATTTTAATCTTTTGTTTTGAGTTAGTGCAAATATGTTATTCGGATCAATACCAAGTCTTTCTGATAATTGATATAACAATATACTAGATGGATAAATCATACCTTTTTCAATCTTGCTAATTTGACTTTGTGAACATATTCCATGACATAATTCGGATTGTGATATATTTTTTTTAATTCTAAGTTCTTTAATGGTAATACCCAAATCGTTAAATTCCATTTTGCCACCTACTATTTAGCACTTTATTAATATAAGAACATTCTCTAACCTTAATGTAATGTAAAATTAATATAGTTGCAATTATTGTTTTAAAGGGCTTATCGTTTCGATAAAATGGTGAGATTTTTTTATGTACAAAAAAGACACCCTAAGGTGCCTTACGCCGACTTGGACCACATTCGTTTAATATAAACCTATCTGTATTTTCACATGCTTCTCTAATTCCTCTATTTTCCATTTGATAAAATAAAATCCTAATATTACTAATAATTAAATAAATATTTCTACATATTCAAGATATTTACATAAATTACAAAAATGATACATTTAAGTTGTAAGCTATAAAAACTATTAAAGGGGGATTTATTATGTTCAAGAAATTAGTAGTAGGGCTATTGGCAACAGGTATTGCATTAACAGGAGGAATTGGGGCAGCTTCAGCTGATACGCAAAAAGCTGTGAGCTCTCCGAAGCAAGCAACATGCTCAATTCCTTATGAGTATTCTAATGGTAAATTCAAAAGAACTCTTTATTACTCAAATGGAGTATATGCTAATAGTTTTAATGAAAATGTTTGTGGCGGGACGATTACGTGGTACTTAAAACATGTTCAAAATGGAGTTGCTTTTTACGAAGGTAATTTAAAATAGTAGATTTTTTGAACCTCATTTATTGAGGTTCTTTTATTTGTAGTTTTTAAACCGATTCTCTATAAAAAAGACACCCTAAGGTGCCTTCTTGCGATTTGCTCCATTGTAATATGGTATTGGATGCCAGTCCAATTATTATTTTACCACGTTAAATAGTTTCGGTTATTGAGAAAAAAGACAACTCATTATTTGAATGCAAAAAGTCCTAGGGGGACTAGGACTTTTTGCTAGAATGAATATGATTTAAAAAAGGACTTATATAACGTAACATATGAATGTTTCGTAAATGTATCAAAAAAGTGAACAAAATAGTTATTTTAAATAAAAAAAGCTCCGCGATAAAAGCTGCGGAGCTTCATAAGGTCGAGTTATGTCGTACTCACAAGGGATTTTAACATGAATGTTGTGGTAAAAATACCGGTAAATTTATCCTATAACCCCCCCGCTGATTAGAGTTTCACTTCATTCGAAGGAATTCATGTTTTATAAATTAGATTATGATAGTTGATATTCTCCATATTGACCAGAAAAGAACTAAAAATTCTAGTGAAATTCCAAGTGTTCGTTTCCTAGTTTTTTGAAATTCTTTTATTAAATAGCCAACAGCACTAATTGCTATAAGAATGAAAAGAATAAGTTCGAGTGTAACTGGCATTTTATCTACTCCTAATACATTAATTTGTTATATAAAGATTATAAGATATTTTTGTGATTAGTAGTGAAAAATTCAATAGAATTATCTCTAAATGGAGTAAATGTTTCAACGGAACAATCAAAGTTTAATACAACAAGTGTTATACAATATACGCATGGAGAGCCGTGGGGCTGAAGAAATATTGAAGTATAAAGAGTTGTTAGATCGAAGGATTATTACCGAAGAAGAGCTCTAAGTGAAGAAAAAGTAATGATTGGGTATATAGATGAAACACTCAAATGAGCGTTTTTTTATTTATATATTCGCAAGTAAAATAACATAATATCACTATGAATCATTATAACAATATGAATTTTTGCATATTTTAAAATTCAATATATCCCTCAAAAACTTTTAATTGTATAATATATTTTGTCATATTTTTAGATTTTTCGACATAAACCAACAAAAATAGAGAACGTATTGGGAGAAGACATTATGTATACAAAACTATTAAAATCAATTACATCATTATCACTTATTGGTGGTGCGTTGTTATATACAAATGGCAGCGATGTAAAAGCTGCTGAAGTGGGTGTTTTTTCTGATGTGCCGACATCACATTGGTCATATCCTGCGATTAAAGATTTAGCGAGTAAAAATATTATTTCCGGTTATGGAAATGGGATATTTGGTTTTGGAGATGTTGCGACAAGGGAGCAAGTTGCGGCTTTAATTTATCGAGTGTTAGTACCGAATAAACAAGGCGGTTCGTTTAGTAATGATGGAACTCGTTACGTATTAAAGGATGGATCTACGTTTAAAAATCCTTACGGTGATATTAATCAAAGTTCTACAATGTTCCCAGAAGAGGTGTTAACTTTAACGAATTTAGGAGTTTTTAAAGGTGATGAAAATGGCCAATTTAGACCGAAAGCTTCTGTGAGTCGTGCGGAAATGGCACAAATTCTTACAAATGCTTTCCATCTTTCGGCAAAACAAAAACATACCTTTAAGGATGTTCCAAATCCATTTTGGGCAGAAAATGCAATTAGTGCGGTGCAGTCAAATGGAATCGCAGATGGCACAGGGAACGGGAATTTTGAACCGTATGGCACAGTAACACGTGAACAGTATGCGCAGTTTTTATATAAAACTTTGAAATATAAAAATGCCGATGTGAAAGACACAGGAGATGCGGCATTATTAACAGCTTTTAAAGAGGAAGTACAAAAGCGTATTAATACATACGAGACAAATATTACACTTCCATATAAAACGAAAAATAATAATACAGAAGAAGTGATGAATACACTTTTTAACGCATATAAAGAAGTTGCAAGTAAAAATGAGTATACAAATAATAATAGATCGAATGTTTCATATGGACTTTCTGGATCACCTGGAAATTATACGTTTACGCTTAAGATTACATATCGTGAAACGAAAGAACAGACGGAATATGTCATGAAACAAGCGAAAGCAATCGTTTCTTCTATTACTCAAGTTGGAATGGATGATCATGAAAAAGTGAAGGCGATTCATGATTACGTAGTAAAGCATGTTTCTTATGATACGTCTTATAAAGCTTACACAGCATATGAAGCACTTGTAAATCGTTCTGCGGTTTGCCAAGGTTACGCACTATTAACTTATCAATTATTAAAAGAAGCAGGAATTGAAAATCATTTTGTGACAGGAACTGGGGACGGACAACCTCATGCTTGGAATTTAGTGAAAATCGAAAACAAATGGTATCACCTTGATACAACATTCGATGATCCAGTGCCAGATGAGCAGGGCCGCGTCACGTATTCGTATTTCAATTTATCAGATGAACAAATCGCAAGAAATCATGAGTGGAACCGCGGAGACTACCCGCAAGCTACAACGAATTATTATAGTACACTGACAAACAAAATTGCGGCAGGTAGTACGAAAACGCCTGCATATCAACAAATATTAAAAGATACAAAGTTAAACTATTTAGGAAATGAATATATCGCAAATAACTATACCGAATTAAAAAATAAAATGCAGCAACGCTATAGTGCAAAACCAGAGAAAATTGAAGTGCTATACCAGCAATCAATGAATGGTGCACTGCAAGATGTGAAAAAGGCAATTGGCGAACTCGATTATCCGCAAGGGGCAAATCGAGTTTCTTATAAAGCGGAGCCTTACAATGCGAAAGAAGGGTATTCTTTAGTGACGATTACGTTTACGTATTAAGAGTGAGAAAAAGCATCTGTTTCAGATGCTTTTTTTATTGTATTAATTCGATAAAATATGACAGGGGAAAGCGAATTGGTCTGTTATGATAATTTTTGAAATTTTACATTTTGGAGGATTAATCATGAACAAAAAGAAGATTTTCGGTGCGTTAATAGGAATTGTAGCCTTATTTGTAATTATTAATGTAGTTGTTACGAAAGAGAAAACGACATCAACTAGTGAAAAAATGTACTCTGAGAAAGAATATAATAAATTAGTAGATGAACATTTTGAAGAAACGCAAAAGTTGAAAAGTGATATGAGTGTGTTAGAAACTGAAAAAAAATCTCTTGATGAGCAAGTGAAGATGACATTTTTTCAGATCCAATGTCACGAGCAGGGAAGTATAAGCGTCTATCTAAAACATTTTTAGAATTAGCGATCTGTTATTTGCCAATATTATTTTTATTTATGTATAGTAATACAATGAATTTAGGAGCCTTTGTAAATCCGAAAGAACTATACTTGACGCCAGGATTATGGGATAAGCAAGGTGTATCATTTCTATGGTCATTCTTATTTGAAACGCCATTTGCATTAATGAGAGGACTTTTTTTGACATTTATCCCCGTTGCGACATGTATGTTTTTCGTTTGCTCGTATAAAGCGAATCGATTGTATGAAGAGAGAAGATGATAGGATGGGGTCTCTTAAAGCTGATGCTTTGAGGGGCTTTTTTGAATTTAAAAATGCAACATCTAGGTTATATTGTAAAATATTTACTTTATAAACATTTGAATGTGATATAATTTTAATAATAATATTACTTAGGAGGATGATCATCATTCATACACTTTTAGGTATTATTGGAGTAATTGTTTTACTAGCTTTTGTTATCCACCCCGGCGTCCCAGACAAGCGTGTCCCTCTAAAAAATAAACTCGCAGTAATCCTTCCATTGATTGTTATAGCCGGTTTCATTTCCTTTTATATATGATTAAAATAAGAACTTATCAAGTAGAAAGAAGTATATATATTTTTCTACCAATGTGTAGTTCCACTAGGAGGTTGCTTATAATGAAATTTCATAAATACACAGTAACGCTTATGTTTCTAGCCATCAGCTCAAGCAATGACTTTTAGGTGTCATCACTGCTATTGTCCTCTTGTTAATCGCTGCATGGACCATACAGACGACCAACATAAATAAATTATTGTATTTCTCAATAAACAAAAATAACTTAACATAGTAAAATAATAGTTGGATGGGAGTGTAATACATATTATTAAAATTAAAGTGGTTCAAGTCGGAGGAAGGCACCTTAGGGTGTCTTTTCTTTATTTTGCTAATGAATAGCTTGTCCTCTTCTATATAACTCTTTAAAATATAAAATGTGCCATCTTTGCCCTTCCCTTATGAAGGGAGGGACAGGAATGAAAAAACGTAAAAAAAAGGCGACCAAAAAGACAGAATCCCAGTCTTTCGTAAGTAATCTAGCATCGTGGACGACAGTACTGAGAAATATTCATTACTTCTTCACGCAAAGCCAGTTTGTAAAACATATAATTCAATTCATCAAAGAACAAATTGGAATGTAAAAAAGTGCTGCTATGATTAGCAACACTCAACTCAAAAACTAAAGTAGATCGAACACTGAGCTGAAAGTACTGACCATACTTTCTTCGCACAAGACCAAAGTGATTTAGAAGCGGCAAAGATGTCAGTGTTCTATCTTCTACTAAGATTATATTTTATTTTGTCCATAATAGACCTATATATACGTTAATAAAAAAGAAATACCCCAGCGACCAACCGGGGTATTTCATGACCGATAGGAATGAAAAAACTTGGCGACCAAACCTAGCTTTTGTGTTATTCCCATAAAATTTAAAAACTAAGCAACATCTTGTTGCACTTTTATTTTATCATTATCTTTCTCTTATTGGAATACATTAGATTATTTTTTAGATAAGAGTCCAATACATATTATTAAAATTAAAGAGGTTCAAGTCGGAGGAATGAACTTTAGGGTGTCTTTTTTTTTTCTAAAAGAGAGTTTTGCTTTCAAGAAGATACATTTTCAATGGATTACTGCCATGAGTATATAGATAAAGTCCATTAAAACATGTATTTTTATGAATATGTATAATTACATGAAATTTCAGTGAAAAAGAGAGTATACTTTCGTATTGTGTAATAAAGATAAAGCCCGCCTACGGAAATAGGCGGGCTTTTTTTACTTATAAAGAAAAGACAACCTTTAAGGTGTCTTCCTTCGATTTGAAACATTTTACTAGGTTAAGTTTTTGTGATAATAAACTTTTTTAATTGGAATAAACCTACGCAGTACATCACTTTATTCTTAAGCATCATTCTCAACAAAAGTGAATATTTTCATTATCCTTTTCACTACAAAGGGTAGTAATTTAGAAGCTAAAAATGCAAGTACGAAAGCAATTGCCCATGTTTTTATCCATGATTTGAGAAATAAAGCTGTATATCCAACATTCATTGAAACCATGACGAAAGAGATAATACTAGATATACCTAAAATCATAAAGAAATTAAAAATTATCGGTTCAAATTTTTTATTGATTTTCAAAAATAACACCTATTTTCTATATATACTTTGCTGCCCGATTTCACCAACATCTAATCTTACAGTTTGAAATCTAGGTTGTCCAGTTTGTTTTACTTTGGTGCAATAGCAATATTGTTTGGAATAAAGTTTCACTTTATTATTTAAGAGCGAATAAATGAAAAATAAAATATCTAATAATATAGATAGAAATCCGCTTTTATACCTTTCAATAAAAGAATAATAGCATTATATATTATAAGGAATACTTGTCCTTAATTGTAAATGAAAGGGGGGAATTGGTATGAGTTATGGCTATGGTCACCCTCCAAAAAAATGCTTTGAACATCATAATGAAACTTTATCAACGGGTGTATTACGTAGACACTCCGCTACGTTATTTCTTACTGTTGAAGCTATGAATGTTGATCCAGATGATACTCGTAGAGTAACAGTTGAAATGTTTGATTGGTCATCAGGTTCTCCGGTATTATTACCATTAATAGACCCTTCAACACAAACATTGCCACCTAATCGATATGTTACTTTTCGTTCAGCAGCTCTTCCTCCAGCACTTTTTGCTTATGAAGTAAGAATCATTCGTCCGAAAGATAGAGATGTTGTTACGAATGTTTTTGGTCTTAGTGCAATCGTATTTAACCCACAAGAAGGAAATAATGTTTTACAACATGATTTAGCAAAATTAGACCTTAAATAGATTTTATAAAGGTCTATTTATTGAGCATGATTAAACAAAAGAGTAGGGTGTAATCCTACTCTTTTTTTAACGTTAACTAGAATTTTAAAAGAAAGCCTTCATCATTTTAGCATCTTTAATATTTACTATCACACCTTCTACCTTATCTTTCTTCTCATCTTTAGCAATTGTAATTTGTTCCTTATTATCAACCCAAACAAGAAATTCTTCTTTTGCGTCATCTTTATATGTAACGGTAATAGTAGAATGTGCAGATTCTCTCTTTTTTTGATCTAAAGTGATAGTTTTAGGTGTTCCATTTTGAACGGCTGAAACGATAGATTTTATCATTTCTTTATTATCTGTTTGAGATTTGGAAGTAGTATGATTTGTTGTTTTTAGTATTTCAATGTCTGAAATATTTGCGGAGTTTAATTGAAAGGTATATTGTGTATGTTCTTGCTTAACTTGTGAAGCTTTATCTGTAGCCGAGGTGCTTGTACAACCTATTAAATTGAAAGATAGAGCGGTTAGAGCGCATATAGATATGATTTTTTTCATAGTATCCCTCCTCAATTTAATTATAACAATTTTCTGTTAATTTAGGTAGTTATTGTAAGGTGGGTGAGGTGTGTTGAAGTGGTAAATCACGCTATTCTTTCTCTATCAAAAACAAAATTTAGATATTTTTTTAGATTTTATGTTTAACATTTCGAAAATAGGTGTACTACATATAATATAACAAATAATTCATTTTAAAGGAGGAAGTTAAAGATGGAAACGAAGTATAGTAAACCTTTTGTATATGAATTTATTACGGAGAAAGAGGTCATGAATGCGGCGAATGATCTAGTGAAGAAAGGAATAGAACAAAAAGATATTTACGTGTTAACACATGAGAAAGAGAGGACAGATAGAATCGCAGATAATGCAGACGTGAACACGATTGGAATAAAAGAGGAAGGACTTGGGACAAGCATTATTAATGTCTTTCAAAAAACGGGAGATCAGTTAAGAAATAAGATGCAGGAATTAGGGCTTAATGAGGAAGAAGCGAACTTTTATGAAGAAAAGCTGGATGAAGGAAAAATCTTGTTATTCGTTAAGGATTTAGAAAGAGTCGGTGAATGGTTACAAGAAAGAAGATGCATGTATTCTATTTAAATTTATATCCTTTACATCTATAAATCTATTACGAAAAGGAGATGGGAAATATAAGTGAGAGCGGGCTAAAAGAACAAATTACGGGTAAAGTTGAAAAGACAAAGGGACAAGTAAAAGAAGGAATTGGTGAAGTTACAGAAGATAGAGAGTTGAAAAATGAAGGGAAGTGGGAGAAGACGAAGGGAACGATAAAAGAAAAAGTCGGAAAAGTGAAACAAAAGATAAGTGATGGATTGGATAATAAAGAATAATACATGATTATCAAGCTTTGGTTACATACCAAAGCTTGATAAATCAAATATAAAAACAATATAGGAGGTTTAATTGTGGGACTTATTATTACGTGTATTGTAGGTGGACTTATTGGTGCGTTAGCTGGAATGATTACGGGAAAAGACTTTCCTTTAGGTATAGTTGGTAATGTGATTGCCGGATTAATCGGATCTTGGGTAGGTAGTGCATTATTTGGTCATTGGGGTCCTGAATGGGGAGGCATCTTTGTTCTTCCAGCGTTATTAGGTGCAATCGTCTTTATTTTAATCGTAACATTTTTCTCTAGAATGCTGCGGAAAGCGTAAGTATGATCATGAATAGTAATCTTAAGTTTTTTATATATAGCTATAAGGTTAATAGAGTGATAAATATACATAAAAAAGCATCCAATTAAACTAATTTGGATGCTTTTTTAATGTAATCTACATAGGAATGAGCGGGGGATGAAGGCCCCCACTCATTGAAATTACAATTTCTATTATGTATTAAACCATCGTTACTTTTTTACAATTATTTATTCTTACGACCTGCCTTGGTTCTATATGAGATAAGTCCTCGTTATTACCTATATCCACTACAATTGTATTCGTTAGTATATTAATAATGGAACCAACTAATTTTGTAGCATGATCGTGTCGATAAGAAAATTGAACAAAATCTCCCTTTTTAAAGCTGTGCTCTTCCATAGATAGATCCCCCTAAAAATAATGTTTATACATTATATATACACAAATTTATAAGGTTTAAACATTTGGTAGTATTTTTTACGTGTTAAGCTGAGAAAGGTGTAGAAAATTTATCCCGCTTTAACGGGCAGTAAGACCCCCACCTCAAAATTTAGCAGAGCAAAGAAATTAGGTGGGGGATCAACTGCCCATAAAAGTCCGATTGGTTCAACTAATAATCAGTGGGGGATGAAGAAAACCCCCACTGATTAAAGTTTCACTTTATTTATAATAAAAATAAAAAAATATGTTTAAAACTAATTTTTATGGGTAATTAAATAGTAAAAGTTCGAGATAAGGGGGCGGAAATGATGAATTTGGAAATAAATATTTTGCAAAATGATGTAGGTTATACGGTACAACTTAATGGTGAAATTGATGCGTATACGGCATCAGATTTGAAAAATAAGGTAATGCCTATTACAAGCGAAAAAGAGGTTCATATTGTAGTAGATTTTCATAACGTAGATTATATGGATAGCACCGGTTTAGGTGTTTTTATAGCGCTATTAAAAGCGGTTAAGAAAAATGATGGAAAACTAGAGTTTATCGGTGTATCTAAAAGGTTAAAAAGATTATTTGATATTACAGGGTTAACAGAAATATTAAATTTGAATTCCGATTTTGAAAAAGTAGAAAGAAGGTGACTAGGGATGATGGAGAGATTTGAAAAGATAGAAATGAAAATTCCTGCAAAGGCAGAATATGTGGCTATTATTCGTTTAACAATGGCTGGTGTTGCGAATCGAATAGGCTTTGCTTATGACGATATAGAAGATATGAAAATTGCTATTAGTGAGGCGTGTACAAACATTGTACAACATGCATACAAAGAAGACGTTGGAGAAATTACAATTGTCTTTGGGCTATATGAAGATCGATTAGAAATTATGGTTGCGGATAATGGGGTTAGCTTTGATTTTAATAACTTAAAAAGAAAAGTTGGTCCGTATGATATTAGTAAACCAGTAGAACATTTGCCGGAAAATGGTTTAGGTTTATATTTAATCAATACGTTAATGGATGATATACAAATCATGCATGATGAGGGCATGACGGTTTTAATGACAAAATATATACAAAGAGAGCAGGTGGAGAATGATGGAAATCCAATCTCAACCTACGAATCTTACTAAAGAAGACGTTATTAAACTAATTGCAGACTTCCAACAAAACCAATGTAATGAAGCGCAGGAAAGGTTAGTTGATCATTATAAAAATCTCGTATATTCCATTGCATATCGCTATTCAAAAGGCGGGCCGATGCATGAGGATATTATACAAGTAGGCATGTTAGGGCTCTTAGGTGCAATAAGAAGGTATGATTATTCGATAGGGAATGCTTTTGAGCCTTTTGCAATACCTACGATAGTAGGGGAAATAAAGAAGTATTTACGCGATAAAACTTGGGGCATTCACGTTCCAAGGCGAATTAAAGATTTAGGCGGAAAAATTAAACTTGCGATAGAGGAGTTAACAGATCACCTGCAACGTTCGCCGAAGATTATAGAAATCGCAAATCATTTAGGACTATCGGAAGAGGAAGTTCTAGAGATTATGGATGCGAAAAATAATTATCGAGTATCTTCCTTAGATGATGTAGTTGAAAATGCATCTGATGGTAGTTCGGTAGCGAGAATTGAATCTGTAGGTGAAGTAGAGCAAGGATATGAAGAGACAGAAAGGCGTCTCGTTTTAAAGGATATTTTTAACGTATTAAATGACACGGAAAAGAGTGTTATTCATTATATATTTGGAGAAAGTTTAAATCAAAAAGATACAGGGGAACGGTTAGGTATTTCACAAATGCACGTTTCTCGTATTAAAAGACAAGCGATAAGTAAATTGAAGCAAGCCGCATTTTTAGATACATAAAAATTAAAAATAATGATGTTTAAAACATGAGAAAAGGGGTACTTATTAAGTATAGGAGGAGATATGAAAATGTCACACGATGTGAAAGAACTAATCGAAGGATTGAATGAAGATTTAGCAGGAGAATACGCAGCAATTATTATGTATAACCATAATGCAGCTACAGTTTCTGGTATATATAGACAAGTGTTAAAGCCTTTCTTTGAATCTGAAATTAGTGATGAACAAGGACATGCCCTATATTTAGCGGAGAAAATTAAGACGCTAGGTGGTACCCCCACTACGATCCCTTTACCAGTGAAACAAGTAGAAGATGTTAGAGAAATGTTAGAATCCGCTAGACAATCAGAATATGAAACAATTAAGCGTTATGAAACGAGAAAAGAACAGGCAGCGAAATTAAATATGACAGAGTTAGTTGTAAAGCTAGAAGATATGATTGCAGATGAAACTAATCATATGGAAGAATTAGATCGTCTTTTAAATGATAAAGCAATGGTGTTAAATTAAAAGTAGAAATTTATAGAGTGAAAGAACAAATTCCTATTTCTAGGGGTTTGTTCTTTTGTTGTATAAATATGTTTGAGTAAGAAATTTTCATTTTGTAACTGAGTATGTAATACTAGAAAAATAGAAAATAATAATAGATTTACATTTTAAATAAGAAAAGGGGAAATAACTTGTGTCCATTTTAATTGTTGATGATAATCCGGTTAACATATTTGTAATTGAGAAGATTTTAAAACAAGCCGGATATCATGATCTTGTATCGCTCAATTCTGCACAAGAGCTCTTCGAATACATACAGTTTGGAAAAGATTCTTCCAGGCATAATGAAATTGATTTAATATTATTAGATATTATGATGCCTGAAATTGATGGACTTGAAGTTTGTAGGCGATTACAAAAAGAGGAGAAGTTTAAAGATATCCCTATTATTTTTGTTACAGCTTTAGAGGATGCAAATAAATTGGCCGAAGCTCTTGATATGGGGGCAATGGATTATATTACGAAACCTATAAATAAAGTTGAACTATTAGCACGTATGCGTGTAGCGTTACGCTTGAAATCAGAATTAAATTGGCATAAAGAGCAAGAAGAAAATCTTCGGAATGAACTAGATTTAGCTACGCAAGTACAAAGAAATTTATTAAGTAGCCCATTAAGAGAAGATCATATAAAAATTGAAGCAAGTTACTTGCCCTCATTTAAACTAGCTGGAGATATGTATTATTGGTATAAAATCGATGAAAATCGCTACGGTATTATATTATTAGATGTGATGGGACATGGTGTATCTGCTTCATTAGTTTGTATGTTTATTTCGTCTGTATTACGTGAAACGATTAAATGTTTAATTGATCCTGAACTCGTTATTAAAGAATTAAATAAATATATGACCCTTTTACATAATGAAAATGATAATATTCCCTATTATTTTACGGCCATATACTTAGTTGTTAATACAGAAGATAGAACAGTTGAATATGTCAATGCAGGGCATCCTTCTGGATATGTTTTAGTTGATGAAACAAATGTAGTTGAACTAGATCGCGGGAGTTGTGCGGTAGGATTTTTTGATGAAATAAAAGTTGAAAAGACAGTTATACCTTTTGAGAAAAATGCTCAAATCGTATTATTTACAGATGGTGTTCTTGAAGCAATTGCAAATGATGAATTTGAGGCTGAAGAGAAATTACGTACTTTTACAGAAAGAAAATGGGGAGATTTAGAAGGCGAGATAGAAGGGTTTTACAAGGAAGAACAAAAGAAAGCGCAATCAGATGATATGTGTCTCATTATGATACAAACGAATGCGAAATAAAAAGCGTATGAAATCCAAATAGAGGATTTCATACGCTTTTTATTGTATTTTTTGATAAATTTGTTCGCTAGGATTAAATTGAGTATAATGCGGCATTATATTTGAAAAACGAAGAGTTTCTTTATTCCCTAAACATAGAAAACCATTGTGACCTAAGCTTTCATAAAATAGTTGCTGCACTTGATTTTGAAGTTTACTTGTAAAGTAAATTAAAACGTTACGACAAAGTATAATATGAAACTCGTTAAAAGATTGATCGGTTACTAAATTATGCTGTGCAAAAATAATGTTTTGTAAAAGTGATGGATTAAAATAAGCAAAACGATTATCTGTTGAATAATAGTTAGAAAACGCTTGTGTACCGCCAGCTTGTAAATAGTTTTTCGTATAAGTTTGCATTTTATTTAACGGGAGGATACCTTGTTTTGCTTTTTCTAACACATTTGTATTCATATCTGTTGCGTAAATAACCGACTTTTCACTTAATCCTTCTTCGTGAAGTAAGATGGACATTGATAATACTTCTTCACCAGTTGCGCATCCAGCATGCCAAATTCTAATTTCGGGATGCTTTTTTAATTCAGGAATAACATGCTCTCTAAGCGCTTTAAAAAAGGCAGGGTTACGGAACATCTCAGTTACATTAATTGAGAAATCATTTAATAACTGTTCTAAAACCCCTTCCTCGTGAATTACTTTTTCAATTAATTTTGAAATGGTTGGGATATTAGAGAGCTGCATTCGATTACAAATCCTTCTATAAATAGATGTGCGAGCATATTGGCGAAAATCAAATCCTGATAGTTTAAATACCGCTTCCAATAGTAATTCAATTTCTAAGTTCGTGCGCTCATCCGTATCTACTGATGGATCAAAATTATAATACTTATTTTCCACTCCAACTAAACCTCACTTATTTTATTAACCATACACTCATTACCGAATAGAGTTGATGTAGATTTAATGGTTTACTTATATAATCTGAAGCGCCAGCAGATAAACATTTTTCCTTATCATTTGGCATTGCTTTAGCAGTTAATGCGATAATAGGTATTTCATGTAACCCTAAGTTCATTCGGATATTTTCCATCGTTTCATAACCGTCCATATTAGGCATCATAATATCCATTAAAATAAGGTCAATATTTGTATTGCTTTGTAGTATTTCTAAACACTCTATGCCGTTTTGGGCAGTAATAATGTTGGCATTTTGTTTTTTTAATGCATTTTGTAACGCAAATATATTTCGATGATCATCATCGACAATTAAAATTGTTTTCTCTTGGAAGACGTTATTTGTTTCTGGAGTAACGATAGTTTCTTCAACAACTTCAGCAGGAATAACATCTTCTATCGTTGCTGCGACTTCTAAATTGGATAACTGTATATCATGTAATCCATTTGGAAGGTTAGGAATATATACCGTGAAAGTACTACCTTCTCCTACATTACTCTCTAACGTAATCCAACCACCTAATAATCTCGCAAACTCTTTACAAATAGATAAACCTAATCCTGTACCACCATACTTTCGAATCGTTGCTCCATCTGCCTGTTGAAAGGCTTCGAAAATAAGCTGATGCTGTTCTTTAGCGATACCAATACCAGTATCTTTTACTGAAATTGTAATCCAATCTTTACTTATAGACTGCATATCATGACTCAAATTGGTTGTTTCTATCGAATCAAAATGTAAAGAAACGGATCCTTTTTCTGTGAATTTAAATGCATTGGATAATAAGTTTTTAATAATTTGCTCAATCCGTTTTGCATCTGTATAAAACAGATCAGGAATCGTATCACTGTCTTCAATAGTAAATTCGACATTTTTTTGTGCAGCTATATGTAAAAAGTTTTGATGCATATTGGCTGCCATGTCACTTATGTTCGTTGCCTCAAAAATGATGTCTAGTTTGCCTGCTTCTACTTTAGATAAATCTAGTATGTCATTAATTAAAGTAAGTAAGTCTTTCCCTGATGAATGAATGACAGTTGCTAATTCAATTTCATCGTCGGATAAATTGTTATCATGATTTTCTCTTAACATTTCAGATAATAGTAAAATACTATTTAACGGTGTGCGTAATTCATGTGACATATTTGCTAGGAACTCAGATTTGTATTTTGAGCTGCGTAACAACTCGCTTGCTTTTTCTTCTAATTCTGATTTGGTAATTTGTAAGTCAGCTGTCTTCTGCTCAGCCTCTTCAGTTCTAGACTCTAATTGTTCATTCGTTGTTCGTAATTCTTCTGCTTGCATTTGTAGTTCTTCCGCTTGCGTTTGTAATTCTTCTGATTGAACTTGCAACTCTTCTGTCATTGCTTGTGATTCATGTAAAAGAGTTTGAATTCGCATACGTCCCATAATGCTATGAATTGTTAAACCTAGATTATCAACGGTTTGTTGAATTAAATCTTGATGTAAATCTGAAATCTCAGTTACACTTACTAACTCCATTACTGCGATCACTTCATCCTCAAATAAGATAGGGATGACTAGTAAATTTTTAGGACGTATTTCTAATACGCCACTAGTGACATAACGAAACTCTTCGGGTATATCCCTGAGAATAAAACTTTTCTTTTCTAAGGCAGACTGTCCAATGAAACCTTCACCCATTTTAATGGATTGTTTTCCAATATCAGCACCTTGATCGGCGAAAGAAGCTTTTTTCACATAGTAGACAGTTTCTTCATATTCTTCACGTACATAAAATGCACCGCAAGAAGTTTGCGTTTTTTGTATAATTCCACTAAGAAGTTTTTTACCTAACATCTCAATAGAAGATACACCTTGATACAGTAAAATTAATTCTGCAAGCTCAGTTTGTAACCACTCTCTTTTTGATATTTCGTCTAGTAGGTGATTTGTTGTATGAGCAAGATCTTTTATTTCATCATGTGTATTTACATGAATTCTTTCCGTAATTTTTTCTTTAGAAGAAATGGATTTAATAGCTTGAATTACATTTTTAATCGTTTTTGTAATGGAATTCGAAATATAGAGTGAAACGATAATAGAAATACAAGAAAGTAAGAACAATAAACTGTATAACCAAATCTCTAATTTATTATTTTCAGTATCTAATTGTGCAGCTCTTTTTTTCGTTAGTTGCTCCTCAGTGCTCCGGAAGTTAGTTAGCTGTGATTGTAATGACTGAATTTGAGTCGTGTCGATTGTTTGTACATTATTACTATTATTATTTGCAATGAGTGGGTGAATCTCTTTATTAATCCAACTAGTAATGTTTTCGTTAATCTGTTTTAATTTTTCTTGCTGAGAGGGGTTATCCTCTAATAAAGCAAAAAGATCTTGATAATGTTTTTCGTAATCCTTTTCCGCAGAGTTAAGGGATTGCACGTAAGTAGGGTTATTAGAAATGATAAACCCTTTCGCTTTATTTTCAATTGTTAGTAACTCTTTCTCCACTTGATTCGTTAAATTGAGAACTTTAAAATCGTGATCAATAATAAAATTACGAGATTTTTGTAAGCTGGAAATCTCATTGTTTAACATAATGAAAGAAACAAGTAAGAACAAAATGATAACTAAATAACCAGCCATAATTTTGTAGCGAATACTAAATTTTACTTTCGAGTTCATTAAAAATTCCTACCTTCAAGGTTATTAAAACTTTTCTATTTTAAAGAATGAAAAACGTAATATATATTATATCAGTTTTCATAAGGTCAAACTAGAAATCCCCCTATTGTATTAGGGGGTTCTTTTTTAATAGAGGAAATCATTTTGAAATATAAAAACATATATGAAAGGTAGTAGACGAGGGAATAGAGGATAACAAACATTCTAAGAAGGGAAGAGTGTTCTTAAAGCTCTTTTTGCATCTATTCCTTCAAAAATAAATAATACAAGATCTCTCTTTTTTACAGTAAGGAAAAAGGATACTAGAGTGCTTAAATTTTTGATTGATGTTATTGTTCCATGTTTACTTATAAATAAATTAGCTTGAAATGTTGTCATTAAAGCATAAAAATGATGAATCTGAGTTATTGTAGGTGTTTCATTATAAGAAATAGTAGTAGAGTGAATGGCGTTCATCGTAATATTCCTTTCCATATAGTAAGCATAACAATATAAACATACCCGTTTTAAAAAATGTTAAACATATAAATAAGAAAAAATATAAGTATAGTTTTTTACGTTTAGAAAAGGTTAGGAAGGGTATACATATACTACAAAGAGATTGACTGAAGATGAATTGTAAGATGTCTATGTTTAGTAGATTAGTCTATCAAAATATACTTTTACTTTAAATAAAAAGGAGCCTGGTATACATGAATGAAATGATGATTAATATTACATTTGATTTAATTTACTTGTTAAGTAGTTCACTTGTAGTGCTTTTACTATTCGCTTTTTTCATAAATGGTTATGTTAATAAGAAAATTAGTGTATACAGAAATGAAGAAAAATAAAAATATATTATATAAAACTTTAGGAGGTTAATAGTTATGAATGTAGATAGAAAAATAGTAGGTGTTTTTAGAACAATTGATGATGCGGCACTCGTTATTAATGAATTAAATGATAAAGGATACTCAGCAGATAACATTTCAGCTATTGCAAAAGATCAGAAGGAAATTGAACACCTTGAAGAAAAATCGGGTGAAAAAGTAAATCATGAAACTGCACATAAAGCAGATATCTTTTCAGCAACAGGGCTTGTGGCAGGAGGAGTAGCAGGCGGACTCGGTGGTTTATTAACAGGTCTTGGTATACTTGCCGTTTCTGGAATGGGTCCAATCGTAGCAGCAGGACCGATCGCAGCAGCTATTGGAGGAGCCGGTATTGGCGGAGGAGCTGGAAGTTTAATAGGAGCATTTATAGGGTTAGGAATTCCAGAAGAACATGCTAAAAAGTATGAAGAATATATTTACGATGGCAATATATTAATTTTAGTAGATGCAAAATTAGATGATAAGTTAGAAATCTATAAAATATTTGATAAGCATAATGCCTATAACTCTGATTTCTTTAAATAAAATGTAAACAAAGTGAATATCATTTTTTGATCTTACAACTTTGGCGCGGCCGAGGAGTCGTATGACTATAAGAGAGGAAGGGCTTATAGTAAAAGATCAAGTTCTATTCTGTTATTTAAAAGGGAAGAGGTGTCTATTCGTGATTGTAAAAATATTAAAGGATAGTAGTAATAGTTTCCTTTGCACAGTTCAAAGTAAAAATGGAGATCAGTATGTGAAAAAATGGTTTAGTAAACATGAAAATAATAAAGAATTAGGGCGACCAACTTTTAAAGAAGTAGAAAAGGATTGGAAAGAAAATAGAGACTCGTTTATGTATCCCAATATTAAAGCGCTTTATTAAAATGAAACATAAAGCGCGTTTTATTATTACAAAATTGTCACACTCCTGTAAGGTAATTCAATAGATTAGTTACTTTTTCCATGTCATAATAAAGACATAAGAAAGCTAATCAAAAATTATAATTTATAGGAGAGTGTCAGTCATGATTGTAACAACAACGTCTGGAATTCAAGGTAAAGAAATTATTGAGTATATCGATATTGTAAATGGTGAAGCTATTATGGGTGCAAATATTGTCCGCGATTTATTCGCTTCTGTTCGTGATGTTGTCGGCGGTCGTGCTGGTTCTTATGAAAGTAAGCTAAAAGAAGCTCGTGATATCGCAATGGACGAAATGAAAGAACTTGCAAAACAAAAAGGTGCGAACGCTATCGTTGGTGTTGACGTAGATTACGAAGTAGTTCGTGATGGAATGTTAATGGTTGCTGTAAGTGGTACAGCTGTACGTATATAAGTAAATAAAAACCAGGCTCACCCTTGAAGTTTATGCTTTGAGGGGGTTTTTTATTTTTCTTTTGTTCATGACTAAAGTTAAAATAGAGAAGGGCCGATGTACTAGCTCGCTTATTTCAAATGTAGTATATTATTTCTTAAGAAAAAGCAAGTAAATGGAAGTTTTTGTATTTAAAGAAGGTGTTAATTTTATGACAAATAATAAAATTGCTATTTGAGGTACGAAGAGAATTAGTGGTATGAATAATTTTAGAAAGTGTATAGTTAATAGAAATAAACGATGGAGTATGTAAAGAGTTATATTACATAAAATTTATTATGAATGGAGGCGGTTACACTATGTTTTGGTTAGGATGTTTTTTAGGATACATTGTAGGTTCTATTATTACATGTGCGCTACTTTACTTTGGATATAGATCCAATGAAAATAAAAAAGCGGATATGCAAAAAGGGGAGGAGAGAAAAATCAATAAAAGAGGTGTATAGTAGGCGAAAGGTAAGGTGATAACATTGATGCAAAAATAAAGGACAGTTACATATTTCATATGATTACTATGTACTGTCCCGCTTATTCCTTTTGGATTAGGAAAAATTGTTTCCTGTCTTGCTGTAAAATTCATAGGCGAAATATCCAAATAAATAGCCTATTCCAGCTCCTAAACTAACTGAAAGCAGGGCGAAGTTCGGGAAAAATATACCGAAAATCAAACCGATCATACAGCCAACAAGCATTCCTATAGGTATTAAACTGTCTAATAACAGTTGAGCCTCTTTTGATTTTTTCTTACCTAATGTGCCGTTGTCATATTTATGTTTAAGCCTTCCAATTACATAGACTACAATTCCCCGACTATTAAAACAGGCGCAATTGCCGTGAGTAACCACATGTTAGAATCTCCTTTCGCTTTTTTAATTAAATTACATAAGCTACTTAAAATTCTATGCTACTAAATGGATTGATAGTTGAATGTACTCAATTTAATAATTCGTTAAAAAAACTTTCCCTTTCGTTTTTTCAGCAGACTGCACAATATCAACCGCAGCTCTTACATCCACTAAGTCATATGTAGAATGTACTTTCATAAAACGTAATTGCTCATTTTCTACTAAGCGAATTAAATGACGAAACGTTTCTTGCCATTTATAAGGTGACACTTCTTTATTCCAATGTCGTAAATGAAATATGTTCGCGTGCACTTTTGCTTTCGTGACAATCTCTGCCCAGTTTACTTGTATTCCCGACAGAAGTCCTATAGTTAAAAAGTGCCCATTGGGACGTAAGGAGAAAGCTAATTCATTTCCATCCGGTCCCCCAATAGAATCAATCGCAGCGTCTGCACCTCTGCCGTTTGTTAATGTCATAACTGTTTCATAAAGCGGGGCAGTCGAAGTATCAATTATATGATGAGCGCCAAGCTGAAGTAATTCGTCTGTATGTGTACTATTTCTTGTCACGGCAATGAGTTGGAAATTTAAAATTTGCGATAACTGCGCAAAAAGATGCCCGATAGCGGATCCACAAGCATTCACTAACAAAACATCATTCCGTTGTAAGTTTAACGTTTCCGTACATGTAACCCAAGCCGTAAGGGGATTAATATACATTTGTGCCGCGGTAAAATCATCAATAGAATCGGGAATAGGGACTACAAAATCAGCCGATGTTTTCACATATTCTTGCCAAGTACCTTCCCCGCGTAACGGTAACACACGTTTACCGATGAGGTCTCTAGAAACAAAAGCTCCTACATCTTCTACAATACCAACACCTTCATAACCAGGTATGTTAGGTAAAGGGATTCTATGTGCGTACGCTCCGGTTATTGGAATTAAGTCAGATGGATTAATCGGTCTAACTAGCATACGGACGAAAACTTCATTATCTTTCAGTGGTTCTATATTTTTATATTCAACTTGTAATACGTCTTTTGGATTGCCAAACTTATGAAATTGAATGCATGTTCCAAGCAAAGTAATTTGCCCCCTTAGTTTCATTGGGTTTATTATAGCATTTTTAGTTTGGGTGGTTATTTTGTTAATGATAAATAGGGTTTTTAATTTACGTATTTATCAGAATTTTATAAAATGTGTATATAACTATAAAATGGGGGGATTTCTTCATGTGTACTAGTTTGACGTTACAAACTAAAAATTTCCAACATCTTTTTGCAAGAACAATGGATTTCACATTAGATATGAATCAGGAAGTAATAATCATCCCTCGGCTTTATCAGTGGAATAATATAACTGGTGAAACGATCCGAGCGAAAAAGGCTGTTGTCGGAATGGGAATTAATCATGAAGGAAGGGTCATTATGGCGGACGGAGTAAATGAAACTGGTATGACGTGTGCTACTCTCTATTTCCCGGGATTCGCTACTTATAGTAACAGTATAGATAACAATAAAACGAATTTAGCGCCATTTGATTTTGTAGCTTGGAGCCTCACGCAGTTTAATTCTGTTGAAGAGTTAAAAAAATCTGTTGATAACATTTCTCTTATAGATATACCATTACCAGTTTTAGGAATTACGCCACCGCTACATTGGATTTTAGCAGATAAATCGGGAGCGTGTATTATACTTGAGCCGACAGCTGATGGAATAAAAGTGTATGACAATCCAATAGGAGTGATGACTAATAGTCCGGAGTTTAGTTGGCATTTACAAAATTTAAGACAATATATTGGTCTTAAATCGCAGCCATTTGCGCCAACGGAGTGGGGCGATGTACCATTAAGTGCTTTTGGCCAAGGTTCAGGATCGATGGGACTTCCTGGAGATTTCACACCGCCATCAAGATTTGTGCGGGCAGCGTATGGCAAACAAAACATTCAAGGTATAGAGAACGAAGAAGAGGGGATATCGGCTATTTTTCATATTTTATCGAATTGTGAGGTTCCTAAGGGGGCAGTAATAACAGAAGACGGTATATTAGATAATACGATCTATACGAGTGCAATGTGTATGGAGTCTGGAACATATTATTACCATACTTACGATTGTAGACAAATTATAGCTATTCATTTATTCCATGAAAATTTAGATACAGCTGAGATTAAAACTTATCCGTTTCAGCGGAAACAAAAAATATTTTATGAAAACTGAAGCGCCCTTGAAAAAGTGAGACTAATAAAAACACCTCCATTTAATTTGCATACTTAGTATGCGAATTTAGGAGGTGTTTTTTATCATTTACCAATATTCAGGTTTACCTCTTGCTATTCTATTAAGCCGAAGCTCTCTTCATTCTCTCAAGTAAACTAGATAACACATGCGTACGATAAGATTCTAGTTTTTTACCTTCATAAGTACGGATACCTAATTTTTTAAGTTCTTTTACATACCAACCTTTGCTTCCGAAATACATGTGATCGCTCCCCTTCAACTTTGTTTTTATTTATTCTGATTGCATATGGAGGTACAGGAATTATTAATGAAGGAAATGAATTTCGCGCGAAAATGGTTAACTTTGTTGCAAAAGACATATATACTAAAGATAGTATACAACGAGGTGGACAAGACGTGATTATAGAGAAGCACGAAATTCAAATTGACCAAATTACTAGCGGTAAAGTGAATATCTTTACTTTCTATCGAAATAGAAAGCAAATTGATGATCATTTTTTACGATTGCAAGAACCATCGCTTACAGCAAACTACTTCTTCCATTTTCATTTTGATGCAGAGAGCTTGCATCTACTGCAGAAAGAGTTTCCGAGCGTATATCCGTACGACGGTAGTGAAACGATTCACGACTGGACGGAAAAGATGAAAGCTGAATTGCAACATCAGATCCAAACAGGTAAATGGAATAAACGCGTACGTATCGGTAATCGCATTCTAGATGTGGTGTTTACGTGGTGTGACGAAGATATAGTAGAGTGAAAAAGAAGCGGATGACGCTTCTTTTTTTTAGCGCTGGAACAAAACGAGCTTACCTGCAGTAGATGTACAGCGATGTGTTTTTTCATACAATCCTTTTTCTTGTAAGATAGATTCACCTTTTGCTTTTGCTTCTTTTTCAGTTGCCGCCTCGAATGATTCGTCTAATGCTTTTGAACCATCTTTTTCAAAGACTGTTAGAACGTATACTCCCATGAAAATTCCCTCCAATAATTAAAATCAGAATCTTATAATTATTTTGACATAAAATGCTACAATATGCAAAGAAATATATGACATTGCGTGGTAAAATAGAATGAAACTTTAATCATCGAGAATATTTTTATTCTCGATGATTATTAGTTTTCAGCGATTTTAATTTTGATAAAATGAAACTTTTGAAAGATAGGAAGGATCGTTATTTGTGAAACAAGTAAAGTTTATACATGCGGCTGATTTGCATTTGGATAGTCCGTTTAAAGGGATGGAGATGAATGTTGCGCAGTCTGTTTGGGAGAGAATGAAGCAAAGTACGTTTGAATCATTTGAGCGTATTGTTGATAAAGCAATTCAAGAGCGCGTTGATTTCGTATTACTAGCTGGGGATTTGTATGATGCGGAGACGAGAAGTTTGAGGGCGCAAGTGTTTGTGCGTGAGCAAATGAAGAGACTTTCGCAGTACGATATCCCTGTTTTTATTATTCATGGTAACCATGATCATTTAGGAGGAAGCTGGGCAGCAATTGAGTTTCCGGAAAATGTTCATGTATTTACTGAGCCTTATGTAGAAGAGAAATCATTTTATAAAAATGGTGAGCTATTAGCTTCTATTTATGGTTTTAGTTATTTGCAGCAAGCGGTAACGGATAATATGACAGCGCAGTATACGAAAATGAGTGATGCGCCTTTTCATATTGGCATGCTTCACGGAAGTGTGGAAGGAGATGCAGAGCATAATCGCTATGCACCGTTTCAAATTCGTGAGTTGAAAGAAAAACAGTTTGATTATTGGGCTCTTGGCCATATACATAAACGTGAAATTTTATCAGAAGAACCATACATTATTTATCCAGGGAACATACAAGGTCGTCATCGTAAGGAAACAGGCGAGAAGGGTGCGTACCTTATTGAACTTACGAAACAAGGAACGCAGTGTTCATTTTTCCATACGGCAGATGTTGTATGGGATGAAATCGAAGTTTGTATTGATAGACTTGAAACTGTTGATGAACTTATGACGAGCCTATCTACTGCGCTGAATGAATGCCGAAGAGAAGAGGAAGGTACGTTATTAACTGTCGTATTCACAGGACAAGGCCCACTTTCCCCTTATTTGCGTGACGAAAAGCGCGTGGAAGAGATTTTTCACATTTTAGCATCTGGCGAAGAGCGAAAAGATTTTGTATATGCGATGAAGTGGAAAAATGAGACGGTTTCTTTTGCGGAAATCGAACGTTTGAAAGCGGAAAATCATTTCGTAGGTAGTGTGCTAAAGGAGTTAGAAGCTTTCAGCAATATGGACGGAGTATTGCGCACCATTTGGACATCTCCTGTAGCGCGTAATAGTATTGAATCTTTTACAGAAGAAGAGAAGAAAGAGATTCAAAAGGAAGCAGAAAATATTATTTTAGAGCAATTATTCCAGCAAGAGAGGGATAAAAAATGAGAATTGAAAAACTCCATATTTATGGGTACGGAAAATTAGCAAATGTGGAAATGGATCTTTCCTTGCTGACGGTGTTATATGGTGAAAATGAAGCGGGGAAATCGACAATTCGCTCATTTATGAAAAGCATTTTATTCGGTTTTCCGACGAGAGGACAGCGCCGTTATGAGCCGAAAGAAGGTGGGAAGTATGGCGGTGCGATGACTGTGCAAACAGAGCAGTACGGTCGTTTGAAAATTGAGCGATTGCCAAAGACGGCAGCTGGCGAGGTGACCGTTTATTTTGAAGACGGGAAAACGGGCGGAGAAGAAATTTTAAACGATATATTAAGCGGGATGAATGAAAGTTTATTTGAATCTGTCTTTTCATTTGATATGCATGGCCTTCAAAACATTCATCAGCTTGGCGAAGCGGATATTGGCAATTATTTATTTTCGGCAAGTGCAGTCGGAAGTGATGCGCTATTGCAGTTAGATAAAAAGCTAGAAAAAGAAATGGACCAGCGCTTCAAGCTGAGTGGTCGTAAACCAGAAATTAACGTGTCATTGCAAGAGATGAAGAAACTTGAAGAGAAGATGAAAGAGTGGCAAGGGAAAATTGGCACGTATGAAAAACAAGTGGAGCAGTTAAAAGAAAGTGAAGAGAAGCTTGCTTCTGTTCGCGGGGAAAAAGAGAGTGCAGAAAAACGAAAGCAAGATTATGAAATATTAGCAGCGCTTGAGCCACTCGTTATTGAAAAGCGTGCGCATGAGAAAGTGTTAGAGAACGAGAGCGGGCAGTTTCCTGTAAACGGAATGGCGCGTTATGAAGCAATTAAGGCAAAGATGGAGCCGCTTCAATTACAAGTTGATTCGCTCCACAAGAAAATTGAGACAGTGCAATCGGAAATTGCCTCGATTCAAATAGATGAAGAGTTTTTACAAAAAGAAAGTTATGTAGAAGAACTTCGTATGCAGCATATGTCTTACGAAAATGCACGCCAAGAAATGCGTGATATGAGCGGGAATATTACGAATATAAAAGAAGAAATCGCAGAACTAGAACAACAAATTGGTACTACTTTTGAAAAGGAAACAGTTCTTTCATTTGATATGAGTTTGGCAACGAAAGAGTTAATTACGCAAACAGTGCAAAAGGCGCGCGAATTAGAAACGCAAAAAGCACAGCTCGATGATCGTTTTAAAGTAGCGCAAGAGCAATTAGAAGAACAAGAAGAAAATATAAGACAGATTAAGAAACAAATGTTAGTGGATGAAGAGAGAAATGTGTTAGTTGAGAAAGAGAAATCGTTCCAAGATGCGGCGTTTATCGGTATGGGCGCAGAGAGAATGAAGCGCAAGTATGAAGAGAAAGCAGAAGCAGCTAAGCAAAAGAAAAAGCAGTGGCAAAGAGTTTGTCTTCTGTTACTTCTTATTAACACAGGCGTTTTATTCACAAGCTTATTTATAGATAACCGAGCGCTCTTATTTATTAGTGTCATTGTTTTTGTAGGGATTGTTCTCGCCCTTGTTTTATATAAAAATCCATCAAATGGATTACAAGAAGAGCTCCTTACACTTCAGCAAAGTGCTGGCGGGAGACAAAGTGAAGAAGCGATGTCTGTTCGCTATCAGTTAGAAAAAGATGAAGAGATTCGGAAGTTATTTGAGCGTGAGTCTTATAAGTTACAGCAGTTGGAACGAGCGTATGATAAAGTCGTTTCATCGTATGAGGAATGGGAGAGAGAAACGTTCCAGGCGGGAGAACAAGTCGATGCATATAAAACGCGCTATATGTTTCCTGAATTTTATACGTATGCACACATATTGCCGGCGTTTGAGCGTATTGAAAAAATGCAGCAATTATATCGTGAATTAGAGAAACAAGGCACGCGAAAATCTTCATTATATGAAATGATTTCGCAATTTGAACATAAACTAGAAACTGTTATCGGTAGTGCGGAGTATAGTAAGCTACATGAGGCACAAAGCCGTATGCAAAATGAGAAAGAGAAGCGCCAAACTTGTAAGCAGTTAAAAGAAAAACTGGCGGAATGGCAAGAAGAATATGAGTTTATGCAAGAACAATTAAAGCAATTACTAATAGAACGAGATGGTTTATGGCATATTGCAGCGTCTACAGATGAAGAGATGTTTTTAGAAGCGGGTAAACTAGCGGAAAAACGTGAAGATGCAGAGAAACAAGTGGGGCGTTTATTACCGCAAATTGATCTGTTAGAACAGCGTTTAACGAGTTTATCATTAGCTGAACATTACGAAGCTGACGGTTATGACGGAAAATTAAAGCAAGAACTGACAGTCGTGCAAAACTGTCTGGCGCAAGAGAAAGAACTGACAGAGCGTATTGCGAAACATCGTATGGAAATTGCGAATTTAGAAGAAGGTAGTACGTACGGCGATTTAATGCATGAATGGGAAATGAAAAAAGCGCAAGTGCGTGAACAAGTGAAGAAGTGGGCTGCTTATGCGGCCGCAAAAACGGTGTTAACGAAAACGAAGCAATATTATCATGAAGTACATCTTCCTCGTATTTTACAAAAGTCAGAAGAGTATTTCGTCTATTTAACAGGCGGACGATATAGTAAAATCTTTTCACCGTCAGAGTCAGAGCCGTTTATTGTAGAGCGTAACGATGGTATGCGTTTTTACAGTCATGAACTAAGCCAAGCGACAGCGGAGCAGTTGTATTTATCGCTGAGATTTGCACTAGCAAAAACATTTGAGCATGATTATCCATTTATTATTGATGATAGTTTCGTGCACTTTGACGCGGTAAGGACGAATCGAACGATTGAACTTATAAAGGAAATTGCAAAGGATAGACAAGTCATATTCTTTACATGTCATGCGCATTTACTCGCGTATTTTACAGAAAAACAGATTATAAAATTAACACATATGCGTAAAGAAAATGAGTTGTAGTGTGCTATACTAAAAGTAACTGATTTGGTGGAGGAATTCGAATGAAAAAGAAAATTGCAGAGTATGAAGTTGGTGAACAAGTCGATATTTTCTTGTTAATTAAAACAGCGACAAAAGGTATCGCAAGCAATGGAAAGCCATTTTTAACAGTAATCTTACAAGATCCAAGTGGAGATATTGAAGCGAAGCTATGGGACGTATCACCAGAAGTTGAGAAACAATATGTAGCGGAAACAATCGTGAAAGTAGCTGGAGATATTTTAAACTACAAAGGACGTATTCAATTACGTGTGAAACAAATCCGTGTTGCGAATGAAAATGAAGTAACAGACATCTCAGACTTCGTAGAAAAAGCACCAGTGAAAAAAGAAGATATGGTTGAGAAAATTACGCAATACATATTTGAAATGAGAAACCCGAACATTCAGCGTCTAACAAGACATTTATTAAATAAGCATCAAAATGAATTTTTAGACTATCCAGCAGCGACAAAAAACCATCACGAGTTCGTATCTGGACTAGCTTATCACGTCGTATCAATGCTTGATTTAGCGAAAGCTATCTCAAATCTATACCCATCATTAGATAAAGACTTACTATATGCAGGTGTTATTTTACATGACCTTGGTAAAGTAATTGAATTATCTGGCCCAATTTCTACAACGTATACGTTAGAAGGAAACTTACTAGGCCACATTTCTATTATGGTAAACGAAATTGGTAAAGCAGCAGATGAATTGCAAATCGATGCAGAAGAAGTATTAATTCTTCAACACATCGTCCTTTCTCACCACGGAAAAGCAGAATGGGGTAGCCCAAAACCACCATTAGTAAAAGAAGCAGAAATTCTGCACTACATCGATAACTTAGATGCAAAAATGAACATGATGGACCGCGCATTAGGACGCACAAAACCAGGCGAATACACAGAGCGTGTCTTTGCTCTTGATAATCGTTCGTTTTATAAACCGTCGTTCCATAATTAATAGTGTGAATAAAGTGGCCTCATTAAGTTTTAATACGCTTAGTGGGGCTGTTTTTATAGGAAGTAAATAATATGATACAAAAAATATCTCGGATTTGAGATAAATCACTTGCTTTTTAATCACTTGAGGTGTAAAGTGATAGTAACGAAAGCGATTGAGTCATATGAAAAACATACACTCAGTTGTTTTCGATTAAAAAACAAAGTAACTTATACAGTAAAAACTAAGATGAATTTACAAAAACATAATTAAGAATAAATTGAAAAGCTAAAAACCATATTAGTTGTGGGAAATGTTATTTTTTTAGTTGTCACTTGACTAGTAAAACGAAACGGAGGAATAACCAATGTATGAAATTAAAGGGCATCATCACATTTCAATGGTTACGAAAAATGCAAATGAAAATAATCAATTTTATAAAAACGTGCTTGGCTTACGTCGTGTGAAAATGACAGTAAACCAAGATGATCCGTCAATGTACCACTTATTTTATGGAGATAAAACAGGAAGTCCAGGTACAGAATTATCATTTTTTGAAATTCCATTAGTAGGAAGAACATATCGCGGTACGAATGCGATTACTCGAATTGGATTGCTCGTTCCTTCAGACGAAAGCTTACATTACTGGAAAGAACGATTTGAGAAATTTGATGTGAAACATAGTGAAATAACAACATATGCAAATCGTCCTGCTTTACAATTTGAGGATGCTGAAGGTCTTCGCTTAGTACTACTCGTTTCAAACGGAGAAAAAGTAGAGCACTGGGAAACTTGGGAGAAATCAGAAGTTCCTGCAAAGCATCAAATTCAAGGAATGGGTTCTGTAGAAATGACAGTGCGTAGACTTGATAAAATGGCGAGTACACTTACAGAGATGTTCGGTTATACAGAGGTTAGCCGAAATGATCAAGAAGCAATTTTCCAGTCCATTAAAGGAGAGGCTTTTGGAGAAATCGTTGTGAAATATTTAGATGGTCCTACTGAAAAGCCGGGCCGAGGTAGCATTCACCATTTAGCAATTCGCGTGAAAAACGATGTAGAGCTTGCCTATTGGGAAGAACAGGTGAAACAAAGAGGCTTCCATTCTTCAGGAATCATCGACCGTTTCTATTTTAAAAGCTTATATTTCCGCGAATCAAACGGAATCCTATTTGAAATTGCGACAGATGGCCCAGGATTTACAGTTGATGGAGATGTGGAACATTTAGGAGAAAAACTTGATTTACCACCATTCTTAGAAGGTCAGCGAGCAGAAATTGAAGCGAATTTAGCACCTATTGAAGAGAAGTAATAGTAGAGAAAAGATAAAATAAAATTTAAAACTATTGGAGGAATATAAAATGAACCAATTAAAAGGAATTCACCACGTTACAGCGATTACAAGTAGTGCAGAAAAGAACTATGAGTTTTTCACTCACGTTTTAGGGATGCGTTTAGTTAAGAAAACAGTAAACCAAGATGACATTCAAACGTATCATCTATTCTTTGCAGATGATAAAGGTAGTGCCGGAACAGATATGACATTCTTTGACTTCCCAGGTATTCCAAAAGGAGTACACGGTACAAATGAAATTTCAAAAACTTCATTCCGTGTTCCAACTGATGCAGCATTAGAGTATTGGGTGAAACGCTTTGACCGTCTTGAAGTAGAACATACCGGAATTAAAGAGCAATTTGGTAAGAAAACTCTTTCTTTCGTTGACTTTGATGATCAACACTATCAATTAATCTCAGATGAACTTGATAAAGGAATCGAATCAGGTACACCATGGCAAAACGGGCCAGTACCATTAGAATACGCAATTACTGGTTTAGGACCTGTATTCATTCGTATCGCAAACTTTAGCTTCTTTAAAGAAGTGTTAGAAAAAGTTTTATTATTTAAAGAGGTTGCGCAAGAAGGAGAATTCTATTTATTTGAAGTGAACGAAGGCGGAAACGGTGCCTCTGTCATCGTAGAACATAATACAGTTCTTCCTGAAGCACAACAAGGTTTTGGTACAGTGCACCATGCGGCATTCCGCGTAGAAGATCGCGCTGTATTAGAAGAATGGATTGAGAGAATCAGTAGCGTAGGGCTTCCTTCATCTGGTTATGTAGATCGTCACTTCTTCGAGTCATTATACGCAAGAGTTGCACCACAAATCTTATTTGAATTTGCAACAGACGGCCCAGGATTTATGGGAGATGAGCCATACGAAACACTTGGCGAAAAATTATCTTTACCTCCATTCCTAGAGCCAAAACGTGAAGAAATTGAAAAATTAGTTCGTCCAATTGATACAGTAAGAAGTACGAAGGAATTTATTAAAGAGTAAAAATAGAGATAGTAAGTAGGAGAGCAAGTAGTTTTAGCGGAGTGCTGGAACTGCTTGCTTTTTTATTTATCCTAGTAAGTTTTCTGACAATTATTTCTCAAGTTATTAAAAAGGAAAACTTTGGTATAATTAATTAAAATATTAAATTTTCTGACAATTATTTTTTCAATGCATAGAAAAGGAGTGGTAATATACAATTTCGATAATTGTATAAAAATCCTAATTTTGCAATTTTGGAGAAAAGGAGATGCGAGTGTATGGGAGCAGATGTAGTAACGCGGGAGCAAATGAAACATTCTTTAGATGATTGGTATCGTGTAATGTTGCAGCAAAATATAGAGAAAGCTACGGAAATGAAAGAGGAGATTGAAAGTAAGATTAGTGGGTTGGACGTGGATCAGGATGTATTGCTTTATCATGCGTTGTTGAATTTTAGATATGATGCATTGGTTGATTGGATTTCAGTTAGAGAAGATAGTTTTGATAAAGTGGAATCTTTCGAAATTCCAATAGAGGGCTTTTTAGCTTATTATTATCACTTCTTTAAAGGGTTTCATTGCACATTAATTTCAAATTATAACGAAGCGAAAGAACAGTATGAGCAAGCTGAGAAGTTATTGGAATATGTTGCCAATCCGATAGAACATGCGGAGTTTCATTATCGGATGGGGAATTTCTATTATCATTCTTATCAACAAATCAATGCGATTGATTACTTGAAAAAGGCAAAAGAAGATTTTACGAAGCAACCAGGATATGAGATTAATTTGGCTTTATGTGAGAATATATTGGGGTTATGCTATGTTGATTTAAATCAATTTGAGTTAGCGGAGGAGATATTTAATCATTCACTAAATATTTTTCAACAAATTGACCATGAAAAATATATTTTAATGGTTAGAAATAACTTAGGGTTGCTATATGCAAATCAGAATTTATCAGAATTAGCAATTCGGCATTTATCCGAAGTAACAAAGAAAGCCCCTAATCATTTTAGAGCACTTTACTTGGAAGCTGATGAATATTTAAAAATAAATGAATTTGAAAAAGCGAGTGTCATAATAAGTAAAGGATTACATATTTGTAATCAGTTGAAGAATCAAGAATATCAATACCGATTCATGGTTTTAAATGTAATGAATACAAATGTTGATGCATTAGAGGAGGCTGTTATAGCGGGAGTTTCTTACTTTGAAAGAGAAGAATTGTTTGACTGTATTCAGGAATATACAGAACGCTTAGCAGATCAATTTTATAATATAAACAATCATGAAAAGGCTAGTAAATATTATCGCATGAGTAATGAATCAAGGAAAAAACAGGTGGCAAAAGGGGCGTTAAAATAATGAAAAAAATTGTATTAGCATTAATTGGATTTGCATTTACTTTTTCAGTTTTAGGTTCCCACGATTTTAATGCTATTGCTCTTAATAAGGGAGACACAGGTGGAGCACCGGCAAGACTAAACTATGTTAGCTTTAATAAGGGAGACACAGGAGGAGCACCAGCAAGACCAGACTACGTTAACATTGGTGACACAGGCGGAGCACCAGCAGATAATAAAGGCGACGGCGGAGTAAGCCAACTATAATAACAAAGAAAGGGACTTCAACATGAAGTCCCTTTTTCTATTTTCAGGTCATGTAGAGAAAAGAATTGACTTACTTTAAATATGTAACTATAATAGTTACAGAATAACCATTAGTAACAGAAATGAGTTATATTTTTTTAGTATAATTGTAACTGTTTTAGTTACAATTAAAAAGAGGACATAAAATAACCAAAAAATGTAAAAACTTTAAATAACAACAAGAGAAAGGAGACGGGAATGTTGAAACGGTTTAAGTTTTATTTGATTAGCGGTATTGTGCTCGTTTTGTTAATTGTTTGTAACTTCGTTGAGAAGCCGATTGCGAAGGTTGGAGAAGTGAAAGATACTGTTATGATGAAGCTGAATACGAAAGAGAGTATGGCGCAAATTGATGGACAGACGATTTATTTTAAACAAATTGGTGAGGGAAAACCTCCTTTACTTATGTTGCATGGGTTTGGTGGTTCTTCTGATGGGTTTAGTGATATTTATCCGGAACTAGTGCGAGATCATACGATTATTGCGGTTGATATTTTAGGGTTTGGGCGTTCTTCTAAGCCGGTTGATTTTCAGTATTCGTTTCCTGCGCAAGTGAATTTATATTATAAGTTAATGAAGAAGCTCGGATACGATCAGTTTGCGGTGCTCGGCCATTCGATGGGCGGAGAGATGTCCCTTAATTTAGCGTATTTATATCCGGATGCAGTGACGCATCTCATCTTGGCGGATGCTACAGGGATAGAGTCTTTCCAACAAAAAGAAAGTTATGAAGTACCACCGCTATCGACGGACTTACAAACTGTAACTGAGATTGCGAAGTATAATAAAAATGAAGTAAAAAATAGTCGTGATGATAAAGAGCATTATGATCAGCTTACGAAAATGAGAGAGCGCCGCATTGCGATGGAAGCTGATAAAATTAAGGTACCGACTTTAATTATATGGGGACGACATGATAAAAGTGTTTCTTGGAAAAATGGTGAACTGTATCATGGGCTATTTGCAAATAGTACGTTTCATATTATTGAAAAAGGATACCACGCACCGTTTCGTCAGGAACCAATTGAGTTTATGGAATATGTACAAGCATTTTTCGCGAAGCATCCACAATAAAAATTTTAAGCATAAATCCACTTCTTTCCTCATAAAGTGAAACTAATAAGGCTTGTCTAAGGAAAGGAATGAAGTGATTTGGAAACTTTACCATGGTGGGTTTATCTTGTAATTGTCGGGATTGTACTAAGTGGCTACATGGTTTTATATACTTCGAAAAAAGAGCAAGATATGGATAATGAGTTTATCGAAAAAGAAGGCGAAGTGTATATGAAGCGCTTAGAAGAAGAGCGCGAGAAACGTAATCAGGATAGTGATAAAGATTCGGTATTGCTTTAATAGAAATTTTGAAAGGTTACCACCTAGTAGGATTTTACATCTAGGTGGTAGCTTTTTTCTTCTGGGGGAGCAGTATATGTTCATCAAGCTAAGGTTATATTAGTTTAATTTTACATGTATAAGAGAGTCATAATAAACTTTTATTGATGGTATTTATATATATTTTTCCTCATAAGAATGGAACTAGCGGGGATTTTACTGGGGGGGATTAACAATGCATAGGGATGAAACTTCATTACATCCTGATACAGGCGTTACGTCTGTAATGTTTGTTGAACGTTCATTAAATGAAATTCGTTTTTGGTCTAGAATCATGAAGGAGCATTCTTTTTTTCTTCGATTGGGATTTAGATGTGAGGATACTCAATTAATTGAAGAGGCGAATCAATTTTATCGGTTGTTTGAACATATTGAACAAATAGCGCATTCCTATACAAATGAAACAGATCCTGAGCAAATAAAAAGATTTAATGCAGAAGTACAACAAGCCGCAACTAATATTTGGGGATTTAAACGAAAAATTTTAGGATTAATTCTCACATGTAAATTGCCAGGACAAAATAACTTTCCACTTTTAGTTGACCATACAAGTAGGGAAGCTGATTATTTTAGAAAACGTTTAATACAATTAAATGAAGGTAAATTGAATGCCCTTCCTGATGCTATTATTAAAGAAAATGTTTTCTTTTTACGGATTATGGCAGACCATGCTAAATTTATTGGCCATCTTCTTGATCCGTCGGAAAGAAAGCTTGTAGATACAGCACGAAATTTTAGCAATGATTTTGATGAATTGATGTATCAAGCAATTGACTTAGAATCTATGAAACCACAATCCCAAACAGCTCCTCTTTTAGATCAATTTTTAGATCAAAATCGCGTGTCAGTTGCATCTCTTCGGGATTTTAAGAAAACAGCACGTGATTTAATTGAGCAATGTAAAATAAAGAGTATCATTCATCCATTATTAGCAGACCATGTTTTCCGTGAAGCTGATAGATTTCTTGAAATCATTGATATGTATGATGTTCATCTTACAAATATTCAATCACAACCTAGATATTAGAAGATAAGGAAAGATACTATTTTTCCTTAAGCTGAGAAGTTAACAATTTATTGTTAGCTTCTTTTCTTTGTGATTAAAATTTCCTTTTAAGGACTACATAAATCCCTTTGACCAAATATGTAATTCTTTGTAAAATGTTATATATGGAAAGATTATGAATATACAGGAAATCTATGGTTAGTAGATTTTAATAAATTATTCGGGGGAAATTTATTAATTAAGTATATTAACTTTTTCACATTAAATTTTACAACTAAAGGGGTAGTAGTAATCATGAAGGCAAAGAAATTAGTAAGTTTAGCATTACCAGTTATGTTATTGAGCGGTTGTATTACAATTGAAACGGATGGTAAGAAAGCTAATGAACCAAAGAAAGAAGAAACACAACAGGTAGAGAAAGAAAATAAGGCTTCTGAAAAAGAGAGTAAGTCAACTGATAGCAAGAAAGAGGATAGCTTATCTGTAGCGAAAGGTGAAGGTACAAACAGTAGTTCATCAAGTAGTCAACCAAGTTCTTCTTCAAATAATTCAACTTCTTCACCTGGTAAGGTAACTGGTTCAGATGTTGAAAGGTACAAGGCAGATATCATAAATAGTGCTACTCAAATTGAAGATACAATGAAATTAATTGAAGGAATAGCAGATTCAGACGTAAAATCATATAAACAAAAGAAAAGTGAAGTACAACTAAGTTTAGGTGGAGCAAAGGCAACAACGAAGAAACTGAAGAATTTACAAGCGCCCCCTGAGTTACAGGGAGAACAGGCGAAGATAAAGCAATCGATGGAACTGTATGCGGATTGTTTTCAACTTCTCTTTGATGCATTGGACCAAGAAGACGAAAGTAAAATGCATCAATCAGTAAGTAAAGCACAAGAAGGTTCGAAACTGTTTGAAGAGGCAGCGAAGAGTATCGGTAGCAAAACCAACTAAGAATAAATTATTTTAAGAGGTACTTGTGGGTGCAGTTGGTGCAAGTGAAGAGTTAGGAATTAGTTATGGAAACACATTACAAATTTATCAAATGGACGATAATGTTCGTATTCGATATGTAAAACAATAAATAATTGGTGAAAAACTCTGTAATAAATTTTACAGGGTTTTTTGTTAGTTCTAGTTTATTTTTTTGTCTTCCTAAGCGCTAAGCATACTAGTATAAGTTGAGAAATGAACAAGAAGATTTGATGGGGAATATTGAATTTCCGATAAAAAATAACAATAGTAGACGCGTTTTTTCACGGTTTAAATCATAGTAACTGTAACCATCTAAAGCCCAATTCATACACTATGATGGAGGCTTTTTACTTCATAACCGGATGAAAAAGGAGTGTAATCATGAAGAAACGTACTGTTAATGAAGCAGGAAGGAATGTGCCACAACCAATCCGCAGCGACGGAGCAGGTGCGATTGATTCTGGACCTCGTAATGTTATGCGGGATATTCAAAATCCGAATATGCTTGTTCCGCCTATAACGGATGCAGGGTTAGTTCCTAACTTGAAGTTTTCATTCTCGGACACTTCTATGATTTTGAAACAAGGCGGGTGGTCTCGGGAGATTACTGTTCGAGAACTACCGGTTTCGACGACGATTGCAGGAGTAAATATGAGTTTAACGGCCGGTGGAGTACGAGAACTACATTGGCATAAAGAAGCGGAATGGGCGTATATGCTTTTAGGACGGGCACGCATAACGGCTGTTGATCAAAATGGACGGAATTTTATTGCTGATGTTGGACCAGGTGATCTTTGGTATTTTCCGCCTGGTATTCCGCATTCCATTCAAGGGTTGGAACATTGTGAATTTCTACTCGTTTTCGATGATGGACATTTTTCTGATTTATCTACTTTAGCTATTTCTGATTGGTTTGCGCATACGCCAAAAGAGGTGTTGTCGGCTAATTTTGGAGTACCTGAGAGTGCTTTTCGTTCTATCCCTTCAGATCAAGTTTATATTTATCAAGGAGAGGTGCCAGGTTCCCTTGAAAGTCAGGAAGTTCAATCACCGAAAGGAGAAGTTCCTTTAACATTTAAACATGAATTGTTAAAACAAAAGCCGATTAAGACGCCTGGTGGTAGCGTTCGAATTGTAGATTCCACAAATTTCCCTATTTCCAAAACAATCGCAGCAGCGCTCGTTGAGGTTGAGCCTGGTGGAATGAGAGAACTTCATTGGCACCCGAATAATGATGAATGGCAATATTATTTGACAGGGGAAGCGAGAATGACTGTGTTTCTTGGAAATGGTACCGCTCGTACATTTGATTATAGAGCTGGCGATGTCGGATATGTACCGTTTGCGACGGGGCATTATATTCAAAATACAGGTACCGAAACATTATGGTTTTTAGAGATGTTCAGAAGCAATCGTTTTGAAGATGTATCGTTAAATCAATGGATGGCACTGACTCCTAAAGAAATAGTGGAGAGTAATATACATGTTGGCCCGCAAGTAATGGATTCTCTGCGTAAGAAGAAGTGGCCTGTTGTGAAATATCCGGGGTTTTCATATAGTCCGAAAAATGATGAGTAAAAATGAAAATTTGCGTTATTCTTTCTGGAGACTGATAAGAAGGGATGGCGTATTTTTTATGCCTAATCTAGTCTTTATCCCGCTATTTGTCGGGCAGTAAGACCCACCTCAAAATTCAGCTGAAGTAAAGAAGTTAGGTGGGGCGCGGGCTGTCCGTAAAAGCCCGATTAGTGAGGGCTGATTAAAGTTTCACTTTATTAGTATCCGTCCCTTGTATTATTGTTCGGGAAATTATTATTGGAGCATAGTATAGGGAAGATACATATAAAAGAGCGCCATTATAAGCTGTAACGTATAAGTTGTGCAGGAAATGCAACGATAACTCGCTTTACTCTTCATCATTTATTTGAACATAATGGGCATAGAGAGGTGATAAACACAGTATGATTTTTAGTGAGCGTTTAAAAGAAGAAAGGGAAAAAAGAAATTGGTCGCAAAATGATTTGGCTGAAAAACTTCATGTGAGCAGGCAATCTGTTTCGAAATGGGAGACGGGAAAGAACTATCCGAGCATTGAAATTATTATTCATTTAAGTGATCTGTTCGGTATTACAATTGATGAACTGCTAAGGAGTGATGAAGAATTGACGCAGAAAATAATTGAAGATAGTAAACAATTAGCATATCCAAAATGGAAGTTGTTTTTCGATAGTCTATTCACGCTTGGAGTATTTTTGTTTCTTATCAAAATCGTTGTATGGATGCTAAATAAGTTTGCAGGAGCAAGTATTACAATTGTAGCAGATGCGCCATATGTAATGAATCTTTTGCCCCTTGTATTCATGATTATAGGTGGTATAGGTTCCGATAAGTTGAAGAAAATATATAAATAGAGGAAAGATTTGAAAGAAATCCCCAACACTGGCTGTTCTTTTCACTTAAATTGTGTACTATAAAGGATAGGATGACATAAAGAAGGGGACATTTAGAATGGAATTTCATGAACAGAAGATTTTGCCGGCAGTGAGGCAAATTAAAGATTTGGAAAAGCTATTACATAGTTCGTATGAATATATCGTTATTTTAGATATTCATGTCGGTCAATTGAAGAGTGTTATATCGCTTGCGAAGCAATATTGTAAAAAGGTGTTTTTACATGTGGATTTAATTCATGGTTTGCAGAGTGATGGGCATGCGACGGAATATTTATGTCAGGAGTTTAGACCGTACGGGTTACTTTCAACAAAGGCGAGCGTTATTATGAAGGCGAAGCAAAAAGGTGTTGTGGCAATACAACGCATCTTTTTAATCGATTCGAGTGCGATGGAGAAGAGCTGCAATCTTTTAGATAAGACGAAACCGGATTATATTGAGGTACTTCCTGGAGCATTAACGGATGTTATCGCTGAAGTGAAAGAGCGTACTGGTGTACCGATTTTAGCAGGTGGTTTTATTCGTACTGTAGAAGATGTGGAAAGAGCATTAAACGCTGGTGCGACAGCAATTACGACATCAAAACGTGAACTATGGAAACATTACCAAAAAAAGTGACGAAAATGTGAAAAAATTCTGTTGACACCGCTTTCATAAGAGGTTAACATTATAGACAAGTTAATAAACGTGACGGAGAAAAGTAGAGATCCACATTTCATTGTTTCTATATAAATTTATATAGAAGCGTGCAAAGCTGTGGGTCTTTTTCTTTTGACAAAAACGAATGGCCATTCATTTTACCTCTATCACATTTGGAAGCGTTTAAATTGATTGTGGAGGGATACTATGTCAGCATTTTTAGGAGAGTTAATAGGGACTGCGTTGTTAATCGTACTTGGTGGCGGCGTTTGTGCTGGTGTAAGTTTAAAGAAATCGTTTGCGAAAGATTCAGGTTGGATTGTTATTACAATGGGCTGGGGCTTAGCAGTAGCGGTTGCAGCGTATGCGGTTGGATCAATTAGTGGGGCACATTTGAATCCAGCTTTAACGATAGGATTAGCATTTAAGGGAGCGTTCCCATGGAGTGACGTACCAGGTTATATCGTAGCACAAATGATTGGGGCAATTATCGGGGCAGTTATCGTATATTTACATTACTTACCACACTGGAAAGAAACAGAAGATCCAGGAACAAAGTTAGGTGTATTTGCAACAGGTCCAGCAATTCCGAACACATTTGCAAACCTTTTAAGTGAAATGATTGGAACATTCGTTTTAGTATTTGGTATATTAGCAATTGGTGCAAATAAATTTGCAGATGGATTAAATCCATTTATCGTAGGTTTCTTAATTGTAAGTATTGGTTTATCATTAGGTGGGACAACAGGATACGCAATTAACCCAGCGCGTGATTTAGGTCCGCGTATCGCACACTTCTTCCTTCCGATTGCAGGAAAAGGCGGTTCAAACTGGAAGTATGCATGGATTCCAGTAGTTGGTCCAATTTTAGGTGGATCACTTGCAGGTTTATTCCATCAAGTTGTATTTGAAGGAAAACAAAATTCAGCACTTATTTATGTGATTATCGCAACTGTGATTGTACTAGCAATCTCTTATATGACAAGTAAAAAAAGCGGAAGCAATACAAATAGTAGAAAAGTAGCATAAGGGGGAAACCGATATGAAAAAATATATTCTTTCATTAGACCAAGGAACAACAAGCTCACGCGCAATTCTTTTCAATAAAAAAGGTGAAATTGTTCATTCAGCTCAAAAAGAGTTTACACAACATTTTCCAAAGCCGGGCTGGGTAGAGCATAATGCACAAGAAATTTGGGGATCTATTTTAGCAGTTATCGCAACTTGCTTAAGCGAAGCGGATGTAAAACCAGAACAAATCGCTGGTATCGGTATTACGAACCAACGTGAAACAACGGTTGTATGGGATAAAACAACTAGTAAACCAATTTACAACGCAATCGTATGGCAATCTCGCCAAACAGCTGAAATTTGTGATGAGTTAAAAGAAAAAGGTTATAGCGAAATGGTTCGCGAAAAAACAGGTCTTTTAATTGATGCATACTTCTCTGGTACGAAAGTAAAATGGATTTTAGATAACGTTGAAGGTGCAAGAGAGAAAGCAGAAAACGGCGATCTATTATTCGGAACAATTGATTCGTGGCTTGTATGGAAACTATCTGGTGGTAAAGCACACGTAACAGATTACTCAAACGCATCACGTACGTTAATGTTTAACATTCACGACTTACAGTGGGATGATGAGCTTCTAGAAATGTTAACAGTACCAAAGAGCATGCTTCCAGAAGTGCGTCCATCATCTGAAATTTACGGAGAAACAATTGATTACCACTTCTTCGGCCAAAATGTACCGATTGCAGGTGTAGCTGGTGACCAACAAGCAGCATTATTTGGACAAGCTTGTTTCGGTGAAGGTATGGCGAAAAATACTTACGGAACTGGTTGTTTCATGTTAATGAACACTGGTGAAAAAGCAGTAGCTTCTGAGCACGGCCTATTAACAACAATTGCATGGGGAATAGATGGTAAAGTAAACTACGCATTAGAAGGAAGTATTTTCGTAGCAGGTTCTGCAATTCAGTGGTTACGCGACGGAATGCGCATGTTTAAAGATGCAAGTGAGAGTGAAGTATATGCTTCTCGCGTTGAATCAACTGACGGTGTATACGTTGTACCAGCATTCGTTGGACTAGGAACACCTTATTGGGATAGTGAAGTACGCGGCGCTATGTTTGGTGTAACACGCGGTACGACGAAAGAGCACTTCATTCGTGCAACGCTAGAATCTTTAGCTTACCAAACGAAAGATGTATTATGCGCAATGGAAGCAGATTCAGGTATTGAACTGAAAACATTACGCGTTGATGGCGGAGCAGTTAAAAATAACTTCTTAATGAAGTTCCAAAGTGATATTTTAGATGTTCCTGTAGAGCGTCCAGTGATCAATGAAACAACAGCTTTAGGTGCAGCATACTTAGCTGGTCTTGCGGTTGGATATTGGAAAAACCAAGATGAAATTAAAGAACAGTGGCATATGGACAAACGCTTTGAGCCAACGATGGAAGCGAAAACAAGCGAAGAGCTATATGCTGGATGGAAAAAAGCAATTGAAGCAACAAAAGCTTTCAAATAATCATAAACAGTGTTATAATGGTGACAAGTTAATAATTCGGTAGGAGATTTGGAGAGACCACAACGCGCTATAGAGGCGAAATCTATAGCGGAGTTTGTGGTCTCTTTTTTCGTTATCAAAGGGAGGAATTACCATGAAATTTTCAAGTAAACAACGTAAAGACGTATTAAACGGAGTAAATAAACAAGAGTTAGATGTGATCGTAATTGGTGGAGGTATTACTGGTTCTGGTATTGCATTAGATGGAGCAACACGCGGGTTATCAACAATTGTGTTTGAAATGCAGGACTTTGCAGCAGGTACATCAAGTCGTTCAACGAAGCTTGTACACGGTGGTCTACGTTATTTAAAACAACTTGAAGTGAAAATGGTAGCAGAGGTGGGTAAAGAGCGTGCGATCGTATATGAGAACGGTCCCCATGTAACAACACCAGAGTGGATGTTACTTCCGTTCCATACAGGCGGTACGTTCGGATCATTTAGTACATCAATTGGTCTTCGTGTATACGACTTCTTAGCAGGTGTAAAACGAAGCGAGCGCAGAAAGATGTTTAACCGTGAAGAAACGCTAAACAAAGAGCCTCTTGTAAAAAAAGAAGGATTAAAAGGCGGCGGTTACTACGTAGAATATCGTACAGATGATGCGCGTCTTACAATTGAAGTAATGAAAGAAGCAATTGAGCACGGCGCAAAAGCTGTTAACTACGCAAAAGTAGACAGTTTCTTATATAAAGATGGAAAAGTATGCGGTGTACGTGTAATCGATTTACTAGACGGTGAAGTATACGAAGTTTACGGTAAGAAAATTGTAAACGCAGCTGGTCCTTGGGTAGATACACTTCGTGAAAAAGATAACTCGAAAAAAGGAAAAGTACTTCAGTTATCAAAAGGTGTTCACTTAGTAATTGATCAAAAACGTTTCCCGTTAGGTCAAGCGATTTACTTCGATACACCAGATAAACGTATGGTGTTCGCGATTCCTCGCGGCGGAAAAACATATGTAGGTACAACAGATACGTTCTATGATAAAGACGCAGCTGTACCACAAATGACAACAGAAGATCGCACATACATCATTAATGCGATTAACTATATGTTCCCAAGCGTAAAAATTACGGAAAAAGACATCGAATCAAGCTGGGCTGGTGTTCGTCCGTTAATTTATGAAGAAGGTAAGAGTGCATCTGAAATTTCGCGTAAAGATGAAATTTGGACTTCTGAATCTGGTTTAATTACAATCGCAGGTGGTAAATTAACTGGATACCGCAAAATGGCTGAAATGGTAGTAGACTACGTAACGAACTTACTACAAAAAGAAGGTCATAGCGCATATCCGAAGAGCGACACGAAACATATGCCAATCTCTGGTGGACATGTAGATGGTTCACACGGATTCCCAGCATTCGTTGCGAAAAAAGCTGGCGAAGGTACGAAATATGGTTTAACAACAGCCCAAGCAGAAGAATTCGCGAAATTCTACGGCTCTAACGTTGACGTACTATTTGATTTAGCGAAAAAGCATAAAGACGAAGCGAAAGAATACAACATGCCGCTAGACGTTCTAATCCCACTTGTATATGCAATGGATTACGAAATGACAGCAAAACCAGTTGACTTCTTCGTACGCCGCAGAGGCGCTGTATTCTTCAACATCCACTGGGTATATGAGTGGAAAGAAGCAGTAATCAACTACATGGCTGCGAAACTAGGCTGGAGCAAAGAAGAACAAATGAAATATACAGCTGAACTAGAAAAAGCACTAACAGACGCTGTAATTCCTGTAGATCAACAAGAACAGGCAGCTGCGTTAGCATAAAATAGAGAACCACCTGAAGGGGAGCCTTTAGGTGGTTTTTTGTTTTATTATGCACGCACTAAAACCGTGATTATAAGTAAATAGAGTGTATTAATTTTATTTTGAATATTAAGGTTTCTAATGGGTTTATAAGCTTTTTTGCATAAAATAAAAAAAGACAGAACACTCATGAATTTCTGTCTTGTACAACCATACTTCTATGGTGGTAGTAGATGTGGTTATTGAACAATCAAATCAACAATTTAATTGAGAACCGCCCTTACCTTTTTCGCAAGCAGGGTGTTTTTCACTTTTTGTACTGCACGAAATCATTAAAACGATATGTGAAGTAACAAAGAACAAGAAGGAAACGTATGTTTCAAACGGGGACAGTTAAAATTAAATAAATTTCCATCAAAGAACACTCTTCTATTTTGTACTAGATGATTAGAAGAATTTTTATATTTGAAAATTATAATTAAGTGGGAGTATTCGGATTCTCTTCTGTCAGAATATTTAGATATATGTATCTCTAAAGGGAATTTTAATTTATTTATCCAGATATATAAAATTGAATATTGGAAATTATGTGGAACTTATATACAAATTTTGGTTCGTATTGTAATATCAAGATGTCGCTAATGGAAAAAGTAAAAAAACATATTTTTTGTAAAAATATGTTTTGTGTTGTGAAATATAAATGGCAGGAAAATGGAGTTGATTAATTGGATATTTCGGTAAATAAAGATGTAATTGTATATGAAGAAAATAATGAAATTATTCTAGTGAATATGATTAAAAATAATTTCTATGCATTAGATCACACAGGATCTGAGATTTGGAAGAAAATCGAACTTCTATCAGAAGTAACAAAGATAATTGACTCTATATTTCAAGAGTTTGATGGCGAAAGAGAAGTTATTAAGAATGAAATAATGGATTTTATTTTTAATTTAGAGAAGGCAGGGGTAATTGAGATTGATAAGTAAGTTTAAGAATTTGAATACATACATATACTTGTTAGTATTATTAGTAAAATTCGACATGGAATTATCAAGAAATGGATTTAATAATACATTTAAAAGATATGCATATAAACATCTTGATATAAGGGATATAAAATGGGACAAGGAATCTATAGAAAAAACTAAAAGTGAAATCGAAAGAATATTCCATATATTAGATGTTGTTTGTGTTTGGTATCCAAGAAAGGCCGATTGCATACATAAAACTTTACTAGGGTATAAAATTATTAGAAAAAATTTCGCAATACCAGTTGAGATGGTTATAGGGATTAAAAAATTTCCTTTTGAGGCTCACGCATGGTTACAGTGCAATGGTGATAATTTTTTTGATGACCAAGAAGAAACAAGTCGATATAACATTATATTGGATTCGAGGGAATTAAAGAAGGAGGATTTAAAATGAAATGGTTTTTGGTATCCGTTTCTTCTAAGGAAAAAGATTTTAAAAATCTAAGTATAAAGAATACTATTTTTGATGAATTTAAAATAAAAGTTGAAGAAAATTATGGAATGAAAAATCATTTTGAATTTTTTGCCGCCAATAGCCATAAGAATATAAACACTAAATTTGAATTTGGTGACATATTAATTATTGGGGATATTGTATTACATAACAAAAGAGAGCTTATAAGGAAATATAATCTTTCAATATCGTTAGATGAAGACGTAGAAAGTGAATATATCATTAGTTATTTATACAAAGAAAAAGGGATTGAATTTATAAAAGATTTGGTAGGCGAATTCTCATTTGTACTGTATGATCAAGCGAAGCAAAAAACATTTGCAGTAAGAGATCATATAGGGGTGAAAACTTTATTTTGGGTTAAGCATAAGGATGAATACGTTTTAGCAAGTGATATTTTCTTATTAAAGAGTTACTTTGATTTTAAAGATATAAATTATAACTATTTCAAAGAATTTCATGAGAGAAACGGAATAATTGATACAACAGATACACCCTATAATAATATTTTTAGAATCCCTAGTGGATGTTATTTAAACATAAATCAGGACGTATCTAAAGTGCAAACATATTGGGATTTATCTAAAGTTTCTGGAACAATATTATATAAGACTGAGGAAGATTATTTCAGAAAATTTTCAGATTTATTATTTCAAGCTGTAAAAGATAGGCTAGATAAAGAGGAAGGAAACGCAATAATGTTGAGTGGAGGGATGGATTCTACCTCGTTGTACGCAGCTTCCAAAATTATTGCGAAGGAAGAAAAAAAACTCCATATTTCATCAGTTAGTGCAGTTTTTGATGAATTGAAGAATTGTGATGAAAGAGAATATATTAATGAATTAACTCACAAATATAATGATGAAGGAATATATTTAAATTTAGATAATACATTGATGTTTGAAAAATTCCCTAATGATGACCCTTTTACTTTTGAACCGAATGTAAATTCAATATCTTTTAATTTCACATATAATACTGTGAAAAAATCAGTTGAGAATAACTTAGTTAACATATTGAGTGGCTTCGCGGGTGATCATCTATTAAAAGGTTCCTTACATACAACTCGAGATTTTTTTAATAAAGGACAACTGAAAAAAACATTTTCTTGGATTACTGATTATTCTATAACTACAAATACATCAGCCCTTAAAAATTTTTATAACTGTGTACTATCTCCTGATTTAGCCAAAGAATTTATTGGGAATACAGATAGTAATTATTATAAGTTTATGAATAAAAAAATGAGAAATATTAAACGTTTTCACCAAAAGGAATTATATTACCAAATTACTAATGCTAAAGCGCACTTATATATAGATAGGGTAATAGGTGCTGCAGTAGGTGCAGATATTAGTCATCCGTTTTTAGACAGAAGATTAATCGAATTCGTTTACAAAATCCCCGGTGAATTTAGATTTTCAACTGAAACTACTAAATATATATTAAGAAAATCAATGGAGAAATACTTAACTCCAAATATTGTTAATAAAATTAATAAAACAACCCACTTAGATTATACTTATAAAAGCATTCGAAAGAATTGGGATAAAATATACAGATTAATGGAAAATCCGATGATTGTAGAGAAGCTTAACCTGCTTTCGCATGAAGAGTGGCACGAGGAACTCGCAAAATGGAGAAATGGTCTTGAAAATAGAAAAGATTTTTGGACATTATTTTGTATTGAAATATGGTTTATAAAGTATCAACAAAGATTAAATCAAAATAATTAGTAGAAAATATATCAAATAAATAACACAATATTTTTATATATGAAATTAATGTTAACTAATTTTTTGTGAATTTATAATGAATATATTTAATTAAAATTAGTATAAAACTATTGCGTTATTTATCAAAAAACAATAAGGGAGATTGATTTAAATGAAAACATTTGTAAAACCTTCAATGGTGAATTGTGGTAAAAGTGAAAGTGTAATTAAAGGAGATTGCTCTTGGGGGAAAGAAAATTTCGCATTAGATGAAACAGGAGCGTACTATACGAAAAAAAGAAAATATGTACATGCTGGTTGGCTTCCAGGATATAAAGAAGTATTTAAATGTGCGGTTGTAGATGGTTGTAGTTCTGACTCTAACCAATGCTAAAAATAAATAAATAATTATTTTATTAAGCAAAAATATACAGGTGAATAGCGCAATATGTATATTTATTGGTAACAGATTTTTCGAAATGCACAATATGTCAGGAATGTAATTGAAATATAGTTAGAAATTATTTGAAGTTATTATACTCATAAAACTAAAGGGGATAAGTTAAATGAAAACATTTGTAAAACCTTCAATGGTGAATTGTGGTAAAAGTGAAAGTGTAATTAAAGGAGATTGCTCTTGGGGGAAAGAAAATTTCGCATTAGATGAAACAGGAGCGTACTATACGAAAAAAAGAAAATATGTACATGCTGGTTGGCTTCCAGGATATAAAGAAGTATTTAAATGTGCAGTTGTAGATGGCTGTAGTTCTGACTCTAACCAATGCTAAGAAATAATATGTAATTATTTAGGATTATTATACTTATAAAGTTAAAGGAGATAAGTTAAATGAAAACATTTGTAAAACCTTCAATGGTGAATTGTGGTAAAAGTGAAAGTGTAATTAAAGGAGATTGCTCTTGGGGGAAAGAAAATTTCGCATTAGATGAAACAGGAGCGTACTATACGAAAAAAAGAAAATATGTACATGCTGGTTGGCTTCCAGGATATAAAGAAGTATTTAAATGTGCGGTTGTAGATGGTTGTAGTTCCGACTCTAACCAATGCTAAATAAATTGAAAGATAATCATACCAGCTGTGTAGCTGGTATGATTGCCTAATTTTATAGTTTTTAATGAGAGGAATATTAATCCATTGATAAAACATGTTAATTTACTAAACTGATGAAACAAAAAATGTTTAATTGTTTTTAAATTTATTTTATTAGTATTCATAGGAGAATTTTAATGGTGACTTACCTTTTTATAATAATTTTAATAGTAGCAATTATTACATGCGCATACATATATATCAAAATTAAAAAAAATCAAGATTTTACCGCAAGTATTATGAGTGGATCGGAATTTAGGAAGAAGATTAATGACTATACAGGATATGCTATATGCTCAGATAGAGAAAGCTTTATACATGATTTTAATTTGTTTATAGAGTTGTTAAATATTATTAATAAAGAAAGACGATGTGTTTTAGTAGATTTATCTAATGACACACATGCTTCAACTGAACTAAATATGGAACTTATTAAAATGTTAGACATTAGTTTTATTCCTTCAATTATATATATGAAAAATGGTAAGGAATTAAAAGAAATCATACATTTTGGTGAATTCGAGGAAAACTTCAATAATCAAGAATTTCTGGTAGAACTCAAAAAAAGGTTAGGGCAGGATTAAATTATGGATACAGTTTATCTAATTATGATTAAGATGTCATATGTTATTCTTGGTTTGATTTTTCTAAAAAGTGTTAGAACTAAAGTGAAAAAGCCATTTGCTTATTATATGGCTATGAAAGATTATCAAATAGTTAAAAAAGAAAAATCACTAAATGTTATTACTTCTCTATTAATTGCTTTAGAGCTATTCTTAGCATTGTTATTAATAACTACAATATATTCAAATATTGTTCTAATTATAGGTTTAATAATTCAAGTGTTTTATATATTACTGATAGTAATTAACATAAACAAAGAATTTATAAATAATTGTGGTTGTTTTTCCTTAAATATGCCTAAGAAAGTAACAACAAAAAATTTAGCTGTTAATATTATTTTATTATTATCCATAGTACTGATATATGGTTGTGAGATTAGACTTTTATAATAGACCATATTTTAACATGATATATTATGCAGACTAGTTATCGATTAGGAGGAATTAGGCTTTTGAATGTTATAACATTAATATTTAGTGTGTCTGTAGGATTACTTTTTTTTATTTCGGGTTTGTTTAAATTGATTGCTATAAAAGAAGCATCTCAATCGATTGTTGAAATGAATTTAATGCCTGAAAAATTAGCATCTATATTTGGAATGTTATTCCCTTTTCTGGAGATTTTTTCAGGTGTATCCTTAATTATTTTTAATAATAATATGTTTATTAATATTATAGCGATAGGTTTGATAGTCATGTTTATTTTAATCAACTTCAAAGTAATTGTTGAAAAAAAGCAAAAGAAATGTTTTTGTTTTGGAAAAATAATAGAGACTAAACTTGGTTATGGTGGATTAATTCAATGTCTACTATTATTGCTTAGTATTATTCCAAATATAATATTTAATGGCACAAATTTAAGCACAGTATTGACTCATAAGGAGCATTTAATGTATGGACTAGAAATTATTATAATTTCTGTATTTTGGACAATAACATTAATATTAATTCGATTAATATTTGAAATTATATTTCCTAATAAATTATCTAATTAAGTTGTAATTGGAGGAGCAATAATGGATATAAATCATCAAATAATAATTTCATTACTTATTATTATAACGATACAAACAGCCTTACATATAATTACAATTTTAAAATTAAAATGGGGTCAAGTAGTTCAGGGGGGACTAGAAATCGGAGACAAGATTCCAAACGTTGATTTTAACAATGTTGATGGAGACATAAAGGGGATTTACGATAATGTATTAGGAAATAAAAATACACTTGTTTTTTTAGATCTAGATTGCAAAGAATGTAATAAAGTTTTTAGCTCGTTAGATGTTTTTAATATTAGCTACCTAAGTGAAATTAAACTAGTTTTAATAAAAACAGAAAAAAATTTCAAATATATGAGCAATAGTGTTTATAAGGATAGAGCATTATTTATTGATGAAGATATTATTATTAATAAATTCAATATTGATGTATTTCCTTTTGCAATGAGAGTGGATGAAAGTGGTAAAGTTGAAGAGAATAGTCATATTACTAAAGAAAACTTGATTAACTATATAACTTGAAAAATTAAACTAGCTAATTGAGAGGAGGATTATAGTGAAGGAGAAAAGACATAATCAATTTTGGGCATTTATAAAAACTCAGAAATATTTTCTAGGTTATATATATAGAGAGCATCCTTTGAGTTTAATCTTATTTTGTATATTATCACTTATTACCGCTACTATTCCACCAATTTTAATCATTTTAAATAAACAAACCATTGACACGATTACTAATATACATAATAACCCTGATGCTCAAGAAGTTGTAATAATTTTGTTGGTAGTAACTTTTTTATTGCAGTACTTCTCTTCTGTATTAAGTAATATAGGAATATATATATTTACTCGTATTACCCAGACTGTTAATTATGTTCTAAAAAAAATAATGTTAACAAAATTGATTAAAATACCATTAAAAGAATATGAAGATAGTAGTTTTTTTGACACTATAAATTTAGCGAATATAGCAATAAGCGGAAATGGTGTAAGGGTAATTAGTAGTTTGATAGGGGTTTTACAAAGTTTGATTTCTTTAATTGGGATTTGTGGGATATTACTTGCGATCCATTGGATATTACCTATTGCACTATTTTTGTCTACATTGCCAGGTATTATTTTGATTTTTATAGCAAAGTCTAAAAATTATAGAATGACTAAAGAAACAGCGGCTAAAGATAGAGAACTGGGCTTTACTGATAACCTTTTTGTTGATAAAAGTGCTATCAGAGAGATAAAGATTAATGATTCGGGAGATTTTTTATTAAATAAATGGTCTAACTTATTTAAAGTTATACAAAAATATAAACTCAACTTAGCTTTATGGGAGTGCAAAACTAAATCGATTGCCGCATTACTGTTACAGGTGTCTAGTTTAGTTGTATCTTTAATACTTGTATACCAAATATTTGATAATAAGTTATCCATTGGTGACTATGTTGCTTTACTTGGGGCAGTAGCTTCTGTGCAATCAATATTTGGTTCAATTGGTTCTCATCTAGGTTCGATTTTTGAGACAGCTATCTATAATAGTGCTCTAATGCAAATATTGGATTACGATGTTAAAAATAAAAAAGAAGTAGATCCCATAGAAATTCAAAGCGTAGAAGAGATATCTTTAAAAAACATAAGTTTTTATTATCCAAAAACTAATGTTAAGGTATTGGATAATATAAACTTAAAGATTAATAAGGGAGAAAATATTTCAATTGTAGGGCATAATGGTTCTGGAAAGACTACACTAGTTAAATGTATTTTAGGCCTTTATGATGTAAGTGATGGTGAAATTAGAGTAAACGAAAAAAATATTAAAGATATTGATAAAATAACTTATTTTGAAAGAGTAGCAGCAATTTTCCAGGATTTTTATAAATATAAATTTAGTGTAAGAGAAAATTTAGGATTTGGGAATCTAAAGAAGTTAAACGATGATCAGGAATTATATAATGCACTACAAAAGGTAGGGTTATATGAGAAAGTAAAAAATTATCAATTTAATCTGGATACATATTTAACTAGAGAAATACCAGCTGGGAGAGAGTTATCTGGTGGAGAGTGGCAAAAATTAGCTATTGCAAGAGGGTTCTTGAAAGATTCAGATTTAATTATTTTAGATGAGCCTACTGCAGCATTAGATCCACTAAGTGAGATGAAAATTTTTGAACTTTTCAACAAATTATCTGAAAATAAAACGACAATAACTATTTCTCATAGATTAGGACCTACAAAGTATTCAGATAGAATTATTGTAATGGACAATGGGAATATAGTTGAAGAGGGAAACTACGATGAGTTGATGAATAAACGTGGAGTGTATTATGAAATGTATTTATCACAAGCAAAATGGTATGAGGAACAAATAACGCAAAATTCGATTTAAGACATTGAGGTGTATTATGGAAAAGAGTCAGTTTTTATTATCTGTGAAAAATTTGTGTAAAACTTATAAGGGCGTTGGCTATGAAGTTAAAGCGCTAAAAAATGTATCCTTTGATTTATATAGAGGTGAGTTACTTGCAGTTATGGGAACAAGTGGTTCAGGAAAGAGTACATTACTTAACATATTAGGTGCTTTAGATAGTCCAGATGAAGGCACTATTTTGTTAAATGGGGAAGTGAAAAATAATATGTTTACTGAACCATATGCGACAAAATACCGGAGTGAGAATATAGGGTTTGTGTTTCAATCATTTAATTTATTGAAAGATTTATCAGTTAAAGAAAATATTGCATTACCGCTTATTTTAAAAGATATAAAAAAAGAGGAAATAGACACTGAGGTACAGCAGATGATAGAACTAGTTGGTTTGGAAAACTGGTCTAATCATCGACCAGTTCAACTTTCAGGGGGGCAACAGCAACGTGTTGCTATCGGAAGAGCATTAATTACATCACCACCTATCGTATTAGCTGATGAACCAACTGGGAATTTAGACTTTAATAGAACTACAGAACTTTTAAAAATGTTAGTAGAGATGAAAAAAAAATTAAATCAAAGTATGGTTTTAGTTACACATGATCCCAATGTAGCAACATACGCAGATCGCGTGATTTTTTTCCATGATGGAAAAATTGTGGACAATTATGTATGTGATAATGGACCGGTCGATATGGAAAATATTTTAGAGAAGTTTAAAGCGTTGATGGAGAAAGTGCAATGATTAGATCTATTAGGGGAATAGCATTACGTTTTTTTAGAGCGAATAAATTTATTGCATTGTCATCAATTGTTAGTGTGATGTTGTCCATTTCGTTAATTATCACAATGGGAACTTTCTCGGTAAATGCTAGACATTCAATAGAAAATAAAGTTAAACAGATATATGGAGATATGGATTTGTCAGTTGGTTACAGTAGTGATCAAACAAAAGTCATGGATAAGTCCCTATTAGATAAAATTACATCCTCAAAAAGTATTAAACAATCATCGAGTGCCTTGGTTACACGTTTAAAAGTTGATAGTTTAAACACAAATATGTATACAGTTGGGGTTCAAAATGATTTACTAACAAAAAGTAAGTATCATTTTAATGAGAATATAGAATCCAATGAGGTGATAATTAATAAAGAATTAGCTCAAGTATTGAAGGTTCGAATAGGGGATAGTATTTTAATAGAAAATAAACAATATAAGATAAAAGAGTTATTGACAGATTTAGATGCAACGGGGATGCCTCCTGATATAATTATGTTATCTAAAGATACAGTTCAACGACTTATGCAGGAAAAGAATAGTAAAAATATTGAAGCCACTTATGTTTTAATTAAGATGAAAGAAAATGAAGATGTACTAACATTAGCTAATCAAATTAGAGAAATTGATTCGGACTTACGAATTGATGTAACAGAAGAAGATGAATTTTTAAAGAGTAATCTAGCCTCATTAAATATATTTATGATTATTTTGTCGGTACTCATGCTTGTTGTTACTTCATTGATGATTATTTCTAATTTTGAATTGTTTTTATATAAATATAAAAATCAAATTTCTATTATGAGATCCATTGGAGCGACAACAAAACAAATATTTAAAGTTGTGTTATTTCAATGTAGCTTGATTAATATTATTGGTACTATCTTGGGCTTTGTGCTAGCTGTAATAAGTAATCAATTCTTGCAAAAATGGCTGGAAAAATTATTTTCTTTTCAAATTAGTTCGTTAGGATTTGATTATAAAATAGCAGTAATGGTCATGATTTTTGGCGCAATATTGATTGAAATATTCATGCTGTTTCCCTCTTATAAGAGTGCAAAAGTGTTGCCATTTAAAATTATGCAGGACAATGAAAAAGTCGATTTTTCTAATAAAAATAAGTATTTGAAATTTGGGAAATTCATAACTTTTATCAGTGTAGCTCTAATTCTTATAGGAAGGTTTGTAACTTATGGAGAAGATACAAGAGTAGCGTTTGTATTAATTGGATCACTGTTATTAATATTAGGGATATTTATATTGTTTCCTATTTATCTTCCAACGTTATTAACGCGCACTTTACCTATCATTAAATTTCTTATTGGTAATACATCATTTGTAGCAATTAAGAATCTTATACCACAAGTAAAAAAGAATACATTTGTTGTTTTGACTATTAGTACAATGATGATTATTGCTGTTTTTGGATCGGCACTATTAAAAACTATTCAAAAGAATGAAGAAGCATATTTAAAACAAGAATATCCAACAAATATTATTGTGAAAAGTCATTTAAGTAAAAATTCAACAATTAAGCATGCAGAATTGCAAGCGGAGATAAAAAAAATAAAAAGTGTTAAGGAAGTAAGCACGCTAAGTAATTTTGTTTCTGCAGAATTGAAGAAAGGCGATCAATATGTTTCTTTTAATTATGCATTAGCTGATTTAAAGGAGATGGGGAAACAAAATTTACTTCCACTTCTTTCTACAAATGTGGAAAATAAGGTTGTTATTACTAAAGGTTTTGCGCTACAACATGATCTTCATGTAGGGGATAGTATTGTTCTTGGTATGTACTCAGAATCCTCACAAAAAATAGAAGAGAATGGAAGAGTTGTTGTGGGGGAAATCGTTCAAAAATTATCTGGCTCAAATGTAGAAATGTATATGGATTGGAGAAATAAAGAATTTAATACAGATTTCACTGTATTTAGTCGTTTATTTATTAGCTCCAACGATGAACAATATACCTTGAAACAATTAGAAGAATTAAAAAAACAGTATCCAGAATTACAAATCAATAGCTATGAACAGTCGGTCAAAAAGGCAAAACAAATGTTTTATCAAAGATGGTCCATATTTATTGTAGTGATGATAGTAATGGTGTTTAGTGTTATGTTAGGAGTATTTAATACTCTTATTAATAATATAAATTCAAAAAGAAAAGAATTTGCTGTTTTAAGGACGATATGTATTGATAAAAGAGGGATTATAAGGGTCATAATGACACAAGTTATTCTATATATCCTTATAGGATTAATACTTGGTACTTTTGCCGGGATTCTATTAACATATGCTATTAGTTTAATTGATCATGGGAAAGTATATATTGATTTTATTTTTGTGAATACGATTGTAGGAGTTATGTTAGGAATGGCGTTTATTATTTTTGTTCCTTTTGCAAATCGAATAGGGAAAAGAAAGGTTTCTATAGAATTAAATCAAGATAATAAATAATAGGCCATCATTATTGTAAGTTTTGAACGAATTAAGGTATTATTTATCATACTCAAAATTCTCCAGATCTAAGAAGGCTTTCACCACTGTATATGTCTTTATAGCGTTATTAATGATAATAGTGTTGAAATGAAATACACAGCAGAACTAGAAAAAGCACTAACAGACGCTGTAATTCCTGTAGATCAACAAGAACAGGCAGCTGCGTTAGCGTAAAATAGAAACCCACCTGAAGGGGAGCCTTTAGGTGGGTTTTTCTCTTGACTAAAAATAAATAAAATGTGTTACAATGATGATAGAGTATTTAGTGTGAATTTTGCATAAAATAAAAAAGACAGAAGCCTGAGAAACTTCTGCCTTGTGTAACCTAACTTGCTATTGTGGTGGTAGTAGGTGCGGTTATAAGACAATTACATTAACGTTTTAGCCGAGAACCGCCCTTACCTTTTCCACGAAGCAGGGTGGTTCTCGCTTTTTTGTATACAGAAATTAGCCATGGACCGACGTATCTTCTACCGATGACAACGCCAGCTCCGGTTAGGATACCATACACTAATTTAATTACAAACATCGCGATCATATTATCACCTCCCCCTTTTTTCAAAATGGAAGAGATGATTACCACGCCTACTAGTTATAGCTTATTAAGTTACATATTAATTGTATTATGTTTTAAAATAGGGAACAAGACATATGGATGAAAATTCCTGTTTTTAAGCAGAACATTAGTGTCAGGGGACAAGAAGTAAATAAATATTCATAAAAAAACGGTATGGACATTACCATCCGTATTTTTTTATGTATTTATAAAACTTTTCCATACAGTGCGTCGTCTAATATATGGGAAGGAGGAAATGATGTGGATGAATTAACGATAGAAGCGTTTGAAATAGAGGATAAGGAGGACCTTATCGACGAAATAATGAACAAGTATGGACAAGAAGTCCTGCAGCTTGTGTATTCGTATGTGAATAATAAAGAGGTTGCGGAGGACGTAACGCAAGATATATTTGTGAAATGTTATAAATCTCTTCATACATATAGAGGGAAATCGAATGTGAAAACGTGGTTATGGAGAATTGCGATCAATCAATGTAAGGACTATTTAAAAAGTTGGTATAACAAAAAAGTTATCGTGACAGAGGATGACTTTACGTATATGGAGAGTCAAAAAGAAAGTGTGGAACAAACTGTCATTCAAAATGCAGAGGATAGTAGGCTTGCTTCTGCGGTAATGAGTTTACCGATAAAATATCGAGAGGTCATTTATCTATTTTATTATGAAGAATTATCAATTAAAGAGATTGCTATGGTAATAGACGTAAAGGAAAACACGATAAAAACGAGACTGAAAAAAGCGAAGGAGCTTTTGAAGAAAGGATTGGAGGAATAATCAAATGGAAGATCGATTAAAAGGTTTGCGAAAATCAATGGAGAACACAACGTTTAAACATTTGAGTTTTTCTGATCGGCACCAAAAGCGGGTGCACGAAAAAATCAATCAATCGTCCGAAAAGGAAGAAGACATCCTTTTAGCAGTGTTGCAACTTCTTATGAATGAAAAAACAGGTTATGAATTGATGCAGTTACTGCGGGGGAGAGGAATTCAAAAATTCGAAGGTGATGAAGGATCTCTATACACTTTATTGCATCGTCTAGAACAAAATCGCTTTATCCAATCTAGCTGGGATCATGCGGGAGGTAAATATTATCAATTAAATGATAAAGGAAACAAGATGCTGCGAAAGGCAGAGAAGAATGCTACGAAGGCACGATTTATATTAAAAGGATTAGTACAGGAGTGAGGCGGAATTGAACAAAAAAGGGGAGCGTTTTGTAAGCGAAGTTACGAATCATATTAAATCAAAAGAAGCAAAGAGCTTTGTAGCAACGGAACTAGATTTTCACCTAAAACAGGCGAAGAACACATGGATAGAAAAAGGCTTAAGTGAGGAAGTCGCTGAAAATAAAGCGGTGGAACAAATGGGAAGTCCGATTAAACTAGGGCAAGAACTTAATAAACTTCATAAGCCAAAGGTGGATTGGTTTTTACTTATTTTATTAGTGGCTGCTATGGGGTTAGGTTTTTTATCGGTTTTTGTTTTTGAATATACGAATGAAGTAATAATAAATAAGGTGATATTTATTATTCTCGGTGTTGTAACAGCGATTGGGATGATGTTACTTGATTATCGGAAATTAGAGAGAATGGGATGGTTGTTTTATATAATCGGAGTAGTTGTCCTGTTAATACTATACTGTTTTCCAAACGCTTCAATGATTGGAGAATCGTTAATACAAATCGGCCCAATTGCAATTGACTGTCTAATGGCAGTGCCTTTCTTTTTTCTAGCTTGGGCTTCTTTTTTTAATGATAGTAGGTTAAAGATTATACATCTTGTGGTTTTATATTTATTTTCTTTGTATTTATTTTTGATTGTATCCACCCTTTCTTCAATTTTTATCTATATTACGATGGTATTCGTTATGCTTTGGTGGAGTAAGCTAGGAAAGAAAACGTCGTTGATTATTACGATTGTACCTATTTGTTTATTTGTTATCAAGGTATCCGTATCATGGTCTTCAGGATACCACTTAGATAGACTTTTAGGGTATTTAAATCCTGAGAGTGATGCAGGTGGCGCAGGATTTATGTATATACGATTAAAAGAGGTAATGTCATCAGCAGGTTGGTTTGGTACATATGGAGATATGAAATTCATCCCTGCTCCGGATACTGATTTTGTATTTGCAAGTTTGACTTACTATTATGGGTATTGGCTTGCATTAATTCTTGTCTTCGTTCTTTCTCTTTTTGTAGCAAGATTAATAGTCATCTCTTATAAAATAAATGATCGGTACGGTAAATTGCTACTCGTTGGTGGATTGACTCTTTTTGTATTCCAGTTCATTTATAATGTTGGAATGATACTAGGATTATTGCCGCTTGCTGCTATATCCTTACCTTTTATTAGTTACGGATTAACGCCGACTGTATTTCATGCGCTTATAATGGGGATTGTGCTGAGTGTATATAGGCGTAAGGGTATTTCATTCAGAATTAGAAAGACACCTTGATACTTATATAAGTTGCATATAAAAGAATTCATTATTATGATCAAGTAAAAACGTAAATAGATAGTAGAAGAGGGGTATGATAAATACTCCTCTTTTCGTGTTTAAATAAGTGCACTCTCTTTAATAGAAATACATAATTCAGAACAAGAAATTGATTCAGCTAGCTGGTGTAAATAGGCGTATTCTTCCGCGTCTTTTTCGGAAGTGTTAGGATCCAATAAAGGTGAAGAGAGAAGTACAACAATCGTAAGTATGTCTGCATCATGAGAGACGATGTTATAACCTGCAAATACAGGTCGTTTTAAGTCTTTTACTTTTTGAATCATTTGATGGAATTTCGTAACACTTATATGGATTTGTGCGAATGGAAAGCATTTTTGGATTGGATTCTCGATGTTCTTTCTAATTTTATAATCGTATACATAGTAGTACTTTTCTTGCTGCTCGAGTGTTTGCAACTCTTTCGTGAATAAGTGGTATTTGTCTATAAATCCAGTTGTGAGTGCACGATGTTCTTCGCCAACTAATAATGTGAAAGGTCTTGGTGAGGAAATTGAAATGGTGCGGAAGTTTAGGTTAGTAAAAGTATGCTTAGATTGTAAAATGGTATGTAATTTTTCGGTAGGAAATTCACCGTCATAAATAGCAATGAAATAATGATTCATATTTCCACTCCTTGTTTTTTTCTAAAATGATATATTCTACTTTAAAGGTGCAAATCCTGCACAAAAAAAGAAACACCTTGGTTGTTATCAAGGTGTTGTTATAAGCTCAAAACTCTCCGAATCAGCCCCAAGCACAAAAGGACTAACCTCACCAACGCTATAAAGTTGTAATTCATGCATTGCGCGCGTACAAGCAGTGTAGAATAATCTACGAACGCTCTCATCGCTGTATACATCTTTAGAAGCATTGTAAATAATAACAGCATCAAATTCGATACCCTTCGCTAAATAAGCAGGGATCACGACGACGCCTTGCTCATACTCGGCTGAGTTACTTTTCACGAGTTTAATATTCTTGATATGATTAAGTGCTTCGTAAGCAGCGGCGCTTTCAGCCGCAGATTTACATATAATTGCGATCGTATTGTGCTGCTCTTTTTGTAGTTCAGCAACTTTGGCAGTAATATGTTCGTGCAGTTCGCTTTCATTTGATACTTTCGTCACTGTAGGTTTCGCGCCGTCACGTTCAAAGGCGTGAATGTTCTTGCCTTCCGGTACGAGAGCACGTGTGAATTCAATAATTGGTTTTGTTGAGCGATAGCTACGAGTTAAGTTGATACCGTTCGTTTCATCTGGTCCGTATAAGCTAGTAAGTGTATTGAAATTCACTGTTTCACTCGCATGGGCAAATATCGCTTGGTTAAAGTCCCCGAGTACCGTCATTCTTGCAGCAGGGAAGAGACGTTTTAAAAACTCGAACTGAAACGGCGAGTAATCCTGTGCTTCGTCTACGAGTACGTGTTTAATCGATCTGTTCGTTTGGAAGCCTTCAATTAATTCTTTTAAAAGTAAAAATGGAGTCGCATCCTCGTAATATAGCTTTCCTTCATCAAGCATATTTACTGTTAATGAGCAAATATCATCCCACTCTTTCGGTTTTTCTCCAGTAACCCATGATGCATCTGTGAAAAGCTGTTTATATATACCTGTAAAATTGATGAAGCGCAATGTTTGAACGCCTTTACGAAGAGGCTTCAATTTTTTACGGACAATCATACGTCCAAGTACTTTCGCCTCTTTCTCAAAATCGTTAAAGGAGTTGTCGTCAAACTCGCCTTTTTTCTGTAAATATTTATAAGCCTTTTGATATTCATCTTTACTAAGTAGTTCGATTTCTTCTTCTACCCAAGGCTTTTTCAGTTCTGCTTTTTCAAGTGCATCTATTTGCTTATTTAGCCAATCCGTTAACTTCTCAATTCGGCTATGGAAGTGGAGAGAGGAGTCAGTATTATAAAATTGCCCTGTAATTTCTTTAGCTGAGGCAATTAGTTTCCCTCTAAATTTCATTCCTCTAAATAGCATGCCTGAAGATTCAAGAGATTGTCTGTAAGCTCTAATCATCTCGAAAAATTGAGTAGATGCTTTAAATCGGATGCTAGCATTTCTCGTTTTATAGGTAGGGCTATTTGTTTCAGTTAGCATATATTCTAATTGCTCATAAGGGTCTTCAACGGCAAATGACTTACTCAGTCTATGATTTAAATATTCTTGGAATGTCACTTGCTGCATATTTTCTTCACCGAGTTCAGGTAGTACGTTAGAAACGTAGCTATTGAACATAGAGTTAGGGGAGAAGAGAATAATTTGATCCGCTTTTAGCCATTCGCGATATTTATATAGTAAGTAGGCGATTCGCTGAAGGGCAGCTGATGTTTTACCGCTACCAGCAGCTCCTTGCACGATAAGGAGTCGGCCTTCATCGTGACGGATAATTTCATTTTGTTCACGCTGAATCGTAGCGACGATACTTTGCATATGTTTGTTTGTACCTTTTCCGAGCGCTTGTTGCAAGATTTCATCACCAATTGTCAGGCTCGTATCGAACATAGAATCAATCTCGCCATTTTGAATAATGTATTGTAATTTTTTCTCCACATTACCGTGGATTACGCCGCCTGGTGTACTGTATTCAGCTGGTCCTGGTGGATAATCGTAGTATACACTCGAAATAGGTGCGCGCCAGTCATATATAAGAAAGTTTTCTCCGCTAGCATCCGTAAGTGTAGCAACACCGATATAAATTTGATCCGCAGCAGATTCTCCTTCTTCTTTGAAATCAATTCGTCCAAAATAAGGTGCTTTATGCATACGTTTTAGTGCGGCAAGTCGATTAAAGGTGTGCTTATGAGTAATTTGTGTGACAGCTAGTGACTGAGCTTGTTGTCTTAAGTTGATAACTGTTTCAAGATAATCATCAAAAGTATCCGTGTTCACTTTCACATCATCCCAAAAGTGTTTACGAATATTGATTACTTCTGCCCGGCGTCTGCCAGTTTCGTTTTCCAGTTTATCAATTTGCTCCTTAATCGTTTCGATTACGGTATCCAATCTTTTTTGCTCTAAATCAAGTTTTTTGTTCATACGGTAGCACTCCTTTAAAAGTGAAAAATAGAGGTTGACTGAAGATGTGTTTTGGTGTACAATTAAGATACGGATAAATACGTTCCTTTAGTTTTAGAAAACGTGTTTCTGTACTAATTTAACATAGTTTTTGAATTTAATCAATGATAATAAGATAAACCTTGGTTCTGCGTGGCGTGGATCAAGGTTTTTTTGTGTTTTTCTTTAAGGAAGAATTGCAATTTTATTGAGGAGAATGTAAGTAAAGCAAAGAAGAAAATCAGGAATAGGGGGATACTGATGCAAAAATATTTTGAGGAAGCGCATCGTTTTTGTTCTCGTAATAGAAAGCACTTGGAAAAGGATGTTATATGTGGTTGTTTCTATTGTTTAGAAATTTTTCATCCAGAAAAAATTACAGAGTGGTGGGATGATGATAACACAGCAGTTTGTCCGCATTGCGGGATTGACTCTATTATAGGAGAAAATTCTGGATTTAAAATTACAGAAATGTTTTTAAGTGAAATGCATAAAAGATGGTTTTAGTTAAACGAATGAAAAAATAAACTTTCATTAACGAAGAGGATACATAAAAAAGCTCGGGCCGAAGCCCAAGCTTTTTTTACTTCATTATTTCTTTTCTTCTTTTTTATCGTCAGCTTTTTTCTCTTCGAAAAGATCTTTTAAATCTTTATCGTCAACTTTTACGTCAGCTTTTTTGATTTCTTTCATCATAAGATCGTTCATGAATGCGCCATCTTGCACTTTCTTCGCAACAAGTTCTTTTTTGATGTCAGCTTTAGATTGTTCGAATGATTTTTCTGGCTCTTTAATGTCTGTAACTTTAATGATGTGGTAACCGAATTGTGATTTTACAGGCTCACTTACTTCATCTTTTTTCAGTTTATAAGCAGCATCTTCGAATTCTTTAACCATTTTACCAGGTCCGAAGAATCCTAAGTCTCCACCTTTTTCTTTTGAGCCAGTATCTTCAGAGTATTGTTTCGCTAACTCTTCGAAAGATTTACCTTGTCCAAGTTCTTCTTTTACCTTTTTCGCAGTAGCTTCATCTTTTACAAGAATATGGCTTGCTTTAATTTCAGGCTTGTAGTTGTCTTTTAATTCTTTATCAGTGATTGTTTTTTCAATTGCTTTTTCTTGAGCTAATTGAGCACGTAACATATTTTTAAATGTTTCTTCTTTCAGACCTTGTTGTTTTAACAGTGTATCGAATTGATCACCAACTTGTTTTTTCGTTTCATCGAACTTTTTATCTACTTCTTTGTCGTCTACTTTGTAGTTTTTAATAAGTACTTTTTCCATAACCATGTTGTTTAGTACTTGTTTACCAGCTTGTGTCTTCATTTGATTGTAAAATTCTTCTTTTGTAATGTCACCAGCTTTAGATGTAACAATTTTGTCTGATGATGATGTTCCACATGCTGATAATGCGATTACACTTGTTGCGGCTAAGGCAAGCATAGCTTTCTTCATTCGATAAACACTCCTACTATTATGTATTTTTAATTTATCCTACACCAATGAATTTTGATTCATAAGAGCCCGATTAAGTCTCACTGATACTTTTGCTTTTTTATATTGGTAAAGCGCGCTTAACAGGGCTTACCGAGGCTGAGGATAAAGTTTTGATGAATGTTTTGTTCTATAGTATAAGCAATATGTACAAAATTTAATATATCATATTTCGAACCGTTTTCATATTGATAAAGAAAAATTAACCAGCACGTGTCAGATTTTGAAAGTGTGCCATATTGGGCGTATGCCGCATATATAGAATAGAGGAGGGGATGGGGATGAATTCTCAACTTATTTTATTACTTGTACTGTTTATTTTATTGGTTATTGTAGGTATAATTTGCTTATAGAGGAAAAAAGTGAGGAAGGGGCTTTCCTTCCTCACTTTCCATGAAATATAATTTCTATATAACTAGAAATTAATAAAATTGTTATACATACATTAATAACCCGAAAGACACCGGGCTGGCGGCTCGCAGCTATTTGTTTTCGTTCACACAGTGTATGTGTCATGAAATTCGTGTAAAATATAACAAGAAGTGCGAATGCGACAAAAACAACTGTTATAAGTGTCATGAGGCGAGACCTCCTTTTGGCTAAAATACATATACATATATTGTATCACACGATATTTTGTTCGTGTTACAAAATTCAGAAATAGAAGACTTTGTGTTAGAAAGTGAGGGAGAAAATGGACGTTGTTAGAAGATTAGAACAAGCTGAATACTATGTAGACCTACTATTTAAAATGATTGATGAAGAGAAGTGTCCATTTTATTCTTTGATCATAAAGAAAAAAGCTCGTAAAAAAGATATTGAACGTATACTAAATCTTTGTGAAAAACTGAACGAGCAATATGTAGTGGAGAAAGCAGAAGGGCTTCTTTTGTTCGATGCGCTGTTAGATCAATTTGAAAAAGCGCTTCCACATCAGCTCGAAGTACACGAAACTGCGGAAGCGCTAGCAAAACAAGGTTTATTTAAGCCGCTTATGAATGAATTCTTAAGCATGATTGCGAAAAAATAAATAGATTATTTCTTAACTAACTTTTGATCGGATTCTGTAAAGTTCTCTTCAATATCTTCTAATGATTTCTCAAAAATATCGATAAAGTCTTGTCCGTAAATATTACGCAGGATTGCAATCAGTTCGATATTTTCTGGGAACTTCCCATAAAAATTACGAAGTGCAAGAGCTCCATTAAACACTGAATTATTTTCAGGATCATACTCCTCCATTAAGCGAAGTAGTAATTCTTCCCCTTTGTCTGTAATTTCAATGTACGTATTTCGTTTATCATCTTCCTTTTTTGAGAATACAAGATAGCCGCGTTCTTCCAGCTTTTTAGAGAAGTTAAACGCCGTTGATACGTGCATAACTCCAAACTTAGCAATCTCAGAAATAGAAGCCCCTTTTAAATGATAAGCGATTGTTAAAATATGATGTTCATTAATATTTAAATCGTAAGGTTTAATCCACTGCTGCCAATCTTTCTCTACACATTTCCATAACGCTTTCGATAATTGAGCAATGCGTTGGCTGAAAATCATCGCTTCTTTTACCGAGTAATCTTTTTCTCCACTTTTCATTTACTCACCCACTTTAACATTCTTTTTTCATTACTATCTATTATGCCAGTAAAATAAAAATTAATAAAGTCTTTTTGTGAGAATTGTGAAAATTTTTCGGAAAAATGACATTCTATACAAATCATGCATAACTATGGAAGCGTTTTATGAGTCGTGAATACATACGTTGTCCTTACATGTTAAGTGATAACATATATTGTAAATGCATAAAAACACGGCATATCTATACGACATGCCGTGTCAAGGTCAATTTATATAAAAAATATTTGTTATATGCAAAAAACTAAGCAGGAATTTGTTTACGCTTTTTCTGGAACAGCTTCTTGTAGTTTCTCAATTGACTTTTGGATGTCCAAAATTTCTTTCTCAATATGGCGCTTGTTTTGAGAAATATCTTGCTTCCAGTTAGAAAGTGTATCGTGCATATCGTCTTTTAATTCTTGGAACACTTCTTTACCTTCTGAAGCAGTTTCAACGATTTGACGTTTTAATAATTTCGTATCAGCTGTAATATCAGCTAAAGTCTTTTTAATATCATTTCCTTTTTCTTTTAACTTGCCGCGCATGTCTTTACCAGAAGAAGGAGTTGAGAAAAGAACAGCTAGTCCAGCAACTGCTCCGCCGCAAATAACACCTGTAATAAAGGATTTAGCTTTTGACATAAAAGGAGACCTCCTTATTTTTTGTTCGTATTCATGATGGGAAAATATGCATATCTTTCTTATATGTGCTATGCACAAACAATCATCCCTGAGCATTTTAAGTAAAGAAACAAGCCATGCGGAATTTGATGACTTCAGGGAAGTGGCTTGTTATGTATTACGCCTTCTTATAGTGTCATTATTTCACACTATTTGCAATTGTACTTGCGATGTTTTGTAAATTTTCCATAGTGTATTCATTTTGGTGTGATTTCCAAACAGCACCGAAACCATCTTTTTCACCGTAGCGTGGAATTAAATGAAGGTGGAAGTGGAACACAGTTTGTCCAGCTTTTTCACCGTTATTGTTAAGTAGGTTAAAGCCAACTGGATTAAACTCTGCTTTAATCGCATTTGCGATTTTTGGAACGACAGAAAAAATATGTGATGCGATTTCTGGCGTTAACGCAAAAATGTCTTGTTTGTGAACTTTCGGAATAACAAGAGTATGTCCTTTTGTTACTTGACTAATATCTAAAAATGCAAGCACATGTTCATCTTCGTATACTTTTGAGCAAGGGATTTGCCCGTCAATGATTTTACAAAAAATACAATTGTCTGCTGTATGATTCATTGATCTCATCCTTTCAAATATCCTTAGCCGTATTTTACCATAATTACATAAGAGAACAAACACGAAAAACAGGAAGCTGACTCAGCTTCCTGTTTTCTGAAGAGGGATTGAAAAAGCATTATCGTAATTTACGTTTCGCAGACACCTCATTTATTTAAGAAATGCACGGTAAATCGGCTAAAGTTTCTGCCGCAGACACCCCATTTTCAAGTGAAATGAATTGCAATCTTTTTTTAAATGAAATTGTTTATTTTTTAAAACAGTATATGCTCTTTCAGAGACACCCCGTTTCGAAAATGAAACAAATGATCTGGTTATGTGTAAATTTCATTGTCCAACTTGGACACCCCATTTCATGATGACTTCACTATGTTGTTGTACTCATCAATTGGTGGTTGCTTTTTCAATGTGTTCCTTCTTCAATAATTATGATGTCCGCTTTCGGGAAATTATATGCTAATAAATTTAAAAATTTTTTTTGAGTACATGGATACTATGTAGTACAGCATAATTTTTGGTAAGATGAATATAGAATGAATACTAATGAAGAAAGTGGTGTCGTATGAGCGAGTTATTGCGTGTAGAAAATGTTACAGGAGGATATACGAAACGACCTGTATTAAAAGACGTTTCGTTCTCTGTTAATAAAGGCGAACTTGTCGGCTTAATCGGTTTAAATGGAGCTGGTAAAAGTACGACGATTAAACATATTATCGGTTTAATGGAACCGAAAAAAGGAACTGTCACAATTAATGGGAAAACAATTCGTGATGATATGACAGCGTACCGTTCTAGCTTTTCATTTATTCCGGAAACGCCGGTATTATATGATGAATTAACGTTAGAAGAGCATTTGAAATTAACAGCTATGGCGTACGGCGTGGATGAAAAACAATATGAAGAACGTGTAGGACAACTACTACAAGAGTTTCGTATGAAAAATCGTTTAAAATGGTTTCCATCTCATTTCTCAAAAGGGATGAAACAAAAAGTAATGATTATGAGCGCATTTTTAGTGGAGCCATCTCTTTACATAGTAGATGAACCTTTCGTTGGATTAGATCCGTTAGCGATTCAATCCCTTCTTCAAATGATGGACCAAATGAAAAAGAGTGGTGCCGGTATTTTAATGAGCACACATATTTTAGCGACGGCAGAGCGTTATTGTGATTCGTTCATTATTTTGCATCAAGGTGAAGTAAGAGCGAAGGGAACGCTATCTGAACTGCAATCACAGTTTAATATGCCAGGTGCAACGTTAGATGATATTTACATCGCGCTAACAAAGGAAGAAGATTATGAATAGCACAGCGTTATGGAAAGAACGATTTCGTCACTTTCTAAAAGAAGTTCGTACATATAGTAAATACGTATTTAATGATCATTTGAAATTTATTTTCGTGTTCATCATCGGTGCGGGAGCGTATTATTACCAGCAATGGTTACAAACGTTAACAACTTCGTTTCCAACTGCGCTCGTAATGGCAGTATTAATTGGACTCGTGTTAACGGCTGGATCCATTCAAACATTATTAAAAGAAGCGGATCTCGTTTACTTACTGCCAGTTGAAGAAAAGTTAAAACCTTACTTCACAAAGGCATTTCTTTTTACATTTATGATTCAGTTATACATAATCGCAATCGTAGCAGCTGCGCTTGCTCCGTTATACTTCCAACAAATGAAGCAAACAGGAGCTGGCTACATATGGATCGTACTCGCATTTGTCATTGTAAAAGCGTGGAATTTATTTGTAGCGTGGGAAAAGTCATTTTTAACAGATCAAAATATACAAAGAGCGGATTGGTTCATTCGTTTTATCCTAAACGGTTTATTTGTATATTTCCTTGTAGAACGTACTTCAGTTCTTTTCATTGGTGGAATCGTCCTTCTCATGGTGTTATACCTTGCTATCATGCATCAAATGGTCAAAGGAAAGCCACTAAACTGGGAGTATTTAATTTCCGAAGAAGGTAAGAAGATGATGCTACTGTACCGCATTGCGAACATGTTCGTTGATGTACCAGCATTAAAAGAAAGAGTAGCCCGCAGAAAATGGCTAGATTTCATTCTGTCGATGATAGGCGAAAAGCGTACATATTTATACTTATATACGAGAACATTTTTAAGATCTGGTAATTATTTTGGATTATATGTGCGTCTGCTCGCTCTTGGCGGAGTAATTCTTTACTTCATTCCATTTTTATATGGACGATTTATCGTAAGCCTTATCTTCCTATACTTAATCGGTTATCAGCTATTAACTTTATGGAAACATCATCGCATGAAAATTTGGCTTGATTTGTATCCAGTAGGGGGAGAAGAGAAGAAGAAGGATTTTCTTGCTTTATTAAACGCGATTCTAATCATCGGAAGCGTAATCTTTACAGTTATATTTGCACTAGCAACGAAAGATTTCATGATGACAGGAATTTTACTTATCGTAAGCATATTATTTAGTATCGGTTTCGTTTACCAATACGGGGCGAAGCGCATTGAGCGTTTAAATTGAAAGGAATGAACCTATGATTACATACGAAGAGAAGGTTATAAAAGAATTGGAGCAGTGGAAAGCTACATTCATGAAAGGTTCTTCTATGATGACACGGTTCTCCAAAAAAGTGCAGACGAAGGTGCAACAGCTCATTCCGGCGAAAGTACAAAAGGTACTAACAGAGACGATTCGTATGATGGTGCAAACGATTAGCGCCGGGTCAAACTTTATAAAGCCGAAACTAAAAGAGACGACATGGTCACTGCAAAGACGTGACGATGAAGTTCGTAAAAAAATGGATGAGTACAAAAAAATAGCAGCGGCAGAAGGAGCAGGGACTGGAGCTGGTGGTATTCTCCTCGGTCTTGCTGACTTTCCGCTTTTACTTACAATTAAAATTAAATTTTTATTCGATGCAGCGACATTGTACGGATTTGATACGAGTAAACAAGAAGAGCGTCTTTTTATCCTTCACGTTTTCCAACTTGCCTTTTCAAGTGACGATCACAGAAAAGAAATATGGAAAGCAATCGAAACGTGGGATACAGAAAAAGAAAATCATATGGACTGGGAAAAGTTCCAAACAGAGTACCGAGACTATATTGATTTAGCAAAAATGCTTCAGCTCGTCCCAGTAATCGGCGCCCCAGTCGGCGCGTATGCGAACTATCAATTACTGCAAAGGCTTGGAGAAGTGACGATGAATTGTTATCGTATGCGATTGCTGAATAGGGATTAAAAACAAGGCGTCCTACATATGTAATGTAGGACGCCTTTTCTTAGAAGCTAAGTCCGATATAGCTAATTCCAACTATAATCAATACGATAAAAAGTACAATGATTAATGAAAATCCGCTCTTACCAGCTTGTCCCGCTTCACCGCCGCCATTACCACCACTACCACCACTACCACCACTACCGCCATTACCACCAAGTCCCATATGATATCCTCCTTATTCTTATATGTTGCTTTTACTTTATAACTTTCTGTATTTTCCAATAAATACCTTCTGTAGTGCTAACTAAATTGAAAATCATTTCGTTTTGTTTTATAATTTACTTACCGAACGGTAAGTAAAAATAAGTGAGGTACAGTATGACGAAGAATTTACAAACATCGCAGAACATTGTAGAGGCATCATTTAAACTTATGGCAGAACACGGCATTGAGAAGATGAGTCTTTCCATGATTGCGAAAGAGGTAGGTATTTCAAAACCGGCTATTTACTATCATTTTTCTTCTAAAGAAGCGTTAGTTGATTTTTTATTTGAAGAGATTTTTTCTGATTATCATTTTACAAAATACTTTAATGAAGAGCGGTATACGAAAGAAAACTTTGCAGAAAAGCTAATCGCAGATGGTTTACATATGCTCTCTGAGTATGAAGGGCAAGAAGGAATACTACGCGTTATCAATGAATTTATCGTAACTGCATCGCGAAATGAAAAGTATCAGAAACGTTTATTTGAAATACAAGAGGATTTTTTGCATGGTTTCCATGATTTATTGAAGAAAGGCGCGAGACTGGGCGTTGTGTCACAACATGAAACGGAAGAAAATGCTCATACGCTAGCGCTCGTGATCGATAATATGAGCAACTATATGCTCATGGGATTCCAGTTAAAGTATAAAGAAATTTGGATTCGAAATGTGAAAAACGTAATGAAGGAGGAGTAAAAATGAAAATGCAAAAAAACTGGTGGCTCGGTTTTCTTGGATTTATTGGGGTTTATAAAATACCAGGTATGATTGAAGCTTTTCAAGCGGATGGAAATTGGATGAAGTTAATCGGTTTCATTTGGCTACTTTGGTTCGGATATTTTATTCCTGAGAAGAAAGAAGATTAAATTCCAATTTTCTGTAAAGTTACGTAAAATATAGATTGAGAGTATTCATATATTAGATTACTAGATTTGGAGTGGTTACATGGATCCATTGAAAAATGAAATTCACCCTGACATGGTCAAGGTGTGGAAAGCGCGTTCTTTAATTGAGCTAGGAATCAGTATTATAGTCATTTTTGCATATCTTTTCTTTATGATTAAGTTTAATTGGTGGGCTTGGATTTTCTATGTGCTCATCGGATTAACAATTGTATATACACCGTTTGATTACTTTACGTTTCCGAAACTACGTCAACGTTATTACAGCTACCAACTAAATGAAGAAGAACTTGAAATTCAGCATGGCCTTTTCGTTGTTAAGCGCGTATTAGTGCCGATGATTCGTGTACAGCACGTAACGATTGAACAAGGGCCAATTATGAGAAAATACGGATTAGCAGAATTACACATTTCAACAGCAGCAACTTCTCATAGCATCCCAGGTTTAACGATGTATGAAGCTGAAATGTTGAAAACGAAAATCGCAGAATTAGCGAAAGTGAGTGATGAGGATGTATAAAAGGCAGCATCCAATCACGATGTTATTAGAGTTAAAAATAACAGACTTTATACCACTCATTATTTTCATGTTTAGCTTAAACGGAAAGTTCCCGTTTTGGTATTTAATTCCCGCTGCATTCGGTTTACTCACCGTCTTTTCAGCGTTTGAAAAATGGTATTACACAACATACTGGGTTGAAAATAACGTATTACATGTGAAACAAGGTCTCTTTGTGAAAAAGGAGAGCTACTTAAATAAAGAACGTGTTCAAACAATTAATACAAGTTCTAACGTACTATACCAAATGCTCGGTTTGAAAAAAATTCAGATTGAAACAGCTGGCGGAGGCGATGAAGCAGAAGTTAGCTTAGCTGGAATTACGGTAGAAGAAGCGACAGAGCTTATCGCAATGTTAAATGAGTCGGCTTCAGAATTGAAAGTAGAAAAAACATTAGAAGAAGTAGAAGTAAAAGAAATTATTACAGAGGAAAAACAAGCGAGAGAATACAAATTAACGTGGAAAGAGATTTTAATAGCCTCTGTTACATCTGGTCAATTTGGATTATTATTCTCATTAATCTTTTTTGTGTATCACCAAGTAGATGAGTACATTCCGAAATGGATAGAGAATAGCGTAAAGTCGTATGTAATGGAACATGATATATATGGCTGGATTTTGATGATAGCTATTTTGCTCGTCCTTTCGTGGATTATATCGACAATTGGCTACGCGTTAAAACACGGTAACTTCACAGTGAATCGAAAAAATGATGAAGTCCGTATTTCGCAAGGGTTACTGGAGAGAAAAGAACTCGTACTAAAATTGCACCGCATTCAAGGGATTACGATAAAAGAAGGCATTTTACGCCAACCGTTCGGTTATTGTGCTGTGCAAGTAGAAGTCATTCAAAGTGAAGGGAAAGAAGAAAAAGTTACACTGCATCCTATCATTCGAAAAGATCGAGTGCAACAATTACTCGCGCATTTACAATTACCATACGAACTGAATGCAAGTATTACTTCGTTACCAAAAGCAGCATTGCGCCGCTATCTCATTGATAGTTTTATCTTTTTCGCTATGCTCGCAATCCCGCTTACTGGAATAAGCATATACTTTGAAAAGTATTACATCATGTGGGCATTACTACCGCTCGCAATCCTTATCTTTACACTTGGCTACGCAACATTTAAAACAAATGGCTACAGTGTTAACGGAGAACAAATTACACTTGTCTATCGTAGCGTCGGAAAATATACAGGACTTATTAGAAGAAGACACGTCCAATCAATGGAGAAGACACAATCATATTTCCAGCGCCGTGCGGATTTATGTACGTATAAGTTTTCGAGTGCATCATCTAGTTATAAAATAGAGCATACGAGAGTAGAAGATGCGGAGAGAATGCAGGATTGGTATAAGAAGAAAATAAATGAGATGTAACTTGAGAAAGCTTGCCTATTATGAAAGGCAGGCTTTTTTGTTATAGGGAAAAGAGTCGTTTAATCCATATATTAGTACAACTACAGCACACATGTATCAATACGTATGAAAAAAGGTAATATGCTTCTGTTTTAGGAAAATATGTGGGATTTTTGATATAAATGGTATAATAAAATGGAAATAGTATTAGGAGGTTATATATGATAAGTCAGTTGAAAAGAGAAGCACTTGATGCATTAAAAGGAAGATGGGGACTAGCGGTAGGGGCAACCTTATTAATTGGAATCCTTATTGGAGCTGTTGAAATGCTAACAACAGGTATTTTCTCGATATTTTGGGGTTGGGAAGAAGCAAGTGATTCACTTACAGTAAGTATTATAGTAATGCTTGTTATTGGTCCATTAACAATAGGTGCCTATTATCTTGTTTTAAATGCAATTCGTGGGACTGATGCTCGCATTGGTCATATATTTAGATGGTTTAGCGATGGAAGTAAGTTGATGAAGTCGTTTTTAACATATTTACTAATGTATGTATACTTGACTCTATGGACATTACTTCTTATTATTCCAGGTATTATTAAATCATTTTCTTATTCTATGACATATTTTATTTTGAATGATCATCCAGAATATACAGCGAATCAAGCGATTACTGAGAGTCGTCATATGATGAATGGACATAAAATGGATTACTTTTTACTATGCTTAAGTTTCTTAGGTTGGTTCATTTTAAGTATTCTTACTGTAGGAATCGGTTTCTTATGGTTAGCACCTTATTTCTACGCGACATCAGCCGCATTTTATGAAGAGATTTCAAAAGAATATTATAAAAAAGAAGGCACTACTTTCTAATAAAACATATAAACTATCTACCCTAAAGAATGTAGGGAGCAGATAGCAGATGGTTTAGGTGTTTTGATATTTGTCCTATTTTCGGGATTCACTTCAGGATAAGGTATAGATTTTTATATAGAAATGCTACCCTCTATGTTTTATCATAGAGGGTTATTTTTTTATGTAAAAATGATAGGAAATAATGAATAATATATGTAAAGAAACAAGCGAGGTGAATGAGAGTGAGCAAATTTTTAATACCGTATTCATTTTCTATATTAAGTTTCTTTATTTCAGCAACAGCACTTGATTTATATGATAGGATGGGAAACGATAGTGAGCTGGTTTCGCCGAACATAATTGGAAAGATAATTCAATCTACTGCGCAAATGGGAGTCCTTACATTGTATTTCGGAGTACCTATTATTTTAGGTGGCTGTCTACTTGGTGAGCTATTGTTTAGAGGTATCATTTTACGATTTAAACTCAGCTATATTATGTCTTTATTATTATATCTACTTTTAGCTTTTAGTATTGTTTTCGTAACGGTAGGCATTCCAACTACATATGAAGATTCTAATACATTTTTCATGGGGATAACTATGATTTGTGCTGTGACATTCTTTATGGGCCGGAATATATGGGAGAAAAAAGAAATGAATAATGGAGTAACAGAATGAAATATACATGTCCGTGCTGCGGGTATAGAACAATAGAAGAAGAACCACCAGGTACATATGAAATTTGTAATATATGTTACTGGGAAGATGATGAGGTACAGTTTAACAATCCTGACTTTGAAGGTGGTGCAAATGAAGTCTCGTTAAGACAAGCACAGAAAAATTTTATTGCATTTGGTGCTTGCGAGGAATGTTTTATTGGATTAGTTAGAAAATCGACTAGTGAAGATGTGAAGGATGCTAGTTGGCAGCGAATTTGTTAAGTAAAATGTTATTACTCAATTCAATGGGAGTAATAACATTTTTTATTTAGTACTGAAAGAATTACTGCTGTCTTAAAGTAATAAGAAGGAATAAATCGGTAAATTTTATTAATGGATATATTTTCAATAAATACAAAAGTATAGATGTATAGTCAGCTTTGTGTATTTAATGTTATCATATTGAATGATATGGAAATTTTTAATAGAATAAGTAACTAAAAATTCAAAGGTAATGAAGCTTTTGTTGTATAAAGAAAATACTTAGTAGTAATCAACAATATTAAAAATAAGATTCGTATTTATATAAATTTAGTAGAAATGGGGTTTTAAAAAGGAATGAGTATAAGCATAACGCGGCAAAAGATTTTGGCGGCCGCTTCTCAAATTGTGCAATGTAAAGGGGTTGCTAAATTAACCTTAGAAGCAGTGGCAAAAGAGGCGGGTGTAAGTAAAGGTGGATTATTGTATCACTTTTCAAATAAAGAAGCTTTAATAGAAGGTATGATAGTCAGAGGGGTAGAGGATTATGAGGGAGCCATTTACAATAAAGTAGCGGAAGACGCAGAGAAGAAAGGGAGATGGGTTCGCTCTTTTGTAGAGGAAAGATTAAATAATGAGAGAAGAACAGAAGAGTTATCTAGTAGTATGATGGCAGCATTCATGTTAAAACCTGAATTACTTGAGCCATTACAACAATCATTTCAGCAACTGCAAAAGAATATAGAAAACGATGAGATAGATTCAGTTTGTGCAACAATTATTAGATTAGCAGCAGATGGATTATGGTATTCGGAATATTTAGAGGTTGGAAGACTAAGCCCCGAGTTAAGAGAAAAAGTGATTCAAGCTCTTATTGGTAATTCATATAAATAGAATATACGAACTATATAATGCGAAAATAATTCACCATTGCTTCTTTAATGTAGTGGTGAATTATTTTTTTTATTAGAAAAATAGAACAATTTTATAGAGTATTGAATTATAACCGTCCAGACGGTATAGTAATATTTGGTTTAAGAGGAAAATGAAACAAAAAAAGAATAAAAGATATTTTTAGCACACTATTCGAAAGGATAGGCCGCAAAGCTTAGAGTCTACGGTAATACATATTGGTTACTAAGATCGTCTGGTTGCACATTTTTGATGCAACCGGACGGTCTTTTTTTGTTATATAAATATAAAAAATAGGAGGGAACTATGCAAATGAAAAGTACTAAAAGACATATTTCAATGGTTTCATTAGTTTTTCTAGTATTATTTTCAGTGCTGAATGTGTGGGCTCCAGTTATTCAAGCTGCTGTGATGAAAAGTCCAGTGGACGAAATTAATATTTCCCGTACTGATGGCACGACATCTGAACCGTATCAAGCCTCAGATGGTATGAAAGTAGAAGTGAAGTGGTCAGCTAAAGAAAAAATAAAAAGTGGAGATCAATTCACAATTGATATGCCAAAAGAGTTTCGAAAAGACCTTATGAATATGAGTTTTCCTTTAAAAGATGCTGAAGGAAAAACAGTTGGTACATGTGAGATGAAAAAGGGTCTATTAACGTGTACTATGGGGGATTACGTAGAAGGAAAGAATAACATTAAAGGTTCTTTATTCGTAGAATTCTACTTTGGTCTAGAAGCATATGATGGTGTTAAAGAAATTCCATTAGAATTTAACGTTGATGGTCAAATCGTCAATAAAGAAGTAAATGTAAGTAATACGACAGAGAGACCGAAGCCACAGCCCAATACAGATAATCTATTGAAATGGGGTTCTTATAATCAAGAAGATCCTTCGATTGCTGATTGGCTTGTATATGTAAATGCAACTGGAACAGAAATGCAAGATCTTAAATTAACAGATACATTAGGACCTGGGCATGAGTTAATTACAGACAGCGTAGTATTAGAAGAGGCTGTATTTGAAGATGGTTATGCACCAACAAATATTAAGCCAGCAGATTTATCTAACATTAAAATTAATGCAACAAAGGCTGGATTTACAATTGAGTTTCCAGACAGTTCAAAAGGCTATATTTTAAGATATAAAACAAAGGTTACAAATCCTGCTGCGAAGCCTCATAAAAATACTGTGAAATTAGAAGGTAAAAATATTAAAACTGAAGAAAAAGTAGGACAAGTATTTGTAAGTGGTGGGGGAGGATCCGGTTCAGGTGACAATAATCCACCTAGCATTGAAAAAAATATAGTTGATGAGAATGGCAAGCTTGTAGAGAATGAGCAGTTAACAAAAATGGATCAAGTGATTCAATACCAAGTTGGTACACACATACCGAACGATCCTCCTAAATACACATCTATGGTAATTCGTGATGATTTAGAAGATGTTTTAGAAGTATTAGAGGCAAAAGTGTATGATCAAAATGGCCAAGATATTACTTCTAAAGGAACGTTAAATATAGATAAACAAAGAAGTGAAGTAACATTTACGTTTGGTGAGAGTTTTGACTATAAGTCGTATGAAGACCAGATAATTAATCTTAGTATCAAGGCGAAAATTAAAAATGATGCAGACTTATCTTCTTACGTAGATAAGAAGATTCCTAATAAAGCGGAATTACATTTTGATGATAAAACATTAACATCAAAAGAAGTAACTATTACGCCGCCTGAAGCTCCAAAAGATGGTACAGTATCGCTTTATAAAATAGATTCTGAGAATCCGAACAAAGGGTTAAAAGGTGCCGAATTTGAAGTCCGAAATAGTGCAAATGAAGTTGTTGCAAAACTGAAAACGGACGAAAAAGGTTTTTCAGTACCTCAACCTTTAGCTCCTGGGACGTATAAAGTATATGAAACAGTAGCACCAGAAGGATATCAAAAATTAAAAGAACCAGTAGAGGTTACACTTCAAGCTGGAGAAACAAAAACAATTGAAATTAAAAATACTATGCAAAAGGGTCAAATTGAAGTAAAGAAAATTGATTCGGAAAATGGTGAAAAACCATTAGCAAATGCAGAGTTTGATATAGTAAAAGACGGTGTAGTAGTCGAACATATTGTTACAGATAAAGATGGTAAGGCAATCTCTAAACCGTTAGCACCAGGGAAATATATTTTAAAAGAAACGAAAGCGCCTGAAGGCTACCAATTAAAAGAAGCAGAGTTCGAAGTAAATGTAACAGGGGACGGCATATTCCCAATACAAGTGGAAAATGCAATGGTAGACAAAGGTAATATAGAAATTACAAAAGTGGACAAAGAAAACGGAGCAGTATTAGCGGGTGTCGAATTTGAAGTCCAAGATGAGAAAGATGGAGTGGTAAGAAAAGTAGTAACAGATAAAGATGGAAAAGCAAACGTTTCAGATCTATCAGTAGGAAAGTACAAATTAGTAGAGACGAAAAGCTTACCAGGTTATAAAAAGCTAACAGAACCAGTACCATTTGAAATAAAAAAAGGTATGACAAAATCTTTAGCAATAAAAGTAGAAAATGAGCAGTTAGACAAAGGCTCAGTAGAAATTACAAAAATAGATAAAGATAGCCAAAAAGTACTAGAAGGCGTAGTCTTCGAAGTGCAAGATGAGCAAGGCAAAGTAGTAACAGAAGTAAAAACAGATAAAGATGGTAAAGCAAAAATCTCTGATTTATCAGTAGGGAAGTACAAGTTAGTAGAGACGAAAAGTTTACCAGGCTACAAAAAGCTAACAGATTCAGTATCATTCGAAATTACAAAAGGTATGACAACAGTCCTATCGTTGAAAGTAGAAAATGAACAGTTAGATAAAGGTTCAGTAGAAATTACAAAAATAGATAAAGACAGCAAAAAAGCATTAAAAGGCGTAGTCTTTGAAGTGCAAGATGAAGCTGGAACAGTAGTAAAGGAAGTAAAAACAGATAAAGATGGTAAAGCAAAAATCTCAGATCTATCAGTAGGAAAGTACAAATTAGTAGAGAAAGAAAGTTTACCAGGCTATAAGAAATTAACAGAGCCAGTATCGTTTGAAATTACAAAAGGTATGACCGAGATCTTATCATTAAAAATAGAAAATGAAATGGTAGATACGGGAAATATAGAGATAACAAAGATAGATAAAGATAATAAAGCACCGTTAGCGGGAGTAACATTCATCGTACAAGATGAAAAGGGTAAGGAAGTTACGAAAGTAACGACAGATAAAGAAGGAAAAGCAAATGTTTCAGATTTACCTGTAGGAAAGTATGAATTAGTAGAGGTAGAAAGTTTACCTGGTTATAAAAAGTTAGAAAAACCAGTATCATTTGAAATTACAAAAGGCATGACCGAGGTCCTATCATTGAAAGTAGAAAATGAAATGGTGGATACAGGGAATGTAGAGATAACAAAAATAGATAAAGATAGTAAAGCTCCATTAGAAAATGTTGTATTTGAAGTACGTGATTCAAAAGGAAAAGTAGTTGCGAAAGTAAAAACGGATAAAGAAGGAAAAGCAAACGTTTCAGATTTATCTATTGGAAAGTATGAGTTGGTAGAAGTAGAAACACCGGCAGGATACAAACCACTAGAAAAGCCAATTTCATTCGAAATTGAAAAGGGTAGAGTAACAGCGCTAAAGCTAACAGTAGAAAATGAATTAGTGGATACAGGAAATGTAGAAATTACAAAAGTAGATAAAGAAAATAAAGATGCTTTAGCTGATGCAGTCTTTGAAATTCAAGATGAAGCAGGACAAGTAGTCGCTAAAATAACGACAGATAAAAAAGGACAAGTACAAGTTACTAACTTATCAGTCGGCACATACAAGTTAGTAGAAGTAAAAGCACCAAAAGGATATAAACAATTAGTAGATACGATTACTTTCCAAATTGAAAAAGGCATGACAAAATCTCTTGCTTTAACAGTAGAAAACGAAATGTTAGACAAGGGAAATGTGGAAGTAACAAAAGTAGATAAAGATAGTCAAAAAGTATTAGAAGGCGTAGTCTTCGAAGTACAAGACGACAAAGGCAAAGTAGTAACAGAAGTACAAACAGATAAAAATGGTAAAGCAAAAATCTCAGACTTATCTGTAGGAAAGTACAAATTAGTAGAGAAAGAAAGCTTACCAGGTTACAAAAAATTAACGGAACCAGTATCAGTCGAAATCAAAAAAGGTATGACGAAAGTCTTATCATTGAAAGTAGAGAACGAACAGTTAGATAAAGGTTCAGTAGAGATTACAAAAGTGGACAAAGAAAGTGGCGCAGTATTAGCGGGCGTAACATTCGAAGTGCAAGATGAAAAAGGCAAAGTAGTAACAAAAATAACGACAGATAAAGAAGGAAAAGCAACAATTTCAGATTTATCAGTAGGAAAATATAAGCTAGTAGAGGTAGAAAGCTTACCAGGATATAAAAAACTAGCGAAACCAGTATCATTCGAAATCAAAAAAGGTATGACAGAAGTTTTATCACTAAAAGTAGAGAATGAGCTAGTAGATAAAGGTTCAGTAGAAATTACAAAAGTGGACAAAGAAAGTGGCGCGTTATTAAAAGGCGTAACATTCGAAGTGCAAGATGAGCAAGGCAAAGTAGTAACAAAAGTAACAACAGATAAAGAAGGAAAAGCGAAAATTTCAGATCTATCTGTAGGAAAGTACAAACTAGTAGAAGTAGAAAGCTTACCAGGCTACAAAAAGCTAGCAGAGCCAGTATCATTCGAAATTGAAAAGGGTATGACAGAAGTCTTATCATTAAAAGTAGAGAATGAACAGTTAGACAAAGGTTCAGTAGAAATCACAAAAGTAGATAAAGATAGTCAAAAAGTATTAGAAGGCGTAGTCTTCGAAGTACAAGACGACAAAGGCAAAGTAGTAACAGAAGTACAAACAGATAAAAATGGTAAAGCAAAAATCTCAGATCTATCAGTAGGAAAGTACAAATTAGTAGAGAAAGAAAGTTTACCAGGTTACAAACAATTAACAGAACCAGTATCGTTTGAAATTACAAAAGGTATGACAGAAGTTCTATCATTAAAAATAGAAAATGAAATGGTAGATACGGGAAATGTAGAAATTACAAAAATAGATAAAGATAATAAGGCACCGTTAGCAGGTGTAGTCTTTGAAGTACAAGACGACAAAGGCAAGGTAGTAACGAAATTAACGACAGATAAAGCTGGAAAAGCAACAGTTTCAGATTTATCTGTAGGAAAGTACAAGCTAGTAGAAGTAGAGAGTTTACCAGGCTACAAAAAATTAGAAAAGCCTGTACCATTTGAAATTACAAAAGGTATGACAAAATCTTTAGCGTTCACTGTAGAAAATGAAATGGTAGATACGGGGAATGTAGAAATCACAAAAATAGATAAAGACAGTAAAGCACCATTAGAAAATGTTGTATTTGAAGTACGTGACTCAAAAGGCAAAGTAGTTGCGAAAGTAACGACGGATAAAGAAGGAAAAGCAAACGTTTCAGATCTATCAGTAGGAAAATACAAATTAGTAGAGACGAAGAGCTTACCAGGTTACAAAAAGTTAACGGAACCAGTATCATTCGAAATTACAAAAGGTATGACAAAAGTCTTATCATTGAAAGTAGAGAACGAACAGTTAGACAAAGGTTCAGTGGAGATTACAAAAATGGCCGCTGAAAGCAAGGAAGTCTTATCAGGAGCTGTGTTTGAAGTTCATGATGAAAAGGGAAAAGTAGTAGTGAAAGTAACAACAGATAAAGATGGAAAGGCAAAAATCACAGATCTATCTGTAGGTAACTACACACTAGTAGAAGTAGAAGCACCAAAAGGATATGAAAAATTAACTAATCCAATTCCATTTGAAATTACAAATGGAATGATAAATGCAGTTCAATTAGAAGTATTAAACAAATTGAATCATTTAGCACCACCAGGTCCAGAAACACCAGATCCAGAAAAGCCTGGAACACCAGATCCGGAGAAACCTGGAACACCGAATCCAGAAAAACCTGGAACACCAGATCCAGAAAAACCTGGAACACCGGATCCGGAGAAGCCTGGAACACCGAATCCAGAAAAGCCTGGAACACCAGATCCAGAAAAACCTGGAACACCGAATCCAGAAAAACCTGGAACACCAGATCCAGAAAAGCCAGGGACACCGAATCCAGAGAAACCTGGAACACCAGATCCAGAAAAGCCAGGGACACCGAATCCAGAGAAACCTGAAAAAGAATTACCGAAGACAGGGCAGAAAATGCCTGTGGAACCATATATGGGAGCACTTCTTGTAATGATGAGTTTTGGGTTACTCGTATTAGGTAGAAAACAGCAGAGATAATAAAGGTGAAAAGGTATCCTCAAAGTATTTGAGGATACCTTTTTTAGCATAAAAAAAAGCATCTAGCAAAAGTACTAGATGCAAATAAAAACACAAGGGAAGACAAAATTCTTCCCTTTTCCCGTATGTAATTATATCAAAAAATTTATAAAAAACTAGCTATATTTAAAATATAATTTTTAAAAAAGTTATATACATAAATAATTGCAATACGCGCAGTTTTATCTTTCTGAAAAATCCATTTCTTTAATTTCGAATATTAAGACTAATGTTGATAAATCTTCAGATAATTAGAAAAAATAACCAAAAGGATATATAATATTGCTTAATAAATAATTTTAATGAATTACATATATTTCATTTGGTGTATTAATTGAATATCATAATTTAAAATTTTACTAAGCAAGAATCTTGGTTACTTATTGCATTTCTAACATAGGGTGAGATAGAAAAATACAATAGTGTGGAGGTTTTTATAATGACGTTTGTTCTTAGTAAAATGAATGGGTTTAGCATAGAAGAAAAGGTACATGAATTTGAATCTAAAGGATTCCTTGAAATCTCAAATGAAATCTTTTTACAAGAGGAAGAGAATCATCGTTTATTAACACAAGCACAGTTAGATTATTATAATTTGGAAGATGATGCGTACGGTGAATGCCGTGCTAGATCTTATTCAAGGTATATAAAGTATGTTGATTCACCAGATTATATTTTAGATAATAGTAATGATTACTTCCAATCTAAAGAATATAACTATGACGATGGCGGGAAAGTTAGACAGTTCAATAGCATAAATGATAGCTTTTTATGCAATCCTTTAATTCAGAATATCGTGCGTTTCGATACTGAATTTGCATTTAAAACAAATATAATAGATACAAGTAAAGACTTAATTATAGGTTTACATCAAGTAAGATATAAAGCTACTAAAGAAAGACCATCTTTTAGTTCACCTATTTGGTTACATAAAGATGATGAACCAGTAGTGTTTTTACACCTTATGAATTTAAGTAATACAGCTATTGGTGGAGATAATTTAATAGCTAATTCTCCTCGGGAAATTAATCAGTTTATAAGTTTGAAGGAGCCTTTAGAAACTTTAGTATTTGGACAAAAGGTCTTCCATGCCGTAACGCCACTTGGAACAGAATGTAGTACGGAGGCTTTTCGTGATATTTTATTAGTAACATTTTCTTATAAGGAGACAAAATGAGAGAGAATAAAATAATTATGATTTCTGGAGCCAATAGCGGTATAGGTCATGCTTGTATAAAATACTTTTTAGAAAAATCATTTCATGTAATAGCGCTTGATATTCATAATAATAATTTAATAGATTATATGAAAACAGATATGCCTTTGAAAGTAGTGCAAATTGATTTAAGTAATAGCGAAGCGATTCATAATCTTTTTACTCAATTAGATTTAGAAAAGCTTTCTCCTGATATATTAATAAATGCAGCTGGTATTCGAGAGATAACACCTGTTTTACATTTATCCGATGATATGTTTAAAAAAGTAATTGATGTAAATTTAGTAGCCCCATTTATCCTTTCTAGGGAAGTAGCTAAGCGATGGTGTGAATCGAAAATAAAAGGTTGTATTGTGAATATAGCATCAGTTTCTGGATTAATGGCTGAACCAGAGCGAGCTGCTTATGTTGCATCAAAGCATGCTTTAATCGGATTGACTAAACAGATGGCTATGGAATTTGGGAAGCAAAATATAAGGGTAAATAGCATTTCTCCCGGTGTTATTAGAACCGAACTTACAGAAGAATACTTTAGTAATAAAGCCTTGATGTCTATGATAAAAAGTAATCAATCTTTAGATACTTGGGGGTTGCCGCAGGATATTGTTTCATGTATTGAGTACTTGATTTCTGATCAGGCCCGCTTTATTACTGGTTCTAATTTTGTAATTGATGGTGGTTGGACTGCTGGGAAAAATTTATAATTGAGTGTTTTTGAGGAAAAGCACCTGTCCTTTTTTAGGCTGGTGTTTTTCTCACTATAAACCGAGTTTTTATTGGAGGGGGATTAATTTGCTTCAAAAGAGTTTTAAGCAAGAGAAAACGGTACCGGCCTTAAAGATGATAGCATCAATGGTTATCTTTGGATCAGTTGGATTTTTTTCGGTTCAAACAAACTTACCTTCGTTTGAATTAGTGTTTGTAAGGTGTATTTTTGCGACAATATTTTTAAGTGTATGCTGGTTGCTTACAGGGCAATATAAACAAGATAAATGGGAACGAAAAGAAGTTATTCAAGTTTTAATATGTGGTTTTTTCTTAGTATTTAATTGGGTTTTCTTATTTAAAGCCTTTGAAAATATGTCAGTTACAATTGCTATATCAGTTTATCATCTTGCACCAGTAATTGTACTGTTAATTGGAAGTATCGTCTTTAAAGAAAAATTAACATTCATATCTATCATTTCAATAATTGTGTGTTTTGCAGGAGCTTTATTAATTGCTGGTATTGATGGAAGCTTCTCTGTCGGCTCATTAATGTCTTCAGGTATGATATGGGGATTTCTTGCGGCTCTCTTTTATGCATTTACAACTTTATTTGGTAAAGGGATTAACAAAATGAGTGCGTATGCAATGACATTTTTACAAACATTCTTGGGGATATTTCTTTTAATACCATTTATAGATTTAGATGCTTTTAGTGGCCTCACTCAAAGTAATTGGACATATATTATAGCTACTGGTTTTATTCACACAGGGATAGTATATTATCTGTTTTTTGATAGTTTACGCTATTTATCTACAAAAACAATCTCAATATTAGTTTTTTTAGATCCGGCAGTGGCAATATTATTAGATACTGTACTTACTGGATTCCGTCCAACTTTAATGCAAATAACAGGAATTCTTTTTATTTTTATTGGCATGACTTTAACATTAAAAAAATCTAAAGATAAAAAACTAAGCCAAAAAGAAAAGCGAATTGAAAGCGATGCTAGTATATCTCAACAATAATGAAATATATTGTGTATAAAACGATAAACCTTGCATGAATCATGTAAGGTTTATTTTATTTCAATATAATTCATATTTATAATACATAATTTTCAAAACTGAGGTATGTGTTTCTTTAATATGTTTTTGATTCAACTATTTTTATTTGACTATAAATTTACAAAATTGTATATAAAACCTTATTTTTTGATAATATATAAGTAATAAATTCATAGAATTGGAGTGATGAGATGCAGCCTTTAGAAAGGGAGATTCATTCTAATATGCTGAAAGTGTGGAGGATGCACGCTTTAATTGGGGCGGCAGTTATACTAACAGTCGTAATTGCGTATTTCTTTTTTATGATTAACTTTAACTGGTGGGGCTGGTTGTTCGGACTGTTAGTAACAGGAGCTAGTACATTTATTCCACTTGATTATTTTGTGTTTCCAAATTTACGTCAGCGCTATTATAGTTACAGATTAAATGAAGAAGAGATTGAGATTCAAAAGGGAATGTTCGTTGTAAAACGCGTACTTATTCCGATGATCCGTGTGCAGCACGTAACGATTGAGCAAGGGCCGATCATGAGAAAGTATAATTTAGCAGAATTACATATTTCAACAGCCGCAACTTCTCATAGTATTCCAGGTTTAACGAAAGAAGAAGCAGAACAGCTGAAAAGACAAATTGGAGAACTTGCGAAAGTGAGTGATGAGGATGTATAAGAGGCAACATCCGATTACGATATTGTTAGGTATTAGGATTGCGAGTTTGTTGCCACTTATTATTCTTGTTTTATTTAAACCTGATGAACAAGTGGAACCTTGGTATTTATTTTATCTTTTTCTTCTGGTTGTTTTATTCATCATGGCTATTTTTTCAGCAATTAAATGGTATTTTAAAGTGTACTGGATTGAGAATAATATTTTACATATAAAGCACGGTGTTTTTGTAAAGAAGGAAAGCTATTTAAATAAAGAGCGTGTACAAAATATTAGTACGTCTTCTAACATCATTTATCAAATGCTCGGACTTATGAAGTTAAATATAGAAGTAGCCGGTGGTGGTAATGAACCAGAAGTGATGTTGGCTGGTATTAAAGAAGACGAGGCAAAACATTTAATTTCTTTATTACATAAGAAAGAAACTACTGTAAAAGAAGAAATAGAAGAGGAAGAAAGCAAGACGGTTTATCAGTTAACAGCGAAAGAGGTTTTAGCCGCAGCGATTACATCTGGTCGGTTCGGACTAGTGTTCTCTGGACTAGTACTTCTTTACACAAAGTTTGATTTTGTTCTTCCTGAAGGATTCACAAGTAAAGTAGAAGCGTATGTGATGGGAAACGGTGTTTATAAACTAATTGTAATTGCATTAATTTTAATGGCAATTTCGTGGATTATTTCCACGGCTGGATATGTGTTGAAATATGCAAACTTTAAAATTGAGCGAAAAGGGGAAGAGATTCGTATCGTTCAAGGATTATTTGAAAAGAAAGAGTTTGTCTTAAAATTGCACCGCATTCAAGCGATTACTGTAAAAGAAGGTATGCTTCGCCAGCCGTTTGGCTATTGTGCTGTTGAAGTGGAAGCAATTCAAAGTATTGGAGCAGCAAGTAACGAAGTAATGTTGCATCCATTTATGAAGAAAAAAGATGTACAGCACCTGATCACATATTTAGAGTTACCATATGAAATCGAAGCGGAGATCGTTCACTTACCAAAAACAGCGTTGCGTCGTTATTTCATTATGGGCTGGTTAATAAGTATCATACTCACAGTTCTAATTGCCAGCGTGAGTATATATTTTAAACAATATATTGCGTTGTTTGTTATTTTACCGTTATTTATCGTGTTTTCGTTACTTGCGTATGCTAGATATAAAAGTGGCGGTTATGAATTAAGAGAAAATCAACTAACGGTTGTATATCGTAATTTTTCGAAATATACAGGAATAATGCGAAGAAGACATGTTCAAGCAGTAGGTTATAATCAATCGTATTTTCAAAGAAAAGATGAATTATGTACAACTCTTGTAGCGGTAGCTGGGCGCGGTTATGAAGTAAAGCATATGAGAAAAAAAGATTCACTTCGTATATATAATTGGTACAAAGAAAAAGGAAACACCGGTGTGTAATGGTGTTTCCTTTTTGTCATTAAATTGATATCTTTAGTCGAATCGTTGATATATTTCAAGATATGATAGATATATTCGGAAAATCGTTGATATATTTCAAGATGTGATAGATATATTCGGAAAATCATTGATATATTCAAAGATATGATAGATATATTCGGAAAATCGTTAATATAATTTCACGTACTGTTAGTGTTGTATTATGTTTTAATTAAACTAACACATCAAAAGTAGTCACAAAAGATGGACGAGAGAAAATACTCTTTTGCTGTTCCGCATGTGGATGCGCTGGAGCTTGTCCTTCTGCTTGCGTGGGACGTTTTTTATGAGCGTTTTCGAATGAACGTGATTCTGTCCAGTCTTTAAAGTTTTGCTCTGTTTCCCACATCGTTAAGATGACGTATGTATCGTTACTTAATGGGCGTAGAACACGGATCGCTTGGAATCCTGGTTCGTTTTCAATAAGGCCTGCGCGGTTTTTAAAGCGGTTTTCGAATACTGGGCGACCTTCGTCTGTGACAGAAATGTTGTTACAAACGATATAGCCAGGTTGTCCTTTAAATTCACCGACAGCATCTAGTACGTCATACTGAAGTGAGCCTTCTACAGATTCTTCTGTATTTTCTTTATAAAACATATTTTTTTCATCATTTTTTGCAGTGAAATGTGCTTGTTCTAGAGGTGTTTCGTATGAAATAATAGCCTTCATTTTAATGCCCCCTTAATAGTTTGTTTCTATTATATCAACTCTCTTAAAAAACTTCGAAGATTATATACATAAAGATACTTCTTTTTCAAATAATAAATGTACCATCATTTGGAAAGAAGGACGATGTATGAAGAAAGTAAAGTGGACTTTATTAGGCGGCGTCGCAACGTTCGTAGTAGCGATTGTAATCTATAAACTTATCGTGTTAGCTGGTGGCTATATGATGGATGAAAAGCAGCTCGTTTTCCACTCTTCATCACGTATCGTTGACCAGAAAGGGAAAGAAATTACGAAATTATACGTAGAAAATAGAGAGCTCGTACCAATCGAGCAAATTCCGAAGTATGTGCAGCAGGCGTTTGTTGCGGTGGAAGATTCTCGTTTTTATGAGCATCAAGGGATTGATTATCCGTCTATATTCCGTGCTCTTTATAAAGATACGTTAGCTAGAGAGAAGGTAGAGGGCGGTAGTACCATTACGCAGCAACTCGCTAAAAACGTCTTTTTAACTCGTGAAAAAACATTTACGCGCAAATTGAAGGAAGTCGCAATTTCTCTTCAATTAGAGCAAAAATATACGAAGCAACAAATTCTTGAAATGTATATGAATCATATTTATTTTGGTCATGGGGCTTACGGCATTCAAGCGGCAGCAAAGTTGTATTTTAATAAAAATGTTGAGGATTTAACAGTAGAGGAAGGGGCAATGCTTGCAGGCCTTCCGAAGTCACCAAACGGATATTCACCGTACTATTCTGCAGAGAAGAGTAAGGAACGCCGTGATCTAGTGTTGTCACTTATGCATAAACAAGGCTATTTGACTGCAGAAGAAAGCGTTCGTTATCAAGGGAAGACAATTGCTCTATATAAAAATTTAGATGAGAATGAGCTTGCATATATGCCGTATATTGATATGGTCATAGATGAAGCCGCTCGTTTATACGGATTGTCTCATCAAGAAGTACTTCGCGGAGGATATACGTTTGTCGTACCTATGGATGAAAAGATTCAAAAGGTAGCATATAACCAGTTTCAAGATGTAAGGAATTTCCCTGGGAAAGAAGAGGGGGCGCAAGGTGCTTTCTTATTAATGGATAATCGTACGGGAGGGATTAAAGCGGCGATTGGGGGAAGAAAGTACGTCCCGAGAGGATTTAATCGTGTTTTTGCCAAAAGGCAGCCTGGATCTGTTTTAAAACCACTTATCGTTTATGCACCAGCACTAGAAACGAAAAAGTATAATCCGTATTCTTTATTAACGAATGAAAGAAATTCTTTTGAAGGGTATGAACCTCGAAATTATAATCATGAGTATTCAAAAGAAATGACGATGTATGATGCGATTTTAGAGTCGGCAAATGTACCGGCAGTTTCTTTATTAAATGAGTTAGGGGTAGAAGAAGGAAAGCAATATTTAGAAAAAGGAAATGTTCATATTGCAGATGCTGGTTTAAGTACAGCGCTTGGCGGATTGAAAAATGGCGTTTCAACATTTGATCTTGTAAAAATGTATCGTTCATTTTTAGCAAATGGAAATATTATCGAGCCGCACGTTATTGATAAAGTATTAAATAGACACGGTGCAGTCATTGGGGAATCTCCAAAAGTAGAGACAAAAATCTTCTCGAAGCAGACAGCATGGTATATGACGAAAATGTTAGAAGGAGTTGTGAAGGAAGGAACAGCAAGATTTGGTGTATATAACGGTGCGTTAGCTGGAAAAACGGGTACAACTTCATTGCCAAATGACGATAAGGGAGCAAGAGATATGTGGTTCGTTGGTTATACACCGAACTTAGTAGGCGCTGTTTGGATTGGTTATGACCGTACGGATAAGGAGCATCAGTTGCAAGGAGAAAGTGCATCTGCGACAAAATTGTTTAAGAAAATTTTAACGAAGGCTAATGTAGAACATAAAGAGAAGTTTATGAAGCCTGAAGGTGTGGAAACAATCGGCGCTCCGATTCGGCTGCGCAAAATTGAAGATGTAAAAATGAAATTATCATTTAGCCCTTTCGGTTTATTTAAAGCAAAATTAAGCTGGACGCCACTTCCAGATAACAGAATTATGTACCGAATCTATAGAGTGGAGAATGGAATTCATACGCATGTTAGCACTGTAAATGGTGCTGGAGAATATGAGGAAAAGTTCATTAACATATTTTCAAAACCGAGCTTTTACGTTGTACCATATAATACACAAACGAATCGTGAAGGAGAAAAGTCAAAAGTAGCTAAACCATAGTTTTTCTCTGTGTTATAATAAGAATGTTGTGAAAATAGTAAGCGTTTTTACGAATGTTTGTGTCAATTTAATGAACAACGTACATAATATTATGCATTTTGTTTTTACAAGCTGTATAGTAAAAAAAGATAAATATCGAACGTATTCGAAGCATTGGTAAGGAAGGGAGCAAGGGTCTTGGTAAGAACTATAAATGAGACATTTTTAAAAGCATGTAGGGGGGAACGTACTGATTATGTACCAGCATGGTATATGCGTCAGGCAGGTCGTTCGCAGCCGGAATATAGAAAGATAAAAGAAAAGTATTCTTTATTTGAAATTACACACAATCCAGAGTTGTGTGCTTACGTGACAAAGTTGCCGGTTGATCAATATAACGTAGACGCAGCAATTCTTTATAAAGATATTATGTCACCACTACCTGCAATTGGTGTGGATGTAGAAATTAAATCAGGTATTGGCCCAGTTATCGATAACCCAATCCGTTCTTTACAAGATGTAGAAAAACTAGGGGAAATCAATCCAGAAGATGACGTACCGTACATACTAGATACAATTCGTTTATTAACGACAGAAATGTTAGACGTACCGTTAATCGGTTTTTCAGGAGCTCCATTTACATTAGCGAGCTATATGATTGAAGGCGGTCCATCTCGTAACTACCATAATACGAAAGCGTTCATGTATGCAGAGCCGAAAGCTTGGTTCGCTTTAATGGATAAACTAGCAGATATGGTTATTACATATTTAAAAGCGCAAATTAACGCAGGAGCAAAAGCAGTTCAAATTTTCGATTCTTGGGTTGGAACAGTAAATGTAGCAGATTATCGCGTATTTATTAAACCAGCAATGGAGCGTATTTTTGCAGAAGTTCGTAAGATGGGTGTTCCAATGATTATGCACGGCGTAGGAGCTGCACACTTAGTGAATGAGTGGCACGACTTACCGCTTGATGTAGTCGGCTTAGATTGGCGCTTACCGATTGAAGAAGCACGTGCACGGGGCGTTCATAAGGCGGTACAAGGTAATATGGACCCTTCATTCTTACTTGCACCATGGTCTGTTATTGAAGAACATGTAAAAGGTATTTTAGATCAAGGGATGAAACAGCCGGGTTATATCTTTAACCTAGGTCACGGTGTATTCCCAGAAGTAAATCCAGATACATTAAAACGTTTAACTACATTTATTCATGAATACTCTAAAGGGCAGTTAGCGAAGTAAAGGAGCATTGCTGTATGAAAAAGAAAATTGGTTTGCTTGTAATGGCATACGGAACGCCATATAAAGAAGAAGATATTGAACGTTACTATACACATATTCGCAGAGGAAGAAAGCCAAGTCCTGAAATGCTGGAAGATTTAACAGAGCGTTACCGTGCAATTGGTGGTATTTCTCCTTTAGCTACTATTACATTAGAGCAAGCTAAGAAGTTAGAGAAGCGTTTAAATGAAGTACAAGATGAAGTAGAGTACCATATGTATCTTGGCTTAAAACATATTGAACCGTTTATTGAAGATGCGGTGAAAGATATGCATAACGACGGAATACAAGATGCAATCGCACTTGTTCTTGCACCTCACTATTCTACGTTTAGCGTGAAATCGTACGTTGGACGAGCACAAGAAGAAGCTGAGAAACTTGGAAACTTAACAATTCACGGCATTGATAGCTGGTATAAAGAGCCGAAATTCATCCAGTACTGGGTTGATGCAGTGAAAGGTATATATAACGGTATGTCAGATGCAGAGCGTGAAAAAGCAGTATTAATCGTATCTGCACATAGCTTACCAGAGAAAATTATTGCAATGGGCGATCCATATCCAGATCAATTAAATGAAACAGCGGATTATATCGCGCGCGGAGCTGAAGTAGCAAACTATGCAGTAGGCTGGCAAAGTGCAGGAAACACACCAGATCCTTGGATTGGTCCAGATGTACAAGATTTAACGAGAGAACTAAATGAAAAGCACGGTTATACTTCATTCGTATATGCACCAGTTGGATTTGTTGCGGAACATTTAGAAGTTTTATATGACAACGACTTTGAGTGTAAAGTTGTAACGGATGAAATTGGCGCGAAATATTATCGTCCAGAAATGCCAAATGCATCGGACGCATTTATTGATTGTTTAACAGATGTTGTATTAAAGAAAAAAGAATCTGTACTGTAAGAAGAAAGGGGGAGCCTGCTTGAGGAAAAAGGTTGTGATCATCGGCGGAGGCATCACTGGATTAACAGCAATGTATAACTTACAAAAAAATATTCATGAAAAAAACTTGCCGATTGATACATTACTTATAGAAGCATCGGGTAAACTTGGCGGAAAAATTCAAACCGTTCGAAAAGATGGATTTACAATTGAGCGCGGACCAGATTCTTTCTTAGCACGAAAAGAAAGTGCAGCTAGATTAGTGAAAGAATTAGGTCTTGGCGATGAACTTGTAAATAATCAAGCCGGTCAATCATTTATCCTTGTAAACAATCGGTTACATAAAATGCCGAATGGATCAATGATGGGAATTCCAACGCAAATTACGCCGTTTCTATTTTCCGGGCTGTTCTCCCCAATTGGTAAACTAAGAGCTGGCTTTGATCTATTAATGCCGAGGTCAAAGCCAGTATCTGACCAATCACTCGGACAATTTTTCAGACATCGTCTTGGAAACGAAGTGGTTGAAAACTTAATAGAGCCGTTACTATCGGGTATTTATGCAGGGGATATTGATGAAATGAGCTTAATGTCAACATTCCCGCAAATGTATCAAATTGAGCAGAAACATCGCAGTATTTCACTCGGTATGCGTACGCTCGCTCCGAAAGAAGAGAAAGCTGAACCGAAAAAGGGAATGTTCCAAACAGTGAAAACAGGTTTAGAATCTATCGTAGAATCTCTCGAAGCAAAGATGCATGAAGGTACGATAATAAAGGGAACTCGCATTGAAAAAGTTGCAAAACAGGGTGATGGTTATACGATTACTCTTAGTAACGGAAAAGAAATAGAAGCGGACGCTATCGTAGTGGCAACTTCGCATAAAGTATTGCCGTCCATGTTTGCTCAGTACAAGCAGTTTCGTTTCTTCCGTAATATTCCAGCCACATCCGTTGCGAATGTGGCACTTGCTTTCCAAAAGTCTGCAATCCAGCGCGATATTAATGGTACAGGATTTGTCGTATCACGAAATAGCGATTACACCATTACAGCATGTACGTGGACGCATAAAAAATGGCCACATACAACGCCAGAAGGAAAAACACTCCTTCGCTGTTACGTTGGACGTGCTGGTGATGAAGCGGTTGTAGAACAAACTGAAGAAGAACTCGTTCAGCTCGTACTAGAAGATTTAAGGAAGACGATGGATATTACAGAGGATCCAGAGTTTACAATCGTAAGTCGCTGGAAAGAAGCGATGCCTCAATATACAGTAGGCCATAACGAGCGAATGAAAAAGCTCACAACATTTATGGAGAAAGAGTTGCCAGGTATCTACTTGGCAGGTAGCTCCTATGCTGGTGCTGGACTTCCAGACTGTATGAATCAAGGTGAGGAAGCTGCAAAGCGTGTATTATCTCATTTGGAGAAAGTAATAGATGCTGAATTAATCGCACAATAAATTATAAGAAACGCCTTCAATCATATTGAAGGCGTTTCGTTTATTATATAAAATACTTATTCGCCAATAAACATATATAAGTTATTTGGCTTTATAATAGCATCTCCTGCATAAATAACCCACTCTGTTAAGTTATCAAAATCTAAATGATAACTATTTCCTTCACTCATATCCTCTATAAAATATGGTTCATTAATGAGTATTCCTTGAATGAAATCTTCCGTAATGTTTTGCATTTCAAACCACATATGTTCACTTTTTCCTTCTTCGTAGGAGACACCAAACTTAGCAAGGAAACGAAAATCTTCATTTGATTGTTCAATGTGAAAAATGTTGCTGAAATACCCGAAAGTATTTTTCGCATTGTAAGCCATACGATCGGTTTCACTATTTGTTTTATAGAACATGAGCCCTGTAGCTTCCTCGTGTTCTTTGAAAAAACTTTCAATATATTCTTCTGAAGTATTAAATTTGAATAAGAGAACGGATGGAGATTGATGGTATTCATCTCGGGCATCCATTCCGCCTAAGAATGTATTTTGTGCATCTATTGGCTGTAATTTCACTTCTTCATCCTCGATTGAAGATAATTGGTCCATACTCGTTTTATGCCCTATATAAGATAATCCTTTCTCCCACGGAACAGCGACTGTATGTATAGAACCTTGCTGACTATGCGCGATAACGATAGGCTCATTCATAGGGACTTGTCCATTCTCAACGGCATTATTAGCAAATGTTTGAAAGAGATCGCCAATGCCGTAGTAGGAAGAAATACGATTTGGAATAATTAACTCTATTTCAGTTACGCCCGCTCTTAAAAGGCCGTGTGTATGAAACCAATATTGCGTAGGCTCGCCTTCTTTATCGTCTTCATAAACGGAATGAATAACGTATAAGTCAGGAATGTCAGGTAATAATTCATTTTCAACGTGATATTCAATATAGTTTCTAGATATCACTTTCATTGCTGCACTTGAATCGATTACAAATAACAAATCTGGGGCGAGGTTCCATAAAAATTGTATTTGCTGGAAAAAGCAGTCGAGTACATCGCCTACAAATAGCGTACGAGTGAAAATTTCAGTACCGAAAGCCGCATCTTCAAAATTACGATCTACAATTGTAGAATCTTGTCTATTGTACATTTTATATTCTTCTGGGTCATTCGCCTCATCAATATGCAGTTCATACGGTATGATTGTTTCATCCATATGTAACTCAACAATAAGGCTTGTCTCATCACTATAAACAATTTTTAACTCATCAACTTTAGTAGCGATATTTTCTAGCCGTTGTTTTAACTGCTCAATTGTAATTCTAGTTGGTATAACAGCAATCATATCTGAAAAATGACGTTCTAATGTTCCATTCATAGCTGCGCGGTATGTTTCTGTTTGCACTTCCATCCAATCACTCCTATTCAAATGAATCCATTTTACATGCCAATCAAATGTCGATATTTTCTGTTTTCTCTCTCTAACATTATAGAGTGCATTTGTAGAAGGTGTAAAATTATTATTTTGTATTATAGTTTGAAAGCTTGTAAATTAAATAAATCTTTTGTAAAATTTGTCGAAAAATAGTTCTATATAACGAATCATTTGTTATGATAGAAATGCTGAGAAAATATGAAATAGGGAGAGGAAAATGGCTGTGAAGAAATTGTTAAGCGTCTTTTTATCATTCTTGCTATTGCTTTCATTTACTGGAACTTTAGCGCAAGCAGAAGAAACTGCTTCTATGTCAGTAGAAAAAGCAATTCAAGTATTTAAGCAGCAAGGAAAAACGAAGGGGATTGTGGAAGGCTATATTGTCGGATATACGCAAAGTTCTTCTAAATATACGAAGGATCCAGCTAAGTTTGATGATACAAACGTAGCAATTGCAGATTCGCCAAACGAAACGAATCCAGACAAAATCATGCCCGTTCAGTTGCCAAAAGGTGATGTGAGAACGGCAGTGAATGTAAAAGATCACCCTGAAAATATCGGGAAGAAAGTTAGTTTGACTGGGACTCTTGAATTATATTTTAGTAACTCAGGCCTAAAATCAGTAACAGCTTATAAGTTTCAAGGTGAAGGACAAAATCGTGTTAGCGATGTAGTAGCTTCACCGAACGGCGGAGAAGTTGCTAAAGGAACAGCGGTAACATTAACGACGAATACAGAAGGCGCAACAATCTACTATACGTTAGATGGCTCTAATCCTACTAATAAAAGTGTTCTTTATAATGGACAAATTATAGTGAATGAAAATAGTGTAGTGAAAGCAATCGCAGAAAAAGAAGGACTTACTTCTTCAGCAATTTCGACATTTTCATTTATTATCGTAAATAATGAACAGGTTCGTATTCATGACATTCAAGGAAAATCACATATGTCTCCTTACAACGGGAAGAAAGTAAACAATGTGGAAGGCGTTGTCACAGCGCTTGATAAAAACGGCTTTTATATAGAAGATAATCAGCCAGATAATGATCCAGCTACTTCAGAAGGTATGTACGTATATAAAAAAGATGCGAATGTAGCAGTAGGAGATCTTATTCAAGTTGATGGAGTAGTAGAAGAATATGTTGGACCAGGATATGCAGAGCGATTTGAAACAGACTTAACGACGACAGAAATTAAGGCGAGTCGCGTGGCTGTAATCGCAAAAGATCAATCTTTGCCGGCACCGATTGTACTTGGGGAAAACGGTGTGAAAATCCCGGACCAGATTATTGATAATGATGCATTTGGTTTATTTGATCCAAATGAAGATGCAATCGACTTTTATGAAAGTATAGAAGGTATGCGTGTTACGATGCCAACACCAAAAATTATTACACCTCAGAAAAACGGAAATTTATATGTAACAGTAAAAAATGGTGGAGATAAAATAGTAACACAATATGGCACACCTCTATTAGATGAAAATCAATTAAACCCAGAGCGCCTTTCTGTAAAAGTACCTCGTGATTATGTAGCAAAAGTAGGAGATACTTTCACTGGAGATATAACAGGGGTAGTAGGATATGATTACGGTTCTTTCCGTATTTCGCCAATAACAGAACTGCCAGCTGTAGTGGATGGTGGATTTAAGCAAGTAGGCGCAAATATTCAGCCACGTCTTGATAAGTTAACGGTTGCTACATATAACATTGAAAACTTCTCAGCGAATAAAAAAGAAACAACAGATGAAAAGGTAAAAGCGCTAGCGTATTCTATTAAATACAACTTAAAAATGCCAGATATTATCGGTGTAGAGGAAATGCAAGATAATAACGGATCAATTAATGACGGTACAACAGATGCGTCATTAAGCGCAAAACGTATCATTGATGCAGTGCTAGAAATTCGTGGACCGAAGTATGAGTATGTAGAAATCGCTCCAAACAATAATCAAGACGGAGGAGCACCAGGAGCGAATATTCGCGTCGGCTTCTTCTATAATCCATCACGCGTGAAATTAGCGACGGTACCGAAGTTACTTGATAAAAATGTTGTTCGTATTGGAGACGAAAATCCATTATTTGAAAGTACACGTAAACCGTTAGCGGCAGAATTTACGTTCCAAGGACAAAACATTGTTGTCGTTGCAAATCACTTAAACTCAAAACTAGGAGATGCAACGCCATTTGGAAAAGTGCAGCCGCTCGTATTAAAAAGTGAAGACAAACGAATTCAGTTAGCACAAGAAGTAAATCATTTCGTGCAAGGAATTCAGAAAAAGAATACGAATGCACCAGTTGTCGTGTTAGGTGATATGAACGATTTCGAATTCTCTAAACCACTAAAAACACTAGAGGGAACAATCTTAAAAGATATGTTAAACACAGTGCCAAAAGAGAATCGTTACACGTACATTCACGAAGGAAATGCACAAGTGTTAGATCATATTTTAGTAACAAATAATATCGCACCACACACAATTGTAGATCCAGTGCACTTAAACTCAAATATAATGAAAGAGCACGGACGTGTAAGCGACCATGACCCAGTACTTGCTCAAATTGATTTGAAGAAAGCTTCTTAAAGAAAGGAACGCTTAGGTGACTAAGCGTTCTTTTTTTGCATCGTTATAGAATAGTATAAAGAGATGATTCCTTTTTTTGTAATCTAATGATAAAATTGATTGAATATTTAGTTTTTTAATAAGGAGGACAACAATGCAGTTACAAATAAATGGAAAGGTAATGAATCAGTTTGCAATTTTTTTTAGTACGATCGTCATGCTTCAGTTTGTAGCTGATATAACAGGACTTACAAGCAATCTAGATATTACGTATAACTTAATACATACAGCAGCTTCTTATATAACATTTAGTTTGGCGGTTATTTTCACTTTAATAGGTGCAAGAAGAGAATTAAGTAAATATGCAATTGTTTCATTATGTTTAGTAATAGCGATTAAAGCGATTTATTTTGTAGCGGTTGTTATTTTATGGGGATTGGCAGATACACCGTAAGTGAATAGTAAATAAAACCCTAATTTCCAATATAGTAAGGAAATTAGGGTTTTATTATACTTGAAACGCCTTTCTACACCGCTCTCTTTTTTGCAACCTTCTTCTATATTTTTTTCTATCACGTTTTACTCCTTGTATATACATGATTAAGCTAACGAGGAGGAAAAAGGCACATTGTATTGTCAAAATATATGGTGACATGCCATGCAGCGGCTGCCTTGGATCATATAAATGAATAGGTGCTCCGCCTATTGTAGGGAGTACCGTATTTAGCAGGACGTAAGGAATAGAGGTAGTTGCAAATGGAAATAGAAGCGCCATATAGTCCTTTTGGGACCATGCAGATGCAGCAAGTCCTAAAAGAGCCATCAAACCTGCAAATAAAAAATTAATTCCGATATATACAGCAATGTAAGTGATGGGAGAAGTTTCATATAAGTTTGCGAACATCCCGTTATCATTTATAATGCCTGAACCAGCCGTTGGTACTCCGTCTGGAATGGTTAATTTGCAAAATAATAACGATAAGATGAATGGAAATGTATAAAGAAGTCCGCCGCAAAAAAATGTAACGATATATTTCGTTACTGAATAAGAAAATAAAGAAATTTCTTTACTGACAAACGGTTTAAAACCATCGGACTTATCCGAGTTATAACTTGTACTAAAGGGAAGACTTGCAATAACTGGCATTAATAATAAATAAACATCCATTTCATTTCCACGAAATCCAATCCATTTAATATCCGTCGATATAGGTCCATTCGCAGCGTCTCCTAAATAACGAATTACATAATAATAATGATAAATACAAATAAGAACAAATCCACTAAACATAATAATTAAAGAAACACGATTACAAAAAGCTTGCTTTATATTTAAACGAAGCGCACGCATCATGACTGAAAAAGCCTCCACTATTTTGATAAACTTGTCTATTTTCTATATTACTATTAATTGTAAAGATTTTCTTGTTTTTTTATTTGATTATTTGAAAAAGAGGAATTTTGTTGTTGTGAAGTAAGGTTTAGCTGAAATTAATTTTTCTAAAATATGGTTGACAATTAAGTATTACATTTGTAATCTTAATTATAGATTACAAATGTAATACTTAGGAGTGAAACATACGATGACAAATCAATTACCTAAAATATCTGAAGCGGAATTAGAAATTATGAAAGTACTTTGGTCGAGTTCTCCGCAAACAGCGAATGAAATTATAGAAGAACTGGAAGATGCAATGGACTGGAAACCGAAAACAATCCGCACATTAATTAATCGATTAGTACAAAAGGAAGCCGTTTCTTACCATCAAGATAAAGGGCGTATGTACGCTTATTATCCGTTAGTATCACAACATAATTATTTGCAAGTGGAAACGAAATCTTTACTAAAACGTTTTTGCGGTGCAGCGTTTAAGCCATTACTTGTTAATTTCTTAAAAGAGGAGAAATTATCTTCAGAAGATATTAATGAATTAAAACGCATTTTAGATGAGAAGACAGAGGAGAATAAGAGGAAGGATCGATAAAAATGATAAACACGCTTATAAATGTATACCTTCCTCATTTTTTTGATTGGCTTATAGAAACGTCACTTATGGCTAGCATATTAGTCGGATTTATTTTATGTATAAAAGTTCTATTTAGAAATAAATTAACCCCCCGGTGGCAATATATGCTGTGGATCGTATTAATGATAAGACTCCTTTTACCGTGGTCGCCAGATAGCTCTTATAGCATTTACTCATTACTTTCTTATAGTTCTAGCGTATCGGAAGTTATTCCAAAAAATATGCCGGCTACTGAGAATATAGTGAACATAGAAAGCGACCGAAAAGTGGAATTGGAATCAAATTCTAAAATGGTGACAAAAACTAGCGAACCGGAAGTAAAAGTCAGTTCGGAAAAACAGACTACATTTTCTTTATACAAACTTGCTTTGTATGTGTGGCTAGCTGGGGTAATCATAGTAGCAGCCATCACGTTTCTTACAAATAGACGTTTATATTCTTACATAAAGAAACAACCGGATATTACGGACGAACAGGTCACTACAGTGTTTAATCGCTGTAAGCAGTCTATGAAAATGAAGAAGGCAGTTTCATTACGTCTTGCAGGAAAGATTGCAAGTCCAACGGTTTTTAGTTTCTTTCGCCCGAAAGTATTACTATCAAAAAAACATATGAAAGTATTAAATGAACAACAATTACAATATGTCTTTTACCATGAGTTAGCTCATATTAAGAGAAACGATGTAGCTGTAAATTGGATTATGTACAGTTTAATCCTATTAAATTGGTTCAATCCGATTCTTTGGTACGCCTATTTTTGTATGCGAGAAGATCAAGAATTAGCCTGTGATGCATATGCACTTACTTTTATAGATAAAGAGGAACAAATTGCATACGGACATACAATTATTACCCTTCTACAACACTATTCCTATCAAGTACCAAGCCTAGCAAATTTAAGTAGAAATAAACGAACACTAAAAAGGAGAATCATTATGATTAAAAAATTCCAAAAGAAATCGTATCGTCTTTCTTTACTTGGAGTGATTGCGATAGCAGCTATAGCAGGCGGATTTTTATTAAATGCAAGGATAACTGAGGGAGATGAAAGACAGGAAGAAAAGATTGTAGAAAAAAAGCAACATAAAGCGGCTTTTGAAGAAGCGATAGAAACAGTATTAGGTACACCAGAGAATGCAAGTAGAGAATGGGGTATGTCGATAAAGTCATATAAAATGAATACAGATTTTTTGTATTTGGCAGAAAAGAATTTTACGAAAGAAGAATTTGAGCAGTATGTTCAATTATTTAAGGAAGCGCAAGAAATTCATAAGAAAGCAATGGTTAAGAAAAATGTGCCTGAGAATTATGATGGAGATACAAAGGAATATAAACCTGAACGCTTGAAGAAAGCTGATCAAGAAAGACTAGCTACTATTGAGAAGACATTAAAGCCGCTTGAAGATAAGCTGGAGAAGTCTTTAACATATACTATAGAAGAAGCAAAAGAACATGTACCGTATCAAATTAAGCAGCCGACTTATATACCAGAAGGTTATGAGCTAAAGAGAGAATGGGCTGACTCATATTTTGGAAGAGATGTAGAATTAGTTATTAAATCAGAATATACAAAAGGGAAATATGGTTTTACGATTTATCAGTCAAGGATGTATATGGATGGTAATGGTAATGGTGGTAAGGATCCACTACACTATATGATGCCTGGAGAAGAGAATTTAGAAAGTTATAGTTTAGACGGGAAAGGAATGGTCTATAATAAATCTTCTCATGGAGAGGGGAAGTTAAGAGGCCTTAAAATGTTTGTACCAGCACAAGGTAAGAATAGTGATTATCAAATTGTCATAGTGAATGATATTTTTACAAGAGATACAAAGATATACGAAGAGATAATCGATGATGAGCTAACTAAGAAAGAAATGGAGAAAATATTACTTTCTATGTCAAAATAATAGACAGTGTTCTTAAACCTTTGGTTTTAAGAACACTGTCTATTTTATTAAATTTCTAGTGGGATCTAGTCAGCAATTATTTACGAATATATTCTAGCTTTCCATACAAGTATACTTTTTGATAAACTATGGACAGTATGATATAACTTGACTGGAATCTTTTATACTGGAAATAATAAAAAGAGAACTTGTATAGAATGTAAGCGTGTGGTAATATCAAAGATGTACTGATTGACTATATCGTCCGATTGGTCATTTTTGGAGGTGAAGATGTGGCGATAGATCGAAAACGTTCTATTATTGAAGCTGCAACAAAGTCTTTTTCAGCGTTCGGTTATAAAGCAACAACGATGGATCAAGTAGCGAAGTTAGCGAATGTAGGAAAAGGAACGATTTATACTTTTTTCAAAAATAAAGAAGAGCTATTTGGTGAAATTATTTCTAATTTAATTACAGAAATGAAGCAAGTTGCAGAAAGTGCAATTCGTTCAGATGTTTCATTTTTTGAAAATGTACATAGAGCATTATATAGCATCTTGGAATTTAGAAAAGAACATCAGCTTATGATTAAATTAATTCAAGAAGAGCGCGATATGGGAACGAAAGAAGTACAAGAAGTTATGCAACAAGTTGATGTGGAAATCGTTTCTGTTATTCAATCGTATTTAAAGATTGCGATTGAAAAAGGTGAAATTAGCAAATGTGATCCAGAAATTACAGCATTTATTATGCTTCGTCTATATGTATCGCTTATTTTTGATTGGGAAAAAAATCATGAACCGCTAGAAAAAGAAAAAATTGCAGAGTTATTTGAACTTTATTTACTAAAAGGATTGTCAAACTAAGATAATCCTTTTAATTTTATAAAAAATGACCGAATGAACAATGTGGTCATATATTTAAGTTAAGGGGGGATATAGAAAAAATATAATCATAATGAGAAAAAGTTGCATAGTAATAAATTCGGGGATAAGGCATATGTATGAACAAGTATAGCCTTTTTGTTTGGGTAAAAATGACTATATGAACATTTTGGTCATTTTATAAAAGGGGGAGAAATTATGAAAGGTAATCAGTTACTTCGGAAAGAGTTCACGGAAATTATAAAAAGTAAAAAAATATTAATTCCAATTATTGCGGTCTTATTCGTACCGATTTTATATGCAGGGATGTTTTTGTGGGCCTTTTGGGATCCGTATAAACAGTTAGATGACTTACCAGTTGCAGTAGTCAATTTAGATAAAGGCGCAGTATTTGATGGGAAACCAATTGAGGTCGGAAAAGGGCTCGTTGATAATTTAAAAGATAATAAAAGTTTTAAATGGGAGTTCGTAAGTGAAAAAGAAGCAAAGAAAGGAATGGAAGGTAGAAAGTATTACATGTTAGTGCGCATTCCAGATGACTTCTCAAGTAACGCTACAACGTTACTAAAAGACAATCCAAAGCCATTAAACTTAGAGTACATTCCAAACGAAAGTTTAAACTTCTTATCTTCACAAATTGGAGGAACAGCCATTGAAAAGATTAAAACTGAAGTATCAAGCACGTTAACGAAAACATATGCAGAGAAAATGTTCGATTCTATTAAAGACGTCTCAAAAGGATTAGCAGATGGAGCGGAAGGGGCAAGTAAACTACACGACGGATCAAGTGAATTGCATGATGGTTCAAGTAAAGTGACGGATGGCCTTCATACACTTCAAGGGAAGTCTGGGGAGATGAAGGATGGAGTTCAGAAATTAGCGGATGGATCTAATAAATTAGTAGATGGGTCAGGCAAAGTAACAAACGGTTTAAATGTGCTAAATAGTAAAACAGGTGAAATGCAGGTAGGTATAGGGAAATTAGTAGATGGGTCAGGCAAAGTAACAAATGGTTTAAATACACTAAATAGCAAAACAGGTGAAATGCAGATAGGTATAGGGAAATTAGTAGATGGGTCAGGCAAAGTAACAGATGGTTTACATGCATTAAATAGCAATGCAGGTATTGGGAAACTAGTAGATGGATCAGGTAAAGTAACAGATGGTTTACATGCATTAAATAGCAATGCAGGTATTGGGAAATTAGTAGACGGATCGGGCAAAGTAACAGACGGTTTAAATACGTTAAATAGTAAAACGGGTGAGTTGCGTGATGGATCTGAGAAAGTGACCGGTGGCTTGAACAAATTAGTAAGTAAATCCGGTGAATTAAAAACAGGAACAACGGACCTATCAAATGGTATGGGAAAACTCGTTGAAGGGCAAAGCCAATTAGAGAAAGGTTCTCAAGCGATCCAAAAGGGATTGCAAGAGTTAAATAGTAACGTACAAAAGTCTGCTGCAGGCTTAGAGGAAATGCAGTCGAAAGTTCCTTCTATATTGAATACAGTAAATGAAAAAATAGATGGAGCTGGGGCGAATGTAAATCAGTTAAATGAACTTACACAATCAACAGCAGGAGATGCAAAAAATGCAGCACAAGAGGTAGCGAATTTACAAAAGCAAATTGAAAGTTTACCAAAAGAATATCAAGAGCAGTTACAACCGTTCATAACAAGTGCTGTAAAAAGTACAGCGACAGTTCAGCAAAAGGCTGCCGGAGTAGCAGGTGGAACAAATAAACTAAATGAAGAAGTAAAACAATTAAAGGGCGAAATACATCAAACAACAAATGGGTTGCAAAAAAACTTACCAAATCCAGCAGGGATAAAAACTCTAGCAGGTGGTATTGAGAAACTAACGAGCGCACAAAATGAATTTGTTAGTAAGTTTCATGGATTTGGTGAGGGATTAGATAATGCAAAAATAGGTGCCGATAAATTAAAAGATGGATCAGTTCAATTAATTGATGGAGTAACGCAATTACAAAGTGGCTCTGGAAAAGTGACAGCAGGATTAGGTCAATTATCTGCAGGAGTAAATCAATTAGCAGATGGGTCTGGTCAAGTAACAGGCGGTTTAGGAACATTATCTGTAGGAGTATCCAAATTAGCAGATGGGTCTGGTCAAGTAACAGGCGGTTTAGGGACATTATCTGTAGGTGTAACGAAATTAGCAGATGGCTCAAGCCAAGTAACAGGTGGTTTAGGAACATTATCTGCAGGAGCAAACCAAATGGCAGGTGGCGTAAATCAATTAGCAGATGGTTCAAGCCAAGTAACAGATGGTTTAGGAACATTATCTGTAGGAGCAAACCAAATGGCAGGTGGCGTAAATCAATTAGCAGATGGATCTAATCAAGTAACAACTGGCTTAGGTACTCTAAATGGTGGCCTAAATAAAATGTCAACCGGCTCAACCCAGCTAATCGACGGCGTAAATAAACTAGCAGACGGATCTGGTCAAGTAACAGATGGCCTCGTAAAAGTAAACGATGGTTCAGGTGAACTTGCTGAGAAACTTGGCGAAGGGGCAGAGAAAACTGGTGAAGTGAAAGGAACAGATAAAACGTATGATATGTTTGCAAGTCCTGTAAAAGTGAAGACGGAGAAAATGGCGGAAGTTCCTAACTACGGAACTGGATTTACGCCGTATTTCCTATCACTCGGTTTATTCGTTGGGGCATTACTATTATCAATCGTATATCCATTACGTGATACAGTAGGAGTTCCAAAATCAGGATTTAGTTGGTTTATTAGTAAGTTCGGTGTTTTACTATCAGTTGGTATTATTCAAGCGATAGTAGCAGATGTTATATTACTGTTCGGATTGGGTGTAGAAGTACAAAGCATTCCATACTTCATACTCTTTAGTATCATTACAAGTTTAGCATTTATCGCATTAATTCAATGTTTAGTAACAGCATTCGGTGATGCAGGCCGTTTTATTGCCATTATCACATTAATTATGCAGCTTACAACGAGTGCCGGAACATTCCCGCTAGAATTGATTCCGAAGTTTTTACAACCATTCAATGCTTGGTTACCGATGACATACTCTGTATCAGGATTGAAAGCAGTCGTATCGAGTGGAGACTTTGACTTCATGTGGCAAAACATAGGAATGCTCATGATCTTTATCGTTGTATTATCACTTGGAACGATCGCTTCCTTAACTTTGATGCACAAACGACAATTTAAAAATGTTGCTGAAAATCAATCGGTTGAAGCGTAGATAAAAGCACCTTTTTGGTGCTTTTTTATTTTAATAGAGGGCACATCTTTTCCTTAGTTCATCTATAAATCTTTCTAAAAGCTATAGAAACGAAAGAAAAGGAATTACAACAATTTACAGAGAAACATAGGGTAGAGGAGTTGATATGATGAAAGGCAATCTTACTTATTATTTTATCGTAAATCCGCTAATAATCTTTCTTGTTTATGCCCTTTCACCTATATTGTTTGATAAAGAAGTATATACAAGTATGAAAGATGCATTTGGAATACTTACGTTCTATGTAGTAAGTCTATGAACGCTTCAACATTCGAACTTGTAATGTATCCAAGCGTTATATATTCATCTTCATAGTAAAATATTATTTTTTTGTCAAAGATTCTTCTCTTCGTTTCTATGGATAGAATTTTTTCATAATCAAATTCGGCAATGAATGTGTTTTTATATTGGTTAAAAAAGAGAAGTCTTTGATTAGTAGCAAGTAACATGCCAGGATACGGGACTTTATGCGTAATCATATAGCCAGTAAGTGAACATTTTAAAGTAGATAAAATTTTTTCTTCTTTATGTAATAGTTGTTTTGCAGCTGTTAAGATTGGATTCATTGTATACATTCCTTTTATTTTGATATATGAATATTGTATCAAGAGTAAAAAGATTCTCAATATGTAATATTGCATATTGGCCGTTTTATAGTTGTAATATTATTTTTAAAAAGAAAAAGTACGAGGTGATTCAATGATACGGTTAGTAAAAGAGACTGATGCAGAAGCAATTATGAATATTAGAAAAGAAATTATATTATCGGAAACTACTACAAAATTTTTCATAGTATCCCCAAAGAAGTTACCGAATGATATGAATGCAGAAAGAGAAAAGATACGGAAAAGTAATGAGAAAGGTAATCTTTATATCGTGTATGAAGTAGATGGGAAGGTAGTTGGCTTTTTAATTTTCAATCGATATGAACTAGAACGGTTACAACACGCAGGCACAATGGGAATGGGGATTAAAGAGGCGTATTGTAATCAAGGCATAGGCACGAAATTAATTGAATTTCTTATTAGATGGGCGAAAGAGCAGAAAGGTTTAGAAAAAATTTGTTTAGGTGTAGTTTCTGTTAATGATCGGGCAATTAAAGTGTACAAACGTATGGGCTTTGTAGAAGAAGGCAGACAACGAAAGCAAATTAAATATGAAGATGGATCATATGGAGATGACGTATTGATGGGGTTTTATATTGAATAAAGGATATATGGTATTAAGAAAAGGAATGTACATAACGTAAATTTCTAAAAGCAGTATATTGCCCCTGCATTAACAGACTTTTACCTATGTATAATATTAATATAGTAAAATCATAACAACCGATATTGCAGTTTCCAATAATATACTATATAATCAATTTAAGAAAACGTTTTCATGCAAAGGGGGAGAATTTCGTGTCGACTATAGAGGACGTGGCGAAATTAGCGGGGTTATCAAGGACAACGGTTTCTAGGGTGATTAATAATCATCCATATGTTTCAGATGAGAAGAAAAAAAGGGTTCAATTAGCAATGAAGCATTTAGGCTTCGTTCCTAATTCTGCGGCGAGAAGGCTTCGTAAACAAAAAACGGAAACAATTGCGGTGCTAGTTCCAAGGATTACAAATCCTTTCTTCAGTAGATTTATCGAAGCAATCGAGATTGCTGCTTCTGAACATAAATATAAACTGATTATTTGTCAAACAAGATATTTACCGGAAAAAGAGATGGAGTATTTACAATTATTATCTACGAAGCAAGTAGATGGAATTATTTTATGTTCACTAGAAAATCCGTGGGAAGATGTAGAGCCATACTTACAGCACGGTCCAATCGTGTTGTGTAATGAATATATTGAGGAAGCAAATATTCCAACAGTGAAGTTTGATCATGCGCAAGGAGCATACATAGCTGCGAAGCATGTGTTAGATCAAGGATATCGTAATCTTATTTTTTGCCGTGGTAACGAAACCAAAGTCGTTAGCCAGCAGCGAAAAATGGGCTTTTTACGTGCAATAACTGAGAAGAGCCGCCAAGTAGAAGCGATTGACTTTCTTGAAAACGCTTTCTCTTGGGAAGATGGAAAACGAATATTCCATGAAGTATTAAAGGACAAAAAAAATCCTACCGCGATTTTGGCAGGAGGCGATGAGGTAGCAGCTGGAATTATCTCAGAGGCGAAACGCCATAACTGGAGCATTCCAGATGATCTCGCTGTTATCGGTTTTGATAATCAAATATTATCACAGATTACAGAACCAGGTATTACGACAATTGAACAGCCAATTGATGAAATGGCCCGAAAAGTTGTCGACCTAATGATGGATAAAATTCATACGAAAAATTATCGAAAAAAAGAATTGTATGAGTTTGAACTGGAGCTCTTGGTGAAAGGTTCAACGATGAAGGATAAGATGTTATTAGCCTAGTAGACTATGTCTGCTAGGTTTTTTTCTGTTCACAAACTACTATTCTTCGTGAACGCAATCATCACATTTGTTATGGTATGCTTCGTGCTGCTCATCAATTTCTTTCCCGCAGTGCGCACAAGTTTTCGTCGGTAAATTTCTGAAAAACTCCATTGGTTGATCGATCATGTCAATCCCTCCATTTCCATTTCTTACTATCATTGTATTAGTACAAAAAATAAAAGTCAACAACTGTTTTATAACAAAATTGAAAATTAATGAAAAAGTTTAGGAAATGGATTATAGTTAACAATGTAGGATGTAAGTAAAAAACTTTCTCAAGTACGGAGAAAAACTGCATTCCTACTCGGTTTTAGAAAGGATGGATACATATGAAAATGACTGTTGTCGGCTTTTGGGGCGGCTTTCCAGAAGCGGGAGAAGCAACGTCGGGGTATTTGTTTGAACACGATGGTTTTCGTTTACTTGTAGACTGTGGTAGTGGTGTACTAGCACAGCTTCAAAAATATATAACACCATCTGATATAGATGCAGTTGTACTATCGCACTATCATCACGATCATGTTGCAGATATTGGGGTATTGCAATATGCGAGATTAATTACGAGCGCGACAACAAGGCAACTACCAGAACTACCAATATACGGTCATACGTTTGATGAGAATGGTTTCCATTCTTTAACACATGAACCGCATACGAAAGGAATCGCGTACAATCCAGAAGAAACACTTCAAATTGGACCGTTCTCGATTTCATTCTTAAAAACTGTTCATCCTGTTACATGCTTTGCGATGCGCATTACAGCAGGTAGTGATATCGTAGTATACAGCGCTGATTCCAGTTATATTCCTGAGTTTATTCCATTCACGAAAGATGCTGATCTTTTCATTTGTGAGTGTAATATGTATGCACATCAAGAGGCTGCCAAAGCAGGGCATATGAATAGTACAGAAGTAGCAAGTATTGCAAAAGATGCGAATGTAAAAGAACTTTTATTAACGCACTTACCGCATACAGGCAACCCATCTGATTTAGTAACAGAAGCAAAACAAATTTTCAGTGGCCATATTACGCTAGCGCATAGTAGCTACGTATGGAACTCATGAGGTGATATGATGTTATTTATTGATAATAAAGGAATTACAGACCCTAGAATAAACTTAGCGATTGAAGAATATTGTGTGAAGAATTTAGATATTAACGAAACATATTTACTGTTTTACATTAATGAGCCTTCGATTATCATTGGTAAAAACCAAAATACAGTAGAAGAAATTAATGCTGATTACGTAAAAGAAAAAGGGATTCATGTCGTTCGTCGTCTATCAGGCGGGGGCGCAGTATATCACGATTTAGGAAACTTAAACTTCAGCTTTATTACGAAAGATGATGGAGACAGTTTCAGCAACTTCAAAAAATTCACAGAGCCTGTAACGAAAGCGCTTAGTAAATTAGGCGTAAATGCAGAACTAAGTGGTCGTAACGACATTTTAGCTGAAGGTAGAAAAATTTCGGGTAATGCGCAGTTCTCAACGAAAGGTCGTATGTTCAGTCACGGTACGTTACTATTTGACTCTGAAATCGATCACGTCGTATCAGCGTTAAAAGTAAAAATGGATAAAATCCAATCAAAAGGTATTAAATCAATCCGTAGCCGCGTTGCGAACATTACAGAGTTCCTAAACGAAGAAATGACGACAGAGGAGTTTAGACAACTTCTTCTAGAAACAATTTTCGAAGGAGAAACAGAAATCCCAACGTATGAATTAACAGAAAATGATTGGAAAGAGATCCACAAACTTTCTGAAGAACGTTACCAAAATTGGGATTGGAACTACGGAAAATCACCGAAGTTCAACTTACAACATTCACACCGCTTCCCAGTTGGACAAGTTGATGTTCGTCTTGAAGTGAAAAAAGGAACAGTAACAGAATGTAAAATTTACGGCGACTTCTTCGGTTCACTAGATGTTCATGATATCGAAGAGCGTCTAACAGGCGTTCAGTTCGATAAAGATGCATTCACTGCAGCTTTAGAAGGCGTAGATATTGCACGCTACTTCGGTAACATTACAACAGAAGATTTCTTACATTTATTCTTCTAAAAATGAGGGAGGCTTCCATAACGGGCAGCCTCTTTCTTTTTGCGTAGATTGTCAGGTTTTGTCGGTAAGTCGATATATTTGAAAAATCGCCGATATAAACCGAGTTGCGCTGATATATTTGGAAAATCGCCGATATAAATTGAGTTGCGCTGATATAACTGAAAAATCGCCGATATAAATCGAGCTGCGCTGATATAACTGAAAAATCGCTCATATAATTTCATTTACCACAAAACATAAAATCACAGGACATCTGCCTCTTATAAAGGAATATATATATTCAAAAGGAGGCGGATTGATATGAAAAGGGTGATGTACGTTTTATTATTACTCAGCTTCGTCATCGGAATGACAGCGTGTAACAGTGGATTGCCCTCAAGTCGTACAATTTTGTCTATCGGAAAACCGGCTGAGGATAATGTTATATATTTTACGCATACAGATAACAAACGAAAGATACATGATATACAAGACATGTTTCAAAATAAGAAGTGGAAAAGAAATGAAACATTCAGCACTGTTAATAAAACACCAGATGTCGTCTTATCAATAGATGAAAACAACAAAGGGTTACCGACGTTATATGTTACGGTGTATTTTCATGAAGATGGAGCGGACGCTCTTAACTTGCACGGCGAGCATACGACGTTAAATAAAGAGGAACTTAATAAACTTAGAGAAAAGATGAATGCATATTATCCTAAAATGATTTCTGGTCTAGTTTCATAAATTACTTACAAATAAAATCCCCTTATTTTTCCAAAGTAAACTAAGAGAAGGTGGTCTGTCTATATGCAGTTAATAGAATATCACTTGCCACTTTAATTTTCTTTTAATATAATTAATTTAGAATTTTTAAATATTCTAAATTTTATAAAGGTGGGGTTTTTGTGAATCTCGTTCAATCTTTGGCTGAAACGGCAAAAAAGAAGGGGGATAAACCGGCTTATATATTTATGGATCAGTCGGTCTCATATGACCAATTAAACAAAATGGTCACAAGGTTTTCTGGCAATTTAGCAGAAATGGGCATTGGAAAAGGGGACAATGTCGCATTAGTTGTTGGGAACTCACCACATTTTTTGGTCGGTTTATACGGAACAATGAAAGCCGGAGCAACTGTTATTCCAGTTAATCCAATTTATACAGCAGACGAAATGCATTATATTTTACAAAATGGAGATGTAAAAACAATCATCGTACTCGACGTCCTTCTACCTGTTATACAATCTCTTACAACAAGACTTCCTTCATTAGAAAACATCATCATATGCGAAACCTCATCAGATTTTAACCATACAGAAACCGAAAAAATGAAAACGTTTACTAGTTTTGTGGGGATTGGAGATACAACTTACGAAGGTCCTGAACTAGATGAAGAAGATGTAGCGGTTATCCTATACACTTCGGGCACAACTGGAAAACCGAAAGGCGCTATGTTAACACATAAAAATTTATATAGTAATGCGAGCGATGTGGCTTCGTATTTACAATATACGGCTGATGACCGTGTTGTTGCGGCACTGCCTATGTTCCATGTATTCTGTTTAACAGTTGCGGTAAATGCACCGATTGTGAACGGGGCAACGATTTTAATGTTACCGAAATTTAGTCCGAAAGAAGTATTCCGTATTTGTCGTACGTACGAACCAACGATCTTTGCTGGCGTACCGACGATGTACAATTATTTATATTTATTTGAAGAAGCAAGCGCAGAAGATGTGAAGACGCTTCGTCTTTGTATTTCCGGTGGTGCATCGATGCCTGTTGCTCTTCTACAAAACTTTGAAAAACGTTTTAACGTTATTGTTTCAGAAGGATACGGTTTATCAGAAGCATCACCAGTTACTTGTTTCAATCCGCTAGATCGTCCTCGTAAACCAGGGTCGATTGGCACAAATATTTGGCATGTGGAAAATAAAATTGTAAATGAACTTGGGGAAGAAGTACCTGTCGGCGCAGTCGGCGAATTAATCGTTCGCGGACCTAACGTTATGAAAGGATACTATAATGCACCAGAAGATACAGCTGCGACATTGAAAGACGGCTGGCTATATACAGGTGACTTGGCGAAAATGGATGAAGAAGGTTACTTCTATATCGTTGATCGTAAAAAAGATATCGTCTTAGTTGGCGGTTATAACGTATACCCTCGTGAAGTAGAAGAAGTATTATATACGCACGAATCAGTAGCGGAAGTTGTTGTAATCGGTGTTCCTGATGAAAACTTAGGAGAAGCAGTGCGAGCTTACGTCGTTCTGAAACAAACGAACGTAACAGAAGAAGAACTAATGCATTACTGTACGTTACATTTAGCGAAATATAAAGTGCCGAAAAGCATTGAGTTTTTAATAGAATTACCGAAGAATACGACGGGTAAGTTGTTAAGAAGAGCATTGAGAGAGAAAGCGATGCAAGTGTAAAAATGAGGCAACCATCTTTGAAGGTGGTTGCCTCATTTTTTTGTGCATTGATTAAGCTGTGGTGCCATATATTTAAAGCTTCATATGACCAACAAGGAGGAGATATACATAGAACAGAAGGGATTAACGCTTACGGCGAGTGCAATATCTTATTTGTAAAATTATGGATGAACTCTGAAAATGATAAGAACGGTAATTTTAATCAAAATGGAGTAATGAACCGTGAATCAATGGCTACGGTGTTAGTAAATGCATATAAATTAGAATGGAATGAAAATAGTAAGTTACCAAAAGAATTTGCTGATTTGAAAAATCATTGGGCTCGAAGTATGCCAATATTTTAGTTTAGCAAGAAAATTTAAAATCCAAGTTGACACATATGAATTACAGAATTAAAATGAAAAGAAATCGAATACAATACATTAGAAGCTAATCAGATAAACTGAAGGCGCACAATGTTCACATTTGTGAATATATTGTGTGCCTTTTTCTATTGTATAAACTAAGGGGGCTTAACGATGAAAAAGTGGGGTAAGGCAGCGTTTATGAAAAGTACAGGTGTTTTATTATCAGCAGTTGTACTTTTATCAGGGTGTGGTTCGGCAACATCCACTAGTAATTCTGAAGGAAGTGGGGATAAAAAAACAGTTGAGCTTTTAAATGTTTCTTATGATCCAACTAGGGAGTTATATCAAGATTTTAATAAAGATTTTGCGAAGTATTGGAAAGAGAAGCACGGGCAAACAGTAAATGTAAAACAATCACACGGGGGATCTGGAAGTCAGGCGCGTTCTGTTATTGATGGCTTAGAAGCAGACGTTGTTACACTAGCACTTGCTTATGATATTGATGCCATTAGTAAGAAAAAACAACTAGCAGAAGATTGGCAGAAGCGACTTGCGAATAATTCCACTCCATACACGTCAACAATTGTATTTCTTGTTCGAAAAGGAAACCCGAAAGGAATTAAAGACTGGGATGATTTAACGAAAAAAGGTGTGTCTGTCATTACACCAAATCCAAAAACATCAGGCGGAGCACGTTGGAACTATTTAGCGGCGTGGGGATACGCATTGAAAAAATATAATAATAGTGAAGATAAGGCGAAAGAGTTTGTTAGCCAAATTTATAAAAACGTAGAAGTATTAGATTCAGGAGCGCGCGGAGCAACGACAACATTTGTTGAAAAAGGAATTGGTGACGTATTAATCGCATGGGAAAATGAAGCGTTATTATCTCAAAAAGAGCTTGGAAAAGATAAATTTGAAATTGTAACCCCTTCTATTAGTGTACTTGCAGAACCACCAGTAGCGGTTGTAGATAAAGTCGTTGATAAAAAAGGAACGAAAAAAGTAGCAGAAGGGTATCTTGAATATTTGTACTCAGAAAAAGGACAGGAAATTGCGGCGAAAAACTTTTATCGTCCGCGTAATGAAAAAGTAGCAGAAAAATATGCATCTCAATTTCCGAAAGTTCAATTATTTACAGTAGATGAACTATTTGGTGGCTGGAAAAAAGCACAAGAAAAACACTTTAATGACGGCGGCGTATTCGATAAAATTTATCAAAAATAATGCGTACTGCTAAAGGGGGATGAGGTGAAAGAGGATGAGGAAGAAGCGTGTTTTACCAGGGTTTGGATTATCGCTTGGATTTACAATGTTGTACATGAGCTTATTCGTACTTATACCACTTTCTATCGTATTTATTCAAACTTCACAGTTAGGTTGGAAGAAGTTCGCTGGGGTTATAACGAACGAGCGTGTGTTGCATTCCTATCAAGTTAGTTTTACAACTTCATTTGCAGCTGCTATTGTAAATGCCATTTTCGGTTTATTAATAGCTTGGGTGCTCGTACGCTACAAGTTTCCAGGGAAACGACTATTAGATGGACTCATTGATTTACCGTTTGCACTTCCGACAGCTGTAGCTGGTATTACACTTACAACGCTTTATGCGGAAAATGGATGGATTGGGAAAATATTTAGTCTGTTTCATATAAAAGTAGCTTTTACACCAATCGGAATTATCGTTGCGCTTACTTTTATCGGTTTACCATTTGTCGTTCGAATGGTGCAACCAGTGCTGCAAAATATTGATAAAGAAGTAGAAGAGGCGGCTTCGAGTTTAGGTGCATCCCGCTTGCAAATATTTGTGAAAATCATTTTACCAGAAATCTTTCCCGCTCTTCTTGCAGGTTTTTCACTCGCATTTGCAAGAGCATTAGGAGAATACGGATCTGTCGTTTTCATCGCAGGTAATATGCCGATGAAAACAGAAATTGCGCCACTGATGATTATGACGAAACTAGAACAATATGATTATGCGGGGGCAACAGCTGTAGCAACCGTGATGCTTATTATTTCTCTCCTTTTCCTTCTTCTTATTAATATGATTCAAAGCTGGAGTAGAAGGCATGAACTAAAAAGTGAATAGGAGGAGAGAAAATGGAACCAACATTATTAGAAAAGAAAATAGTAAAAAGCGTATCAGCTAAAAAAGAATCTAAGCTTGTACCAGGCATATTAATTACGATTACAGTTTTATTTTTATCTCTCTTTCTATTACTGCCACTCATAACTATTTTTCTAAAAGCCTTTGAAAGAGGGATGGATGTATACATTGCCGCTATTACAGATCAAGAAGCATTTTCAGCAATTAGATTAACGCTTCTCGTTGCGTTAATCGTTGTGCCGCTTAATACGATATTTGGGGTAGCGGCCGCATGGCTTATTACAAAGTTTCAGTTTAAAGGAAAACAAGTATTACTCTCTCTTATTGAACTGCCGTTTGCTGTGTCACCAGTTATCGCAGGATTAGTATTCGTTTTACTTTTCACACCGAGGGGTGCTCTTGGCGAATGGTTACTTGAACATGGAGTGAAACTCATTTTCTCTGTACCAGGCATTATTATTGCAACAATCTTTGTAACCTTCCCGTTCGTTGCACGTGAATTAATTCCCATTATGCAGGCGCAAGGGAAAAGTGAAGAAGAGGCAGCTTTATCACTTGGCGCAAGTGGCTGGAAAATGTTTTGGCGCGTTACGCTTCCAAATATAAAATGGGGTCTTTTGTACGGCATGATTCTATGTAATGCCCGTGCTATCGGTGAGTTTGGAGCCGTTTCTGTCGTATCAGGTCACGTGCGCGGTATTACGAATACGATGCCGCTCCATATTGAAATTTTGTACAATGAATATCAATTTTCAGCAGCATTTGCAGTAGCGACGTTAATGTCATTAATTGCAGTGTTTACACTCGTTATAAAAAACTGGATTGAATGGCGAATGGAAAAACGACAATAAGAGGGGGATTACGGTGAGTATTCAAATTCAAGGTGTATCAAAGCAATATGGTACATTTCAAGCACTAACAGACATTCATTTGGATATTCCAAAAGGTGAACTTGTTGCCTTATTAGGCCCGTCAGGTTCTGGGAAAACGACGTTATTACGCATTATTGCAGGATTAGAAGAAGCGGATGGAGGCTCTGTTTCATTTGATGGGGAAGATCTAACAGACATTCACGTGAAAAACAGGCAAGTCGGTTTCGTCTTTCAGCACTATGCGCTCTTTAAACATATGAATGTATTTGAGAATGTCGCTTTCGGTTTAAAAGTAAGAAAGAAAAGCTTAAGACCGTCAGCAGAAGCGATAGAAGAAAAGGTAACAGAATTATTAAAGCTCGTAAAAATGGATGGCTTTGCTAAACGTTATCCAGCGCAATTATCTGGTGGACAACGTCAACGTATTGCACTAGCCCGGGCACTTGCAGTCGAACCGAAAATTTTATTACTTGATGAACCGTTCGGTGCACTCGATGCAAAGGTGAGAAAAGAATTACGAAGATGGCTCCGAAAATTACATGACGAATTTCAAATTACGAGCGTATTCGTAACGCATGATCAAGAAGAAGCGTTAGACGTTGCAGACCGCATCGTTGTAATGAATGAAGGCTGCATTGAACAAATGGGAACACCGGAAGAAGTATATGAAAACCCAGCAAGCCCGTTCGTTTACGATTTTTTAGGAAATGTAAATTTATTTCACGGCCGCGTTCATAAAGGAAAGCTAAATGTAGGATCGGTCGAACTAGAAGCACCAGAGCATAAGCACGTTTCCAACGTAGACGGAATAGCCTACGTAAGGCCGCATGACTTATCAATCTCTCGTACGAAACAAAGCATAGATGCAATCCCGGCAAAAGTATCTTATTCTCACGCAGTCGGAAATATCGTATATGTAGAATTAAAACGAGACGGAACAGATGAATATTTAGAAGCAGAAATTACGAAAGAACAGTTCAAGCAGCTGAACATTCAAGCGGGTGATTTCGTATACGTACAGCCGAAAGAAGTGAAAGTGTTTATTCCGGAGGATTTTGTAATTTAAGAGTGTTCACTCTTAAATTACAAAATCTATTAATAAGAAAAGGTCTCCTAAAATATCTTTTAGGAGACCTTTTCTTTGTTTATCGTAATAACTTTTTCTCATATGAAATGTAGTCGGAAGTTTGTATATATAATAGCGGAGCGTGTTCAAACAACTATTTGATACGAGTAGTAATGAAGATATTCTTCCTACGTTCTTACATAAAATTTTTAATTTTGGATATTTGTATCATATGTTTCTGCAACAAACACAAAGTCTACATGCTCTTTATCAATAAAAATACTTGTTTTAGATGGAAGACCTGTTATGGTAGAAACAATATCAACCTCAACAAGGTCAAATCCTACACGATAAGCATCTTCAATTTCAATTCCACCAGTTAGAAAATGCAATCCATCCCCAAATGACTTAAATACAAATACATTTTCTTTCAAACTTTTATTGTCCATTTCAATCCATTCTTCGTTAATATAAATCTTAAATGTTGTGCACTTTGGAACACACTCGATGTGATGTATCCCTTTATAACTATTAAGCGAAAACATATAGGTATGAGTTTCTTTAAAGTTAATATCTATCCCGTATTTAAAAGCAAAAGTTTTATATACCATCTCATAAAACAATGGCATTACAATATCATCCCATGCGTCATAGGCAAAAGCATGAATTGGTATTAGATGAGGATATAAACTTACAATCGCTTTTTGAAAATTAAGTAAGATGGTTGTATCTGTAATTTCTTTTAAAGAATCATCTATTTCATGATCATAATCTTTCGAAATTCTGTTATCAATCATATGACAAACTCCTTACATAGTCTTCTATATACTACGTTTTTCCGCATCATCAGTTTGTTCCTTCTTCAACTAAATTGCAAGTTTAACCGATGATTCCAAAAAGGCCCTTGTCTTATTTTATCAATCGTTAAATCGGATTGGGATACTACAAGCATAAATGAGAAAAGAAATCGTCTTTTCTTTTTTATGATAGATGTATTTATTTTTAAACTGCATTTACTTTACTCTTTATTTTATTTAGATTTGGATATGTAACATTATTGTGTTAAAAAATATTTCAGCGAGGTGAGTTTATGAAAGAAAAGAAATGGTATAGGCAATTAGTCGTAATGGTGTAGGAGTATCATCTAAGGCCATTTTAAATGCCGTTAAAACTGGCGAAAAAGTTATACAAAGTGGTGGTAGAGCTAAATCTACTAGTAAACAGGCTGTAGTAGTTTTAAATAAAAAAGGTAAAGTAATTACAACTTTTGCTAAGGGTTCAAAATAAACTGGGAAAGGAGAAGATAAGGTTGTTTAAATTAAATAAAGAGATGCAGATTTTATTGAAACAGACATTAGAATCACAAAATAAACATTTACTATAGTTAAATGTTTATGAAGACTTAAGTATGATAGAAACTGAAAAAATAAATAAATTGAGAGATATTATAGTAGATGAATTAATGGAAAAAGGTTTTGATGAATGAGACAATATAAACGATTTGGGAAGAGCATTAGAAGAGCTAATTGATATCTTAGGAAATTTAATACCCTAGAAAATGTTAAGCTGTATTGCAAAGTTTTTAGCAGATGGAAAGTTCCGTTAATTACAGAATGAAAGATTATATAACTTCTAACAATGCACTTAATACGAGCGTAGCTATGATTAGAGAGTTTTGCATGTGTAGAATAACTCCAAAAATATAAGGATATATTCTGAGGGCCTATGATTATATAGTATATTTATTGATTCGAATATTTAAAAGGAGGGGAAACATGGGGAAAATAATAGGGATTATTCTGATTATAGGTGGTATGATTCCATTAATTTATGCAATGATACAAATCTATCGGCAATGGAAAGAAAAAGGGCCTTCTTTTGCTCTTAAATCAATAATTTTCCTAGCCGTAAGCATTTTGCTAGATACTGCAACAACTATTATATTGTGTATAGTAACAGTATTCATTGGTATTTGTTTAATTATCTACACATAATAAGTTCAAGAAGGCTAACTTATCGATTGTTACTAATTGGAGGGATTGGATGAACTTCATTTTACATGGATCTAAACATACAGTTTTAGCTTCCGTTTTTGACTCATTTCAAGGTAGGGAAAAAGAGTATAATTGGCTTATAACAGACATGGAGATTGTCGCACATCAGGAAGAGAAACTTATCCGAGATTATCCTAAAATGTCGCATCCAATAGTTTGGATAGCAGGTGAAGATCTTTCAAATCTCGTAAAAAAATATAATCCTCAATTTATTTGGGGCGTACTATCTGCGTTTGATAAGTCTATAAACATTGATATTCATAATTTGCTTGTAGAGCCCTATGCAAATGGAAACGAAGGGCTCTGGGTACCAAGTCCAAATATCCAGCACCCTCAAGCAAAAATTGAAATTGTTTGTTGGGATTCCAGTTTAATGTTGTTATTAAGTAACGATATAAATATTGATGATAAATTTAGAAATTACTTTAAAGAAGCTAGGGATTTAAATGCCTATAATTCGGAATTTTGATTTAAATGGAGACAACATTAATCCGTTATACGAAACAGATATGGAAAAGGGAACGGTATGCGTACTCTACAAGTAGCGTATTATAAGGTGAAAAGCGGATTCTCTGTGAGGAGAATTAGATTATTATTGATTTATAAAAACAAATAGGAATAGATAAACTTAATATTATTAAATGAGAATAGTAGGATGGAATAGGGATAAATATAACTTTGAGAGAAAAGAAGGTGTATTATGGAGTTTACATTCGAAAAGGTTCAACGTATTGAAGATGCAAATATATACCGTGTTAGTAATATAACTGATATTTATGAAACAGATTTATTTGATGATTATAATCGTAATGTTGATAATTTAAGTTTACTTGTTCAAGAGAGGATTAATCAGTTTATTGTACATGTAGATAAATCTGAGGAAAAAAATGTGAAAGAAGAAATAGAGTCTAAAAACATTTCCTACACAGTTTTTGATTCGGGAAGAAGGAACATTTTCTTTGTTTTTGATTCTATACCAAGGACAGAAGTATCATATATAATCAAGTATTTTTATGGTGTAAGTATAGAAAATACTTTTGCTATTATCAGTTTAGGAAATAGCGTTGGTATTAAACTAGAGGAAATAAATCAAAGTAAATTGATGAAGTGTTTAATGGGAGAATGTGTTGTACCACAAATCGAATTAGTTCCATCATCGGCGTGTGCATTTATTCAATATGATGGTGCGCTTTTAACAATTGCTAGTAATAATTTCGATATTTATGCAACATGAAAATAATAAGAGGTAATTAAATGATTTTTTTAGCGCAAGGAGATACTGGAGATATCCAAAGTTAATTAATATATATATGTCGCACCACTTATATTTTTCAGAAAAGGTAACTTTAAGAATATAGGAGGATAAAAGATACATGGATAAAGAATATGAAGAACTCATAGTTAGGAGTTTTAAAAAAAAAAAATCCAGGATAGAATTATTTTTGAACTAACTTCACCTAAAAAAAGAGTGAAGGCATTAGGGCGTTTGGCGCATAACCATGACACTATCTTAAATTCTATGTATTTTGAATCTATCCCAAAAAATATGGTGTATGCTGAAGGAATATCAACGTAATTAAAAAAATATGGAGCAAAGGATTCTTGTTACGTATCGGTATAATGTTGATAACAAATTAATGGTAGTTTAAGATGCATGGTAATGTTACATATTAGTATGATGTGAATGCAAAACGATTGTTGAATCTTTCTAGTAAAAATAGAATAGCTGCATTAAAAATTTACAATGAACCTTATGCTATAGGAAAAGAAAGAGGGAATTGTTGATGTGGATAGCGTTTCTAGAATTTTTAGAGTTTATTATAGTTTTGAGTTTAAGTCTTATATTAACATTGGTCGTTTTTTTTCAAGAAAATTATCTGTTTGATATTAAAGAAAGTATTACTAATAATAGGATCTTGTTAATTATTCAAGTCACACGTATTTTAATGGGAATGTGGATAGTATTTGTTACGGAAACTACTATAATTGCTGTCTCAAAAGTGACTGCAATTCAATTAATTATTTTACTTCTTTTTTGGGCATGCTCGAAGTATGTACAAAAAACTCGTGAAAATTGGCTAATCACTATAGTTGCTTTTGTTATTTATGGTGTTGGTACATACATGTATATTCAGTTTGCTTTTAGAGGCTATTAATATATCATCAGAAAAGTTAGTGGTTAGAAAGATGCATTTGTTAAATGTGTATATGAAGGAAGAGCAAATATAGGCTCTTTTTTCTTTATATATAGGATAGGACATGTATCTAATCCTCGTTGGACAAATCAAAATAGAGAGCGGAAGGAATTATATGAACAAAAAAGAATTAAAATTAAAGCTACTGCAAGGTCTAATTGAAGATTTTTCTGCTATGTAATATTTAGAGGTCCTAAATATTTTTAGTTGTGGGGATGTACCTACAATAAGTTTTATAGAAACATTGTGTAGATTAAAGTAGTTCTCTTTTACAGAAAGTAATGTTGTAGATGATAATTTTAGTGTCTGTAAAGGGATAGAATTTGGTAGCTTTATGGATAAGAGGCATTATTCGCATAAAAATAAGAGTTTTAATGGTAAATAGGAGGTTATTATAATGAAATTCCCAAAAGATGAAGATGGACAAGTATTAAATATGTTATACAAGCAAGGTATAGATTTTAATAAAAAACATATAGTAGATTTCTTTATTGCAATTCCTGATCAAGGTAATGGAGAAAAAATAATTGGCAGACTACAAGCGCTGGGCTTAAATTGTGAGTTAGATTATAATGAAGAATTTGAAGATTGGACATGTACTTGTTCTAAAGAAATGTTCTTAATTTATGAGGATATCGTAGAGATGCAAAAGGAATTGAATAAACTGGGTGAAGAGTTTGGTGGATATACAGATGGTTGGGATACATTTGTGTAATATTGAATTTATTTATCGTGATAAAACAAATTATATGGAGTAAAGAAACAATTTATGGAAAGAAGGGCTTATATAAGTTCTTCTTTCTTTGTATATATTAAGATATCTTAGTGGTAGAAACGTATATGATATGTGGGCGGGGGGCTACCGATAAAAGCCCGATTGGTAAGGACTAATTAAAGTTTCACTTTATATAGGATTTGAGAGAGTAAGATATAAGATATATTGTTTGTAGCGGAGATCTTGAATGAAGGGAGCGTGTGATAATTGGCAATGATGGATGAACAATTCGAGAATTATCTTGTTATGTGTTATGACAAATTAGAAAGTAAACAGCAAAAATTCATTTCGGATTATAATATCTATAACTTTGATGAGTATTGGTATGATCAAGATCGATGTATATTACAGTTTGAAAAAAATGGTCAAGTGTTACTTGAATTTAGTGTTGTTTTTATAGGGTCTTGGTCTGGAAAGAGTAACAGTTGGATGTGGTCTTGGGCTAATGAGAATGTGGCTGATTATGCAAGAAGTAAGTCTAACTGTTTGAAAGATCTACAAAATATTACAGGAAATGAAGTTTTTATAAATTCACTTTTTGAATGTGATCAAGAAATGGCGTATGAGCTAGCAGCCTTTTCCATTGAATATTTAGATGCAGAAGGAGTGTATATAGCACCAGGTGAGAGAAGTGATGTATTTATGGCTGTTATGTCACCGTGTGCGTTGTGAGTAGAGCATATTAAAAATATAGATAAGGTAGAATGAAAAAGGAGTACAGTTTAATAAATTAATAAAAGGTATCATAGGTCCCCGATGCATGGTGATAAATTTAAAGGAGTGAATTATATTGCTTGAAGTAAAGTTTTACGATTGGAAAAAAAACGTCCTAAAAAACATTATTTGCTTGTACATGAAATTAGAATTTTTGAGCTAATTTTCTCAAAGAAAGTTAGCGAGTTTGAGATGGGATTAAGAGAGATTGAAAAAGTAACTGTCTTTTGTTTAGCTAACGAAAACACTGATATTTCATATGAAGTGAATAGAGCTTTGGGTGAAATTCGTATATATGTTCCATATGATTTTATGGACTTTTTAGCATTAAATTCAGTTGAAGAGAAATACAAAGAGTTTTGCAAATTAGTACGCCAATATGTTGTCCCTGGACTTGAAGAAAACTCTACTCTTTCATCATCTGTTGTTAAAGGGTATATAGAGGAATCTTTAGATGAAATTGTGAAGCAAAACTATGAAGGAATATTTTTAGTTGGGAAGACACCTAAGAAAAGCCCAAGCCGTAAGAAGATAGCGATATTAAAAGGAATTCATCGTGTTAAAGGTTTCCAGCTACGATGTGAAGTGTATGATGAAAAGGGATTAAAGATTCGAGATCAACTATTGGTGGAAGAGGTAGGTAACGAAATGGTATATTCTAGATTCTTAGGGACATTAAAATGGGAAAGTGAAAATCTAATAGTAGTTCAATCTAAATCCAGTAGTTGGAAAGAAGAAATCTATCTTTAATAACAAGGTTATATAGTAGAAAGAGGGTTGTAGAGCATAAATGAATTTTTTTCGAAAAAATAAATTAAGTGACATTCAGAAAAAATACTATGAACATTTTGGAGAGCCGATTCAATTTGTTAATTATTATAGCCGTGGATCGGTTATGTATTTTCAAACGGATGATACGCTTTATTATGTTAATTTACTGAATGTATGAGGTGATAAATGTGAATGAACGTTTAAAGAAAATTGCAATGTTAAGAGAAAAGGTCGAGGAAAAGGCTACTAGAGAAAAGTTTTTGATGTTATGTCCGTCTATAAAAGAATTTGAGATTATTAGCGGGAAGAAAATTGCTTCATTAGTAAACTTTTTAATTGATGAAACACCGAATCCTATCAAAGTTATGAGTAAATTAAATGCTGAACAAGTTATCAATGAAATAAAAGAATTTGAACGTGAATTAACTAGTTTATTGTCTAAGAAGATTATTGTATGGTATGCACATGAAAATTGGGACTTTGGTGTGCAATTAGAATTAGAAGATTTCATGTTATATACAAAAGAAGTATTACATTTCATTGGATATGACGATGCTCAAAGAGGATTAATTTATTCTAGCCTTATTGTAGTAGATGAAGCAATGAGAAGTGCTTTTTCTTTTCTAAAGAATGAGTATAATGTCGAGATAGTACTATGGAAAGAAAGCTGAGTGTATTAGAGTGTTTTAAAACAAATTGGATGAATGGTTGAATTATTATTAGAAGAAGTGGTGCGTGGTTTAGTGTGATAGAAAGAAAAAGAGAGTCTTCAAGGGATATGTATAAGAGAGTAAAGGAGAGAAAATATGTCTTTTTATAAAGAGGAAATAAAAGGGGATAAATTGATTATAAGTGATGAAAGCATTGATATTTTAATGGATGCTTTTCAAGAGATTGAAAAGATATATAATGAAGGGCCTCGCAGATTACCACATATAAATGAGTTAGAGATTATGTTGAAAAATGCATTAGAAATGCAGAGTGATAGTTTTTCTTTAGAGGAACAAGAAGTAGTAGATTGTAAGTTTAAATTAAAGAAACGTCGCAAAAAATCATTTAAGCCAGGGATAGTTTTTGCGATAAATCTTAAAAATATTAATAAGTATGGGTACGGAATGTTAGTGAAAGGACAAAATGTTACGAGGCCATATGATGGGGAAACATATGTAGAATATTTTTCTTTATTTACAGATGAAAAAATACGGATAAGCGAGTTTAAAAACTATTACAAGAATCAAAAAGAAGTATTATTTACGGCGTATACTGCCTGGTCTGGTTGGTTAGATGGTGATTGGAAAATTATTGGTGGATTACCAATGGAATTGTTTGATCCGGGGGAGTATAATCTTCCAGATTTTTTGTTTGAGAATAAGAATCAGGGGACTTATTTTGTGAGCCGAGGGAGAGCAGATGGTCCTTTAATCGATTTTGAAATGGTTAGTGAAGAAGAAGGGAAGAAAATTAAAAATCCTTCAGGGATAGCAGGACAATATGTTATAGAAGATTGGTTGGAAGAGAAATATAGCATTTTATAAAAAAGAATGTTTTTGTGTTGAAGAGATCGAGGGTTTTACTTGTATTTGAAAGGAGTAATAATATGGATATGTATGAGTTAGCTAATGGTGTAGATTCAAAAGAAAAATTAGTAGAATTCCTGTTTTATTTTCAAAAAGATTTCAAAGAAAATAAAGATGAGTGGGAGAATATAACATTAGAAGATTATTTAGAATCAAAGGAAGCATGGCTAAATGATTGTGATGGTGCTTTTCAAAATAAAGATGAAGAGATGCCTAAAAATATATCATGGAATTTCATAGCGACGGTATTACTCGCGGGATCTTATTATGAATAAGTAAAAAAACGAAGAGTTTAAATAGCCCTTCGTTTTTTTTTACTTTATTTTTTCTCTACTAATTTTTTATTCTTCCAATCTAGTGTGAACAATTTATTAAATGTTTTTTGATCAACGTCTTTTACGTTGTTTCCAACCCAGTTTGCAGTTCCGAATGTGTAGCCTGGACGAAGTTGGTAGTCGTCGGCGTGTTTTGTATAAGCGACTTGTAAGTTAGATTGATCTGTATTTTTTTCAGAGATAACAACAGCAATCATACCAGGAGAGAAACCGCTATTTGTTAATGCTGGAAGTTGATCCATCGGTATTAAATTACCTTTTGCATCAGATTCATATAGGTATGTGCGAGAGTACATGAACAGTTGGTTTCCATATAAAGAATGATAGGAGTCACGTGTGTAAATACCCCAGTTTTGATTGTTATATCCGTTAAAGAATACGTTCCACTTTACGTTTTTGTTTGTTTGGTCAATTAAATTTGTTTTATAACTAGTTTGTTTATAGCTTACAGAGTCAGACCAAGTGACTTGACCAGTTGCACCAGCTTCACCGCTAGGGCCATTAGGCGTTACAGAAGCTTTAACAGAGCCACCAAGTTGATAAGATACGCTAGATGTTACAGTCGTTTCTTCTACAGCATTTGTAGGTGCTACGTTAAAGAAACGAGCGCTGTTATCTTGAAGGTTAAATGCAACATCATATTGTGAAGGATAACGTAATGTTGCACTAGCGCCAGGGATTGGGTAGTTATCAATAGGTGCATCACTTATAGTAGGATTTGCTTTTAGAAAACTACCAGTTGTATTAATAACGGCAATCTGTTTATCAGCGCTCGGGTCATCGATAAAAGTTACCTTTAAAGACATTGTCATATTATCAGCTTGATCATTATTAAATGTATTATAGCTCGTATGTGTTTTTGCATTTTGCCCGATATCTGTTACAACTTGTGACGTCGTTTGAGCGTAAGCAGCAGGTGTTGAAAGAGTTACAGCGCTACTAGCAAAAACAGCGGATAATGCTAAACATTTTAAGTATGTTTTAGAACGTTTCACACAATCACTTCCTTTTATCTTTGTCGATATATGTCGTATTACATTTATATCGTAACATGAAAATAAAACGGAATGGATGGTTATGCATAATTGCATAGGTGAGTTTTGAACGATAAAGATAATAGAATTTCATCCAACACTTAAGACTCAAAAATGTCCATTACAGCCGTTCTTAAAAATTTTAAGATAATATGTTTATCAATGTTCTTATTATGAAGATTGAAGCGCTTAATATTTACGTTATAAGTGCATAACAAGTTATAATAAAAGAAATCAATAAGGAGGCTGGCTGTGAAGAATCTTCGTTATCTCAATATATTTACCATATTAATTATATACACACTACTTATGTTTTACATCGGCTGGAACGGATGGGTTTGGCTTCATGCGGTATTTGGCTGGGAATCTTGGGGATATTATGCTTTTATAGTCGCATTTATTTCATATGCGTACATTCTCGTGCAAGTGTTTAAGTTTTTGCCATTTCTACGAACGATCGGTTCAATTTGGTTCGCGGTCATACAATACGCGCTTATGTTGTTGCCATTAGCTAATATTATGGTCTTTCTTTTACAGTTTTCAGTAGAGAAAGAAGCGGCAATTATTTGGACAGGGGCGGCTGTGATAGCTGCATTTATCTTTATCTTTGCGTATGGAGTATTTAATGCGTATAGTCCGGTAGTAAGAAAGTACGAGGTGCACATACCGAAAAAGGTAGAGGGGCGTAAAAGTTTACGCATTGCGATGGCTTCTGATATGCATTTCGGTAAACTGTCTGGCGTTTCGCATTTAAAAAGACTTGTTCGTCATGTAAATGAGATGGAACCTGATATTATTTTACTGCCAGGTGATATTATCGATGATCATCCAGGTGTGTTCATTCAAAAGAATATGGGACCAATCATGAAACAAATGAAAGCACCATTAGGCGTATATGGCGTATTAGGAAACCATGAATACTACGGCAGAGCGGTTCCAGAGTTTTTACAAGAGATGGATAAGATTGATATTCGTATTCTTTTAGATGAAGTAATTACAATTGAAGATGACTTTTATCTCGTTGGAAGAAGAGATAAAACAGAGCGAGATCGTCAAAGCTTTGAACAATTAATGAGTACGGTAGATAAATCGATGCCTGTTATCGCAATGGATCACCAGCCATTTGAGTTGAAACAAGCAGCAGCGGCAGGTGTAGATTTATTATTATCCGGTCATACGCACCGCGGACAAATGGCGCCCAATCATATTGTAACGAGAAGAATGTACGAGCTAGACTGGGGATACGCACAAAAAGGCGCGTTCCACGCAATTGTTTCTTCTGGATTTGGATTTTGGGGACCACCGCTTAGACTTGGAAGTAGGTCGGAGATTGTGCAGGTAGAAGTTACATTTGAATAGGGGTTATGAAATAGAGAGCTGATGGCTCTCTATTTTTTCAATAAAAACAAATAACAATAAATATTTATGTTGGTGCTAATTTCATAAAAGAGATAAGATTATAAGACTCGATTAAAATAAAGGGGGATTGTAAGTGATCATATCAGATGTACTATACGGAGAATTTGAAGTGGATCAAGTAGTAGAAGAATTAATTTCAAGTAAGTCTATGCAAAGGCTAAAAGGCATTCATCAAAATGGCGCAAGTTACTTAATGAACGAGAAATGGAATGTAACGCGCTTTGATCATTCAGTTGGTGTTATGTTATTAGTTAAAAAACTAGGTGGTTCAGTAAAAGAACAGATTGCTAGTTTACTGCATGACGTATCACATACTGCTTTTTCCCATGTGATTGATTACGTTTTTGATAATGAAGATGAAAGTTATCATGAAGAGATATTTAGTTCTGTTGTGAAAAACTCAGAAATTCCAGCGATCCTTGCGAAGCATGGTTATAACTATGAAGATATTTTATTAGATGATTCGAAGTGGACATTACTGGAAAGGTCAGCGCCCGAATTATGCGCAGATCGAGTAGATTATACGTTACGAGATATGTATACATACGGATATATTTCTTTAGAAGAGGTTCATAGATTTTTAGAGGATATTATTGCAGTAGAGGGGAAAATGGTTGTTCAAAGTGTCGAAATGGCAGAATGGTTTACAGAAACGTATTACAAAGAAGTAATTGATTTCTTTATGAAACCAATGAATATTTACGGAAACGATATGTTAGCGAAAACGTTAAAGTTATCTCTTCATAAAAAGGTTATTCATGCAGATGATTTTCTTCTTGAAGATGAGGAGCTTATTTCGAAATTGCAGCAATGTAATGACCCCGAAGTAGAAGCTTTATTAAGCAAAGTTCATCCAAATGTAAAGGTAAAAGAAGATAGAAACGATTATGATTTACATCAGAAAAATAAAGTGCGTCTTATTGATCCGCCGTTACTTCGTGAAGGGAAAATCGTTCAGTCATCTGTTGTGTCAGAAAACATAAGACAGATAAGTGATATTGCTTATGAAAAAGCGGTGAGAGGGATGTATGTGAAAGTGATTTCGAATTAAAAAAGAAGTAGCGCATCGTTTTTAGAGCGCTACTTCTTTTTTATTAATGATCAAACCAATTCCAAATCTCAATATCTCCAAGAGTCGCATAACGTACGTGCGGGGAGTTTTGTAATTTTAATAACTCTTTCGATGGACCAGTAATAACAATTCCGTATACTTTTACACCGTTGTCCTTTACATATTGATAACGTTTATCTAAGTTTAGTTCTTTCTCAGAAAGCGCTGCTATTTTGCTTACCGTTTTTTTATGGATAGAAAGGATGCGCATCATTTCGGTTACTTTGTCTTCTTGCGTTTTCTGCCCGTCAGTTTCATTATCGAGGAATCTTACATGTTCTGGAAACCCTATAGCTTCTCCGCCATGTAGGATATAGTCATCTACATTTTTTCTTTCTTGTCCTGTATCTAAAGCGTACCATAAAGGAGTTGGAGGGAGTTCTTGTGCCTCGAATATGCTATATAAAAGCGGTTCTAATTCTTTTAAAGTGTAAGCTTTATCAAAAGAAATTGCTACTTCTGCAACGGTTCCATCATGTACTTTTGCAAGTGTATCCCATACTTTTTTTGATGAATCCTTTAAATAATCACCCTGCTCTGTTTTTGGATGAACAAAGAAGAGTTTTGGTTGATAGAACGGATTCATCCAAGTTCGCTTCGTAACATCTACAGATGATAAGAAGCTTTTTGTTTCTATTGTACCGAGGGGCATTTCTTTTGTACCGACGGTTCGTACTAAATCAAATTGGCTATTCGTACGGAAAAAAGCTTCTACACTTGTTCCGCCTCCCATAACACGGCTATTTGGGATCGTTGCTTCAAGTGCAAGCGAAGGAACCTCTCTAATTTCTTCTAGCCTTTTATCATTATTAGCTTGAAAATAAAAGGCTGATAATACCCCGCCGATTATATAGATAACGATGCAAATTGATAATATAAAACCAAACGTTTGTAAACGATGTTTCCACTTAATTCTCCAAAAAGGAATTTTAAGATTTTTTGGAGGTAACTTTTTCTTAATTGGTTCTGTTTTTGTTAACAGCTCATCTAAGTAAGCTTCACACTCTTCACATGACTCAATATGACTTTCTAACAGTTCTTGTTCATCATGCGTGAGCGTTCCATTTTCATACTTCTTCCATAGTTTTTTAAATTCTGTACAACCCATCCGTATCACTCCTTTATGCTTTTCGTGTCTTTCCGTCCCCTGTGTAATTCAATTTTCACTTTCGCTAATGAGAGACCAGTCATTTCTGCTATTTCCTTATAGGAGAATCCATAGTAATCTCGTAGTAGTAGGACATTTCGTCTTTCGAGCGGAAGAGCGTATAAACTGTCTAACCAACTAGCAATCTCATGTTTTACGAAATATTCATGTTCTGTACTTGGCACGTTTGGTAAATGGAATTCTTCCACTGTAGTTGTTTTATACTTTTTTTCTTTTCGATACCAATCGATAAAGGCATTGTAGGCAATTGTAAATAACCACGGCCTAATTTCTTCTCCTTTATAATAGTCAATATGGACGAGCATTCGGTAAAATGTTTCTTGCATGAGATCTTCCGCATAGTGGGAATCTCCGGTTAGGGAGAGAAGATAGCGAAATAAATCTTGCATATGCTCTGAGTAAATTTCTTCTAATGATTGTTTACGTTTCACTACATTTCCCTCCCTTCATACATAACAACGAAATACATATAAAAAAGTTACAATTTTTTATGGAATTATAGTAAAAAACGTCAAGAATTGGATTGCGTTCTCTTTTATCATAATACATATAAGGCGGGTGAACAGAGATGGAAAGCTATGAAACACAAATTCAAAGGTCAATTGATTATATTGAGGAAGATGTAATGGAAAAACAAACGCTGCGTAATTTAGCGCGGGTTGCAGGTTTTTCTGAGTCTCATTTTCATCGTGTATTTCAGGCGTTAGTAGGTGATACGGTAATGGAGTATGTTCGAAAGAGGAGGTTAGCCCGGGCAGCTTATCAACTTTCTCATACGGATGAAAAAGTTATTGATATCGCGTTTGAACATGGCTTTCAATCTCACGAAACGTTCACGAGAGCCTTTAAAAAATTATTTCAAATGACACCGAGTGAATATCGAAAACAAGAAATCGAAACACCGATGTATTACAGAGTAAATGTAAAGCAAAGAAAATTAAATCCGTATTTAGGAGGCATACAAATGGAATATCGTATTGTAAATAAACCAGAATTTTTAGTGGCGGGTTATGAACTGAAGACGACAAGTAAAGAAGGGAAAAACCATCAAGACATTCCAGCATTTTGGCAAGAATATTTACAAAAAGATCTTGGAACGACGATTCCGAATCGTAAAGATACGAGCCAATGGGTAGAGCTTGGATTATGTACTGATTTTAATTTAGAAACAGGAGACTTCACTTATATTATCGGAATGGAAGTTACAGACTTTGAAAATGTACCAAATGAAATTGCAAAGCGTACTTTCCCGGCAGCAACATATGCAGTATTTACAACGCCGAAAGTTCCTCATGAAGAAATGGTATCGTCTATCCACCAAACTTGGAATGCAGTATTCTCAGAATGGTTTCCGCATTCAGGGTATGAACATTGCGGAGTTACAGAGTTTGAACTATACGATGAGCGTTGCCACGAAGATAAGAGTGAGTTTGCACAAGTAGAGCTTTGGATACCGGTGAAGAAAAAATAATAGGGTAAGAGCGAATCATTGGGAGATGGTTCGCTTTTTCATAAAAGGGGAAATAGGAAAATGTTCAAAAAACTAGAATGTGTATCTATACATACGAAAGATATAGAAAAATCAATTTCTTTCTATAAAGAAATGGGAATGAAGCAAAACTGGATGATAGAAAGAGAACTAGAAGAAGGGGGTATTTGGACGTTAATAGGATTGAAGTTTCCAGATGAGAAAAGTTCAGAGTTAGTAATAAGCAATCATCCGGATATTAATTTTACGGAAGTCGAAGTATTAGTAGAAGATGTACAACAAACGTATGAAAGTTTAAAAGATAATAAAGATGTAAAGTGGATTCGCGAACCATTTCCAACAGAATCAGGACATGTTGCAGTAATGGAAGCACCTGATGAGAATGTGTTTGTGTTAGTAGGGAAATAGCTGAAATATGGAGTGACCTTTCATAGTGAGTTATGAAAGGTTATTTTTATCCCGCTATTTGCCGGGCAGCGCGATTGGTGAGGGCTAATAATCAATGGGGGATGAACAAAACCTCCACTGATTAAAGTTTCACTTTATAAGTGGATTGTTAAATTTGTATTGTTTTATCTGTAATACATATGAAAATGGTAAAATAAAGTAGCAATTAAATATTGCGGGTGGAAGGTTATGCCCTTTCTTCATTTTGTGAAGAAAGAAGGTGTAATCGTATGGAATTTCTTTTGCAAATTTTGTTGGAAATTACAAAAACTATAGCTAGAGAAGGTATAGTTTTTGGATTTAAGAAATTAACGGCAAAAAAGCGCAAAAAGAAGACCACCCGTCTGCCTGCGAAGCGTGGGAAGTCTTCTAAGCGCAAATAAGCTTTAGTTGCAACCTTCCACCTTGCGGTAATTAGTTGCAGTGACGGGGTGTTGGAAGCACCTCGTCTACTTCATTTTATGCAAAACTTAGTTAGTTTATACTTCTATTTATAGTATAACAGTTTAGAAATGTATTTGTTAATAGTTTTATTTCTACTTTTACCTTGTATAGTAGGGAAGCAGGTTAGTATTGTCGGTTTTTGTCGGTAAGTCGATATATCTAGAAAATCGCTGATATAATTCGAGTTGCGCTGATATATTCAAAAAATCGCCGGTATAATTTCATATACCTCTAAAACACCTCAAAAAAAACGATCCACATAATTTCAATTACAGTAAAATTATTCCAGGGGAGAAGAAAGACGCCACATAGCGTCTTTCCTACGAACGAAACGGAAATACAAGAATAATCGTCGTTCCTTTTCCGAGTGCACTATCAACGGAAATTGTTCCGTTATGAGCATGAACGAGCTGTTTTGTAATGGCTAGGCCAAGTCCAGTTCCGATGTTGCTTTCTTCTGTGTTTGTTCCGCGGTAATATCGTTCAAATAGAAGTTCTTTCGTTTTTTCATCCATTCCTTTTCCGTCATCTGAAATGGAGAGTGTAAAGGAATTAGCGTTTTGTGATAATTTTACGATGACAGTAGTTGTTTCGTTATTATGTTTTACAGCATTTACGAGTAAGTTTTCGATAATACGCTGGAACCATTTTTCTTCAATGAAATATTGAATTTTATTTGAGCTCGGTACGAATTCAATATTTTGATTTTGGAGTGTTGGATTGTTAATAAATTGCAATAACACTTTTTGAACGAACTGATTGATTTCAACGTTTACGTGTTGGGCAGGAAGGCTGTTATTTTTTAATTGATACGTTAAGCTTAAATCATCAATTAATGTCGTCATATATTGAGATTTCTCTTTCATAACACTACCAAATTGCTGAATATCACGATCAGTCCAGTTATATTGATTCGATTCGAGTAATAATGCGTAGCCATATATAGAGCTAAGTGGTGTTTTTAAATCATGCGTTAGACCGGTAATCCATTCTTCTCGTGTTTGCTGGAGTACTTGCCTCATCGCATCATTTTTTTTGAGTGTAATAGAAAGGTGTTCTAGTGAACTTGTTACATCTCTAAACAAACGAAATGACCATTTTTCTTTACCAGATCGCCGGAACCTGACAGGTTTTCCTTTTTTATTAATAGGTTCTTCATACTTTCCACCAGCGATATTTTTAAGCCAGCGCATCGCATGTAATAACGGTTTCCCGAATTTATTACCGTACCAAATAGAAAGAATGACTAAATAAACAAATACGATAAGAAGGATTAATCCGCATCCAATGAGAAACTTCTTAGTAAATACATCTTCAATTTCGTCATCTGGATAGTAGTGCTCATTTTTTGCAGTTACAACGAGAAGGTTGCCACTATTTGCATCGTAAAAGCTAGACGTGTTTTCTTTATGATTCCACGGCTCTTTTTCATTAAGGGCAATTTGTATCGCTGAAAATGTTTTTTTCTTTCCAGCTGGATAGGCAAAAACCTCTTCGCCATTTTGATTAAATATTTGAAGTGCTGCTTTTTCTTTAGACAGTAACTGTTTTTCTTGATCTGTTAATGTGAACGAATCCATCGTTAAAGAGGAGTGATCCTTTTGAATTGCTGTCAGTAACGCATTGCTTTTTAACATACCACCATAAATAACAAGTACTTTCTTTTCTTCTAATTCAATTTCCCAATATGTAAATTTATAATTACTTTCGATATGATGTTGTATATATGCGACTAAAGATGTCTTCGTATAAGCATTCGGAACATCATTTGGTGTATTAAAGTGGTAGAGGATTTTTCCGTTTTCATCTACAACTTGGAGCCAATCATTTTTCTCCTTTATTAAATCTTGCACTTCAGATTGTAACGAAATATGCCCATCTTCTGAAGAGATGTATCTTGAAATTGTAAAACTATCAGAATCTGGAATGTTAGGTTCGTATAAAGTACTAGTAAGAAGAAAAATTAAATAAGTAAAAGCAGCAACTACAGCGATAAGTAATGTAACTAAAACAAAAACGTGTTGCATGATAAATTGAATAATAAGTCGTTTATTAAAATTCATATCGTCACCCTACTTTGTAACGAACTTATAACCAAGCCCGCGAACGGTTTTTATATATTCTGGTTTACTTGGATCATGTTCAATTTTTTCACGTAGTTTTCGAATGTGGACCATAACAGTGTTGTCATCGCCATTATAGGCAGGTGCTCCCCAAACTTTTTCGTATATTTCCTCTTTCGAAAATACGTAGTTCGGATTCTCGCAAAAGAAGAGTAGTAGTTGAAAGAGTTGAGCGGAGCATTCGACAATGTGCCCATCTACTGTTAGTTCTGCAGAGTGCTGATCAATTTCAAATCTTCCAAATGAAATCGAGTGTGATTTTTGTTCGTGTGGTACGGTTTGTTTCATATGTCTCCGAAGCTGTGCTTTCATGCGTGCTACTACTTCTAATGGATTAAATGGTTTCGTAATATAATCATCTGCACCGTATGAAAATCCGGATATTTTATCTAAATCAGATGCTTTTGCTGATAGGAAGAAAATTGGACAATCTGTTTGTTGGCGAATGATTGGACAAATATCAAAACCAGATTGTCCAGGAAGCATTACATCTAAAATAATTAAATCGTAATTGTTTTGCTTAGTTAGAGATAAAGCCATTTCAGCTGATGTTGCAGTTGTAATATGAGAAAAGCCTTCTTTTTCAAGAATGGTAGTTAGTAATTGTAAAATTGCTGTTTCATCATCAACGAGTAAAATATTTGCTTGGTACATAAACATCCCTCCTAATTTTCTCGAATATCATATCATCATTTTGTAACTTATGGAATTTTTAAGGAAATTTTAAGGTTTTCTTTCGCAAAAAATTAAGAATCAAATGATATGATAAAAGTAACATAGGGGAGGAGATGAGTGTGAACCCGTTTCAAGTGATGCGAGCTAGATATTTTTTAATTGTATTTGCACTATTAATTTTAATAGCGAGAAGTAGTGGCGATTTGCTAACAAGTATATTTCATATACAAAATTCTTCTTTTATAAATATCCTTATATTCTATATCCTTCCGATGGTATGGATTTCTTATGAGTATAGAAAGCACCACATTTCATTTTCATTATTTGTTAATAAAAATGAAACATTTAACTTGGTACAAGTTTTATACATTACGGTTATGTTATGCATGTTTAGTTACGGGTATCTTATTTTGTATATGTATAGTTTTGCATGGATTACACCGGACTTTATTATGAACGCCCTGCATGAACCAATTGTAGATAGTACTGGGGGATATGTATCTCAAGTCATTAGGGTCGTATTCATCGCACCAATTATCGGGGAATTTGTTTTTCGCGGATTTTTACTTCAACGTTTTGCAACAAAATGGGGAACGAGCATAGCGACCATCGTTGTAGCAATATTGTTTGCGTTGTTACATGTTGATTTCCTCGGTGCAGCCATATTCAGCATCGTATTGTCAATCGTATATATTCGTACGAAAAGTTTACTCATGCCAATTGCAATACATATGTTAAACAATGCATTTGTAATAGGTGCGTCTTTTCTAATAAGTAGAGAAAAAATTATGAGTTTTGCCGATTTCTCAAATTATACGACATTCTTTCCTGGACTTATTATTTTTATAACAGGATTAAACTTAGTACTTATCTTTTTATTTGTTAATCGTAAATATTGGAGTAAAGAAGTGCCAGTTATATATGCAGAGCAGGAAAAGAGCTTTTCAGATGTAGTCGGGAGTAAATGAGATGAAGAAGACGGTTGAAAAAATATTAAAAGACATTATAGATACTACGTCTATTACAGATATGTGTGATAAAAGCGTTTGTCATTGGATTCAACCTGTAGTAGATACGATTGTGTTTCCAGAGTATTACTTATTTTCTAGTACTCATTTAAAAGAAAATATTATTTCTCTTCTTATTGTGTTCGGGGTTTTACTAATATTTGGTCTAATTGTAGAAGAAATGATGAAGCGCATCTTCAGAAAGAATGAAGAGAAGTATATGTAGATTCATAAAGTATTCGAGAAAGTAATGGTGGCTTTCCTTTTGTTTTATGGTATAAAAACAATCATTTACTTTATAGCTTTGAAACATCATTAATTCGAAATTTGAAAGGGATGTATAAAATTATATGAATGAAACGATATCGTCAAATAAGTTTTTTTATTTGATTTTACTTAGTCTAGTGTTAATAACGACAGTAAATGTTATTTTGCGCTGGGAGGAAGCTTATTTTTTCATGTATTTAGCGCTCCATTTGTTGGGGATTTTATGTATAAGTGGTGGAGTCGTTACTGAAAAAAAGAATGAAGAAAGCGTTAACTATATGTGTGTGATCGGTCTTGTTTTACTTTTAGCTGTACAGGGTATTATGAAATATAGTTCTTTCTCTTTACAAGATTTTAGTTTATTAATAGATGTACTTCCTTAAAGAGGCTTTTTATGTTATCTAAAAAGCAAGTAGGGTACGTGCTGGTTTGTAAGTGCGATTCTTATTCCGGATTATGAACCGAAGAAAGTGTTTAAAGGTAGGTAAAACTCTTCTTATGTAGAAGAGTTTTTTTATGTAAATAAAAAGATCCAGAGCAATTCACATAATAAGCTTGTTCTAATTTAGCGTGTACGAACTTACAATAATAATAGACAGGCAGCATAGAGGAGGGAATAGCGTGAGGAAGGTTATCGGTTGGTCGCTTTTTTTGTACGTTGGATTTGCGTTACTTATATATTGGTATTTATTTGGATGGAATCATGAACTTATTCCGGACATGTATAAGGGAACGAGTGCAGATCCAGAAACGTTTATGAGTACGAGAGAGCTTACGCTAAGCCAAGATTATTCGCGCGTGAAAAATTTACTATACTTTTTAGCGACGCCTCTTGAATGGATTATTTTATTATTTGTACTTGTGCTAGGTATTTCAAGAAAGTTTGAGAAATGGTCGAAGGAAACGACTAAAATAAGTGTTTTGCAAGTTGCGATTTATTTCTTTTATTTATCATTACTGACAACAGTGCTTGCCTTACCGATGCAATGGATTGGCCGGAAAGTGTCCGTTGATTACGGCATTTCAACACAAAGTACACAAAGCTGGATAAAAGATCATGTTATCGGTTTTTGGGAAAGTTATGCGACTATGTTAATCGTAGTTACCGTTCTATTATGGCTTATCCGTAAATTTCCGAAGAGATGGTGGCTCGCAGGATGGGCGCTCTCTGTTCCATTTACAATCTTTTTAACATTCATACAGCCTGTCGTTATTGATCCGCTTTATAACGACTTCTCGACGCTGAAAAATAAAGAATTAGAAACGAAAATTTTAGCGATAGCAGACAAAGCGGACATTCCTGCTAAACACGTATATGAAGTAAACATGTCAGAAAAAACGAATGCATTAAATGCTTACGTAACAGGAATTGGTCCTAACGCCCGTATTGTAATGTGGGATACAACGCTTAAGCAGTTAAAAGATAAAGAGATTTTATTTATAATGGCCCATGAAATGGGGCATTACGTTATGAAACATATATATTTTGGCGTTGCAAGTTATGTATTGCTATCGTTTATAGGTATGTTTTTAATTAGTCGTATTATAAATATGTGTATTCGCAAATGGGGAGATACATTGCAAATTTCAAAAGTGGCATGTTTCTCCATTTTACCTTTATTTTTCTTAATTTCTTCTATACTCTCATTTGCAGTACAACCAGCAACAAACTATGTTTCACGTATAGAAGAAAGAGCGGCAGATCAATATGCTTTAAATATGACGAAGGACGGAAAATCTGGTGTGAAAACTTTTCAATATTTATCAAAAACGAGTTTAAGCCAAGTGAATCCGCCTGCGTTAGTGAAATTTTTCTTATACACGCACCCACCAATTTTTGAAAGAATTCATACGTTTGAACAATATGAGAAACAAAGAAAAAAGGAGTAGCTATTATGCTACTTTTTTTTATAGAGATATAAGTTTCATATTGGGAATATTTATCATTGCTTTTTATTGCGATTTTGTAAATAATAAGCTATAAAATTCTAAAAATCTATATATAAAGGAATAAAGGTGAAAAAATGTATTTTTTACAAAATTTAAAAGTGAAATATAAATTATTAGCGCTTATTTCATTAGCAGTTTTAGGTATGGTAATTATAAGCAGTGTAGCAATTCATTCTATTAATAAGATTAAGCATGATACAGAGGTTGTAGTAGATGATTATCAATATTCTGCAATTTTATTAGAAGGAATGCTTCGCACACAAAATTCACTAGAATATAACTTATTAGAGTTAATTACGGCATCACAAAATGAAGTGGCAAATAAAGAGGGAATAATTAATAATATTGAAAAGGATCTTAAAAAATATGATTCTTTATTAAAAGAATATGATGATGGTTTTAATTTAAGTAAGCAAGAGGATGAACTGTTTCAGAAGATGAAGAAATCTTTACCAAGTTATAAAGATACATATAAGAAATTATTTGAAAAGGCAAAGGCAACAAACGAGCCGCAAATGGTAAATGAATTTCAGAAGGAATTAAAACCGAAGGGAATAGAGTTAGCTGGTTATGCAGTGGATCTAGAATCGTATGTTTCAAATTTAGCTGACCAAGTATTTAAAGATTCGCAAAAAATGATTGATCGTTCCGTTATTACCTTTATCATTCTTGTAGTAGTTACTACAATCGTTATATGTATAGTAAGTTATATTATTAGCAAGCTTATAGTTGCTCCTTTACAAACGGTTAGTCGTATGATGGAAAGAGCGAAAGAAGGAGATTTAACTGTACATGGTGATTATACTGCTAAGGATGAATTAGGTGTATTAGTAAGTAATTTTAATGAGATGATTGCAGGGCTAAGAACAAATATGCAAGAAGTAGAGAATAATATTCAGCTTCTATTCCAATATGCAGACGGAGTAGCATCTGCGTCAGAAGTATCTAGTAGTGCAGCCAAAAAAATCACTATGGATATTGAAGAAGTCGCAAATGGCGCAGAGAGTCAAATGCAAGCAATGGAACAAACTGCGGGTGCGATGGAAGAGTTGACACAAGGAATGCAGAGTATAGTCAATACATCATCCTCTGTAAATGAATTATCTGCTCAATCAGCATTAGATGCAGAGAGTGGTAACAAATTAATGAAACAAATGATTCAACAGATGGATACAATCCAAAATTCGGTACATAGCGGTGTGAAACAAGTAGAGACTATGAAAGAACAATCAGAAGAAATTGTTAAAATCATTGATGTAATGCAAGGTATTACCTCCCAGATTAACTTATTAGCATTAAACGCCGCAATTGAGGCTGCACGTGCTGGTGAAAGTGGTAGAGGATTTGCAATTGTGGCAGATGAAGTGCGGAAATTAGCAGAACAATCTAGTGATTCTGCAAAACAAATTGAGAATCTTATTACTCAAGTTATGGGAACAACGAACCATACAGTACATATGATGGGGAAAGTAGATAATGAGGTACAGGCAGGTACACAAGTAGTAATGCATACAGAAAAAGTATTTGGAACAATTACAGAAAAAGTACAGCAAGTATCTGAGCAAATTCAAACGGTATCTATGTCTACAGATGAAATTGCAGCGAGTAGTGAGGAAATCTCGGCTTCTGCAGAAGACATGGCTCAAATTTCCCAAAGATCATCTGACCGAACTGATAGGGTAAAAGAGTCTATTCAACAGCAAGAAAAATCTGTTCAAGAGATTTCGGTTTCAATTGAACATATGCATGACGCAGCAGGAAAACTAAAACAAATAGTTGCCCAATTTACTCTTCAAAAGTAGTAGCATATTTGAGTGTTAATAAATATAAAAAAATCATCCTCTTTTAAGAAAAAAGGATGATTTTTTTATCCCGCTATTTGCTGGGCAGTAAGACCTCCACCTCAAAATTCAGCGAAAGCGAGTTATCAGTGAAGGGGAATGCTACCTCTGAAATATAAACCATGAATATAGTAGCCTCCACTATGTATCTCCTTTAGGTGCTAATAAAGGGAAGTTATAAAGTGAAAAGGAGTTTATAAAGAGATTGTAGAATGTTTTAGTATATAACACCTTAGATGTGACAACTTCCTTTTTGAAAAAGAAAGAAGGGAGTATAAAGCAGAAAGGTAGTGGAAATATTTCTTCTAGAAGATTTACATTTTATCTTACATTCACCAAAAAATAATACTCCTGAAACAATGAAGTTCATTTTATTTGAATGAAATAGGGAGAGAGGACAATGAAGAAAAAAATATTGGGTGTAATGATGATTGCGACAATGGCAGGAGGTATATTTGCAGGGACGAATGTGACGCCTGTAAAAGCAGAAGAGTATCCACAAATGATTGTGTTTGAAGATGTTCCATACGGATTTTGGGCATATGATGCTATTATGGACTTAGCATATCATAAAATTATATTAGGGTATGGAAACGGGAAGTATGGTGTTGGCGATCTTATAACACGTGAACAAGTAGCTGGGACTATTTACAGAACACTTGAGATAAAAGAAGAAGGGCCAGTAGCGAATCCATATAAAGATGTTTCTGATAGTACAACAACTTTTAAAAAGGAAATTTTGGCGTTAACAAAACGTGGTGTTTTTTCAGGGGATGGCCAAGGGAATTTTAGGCCGAAAGCACCAATCTCTAGAGCGGAAATGGCTGTCATTTTAAAACGAGCATTTCATTTTGAAACGAAACAAAAACATACATTTAAAGATATTCCAAAAGGCCACTGGGCAGAAGATGCAATTAGTGCGTTACAATCTAATAATGTTGTGAGAGGAACTGGGAATGACATGTATGAATTAAATCGCCCTGTACCTAGAGAACAATATGCTCAGTTTATTAATAATGCGATTATTAATTATCATTTGAAAGAGGATTGGAAGTAGAGTGAAATATGAAAGCACAAATAGAAATATTTGTGCTTTTTTGTTTGTTTAAAAAAGAATTATTATTCTCATTTATGTATTTTTATGGTTATACACAAGCTTTATAATCAACCCGATGAAAAAGACATGATGTGTAATATGATTCACAAAACCGTCACGAAATGTGTCGAAAAATATATTGTCACTATACCATTTATTCTGTATATTTTTAAAAAAACATATACATATTGGGGAGATAATTTGATGAGCAAAAAATTATTAAAAACAGCTACAGCATTAACAATTATGGGTGGGGTGTTATTCTCAGCAGAGAGTAACAGTGTAAAAGCGGAAAGTGCACCGTTGCAAAAAACAAATACAATTGTATTTAAAGATGTACCAAAAGGGCATTGGGCATATGAGGCAATTCATGAATTAGCGGAACAAGAAATTATTTTGGGATATGGCGATGGAATATTCGGTTTTGGGGATAATGTAACACGTGAGCAAGTTGCAGCTTTAATTTACCGTGTGTTTGATATGGAAGAACAAGATGAATATGAAAACCCATATGGAGATATTGATGAAAATTCAACAAGCTTTATCGAGGAGATATTGGCTTTAACGGAAATGGGAATTTTCCAGGGAGACGAGAATGGAAACTTTAGACCGAAGGCGACGTTAACGCGTGCGGAAATGGCACAAGTTCTTACGAATGCTTTTGACTTACAGGCAAAGGGATCTCATAACTTTAATGATGTTTCAGCAAATTCATGGGCAACGAATGCAATTAGTGCAGTACAAACAAATGGTATTACAATGGGAATCGGAGAAGGTAAATTCGGTCCGTCTATGAAGGTAACGAGAGAACAATACGCACAGTTTTTACATAGAGCAATATTGCATGATATGGAACAAGGGCAGTAATAAAGTTTAACTAGTCAAAGTGAAATTTAAAAATAATACAAAAAGGTCGTTGTTGTATAACAGCGGCCTTTTTTGTATGAAATAAAGCGCGAAAGAATGGCGTTTTGAAAAAAAATGAAATGAATTTTCAAAAAAAACTTCCTTTTCTGAAGATTTGTTATATAATATAAAACATGAAATCAAATCTGTTATAAAACAGTTTAAGAAGGGGATGCTAATATGTCGACGCAAACTTCACGGGTTACATTGCCCGGAGAAATGTTACCAGCGTACAACGAAATATTGACACCTGAGGTGCTTAGTTTTTTGAAGGAACTACATGAGAATTTTAATGAGCGCCGCATAGAACTTTTACAAAAACGTGTAGAAAAACAAAAGAGAATTAATGCAGGGGAGTTTCCGAAGTTTCTAGAAGAAACAAAACACATACGTGAAGCGGATTGGACAATTGCCAAGCTGCCAAAAGACTTAGAGGATCGCCGCGTAGAGATTACTGGACCGGTAGATAGAAAGATGGTCATTAACGCTTTAAATTCAGGAGCGCATCTTTTTATGGCGGATTTTGAAGATTCGAATTCACCAACTTGGGAAAACGCAGTTGAAGGGCAAATCAATTTACGAGATGCAGTAAAGGGAACGATTTCACATAAAAATGATAAAGGGAAAGAATATAGATTAAATGAGAAAACAGCTGTACTCATTGTACGTCCAAGAGGATGGCATTTAGAGGAAAAGCATATGCAAGTTGATGGGAAAAATATGTCGGGTAGTTTAGTAGATTTCGGCTTGTATTTTTTCCATAATGCGAAAGCTCTTTTAGCAAAAGGGAGCGGCCCATACTTTTACTTACCGAAAATGGAAAGTTATTTAGAAGCGAGATTATGGAATGATGTATTCGTATTTGCTCAAAAATATATCGGCATTCCAAATGGAACGATTAAAGCAACTGTGTTACTAGAAACGATTCACGCTTCGTTTGAAATGGATGAAATTTTATATGAGCTAAAAGATCATTCTGCTGGCTTAAATTGCGGAAGATGGGATTATATTTTTAGCTTTTTAAAGAGTTTCCGTAATCATAATAAATTCTTACTACCAGATAGAGCACAAGTCACGATGACGGCGCCATTTATGCGTTCGTATTCTTTGAAAGTAATTCAAACATGTCACCGCCGTAATGCACCAGCAATTGGAGGAATGGCGGCACAAATTCCGATTAAAAATAATCCAGAAGCAAATGAAGCAGCTTTTGAAAAAGTGCGTGCTGATAAGGAACGCGAAGCTTTAGACGGTCATGACGGGACTTGGGTCGCCCACCCTGGACTTGTACCGGTTGCAATGGAAGTGTTTAATCACATTATGAAAACACCAAATCAAATTTTTAGAAAACGTGAAGAAATATGTGTAACAGAAAACGATTTACTAGAGGTACCGGTGGGAACGATTACAGAAGAGGGCCTTCGCATGAATATTAGCGTAGGTATTCAATATATTGCATCTTGGTTAAGCGGACGGGGAGCAGCACCCATTTATAACTTAATGGAAGATGCGGCAACAGCTGAAATTTCAAGAGCACAAGTATGGCAATGGATTCGTCATGAAGGTGGAAAACTAAATGATGGTCGTAATATTACGCTTGAATTAATGGAAGAGCTAAAAGAAGAAGAATTAGCAAAAATAGAAAGAGAGATTGGTAAGGAAGCCTTTAAGAAAGGGAGATTCCAAGAGGCGACAACGTTGTTTACAGATCTCGTTCGAAATGATGAATTCGTACCATTTTTAACATTACCGGGTTATGAAATTTTATAAAAAATGAAAAGGGGATGGAACAAATGAAAAACGAAAGAATCGAGAAGTTACAAGAAAGCTGGGAATTAGATGAGCGTTGGAAAGGGATCACACGTCCATATTCGGCAGAAGATGTAATTCGCCTGCGCGGGTCAATTGATATTGAACATACGTTAGCGCGTCGCGGTGCTGAGAAGCTTTGGACATCGCTTCATACAGAAGACTATATTAACGCACTTGGCGCATTAACAGGAAACCAAGCGATGCAACAAGTAAAAGCTGGGTTAAAAGCGATTTACTTAAGTGGTTGGCAAGTAGCAGCTGATGCAAACCTTTCTGGACATATGTATCCAGACCAAAGTTTATATCCAGCGAACAGCGTACCTGCTGTAGTAAAACGAATTAATCAAACGCTTCAACGTGCGGATCAAATTCAGCATATGGAAGGAAGCGATGATACAGACTATTTCGTACCGATTGTAGCAGATGCAGAAGCTGGATTTGGTGGGCAATTAAATGTATTCGAACTGATGAAAGGTATGATTGAAGCAGGTGCATCAGGTGTGCATTTTGAAGATCAATTATCTTCAGAGAAAAAATGTGGCCATTTAGGTGGAAAAGTACTACTACCAACGCAAACAGCAGTACGCAATTTAATTTCTGCACGCCTTGCAGCAGATGTAATGGGAGTGCCGACAATTATCGTTGCAAGAACAGATGCGGATGCAGCTGATTTAATTACGAGCGATATCGATCCTGTTGATAAAGCATTTATTACAGGAGAAAGAACACCAGAAGGGTTTTACCGTACGAATGCAGGTCTTGATCAAGCAATTGCGCGCGGTTTAGCGTATGCACCGTACGCAGACCTCGTTTGGTGTGAAACGTCAGAACCAAATTTAGAAGATGCAAAACGATTTGCGGACGCAATTCATAAGGAGCATCCAGGGAAGCTACTTGCATATAACTGCTCACCTTCATTCAACTGGAAACAAAAACTAGATGAAAAAGCAATTGCAAGCTTCCAAAAGGAAATCGCATCTTACGGTTACAAGTTCCAATTCGTAACACTTGCTGGATTCCATTCATTAAATTACGGTATGTTTGAACTAGCACGTGGCTATAAAGAGCGCGGCATGGCAGCATACTCTGAACTACAACAAGCAGAATTCGCAGCTGAAAAACATGGCTACTCTGCAACACGTCATCAACGCGAAGTAGGAACAGGTTACTTTGATGAAGTTGCACAAGTGATTACGGGCGGAACTTCATCAACGACAGCGTTAAAAGGATCTACGGAAGAAGCACAGTTTACGAAATAAAAGGAAGGGGCACCTTTTTGAAGGGTGCCCCTTGTTATTTTCTAAACGATTCGAAAAGAGAGAGGGAGTTGTCGGCAAAAAACGATACTTCCTTTTCTTTATTACTAAATCAACTCCACTCAGCCCTATGATCACGAATAAACTTTATATCTTTCTCATAATGCTCTAGATGTCCTTCATCAATCATTCTTTGGAAATTCAAGTCGCCTTCTTGCGCTTTTCGTTTCATATATGTACATAATCCTTCTAATCGAAGCAACACCATTCCTAAGTAATCTTCATCCATATTTTTACCATAGGACTGAACGAACAATTTGACTCTCTCTTTAATACGATCTGCATGTTGCGGTGAATCATAATGAACGGCTTCACCGGATTCTGTATAATACACTCTACTTAAAGGCACACAAGTATAAAGTGTATAAGCGATATCCCATAGTCTTGGACCAGGAGCAGCAACATCAAAATCAATAATCCCTACTGGCTTCTCATTATTAAAAATAATGTTATATATGGCAAAATCATTGTGACATAAAACCTCAATGTTATTTGGCGTGTGATCCATCGGTTTCCAATCATTTAATAACGGAAAATCACTTACAGCATCATGGTAAAGGCGGAGCATCTTTGCTATTTCTTTTAATACATCATTAGATCGCATATATTCTTTTAAAGGATAATTGCCAGCTTCTCCTTCAATAAAGGATAAAATCTCTCTATCCTTTTCATCTACACCTAAAAACTTTGGAGCATAATGAAATCCTTTGTTTTCTAAATGTTGCAATAGCTTATGGATCTTTGCACTATCTGGCTTTAACTCTCGACGAACAGTATTTTTAGAACGATATACGTTCGAAACGTTTCCACCTGTTAGCTTTTCTTCGTTATCGTAGTTTGACATGTGAAAATTCCCCCTATAATTAAAAAATCCAATTCCAAATAGTGAATAGACCAACAATGGCAGAAAAGAGAAGGGAAGCAAGCAATGCTAGACAGCCAAAAGGGACTAGCTTATCTTGCCATGTTTCTTTATACTCATAAATTAACTCTTCTGCACTGAAGATAAAGGTTGCTCTTTATACAAACTTTTTATATGGTTAGAATCGCCTTTAAACTTTAAAGCACGTGCAATATGATGAGGACTATTTCCCATTGATTTTTCAAATAATAAACATGATTCATGCATAATGTCTGTTTTATGCTCCTCTAGATACCAGTAACGTCCAGCCATTTCTGGATATTGTAATTTATAATAAATATCTCCGAGTTGTTTTCGAAGATGTAATTCATTTGGGTATGTAAAGATGAGGCCATGCAATCTATCTCTTGCTTTTCCAAGATTATTATTTTCAATATCCTCTTCAATTCTTTTTAATGTTTTTCTAGAAATTTTATTGGTCATAAACTCCCCCTTATTTAGAATAGAGATAAGTATATTTTATAAGAAATACTAAAAATTAGAAATTCTATTTTCGAAAAAGATTGTACATTTTATTTTAATGTGCTATGATGATGTCAGTTGAATAGTTAAATTAAGCAATCCATATGTTATCAAGTGCTGAAAACGAACGAGAAAAAGTATGTGAGAACTAGTTTATGTTTCGTATTTGATAATGTGTGGATTCTTTTTTTAGACAGGAAGACTAAAAAATTTAAAATTTGTATTTTCTTAGGAGGAAATAATTATGGCAGTAACAGGACAAGTAAAATGGTTTAACAACGAAAAAGGTTTCGGTTTCATCGAAGTTCCAGGCGAAAACGACGTATTCGTACACTTCTCAGCAATCGAAACTGACGGTTTCAAATCTTTAGAAGAAGGTCAAAAAGTTAGCTTCGAAATCGAAGACGGTAACCGTGGACCTCAAGCTAAAAACGTAATCAAACTATAATTTTATAGTTGATGATGGAAAAAAGGATGGCTAATGCCATCCTTTTTTTGTTGTGGGGAAAGTTTTTTCAGAGCCTGTTTTTATATCTAAATCTCTTTTTCTATGTTAAAACTGGTGAAAAATTATCTGGAATGCGTATTAGTTTCTGTAGAAGAATTAGTTCAGCAAGAGCATTTGCTGCGTATGATAGTAAATAACTATAAATTTGTATTCTCTATTGAAATAGGGGAATCTTTTCCAGATAGACCTTGAGTAACATCTTTTTTGTTAGCATTGTTGTTGGAATTTTGTACGTTTTGAGATGATGTTTCTAACAGTTGTTCTTGTTCCTTACTAGGGGTATTCAGAGCATCTGAGGGAATGCTATTAACCTGCTGATTTAATGGATTTTCTTTATCCATAGTATACAACTCCTTTTTAGAATTCGATAAAAAGCAATGTAATTATAAATAGCTACTTATATATATTGTGTTTTTGAATGACATTATATACAAAACTTATATTACAAAGTTAACTAATTAACGAATTGTTAGTGATGGATAAAGATGTACAAATTTGAAGTGTTTAATAAAAATTAAAAGCGGGTAACAAGTAATACTCTTTCTCATGTTTTATATAAGGATCATATTACAAATCAAAAAAGATGTAGAGAACCTTGGAAGAAAATATAGTCGTTTTTTAGGGGGAAGAAGAATAAATAAAATGATACTACGAATGTAAAAAGGCATTCCATAAAGGAAGGCCTTTTATTGTTCTTGTCCTGATTTTTTCTTCTCACGTTTTTTACATTCTGGACATTTTGATTTACGAAACGGTTTGGCAAAGAATAGCAGAATGAAAAATAAACCGAATATAATACTAGCTGAGTTTTCACGATAATGACGCTACTATTTTTCATTTGAATCGATGGTTGGATCTCTTTTTCTTCCATAGTGGCCCTCCATATATTGGATTTACATTTTAATTATAGCAAAGTTAATTGTTTTCATGATGTGAAAATAGGAAGGGATAATAAATATTTATAGGTAGTATAAATGCTGTTTTTATAACTTTAAAATTAAATCATTACTATATCGTGATTTTTTTATTTAACAAATGTTTGATAAATGATAAAAAATTGTAAAAAAGCGGAACTTGTAAGCTATTTCCTTTTCATAGATGCTAAAATTATATATGCAGCTGCTAATATAAATGGAAAAAAGGAGATAATGGAGTATGGAAAGTAAAGTGGAACGCTATGTCGAAAATTATGTTGTAACGAAAAATACGATGGCCTTACTTCCTGTTATTCTAAGTGAAAAGAAAATTGTTACGCGAGTCGTTGAAATGAATGATTCTTTTTTCGTATTTCAAAAACCTCTAGATATTATAGAAAGAAGTTGCCGCAAGCATGGCTCTAGTTTCTTAGGCAGAAAAGAAGGAACGAAAGAGTTAACTCATATTACACATAAAGCACCGATTGCGATTAGTCCAGCAGATCAACTTTATTTTTTCCCTACCTATTCTTACTCTAGAAAAGAGTGCGCTTGGTTGTCTCATTTTTATATTGAAAGTAATAAAGAATTAAAAGATGGAAATCTTATTATTAGATTTATAAATGGCTTTGCTGTGAAATTAGAAATATCAAAAACTAGTTTTGAAAATCAACAAAATCGTACAGCAAAATTACGTACTGAATATGAAGATCGTAGGAAAAAACAAGGGAGTCCTTGTTTTAAAGAGGTTGATAAAAAAGAGGAATCAACATTAAGACCCGCTTATGAGAGTGTGTATTTTGTGAAGGAAGGCGAAGTGTGAAAGGATGGGGGAATCCCCATTCTTTTTTTGTTTATCCTGTTATTTGTGGGCAGTAAGACCCCCGCCTCAAAATTCAGCGAAAGCAAAGAAGTTAAGCGGGGTATCAACAAAATCCCCACTGATTAAAGTTTCACTTTATCAGTCTTTGTAGGTAAGGCGATATATTAGAAAAACCGAGTTGTAATTGTTATATTTAGAAAATCACCATTGTAATTTCATTTACCGAAAAAATCAAAAAAACAATCTAAATAACAAAACGAACGACACGTCCTGTCGAATATTGATAGATTATCATAGCTAAATAATGAAGGAATTCTTATGAAAGATATGGAAACTTTAATAAATACATCTCCATATGTCGTATCTACCATTTCCTCTTTCATATAAGCAATGATACAGTAGGGATAGTATTTAGAGTAAAGGGGTAAAGTGTAGAATGGATTTTCAGACAATCAAAGAGTATTTTTCACCAGAAAATATGGATCATATTGTTGAGAGTTATAAAGCGTTCGGACCACTTCTTGGTATTGGTTTACCGATGATAGAGGCGTTGATTCCAGCATTACCGCTTATCGTATTTGTACTGGCGAATGCTGTTGCATTTGGCTTTTGGCTCGGTTTTCTTTATTCATGGCTTGGATCAGTAATGGGTGCATTACTTGTCTTTTTCATCATCCGCCATTTTGGTCGCAGTCGTTTCTTTTCGTTTGTAAATAAGCATGAGAGAGTACGAAAAGCAATGGGGTGGATTGAAAGGAAAGGATTCGCACCGATTTTTGTTATATTTTGTTTTCCGTTTACACCGTCAGCGCTCATAAATGTTGTCGCTGGTTTATCCCGAATTAGTGTAAAACAGTTTGGTCTAGCGTTAGCATTCGGAAAACTTGTGATGATTTTTATTTTAACGTATATCGGTCATGATTTAATGTCATTTATTCATAATCCGGTGAAATCAGTTATTGTAGCGATTGGTATTTTTATTTTATGGTATGTCGGTAAGAAAATCGAAGTAAAGTTAGAACTACATTAAGAATAGTCTTCTTTGTAAAGGAAAGCTTCAGTATTAAAGGATAAGGGGAGAAGCAGATGAAGAAAACTTTGAAAAAAGAAGGCATGGAGTGGATACGAACAATTTTAATTGGTGTATTATTAGCTGTATTTTTTCGAACGTTTTTCTTTTCAACGTATGTTGTAGAGGGGAAGTCAATGATGCCGACATTGCAAGATGGCAATATGCTAGTTGTAAATAAGGTGAGTTATCAAGTTGGGGACTTGAACAGATTTGACGTTGTGGTATTTCATGCGAATAAAAAAGAGGACTATGTAAAGCGGATTATCGGTTTACCTGGAGATCATATTGAATATAAGCAGGATAAGTTATATATAAACGGTCAATTTATTGATGAGCCGTATTTAGAGAAGTATAAGAAAGAGATAAACGGAAGGCAACTAACAGGCGACTTTACATTAGAAGAGTTAACGAAAGAAAAACTGGTGCCACCTGGGTTTATTTTTGTAGTAGGTGATAACCGGCTCGGGAGCTGGGATAGTAGACACTTTGGCTTTGTAAAAGCTGATACAGTCGTCGGTAAAGTTGATTTGCGATATTGGCCAATTCAAGAGGTGCAAACGAATTTTTCAAAAGGTTGATATAATAGATAGAAGTATAGAAAAAGGCAAACAACTCAGTTTGTCTTTTTTCGTGTCCTATAATACAATTATAGTAGCAAACTAACGTTCGTTATGTAAGTGAAAGGTGGGGTTACATGTCACTTCGATTTGTGATTGGTAGAGCGGGAAGTGGAAAAAGTACACTTTGTTTACGCGAAGTGCAAGAAGAGTTAAAACAACGCCCGAGAGGGAAAACAATATTATATCTTGTGCCAGAACAGATGACATTCCAGACGCAGCAGGCGTTAATTGGAAGTGAGGATGTAAGAGGTTCTATTCGGGCACAAGTTTTTAGTTTTTCACGATTAGCGTGGAAGGTACTGCAAGAAGTTGGCGGAGCGAGTCGTCTTCATATTGATGAAGCTGGTGTACATATGTTACTCCGTAAAATTGTAGAGTCTCGTAAAGATGGATTATCGGTGTTCCAAAAAGCAGCGGAGCAAAACGGTTTCTTTGAACATCTTGGCAGTATGATTGCAGAGTTTAAACGTTACAATGTAACGCCATCTAACGTATATGAAATGTGGCAACAATTAGATGCGCATAGTAGCAGTGCCGAACAAAAGTTACTAGCGAATAAAGTGTATGATTTACAGCTATTATACGATGATTTTGAACGTGCTTTAATTGGAAAATACTTAGATTCAGAAGACTACCTGCAATTGCTAGTGGAAAAGCTTCCGCAGTCTGAATATGTAAATGGTGCGGAAATTTATATAGATGGATTTCATTCATTCTCCCCGCAAGAGTTAGAGATTGTAAGACAGCTTATGATTTGCGGAGCGAGAGTTACGATCACGTTAACGATAGATGAAAAAACGTTAGCGCAGCCAGTAAATGAACTCGATTTATTTTATGAAACGACGTTAACGTATGAAAAAATAAAACAAGTAGCGCGTGAAGAGAAAATAGAAATTGAAAAAACAATTCCACTTATGGAACAGCCGCGTTTTCATTCTCCAGCATTAGCGCATTTAGAAGCGCATTATGAAGCGCGTCCGAATGAAAAATTTAACGGTGAAGCGAGTGTAACGATTAGTACAGCTGCGAATTTACGAGCGGAGGTAGAAGGTGTTGCTCGTGAAATTCGTAAACTTGTTGCGAATGAAAAATATCGTTACCGGGATATTGCAGTGCTTCTTCGTAATGGGGAAAGTTATTACGATGTGATGCGAACGTTATTTACAGATTATAATATCCCGCACTTCATCGATGAAAAGCGCCCGATGTCACACCACCCATTAGTAGAATGTATTCGTTCTGCACTCGAGATTATTAGTGGGAATTGGCGTTATGATGCGGTGTTCCGTTGCGTGAAAACAGAGCTTTTATATCCATTAGACGTAAGAAAAGAAACGATGCGTGAAGAAATGGATGAATTTGAAAATTACTGTTTAGCGTACGGTGTACAAGGAAAGAGATGGACTTCAGAGGATCCATGGATGTATCGCCGTTATCGTTCTCTTGATGATACGAACGGGATGATCACAGACAGTGAACGTGAAATGGAAGAGAAAATAAATAGGTTACGTGACGTTGTAAGAACACCTGTTATTCGCATGCAAAAAAGGTTAAAGCGTGCAGGAACAGTTATGCAAATGTGTGAAGCAGTTTACTTATTTTTAGAAGAACTGGATGTTCCGAAAAAACTAGAAGAATTACGTATACGTGCAGAAGAAAGTGGAGATTTCTTATTTGCGACAGATCATGAACAAGTATGGGAAGAAGTAATGAGCCTTCTTGATACGTTTGTAGAGATGCTTGGTGAAGAGAAAATGTCTCTTTCTATGTTTACGGACGTTATGTCGACTGGTCTTGAGGCGCTTCAATTTGCTAACATTCCGCCGTCATTAGACCAAGTGTTAATTGCTAATATTGATCACTCCAGGTTATCTGACGTGAAAGTAACGTTTATTATAGGTGTAAATGAGGGTGTTATTCCAGCAGCACCTATGGACGAAGGTATGCTTTCTGATGAAGAAAGAGAAGTTCTTGGTGCAGCAGGGATTGAATTAGCGCCAACGACGAGACAAACTTTGTTAGAAGAACAGTTCGTTATGTATCAAATGGTAACGAGAGCATCTGAGAAGCTATACATTTCATGCCCGCTTGCAGATGAAGAAGGAAAGACGTTACTTGCGTCTAGCTTTATTAAGAAAATAAAAAGAATGTTCCCTAATGTGAAAGATTCATTTATTACGAATGACGTAAACGATTTATCACGTTCAGAACAAATTTCATACGTAGCAACGCCAGAAGTAACGTTATCTTACGTTATGCAGCAACTACAAACGTGGAAGCGATACGGATTTGAAGGGAATTTAGACTTTTGGTGGGACGTATATAATTTCTACGTAACTTCAGATGAATGGAAACAAAAAAGCAGCCGCGTCTTATCAAGTTTATTCTATCGAAATCGTGCGAAGAAATTAAGTACAGCAGTAAGTAGAGATTTATACGGAGATATAATTAAAGGAAGCGTCTCTCGTATGGAACTATTTAACCGTTGTGCATACGCTCATTTTGCACAGCACGGTTTATCGCTTAGAGAGCGTGATATTTTCAAGCTTGATGCGCCGGACATCGGCGAATTATTCCATGCGGCATTAAAGAAAATTGCGGACAAGTTATTGCGTGAAAACCGTACTTGGGCGGATTTATCCATAAAAGAGTGTGAGCATCTTTCTGTTTTAGTAATAGAAGAAATCGCACCGTTATTACAACGACAAATTTTATTAAGTTCAAACCGTCATTTCTATTTAAAACAAAAACTACAACAAATCATTTTCCGTACTTCAATCATTCTTCGTGAACATGCGAAGTCAAGCGGATTCGTACCAGTTGATTTAGAAGTGCCGTTCGGTATGGGTGGTACAGGATCACTTCCGCCGATGGAATTCTCATTACCAAATGGTGTGAAGATGGAAGTAGTCGGCCGTATTGACCGTGTTGATAAGGCAGAAGATGAAAACGGGACGTTCTTACGTATTATTGATTATAAATCAAGTTCAAAAGCGTTAGATTTAACGGAAGTGTATTACGGATTAGCACTTCAAATGTTAACGTATTTAGATGTCGTTACTTCGAATGCACAGACGTGGATGAAAAAAGGCCACGCAGCATCACCAGCTGGTGTATTGTATTTCCATATTCATAACCCAATCGTTGAGATGAAAGGTGACGCATCTGAAGCTGAAATTGAAAAAGAAATTTTAAAGAAATTTAAAATGAAAGGACTCGTATTAGGAGATGCTGACGTTGTTCGTTTAATGGATAACAAACTTTCAACAGGGAGCTCAGATATTATTTCTGCTGGCCTGAAAAAAGACGGTAGCTTTAGTGCGCGTTCAAGTATTGCAAGTGAGCAAGAGTTTAACGTACTGCAAAAATATGTACACCATACGTTTGAAAATATCGGAAAAGATATTACAGAAGGTGTTATCGATATTGCTCCTTATAAAATGGGAAATAAAGCAGCATGTACGTTCTGTAACTTCAAGTCTGTTTGTCAATTTGATGAGTCACTTGAAGATAATCAGTTCCGATCGTTAAAAGATATGAAAGATAGCGAAGCGATGGAGAAAATAAGAGAGGAGGTTGGCGGAGAATGATAGAAAATTGGCCTAAAAAACCAGAAGGTAGTCAATGGACAGATGACCAGTGGAAAGCTGTTGTAGCGAACGGGCGTGATATTTTAGTTGCGGCTGCAGCTGGATCAGGTAAAACAGCAGTATTAGTTGAACGTATTATTAAAAAGATTATTAATGAAGAGAATCCAGTCGATGTCGACCGCCTGCTCGTTGTAACATTTACGAATGCAGCAGCGCAAGAGATGAAAAACCGAATCGGGGAAGCGTTAGAAAAGGTATTAATTGATGAACCAGGCTCTCAACACGTAAGAAAGCAGCTGAGCCTATTAAATAAAGCTTCCATTTCAACAATTCACTCATTTTGTTTACAAGTAATTAGAGGATATTACTACATGCTTGATGTTGATCCTCGTTTCCGTATTGCGAATCAAACAGAAAATGAATTGTTAAAAGAAGAAGTGCTAGATGACATATTAGAAGAAGAGTACGGAATCGAAGATAATACAATCTTCTTTGAACTTGTTGATCGTTATACGAGTGACCGTAGTGATGATGACTTGCAACGTATGATTTTAGCGCTTCATACAGAATCAAGGGCGCATCCAAATCCGGAAAAATGGCTTGATAAATTAGTAGAAGCATATGACGTAGAAGGAAAGACAATTGAAGATTTAGTATATGCTTCTTATTTATTAGAAGACGTGAAATTCCAGCTTGAAACAGCGGAACAGCATATTCGTAAGGCAACTGAACTCGCAATGCTTCCTGATGGTCCAGCGCCTCGCATTGAAACCCTGCAAGCAGATGTAGCATTACTTGGAACGCTATCATCAGCTGCTCGTGAATCGTGGACAAGTGTGTATGAAGCGATGCAAAACGTATCGTGGCAAACGTTAAAGCGTATTAAGAAAAGTGATTACAATGAAGATGTTGTAAAACAAGTAGACTCTCTTCGTAATAAAGCGAAAGATGAAGTGAAGAAATTACAAGAAGAGTTATTTAGCCGCAAACCTGAAAGTTTCTTACGAGATTTTCAAGATATGCACCCAGTATTAGAAAAGCTTGTTCAACTTGTAAAAGTATTTACAGAGCGTTTCCAAGCGATGAAGCGAGATAAAGGAATGGTTGATTTCACAGATTTAGAGCATTTCTGTTTACAAATTTTAAGTGAACAAAGTGAAAATGGTGAAATGAATCCGTCAGCAGTGGCGCTCCAATATCGTAATAAATTTGCTGAAGTATTAGTCGATGAATATCAAGATACGAACTTCGTACAAGAATCAATTATTAAATTCGTAACGAAAGATTCTGAGAGTGAAGGAAACTTGTTCATGGTAGGTGACGTGAAGCAGTCGATCTATCGTTTCCGACTAGCAGAACCAGGATTATTCCTAGGAAAGTATAAACGCTTCACACAAGAAGGATTAGGCGGCGGAATGAAGATTGACTTAGCGAAAAACTTCCGTAGTCGTCATGAAGTACTAGCAGGTACGAACTTTATTTTCAAACAAATTATGGGCGAAGAAGTTGGGGAAATTGACTACGATGCTGACGCCGAACTAAAGCTAGGTGCTACCTATCCAGAAGGTGAAGATGTAGCAGCAGAATTATTATGTATTCAGCAAACGGAAGAAGAAGTAATAGACGGTGAAGAAGGTGCAGAAGTCGAAAAAGCACAGCTTGAAGCTCGCCTTATGGCGCAGCGCATTAAAGCGATGGTTGATTCCGGTTATGAAGTGTATGACCGTAAAAATGATAGTATGCGTCCGGTGCAATACCGCGATTTCGTTATTTTACTTCGCTCCATGCCGTGGGCCCCGCAAATTATGGAAGAGTTAAAATTACAAGGAATTCCAGTATACGCTGACCTCGCGACTGGTTATTTTGAAGCGACGGAAGTAAATATTATGATGAACGTATTCCGCGTTATTGATAATCCGATGCAAGATATTCCGCTTGCCGCTGTACTTCGTTCCCCAATCGTTGGATTGAGCGATGAAGAACTTGCAACGCTTCGTGCTCATGGAAAGAAAGGCTCGTTTTATGAAGTAATGAGCTCATTCTTAAAAGGGGCACCGCTTGAAGAGGAGCAAGAACTTCATGATAAATTAGAGTGGTTTTATAACTTACTGCAAGGATGGCGTGAATTTGCACGTCAACAATCACTTTCTGATTTAATTTGGAAAGTGTACGGTGAGACAGGTTATTACGACTTCGTTGGCGGTTTACCAGCTGGAAAGCAAAGGCAGGCAAACTTACGCGTACTATATGACCGCGCAAGACAATATGAAGCAACATCATTTAGAGGATTATTCCGCTTCTTACGTTTTATTGAACGTATTTTAGAACGCGGTGATGATATGGGTACGGCGAGGGCTCTCGGTGAACAAGAAGACGTTGTTCGCATTATGACAATTCATAAAAGTAAAGGGTTAGAGTTCCCAGTTGTATTTGTAGCTGGACTCGGTCGTCGTTTTAATACACAAGACTTAATGAAACGTTTCTTATTGCATAAAGATTTCGGTTTCGGTTCGCAATTTATCGATCCGCGTAAACGAATTAAATATACAACATTATCACAGCTTGCGATTAAGCGTAAAATGAAAATGGAATTAATTGCGGAAGAAATGCGCGTACTATACGTAGCATTGACGCGTGCGAAAGAGAAGTTAATTTTAATCGGCACAGTTAAGGATGCAAATAAGGAAATGGAAAAATGGCTTGATGCGAGGGAACATAGTGAATGGTTATTACCAGATCACATACGTGCCGGAGCGTCTTGTTATTTAGACTGGATTGCACCTTCATTATATAGACACCGTGATAGTGAAATGCTTCTTGAATTAGGACAAGGAAGTATTCCAGATGAAATTTACGGGTATGACACTAGCTGGAAAGTAGAAGTTGTGGACGGTAACACGCTACTTGCACCAGAGCCAGTTCAAGAAGAGAAACAAGAATTGTTAGAAGCGCTTCGTGAGAAAAAGGCTGTTCCCCTGCAAAGTGAACGGAAAGAAGAAGTGTACGACAGATTAATGTGGAAGTACGGATATGAGGATGCGACATCTCATCGTGCGAAGCAATCTGTTACAGAAATAAAGAGAAATTATCAATCTGAAGAAGGTAGCGATAACGCCTTTATTAAAAAACTACGTGCACCAATTAAAACACGCCCGCGATTTATGGAGAAAAAAGGGTTAACGTACGCAGAGCGCGGAACAGCAGTCCATGCCGTTATGCAGCATGTTGATTTGAAGAAGCCGATTACGATTGAGGTTCTTCAAGAGCAAATTGCTGGAATGGTAAATAAGGAATTATTAACATTCGAGCAGGCGGAAGAAATAGCGATTGAAAAAGTAATTTCATTTTTTGACAGTGGCTTAGGTAAAAGGGTATTAGCGGCGAAAAGTGTTGAGCGTGAAGTACCATTTACGATGATGCTTGCAGCAGAAGAAGCATATCAAGATTGGCAAGGGAAGAGTGAAGAAATGATTCTTGTCCAAGGGGTTATCGACTGCATGATTGAAGAGGAAGATGGCATTACGTTAATCGACTTCAAAACAGATACGATTGAAGGGAAATTCCCAGGCGGATTCGAACAAGCGAAACCAATTTTAGAAGATCGATATAAAGTGCAGCTTTCGTTATATGCAAAAGCACTGGAGAAAAGCTTACAACATCCTGTAAAAGAGAAATGTTTATACTTCTTTGATGGGAATCACGTTGTAAATATTGAAGAATAGAGGGGCTTGAAAATGGTAACGGAAAAAACGTTAAGAACTTGTGAACAGGGACACGAGTACTATAAAAGTAGCGATTGTCCAACTTGCCCAGTCTGTGAGAAAGAGAGAAAACCAAAAGAAGGTTTTCTCTCTCTTCTTTCAGCGCCAGCAAGAAGGGCATTAGAGCACCGTGGAATTCAAACTGTAGAAGAACTCTCAAAATAAAGTGAAAAAGAAATTTTAAAACTGCATGGTATGGGACCTGCGTCTTTGCCGAAGCTTAGGAAGGCTTTGGAGGAGAGTGGGTTATCATTTAAATAAAATAGTGCCTCTTCACTACTTACTTGTTTATACCACTATTTGTGGACAGTGAAGCTCTTGCTTATTAAAATTTCATTTTAATAATTTTGAATTAGATAAAAGAAAAAAGTAGGAGAATATCTCCTACTTTTTTTACGCTGTTCCAATCTGATCTTGATCTGCCACATCAGAATCAAATGTATTCGTTGCACTAACACCGTTAAACGTATTCACGACAAATCCAACATTGGAAGCTCCAGATCCATTATAAGCTTTCGTGTTTTCTTTCGGAGAAACGTTATAAAAATCTCCTAAATTGAAAGAACCGTTACTGTTTTGAACGACGAGATTTCCAACAACAGAAGGCATATCCATCCACCTACTTTACTAAACTTTGTAATTACTATATGAATTATTGTGCGGAAGGTTCATCTGTAATATATTGGCGGATTTGCATAATACGAGAGTTATTAAAAACATAATCAACATTTCCAATTTGAAATCCACCAGAGTTTAAAAGTGTGCGCAATTCAACGTTATTCACTTCAATAAAAGGGCATTCATTTACAATATTTAATTTTACATCTGTCGTTCGTTTTGGAATTGTAATGTGTTCATCTGTAAAGATTTCAAAAGCATCAAAGCGACCTTCTCCCCGTATATAACAAGGAATTTCACGGTGGACGGCAATAGCTCTACTTTTTAATTCCATTTGGTTTGCATCTCCAACTTGAAATACGGCAGCAATCCCTAACGAAACAATAGAAACATTTTGGACAATAGACACATGATGCAACATAATTTTTCAGTCTCCTTAACCTGGAGTAGGAGGGACATCTGTTACTAATGGTACAAATGGACCCTCTGTAACTGTTTCAAATGGTGTATCGAGAATAGAAGATAGAATGAGGAGATTTGCATCTCCAATTAAAAAGAGTGCGGACGACGATACACCGTTCATTTTAATCTGTCCGACTTTTAATTCACGGTTTACAACGTTAAGGTTCATACCTACTTACTCCTTTCGGAAATTTCCCGGTATGTGCTGAATAAAGGAGAGAAAGGCTTTGTCAATATCTTGTTTCATTGCCTGAATAATGATATCTCGTAAATAATCTGGATCTGTTGAAATACCTTCATATGATTGCGCTTGTGATAAATAATAAGGGAGTCGATGCTCCATCTGTTTTTTTATGTCATCCACCATCATTTGTCGATACATTTCATCAAGCGGTGTTCTCTCTTCTTGTTCAAAATGGAGAATACGATTATATGCTTCTTCATCTAAGTATCGATGCATTTCTTGGAGGATACCTTGATAAAAGTCTGGGTTTGTTTCGGTTTCAGGGTTTACCTTCAATGTTTCTGTATCCACTTGAAAATCTTCAATTTGTTGTCCTTTTGCTGAAAATGGGTTTAAACCAATATTTAAAGTACCATTTAAATTTTCGACTTTTAATTGATCGAATTTGTATTCCACTTTTCCTACAGAAGAGGAGGGGCGATTTTTTAATTCGTTAAGCTCTTCTTGGAGTTGGCGCACTTGATCTTCTAAATTCAGGATGGCTGCTTGTTGTGTTTGAAGAGCTTGTTGAAGTTGGTGTAAGTAAGTATATATATCTTGATTCATTTGTGAAACCTCCTTTTCAATAGGGAGGGTAAAAATATTCCTGCTATATATTTATGACAAGGATGTCTTAAGAAGAACTAGTTGATGGTTTGATAGAAATAATTTGTCCTTTTGCCTGTAATGGGCGAAGCGGTTCCGTAAATCCGCCCGTATTTGAAAATTTAGATAGGGCTTTAATACTTCCGGCAGTACCAATTTGGAACACAGAAGAGGTTGTAATGCTATCAATTTTAATACTGTTGATGATGATACTTTGGTTTACATAAAAATTCAATGCAATTGCCTCCTTTAAGTTGAGCCAATTATCGCTTGATCGATTACATCTGAATCGTTGACAGTCGTTGCACTTTGATAATTGTAGACAGAAACATTATCTCCAACGTTGAAAGAGCCGGCCCCGGCGAAAGCACGTGAGTAACTAATAGGCCTAATCGCAAATACATCTCCAATATGAAAAATACCACTTGATCCAATATTGACGATACGAATATGTCCGACCATAGCTGGCATACAAAACACCCTTCGTTTTTAAAATTTTCTTTTCTACTATTGTATGGGCGTTTCCAATAAAATGTGTATTTTTTTGAAATAAAAGAAACACACGCATTATTGCGTGTGTGTTTTGAACGTTTGATTAGGGTGTAAATCCGTATGTACATGACAAATTACATTTAAGAGCCTGTCCAGTTCTTGGCTACAATCCACTGTTTTTTGAGAAGTCATTCCATAGCGTTCAGCAAAATAAATCATTTTTTCACGTTTTTTTTCAATCGCTTGCTCAAACATTGAAATCGGCTCCATCTCTAAATGAAATTTTTAGTATATATGTAGTACATATTATACAAAAACTTCATAAAAAAGAAATGCATTCGCTAAAAAAAGTAAAATTTCTACATTTTATGCCAAATGATAAAGGGGTAACGAATAGGGGATGAGAAGAATATTGTAAAAATTAGCGTGCATGAGAAGGTTTTTTTCTTGCGGATGCGAATACAATTAAAGGGTATGAGTTTTAGGATGGAGAGTGGAAATATTGCGTTTTGTAACGGCGAAGAAAGAAGAAAAGGTATTTGTAGGTATTGTAGATGAAGAAGAAGAAAAGGTATTACACTTAAGAGAAGCGCAAAGACAAAAAGGGGAAAAGGTTACAATCCCTATTACAATGTTAGAGTGTATTGAAAGAGGGACTGAATGCTTTGAGAAAGTATGTGAAATTGTAAATTGGGCAAAAGAGAACGGGGAAGCGGCGTATTATCCGTTAACAGAGGTGAAAATATTAGCGCCGATTCCAAGGCCAAGAAAGAATATTTTGTGCGTTGGAAAAAACTATCGTGAGCATGCGGTAGAAATGGGCGGAGTAGAGTCTATTCCAGAAAATATAATGATCTTTACGAAAGCACCAACAACAGTTATTGGCATAAATGAGCAAATTAATGGTCACCCTCATGCAACGGACGAACTAGATTACGAAGGAGAATTAGCTATCATTATTGGTAAGCGAGGGAAGCAAATAAAAAAAGAAAAAGCGCTTGAGCATGTTTTTGGTTATACGATTATCAATGATGTAACAGCTCGAGACATTCAAAGAAAACATAAACAGTTTTTCCTTGGGAAAAGCTTCGATACATTTTGTCCGATGGGACCGTATTTAATTCATAAATCGGTGGTTAATGCGCCGAATGCATTACACATTGAAACGGTAGTAAATGGAGAAGTAAGGCAAGCTTCTAACACAAATAAAATGATTTTTTCAATAGAAGAAATTATTTCAACGATAAGTAAAGGAATGACTTTAGAACCAGGCGATATTATCGCAACAGGAACGCCGGCTGGTGTCGGAAAAGGTTTTACACCACCGAAGTTTTTACATGCTGGTGATGAAGTGGTCATTACAGTAGAAGGAATTGGTACTTTACGAAATGTAGTGAAATAAAGAAAAGAGCTATCTTGTTAAAAGATAGCTCTTTTTTATGGCCTTGGGTTATAGAGGTAATCGATAACGGCAAAAGTGTAAAGACCAATGAATGCAAGTGTACAAATGCCAAATAGTATAACCGTAAGTGCGCTTTTTTCTCGTCCAAAACCAATGATAGTAAGAATAACAGCAGTCCAAAATGATGCTTTCAGTAGTGTGAGTGTAGTAGGAGTTGAGTAATGAAGCCATGTTGTGGAAAGTAGGAAACCAAAGAATGTAACTAAAATAAAAGCTGTAGCTAAATAGTTAATATGTTTACCATATCTTAATAGCATGTCGCACCTCCTTTACGATTTTAAAATACAGAAAATTACAATTTTATCTTAATATAAATGAATATAAAAAGAAAGAGGTTGTCCCAACATGTCGGACAACCTCTCTATCATTACGATAATACAGCTTTAATTTTTTGGAATGCCCACTCTAAATCTTCTTCAGAGATTACTAGAGGTGGTGCGATACGAATTACATTTTCGTGTGTTTCTTTACATAATAGACCAGCTGCTTTTAGTTGTTCACAGTAAGGACGAGCTGGCTCGTTTAATTCGATACCGATGAATAAACCTTTACCACGAACTTCAGTGATCATTGGGTTATCAATCTCTTTTAATTGCCCAACTAATTTTTCACCTAATTGAAGAGAACGCTCTGTTAATTTTTCTTCTTCTAACACTTCAAGAGCCGCGATAGAAACAGCACATGCAAGTGGATTACCACCGAATGTAGAACCGTGAGAACCTGGTTCAAATACACCTAAAATGTCGCGGTTTGCTGCTACGCAAGAGATTGGGAACACACCGCCGCCAAGTGCTTTACCAAGTATGTACATGTCAGGAGTTACATTGTCCCAGTCACAAGCAAATACTTTACCAGTACGGCCTAAGCCAGTTTGGATTTCATCTGCTACAAATAAAACGTTTTCTTTTTTACATACTTCAAAAGCTTCTTTTAAGTAACCAGCTGGTGGGATATTAATTCCTGCTTCACCTTGAATTGGCTCTAAAATGAATGCTGCTGTGTTTGGGGTAATTGCGGCTTTTAATGCTTCTAAATCACCGTAAGGAATTACAACGATGCCAGGAAGCATTGGACCGAATCCACGCTTGTACTCTTCATTTGAAGACATAGAAACAGAACCCATTGTACGTCCGTGGAAGTTATCTTCACAAACGATGATTTCAGCACGGTTTGCTTCCACTTTCTTCACATCATAAGCCCAGCGACGAACTGTTTTAATTGCAGTTTCAACAGCTTCAGCACCTGTATTCATTGGAAGTACCATTTCTTTATTAGTTAGTTTCGCAACTTTTTCGTACCAAGGACCTAATTGATCGCTATGGAAAGCACGAGAAGTTAACGTAACACGATTAGCTTGGTCAATTAAAGCGTTAATAATTTTCGGGTGACGATGACCTTGGTTTACTGCAGAATATGCACTTAATAAGTCCATATAGCGGTTTCCTTCAGGATCTTCTACCCAAACACCTTCTGCTTTAGAAATAACGATTGGAAGTGGGTGATAGTTATTTGCTCCGTATGTGTCTGTAAGTTCGATAATATCCTTAGTTTGAATCATGATTGTTCCCCCTTTTGTTATTACAAGAAGTTTGTAAATACTCTAAATATTATAGCATTTAAATGTAAAAAAGCGAAACATTTCCTGAAAATAAATGAACATGTTATCATATAGAGTGAAAAAGTGTGAAAAGAGGAGGTAAGGGATACGATGGTACATATGCATATTACAGCATGGGCGTTAGGTTTAATTTTATTCTTCGTTGCGTATTCACTTTATTCAGCAGGAAGAAAAGGGAAAGGTGTACATATGGGGCTTCGCCTAATGTATATCATTATTATTGTGACAGGCTTCATGTTGTACATGAGTATTGTGAAGACAGCAACAGGTAGCATGCACATGTGGTATGGCTTAAAAATGTTAGCTGGTATTTTAGTTATCGGTGGAATGGAAATGGTTCTTGTGAAAATGAGCAAAAACAAACCAACAGGGGCGGTTTGGGGCTTATTTATTGTTGCGCTAGTAGCAGTATTTTACCTTGGGCTGAAATTACCGATTGGCTGGAAAGTATTCTAATAAAAAATAAAGCCACCTTATAATCTCAAAGACTTGGGAGATTATAAGGTGGTTTTTTACTTTATCCCGTAAACATCAGATTGGTGAAGGCTAATAATCAGTGGGCTACCCCACTGATTAAAGTTTCACTTTATGTCGCATCGATATGCAACTCTTCTCCATTTACTTTCGTAAAACGGAACATATTTTTATTTGACGTAGTGTGACGGACGAAATGGTGCTGCAGTGTACAGATCATTTCTTCGTTATCAAACAAAAGAATATTTACTCCTTCGCGTGACTCCTCTTGCGGTAAGAAAGATAAATAATTATGACAATACATGCAATCATATAAAGAGTAGTGAAGTGATTGCAATGATTCGGTTAATAATGTGAAGACAGAGTCAGGTAATTCCTCCAGCCATTCATTATAGCTAAGAAGTAACTTTTTTCGAATACGTATCATTTCACCATTTTGCAAATGGTGTTGCTCGTTGGCGATTTGTAATACATCTTGTTCATAGAAACGGGCTGGTAGCCAATTGTTATTATACAAAATTTCAAACCCATCTTCGGCAATATCTTCTAATAAAAACGCTTCATCATTTTCATCATCAAAGAATACCCACTCATTGTTTATATATTCTACATTACCGACTGTATGAGCACGGGGCTGATTATATAAAATATGTTTACGTTGTATCATACACGATTTCTCCTTTATGAAAAGTAGTTATTCCTGTTATAGACAGTTCGTGCGTTCTTTATAACTAGACACATCTAGACATAGGTGGGCATACAATAAAACACGTTTTACTGAGTGAGAATGCTATTCCATATGTGGATAGTAGGTTATCGTCAAGTTTTTCATTTTTTGATCCGCACTCTTAGGGTGGGGATTACTGCACGTTCAAGAAAAGAAATAAGATGGAAGGATGATTTATATGTGCGGGATTACAGGATGGGTGGATTATAAACGCTCATTAGAAGGAGAAAGAGATGTCGTTACGAAGATGGCTGAGACGTTAGCGAAACGGGGGCCGGATGATAATAAAGTTTGGATTAAAGGAAATGTCGCATTTGGGCATAAGCGGTTAATCGTTGTGGATCCTGAGGGCGGTAAACAGCCGATGACTTGTTTAAAAGATGAAACGAATTACGCCATTTGCTATAACGGTGAACTTTATAACACAGAAGACATTCGAAAGGAATTATTAAGAAGAGGATATACGTTCAAAGGTCATTCTGATACAGAAGTATTATTAGCTTCTTATATTGAATGGAAAGAAGAATGTGTCGATCATTTAAACGGTATATATGCGTTTGCAGTATGGGACGAACAGAAAGAGCAAGTATTTATTGCGAGAGATCGATTAGGTGTAAAGCCACTTTTTTATAAATATGATAGCGGACGCTTACTATTTGGTTCGGAGTTAAAAGCGATATTGTCGCATCCAGATGTGAAGGCGGAAGTAACGTTAGAAGGATTATCAGAAATATTCGGGCTCGGACCGTCAAGAACGCCTGGCCACGGTATTTATGCTGGTATAAAAGAATTGCGTCCAGGTCATGCGATGACATTTTCAAAGAACGGTTTATGCATATGGAGATATTGGAATGTAGAAAGTAAAAAACATGAAGACTCTTTTGAAGAAACAGTAGAGAAAACGCGCTTTTTATTACAAGATGCTATTACAAGACAGCTTGTTTCTGATGTACCACTATGTACTTTTTTATCGGGTGGTGTAGATTCGAGCGCTATTACAGCTATTGCAGCGAAAGAATATGAGAGATTGGGAAAAGGGCAATTACACACGTATTCTATTGATTACGAAGATAATGACAAATACTTTAAAGCGAATGCATTCCAGCCAAATTCAGATGCTCCGTTTATTAATTTAATGACTGAGACATTTCAAACAACCCATCATCGCTGCGTCATTTCGAATGAAAAATTAGCAGAGTATTTAACTGAAGCAGTACTCGTTCGTGATTTGCCTGGTATGGCAGATATCGATTCGTCATTATTATGGTTTTGCCGAGAAATTAAACAAGATTTTGTCGTTGGCTTATCTGGAGAATGTGCAGATGAAATATTTGGTGGATATCCGTGGTTTTATAGAGAAGATGATTTACAATCGAGTGCATTTCCGTGGATGCGTTCTACAGAGGCACGTGAACAACTTCTAAAAAAAGAATGGAGAAATAAATTAAATTTACAACAATATGTACAAAGGCGCTATGAAGAGTCGATTCAAGAAGTTCCTATTTTAGAGGGGGAAAGTCCGCTAGAAGCAAAAAGACGCCAATTATTTTATTTAAATATGGTATGGTTTATGACAACATTATTAGACAGAAAAGACCGCATGAGTATGGGAGCGAGCTTAGAAGTACGTGTTCCATTTGCAGATCATCGTCTTGTCGAATATGCGTGGAATATTCCTTGGGAAATGAAAATGTATAAAAACCGCGAAAAAGGTCTATTACGTAAAGCGTTAGAAGGTGTACTTCCACATGACATCTTATATAGAAAGAAGAGTCCTTATCCGAAAACGCACAATCCGCACTATACAAAAGCAGTAACAGTATGGCTTCAAAATCTATTAACGGATAAAGGTTCAATTTTACACGAACTGTTTGATAAAGAGCAGTTGAGCGGATTAATTCAGTCTGGCGGCAGTGCATTTCAAACACCATGGTTTGGTCAATTGATGACTGGGCCACAGCTTTTAGCTCATTTAGCACAAATTCACGTTTGGTTTAAAGAATATGGGGTAAATATTAAGGAATAAGGGAAAAGCGGCTTACAATTATGTAAGTCGCTTTTTATTAAAGAAATTTTCATATAAAATTCAAAATCACCTTATAAACAATATTTAATTAGAATTATTATTTTGACGTATTTATTATTACTTGTTATAATTGGAAACGAATGTTCTGAAAAGTATTCTCATTTATAAAATTGAGGTGTTATATAGATGACAAAGAAAAAAATAGGTTTACTCGTAATGGCGTATGGAACACCAGAATCATTAGACGATGTAGAGGCATATTATACACATATCCGTCACGGGCGTACGCCATCAGAAGAAGCGCTTGAAGATTTAATTGGCCGCTATAAAGCGATTGGTGGAATTTCGCCGCTTGCAAAAATTACGAAAGAACAGGCGCATAAATTAACAGATTCAATGAATAACATATTTACAGAGTATCAATTTACTTGTTACTTAGGTTTAAAACATATTGCACCATTTATAGAAGATGCGGTAGAAGAAATGAAGCGTGATGGGATCGAGCAAGCGATTAGTATCGTATTAGCGCCACATTACTCTACATTTAGCATTAAAGCGTATAATGACCGTGCTATTCGTCTTTCAAAAGAAATCGGTGGTCCTGTTATTGAACCAATTGAACAATGGTACGATGAACCGAAGTTTATTTCGTATTGGGCAGACCAAATAAAAGAGACGTTTACTAATATTATAAATAAAGAGAAAGCAGTCGTAATTTTTTCAGCGCATAGTTTGCCAGAAAAAATTATTGCAGCAGGAGACCCTTATGTAGAACAACTAAAGCATACGGCAGATTTAATTGCAGAAGCTGCAAATATTCAAAACTATACAATCGGTTGGCAAAGTGCTGGGAATACTCCAGATCCGTGGATTGGTCCAGATGTGCAAGATTTAACGAAAGATTTATATGAAGAGCATGGGTACGAATCTTTCATATATTGCCCAGTTGGTTTTGTAGCGGAGCATTTAGAAGTTTTATATGACAACGATTATGAATGTAAAGTTGTAACTGATGAATTAAATGCCAAATATTTTAGACCAAATATGCCGAATGCACAATCAGCATTTATCGACTGTTTGGCTGAAATTGTTTCCAAAAAAGTGAAGGAAATAGTTGACAAAGATTTAGTTTTGAATAATAATTAATTTATAATAATTTTAAATAAATAATAATTACTACGAAATAAAGAGGAGGATCCCCCTAGATGAATCCAAATAATCGCTTAACAACAAACCAAGGTGCTCCAGTTGGAGACAACCAAAATTCTCGTACAGCTGGTCGTCGTGGACCAGTATTATTAGAAGACTATCATTTAGTAGAAAAACTTGCACACTTTGATCGTGAACGTATTCCAGAGCGCGTTGTGCATGCACGTGGTGCAGGTGCTCACGGTGTATTCGTAACGAAAAATAGTATGAAGCAATATACGAAAGCGGCATTTTTACAAAATGAAGGAACTGAAACGCCTGTATTTGTTCGTTTTTCAACGGTTATTCATGGTCAAGGTTCTCCTGAAACAGCACGTGACCCACGTGGGTTCGCTGTTAAATTTTATACAGAAGAAGGAAACTACGATATCGTAGGTAATCATTTACCAGTTTTCTTCATTCGTGATGCAATTAAATTCCCAGATATGGTACATTCCTTAAAACCAGCACCTGATACGAATATTCAAACGCCAGATCGTTATTGGGATTTCATGACGTTAAGTCCAGAATCTACACATATGATGACATGGGTATTTTCTGATTACGGTACACCAGCAAGCTATCGTGAAATGGAGGGTTTTGGCGTCCATTCATTTAAATGGATTAATGAAGAAGGTAAAATTGTTTATATAAAATACCACTGGAAACCACAGCAAGGTGTACGTAACCTAAATGCGAAAGAAGTGCAAGAAGTACAAGGGAAAGACTTCAATCATGCAACTCGTGACTTGTTCGATGCAATCGAAAAAGGAAATCACCCAAAATGGGATTTACACGTACAAGTTATGCAATTAGATGAAATGGACTCTTTAGACTTTGATCCACTAGATCCAACGAAAGTGTGGCCAGAAGATCGCTTCCCATTAATGGAAGTAGGGACAATGACGTTAAATCGTAATCCGAAAAACTTCTTTGCAGAAGTAGAACAAGTAGCGTTCTCTCCAAGTGCAACTGTAAATGGTATTGAGCCATCGGAAGATAAATTATTACAAGGTCGTTTATTCTCTTACCCAGATACACAACGTTATCGTCTTGGGGCAAATTACTTACAAATTCCTGTAAACTGCCCATACGCAGCTGTTCATAACCAACAACGTGATGGTGCGATGCAAGTAAATCAAAACCCATCTACAATCAACTACGAACCGAGCCGTCATGCTGAAAATCCAGTTGAAGACCCAGCTTACCGCGATTCAACTATGAAAGTAGAAGGCTATGTATCTCGTGAAAAAATTGAGAAACCAAATGACTTTAAACAAGCAGGTGAGCGTTACCGTTCATTCTCTAAAGAAGAGCAAGATAACTTAATTGCAAACTTAACAAATGACTTGAAAGACGTAAATGAACGCACAAAATTATTAGCTGTTTGTAACTTCTTCCGTGCAGATCAAGAATACGGTATGCGTTTAGCGCAGGCATTAAATGTTGATATTACGCAATATGTAGGAAATGCTCCGAAATAAATAGGAAAAGACGACCGGGCTTCGGTCGTCTTTTTTGTATAAAGTTATGTGGGGTATTTCGCATGTAAAACATGTCGGAATTTGTTGGTAAATCGATATGTTGTGTCGAACCGTTGATATATTGAAAGAAACAATCGATATATTTGAAAAATCGTTGATATATCCAAAAAACCGTTAATATATTTCCAGTTATACTAGGTGGGGTATGTTGCCCGGTACGCAAAAAAGAGATGCAATCTATCATCGATAGATTGCATCTCTTTTTTAGTTCACTCGCTCAGTATACTCATAAGCTTTCTCCCCATGCATCGAAATATCAAGTCCCATATGTTCCTCGTGCTCATCTACCCGGACAGGGAGGAAGAAGTTGATTGCTTTAATAATGGCATACGTCATTATAATTGTGAACGCATATGTTGCGCCGATTGCTACAAGTTGTTTCAACAGCAGCGAGGCGTTTCCGTAAAATAATCCGTTAGCGCCATCACCGTTTACGGCAGTAGTTGCAAATAATCCTGTCGCAATACCGCCCCAAGTTCCACCGATGCCGTGACATCCGAATGCATCGAGTGTATCGTCGTATCCGAATTTTGTTTTTAAGAAAAAGACCGCTCCGAAGCATAATACGCCGCCAATTGCTCCGATAAGAAGAGCTGAGAAAGGTGTAACGAACCCGCAAGCTGGTGTAATAGCGACTAGACCGGAAACGGCGCCACAAGCAGCTCCCATCGCAGTCGGTTTTGATTGGAAGAACCACTCTGAAAGCATCCAAGTTAATGCTGAGGCAGCAGCAGCTATATTTGTATTAATAAATGCAGTTAAAGCTACATCATTTAAAGATAATGCGCTTCCGACGTTAAAACCGAACCAGCCAAACCATAATAATCCTGCGCCTAACATTGTAAATGGCAAATGGTGAGGAGAAGAACCATTTATGTTTTTTCGTTTTCCAAGGAAAATAGCTAATACAAGACCAGCAACTCCGGAAGTGATGTGAACGACGTTTCCGCCAGCGAAGTCTAGTGCACCAAGTTCCCTTAGCCACCCGCCGACGCCCCATACCCAATGAGCGACAGGATTGTAAACAATCGTTGTCCATAGAAGGATAAAAATAAGAAAGGCAGAAAATCGCATTCTTTCAGCAAATGCACCTGAAATTAAAGCTGGAGTTAAAATGGCGAACATGAGTTGAAACATCATGAATAAATTGTGAGGAATAGTAGATGAGTAGTCTGGATTTGGTGCGTAGGTAACTCCGTTTAGACCGAACCAATCAAGTGTACCGATAAGCCCGTGCCAATCTGGTCCGAATGATAAAGAATAGCCGATAACAATCCATTGAATCGAAACGATAGCCATTGCACTATAACTATGCATCGTTGTACTGAGTACATTTTTGCTGCGAACCATACCTCCATAAAAAAGTGCCAATCCTGGTGTCATCAACATGACCATTACTGTCGTCACAAACATAAAAACTGTATCTCCCATATTCATGAGCTCTCCTCCTGTAATGTTAGAAAAAATAACATCGTTTTGTTATGTTTCATATCATATTCGAAAAGGAACTAAAAATCAACTAAAAATTCAGAAAAATATATACGTGATGTTAGAAAATGTAACATAGATTATTTTGTGAGGATTGAAATCGACATATGCGTTTCCCTCGGATAATTGGTATAATATTCTTACAATTAAAAACTTGGGGGATGCGTGTGGGAAAAATACGGACTAGGAAACTATTCATTTGTTTTTGCTTAGCTTTTGTTTTGTTTGTACCAATACATACTTTTGCAGACGAAAAAAGAGAGTGGAAAGATGAAGTTATATACTCCATTATGATTGATCGCTTCAATAATGGAGAACCGAAAAATGACAAACAATTAGAAGTTGGTAATTTAGAAGGGTATCAAGGCGGGGATATAAGAGGAATTATAAAAAGGTTGGATTACATAAAAGAAATGGGTTTTACTACCGTTATGCTTTCGCCGCTTTTTGAAAGTGGAAAGTACGATGGATTAGACGTGCGAAATTTTAAAAAGGTAAATGAACATTTCGGGACAGACAATGATGTGAAAGAACTTGTAAAAGAAGCTCATGCAAAAGGAATGAAAGTTGTATTTCAATTTCCGCTTGGAGAAAACGAACGACAGGTAATTGACGCAATGAAATGGTGGATAAAAGAAGTTGATTTAGACGGAAGTTATGTTATACATAGTGAAAAAAAGCCGCGTTCCTTTTGGGATAACGCGCAAAAAGATATGCAAGTGATAAAGAAAGATTTTCGTATTATGACAAAGGAGGATAGCGAATACAACGAAAAAATAGTAGAATCGTTTTCCGAAGCGGATGTATCGGTGAAATCGTTATACGATGTGAGTAAAAAAGAAGGGGACTTTGTTACGTTTTTAGATGATCAAGAAACAAAAAGATATGCGCGTATTGCAAAAGAAAATATGTATTATCCGCCATCACGTTTAAAGTTGGCGCTTACTTATTTGTTAACATCACCTGGGATTCCGAATTTTTATTACGGAACTGAAATTGCATTAGATGGAGGAAGTGTACCCGATAATAGACGATTAATGGATTTTAAGTCAGACGAAAAGTTTATGCAACACATAACAAAACTAGGTGAACTTAGGCAGGCGAGACCGTCTTTACGACGCGGTACGTTTGAGCTTCTGTATGATAAGAGCGGGATGAGTATACTAAAACGAAAATATAAAGATGAAGTAACTTTAGTAGCAATTAATAATACGAAAGAAACACAAAAAGTCTCCTTACCTGCAAGTGAAATTGGTGAAAAACAAGAGTTAAGAGGATTGTTACAGGATGAAATTATAAGAGAGGAAAATGGAAAATTTTATCTCGTTTTAAAGCGTGAAGAATCAAACGTGTATAAAGTTAACGGAGAAACAGGTGTGAATTGGTTATTTATCTCCTTAATCGTTGGTGTGAATGTATTATTTATTGCGTTTTTAATTGCAGTTAAAAGGAAACGTAGATGAGATGAGAAGTTACTCACTCTATGTTCATGTCTTCTTATTGGATTTGTAAGTTTGTTCGGTGGGGCCAGGTTAGGGAGAAAGTCTTCTTCCTAGCCTGTTTTTGTGTCAATACGGATAGAGAAAGACCTTTGAAACAAACAATAATTGCAACTATATTAATTTTACATTACATTAAAAGTTAGAGAATACTCTTATACTAATATAGTGCTAAATAGTAGGTGGGAAAATGGAGTTTTACGATTTGGGTATTACCATTAAAGAGCTTAGAATTAAAAAAAATATATCACAATCCGAATTATGTCATGGAATATGTTCACAAAGTCAAATTAGCAAAATAGAAAAAGGTGTGATTTATCCATCTAGTATATTATTATATCAATTATCAGAAAGACTTGGTATTGACCCAAATAATATATTTGCATTAACTCAAAACAAAAAATTAAAATATGTAGAAAATGTAAAATGCGTAATAAAAGATTGCTTAAAGCAAAAACAATATAATGAACTTTATGAAATCGTGAAAAAAGAGAAAGATGAAAAGAATTTCCAGGCAAAAGAAGATAAACAATTTCTCCTATGGCATGAAGCGATTGCTATATTTGAGGTGAACAGATCCATAAAAACTGCTTTAAAGCTTTTAAATAATGCATTAAAACTAACTTTAACCAATGTTGATTTTTTATCAGAAAGAGAAATAGATATTATGCAGACGATGTCTATATTTTATGCGGAAAATAAAGAATATGATAAAAGTATTACTATATTAAGAAGGTGTTTAACTAATTTTAATAAGTTAGATTTCCCGAGAGATAAAGCGATTAAATTAAAAATCATTTTTAATTTAGCGAAATGTTTAGGTATGACCTATCAATATGAAGAGGCGGTAAAATACATTGACAAAGGAATCAAATTAGCTATTAATCTAAATACTTTATACTTATTAGGTGAACTTTACTATTTAAAGGGATGGAATTTATTAAGATTTAAACAACAGAATGAAGAAGATATTGCAAATAACATGAAAAAAGCATTATTTATATTTGAACTAACAGAAAAAGAAAATCTGATAAAAATGGTTAAAGAAAAATATTTAGAAAACCAAACTGAAAAAAGTCACTTATAATTCATTTGGAAATCACTTGAAATATAATAAAACCTACAGGGAAAATCTCTGTAGGTTTTATACTTATAAACTTGCTTCTAAAATATTAGTGTTTAATATAAATTTTTGAATAAGAGTTTACTTAGTGTACTTTTTATTTTGAAGTCTGCATCTTTATTAACAATTTATGCTTCTTTTTAATCACATCCAAATATTGTTAAGATTGAGATGATTCAAGTCGGAGGAAGGCACTTTGAGGTGTCTTTTTTTATGACCTTTATCATTAACTATTTAATGTTTTTTTAAATGATTACATGACATATTTTTTTTGTACCAAGCTTTGTTGATACAGTTAGACTTATCCGTTAGTGTATTCGTATTATTAGAACATCCTACAGTATTTAGGGAGAATGTGGCCAATAAAAACCATAATATTAATTTCTTCAAATAACCACTTCTAACTCTTTTTTAATTAACATTTTTTAAAATACTTATTAATTTTACATTACATTAAAGGTTGGAAAATATTCTTATACTCATAAATTGTTACGTTTCGGCGAGGAGAGGAATTATGAGTTATAGCAATTTTTAAGATGACTTTGGCCTAGGATGTAATTGCTAAGAAAAGTAATTCAAATCGAAGGGAAAACGTCTTAAGGTGTCTTTTCCTTATTTTCAATTTACTTAGCGATTTTTACCGCACATACCCTTTTTTCTATAGTTTGTTCTCGTAATATTGTCTCTACAAGACTAAAAAGAAAACTCCTCTAATTAAGAGGAGTTTTCTTTTTAGCGGTAGTTAATGAACTGTACGTCGATTGGTAAATCAGCGCTACGAACAGCTGCGATTACTGCTTGTAAGTCATCACGGCTTTTCGCTGTAACACGTACTTGATCATCTTGTACTTGTGTTTTTACTTTTAATTTCATTTCTTTAATGATGTTGTTAATTTTTTTCGCGTTATCTTTATCGATACCTTGTTGAAGTGTTGCGCGTTGGCGAACAGTGTTGCCAGTTGCAGCTTCAACTTTTCCGTAATCTAAGTTCTTAATTGGAACGTTACGTTTTACAAGTTTAGAGATAAGAACGTCTTTTACTTGCTCTAATTTAAACTCGTCATCAGAAGTTAAAACAAGTACTTCTTTTTCTAATTTAATATCACTTTTACTTCCTTTAAAGTCATATCGGTTTTGGATTTCTTTTAATGCGATATTAATTGCGTTTGTTACTTCAGGTAATTCTACTTTCGAAACGATGTCAAAAGAACTATCTTTTGCCATAGTTAGCACCTCCAAATAAATTTCTAATCTTTTTATGTACTGTACATACTAAAGTATAGCTGAAAACGAGTCTAGACTTAAGTGTTTTCGTATTTATATTCATGTAACCTCATTTTATTATAGTGAATTTTGGGCAGTTGGACAAATATAGGAAAAATCATGTTATAATTAACTTTTGTTTGGAATGATAAAAAAGATAATTTTATATATATAGAAGGGAATTAAAAAATATGTATTTGCAAATAGGATCGATTGAACAGGTAACTGTTTTACGCGAAACGGAAATCGGATATATGGTTGGGAATGAAGAAGAAGAAATTTTCCTACATAAAAACGAAGTGGCTGGAGAAATTGAAGAAGGCGATACGATTGATGTATTCTTATACCTTGATCACCAAAATCGTATTTCAGCAACAATGAAGGAACCAATTATTACAACTTATGATTGGAACTGGGTAAAGGTTGTAGAAGTTATTCCTAGTTTAGGTGTGTTTGTTGATATTGGTGTGTCAAAAGATATACTAATTCCAGCTGATGAGTTCCCGATTTATATGCCGGTATGGCCAGAAGTAGGCGACGAATTATATTGTACGTTAAAATTAACGAATCGTGATCGTTTAATCGCTCTTCCAGCGAGAGACAGTGATATGCAAGAAATTATCGTAGATGCAACGCCATCTATGCGTAATAAAAACGTAAATGGACGTGTATATCGTTCGCTTCAAGTTGGTTCATTCATACTAACTGATGAGCATTTCCGTGCTTTCTTACACCATACAGAAAGAAAAGAACAAGTTCGCATCGGTCAGCGTGTAACGGGCCGTATTATTGACGTGAAAGATGATGGTACAATTAACATTTCACTTCTTCCTCGTAAAGAAGAAGGAATGGAAGACGATGCTGCAGTAATTTATGCATATATGGAAGAACGAGGCGGAGCAATGCCGTTTTGGGATAAGAGCCATCCAGAAGATATTAAAGAACGCTTTAACATGAGTAAAGCTGCATTTAAGCGCGCACTTGGTAAGTTGATGAAAGAAGAAAAGGTTTACCAAGAAGAAGGTTGGACTTACTTTAAGAAATAAGATGAAAGATTAAAAAGCACACCCTTATCTAAAAAGATAAGGGTGTGCTTTTTTTAATTTCCTTGCGGAGAAACAAGAGTAAATGTATCTTTCAACTCACTATCGTTTATTTTAATATTTGCCTTTTTTAATTCCTCTTGTAACAATTTTTTGCTGAATACACGATCAGCAGTACGTTCTTCCTCTAAGTTTTTGCGAATAGAGTTTTTTACCTCATCGTAAGGTTTTAAATCTTTTTTATCAGTTAATTTAATAACGTGATAACCGTTTGATGATTTTACGGGATTGCTAATTTGTCCAACATTTAGTTTGTAGGCAGCCATTTCGAATTCAGGAGCCATTGTACCTGAATTGAAGTATCCAAGGTCTCCGCCTTTATCTTTTGATAGCAGATCTTGTGATTCTTGTTTTGCTAATTCTTCAAATGAAGCACCAGCATCTAGTTTACTCTTTATTTCTTTCGCTTCATTTTCGTCACTTACTAAAATGTGACTCGCTTTAATTTCTGGCTTATAGTGGTCTTTTACGTCTTTTTCTGTAATGCTTTTCTTAATCGCTTCATTCATAGCAAGTTTGAACTTAATTTGATTTTTGAAATCCTCTTCATCTTTTAAACCATAATTTTCTAATACTTTTTTGAATTGATCTCCATATTGTTTTTTTACTTTTTCTACTTCTTTATTTACCTCTTCATCAGGTACTTTATATTTTTTTGTGATGACGTCTTGTGCCATCATTTCGTATAGCATGTCTTTTCCGTAACGATCTTTCAATTGTTTTTCGAAGTTATCCTTTGTAATGGTGGAGTCTGTTGCTGTAGCGACTGTAGCTGAGCCATTCTTTTGTCCGCAAGCAGATAGCATCAATATACTTATTAGTGCAGTAATAATGAAAATATGTTTCCCTCTCATGCCAACACCTCATCCGAATATGTTATCGCTATTGTAGAATATAGAAGTGAACATGAAGTGAATTTTTAATGTTTTTTCCTTTAAAATGTAAAAAAGTACATCAACATAATTGTTGATGTACGATGGAATTAAAGGTGATCGGTCTTTTTAGAGTATGCACGTTTACCTTGCTGAATATTTTTTTGCGCTTGCTCATTTTTTTGTGTGCGTTTTGCGTTATTATCACGTGCTTTTTTGTCGTTATCACTCGTATGTGGCATATGTATCAACTCCATTTCTAAACGTTGTACGTTTATCATTTCCTTTTTCGTAAAGACTATGTATAGCGGTGCATTTATGAAGGGTAAAGGTGGATTCGAAATGGATTTGAAGTTGAATTATACTGAACTTATAAAGAAGTTAATCGTTGTAATCATCGCAGGTTTATTAAACGCGATTGGGATGAATTTATTTTTAACGCCAGCAAAAGTGTATGCGAGCGGCTTTGCTGGATTGTCTCAATTATTATCACAAATATTAGGTGATTTTTTATCGATTCACATATCTACGGGAGTATTGTTTAGCTTATTTAATATTCCTGTCGTTATTTTAGCGTGGAAAAAGGTTGGAAAGGCCTTCACCTTTTTCAGTTTTCTTTGTGTTATATTTATGACTTTGTTTCTAGAAGTCATCCCTGTTAGAGCGGTTTCGAATGATATCATATTAAATGCGATTTTTGGCGGGATTATTTCGGCGATTGGAGTAGGGATTGCTTTAAAGTGGGGGGCTTCTACAGGTGGATTAGATATTATCGCCATGATTTTATCAAAAATAAAAGATAAGCCTGTCGGTACATACTTTTTCTTTTTTAATGCAATTATCATTATCGCTGCTGGCTATGTATATGGATGGGAAAAAGCGTTATATACGCTAGTGACTTTATATGTATCAACGAGAATTATTGATGCAATTCATACTCGTCATGTAAAGATTACAGCATTAATTGTTACGAAGAATGGGGCAGATGTAAGAAAGGCGATTCACTCGCGATTAGTAAGAGGGATTACAACGATACCAGCAACAGGTGCTTATACGAATGAAAATAAAGAAATGTTAATGATGGTTATTACTCGTTATGAGTTATACGAATTAGAGAGGATTATTAAACAAGTGGACCCAGGTGCATTTACAAATATACTGCAAACAGTTGGGGTGTTCGGATTGTTTCGGAAAGATTAAAGAGGACCGAAGTTGGTCCTCTTTTTTAATGTAAATTCGTAATGTTTTGCAATTGCTCTTGCATTTCACGGAGCTGAACTTTTTCAGCAGTTGAAGAGTTTGCGTAAGCGGATTGCAAAGCATTTTTTGCTCTATACACGAGATCTTGTTGCTCAGTACCGCTTGAACAAGATACGGCATTTTCAACAGCATCTCTAGCTTGTTGGAATAGTAAGTTCCCCATTTAAACCCCTCCAAAAGAAGAGTTACTTCTTGCTTTTTCTGCCTCAGCTAATGTACCTCTGTACGGGAATCTTGCATCATGCTTCATAACAGCATCGGCTCCTTGTTGGATAAAACGTTTTGATTTGTTCTTTTTACCCATTCGAAAAACCCCCTTTATTTAGCTGAAAACAATCGACGCAATGTCTCATGCGTCTACTTATAGTATGGACATTTGGCAGGAAACTATAAGTAGGAAATTTTTAGATTACAACCCAAGAACCTCTTCTAAATATAAAGCAATACCATCTTCTTCGTTCGTTAACGTCGTATGGTTTGCGAGTGATTTTAATTCAGGGATGGCATTTCCCATTGCGATGCCGTGACCAGCAAATTCAATCATTTCAAAATCATTATCTTCATCACCGAAAGCGATAATTCGCTCTTGTGGAATGTTGTAATGACTAGAAATTTTTTGTAATCCAACTGCTTTATTTAATCCGCTTTTCACAATTTCAATAATCGGCCAAGGTGCGCCCCATTTTCTATGGTCGATTACTTCCGCATGCATATCGGTTAAATGTTGACGAATTGCAGTAGAATGCTCGTCATGGGCGTCAATTAATAAGCAAGTTGGATGATCGTTTAAAATATTTAATAAGTCTCCCGTAAAAATCTTAGGAGAGCCGAATTCGAAAATATGTTTTTTATCTTCATCAATTTCACGAACATACACATCGTCCATTACTTCCGCGTATATATTTTTTACGCCAAAATCAAAGCAAGCTCGGACAATTTCTTGCGCTGTTGCTAGCTCAAGAGGAGAGTGATGTGTTCCCCAGTTTGAATCAAGAGGATGATGTACGTAAGCGCCGTTAAAGTTTACGATAGGTGTGTTAAGATCAAGTTCTTTATAGTAATCATAACTAGCACGGAATGGACGTCCTGTTGAAATAACGACAATATGTCCCTGTTCCTTTGCTTTTGCAATTGTATGTTTCGTTCGAGTGGAAATTATTTTGTTGTCTGTTAATAAAGTGCCGTCTAAGTCTAATGCGATTAAATGTTGTTTGTTCATAATTTCACCTCTTATAATAATTTTTTTGTATCTATCTGTATTTCCGTTTTTAATATGCAGAAATAAGAGGTTAGACTCGGTGAAATCACCATAGATGGAAATTTCACTATATATCCATCTTACGTCTCAAAGTGCTGTGGTGTCTACTATTTATCGTTGGAAATTAAGAAAAGTCAACATCTTTTTAGAAAGTTCAAACAATGTTTCTTTCATTATGTACAAATTGTGAAAAGGGTTACATTGCTCGTGTGATGAGGCATATAATGAACATGTAATCTTCTCGTATATGTTTGACTCTCCTTTGAAACTAGCCTAGAGTAGGTTGGTTTCTTTTTTTTTCTACAAGTAGGAAAGAAATCCCTGCTTACGCTTGTGTCATTCATATATATGTACAAGAATGAGATGTAGTACTGTTTCCTAAACATGACAGAAAAGCTTTCTTTTAAAATGGATATACTAATGAGGCAAGACGTCATGGAAGGAGAATGAAGATGGGACAAAATCGCAGGTTTCGTTCTGGACAAAAAGCGCCGAATGATGGCATTTACGTAGAAATTGGTGAAACGGGAAGTATGGTGAAAGATCCGCAAATGGTGAAATTAACTGCCGGTGAAAAGTTTCCGGATAACACGAATCATAACCGCCAGTGGACATATAAAAGAAAACCGTAACAGAAGCCGCAATCATTATTGCGGCTTTTTTGTCGTTACACATTGTAATTTCATTTACCGTATTTTTTAGCAGTATAATGAATGCTCTCTTTTTCTTTTTCAAATAATAAGTTTGAAAATACATAGGCAAAATTATTGTATAAAAAAGTCAGTTGGCGTATAATCAAATCAAAGGTCAAAGAAAGTCAAACTTTTGGAGGGCTGTAAAGATGGACTTAAATCAAATGACAACAAAAACACAAGAGGCGATTATGAGTGCCCAATCTTTAGCGGTATCTCATCATCACCAAGAGGTGGATACTGTTCATCTATTACTTGCATTATTAGAAGAGCAAGATGGGTTAGCGGTACGTATATTTCAAAAAATGAATGTTGATATAGAAGCATTAAAGCAAGGTGCTGAAAGTTTAATTAAAAAGAAACCTTCTGTAACGGGGAGCGGTGCAGAAGTTGGAAAATTGTATGTAACGAGCGCTCTGCAACAACTGCTTGTAAGAGCAGGGAAAGAAGCAGAAAAACTGCAGGATGATTACATTTCAGTAGAACATGTATTGCTTGCTTTTTCTGAAGAAAAAGGCGATATAAATCAATTATTTACAAGATTGCATATTACGAAAGATAACTTATTACAGTCTTTAATGACAGTTCGGGGGAATCAAAGAGTGACGAGTCAAAATCCAGAAGCAACTTATGAAGCGTTAGAAAAATATGGCCGTGATTTAGTGGCGGAAGTGAGAGCAGGGAAAATTGATCCTGTAATCGGCCGTGATAGTGAAATACGACGTGTAATTCGTATTCTTTCACGTAAAACGAAAAACAATCCGGTTTTAATTGGGGAGCCAGGTGTTGGTAAAACAGCAATCGTTGAAGGGCTAGCACAGCGTATTGTGAAAAAGGATGTACCTGAAGGATTGAAAGATAGGACGATTTTTGCGTTAGATATGAGTGCACTCGTAGCTGGTGCGAAATTCCGTGGTGAGTTCGAAGAGCGTCTGCAAGCTGTATTAAATGAAATTAAAAAGAGTGAAGGACGCATTTTATTATTCATTGATGAACTTCATACAATAGTTGGAGCTGGTAAAACAGAGGGAGCCATGGATGCAGGAAATATGTTAAAACCGATGCTTGCGCGCGGTGAACTGCATTGTATCGGGGCGACGACGCTCGATGAATATCGCAAATATATTGAGAAAGATCCAGCGCTAGAAAGACGTTTCCAACAAGTATTAGCAGAAGAACCAACTGTTGAAGATACGATTTCCATTTTACGTGGATTAAAAGAACGCTTTGAAATTTATCACGGTGTAAATATTCATGACCGTGCGATTGTAGCAGCATCTGTTTTATCAGATCGATATATTTCAGATCGCTTCTTACCAGATAAAGCAATTGACCTTGTTGATGAAGCGTGTGCAACAATTCGTACAGAAATTGATTCTATGCCAACAGAATTAGATGAAGTAACGCGCCGCATTATGCAGCTGGAAATTGAAGAAGCAGCTCTTGGGAAAGAAACGGATCGTGGTAGCCAAGAGCGTCTAAAAACATTGCAACGTGAATTATCGGATTTAAAAGAAGTTGCAAGTGGCATGAGAGCGAAATGGGAGAAAGAAAAAGAAGACATTCACAAAGTTCGTGACTTACGTGAACATTTAGAACGTTTGCGTCGTGAATTAGAAGAAGCAGAAGGCAATTACGATTTAAATAAAGCAGCCGAACTTCGTCACGGGAAAATTCCCGCAATTGAAAAAGAGTTAAAAGAAGCGGAAGAAATGGGCGCGCATAATAAACAAGAAAATCGTTTATTACGTGAGGAAGTAAGTGAAGAAGAAATTGCAGATATTGTTTCACGCTGGACTGGTATTCCTGTTGCGAAACTCGTGGAAGGTGAACGCGAGAAATTATTACGCTTAGAGCAAATCTTATCAGAGCGTGTCATCGGACAAGAGGAAGCAGTAAGCTTAGTGTCAGACGCAGTTCTTCGTGCTCGCGCTGGTATTAAAGATCCGAACCGCCCGATTGGTTCTTTCATCTTCTTAGGACCAACAGGTGTTGGTAAAACAGAACTTGCAAAAACGTTAGCCCAGTCTTTATTCGATAGTGAAGAGCAAATGATTCGCATTGACATGTCTGAGTATATGGAAAAACACGCCGTGTCTCGCTTAATTGGTGCACCTCCTGGATATGTAGGATATGAAGAAGGCGGTCAATTAACAGAAGCGGTAAGACGTAAACCATATTCCGTTGTTTTATTAGATGAAATTGAAAAAGCACATCCAGAAGTATTCAACATTTTATTACAAATGTTAGATGATGGACGCATTACAGATTCACAGGGCCGTACAGTGGACTTTAAAAATACAGTTATTATTATGACTTCAAATATTGGATCTGCTCATTTACTAGATGGATTAGAAGAAGATGGTTCCATTAAAGAGGAATCAAGAGACCTTGTAATGGGGCAATTAAGAGGACATTTCCGCCCTGAATTTTTAAACCGTGTGGATGAAATTATTTTATTCAAACCTCTTACAACGAATGAAATTAAAGGCATTGTTGATAAAATTGTAAAAGAACTACAAGGTCGTCTAGCTGACCGTCACATTACAGTAGAATTAACAGATGCAGCAAAAGAATTTGTTGTGGAAGCCGGTTTCGACCCAATGTACGGAGCTCGTCCATTAAAACGATACGTACAGCGTCAAGTGGAAACGAAATTAGCACGAGAATTAATTGCAGGAACAATTACTGATAATAGTCACGTAGTTGTTGATGTAGAAAATAACGAATTAGTCGTTCATGTGAAATAAAAATAAAAAAGAGTTCGGATAAAATCCGGACTCTTTTTTTAGTGTTGTTCTACTGGCTCGTTTGGAATTGCAGCTGAAATTGCTAGTACTAACACAGCAAGAACAACTGAGAAAATAGACGCTTGGTTAAAGTCGTATGTACCGCCAGTCATAGAGCCGATTACATAGCTCATCATATGTACAAGTAAGAACGACCAAATTAATGCCCAAATGAAACGCATATTTTACACCTCTATTCGTTCAATCTGTCCTTATTGTAACACAATTGAAAAAAGAATATAGAAAAATATTTGTAGATTTTTCAACGCAAATTTGCATTCCGTTCATACATTATAAAAGAGTGGTTTTATATGTTTAGAAAATAAGGCGGGGGAAAAATGAGTATTACGGAACGTTTTTTTTACTTAGAAAAAGAACCATGTGTCATTTATTTACCGGAGAAGCCAAATGGATTTTCTGTTATGCTCCTCGGTGATTATAACTACTTTATTGAGAATGGTACAAGTTTATGGACACAGCATGCGGGTAGATCTTATTTTTTACATGGCCTTATTGAGCAAGGCTACACAGTCTTTTCTTCTAATTTATACGGAAGACATTGGGGAAACGACCAATCTGTTCGTCTAGCGAAACGTTTATATGACGTTGTGTTGAGAAAAGAGACATTGAATGCGAAAATGCACATTATGGCAGATGGTATGGGAGCACTTGTAGCACTCGAAATGATGAACAAATACCCTGAGTGTATACGCTCTGTCATTATGTTAAATCCGTGTTTAGATTTACCAGAATATGTGGAGTTTGAGAAAGAGCATAAGTTTTTTTACAAGAGACTCGTGAAGGAATTAAGTTTGGCGTATGATGCCAAAGAAGAAGAATTAGAATCAAAAATAAATAAGAAATCATTTACGCTTCTTCCATCTTGTGTACCTGTTAAAATTTTCGTATCAACACAAGAAAAAAGAGGAAGAAAACAGCAGTTGCGTAGATATGAGAAAATGAGGCAACTAAATCAATGTGATACTTCTGTCTTGTTCCATCTGCAAGATGTGAAATATAAAATGGTTAGGCAAACGACCGATTTCTTTAAAAAATATGAAGAAGAATTATGAAGCTCCCATATACATAAATGAGGAGCTATTTGTTTCAGAGGGAAAGGGTTGGTGGTATGGAACGCGTGCTAATTGTAGGTGCACTTACGTTTGTAGGTTATCACCTTGTAAATAAAATGATTGCAGAAGAAGTGGAAGTATATGGTCTTGATTTTGATGAATTCGATAGTATGACGAAAATTAATGAAGAGAAGTTATTATTAATTGGGCGAAATGCATTATTTACGTATTATTCGATAAGAGATGAAGATGGATGGAGATCGGTTGAGGAAGAGAGATTCGATACTGTTTACTTTTGCTTATATGAGCCAAATCAGCAAAGTGGATTTCGGAATGAAAGAGTCATATTACAATATTTAAAGCGAATTATAAGAATGTGTGAAGAACAAAAAGTGAAGTTAAATTTAATTTCTTCTATTGAAGTAGGCAGTACAGATGAATCCGAAAATAAGCGACTATTTTTGAAAGTAGAAGAAGGATTGAAAAAAGGGAATTTACAATATAGTGTATTTCGAGTTCCAACATTATATGGACCGTGGCAACCGTCCTTTATGATGTTTCATCAGCTTATTTTATCAGAATTAGGTGAAAAAGAGTGCCGTTGTACGATTGAGGAAAAGGGGAATGATTTACTTTACGTTGAAGATGTATGTGAATACTTATGGGAAAATGGAACGAACGGGGCGCATCTTGGTATATACAATTTACTTAGTGGTAAACAGTCATTATGGGAGAAAGGTATGAATCTTTTACGCGCGGATGATAAAGTAAATAAAAATAATAACGAAGTAAGAGATGAGGCTATCGAGGTAATTTCAATAAAAAGAAATACTCCGTTAGAATACGGTTTAAATAAGCAACTGGCACACATGAAAAAATATAAAGAGTTATACGAAGAGTAGTACGCGTGTTACACTATTGTATGTGAAAGTTTTAATGGAGAGGAAGAGCATAATATGAACGAAAAAAGCATGCAGTTTTTACAAATCGCAATGAAGCATTTACCGGAAGCAAAGGCAATTTTAGATGATAATGGAATTGCACTTGATATGGAGAAGGCACAGCCGGTGTTAGAGTTGTTAATGAAAGTTATGAACGAAGCTTATGAGCTTGGGAAAGCAGATAAAGAATAAAAAGAATAAAAAGAATAAAAAGCATCTTCTTAAGATGGAAGAGAGGCCCGAACCGTGGATAGAAGCGGTCAGGGCCTTTTTTATTCTCGCCTGGGGGGGAAAACCAGAGATATGAAGAGGATAAAGGAAAAGTAGTGAGGAGAACTCTCTAGTTTAGAAGGAAAGCAGATCAAGAATAAAAAGCATCTTTTTAAGATGGAAGAGAGGCCCGAACCGTGGATAGAAGCGGTTTGAGTCTTTTTATATTTTAGAGGTATGTTTCTGTTTCTTTTAATGAAAAATAACGTGAATAATGCGTTAGCTTTCTGTTTTATGCGAAATATATTCTAGACAAAAATACATTTATGTTTTAAAATTAGTACCAAGTCATAATATTTGATATAAAACGGAGGGCTGCGATGTGAACGTGGGCATTTTAGGGATCGGAAGATATGTGCCAGAAAAAGTAGTCACAAATCACGATTTAGAGAAAATAATGGAAACATCCGATGAATGGATTCGTACGAGAACGGGAATTGCAGAAAGACGCATTGCCGATGATACAATAGATACTTCATATATGGCCGTAGAGGCTTCTAAAAAAGCACTTGAAGATGCAGGAATTAGCGGAGAGGATATCGATCTTATTTTAGTAGCAACAGTAACACCAGATCGTGCTTTTCCAGCAGTTGCTTGTGTAATTCAAGAAGCAATAGGAGCGAAACATGCAGCTGCAATGGATTTAAGTGCAGCATGTGCCGGTTTTATGTACGGAATGATTACAGCGCAGCAATTTATTCAAACAGGAACGTATAAAAATGTATTAGTAGTTGGTAGTGATAAACTCTCTAAAATTGTAGACTGGAACGATCGAAATACAGCAGTACTATTTGGAGACGGAGCCGGTGCTGTCGTAATGGGAGCTGTTTCAGAAGGTAAAGGCGTTCTATCTTTTGAATTAGGAGCAGACGGAAGTGGCGGCAAGCACCTTTATCAAGACGAGTATGTTATGATGAATGGCAGAGAAGTGTTTAAATTTGCCGTTCGTCAACTTGGTGATTCTTGTCTTCGCGTTTTAGATAAAGCTGGTCTTACGAAGGAAGATGTGGATTTCTTAGTACCGCATCAAGCAAACATTCGTATTATGGAATCTGCAAGAGAGAGGTTAAATTTACCACAAGAAAAAATGAGTATGACGATTGAGAAGTTCGGTAATACATCAGCTTCTTCCATTCCGATTGCAATGGTAGAGGAATTGCAAAACGGACGTATTCAAGACGGTGATTTAATTATACTTGTTGGTTTTGGCGGCGGATTAACATGGGGAGCAGTTGCTCTTCGTTGGGGTAAATAAGGACTGAGAGAAAAAAGGAGTGTATTTTGTATGGAAAAAAAGAGGGTCGTAATTACAGGACTAGGAGCTGTTACACCGGTCGGTACAGATGTTGAAACAGCGTGGGAAAACATTAAAAAGGGTGTATCTGGAATCGGGCGACTTACAAGAATTGATCCAGAACTATTTCCAGCAAAAGTAGCAGCGGAAATTAACGACTTTGAAGTCGAGAAATATATTGATAAAAAAGAAGCGCGCCGTATGGATCGCTTTACACAATATGCAGTAGCAGCAGCGAAAATGGCAGTTGCAGATGCAAAGCTTGAAATTACAGAAGAAAACGGACCTCGAATTGGTGTATGGATTGGATCTGGTATTGGCGGTATGGAAACATACGAAGAACAATTTAAGATTTTTACTGAGAAAGGCCCACGCCGCGTGAGCCCATTCTTCGTGCCGATGATGATTCCAGATATGGCAGCAGGTCAAGTATCAATCGCAACAGGAGCAAAAGGAATTAACACTTGTTCTGTAACGGCTTGTGCATCTGGTGCAAACTCAATTGGTGATGCATTTAAAGCAATTCAGCGTGGTGATGCTGATGCAATGATTACAGGCGGAGCAGAAGCACCGCTAACAAGTATGGCATTCGCAGGATTTAGCTCAGCGAAAGCATTAACATTTAATGAAGACCCAGCAACGGCTTGCCGTCCATTTGATAAAAACCGTAGCGGTTTCGTAATGGGTGAAGGTTCAGGTATTCTAATTCTTGAAGAATTAGAGCACGCATTAGCACGCGGTGCTCACATTTACGCGGAAATTGCTGGTTATGGTGCAACTGGAGATGCGTTCCATATTACAATGCCTGCTCCTGGTGGGGAAGGCGGAGTGCGTGCAATGCGTCAAGCTTTAGCTGATGCAGGCCTACAGCCAGAAGATATTGATTACATTAATGCGCACGGTACAAGTACTGATGCGAATGAAAAATATGAAACGATGGCAATTAAAGAAACTTTCGGCGAGCACGCGTATAAAGTAGCGATTAGCTCAACGAAATCAATGACAGGTCACTTATTAGGAGCAGCTGGTGCTGTTGAAGCGATTTTCTCTATTAAATCAATTACAGACGGAGTAATTCCTCCAACAATTAACTATGAGACACCAGATCCAGAATGTGACTTAGATTACGTACCAAATCAAGCGAGACACCAAGAAGTAAATGCAGTATTAAGTAACTCATTAGGATTCGGTGGTCATAACGCAGTGTTAGTATTTAAATCGTATAAATAATCGATGAAATAAGGAGTTTTTTCGCAATAGATTGCGAAAAAACTCCTTATTTATTTTTACGCCTTTTTCTCCTGTAGCATATACATAAGAAAAAGGAGGGATAAAGATGGGGATTGTTGAAACAGCTGAATGGCTACATTTATATTATGGACGGCCAGAAAAACTTTGTGAGAAATTTACGAAGTATATTCCGTTGCCAAAAGAAAGGTTGTATCGCTTTTTAATTTCAAAAGGGATGTATCGCCCGATCATGCGCGGAGAAAAGGAAATTAAAGAATTAGAGGAAAAGGAAATTTGGAAAGAATTGAGCCTGGAGTATGATAAACTGAAAAATTGGTTAAAAGGCCCAGATGTCCCTGTCTTTATTTTATTATCAGATTCCTATAATCGAACTGTACAAGAAGAGTATAACGGTAGGGCTGGATTATCTATGCGTCATGTTATTTTCTTATTCGTATGTGGGCGGAATTCGGTAGAAGAATTAAAAGTGTTATTGGCGCATGAATATCATCACATATGCAGGTTACATCAAATTGAGACGAAAGAAACAGAATATACATTACTTGATACGATGATTATGGAAGGGCTAGCGGAACAAGCAGTAACAGAAAGGTATACAGAAAAAAACAATGCACCGTGGACGGCGTATCTTTCAAAAGAAGAGGCTGTTTATTATTGGAAAAATGTTGTACATGAAAGAATAAGTATAAAACGAGGAACAAGGGAACATGACATCTTATTAAATGGCTTTCACTCTTATCCGAAGATGCTTGGCTATGCGCTTGGATTTCATATTGTCAAAGATTGTGTAACTTTGGAAGGAGAAGATACACTTTCTTTATTATCTATAGATGCAAAAGAAATATTGAATAAAGCAAGTACATTTCATATATAAAAAAACAGGAGTTCTATTTCCTGTTTTTTTAGTATTAATAGAAGAAAAAATAATAATTAGAATATATTTCCTCAAGTGGAATAAAGTTAAGCAAAAATGAACATAATGATTGGTACAAACAGTAGTGAAGTGAGGGGTAGTGAATGTTATATCTACATGATGTATGGGTAAATTGGTTTGAAGGTGAAGAGAATGGGTATAACGTTTGTCATTTTTACGAATGGCGGAAAGATGATACGATTGAGCTATTAGATCAAGTGCCATTATTAAAAGTAGATGCCACATTATATCATTACATCGAGAACGAATTGTTAGAGCTTCCGCAAAAAATGCTGGAAGACGTACATCATAAGGCTTATATTCGTAAAAATCATGAACGTTTGCAGCAAGAGTATTGCTTTGTTGTTACAGATGGGAAAGGCATTATTGCCATTGACACAATTGGTTACAATGTACCTATTCGCAAAAGTAGACTTATACCACGTCAAGAGCAGATGGTATATGAGATGGTAGAAAACGTACAAGCAGAAAAGTATGAGTTCCAAGTAGAAGAAACAGAAAAAGAACATCATATTTTATCACCATCGCCTTTCATTATGAATGGCTTGACTCGTAAAGAAAGACAGTTAAAACAATTATTATTTATGGCGTTAGATCAATTACATACAACGAAAAACACAGCAGAAATTCGCTATTGGTTCACAGAGTGGGATCCATCAGCATATGGAATGGTTCAACATATGGAATTTGAAGATATTTGGGCTAAGCTGTATGATGAAGCGAAAACAGGCTGGTCTGATAAGCACGAACAATTATGCGAGCGTCTCGTAAAAGGACAGCCATTTTTTGAAAAGTTATGGGAAATGGAAAATGAGCAAAAGGTAAATTAAAAAACCGCCAATTGGCGGTTTTTTAATTTTGTAGTAATCTAGCTCCGGCAGCAAGAATGTTCGGTGGCTTCGCGCCTTCCTGCGAGGCAAAAAGCGCCTCTACGTCAGGAGCTCCATCCCCCTCACATTCTAAACGAGCCGCCTCCGCTTTTTGTAGAAATCCAGCTCCGGCAGCAAGCTCTTCGTGTCTAAGAACCTTCCCCACAAGAAGGTAAAAAGCACCTTCTGTGGGAAAGAACCTTAGCCGTCAGGGCTAAGCAGTCGCCTCCGCTTTATATGTTACCTACGTTTTCTGCTTAGTCCCATTGCGTTTTCTACTTTGCGTAGTTGTTTGAATGCAACGCGGTTTGCTTTTTCTGCACCTTTGTCTAGGATTTCGTCTAGTTCTGGTGAGTTGATTAGTTCGTTATATTTGTCTTGGATTGGACGAATTGCTTCTACGACTACTTGCGCTAGGTCGCCTTTGAAGTCGCCGTATCCTTTTCCTTCGTACATTGCTTCGATTTCTTCAACTGTTTTTCCAGAGAATGAAGAGTAGATTGTTAATAAATTAGAGATACCAGGTTTGTTTTCCTTATCAAATTTCACAATACCTTCAGAGTCAGTTACAGCACTCTTAATTTTCTTTTCAATTGTTTTTGGCTCATCAAGCATACTAATCATTGATTTTGGATTCGGATCAGATTTACTCATTTTTTTCGTAGGCTCTGTTAATGACATAACGCGAGCTCCTACTTTTGGAATGCGAATTTCAGGCATTGTGAAGATTTCGCGGTAACGTTTGTTGAAACGCTCTGCTAAGTCACGTGTTAATTCGATATGTTGCTTTTGGTCATCACCAACCGGCACGATTTCAGTGTTGTAAAGTAAAATATCAGCAGCCATTAATGGTGGATACGTAAGTAATCCAGCTGGAACTGAATCTCTACCAGAAGCTTTATCTTTATATTGCGTCATACGTTCTAATTCTCCAACGTAAGCAACAGATTGCATGATCCATCCTAGTTGAGCGTGTGCTGGTACTTCTGATTGTACAAATAAAGTAGCTTTTTCAGGATCGATGCCGCATGCTACATAAAGTGCAGCAAGACTGCGGATGTTTTTACGAAGCCCGACGGGATCTTGAGGTACTGTAATCGCATGTTGGTTTACAATACAGAAATAACAGTCGTGTTCATTTTGAAGCTCTGTAAACTGCTTCATTGCTCCTAAATAGTTTCCAAGTGTAATCGTTCCACTTGGTTGAATACCAGAAAAGATAACTGACATAAGTAATTCCTCCTAAAATAGAATGCGTGATGTGGGGAAGAGAAGGCAAACAAAAAAGCCCATTCATCCCAAAAAACTATAGGGACGAATGGACCGTGGTACCACCCTAATTATTTCACTACTGTGAAATCTCTCTAATCCATAATAACGTTTGGATATAACGCCAAAGCCTACTACTTTCGGTTCAGTTTGGTGCTCAAAAGCCCATTCCATACTGTACAATTACTTGTTCACACCAACCACAAGCTCTCTGAAATTGCCTCAATATGTACTCTTCTTTATCATCGCATACATATAAATTTATTTATTGTTACTTGAGCTCTTTTAATATGAAAGAACTAAAGTTTTATAACAAAATGTTTTGCTGATTATTATATCATATGGGATAGTGTTTGCAAACTACATCAAAATAGTAAAGCTAATGAGGGTCGAGAACAACCCAAGGAAGATACCTGTAATACAAATTGGATATGTCCATTTGAATGAATATGTTTTATAAATACGTTCTTTCTTATCTGTAGGTTCCTCGACTTCTTCAATTAAAGAGTCAATCTTTTTGTTCGTACCAAATACTCTTTGGAATGCGTAAATGGTTACATTGAAAAAACCATTTTGAAATATGTATAAAAAACCGCCGATCAGAATAAAAAACAGTGCAATATAAAACAAAATGTTGACAAAGTTCAACAAAAATTGAGATGAAATGAGGAATGCACCAATACTAGAAGCAATCATCGCTATAAAAATTAGTATACAAGTATGAAAAAAAACTTTATTCAAAATATTCCCCTCCGTCAAAATATTACTAGAATTATTATACTATAAAAGCTATAATAAGTACTAGGATTAATTTTTTGAAAATTATATGCAATTAAAGGTCTGATTTTAAGATGATGGTAGCAATGTTAATGTATCCCTTTACGAAAAATTAAAAATATAAATATTTTATTAAAAATTTTAACAAAAAAACAAAAAACTATATTCACAATTGTTATATTATATGTATAATGAAAATTGTAGAAACTTGGAGATTATTCTTTCAATTCTACTTTTTAACAAGTGAGGGTACAGGAAGTGCAATTAGGGGAGGCAACACAACATGAAGAAAAAGATACCGTTATTACTTGCATCAACTTTAACTGCAAGTATGTTGCTTAGCGCGTGTAGCTACCAAAAAGATGACGCAAAAGCAAAAGGGAAAGAGAACGCTACGAGTAGTAGTAACGGAAAACAGATTCTTAATTTAACAGAGTTATCTGAAATTCCGTCAATGGATGCATCATTAGCATCTGATTCTTCATCTTCTACAGCATTAAATAATACGATGGAAGGTTTATATCGTATTGGCAAAGATCAAAAGAGAATGCCTGGAGTTGCAGAAGATGTCGAAAAGCTAGATGATGGGAAGAAATACATATTTAAATTAAGAAAAGATGCGAAATGGTCGAATGGGGAACCTGTAACAGCTAAAGATTTTGTGTATTCATGGAAAAGAGCAGTAAATCCAGATACAAAAGCAACGTATTCGTACATTATGTTCGATATTAAAAATGCAGAGAAAATTCATAAAAAAGAATTACCTGCTGACCAATTAGGTGTAAAAGCGATTGATGATTATACATTAGAAGTAGAATTAGACAATCCCGTTCCTTACTTTATCGATTTAACAGTTTATCCAGTATTTTACCCACTAAATGAAAACTTTGTAAAAGCACAAGGTGATAAATTTGGTTTAGAGGCAAATACAACATTATATAACGGTCCATTCGTTATGAGTGATTGGAAACATGAACAAAGTTTCCAATTCAAGAAGAATCCTTCATATTGGGATAATAAAACGGTTAAAATCGAAGAAATCAACTTTAATATTGTAAAAAATACAGCAACTGATGTAAATTTATATGAGACAAACGCGATTGACCGAGCGGCTTTAACGTCTGAATTTGTTGATAAGTTTAGAAAAAGTCCAGAGTTCCAAACAAGAAAAGAAGCAGGGGTTGCTTACTTAAGATTTAATCAAAGTAATCAGTACTTAAGTAATAAAAACTTAAGAAAAGCAATTTCAATGTCCTTTGACCGTGATAACATTGCAAAAGTTATTTTAAATAACGGTGCAATTGGAGCTTACGGATTTGTTGGAAAAGATTTCGCTGAAGGTCCGAATAAAAAAGATTTCCGAGCTGAAAATGGAAAGCTAGTTGAAACAAATCCAAAAGAAGCGAAAAAGCTTTGGGAAACAGCGAAGAAAGAGCTTGGAACTGATAAAATCGAACTAGAATTCTTAAACTTTGATAATGAAGATGCTAAAAAGGTTGGGGAATTCTTAAAAGGTGAGATGGAAAAGAACTTACCAGGTTTATCAATTAAAATTAAACAGCAACCATTCGCACAAAAAAATAAATTAGAAGATTCTCAGCAATATGATATTGCGTTTGGTATTTGGGGACCAGATTTCCCAGATCCAATCTCATATTTAGATATGTTTGTTACGAATGGTTCTCAAAATAAAACAGGGTATTCTAATCAGAAATATGATGAGTTAATCCTAAAAGCTAAAACAGATACAAAAGATTTACAAGCTCGCTGGGACAACCTTCTAGAAGTAGAGAAGATGTTAATTAAAGAGGATGCAGTTATCACTCCAATCTTCCAAAAAGGTTCAGCGTATGTAGTAAAAGGTGCCGTAAAAGATATTATCCCAATTAACTATGGTGGTAAATTAACTTACAAATGGGCATCTGTTGAACAAAAATAATCTTTTTTTCCATCGTTTACAAGGGTATATGCCTATGATGGGCATATGCTCTTATTTTAAAAAAATAAAAGTAAGAATATTTTAAACTATCTTATTGCTTTTGAGAAAAACGGGGAGGTGCTTGATATGGGACGTTATGTATTAAAACGTTTCGTGTACATGGCTTTGACATTATTTTTAATTACTACAATGACTTTCTTTTTGATGAAATTACTTCCGGGTTCTCCGCTTAAAAACCAGGAGAAGCTATCACCGGCACAAAAAGAAATCATTCTTGAAAAATACGGATTGAATGATCCGGTACCAGTTCAATACGCACGTTACTTAGGTAACCTAGCAAAAGGTGATTTAGGGGTATCATTCCAATATGATAACCGCCCAGTAACAGACATGATTGTGGATCGTATTGGACCATCAGCCCAATTAGGTTTACAAGCGATTATATTAGGAACATTTATCGGTTTAATTTTAGGTATTGTTGCCGCACTTCGTAATAATACGTGGGTAGATTATAGTGCAACAGTTATTTCGGTACTCGGAATGTCGGTACCATCATTCGTATTCGCCGCATTACTGCAATATTTCGTAGGGGTAAAACTTGGCTGGTTCCCAGTAGCATTCTGGAAAGGACCAGAGTTTACTGTAATGCCTACAATTGCATTATCGATGGGAGTTATTGCAACAATCGCACGTTTCTCTCGTGCAGAATTAATTGAAGTTATGCAAGCCGATTACATTTTAACAGCGAAAGCGAAAGGAATTAGCCAAGGCGTTATCATTGTCAAACATGCACTTCGTAACGCGTTAATTCCAGTTGTAACAATTTTAGGACCAATGGTTGCGGCATTAATTACAGGAACACTTGTTATCGAGCAAATTTATGCTGTACCAGGACTTGGGGAACAATTCGTTAAATCGATTACTTTAAATGACTATACAGTTATTATGGGAACTACGATTTTCTATAGTGCAATCTTCATTTTAGTTATTTTCATTGTCGATATTTTATACGGAATTATTGATCCTCGTATTCGTTTAGCGGGAGGGAAAAAATGATGAAAGATGTACAAAAATTATCTCCAGATTTATTTCAACAAGCCAATCAAAATAATGTTGATAATGAAGTCATTGCCCGTCCAAGCCTAACGTTTTGGCAAGATGTAAGAAGACGTTTATTCCAACATAAAGGTGCGATGCTTGGCCTTGTATTATTAGTTATCATTGCACTATTAGCGATTTTTGGACCGATGGTAAGTAAACACTCGTATAAAGAGCAAGATTTAGGTCGAGCGAAATTACCACCAAAAATTCCAGTTATTGAAAATGTTCATTGGTTACCATTTGACGGTACAGATCAATATGGTGTTGACCAATATGAAAAACGTGATATTAAAGAGTACTTCTGGTTTGGTACAGATGATCTTGGCCGTGACTTATGGACAAGAACATGGGAAGGTACACGCGTATCATTATATATCGCTCTTTTAGCAGCAGCAATTGACTTAGTAATTGGGGTTGCATACGGAGGTATTTCAGCATTCTACGGCGGTAGAGTAGATAACATTATGCAACGTATTATGGAGATTATTAACGGTATTCCATACTTAATCATCGTTATTTTAATGGTAATCATTATGGGATCTGGTATTTGGTCAATTACACTCGCGATGGCGATTACAGGTTGGATAGGGATGTCGCGTATTGTTCGTGGACAAATCTTAAAGTTAAAAAACCAAGAATATGTATTAGCATCTCGTACATTAGGTGCAACAAATACACAATTAATTGTGAAACATTTAATTCCAAACGTAATGGGACCTATTATCGTAATGACAATGTTTACAATTCCATCAGCGGTGTTTGGTGAAGCGTTCTTAAGTTTCATCGGTTTAGGAATTCAGCCGCCATTTGCGTCACTAGGTTCTCTTGTAAATGATGGTTATAAATCTATTCAAACGTATCCGCATATGATGTTCATCCCTGCGGTTGTCATCAGTATATTAATTTTAGCGTTTAACTTAATGGCAGACGGATTACGCGACGCGTTAGATCCAAAAATGCGTAAGTAAAAGAGGGGAGAGGCAAAGATGAAAACATTGTTAGAGGTAAAAGATTTACAAGTCTCCTTTGATACACATGCAGGTGAAGTACAAGCTGTACGCGGCGTTACTTTTGATTTGAAAAAAGGAGAAACATTGGCGATTGTAGGAGAATCTGGTTCAGGGAAATCAGTTACTTCTAAAGCGTTAATGGGATTAATTCCGAATCCTCCTGGACGCATTAAAAATGGTGAAATCGTATTTGAAGGTCGTGACTTAACGAAATTAACAGAAAAAGAAATGCAGCAAGTACGCGGTAAAGATATCGCGATGATTTTCCAAGATCCAATGACATCATTAAACCCAACGATGACAATTGGAAATCAAATTATGGAAGGTCTAATTAAACACCAAGGGATGAGTAAAGCAGATGCACGTAAAGTTGCTTTAGAATTAATTGACCTTGTAGGTATTCCAAATCCAGAAGCTCGTTTAAAACAATATCCTCACCAATTCTCAGGTGGTATGAGACAGCGTGTAGTTATTGCGATGGCGTTAGCTTGTAACCCGAAATTATTAATTGCCGATGAGCCGACAACAGCGCTAGACGTTACGATTCAGGCGCAAATTTTAGAACTTATGAAAGACATTCAGCAAAAAACAGAAGCAGCAATCATTTTCATTACGCATGACTTAGGTGTAGTAGCAAACGTTGCGGACCGAGTGGCAGTTATGTACGCTGGTAAAGTTGTTGAAATTGGAACTGTAGATGAAATTTTCTACAATCCGAAACATCCATATACTTGGGGTTTAATCGCATCTATGCCAAGTTTAGATGGTTCAGAAGAAGAGTTATATGCAATCCCTGGAACGCCTCCAGATTTATTGAAGCCGCCAAAGGGAGATGCTTTTGCACCACGTAACCCGCAGGCACTGAAAATTGATTTTGAAATGGACCCACCTTTATTTAAAGTAAGTGATACGCACTATGCGGCAACTTGGTTACTTCACGAGCAAGCTCCAGAAGTAAAACCGCCAGCAGTCGTTGAAAAACGCATTCTTCAAATGAAAGCAGGTGAACAACATGACTAAACAACGTGAGAAATTAATTGAAGTAAAAAATGTAAAGCAGCACTTCGACGTGAGTGGTGGTGTTGTCAAAGCGGTTAATGATATTTCATTTGATATTTACCGCGGAGAAACATTTGGTCTTGTAGGAGAATCAGGTTGTGGTAAATCGACAACTGGAAGAACGATTATTCGTTTATATGATGCAACTGCTGGTGAAGTATTGTTCGATGGTGAAAACGTACATGGTAAGAAATCACGCGCAGAACTGAAGAAATTCAACCGTAAAATGCAAATGATTTTCCAAGATCCATACGCATCATTAAATCCTCGTATGACAGTAGGGGATATTATCGCAGAAGGTATTGATATTCACGGATTAGCGAAAAGTAAAAAAGAGCGCATGGACCGTGTTCATGAACTATTAAACACAGTTGGTTTAAATAAAGAGCACGCAAACCGTTTCCCACACGAATTCTCAGGTGGACAACGTCAGCGTATCGGTATCGCTCGAGCGCTTGCTGTAGACCCAGAATTTATCATTGCCGATGAGCCGATCTCAGCACTTGACGTATCGATTCAGGCGCAAGTTGTAAACTTACTGAAAAAGTTACAAAAAGAAAAAGGTTTAACATACTTATTCATCGCCCATGATTTATCAATGGTAAAATACATTAGTGATCGTATTGGTGTAATGTACCGTGGCCAAATCGTTGAGTTAACAACAAGTGATGAATTATATGCGAATCCAATTCATCCATATACGAAATCACTATTATCAGCGATTCCACTTCCAGATCCAGATTATGAGCGCAATCGTAAACGTATCGTATATGATCCATCACAGCATAATTATGGTAGTGAAGCACCAACAATGCGTGAAATTCGCCCAGGACATTTCGTACTATGTTCGGAAGCGGAGTACAAGAAATATAAAGAGATTTATCAATAAGAAAAAGAGCCATTCTTCTGTTATGGAAGGATGGCTCTTTTTCTACTATATAAAAGAATTGTATACATTTGTCGGTCAGTCGATATATTTAAAGAATCGCCGATATAAATCTCATGTATCATTAGTGATATCCATATGCAAAATTACTGAACTTGAACAGAAACATTCTCCTCTTGTTCTTCAGGTTTAACAAGTGCATAACGCTCCCATGCTCTACTTTTCCAGCGGAAGAACATAATAATGGCACGTGTCCATTCGTCGATGGCGATTGCTAGCCAAATACCAACGAGCCCCATATCTAAATGAAAGGCGAAAAAGTAACCTAGTGGTAAACTCATTAACACCATAGAGAAGGCACCGATTAAAACAGGATATTTTGCATCACCAGCTGCACGAAGCGAATTAATGATGACGATATTCATCGTACGTCCCGTTTCAAGTAGTACACTTAGTAAAAGAACACTTGCGCCTAACCCGATAATGTACGGATTATCTGTAAACAGTCCCATTAATTGTGTACGGAATGTAATAACGAGAGCGACCATACATAAAGTTACACCAATCGCCCATTTTACACTTTTCCACAAGCGTTCGTATGCTTCATCTTTTTCGCCACCACCAACGAGGCGGCCAATAATAATGGCTGTTCCCATACCAATTGCAATAGCGAATAAATAAGTGAACATAGAAATGTTCGTAGCGTATTGTCTAGCCGCTAACGATTCCGTTCCTAAATATGTTGCATAGTATAAGAAGACAATTTGACAAGCTTGATACATAACTTGCTCAAAAGCAGATGGAATCCCGATTTTTAAAATTTTCCCGATATATTCTTTTGATAAGGTGAAATAATATTGTAATTTTACACGATATTCCATAACGCGGTATAGTAACCAGAAGAAAACAATAAGCGCTATAAGTCGGCTGACAGCAGAAGAAATGGCAGCCCCTTGTACACCGAGCTCAGGGAAACCAAATTTCCCGAAAATGAGTACATAGTTTCCAGCGATATGAATCATATTCATTCCGAGTGAAATAAACATCGCTTGCTTTGTGAAACCGTGTACACGGATAATTGCGGCTAATGAGTTAATAATAGCTTGTAGGAAGATGGCTCCTCCGACGATAGATAAGTAGTTTTGCGCATACGTTAGTACATCGCCTTGTAAGTTCATTGCGAGCATCATATGTTTCGAAAATAAAAGAAAACCAGCGCTTATAACGAGCCCAACTATTAAATTTAATGTGACGGCTAATGCTGATATTTTAGATGCTTCCATAAAGCGTTTGGAACCGAGGTATTGAGATACGACGATAGCTGCGCCGTTCCCGATGACTTCTAGTACCAAAATAGCGATATGGAGGTATTGATTCGCTGCACCAACCCCAGATACAGCATCGTCTGATAATGCACTTAACATGAAAGTATCAGCGATCCCCATTAACATAAAAAGAAAAACTTCTAGAAAAATAGGCCATGTTAATAAGAATAAACTTAATTTCTCAGTAGGCCCGTTTTTTGCCTGAATTGCTGCCATGTCCGTCCCCTCTTTACCGATATCTATTTTTAGCAAAATGTATCGTAACATACTTTCTTAACCTTTGCACTCATTTTAGCCTACATATTTTTATTATGAAGAGAGTGCTATTTTATGATAAAAACAAAAGGATAATTATACATAAAGTATTATGAGATATAAAATTCATTTTTCTCTGATAATTTAGAAAAGTATAAAAAATATTGTTTTTAACACTTTAGTAAGAATGATCAGCAATATGAAACGTTTACAAAGATTTATTTTTTAACAGGAAATTTTAATGAAATAGAAATATAAATATACAAAAAATATATTTGTGTGTATAATATGAATTATTAGAACATATATATATTTCTTTCTGTTTGAAAATGAAAGGGCTAACATTTTTATGGAGGGTGGAAGTATGAAAAAAAAGATGCCAGTTTTTGTAGTATCAACAGTAGCAATGAGCATGATGTTAGGGGCATGTAGCTACCAAAAAGATGAACCGCAAGCGAACGCAAAAGGGGATAGCGGGAAAAGCGGTGCGAAGCAAGTTATTAACTTAATTGAAACGCAAGAAATTCCAACGATGGATCCAGCGTTATCAGCTGATGCAGTTTCTTCAAGAGTAATGGGTAATACGATGGAAGGCTTATACAGTTTAGGAAAAGATGATAAGCTAGTTCCTGGTGTAGCGAAGGAATTCCAAAAATCAGAAGATGGTAAAAAATATACATTTAAATTACGTGAAGACGCAAAATGGTCAAATGGTGATCCTGTGACGGCAAAAGATTTCGTATACGCATGGCAAAGAGCGATTAACCCAGATACAGCTGCGAAATCAGCGTACATTATGTATGATATAAAAAATGCAGAGAAAATTAATAAAAAAGAGATGAGTCCGGATCAATTAGGGGTAAAGGCGATTGATGATTATACATTAGAAGTGGAATTAGATAATTCAATTCCATACCTTGTAGATTTAATGGTATATCCAATCTTCTATCCTGTGAATGAAAAGTTTGTGAAAGAGCAAGGTACGAAGTTTGGTTTGGAAGCGAATACAACGCTTTATAACGGGCCATTTACATTAAGTGATTGGCAACATGAACGTAGCTTTAAAATGACAAAGAGCGCGTCATATTGGGACAATAAAGAAGTGAAGATTGAAGAAGTAAACTTTAATATTGTAAAAGATACATCTACGCCAATTAACTTATATGAAACAAATGCAATTGATCGAGCGTCGTTATTAGCGGAGTTTATTGATAAATATAAAGGAAAACCAGATTTCCAAACAGTAGAAGATACATCTGTATTCTTCCTTCGTTTAAATCAAAAAGATCCAGCTTTAGCAAATAAAAATATTCGTAAAGCAATTTCACTTGCTTTTGACCGTAAGCCATTCGTGGATACATTATTAAATAACGGTTCTAAGCCAGCAACAGGATTAATTCCTGATAACTTCATTAAAGGACCAGATAAAAAAGATTTCCGTGCTGTAAACGGGGATATTGTAAAACCAAACGTGAAAGAAGCGAAGAAATATTGGGAAGCTGGTAAAAAAGAACTTGGTAAAAATGAAATCGAATTAGAATTATTAAATGAAGATGTAGAGTTATCAAAGAAAACTGGTGAATATTTAAAAGGTGAATTAGAAAAGAATTTACCAGGTTTAACAGTAAAAATTAAACAACAACCATTCGCACAAAAACTAAAATTAGAAGATGCGGGCGATTATGTCATGTCATTCTCTGGATGGAGTGCGGACTTCCCAGATCCAATTACATATCTTGATATGTTTGTAACAGATGGGTCACAAAATAAGATGAAGTACTCTAATCCAAAATACGATGAAATCATTATGAAGGCGAAAAAAGATGGAAGCGATGTAAATGCTCGTTGGAAGAACTTATTAGAAGCAGAAAAAATGTTACTTGATGATGCTGCGATCGTTCCAGTATATCAACGTGGTAGAGCATATTTACAAAGAGATTCAATTAAAAATATGTATAACCATAAATATGGCGGCGATTTAAGCTTTAAATGGGCGTCAGTAGAGAAATAAGAAAAAAAGCAGGCGATCGCCTGCTTTTTTTTAATACGTTCGTTTCTTATAAATGCCTTTTCCGCCAACTTGGTTCCAGCCAGATTGTACACCCAAACTTTTGTTAACAAACTTCATTTTTTCTTTTCCACCAAAGAGCTTTTCGCCGATGCTATTTGTAATGACACCAATCAATGCTGTTATTCCGATGATGAGGGCAGCAACCGTAATAAAATCAATAAAAAAAGCAATCATTTGAAAACTCCCCCTTTGCCTGTCTGTATGTTTATTGTATGAGATAAAAAATGAAAAAGAAAGAAATGTCAGAAAAATATTTAATTTACTTTAGAAATCGTGTAGACAGGAGGGAGGATATTTGTTAAAATAAGAACAAATGTTCCTTTTTATTCTCATTTGTATAGTCTTACATTTCTTAATTGATTTATCAAGAAAAAGTAAGAAAACGTTCTCTTTTTCATAGGGAAGATTATAGATAAATAACTATATATTATATGAAAAATCTATGAGAAGTGAGTAGTAAAAGGATTGAAAGTTATTGTTAAAGTACAGCTGAAGTGAGCGTAATCATGTTACATAGCAGTGAAATGCACGGAAGAGTTTTCTCAACTAGCAGGAAATTTACTGTATATTTCTTGCAAAATCTATTGTATAATGATTATAGAAGTTACTTATTAAAAGTAATTGTTGTTTATTATAAGTTGTTGCTTACATGAAATGCGATTTTTGTACTTTTCAATAAGACAAGTTATCGCGAAAAATTGCTGAAGTTAGAAATTAAAACTGTATTTAGTACAGAATTTGTACTCTTTAAGGAGAGTGAGCTTTGTATGGTAACATTATATAGTTCTCCAAGCTGTACGTCTTGTAGAAAGGCGAAATTATGGCTAGAGGAAAATCATATTCCCTATACAGAACGTAATATTTTCTCAGATCCATTAACGATTGAGGAAATTAAAGAGATTTTACGTATGACAGAAAGCGGAACGGATGAGATTATTTCTACTCGTTCGAAAGTTTTCCAAGAATTGAATGTAAACTTAGAGTCTTTACCACTTCAAGATTTATATAAGATGATTCGTGACTATCCAGGGATTTTACGTCGTCCAATTATGATTGACGAGAAACGCCTTCAAGTTGGTTACAACGAAGACGAAATTCGTCGTTTCTTACCACGTACAGTAAGAACGTTCCAATTACGTGAAGCACAACGTCTTGTAAATTAATTATAATAATATGAAAACCTTCTACCTATTATATAGTAGAAGGTTTTTTTTAATGTTTCACATTGCGTAATCGAACTTGTTGTACGATAAAGCCGATGCATAAAATAGTGAAAATGAACAAATAAGGAATGCTTGTAGTGAAACTTGGATTGTTATGAAAAAAGGTTGCAAGTCTGTCTTCATGTGTAACCATTTTTCCTGCAGTATAGGCAAGAATCGCTGCCCCGCAATAAATGAGGAATGGAAATCGTTCCATAAGTATTAAAATAAGTTTGCTGCCCCAAATAATAATCGGGATAGAAATGAGTAAGCCGATTATGACGAGTAAAAATCTTCCGTGAGCTGCACCTGCAATGGCAATAACATTATCAAACCCCATAACGAGATCCGCGAAAACAATTGTCCGCACAGCTTGAAATAAAGTTGTTTTTCCTTGAATAGAAGAAAGATCGTTGCTATTATCGGTTAATAAATTGACTGCAATTAATGTAAGTAAAACCCCGCCAATCAATTGTAGAAATGGAATGTCGAGTAAATAGACAGCTAGTATAGTAAGGATGATTCTTAGTACAATCGCTAAAAGAGTACCGATCAAAATAGCCTTATTTCGTTTCGATTCAGGTAAATTTCGGCTAGCTAGTGCGATGACGATTGCATTGTCACCACCTAATACAACATCGATACCGACAATCATTAGTACGGATGTTAAAAACTCTAAGTCCATTCGTCTGCCTCCATTTATGATGTTTTAATAAGCGAACTATATGTATGTGATGAAGAAAGTTGTTGTTAAATAATCTCTTCTAATAGAAGTTTCACTTTATTACAGTGTACGGGGGAATGTGGAAATGTATGTCCAAATTTTTTGTAAGTAAGAAATCGCTATAATAATATATTTATGTAGTTTATCGAGGAAAGATAGGCATATAACTATTTTTGTAAAATAAATCGATTTTATTTCCATTCTGGAGAATCTTATCATAAAATGAGAGTACAAGGATCTATTGATTTGTCATATGAGTGGGGAATCCCTTCATAACAATTCTAAGCAGGAAGGGAGAGTTGTATTTTGGATATTGAAAGAATTAATGATCATACGATGAAATTTTTTATTACGTACATTGATATAGAGGATAGAGGATTTAATCGTGAAGAAATTTGGTATGATCGCGAACGAAGTGAAGAGCTCTTTTGGGAGATGATGGACGAAGCTCGTGATCATGACGATTTCTTTATTGATGGACCGTTATGGATTCAAGTGCAAGCAGTCGATAAAGGGATTGAAGTACTTGTCACGAAAGCAGAGCTTTCAAAGGACGGACAAAAGCTGGAACTACCGATAGGGGTAGACAAAATTATAGATATTCCTCTAGATGAAGGCATCGAATCATTATTCCAACAAGAATTAGTCGAAGAGGTAGAAGAACAAACAGGAACAAACTTTAATGAAGATGGTACGTTTGGCTTTTTAATTAAATTTAATGATTTTGAAGATGTCATTTCATTAAGTCATCGTCTTATCTTTGAAGATATAAAAGATGAGCTGTATTCATTTGAGGACCGCTATTATGTATATGTGGAATTCGATGAAGTGCTACATGATGAAGAAGAAATCGATCGTATTTTAAGTATTATTTTAGAATATGGAGAAGAATCAACTTTAACAATTCATCGTGTAAGTGAGTATGGAAAACAAATTGTGAAAGAGCATGCGCTTGAAACGATTCGCAATAATTTTCCTGCTAAAACGTAGGCCGATTTCTGTAGTATGAAATCGGCTTTTTATATGAAGAATAGGAAAGCTTTCTTAGTTAGGAGGTAAGAGATGAAAAATACGTTAAAGCTGATTTTCTTTATACTGCTATTGTTCGCATTATTTGTTTCGTTACGTATGTTTATTGATGTAGCATTTTATTCAGATGTGATTGGGATAAAAGATGTTTCGATTTTAGGTATTATTAGTATTTTATTTACAGTATCTGCGTTTTTAATTGGTTGCGTTATTTTCTTAGAAAATCGACATCCATCTAAAACACTTACATGGTTAATTGTTTTAGGGATTTTTCCGGTATTTGGTTTCTTTGCTTATTTATTATTTGGACAAAATTTTCGAAGAAAAAGAATGTTCCAAAAGAAGGCGTTACTTGATGAACAGGCGTTTTTACAATATAAAGGGCATGAAGATTACGAAGAACGAATTTTACGCAATCATAAGCATCAAGAACTGTTATTTCGTTTAGCGGATCGATTAGGAGCTTTAAATATTTCATTTCAAACTGAAACGAGGACATTAACAAATGGAGATGAAACGTTTCGGGCTATTTTAAATGGGTTAAAACGAGCGAAACATCACATTCATATGGAATATTACATTGTGCGTGATGATAAATTAGGAACAGAAATTAAAGATATTTTAATACAAAAATCGAAAGAAGGCGTTGTTGTTCGCTTTTTATATGATGCGGTTGGAAGTTTTAAGTTATCGAAATCGTATATTGAAGAATTAAACGATGCAGGTGTAGAAATGATTCCATTCTTTCCTGTGCGCTTTCCGATTTTAAACGATAAGATTAATTATCGAAATCATAGGAAAATTGTTGTGATTGATGGGAACGAAGGGTTTGTAGGCGGATTAAATATCGGTGATGAGTATTTAGGGAAAAATAAATATTTTGGCTTTTGGCGAGATACGCATTTGTATTTACGTGGTGAAGCGGTTCAAAGTTTACAACTTATTTTCCTTCAAGACTGGTTTTATATGACTGGAGAGGCTGTGCTAGCCCCTGAATATTTACAAGCAAAAGCAGTTGAGGGTGATCATTGGGGAGGAGTGCAGCTAGTTGCAGGTGGCCCCGATAATAAGTGGGAAACGATTAAGCATTTATATTTCGCAATGATCGCTTCTGCTCGGAAATCAATTTGGATTGCAACGCCGTATTTTATTCCGGATGATGATATTTTATCCGCATTAAAGGTTGCTGCACTTGCTGGTATTGATGTTCGTTTATTAATGCCGAGTAAACCGGATAAGCGTACTGTCTTTTACGCATCGAGATCGTACTTCCCAGAGCTTTTAGATGCAGGAGTAAAGATATATGAATACGAAAAAGGTTTTCTTCATAGTAAAATTGTCATCGTTGATTCTGATTTAGCTTCAATTGGGACAGCTAATATGGATATGAGAAGTTTTCATTTGAATTTTGAAGTAAATGCCTTTTTATATGATACAGATAGCATTCGAAAACTTGTTCAAGACTTTAAAGATGATTTAGAAGAATCAAGTGAAATTCATGGTGATCATTTTCATAAAAGACGTCTTCATAGACGAATTGTTGAATCAACGTACCGATTATTATCACCTTTATTATAAAAAGAGATGTCCGAAATTGGGACATCTCTTTTTTAAAAGGAATTTGTAACAAATTGTAGAATATAAGGAGCTGAAAGGGTGTGATTACGATATTTATCGCTAAAAGAGAAAACGGTGAAAAAATTCATTTACTCTATAATTGTAATGAAGAGCTTTTGCGCCGTATGCGTCAACAAGAACGATTCTTTTGTGTAGCTTGCGGAAAGGAAGTGCAAATGAAATTAGGGAAACAAAAAAGTTGGCATTTTGCTCATAAAAAAGTGGATTCATGTCTTGCCTTTTATGAAGCGGAATCAAAGTATCATATGCATGGTAAAGAATTGTTATATAGATGGTTCAAACGTCAAAACTTTCAGGTGGATATAGAGTACTACCTCCCAGAAATTAAGCAACGACCAGATGTTTTTGTAGAGAGGGCGGGTAGAAAAATTGCAATTGAATACCAATGTGCAAACCTCGCTATAGAGCAGCTGTACAAAAGAACATATTCGTATTGGCAAGCTGGTATACAGGTCATTTGGATCGTTGGTGGAAATCAATTGAAAAAGCAATCTGCATATTGGATGAAATTTTCCTCACTTATGGCTTTCTCCTTACAATCTTATCCTCAGCCACTTCTTATTTTCTTCTGTCCGAAACAAAAATCATTTATGAAATGTGCATTTGTCACTCCCTTTTCTACAAATGTTTTTTTCTCACATACTATATATTTACCAACTGATGCGACTACTTTTGAAATGCTTTTTTCTCCTGTTCCTTTCGGGAAAGAAAGATTGGGTGAAGAGTGGAAGAAGAGAAAGAAAAACTTTCGCCAAAATGCCTTACCGATTTGGAATTATAATTATAAGTCATTATTACGCCTCTTATATCAATTTAAATGTACCCCAGCGAGCTTTCCTTCTGAAATTGGTGTTCCACTCCCTTCTGCATTTGCTTTTCAAACAAACCCATTTATATGGCAAGCTTTTCTATATATGAAGTGTATAGGGGAGTTTGCAGTGGGAGAGTGTATTTCTCTTCAATACGTGTGTAGTTATGTAAAAAGGTATACGAAAAGGCGGATACTTCCGTACTTTTCGCAGCACATATGGAAAATGGCAGTTACTGAATATATGACATTTTTATGCTATATAGGTGTTTTACGTAAAGTGGGAACTTATACGTACCGAAAAATAAGGGATGCCGTGATGTTAAAAACAGAGGAGGAAATTATGAAACATGATGAGATTTGCTTAATACATGCGCTATCTTTATTTGAGGCAAATTTTAACATGAGAGGAGGAAAAGCGGATATAATAAAGAATGATTGTGAAGGAATTACATAAGAAAAAAACGAATTGTACTTAAGTAGAGATATTTAAAGGAGGGCTTAAAGAATGTCTGAACAAAACAAAGCGAAAGCATTACCAGATCGCAACGAGATTGAAGAAGCAAGTACGTGGCGATTAGAAGATATTTTCCAAACGGATGCAGAATGGGAAAAAGAATTCCAAGCTATTAAAGAGCTATTACCGAAGTTAACTGAATTTAAAGGGAAACTTGGTGACTCTGCGGACAATTTACTTGAGGCATTGCAATATGAAGATGAAATATCAATGCGATTAGGTAAGTTATATACATATGCTCATATGCGTTACGATCAAGATACAACAAACTCTGTATATCAAGCATTAAATGATCGTGCAACAAATTTATATTCACAAGTATCTAGTAGCACAGCGTATATTGTGCCTGAAATTTTATCGATTTCAGAAGATACATTGCAAACATTCTTGAAGGAAAATAGAGATTTAAGTGTATATGAACATGCATTAGAAGAAATTACACGTCAACGCCCGCACGTATTATCAGAAGCTGAGGAAGCTTTATTAGCGGAAGCATCTGAAGTAATGAGTTCATCAAGCAATACATTTGGTATGTTGAATAACGCGGATTTAAAATTCCCATCTATTAAAGGGGAAGACGGAGAAGAAATAGAAATTACACATGGCCGTTACATTCAGTTTTTAGAAAGTGATGATCCTCGTGTTCGCAAAGATGCATTTAAAGCTGTATATGAAACGTACGGAAAATTTAAAAACACATTCGCAAGTACGTTAAGCGGAGCAGTAAAACGTAATAATTTCAATGCGCGTGTTCGTAAATATGATTCTGCTCGCCAAGCTGCACTGAGCAATAATAATATTCCGGAAGCAGTATACGATCAACTCGTTGAAACAGTAAATGACAACTTACATTTATTACACCGTTACATCGATATTCGTAAGCGTGCACTAGGACTTGATGAGCTTCATATGTATGATTTATATACACCACTTGTACCAGAAGTGAAAATGAATGTGAAATACGAAGAAGCGCAAGACCTTTTATTAAAATCTTTAAACGTACTTGGTGATGAATATGTTGATATTTTGAAAGAGGCATATGAAAATCGCTGGGTAGATGTGTATGAGAATAAAGGAAAACGAAGCGGGGCATATTCATCTGGTGCATATGGAACAAATCCGTATATTTTAATGAACTGGCATGATAATGTAAATAATTTATTTACACTTGCTCATGAGTTTGGTCATTCGGTGCATAGTTACTATACAAGAAAAACACAACCGCACGTATATGGTGATTATTCCATCTTCGTAGCAGAAGTGGCATCTACTTGTAATGAAGCACTTCTAAATGATTATTTATTAAAAACGACAGAAGATAAGAAAGAGCGTCTATATTTATTAAATCATTATTTAGAAGGGTTCCGTGGTACTGTATTCCGTCAAACGATGTTTGCAGAGTTTGAACATATTATTCATAAGAAAGTACAAGAAGGACATGCTGTTACGCCAGACATGTTAACGGAAATTTACTATGATTTAAATAAGAAATATTTCGGTGACGCTTTAGTAATCGACGAAGAGATTGGTTTAGAATGGTCTCGTATTCCACACTTCTACTACAACTATTACGTATATCAATACGCAACAGGATTTAGTGCAGCGACAGCTCTATCTAAACAGATTTTAGAAGAAGGACAACCAGCAGTAGAACGTTATATTAACGAGTTCTTAAAAGCAGGAAGCTCTGATTATCCAATTGAAGTGCTGAAAAAAGCAGGAGTAGATATGGCATCTCCTGAACCAGTAAAAGAGGCACTACAAGTATTTGAAGAGAAATTAAATGAATTAGAAGCATTATTATTTGAAGAAAAGTAATGAAAAAAGACGAGGGATTGTATCCTCGTCTTTTTGTTGAATAGATTCAATGTCGATATTTGTCGGAGAGAAAGGTGAATTTCTTTGTTTTTCTAACTGAAAGGATAGTTTTACGACTGATTTTTAAAATTAAAACCCTTTGAATCGTTTTTTATAATTGAAATAAGAGAGAGTGATAACGATGATTCCGAATAAAAGAGGTAAGGCAATAATTTTAGGAAAAGCTTGTAGTAGAGAGAGGATGTACAAGAAAAAAGAAACGATGACAGCTAGAAAGAGAAGAGCAATATAAGATTTTTTCATAAATAAACCCCCTAAATGACCTTTTTTATAGCTTATTCAAAAATGAAAACGTTTAGAATGTGACAAAAGTGTGAAATTCGACAAAAGGGGTTGTCATCTGACGTCGAATCTTGTAATATAATAAGCGTGAACGAATTCACATACAAACATATACCCCTTTGTTTGAACGTGAAAATTTCTCCCATCCCCTTTAATATTTTTATAAGCCGTAAAGAAAAAGACCTGGTGTTTACACCAGGTCTTTTTCTTTTGCTATCCATTTCCAATAACGTTCGCATTTTACTTCTATCATTTGTACTTTTCGTTTCAGTTGTAATTTTTTTAGTTCGCGTTCAATTTCTTGTTGCGGACAATCATAAATAAATGCTACTTCTTTTGAAGATATAAATTGTGTTGCTTCTAGTAACACTTCTAAAGGTGGTAATGGTTCTGGCTCAATTTCACATTTTACAAGTTCTTTCAATAATTGTACGTATACATCGTAGGAATAATTTCCAGCGATTTTAATACCTTCTTCATCTGAGTTCGCATGAAAAAAGACGAGGGAAGGTATTTCTGTAATATGCATTTCATTCGTGAATTTCAAGTCACATTGGAAAGCTTTTTTTGCACTAGCAGAATGTAGATCTTTTTTAAATTCTTCTACATCAATATTGCTATCTTTCGCACATGCAAGTAATAGTTCGCAGTCAGGGTTTGATACATTTTCAAGGAAAATGTATTCTTGGAGTTTTCGCAAAAACTTCGAACCTGCTTTTCGGCCTTGCAACTCCGCTGCCTTAATTGCCATCGAAACTAAATATGGTGTTGACGATGCTTCTTGCATATGTACCTTTCCATCACATGAAAAACCTTGTAAACTGGTTGTCTTTTCCCACACAAATCGAATATTAGCAGGTTTATTCCATTTGTGTGAGGAAGCGTTCGTTCCATCCACTTTTCCTGTTACGATATGACGAATAGAGAAGTATTTCCCGTATTCAAGCCATAGTTTAATAATAAAAGGCTCAATTTCCCAGCAATCTTTACAAAGTGGATCAATAAATAAATATGCTTCTACAGACTTATGCTCGCATGCGGAAGGAGATGGCATATTTATATGCTTTGCTTCCTGCTTATCCATTACACTTCACCTGTTTCGTTTGGAGTATTAACCATATGCTGAGCGGTTAATGCTAAACGTTCAAAAACAAACTCTCTTATATGACCATGAACTCCAGTATCATCCATTGCTTGCTCCATACATGATAGCCAAGCCTCTGCTCGTTTTGGAGTAATCTCAAACGGAAGATGGCGTGCTCTTAACATAGGATGACCATGTTCTTCAGTGTACAAATTAGGACCACCTAAATATTGTGTTAAAAATTGCTTCTGCTTCCTAGCGGTTTCTGTTAAATCTTCCGGGAAGATGGGAGATAAGTCAGGGTGTTTACTGACATAGGAATAAAATGTATCTACTAATATTGCAATGCATTGTTCACCGCCAATTGCTTCAAATGGTGTCATCGGTTGCTTGCTCATCCTTTATAAACTCCTTTTTCCATGAAATGTATATCTATTGTAGCAATGGAATGTTCGAGAGGGCAAATAAACAGCTTTCTCAAAGATTCTTTGCTTATTCTACGGGTGTAAACTTTTTTAGTGAGATGTATCCACTAGTGAAACATATTCACTAGTGGAATTTTCACTTTAGCGTGCTTTTTTTTGTTTGGCAAGGAAAAAGCGTTTTACTTTGTTATTTGTATGGCGAACAGGTATGTTATGTTGCGTTAATAAATGAATAAATGCAGCTTTTCCTGTTTCTTCATCTTGCACTTCAAATTCAATTTCATAATCATCGTGATTGTAATAGAAACTATGATCAAAGACAAGCGTTCCGCCTTTAAATAATGTTTCTGCTCTTTCTGTTGTTAAACTACCCATATATGTTAAAGCAGAAACAGGAATTTGTAATTTGTGTAATTGATCTACTACTGCTCCTTGAATGATTGTGTTTGTTTCCATCATCATTTTTGCTTCGTCTTCTGTTACGACTTGATGCGTTTCTAATAAACCGATTTCTGCAGGTTGTTTCAACGTTAACGTATAAGTTTCTCCTTTATGACGAATACGAAGTGCAGAGCCAACTTCTTTTAACGAGAAGTCAGGTGTTTCAAAGTAGTGATTCACTTGTTTTGTAAATGCTTCAATAGAAAACGATTTACATAATGTATCGAATTCTTCTTTTGTAACGATATTTTTGAATTCAATTTCAATTTCTTGTGTCATTGTATAATCTCCTTTTGAAAAATAATTCTTTACACATTATCGCTTTTTCATAAATTTGGTTCAATGTTTTATTTGTTTGCGTCCATGTTATGATACAATAATACTGTTAAGTAAGACAGGAAGTTGAGATGGAGGAGTTAGAGCATGCAAAATAAAATCCAAGTTAAGAGCGTAGAAAAGAGAGAGAATGCTCTTATTTTTTGTGCGGAAAATAGTGAAATAGAGGTAAAGGAGTTAAGTGCGCGTAATCACGTACTTGTAGACTCAGACAATTTATCATTTTTATATATCTTAGAAAATGAATCATCTTTCATTTATGTAAGTATTCCGCACACATGCTGGGAAGCAATGCATGAAGCGATGAATAACGATGTGGTTATGTTCGTTCGCGTGAATGACATTGAAATGGAATTAGAAGGATTAAAAGAAGAAGTAGAATATTTAGTTGAAAATATTGAAGGTAATGCAAATTACGGAGAAGAATTAGTAACTGCTGTAGAAAAAGTATTTCTATAAGCAAATGGATTGATTTTGGTGGTGGTTGAAATGAATCGAAATTGGGAAGAATTTTTAGCACCTTACCACCAAGCGGTGGCAGAGCTAAAAGTGAAACTAAAAGGAATGCGTACTCAATTTGCAATGTTAACAGAGCATTCTCCAATTGAGTTTGTAACAGGAAGGGTAAAGTCGGTTGCAAGTATTATTGATAAAGCGGAGAAGAGAAATGTACCGCTAGACCGATTGAGAGAAGATATGCAGGATATTGCTGGGCTTAGAATGATGTGTCAATTTGTTGATGAGATTAAGCCTGTTGTAGAATATCTTCGAAAACGAAATGACTTTGAAATCGTGGAAGAACGTGATTATGTCACGCAAAAGAAAGATAGCGGTTATCGTTCTTATCATGTTGTCATTAGTTATCCTGTTCAAACGATTCAAGGTGAACAAAAAGTATTGGTAGAAATCCAAATACGCACGCTAGCAATGAACTTTTGGGCAACAATTGAGCATTCTTTAAATTATAAATATAGTGGACGTTTTCCTGAAGATATTAAAATACGATTGCAACGTGCAGCTGAAGCGGCGTTTTTATTAGATGAAGAAATGTCTTCTATTCGTCTTGAAATTCAAGAAGCGCAAAAGGCTTTTTCAAGAAAGCAAGAAACGAAAGATTCCGAATCATAAACTAAAGGGTGTTGGGCGATGAAATTTACAATTATGTCAAAGGGAGATCAATCATCAGATACACTGGCAAGCACGATGAAAGAGTACTTGCTAGATTTTGGATTTATAATGGATGAAAAGGAACCCGATATTGTAATTTCTGTTGGGGGAGATGGAACGCTTTTATATGCGTTTCATCGTTATTATAATCGATTGGATGAAACAGCATTTGTTGGTGTACATACAGGACATCTAGGTTTCTATGCAGATTGGTTACCAACAGAAGTAGAGAAATTAGTAATTGCGATTGCGAAAACACCATTCCAAGTGGTGGAATATCCGCTTTTAGAAGTTATTATTCGCTATGTGAATGGAAGTAAAGAGTCACAGTATTTAGCGATGAATGAGGCGACTGTAAAAAGTGCAGAAGGTACATTAGTAACAGAAGTAGAAATACGCGGAGAATATTTTGAAACATTCCGCGGAGATGGCCTTTGTATCTCTACTCCTTCAGGAAGTACCGCGTATAATAAAGCGCTTGGCGGAGCAATTATTCACCCATCTATTGAAGCGATTCAAATTGCAGAAATGGCGTCCATTAACAATCGTGTATTTCGTACTGTAGGATCGCCACTCGTATTGCCGAAGCATCATACATGTGTGTTAAAGCCAGCTGCAGGAATGAACTTACAAATTACAGTGGATCATTTAACGATGGTTCATCAAGATGTGAAATCAATCCAGTATCGCGTCGCAAACGAGAAAGTACGATTTGTTCGTTTCCGCCCATTCCCGTTCTGGAAACGAGTTCGTGACTCGTTTGTTGCAGATAAATAGAAAGGGTTATATATTTGAACAGATTTACATTGAAATGGGATATAGGGCCGGCTGAAGAGGGAACTTTAGTTAGGGAATTTTTGAAAACGAAAGGTATTTCTAAAGCCGCTTTAACGGATATAAAGTTTCATGGCGGAGCAATTGAAGTAAATGGTCAACATGCGAGTGTTCGTCATCAGTTGCGTGCTGGTGAAGAATTACGTGTCTTTTTTCCAGTGGAGGAAAGAAGTGAAGGGATGATGGCAGAAGATATTCCTTTATGCATTATATATGAAGATGACGCGGTTCTTATCATTAATAAAGAGGCGAATATGTCAACGATTCCGTCTAGAGAACATCCGGCAGGAAGTGTTGCCAATGCGCTGTTATCTCATTATGATAAGCAGCATCTTGCAAGTACAGTGCACATCGTAACACGTTTAGATCGTGATACTTCGGGGCTTATGCTTATTGCAAAAAATCGTTTCGTGCATCATCTTTTATCGAAGCAGCATCAACAAAAAGCTGTGAAACGAACGTATGAAGCAATTGTTCACGGAAAGATTGTAGAACGAGAAGGAATGATTGATGCACCAATTGGTCGAAAATCTGATAGCATTATTGAGCGAACGGTTTGTGAGGATGGACAAAGGGCAGTTACTCATTTTAAAGTAATTGATAGTACATATCATAAGACACATGTAGCGCTTGAGCTTGAGACAGGAAGAACGCATCAAATTCGTGTGCATATGGCTCATATAGGACATCCATTACTTGGTGATAGCTTATATGGAGGGAGAAGGGATGAAATGAAACGGCAAGCACTTCATAGTAAATCTTTGACGTTTTATCATCCTATTTTAGAGAAAGAGGTGTCTTTCACTATAAAGCTTCCAAGCGATATGCAAGAAGTGTTGCGGCATACTTAAAAAGGGAACAAAATTCTTATATTATAAAGAATTTTGTTCCCTTTTTTCTTAGCGGAATAATATTAAAATTTGGTTTTCACCCGTACGCTTTATAACGAAAAATCCACTTTCGGCTTTTGTAGCAATGCCATTGTCATTTGGAAGACAAAATCCATGTGCTTCGCAAGTGCCGTCATCACGTACTAACATTTGTCCAATTAATCCGACAGGAAGCCACTCGGCGCGATCTTTTCTTGCTACATATTTGCGAGTTGGATCCCATTCTGTATTTAAAAGAGGTTGTATTTCTTCGGTTTCCGTCCATACATATTGGCGTTTTCCAAAGTTATCTGTTTTATAACGTTTTTCCCAACTTAAAGCCCCGCTATTTCCTATAAGGGCAGGGGTTGCACTAGATATTCCTAAAATGAACGAGTCGTGTGAAGTAGCTATCCGAATTTTTTCTTCGCTACTAAATGTAACGAAATAACCGACATCAATAGGTTTATGATCTTCGGTTTCAAACATTTGTGCAAAATCCGTTCCACTTGCATTGTAAGACGCACCCTCAATGTACATTTCTCCATTATGGGCAAGCCATTTAGCCCCGATATTATGGTCGGTGTCGCTTACACCATTTGCAATAAACCAAGAATAAGCTTCTTCTGCAGTGCCGAAGCGCCCCATAATATGGCTACCTGCAAAATGAGCTGTTGATGTATGATGACCTTCCGCATGAGAAGAGGATCCGTTAGCGATAGTTGCGGTTCCTTCTGCGTGTGCTGCTTCGCCTAAAGCAATCGTCTGTTTACCCTCTGCATGAGAATAAGCTCCGCCTGCTGTCGTTTCACTTCCCTCACTATGGGAACTATGTCCGGTTGCTTTTGAGTTTGATCCTTCTGCATGAGAGAAAGAACCTTTTGCATGTGTTAATAAGCCTTCCGCATGTGCTGCCATGCCCTCCGCATGAGAGTGAAGCCCTTCCGCATATGCATATCGGCCGCCCCTTTTAACTTTTGTATTTTCAGGTGTAGGTGTCTCAATTATGAGTGGTTTTTCAGTTTGTATATCATTCGATGAAGCCAATGCCTCTTTTATTTTTTTTACTTTGTTTATAATAGCAGCTGGAATTTCTGGTTCCACTTTTTTATTTATTGCTACAGAAATATTTTCTTCCGTCTTTTCTTCTGTTTGATTAGAATGTATTACCTGTTCATCTTGATTTGAGAGCTGTTTATTTTTTTGTTGCATCTTTATTTTTCTGCGATCGATTATGCGGCTCATCACAGCATTTTCTAAAGAGACATATGTTGGTTTTACTTTGCTTTTTTTTGATGACTCTTGTTCTTCCAGTTCTTCTATCGCTGCAGCCCGAATACTACACCAGTTGTTAATTCCGTACATGGGCAGATATAAAGGGGGAAATTTTCTTTTTTGTTTAGAAGATTTTTTCTTCATTCTGTCACCTCCTGCGACATTATATGTAGTGTAATTAAAAAAAGATGCACTTTATTGCATCTTTTTTTAATTACTTTACCTAGTTTTATATGAGATCTGCCTAAATAATACGGTAATCTTTCGCTAAGTAAGGTAGTTATGAAATTGGACGGAATTTCTCAGCGACAAAAGGTAAAGAAGAAGGAACAGAGATAGTCTCCATTTCAGGATAACGTAATCCGGTTAATTTGCCACCAAATACAGCACCAGTATCAATATTGACTGTCTGATTGACGAATCGAGGTTCTGCTACTGGTGTATGTCCATATACAATCCAAGCTTGCCCCTTGTACTCTTGCGCCCAATCGCGACGGACAGGTGAGCCATCGGCATGCTTCTCTCCTGTAATATCGCCATATAATACAAAGGTTTGTACTTTTTTATCTCGTCTTCCTATGTAATCTTGCCGAATCCCAGCGTGACATACGATTACTCTTTTTTCATCTAGTATGTGGTAGAGCGGTGATTGTTCATAAAGAGTGATAAACTTTTCTTTTATAACGTTTTGCTTATGAGAAGGAAGTGCCTCATATTCAGCAACAGTTGTTTCAAGTCCGTGAGCGACTGTTACATTACGCCCAAGGAAAAATCGATATAGTTTATTACAGTGATTTCCAGGAGCGTAATAAGCTTCTTTTTTATGTATGACAAGTTCCCATACAATTTCAATCATACGTAATGAATGAGGACCACGGTCTGTAATATCGCCAACGAATGCAAGTTTACGTTGGTCAGGGTGAACCGGTAGACCGCTACTCCAGTTATATCCTAGCTTCTCTGTTAAATTTTGAAACTCTTGGAAGCATCCATGAATATCTCCTATAATGTCATATTTCATCTTTAAACCTCCATCGTATTTTTCATTAGTATATCTAAAAAAGGATAGAGATAAAAATATAGCGTTTTTGTGTTGTTCATTTAAACATAAAGATTTTCGTTCTTGAGCGAACATTTAAAATGAATCCAATCGCAATCATGTATGTAAGCAGTGAACTTCCTCCGTAACTCATAAGAGGTAATGTTATCCCTGTAATGGGAAGTAATCCGATTGTCATCCCGATATTTTGGAATACTTGGAAAGTAAACATTCCGATTGTACCAGCGCAAATGTAACTACCGAAAGGGTCATTACTTTCTAAAGCAATATGAATCATTCGAAAAATGAGTAAGAAAAAAAGAGAAATAATGACACTTGCGCCTAGAAATCCAAATTGTTCAGCGACATTAGTGAAAATAAAATCTGTATGTGGTTCTGGAAAATATACTTGTCCATTTTCCCACCCTTTTCCTTGCATTTCTCCGGATCCAGTCGCTAAGAATGCTTGTCTTAATTGATAGCCTTGTGCATCATATTTGTAAGGTGCTAACCATCCGTAGAAGCGATTTAATTGATATTCTTTTAAAATGTGTGCTTTAAAGAAATCTGTGTGAGTAAAAAAAATATATATTAATGTAGATCCAGCAACGAAAGTACCTGAAACTAATCCAAAAATAAAACGCCATCGGATGCCAGAAACTAGTATCATTGCTGCAAGCATCGCTGAAATGACCATTGTGTTTCCTAAATCTGGTTCTTTTGCAATAAGTAGTAGTGGTGGCAAGCTTGTCGCAAATATTTTTCCAAGTAGTAAAAAATCGTCATGTATCGTTTGGGAAAAATATTTCTCATTATGATTTGCTATAATTCTTCCAATGACGATAATTAAAAACAATTTCATAATTTCAGAAGGCTGAAAATTTCCAATGCCTGGGAGCCTGTACCAAGCGGTAGCGCCTTTAATTGTAACGGCACCTGGTACTTGAAGTTCTAGTCCAATAAGTAGTACCATTGCAAAGCTGTACAAATACCAAGCAATTTTTTGATAACGATCGAAGTCGATAATCATAATAACACCAATGGCTATAAATCCAATGAAATACCATTGGATTTGCTTTAGTACAAAATTGACGTTTTGTAAAAATGGCGGTAAAGAGGCTTGCGCACTTGCAATAGCACAACAACTAACAATCCCAATGGCAAATAAAATAAATAGTAATACGTAGTCTATTTGATATTGAGAATTTGGATCTTTCAATGTAGGTATTCCTTTCTACTGCTCTTTATAGTAATGGATTTTATCCCGCATTAATGGGCAGTAAGACCCCCACCTCAAAATTCAGCGAAAGCGAAGAAGTTAGGTGGGGGATCAACTGCCCGTAAAAGCCCGATTGGTGAGAGCTGATTAAAGTTTCACTTTATAGTATGAGAAAGAATGTATGAACTATACGAATGATTCACATATAGTCCATACATTTTTAATTTTGCAGAGTAGTTTAATTGTTTAGCTCTTTAATAATTATATCCAAACAATGGGAGAGACGTACATGTGCGTCAGGAAAAATATCTAGTTGATGAAGATAGTATTTTAAGGAACTTTTACACCATTGGTAAGCACTAAGTAGAGCTGCTCTATAGTCCGTAGTATTTTGTAAAAAGCCATATTCTTTTGCTGTTATAACAAGGTGTGTGAAATCTTCACAACCTTGAAGGAGCTTATTGTGTATTTGTTGTCCAGCATGGTAGCGAAATTGACTTAAAGGCTCAGAAATGTATATTGCATTTCCTTTAGAAAGTAAAGAAATCCATGAGGCCATATCAACACTACAAGAATATTGTCGCTCTTTAAGGGTGCCAAAAGGTTCAGTGAGCAATTCCTTTCGGAACAAAGTAGTTGTAGGCTCACCGATAATGTTGTGTCCGCCCTTTAACATCCAATTACCTAAAAATATCCCGTTTAATGGGGTGTCTTCACTATATAACCTTTGTGTTGGATGGGAATCACCTATTAGATTTCCATGATCATCAATGCGTACTCGATAAGAAGTAACAAGAGCAAGATTTTTATTGGGATCTTGCTCAAAATAGGTCATCATTTTTTGTATTTTATGCTTATAAAACACGTCATCGTCCATTAAAAAATTTATATACTCACCATTTGATTTTTCTATGAGCATAAGGTCATTGTGAAATTGTCCTAGAGTAGGGGTATTTCGAATGTATGTTATATTTTTATAATTTGGTAAGTATTGTTCGTGTATTAAAGTTGCTGTTTCATCATTTGTACTATCATCTCCGATGATGATTTCAATATTTGAATAAGTTTGTGCCAATGCACTTTCTAGAGCAATTTTGAAATAATGAGGCCGATTATAAGTGGGAATAAGGATGGAAACGAGAGGTGGATTTTTTTCATTCATCATACATAACTTCCTTTCAGAAGCTTTTTTTTGTAAGAACAATATCTTGGTAACTTGTATATTCATGTCTGCCGCACCATAAACCGTAATGCGGCTTATTGATTATTTCTAGGCCGTACTTATTCAATAGATTGCAAATATCTGTCTCAGGATAAGCAACTGCGAAATTCGGAATATCTTTATTTACAACGTAGCAATTTTCGATTCGATGATAAAAACCTAATGTACTTTGTCCTGCATTTAAATAATAGGACGATTCAGGATTTATAAGAAAGAATGTAATGAAACATCTCCCGTCTTTTTTTAATACACGTACAATTTCAGATACGTAATGTTCTAATTCTTTTGGGAGAAGATGCGTAAATACAGAAGTTAAAAAGATAAAATCGAATGTCCCGTCTTCATAGGGGAAACGATATTGAGAGGCATCTTCTTTTCCTTCTGGATTATAGAATTGATTGTATATGTCAACATGTTCAAAGTGAAAATTATTACGCATAGTTGAAATGTTATTTTGACACCAAGTAATTCCATCTTTAAACAAATCAAATCCATAATACGCTCCATCATCATTTAAGTAATTCAATAATGGTACAGCCATTCGACCGACGCCGCAGCCTACATCTAATACTTTTTCATTTGGTTTTAAAGCGCCAATTTGAATAAAATGCTTTAGGAACTCTTTTCCAACTTTTTTGAAGTCGCCACCTACATATTGGACGAGTTCAGGAGGGGGGAGTAAAGTCATTTCTTTGTTAAGTTCGCTCATGAGTATACCCCTTTCTTATGTGAGAATATGCAGTAACTCTATTAATGAAATTTTCAATTTGTAGTGAGAGAACACAGGAAAACAATTGTTATATGTAAGGAGATTCCGAAAAAAATATTTTGTTGGATTAGAAGTGAGAGAAGGATGAGTGAAAATGGGATCTCCTATAGATTAAATCTTTTTTATTCTTTTCTCCAATAAACGCCAAATACATCAATTTTAGTAATAGGGGCTTTTAAATTTCGTTGGTTTCTAAAGTCTGTCACAGCCTCAGCGCATGGCGGTAGTCCGTAGTCATCGATAATTATATAGCCACCTTTAGAAACTTTATCATATAAGTTCACGAGACCATCCATTGTGGATTCGTACATATCACCATCAAGCCGTGCAATTGCTATTTTTTCAATTGGTGCTGTTGGTAAAGTATCTTTAAACCAACCTTTTAAAAATTTCACTTGATCATTTAGTAAATCATATTTTTTGAAATTCTCTTGTACTTGTTCTAAAGAGACGCGTAAGTAATCGAATGTGTGTAAATAATCACCGTAATCTTTTGGATATTGTTCTAGATTCGGTGCTGGCAAACCTTCAAATGAATCTGCAACCCACACATTACGATCCCTAATGTTGTTTGCTTGTAAAAAACCATTCATAAAAATGCATGATCCTCCGCGCCATACACCTGTTTCAATAAAATCACCTTCTATATTTTCACGAACAACGGTTTCCATCGCCTCTTGTAATTGGTTCATACGTTCTCGACCAATCATGCTATGTGCTGCTCTTGGCCAATCCATTCCATCATGACGTTCACTTTTTGAGACATTTGGTTTTACAATTTTTAAGTTATGGTTTTCGGCATATTGCTTAATGAATAAAGGGAGGGGGACTGTAACTGGTTCGAATTCTAGTTCTTTCGAAATATGTAGAGATGCCGGTAAGTATGCCTCATATTCTAACCATATTTCAAATAAAATTGTCTTCTTTAGCAATTCGAGATAAAGCTGAACAGCAGATTTACTTTCCATATTTGTGCCTCCTGCAAAATGTCATACAACAATATGATTATGTAGATAGCGAATGTTTCATGATTGAATTTAAAATTGAAAAAGCAGTAAAACTGATAACAGTTCTACTGCTAAGTAAAAATTAAGCAACTTTTTCAATAATAATAGATGCATTTGTACCAAGAGCTAATGATAGCCCAAGTCCTGTAACGATTACTTCAACTAATGATGGAGTTGTCGTAATTTGCGTAATTGCTTGAACAACGATAGGTGCTCCAACTGAGATTAAAGTAGCCCCAGTACCTGGTACAGATACCCCATTTACTTGGATTGTAAGCCCCCCTAATACACTTATTGCCGCAGTATATACGATAACAGTGATTTTATAGAATCCAGTTTCAGCAATAACGAAAGTATCAGCATCTAATTGAGAAATTGCTGTACCAAACTGAGATCCAACAGTATTAAATGGTACTGGAGCATTAAGTCCAAGATCTAAAGAAATTCCAGCGGAGTTAAATGCATACAATCCTGCTGGAAGTCCTAGTCCGGATGGTCCAGTCGGTCCAGTCGGTCCAGTAGCCCCAGTCGGCCCCGTAGGTCCAGTAGCTCCAGTGTCACCAGTCGGCCCCGTAGGTCCAGTAGCCCCAGTGTCACCAGTCGGCCCCGTAGGTCCAGTAGCCCCAGTGTCACCAGTCGGCCCCGTAGGTCCAGTAGCCCCAGTGTCACCAGTCGGCCCCGTAGGTCCAGTAGTCCCAGTGTCACCAGTCGGCCCCGTAGGTCCAGTCGGTCCAGTTGGCCCAGTCGGCCCCGTAGGTCCAGTTGGCCCGGTAGGTACAGTCGGCCCAGTCGGTCCAGTCGGTCCAGTTGGCCCGGTCGGCCCAGTCGGAAGGGTAAACGGTGGTATCGGTGGTAATGTAGGTCCTACAAGATTAGGGTCAAATGCACTAGCTGATAAAGATTCATCGGGATTTAATCCATTTGAATAATTATTATTTGACATAAATTCACCTCCATAAAGCGTTCATTATATAGTAGATGCAAAACCGAAAGAAAATGACACGGACATTTGAATTATTGAAAAGAAATCTTAAACTACTTGAACAATTTAAAAAAATGGAAAGTTTAGTATATGTATAACATATGATTGATTTGGAAGAGGGTGATTATGTTGAACAAGCAAGGAATTACAATTAGTTTATGTATGATTGTTCGAGATGAGGAGGAGACAATAGCCCGTTGTTTAGACACAGTTGAAAAAATTGTGGATGAAATTATAGTGGTTGATACAGGCTCCGTCGATCGAACGAAAGAAATCGTAGAGAAATACACTTCTAACATATATGATTTCCAGTGGATTGATGATTTTGCAGCAGCAAGAAATTTTTCTTTTTCAAAAGCGACGCAAGAGTATATATTGTGGCTAGATGCAGATGACGTATTATTAGAAGATGCTCAAGAAGCATTGAAACTTTTAAAAAGAGAATTAGATCCTAAAATTGATGCTGTTTCGATGCCTTATCATCTTGCGATGGATTCTAACGGGAAACCTTTATATTGTACAAAAAGAAATCGACTTGTAAAGCGTGAAAAACAATTCCAATGGTTTGGAAAGGTTCATGAGTATTTAGCTATTTCTGGTGAGGTTTTTAGTAGTAATGTTGCTATTACACATAAAAAAGAAAAAAAAGTAACAAATCGTAATTTGAAAATTTTTCAAAATACTGTAGCGGCAGGTGAAGAATTAAGTCCGAGAGATTTATTTTATTACGCAAATGAATCTACGGATAACCAAAAATATGATGATGCAGTTCTTCTATATGAAACATTTCTTAATCAAGACGAAGGATGGTATGAAGAGAAAATTTATGCATGTGGTAAGTTAGGAGATTGCTATGCAAAGCTCGGAATGTGGGAGAAGGCAATCGAATCTTGTGTGAAGTCGTTTCGGTATGGCGTCCCTAGAGGAGAGAATTGTACAAGAATAGGATATATATATATGGAACAAGAAAAATATAATGAAGCGATATTTTGGTTTAAACTTGCAACGGAAGTACCAATGGCAACGGAGAGTCCTTTCCATAGTCCAGCTAGCTACACATGGCTACCCTATTTACAAATGTGTATTTGTTATAGCAGGTTAGGGGAGCAGGATAAAGCGTATTATTACAATGAATTAGCAGCTTCTTATGTTCCGAATAATGCTGCAATTGAATATAACCGTAAATATTTTCGGGGAGTTTTTGATAAACCATATAAAGTGTAATAGGTTTCGTTTTTTAGAAATGATGTATCGTTATTCTAACTCTAATAGATTGGTTATATATTAGAGTATCAGTAACGTAACCAATATAAATAAAAGGTTTTATACTACTATTTGTGGGCTAATAATCAGTGGGGGATGAACAAAATCTGCACTTTATAGAATTCATATGAGATTTATATTTCTAATTCAATTTGCATAAGGAGTGTGTGAAATGAGTCGCGAAAAAAGTTCTTTATATGAAGAAAAATCCGAGCATTATTATAATGCAGCGAATCCGAATTTATTAAAGCATATAAAAAAGGAATGGAAAGAAGTTCTTGATATTGGTTGCTCGAGCGGTGCATTGGGAGCAGCTATTAAAGAAAACGGTACACGTGTATCAGGAATTGAGGCATTTCCAGAGGCGGCAGAAAAAGCGAAGGAAAGACTAGATCATGTTATTTTAGGGGATATAGAAAAAATAGATCTTCCTTATGAGGAGGGGCAATTTGATTGCGTCATATTTGGGGATGTATTAGAGCATTTATTTAATCCATGGGCTGTAATAGAAAAAGTAAAGCCATATATAAAGCAAAATGGTGTGATTTTAGCAAGTATACCAAACGTTGCTCATATTTCAGTATTAGCTCCCTTGCTTGCTGGAAATTGGACGTATACAGAATATGGTTTATTAGATAAAACACATATTCGTTTCTTTACATTCAATGAAATGCTAAGAATGTTTTTAAAAGCAGGATATTCAATTAGTAAAGTAGATCGTGTATATGTTGATCATAAAATGTATGAGCCGCTTATTGAGGAGTTATATGGAATTTGTAAAAAATATCGTCTTGGAAGTGGCTTCATGGCTGAGACAGTTGTATTTCAGTATATTATTGAAGCTGAAAAATCACAATTATGAGTGCTGCAGACAAAACAATATTATTTGTTACATGTATAAATGATCGGAAATTGTATGCAAACTGCGTGCGACATATATTGCAATTGTTAGTACCGCCAGGATATATTGTCCAATTTATGCCGATTCGAAATGCGAAAAGTATGACGAGTGGATACAATCAAGCCATTTCGCATCCAGCAAAGTATAAAGTGTATATACATCAAGATGTTTTTATTATAAATAGAGCCTTTTTATACGGGTTACTTCAATTATTTGAGGAACATGAACATCTTGGTATGATTGGGATGGTTGGAGCGCAATATGTTCCTCCAACTGGTGTATGGAACGAAGGGCGTGGAATTGTAGGAAAGGTCATTGGTTATATGAATGATTTGTTTTATATGGCAAGTTTAGAACAACCGTATCATGAATCAAAAACATTTATTCCTGTAGAATGTATTGATGGTTTATTAATGGCGACACAATATGATGTTCCGTGGCGAGAAGACTTATTTGACGGATTTGATTTTTATGATGTATCTCAATCGTTTGAATTTAAAAAAGCAGGATATACAGTTGGTGTACCTGTACAGCGCGATGCTTGGTGTATCCATTATCATTTTGATGTGAATATGACGAACTATGAAAAGTATCGAAAAATATTTGTGGAACACTATATGTCAGATATAAATAAGGAAGAATAAAAGGGGGGACAAAAATGAAAGATCATACAATATTAGTCGTTGTTTGTGTAAATAATGAGGAGCTTTTCAAACAATGTGAGAGCCAAATAAGAAACATTTTTGTTCCCCCTGGTTATGTCGTACAAATTTTTCCGATACGAGATGCACAAAGTATGGCGAGTGCATACAACCGAGCCCTTTCATATCCAGCGAAATACAAAGTGTATATACATCAAGATACATATCTTATTAATCGAGACATGTTTTCTACACTTATATCTCTTTTTAAAGAAAATGAAAAGCTTGGTTTAATAGGAGTCGCTGGGGCTCAGTTTTTACCGAATAACGGGATATGGTGGGAAGGAAAAAATTTAGTAGGGAAAGTGATTGAGTATAGAAGATGGAATTATCAATTATTAAATTTAGATCAGGTTTTTTATGATAATCAACCATTTTTGTCAGTTCAGGCAATTGATGGCTTATTCATGGCAACGCAGTATGATATTCCGTGGCGAGAAGATTTGTTTCAAGGGTTTCACTTTTATGATGTGTCACAGTCTTTAGAGTTTCAAAGGGCTGGTTATTTAATTGGTATCCCAAATCAAGCAAATTTATGGTGTATTCATTACAACGGGGATGAGTTTGATGCGGATACATATGAGAAGTACCGGAAAGTGTTTGTAGAACATTACAAAGATATATTATCTCCATCATAAAGGAGAGATGCAAAGTGAAAGGAATTATTTTAGCAGGTGGTACTGGATCGAGATTATATCCAATAACGAAAGTAACGAATAAACATTTACTTCCTGTTGGTCGGTATCCAATGATTTATCATGCGGTATATAAGCTAAAACAATGCGATATTACAGATATTATGATTATTACAGGTAAAGAACATATGGGGGATGTTGTTAGCTTTCTAGGGAGTGGTCATGAATTTGGAGTGTCCTTTACGTATCGTGTGCAAGATAAAGCGGGCGGAATCGCACAGGCGTTAGGGCTTTGTGAAGATTTCGTCGGGAATGATCGTATGGTAGTTATATTAGGGGATAATATTTTTTCAGATGATATTCTTCCGTATGTTGAAGAGTTTGCAAATCAAGAAGAAGGTGCGAAAGTGCTATTGCAATCTGTAGAAGATCCCGAAAGATTTGGCGTAGCACATATTCAAAACCGAAAAATAGTTGAAATTGAAGAAAAGCCGAAAGAGCCAAAAAGTTCTTATGCGGTTACGGGAATTTATTTGTATGATTCGAAAGTCTTTTCTTATATTAAAGAATTAAAACCTTCTGCACGGGGAGAACTTGAAATTACAGATATAAATAATTGGTATTTAAAACGAGGGGTACTTACTTATAATGAAATGAACGGCTGGTGGACTGATGCGGGAACTCATGCTTCGCTTCAAAAGGCGAATACGTTAGCGCGTGATATTAATTTTGGGAAACAGTTTAACGGAGAATAGGTGAGAATATGAAAGTTGTAGAAACAAATTTTACCGATGCAAAATTGTTAGAACCGAGGTTGTTTGGAGACGAGCGTGGCTTTTTTTCAGAGAGTTATAATAAGCAGGTGCTAGAAACATTAGGGATAACGTATTCATTTGTACAGGATAACGTATCTTATTCGGCTAAGGCAGGAACGATTCGGGGACTACACTTTCAAAAAAAACCGAAAGCACAAACGAAACTCATTCAAGTTATGCAAGGGGCAATTTATGATGTTATCGTTGATTTACGAAAAAAATCACCAACATTTAAACAATGGAAAGGATATATTTTAAGTGCAGATAACCATCGGCAATTACTAGTGCCAAAAGGGTTTGCGCATGGATTTTGCACGCTTGTTCCGCATACTATCGTTATGTATAAAGTAGATGAATATTATAGCGCAGAGCATGACTCAGGATTACTTTGGGAAGATAAAGATTTAGCAATTCCTTGGCCAGTAACCGATCCTATATTGTCCGATAAGGATCAGATATTACCATTATTAGAGGAATATGAAGATAGTTTTTAAGTAGGAGCGTTGTTTATGAATATATTAGTAACAGGTGGGGCTGGATTTATTGGGAGTAATTTCGTTCATTACATGCTACAAAGTTATGAAACATATAAAATTATTAATTACGATGCATTAACATATAGCGGGAATTTAAATAACGTAAAATCTCTTCAGGATCACCCGAATTACTCTTTTGTAAAGGGAGAAATTCAAAATGGAGAGCTATTAGAACATGTTATAAAAGAGCGGGACGTACAAGTGATTGTAAATTTTGCAGCTGAATCACATGTGGACCGTAGTATTGAAAATCCGATTCCTTTTTATGATACAAATGTAATTGGGACGGTTACTTTATTAGAACTAATTAAAAAATATTCGCATATAAAATTTGTGCAAGTGTCAACAGATGAAGTGTATGGCTCTTTAGGAAAAACAGGGAAGTTCACAGAGAAAACGCCGTTAGCTCCAAATAGTCCATATTCTTCAAGTAAGGCGAGCGCGGACATGATAGCTCTATCTTACTATAAAACATATCAATTACCGGTTATAGTAACGCGTTGTTCTAACAATTATGGACCGTATCAGTATCCTGAAAAATTAATTCCATTAATGGTTACGAATGCACTAGAAGGAAAAAAATTACCGTTATATGGTGATGGTTTAAATGTAAGAGATTGGCTACATGTAACGGATCATTGCAGTGCGATTGACGTTGTTTTGCATAAGGGACGTGTAGGAGAAGTATATAATATAGGTGGAAATAATGAAAAAACAAATGTAGAAGTTGTGGAACAAATTATTAATCTTTTAGGAAAAACAAAAAAAGAAATTAAATATGTTACAGATCGTTTAGGGCACGATCGTCGTTATGCGATTGATGCAGAGAAAATGAAGAATGAATTTGATTGGGAACCAAAATATACGTTTGAACAAGGATTACAAGAGACGGTGAAATGGTATGAAAAGAATAAGGAATGGTGGAAACCACTAAAAGATTAGTAAGGGGCATGTTAAATGAAAGAGAGGGTTATCATAACAGGAGCAAACGGTCAATTAGGAAAGCAACTATTTGAAGAGTTAGACTCTGAAGAATATGATATATATCCATTTGATAAAAAATTATTAGATGTGACAAATATATCCCGAATACAACAAGTGGTACAAGAAATAAAACCACATATAATTATTCATTGTGCTGCCTATACGAAAGTAGATCATGCGGAGAAAGAACAGGATCTTGCATATAGAATAAATGCAATCGGAGCTCGAAATGTAGCGGTTGCTTCACAATTAGTAGGGGCGAAGCTAGTTTATATTAGTACTGATTATGTATTTCAAGGCGCCAGACCAGATGGATACGACGAATTTCATAGTCCAGCGCCGATAAATATATATGGGGCCTCTAAGTATGCGGGGGAGCAGTTCGTCAAAGAGTTACATAATAAATATTTTATCGTTCGCACATCGTGGCTATATGGTAAATATGGGAATAATTTCGTGAAAACGATGATGCGATTAGGAAAAGAAAGAGATGAAATATCTGTTGTAGCGGATCAAATTGGCTCTCCTACGTATGTGGCGGATTTGAATATGGTTATTAATAAGCTCATTCATACTTCTTTATACGGTACATACCACGTATCAAACAGAGGTTCATGCTCTTGGTTTGAATTTGCACAAAAGATATTTTTGTACGCCAATATGAAAGTGAATGTATTACCTGTTTCAACGGAAGAATTCGGGGCTGCGGCTGCGAGGCCCAAATATTCTATTTTTCAACATAACATGCTAAGATTAAATGGTTTTTCACAAATGTCGTCTTGGGAAGAAGGATTAGAGCGTTTTTTTATAGAAACCAAAAGTCATTAACAAATTTCTGTTAATGACTTTTTTGTTTGCCTTTAAGCGGTTTTATGGTACTATAATTATAGTATCAGGTACTAATAACAAGTATAAGTATTTCTGGGAGGATATATCATGGAACTATTACAAGGGAAAACATTTGTTGTTATGGGCGTTGCGAACCAAAGAAGTATTGCATGGGGAATTGCTCGCTCTTTGCATAATGCAGGTGCAAAATTAATATTCACATATGCAGGAGAACGTTTAGAAAGAAACGTTCGTGAATTAGCGGACACATTAGAAGGACAAGAATCACTTGTATTACCTTGTGATGTAACGAATGATGAGGAACTTACAGCTTGCTTTGAAACAATTAAACAAGAAGTAGGTACTATTCACGGTGTAGCACATTGTATTGCTTTTGCAAATCGCGATGACTTAAAAGGTGAATTTGTAGATACTTCTCGCGATGGATTTTTACTTGCACAAAATATTAGTGCATTCTCTTTAACAGCTGTAGCAAGAGAAGCGAAGAAAGTAATGACAGAAGGCGGAAATATTTTAACGTTAACATACCTTGGTGGCGAGCGCGTTGTGAAAAATTATAACGTTATGGGTGTTGCGAAAGCTTCATTAGAAGCGAGCGTGAAATATTTAGCGAACGATTTAGGTCAACACGGTATTCGTGTTAACGCTATTTCTGCAGGACCAATTCGTACGTTATCTGCAAAAGGCGTAGGCGATTTCAACTCAATCTTAAGAGAAATTGAGGAGCGCGCACCACTTCGTCGTACAACAACGCAAGAAGAAGTTGGCGATACAGCAGTATTCCTATTCAGTGATTTAGCACGCGGTGTAACAGGAGAAAACATTCATGTTGATTCAGGGTATCATATCCTAGGATAAATATAATATTAATTTTTAAAGGACAATCTCTAAATGCTGAGATTGTCCTTTTTATTTGTTCTGAGAAAGAACGATTTTTAACGAAAGTTCTTACCACGTGATGAATATAACTATAATAGTACACGATTTATTTAGCTACGTATGGAAGTGGGAGGGACGAGTGTGAAGAATAAAAATAAAAGTTCAACAGTTGGAAAACCGTTGTTATATATCACGCAAGTAAGTTTAGAACTTGCTGCACCGAAAATAAAAAGGATTATTCTGACAAACTTTGAAAATGAAGATCAAAAAGAGAAAAGTAATAGACAAGAAAATATTGTAAGTAGTGCTGTGGAAGAGGTAATAGAACAAGAACAACAAGAAGAGCAGCAAGTGGAAGAAAAAATAGAAGAAAAAGAAGAACACGCAGAACAAGAAGAGCAAGAAGAGCAAGAACCAGAACCAGTAAGAACTGTCCCGTATAATAAATCATTTAAGGATATGAATAATGATGAAAAAATTCATTTTTTACTAAACCGCCCTCATTACATTCCGAAAGTAAGGTGCAGAATAAAAACAGCTACAGTCTCATATGTTGGATCGATCATATCGTATCGAAATGGCATTGTATCTATTATGCCGCAAAATAGTATGAGAGATATTAGGCTGTCTATAGATGATATCCAATCGATTAGTATGGCCGGTTTTTAAATATGTAAAGGTGGTAGAAAGCTTCTACCACCCCAATAGTTTTTTAGTTTACTTTACGATAGAAACGTCGCGTAAGCATTGAATCGCACAGAAACAGCTTAAATCAACAGTAATGCAAGTAGTTGTAGATATTAATCTTGCATTTGGTACAGCTAAAAACGTACAAATTGGATCGTCACCAGGTGGTACCGGAGAACTGTCACCTAAAACTACAGTTAATACACGTAGTACAGCACAGCTATCGTCATCTACACTTTCCACACGGAAAATTGGAGAACGGCAGCTAGTAAGGCTTGATGATGGTGCAAATGCTTCAAAAGGTTCTCCAGTTTTTGTGTATAAAATAAAAGGGCGTGTATTCGCTACTGATGCAGTATTGTGTGCACCTAAGAATGGGATTTCACAACCAGATCCACATGTTGTTGTAGAACAATCTTGTAATTCATTGATGAATTTTACAACGTCAACTACACAATGAGAAGAGCCATGGTGTTTATTTTCGTTACAACTCATTAATGTCACTCCTTATCTTCTTGTTTGTATTTACATTAATAAGATATTGGAGTCGAGGAGATTTGGTCACAATCTCAAGACCTTTTTTTTTAAATAGGCGAAAGAGGATAAGGGAAGGTGGAATCATGCTGTTTACAAGCTGGCTTTTATTTTTTATTTTTGCGTTAGCTGCTTTTAGGCTCACTCGTTTAATTGTTTATGATAAAATTACAGCCTTTTTGCGAAGACCATTTATTGATGAATTAGAGATTACGGAGCCAGATGGAAGTGTATCAACGTTTACAAAAGTGAAAGGTAAAGGATTAAGAAAGTGGATTGGCGAATTGTTAAGCTGTTATTGGTGTACAGGTGTATGGGTTAGTGCTTTTTTATTAGTCTTATATAATTGGATCCCTATCGTTGCAGAACCGTTACTTGCATTATTAGCTATTGCAGGAGCAGCAGCAATCATTGAAACGATTACAGGATATTTTATGGGAGAATAATATATTTTCATAATAAGAGAAAAAGCGGAGTTTAAAAGAATGAGGGAACGGAAATAAAGAGTTGTTCATATAGTAAATAGACAGAATTGACAGTAGAGGAGATGTTTGCTGTGAGCAATAATCCAAGGCAAAATTCATATGACCTGCAGCAGTGGTATCATATACAGCAACAACACCAAGCACAACAACAGGCATATCAAGAACAATTACAACAACAAGGATTTGTGAAGAAAAAGGGATGCAATTGTGGGAAAAAGAAGAACACAATAAAACAATATGAAGAATGAAACACTCATGCTACTGTGAGTGTTTTTTATTATATATAAAAAGCGGTATTTCTGTATTAGAAATACCGCTTTTTACTAGCTAATTTGTGCAACTGTTAATGCTGCAGCACGAATGTCTACAGTTCCAATTAACTGAACTGGCACAATTTGAATTAAGTCACCAGGATTTAAGTTAATAAGAATAACACCGCTGGATACGTCTACTTCACCAGTACCAATAACGTTAGAACGAACTGCTGTACCTGATCCAGGAATAATATTAGCTGGTGTATTTAATGATAAGAAGAAACGACCAGCTTCTGGTGCAACAGGTGAGTTATCAAGACTAATTGTTAATGTATAACTGATTTGATAAATACCAGCTCGTAGAATTCGAATGCCATCTCCGACACTTACTGTATCATTTATTACAGGAACAGTAATATTTGGGTTTGGACTTACGCTAGGTAATAATAGTGGTGTAAATAGTGAAGCAAACTGAGGTGCAGACGCGTTGAAAGCAAAACCAAAGGCAGGTAGTGTACTAGCTGGCTTCGCCTCGCAATCGATTTTAGTAAATTCACAATCAGAAGAGAACATGTTTTTCACTCCTTTATCTGTTTCTACTTTCAGTTAATGAAAAGGACAGGTTCTATGTTCTAGACAAGTTCCCAATTTTAAGAAATTTACATAAGAATACTCGTTAAGCATGGATTGGGTGGCAGATAATTCTGCCACCCAATCCATGCTTAACTCATTATTTAGTTTTAAATAGAAACATCGCGTAAGCATTGAATAGCGCAGAAGCAACTTAAATCAACAGTAATGCAAGTGGAGGTTGATATTAGTCTTGCATTTGGTACAGCTAAAAACGTACAGATTGGGTCGTCACCAGGTGGTACAGCGGTACCATCACCTAAAACTACAGTTAATACACGCAATACAGCACAGTCATCATCATCTATACTTTCTACGCGGAAAATGGGAGATCTGCAGCTAGTAAGGCTTGAAGATGGTGCAAATGCTTCAAAAGGTTCTCCAGTTTTTGTGTATAAAATAAAAGGACGTGTATTCGCTACTGATGCATTGTTATGTGCACCTAAAAATGGAACTTCGCAACCAGATCCACATGTTGTCGTTGCACATTCTTGTAGTTCATGTATAAAACGAACAACATTCGATACACAGTTGAAATCACACTCATGTTGATGATCTTCATTACAATTGCAGCTCATTATGTTCACTCCTTCTCGTGAGTTCTGACATACACTATTACAATATGAGTGGAATATGGCTGATATTACGTTAATTCTCACGATAAAAACAAGGAATTTATATAGGAGGGATGTACATAACGTGATATAAAAAAAGACATCCTTATTTAGTGGATGTCTTTTCAGGTAAATCTTTTCGCACAGTATATAAAAAACGAGATATATCTAATTTCTTTCCTCTGAAAAATTGCGGAGAAGAAATATAAAGTTCTTCTTTCGCACGTGTAATGGCGACATACAGTAATCGGCGTTCTTCTTCTAACGCTTCAGAAGTTTCCGTAACACGATCATTTGCATCTTTTAAAGAAGAAGTATGAGGCAGGATTCCATCACTTGCTCCAAGTAAAAAGACACATGGAAATTCAAGGCCTTTTGCGTTATGGATTGACATAAGTGAAACGGCATCTTTTTGCGGCATTGTTTTTAATGCTTCCATTTCTTTTTGACCTTGAATCGCCTCGTCGATAAATTGTAAATAAGCTGGAATATCGGTGAAACGAGTTGCAGACTCCATTAATTCTTCCAACATTTCTTCTTGTATGTCTTTATGCATCGTAAAGGAAGAACGATCGTTACTTTGTAAGTATTCTAAATATTTTCCTTTACCATGAATGATTTCTTTTAATGCTTTTTTCGGTTCTAATTCTTTAATAAATTTAATAAAATCGATGCGCTCATTTACCTTTTTCACTTGAAAAGGTTTTAAGCTTGGATTTAATAGTAAGAAATGAAGAAGAGAAGGGAAGCGCCCCTCACCATATTTCCATTGTTCACGTTCAATAAATGAAATACAATCATCACGTCCGATATACATCGTCGGCAATATGTTTGAAAGTGATTCTAGTCGAAACGGCTCAATCACGAGTCTTAAATGATCTAATACAGGCTTAATTAAAGAATGTTCATAAAATGATTGGCTCGCCCCGTGTTTAATAAACGGGACTTTATGAATGGTAAGCTGATCAAGTAACGAACGACTTACAGAATGTGTGCGATACAGTAAACAAAAATCTTTAAAGTTACGTTCACCACTCTCTACTTTTTCTTGAATAAGCTGCAAAATTTGATTTGCTTCGTCAAGAGTCGTAGCAGGTCTTGCATAAAAAGGTTGTACACCTTCTTCACGAACGGAGTATAGCTCTTTATCAAAACGTTCTTGATTTAATTTTATAACTTCATTTCCAAGCCCGACGATAAAGGGATTGGATCGATAATTCGTATTTAGTGCAATGATTGTTGTGTTATCAAATTCTTTTGGAAAAGATAAAATAATTTGGTGACTTGCCCCTCGCCAGCCATAAATTGCTTGATCATCATCACCTGCGATGAACAAATTATTTCTTGGCGTGGCTAACAATTTTACAATTTCATATTGTGCATAGGATGTATCTTGAAACTCATCTACTTCAATGTAGTGAAAACGTTGTTGTAATTGAGTTAGTAAAGGAGCATTATTTTCTAACATATAATATGTTTCCAATAAGATGTCATCGAAATCAATATAATTGTATCGTTGTTTTACCTCTTCAAAACGTTCATATACTTCTTTAAATTCTTGTTCCACTGGTGTTTTCGCTTTTACATCTTTCGGACGATTTAATTTGTTTTTTTCAAGTGAAATCATCGCGAGCATCGTTTCCGCATCGTAATCGTCTTTTAAACGCAATTCTTTTAAGATTTTCTTTATCATAATTTGTTTATGTTTTTCATTTGCTAAAATTTGCTGATTATACCCTTGACTACGAAGCAATTTTAAGAAAACAGAGTGGAATGTACCAGCAACAACGTAGCTACTTGCTGCATGATTCATACCTGGTAACTTCGCAACACGACTTCGGATTTCTTCAGCTGCTTTTTGTGTAAATGTAAGTAATAAAATATTTCGTGGATGAACTTGTTTTACATTTACTAAATAACCAACGCGAGTTGTTAAAACAGATGTTTTCCCGCTTCCGGCACCAGCTAGTGTAAGAACAGGACCTTCTGTTGTGCGCACGGCTTCTAATTGTTTTTCGTTTAAAAAAACATTTTGTTGTTCGAGAGCACGGAAATAAGCCGCATCTACATCTTCTTCCATAATTAAATGGGTAGATGTTTTCGGAATATGATATGTCGCACGTGGAATATCAGCGTGTGTTAACGATTTTTGTGAAAATTTTTCTTGTGTCATATGTTCACCTTCAAAACTATAGCATCAACATTTAACTTTAGCGGAAGAAAAAGAAAATAGCAATGTAAAAAAACAGGAGGGGTCACCTCCTGCTTTCAAATTACAATTCTTTTATCATTACGACGTGCGGGATATTTGCTTCCATAAATACATCAGAACTTGTTACATATCCAAGTTTTTTATAGAAATCTTCAGCATGTGTTTGAGCGTGAAGTTTCAATTTTGGTAGCGAATTTTCTTTTGCATACGCTTCAAGCGAATCCATAACAATTTTTCCGATGCCTTTTTTGCGATGGGAATTTAGCACGCAAATGCGTTCTATTTTTCCTATACCATCAAGGATGCGAAAACGCCCAGCACCAACTGGAACATCATTGTCATATATAACAACGTGTGTTGAAGTTTCTTCAAACTCATCGTACTCTTCTTCAGCAGAGACATGTTGTTCATTTACAAACACTTGTTTACGTACAGAGAATGCATCTCTTAGTTGTTCGTCCGTTTGTACAATCTGTGCGTGCAAATTAGTTGTTCCCCTTTCCAAGACGGAATGTTTCGTGTACAGTCCATGTTCCATTTTCTAATTGATATAGAAGATGGAAACGATCAATTGGTTGTTCGTAATAGAAATCTTTCATACGTAATCGGCCCAACACATCAGCATGCTCTGCATCTGATAAGCCTTGTCCGATTGTTAAATGAGGTACGAAAGCATATTCGCGTTCTTGCGTGAATAACCCGCTATGCATTTCTTCATTTAAGAAAGTAAGTTCAGGTGTTTTTTCTACTTTAAAGTAAAGGACGTTATTAACAGGTGCGAAAGAACCAACTTTCCCAACATGAAGGGTGAAAGGGTTCGTTTTACTTGCGATTGTATGTAACTCGTTTACAATCGACTCTAATTGTTCATCTTGCGCCTCAAAGGGTGTTTTCAATGTAATATGTGGCGGAACTAATGCGTAGTGCGGGTCATAACGTTTACGCAATCCGTTCGCTTTATCTTGAATCATTTTAGATGGAAAAATTACAATGCCTAATTTCATGTTCCAATTCCTCCCTTTGTAAGTCTAGTTAGATTTTGAGATAAATAAATCTCTTTATCTATTATATCAAATTATTCTGAATACTGCTCTCTATTATTTCATTGATAGAATATGAGAGAAGGCTTTCGGTAAATCAGTCTGCCAATATTTCCAAGTATGATTGCCTTCAAATTCCTCGTAATGCGTGATGAAGTTTCTATCTGTAAGAAGCGTATTTAACTCACGGTTCGGCCCTACGAAATCAGATACTTGTCCATCAGTACGCTTTACAGCCGTTTCTTCTGTACCGATGACGTGATACAGTTCTAACGCCTGTGGATCTTTGAATTCTTTTGCTAAGTTCATCACTGTCTCATCCACAAATGGTGATTGCATAACGACTTTACCGAATGTATGCGGATACATAAGTGCAGTCATAAAGGAAACTGTTCCGCCAAGAGAATCACCAATTAAAACACGACCTTTTCCCATTTGATACGTTGGATAATTTTCATCAATATATGGTGCAAGTTCATGAGCAAGGAAACGAATATATGCAGCATTTTTTACTTCATTTGGGAAATATTTTTCTTTACGATCATGTACATTTTTATATGGAATACCGACAATAATTGTACGGTCAATTTCTTCGGTTTCACGAAGGCGCTCAATTACACGGTGCGCTTTACCGAGCTGAAAATAATCTCTACCATCTTGTGCAATTACAACTGTATGTTTGTGCAGTGGTGTGTAATTTACTGGTAAATAAACGAGAAGTGTAACATCTTCTTGAAGTGATGCGCTATAAAATGAAATTTCTTCAATTCTCCCTATTGTTTGACTCATGTAGATCCCCCTAAATAAAAATTTACTGTAACGATTGTAAGAGCGACGCTTGTAGTGAAAAGGAAAGAAATATTCACTAATTGGTGCCTTAATTTCTATTTTACCATAATGGTACGAAGAATCTAAAAAATTAGTATTTAAGTTACGAAAGAAAACGGATATAATGAAGTGGGATTTTTGACAGGTGAGAGGGGAGACAGGATTTGAAACAAGAAAAATCAATCGCACTACCATTGGCTATTTCTATAATTGCCATTTCCTTTGCAGCAGTTTTTGTAAAGATGTCCTCAGCACCATCTTCAATATTAAGTATGTACCGCTTATGGATTATCGTACTTATTATGCTGCCTATCGTATGGAAAAAAAGAGAGGAATTTAATAGGATTCAAATGAAAGATTGGGGCTTTTTAATTGGATCTGGTTTCTTTTTAGCACTTCATTTTCTTTTATGGTTTGAATCTTTAAAGCATACAACAGTTGCTAGTTCAACAATTATTTTGGCGCTTCAACCAATCGTATCTTTAGTTGGAGGTTTTTTTCTATTTAAAGAAAGAACAACATATTCAGCCATTGCAACGATGGGAATCGCTATTTTAGGAGTAATGTGCATTGGTTGGGGAGATTTAGGTTTAAGTAAGCAAGCAATTTATGGTGACATATTATCCTTTCTAAGTGTAATAGCGGTTGTCGGTTATTTATTTATCGGGCAAACGACAGTGAAGAAAGTATCGCACTGGATTTATAGCTTTACAGTCTTTGCGTTCGCAGGTCTTTTTATGGGGATTTATAATGTCATATTACAAGTACCCTTTACAGGTTATACGAAGTGGGATTGGACTGTTTTTCTTTTACTTGCGGTTGTGCCGACAGTGTCACATGTAATTAATAACTGGCTATTAAATTATGTAAATGCAACGACAATTTCAATGAGTATTTTAGGAGAACCTGTTGGAGCATCTATACTTGCGTTCTTCTTACTTGGAGAAAAATTAAATGCAATGCAAATTATCGGTAGCATGCTCGTATTGTTTGGTGTATCTGTTTTCTTACTGCAGCAACAAAAACGTACAGCAAAAAACGTCGTAAACGAGCCGGTGTATACACAGGAATTATAATGTTAGGGGAGCAAAGAGAAGTTGTGATACTTCTCTTTTTGTTTTATAGGAATATGGGCATAGAAGGGGGATGGAAATCGAATTTCCATCAAAAAAAGATACATGGTTATATCCAATTTTTGTAGGGAGAGAATATTTTCTTTTGCTTTTTACAATTCCATTAGCAATGTTGTTTAGTTGGAGTTGATTTTTGGCAAAATATATTGCCGGGAAAGAAACAATTACGATTAGATCGGGTCTCATTACAAAACGTATATTTATACGAGATATAAAACAAATTTCAAATACGAAAAATCCAATAGCAACTCATGCATTATCATTTGACTGACTTGAAATTGTTTACGATACACATAAAAACAGAAATTATTTCTCCAAGAAATAAAGAACAATTTATTAACTTTGTAAAAAGTAAAAACTCAAATATTGAAACAAAGTAAAAGAGTGGCTACGAAGCCACTCTTTTACTTTGGGTTTGTCATATAAGGTTGTACGTGAATGACACATAGGTCACGGAATTTGCCTTCAGCAGTTGTGACAATTACGACTGCTTTACCTGCACTTTTTCCAGTAATCGTCACGGTGTCACCTTTTGGATATATGGTGATGATATCAGAATTCATATTTGACCAAATAAGCTCTTTATTCGTTGCTTGTATTGGCAAAATGGAAGCTGCTAACACAATGTTTTGTCCCGTTTTTATTTTTAATTTATGTTTTTCCATATGAACACCGATGACTGAAATAACAGAAGGAGCAATTGAAATTTTAGGCGGGTTAGGTTGCATGTTTAAACAAGATGCAGAAGTATTTGTGATAGGTGAAAATTTTCGTGTTTGTTGTTGCTGGAAAGCTGCTAACATGTTGGAGTCCCCTTTCTGTATAAGTGCTGATATTCATACTATAAAGGAGTAGTGTTATGTTAAATTTAACGAAACATAAAGAATTTGTTAAATTTGATAAGAAGATTGTCGAACTGTAAAAAAATCTCTGCTGTTACGATAACAGCAGAGATTTTTTTATAAATTATGACGATGTTGTTTTTCGAAATCCTCGAATTGCTCTTCAACTTCTTTTGAAGGTTGTGTTAGTAAACTAACAATTACGATGGCTAGTAAACTAATAGCGAAACCTGGAATCATTTCATATAAGAAATCTTTTAAGAATTTGAATTGAGTCCAGATAATAACAGTAGCGGCACCAGAAATCATACCAGCAAGCGCGCCCCATTTCGTCATACGTTTCCAATATAAGCTTAATAAAATAGCAGGTCCGAATGAAGAACCAAAACCAGCCCAAGCGTATCCAACAAGAGCTAAAATCGTATCATTTTGTTTAAACGCTAAAGCGCACCCAACTAATGCAATAACAAGTACAGCCATACGACCGACAAATACAAGTTCTTTATCAGATGCAGAACGTTTGAAGAATGTACGATATAAGTCTTCCGTTACGGCACTAGAAGTAACGAGTAACTGAGATGAGATTGTACTCATAATCGCTGCTAAAATTGCGGCTAATAAAAATCCAGTAATAAGTGGGTGGAATAAAATTTTCCCAAGTTCAAGGAAAATTGTTTCTGGGTTAGATAATGTTAACTCTTGTTGTGAATAGTAAGCAATACCAATAAGACCAGTAAACATAGCTCCAACAACAGAGAAAATCATCCAGCTCATACCAATTCTTCGTGCGCTTTTAAGTTCTTTTACAGAAGAAATTGCCATAAAGCGTACGATAATATGAGGTTGTCCGACATAACCAAGGCCCCATGCGAATAGAGAAATCATTCCTAAAGTAGAGGCACCTTTAAAAATATCTAGACGTGTTGGATCTACAGATCGAATTGTATCAAATGCAGGTCCAAGTCCGTTCGAATTCATAATTGTTACGATAGGAACAAGAATAAGAGCAACTACCATAATGATTCCTTGCACGAAGTCTGTCCAACTTACTGCTAAGAAACCACCAAATAATGTGTAAGCGACAACAACGCCAGCTACAATGAATAATCCAACATGATAGTTCATGCCAAATGAATTTTCAAATAATACAGCGCCTGAAACTAATCCTGAAGCTACATAGAAAGTAAAGAAAATCATAATAACAAGTCCAGATACTAAACGTAGCATATGAGATTTGTCGTGGAAACGGTGTTCCAAAAATTCTGGGATAGTAATAGAGTTATTTGCAATTTCTGAGTAGGTACGTAAGCGAGGAGCGACATATAGCCAGTTTGCGTATGCGCCTAGTGTCAGGCCGATCGCAATCCAACTACTACTTAATCCAACGCTAAACATTGCACCGGGTAATCCCATTAAAAGCCAACCACTCATATCGGATGCTCCAGCGCTTAATGCTGTTACTGCGGGGCCTAGTGTACGCCCGCCAAGCATATAATCTGTTAAGTTGGACGTTCGTTTATAAGCGAAATAGCCAATTACTAACATCCCGAGCATGTAAATTGAGATAGAAGTTAAAGTTAACATCTGCGTACTCATGTAGTTCCCCTTCCTTTTGTCATGTCTTTTGATGCGTTATGCATATTTATAATCTATCATGATTATTCTGAAAAATCCATACAGAAATATGAATTTTCAGAAATGTAAGCGTTTTTTGATGTTATTTTACTTTTTTAATATATAATATTCATACAAAAAACCTTATTTTTAATAGAGTATTTATTATATTTACATAAAAAGCGGTTGTTTTGTCAATATAATATTGAAAGGAAAGAAAAATAAAATTTTTAAAAAAGTATTGACTTGTGAAAAAAGTCAGGTCTATAATGAGTGCAACTTAAAAAAATGCAAGCGTTGATGAAGAAGAGTACACATGATGAACATGTCAGAGAGCTGATGGTTGGTGCGAATCAGTATGGAATTAATGTGGAATGGGCTTCGGAGCTTCCAAACCGAAACGAAAGAAGTAGGCTTTGGCGACATGATCTCATCGATATAAGAGACACGTATTGTTTTTGATACGGTAAAGTGCGTTACATTCGTAACGAATTAAGGTGGCACCACGGGAGTACCCGTCCTTTCTATAGGATGAGTACTCCCTTTTTGTGTATAAAAAATTAAATAAATGAAATCGTTTAAGTAAGAAGAGTACGTATATTGGAGACGTTACAGAGAGCCGGGGATAGGTGGGAGCCCGGTGCGGTGCCATATACGGAATGGGCTTACGAGAGGTATGCTGAACAATTATTTTCAGTAGGCAACCCGGGTTCCGCCGTTAGAAGGATAAGGTATAAATTTTGTACCTGAACAAAGCGGGATGCTTTTGCATCCAACACGAGGTGGTACCGCGGTATATTTATCGTCCTCTACATATTTTCGATATGTAGAGGACTTTTTTATTTTTCAGGGCGAGGTGAAGGACATGATGACGAAAGAAGAATTTATAAAACAAAAAAGAGAGAGAAAGACATTTTTAGTAATCACTGAAGAAGAAGGAGATAGCATTACGCCAATTTCTTTATATAGACGTATGAAAGGGAAGAAGAAATTCTTATTAGAAAGTTCACAGCTTCATCAAGATAAAGGGCGTTATTCTTACTTAGGATGTAATCCTTATGGAGAAGTGAAAAGCGTTGGTACGGAAGTGGAACGAACGATTTACGGCCGGTCAGAAAAATTGCAAAGTAACGTACTTCAAGTGTTAGAAGAAGTGATCGCGTCAGCTCAAGTAGAGAGTCCATTTCCATTTTGCGGGGGAGCAGTTGGTTATATTGGATATGACGTCATTCGGCAGTATGAAAACATTGGAGCGGATTTACACGACCCATTAAATATTCCGGAAGTACACCTTTTACTATATCGTGAGTTTATCGTTTACGATCATTTACGCCAAAAGTTGTCGTTTGTATATGTATGCAGGCAAGATGATTCAGCAGATTATGAAGAAGTATACGAAAGGCTACGAGTATACAAAGAGGAAGTGCTACAAGGAGAAGAAGCTGAAGTAAATGCAATACAATCCCCATTATCATTCACTTCTTCTATAACGGAAAAAGAGTTTTGTGAGATGGTAGAAATGGCGAAAGAATATATAAGAGCGGGAGACATATTCCAAGTTGTACTGTCACAGCGTTTACAAAGTGAATGTATTGGTGATCCATTCGCGTTATATCGAAAACTTCGAATTGCAAATCCATCACCATATATGTTCTATATCGATTTTCAAGATTATGTTGTACTCGGTTCTTCGCCAGAAAGTTTACTATCAGTAAGGGAGGATAAAGTGATGACGAATCCAATTGCTGGTACAAGGCCGAGGGGGAAAACGAAGAGGGAAGATGAGGAAATCGCAAAAGAACTGTTAGGCAATGAGAAAGAGCGAGCAGAGCATATGATGCTTGTAGATCTTGGGCGAAACGATATTGGTAGAGTGAGTGAAATCGGCTCGGTTACGATAGATAAATATATGAAAGTAGAAAAATATTCTCACGTTATGCACATTGTATCCGAAGTTTACGGAACATTGCAAAAACAAATGGGCGGATTTGATGCGTTAGCGTATTGCTTACCAGCAGGGACGGTTTCTGGAGCTCCGAAAATTAGAGCGATGGAAATTATAAATGAACTAGAGAATGAAAAAAGAAATGTATACGCTGGTGCAGTTGGATACGTTAGTTTTTCAGGAAATCTTGATATGGCGCTCGCCATTCGAACGATGGTCGTAAAGGATGAAAAAGCATATGTTCAGGCAGGAGCAGGAGTCGTTTACGATTCAGATCCAGTAGCTGAATATGAAGAAACATTAAATAAAGCGAGAGCGCTTTTGGAGGTAATGAAATGATTGTACTTATCGATAATTACGATTCGTTCACATATAACTTGTATCAACTGTTAGGCGAACATGAAGAAGAAATTGTAGTTGTAAGAAATGATGAAATAACGATAGAACAGTTAGAAGAGGTGAATCCAAGAGGAATTGTACTTTCACCAGGACCAGGAAAACCAGAGGATGCTGGCATTTGTATCGACGTCACCCGTCATTTTTATAAGAACGTTCCCATATTAGGGATTTGTCTTGGCCACCAAGCGATCATAGCTGCATTTGGAGGAGACATTGTTAGAGCAGAATGTATTAAACATGGAAAAACATCGCGTGTGAAACATAACGGAACGTCAATCTTTTCATACGCTACACAGCCGCTAACGGCAATGCGCTATCATTCCCTTGTTGCAGAGCAAACGAGCTTGCCAGAGTGTTTTGACATATTAGCGACAGCGATGGACGACGGAGAGATAATGGCAGTCCGTCACAATTATTATCCGCTCTTCGGATTACAGTTTCATCCGGAATCAATCGCAACAGAAGAAGGCGGAAAGTTAATACGTGCCTTTTTAACAGAAATAAAAGAGGAGGAAAGAGTATGAATAACTATCTTCGTAAATTAGTGGAGGGTCAACATTTAACAGAAGAGGAAATGTATAAAGCAGGACTACTTTTATTAAGTGAAAACATATTAGAAAGTGAAATTGCAGCTTTCTTAGTCTTACTGAAAGCGAAAGGTGAAACTGCAGAAGAAATATACGGTCTCGTTCGAGCTCTTCGCGAAAAGGCATTGCCGTTTTCGAACCATATACAAGGAGAAATGGACAATTGCGGGACGGGTGGTGACGGTGCTCAAACGTTTAATATTAGCACAACATCAGCATTCGTACTGGCAGGAGCAGGTGTAAAGGTTGCAAAACATGGTAATCGTGCTGTTTCTAGTAAAACAGGAAGTGCAGACTTATTAGAAGAACTAGGTGTAAATATTAGTAGTACGCCAAACGAAATTGATTATTTACTAGAGCATGTGGGCATTGCATTTTTATTTGCACCAGTGATGCATCCAGCACTAAGGCGCATTATGAAAATAAGAAAAGAGTTAAACGTGCCGACGATCTTTAATTTAATTGGCCCTTTAACAAATCCAGTGAATTTAGAAACACAATTTGTCGGTATTTATAAACGAGATATGTTATTACCAGTTGCAGAAGTATTACAAAAGTTAGGTCGGAAACAAGCGCTTGTCGTAAATGGAAGTGGTTTTTTAGATGAAGCGTCATTACAAGGGGAAAATCACGTAGTCCTTTTAAAAGATAATGAAATAGTAGAAATGAGTATTGATCCAGAAAAGTATGGTTTTTCAAGAGTGAAAAATGAAGAAATTAGAGGGGGGAATTCAAAAGAAAATGCAAAGATTACGCTTGAAGTATTGAGCGGAGAAAAGAGTGTTTATCGTGATACAGTTTTATTAAATGCAGGTCTAGCTCTTTTCGCAAATGGAAAAACGGAAACAATTGAAGAAGGAATTAAACTCGCGGCACATAGCATTGACTCTGGAAAAGCATTAGCCAAATTAAACTTATTAATTGCAGCAAGCAATGAAAAATTAGAAAGGGTGAACTAAAGTGGGGACGATTTTAGATGAAATTGTAGAACAGAAGCAAAGGGAAGTTGCGGAGTTGTATGAAATATATACACCAGTAAAAACAAAAAGAAAGACACATTCACTTGTAGAAGCGTTACAGCAGTTTACTGTCATTGCAGAAGTAAAGCGAGCATCACCATCAAAAGGAGATATCAATTTACACGTTGACGTACGAAAACAAGTGGGAACATATGAGAAATGTGGTGCAGGAGCAGTATCTGTTTTAACAGATGGTCAATTTTTTAAAGGGTCGTTTCACGATTTACAAACAGCAAGAGAAGAAAGTAACATTCCGCTTTTATGTAAAGATTTCATAATTGATAAGATTCAAATCGATAGAGCATATGAAGCGGGAGCAGATATTATTTTACTAATTGTAGCAGCGTTAACGAAAGAGAAGTTAAAAGAGTTGTATAGCTACGTGTTAGAAAAAGGATTGGAAGCGATTGTTGAAGTTCATGATGAACGGGAATTAGAAACTGCGATTGTATTAAATCCGCACGTTATTGGTATTAATAATCGTAATTTAAAAACGTTCGAAGTAGATTTAAGCCAAACTGAAAAGCTTGGAAAAAGATTGAATGAGGAGAAACTACTTTGGATTAGTGAAAGTGGCATTCATTCAAAAGAAGATATTATTCGTGTTAAAAGAGCTGGAGCCAAAGGTGTATTAGTTGGAGAGGCGCTTATGACATCATCTTCTATTAGTAGTTTTTTTGAAGATTGTAAGGTGAATATATGAAAGTGAAAATTTGCGGCATCACTGATGTGGAAACAGCGAAAAGTGCGTGCGAATACGACGCAGATGCACTCGGATTTGTTTTTGCAGAAAGTAAACGGAAAATCACTCCAAAGAGAGCGAAAGAAATCATTCAGGAGCTTCCAGCCAACGTGTTAAAAATCGGTGTTTTCGTAAATGAATCAGTAGAAGTGATCCAGAAAATTGCAGATGAGTGTGGGTTAACACATGTACAACTACATGGGGATGAAGACAATTATCAAATTAGAAGATTGAATATTCCGTCTATAAAGTCGCTAGGAGTAACTTCAGAGAGTGATATGAAAAACGCTCAAAGGTATGAAACGGATTATATATTATTTGATAGCCCGAAAGAAAAGTTTCATGGAGGAAATGGAAAGACATTTTCATGGGAACTACTTGGGCATATGCCAAAAGAATTGCGAAAGAAAACGATATTAGCTGGTGGATTAAACGCTCTTAATATAGAAGAAGCAATTCGAACTGTTCGGCCTTATATGGTCGATGTGAGCAGCGGAGTAGAGACAGAAGGAAAGAAAGATGTAGAGAAAATAAAACAATTTATTATAAAAGCGAAGGAGTGTTCCAAATGAACTACGCATATCCAGATGAAAAAGGACATTACGGTATATACGGAGGACGATACGTTCCAGAAACGTTAATGCAATCTGTACTAGAACTAGAAGAAGCATATAAAGAAGCGATGCAAGATGAAGCATTTCAAAAGGAATTAAATCATTATTTAAAAACGTACGTCGGAAGAGAAACACCGCTTTATTTCGCTGAAAATCTGACGAAGTATTGCGGAGGTGCAAAGATTTATTTAAAACGTGAAGATTTGAACCATACAGGAGCTCATAAAATTAACAATACAATCGGTCAGGCACTACTTGCAGTGCGAATGGGCAAGAAAAAAGTTGTCGCTGAAACAGGAGCTGGACAACACGGAGTTGCAACAGCTACTGTATGTGCTCTTCTCGGATTAAAATGCGTCATTTTTATGGGAGAAGAAGATGTAAGACGTCAAAAATTAAATGTGTTCCGAATGGAATTACTCGGAGCGAAAGTAGAAAGTGTAGCGGCAGGTAGTGGTACATTAAAAGATGCGGTAAACGAGGCGCTTCGTTACTGGGTTTCACATGTGCATGATACGCACTACATTATGGGATCTGTTCTCGGACCACATCCATTCCCGCAAATTGTACGTGATTTCCAAAGTGTAATTGGAAATGAAACGAAAAAACAATATGAGGCGTTAGAAGGAAAGTTACCAGAAGCAGTCGTTGCTTGTATTGGCGGTGGCAGTAACGCGATGGGGATGTTTTATCCGTTCGTACATGATGAAGAAGTTGCTCTTTACGGCGTAGAAGCAGCTGGAAAAGGCGTTCATACAGAAAAGCATGCAGCAACTTTAACGAAAGGAAGCGTTGGCGTTCTCCACGGATCAATGATGTATCTTCTGCAAAACGAAGAAGGACAAATTCAAGAAGCACACTCTATTTCAGCAGGACTTGATTATCCAGGTGTTGGTCCAGAACATAGCTTGCTAAAAGATATTGGCCGCGTTTCTTATCATTCGATAACAGACGAAGAAGCATTAGAAGCATTTCAATTATTAACGAAAAAAGAAGGCATTATCCCGGCGTTAGAAAGCTCGCATGCTGTCGCATACGCATTAAAATTAGCGCCGCAAATGAAGAAAGATGAAGGGCTTGTCATTTGTTTATCTGGCCGCGGTGATAAAGATGTAGAGAGTATAAAACGTTATATGGAAGAGGTGTAAAAAATGGGAGTAGAAAAAATTAAAGCAGCGTTTGAAAATGGAAAGAAAGCATTTATTCCGTACGTAATGGGCGGAGATGGCGGCTTTGAAAAATTAAAAGAAAGAATTCGTTTTTTAGATGAAGCAGGAGCGAGCATCGTTGAAATCGGCATTCCTTTTTCGGATCCAGTCGCAGACGGTCCAACGATTCAAAGAGCAGGGAAACGAGCGCTAGATAGCGGCGTAACAGTAAAAGGTATTTTTCAAGCATTAATAGAGGTAAGGAAAGAAGTGCAAATTCCGTTTGTACTCATGACATATTTAAATCCGGTACTTGCATTCGGAAAAGAGAGATTCATTGAGAACTGTATAGAAGCAGGTGTAGACGGCATCATCGTTCCAGACTTACCGTATGAAGAACAAAATATTATTGCGTCGTTACTTCGAGAGGTAAACATTGCGCTCATTCCACTCGTTACCGTAACGAGTCCTATTGAAAGAATTGAAAAAATTACGAGTGAATCAGAAGGGTTCGTTTATGCTGTTACAGTAGCGGGCGTAACGGGAGTACGTCAAAACTTTAAAGAGGAGATTCATAGTTACTTAGAAAAAGTAAAATCACACGTCAACTTACCAGTAGTCGCTGGATTCGGCATCTCAACAAAAGAACATGTAGAAGAAATGGTTACAATATGCGACGGAGTTGTCGTTGGAAGTAAGGTCATTGAGCTTTTAGAAAATGAAAAGCGAGAAGAAATATGTGAATTAATATATGCAACAAAACAAAAAGAAGAGGCGTAGTCTCTTCTTTTTGTTTTGCGTAATAAATGTTAAAATATACAGAAAATACATATAATTCAGAGGAGGAGAAGGCATGCTAAGACGTAAATTACTATATCTATTTTTAACTGTACCATTATACGCTTGGCTCATTAGCATGACGAAAATAGAGTTAATGGCTCTATTTTTAGGGTATGTATTTATCTTTTCCAACTTAAATCGCATTCAAGAACAGTCTATTTTAGAAATATGTCTATTTTCGATTAGTATAGAATTATTTAGTATCGTTTCGATTGTATTATTAAACGAATTATTTCTACGGATTCATTCATTTACATTAATGAAATTTTGGAATATTATATTGCAAGCAATATGTACTTACATTGTGTTTGTTGTGTTGAAAGAAATAGTCGGAAAGCAGACAGTTTTTCAGGATAATAGAAAATGGGAGTGAATGAAAAGGAGCCGTTTGGTTCCTTTTTTGAATCTGTTGTAAAAACAATTGAAAAATATAGCATCTGTTATATAATAGTTAAAAATTGTATTTTAAACGAAATGAGATGATAATATGGCCATATTGTTGGCACTTATCCCAATTATGATGATTTTCATTTGTTTATTTTTATTTAAACAAACGTCATTAAGGTCTTCGTTAATTTCTTATGCTGTGTCTGTTGGAATCGTTTTACTCTCGCCAACGTTTCAATTAGGGATAAGTGAAACTGTACACGCAACGATTAAAGGATGGTTAATTTGTTTTATTGTCGGGTACGTTTTATTTTTCGGTATTTTTTTATTTCACCTCATGAACAAAATGGGGTACATCGATCAAGTAGCACGTTTTCTAGAAGCAGTTACTCAGGATCGCTTATTACAAATGCTGCTTATGTGTTTTGGCATTTGCCCGCTTATTGAATCAGTAAGTGGATTCGGTATCGGCTTCATGGTTGCAGCACCTATTTTTCTTTCACTAGGATATAAACCATTTCAAGCTGTACTGCTCTCATTCATCGGCTTACTAGCTAGTTCATGGGGCGCAATGGCAACTGGTACGATTATCGGTTCGCAGCTAATAAATATGCCTCTTACAACACTTGGTACAAATACAGCGCTATTAAGTATTCCGATGTTTGCTTACTTTGTTATTCTTTCTTTACACGTTGTTGGCGGCTGGCAAGCGGTTATAGAAAAGTGGAAAGAAGGAGTAGGATTCTTTCTATTATTTTCTCTCGGAATCTATCTTTCTAATGCGTACGTAAGTGTTGAACTAGCCGGGATATTAAGTTCTATCGTTACGATTACATTTGGCTTTCTTATCATTAAATTAAAAGGAAAAAGTGGGCAAAATCTTATAACAGAACATGCGGCTGCAACGGAGAGAGAAGTATCCATTATAAAAATTATTAGCCCTTATATATTTCTAACAGTTTGTATTTTACTTTCTCGCCTCGTTCCTGCATTACATGACTTGTTCAGATCATATGCAGTCCTTGATTTGAAATCATACTCTTACAAATTAGAAATGCTGTATTCACCAGGATTTTGGCTCGGTATGACTTGCTTATTTACTATTATTTTCTTCCGCATCCCGTCTAATATTATTAAACAATCACTCTCACAAACGATTAAACAATGGATTCCTTTTGCGATTACGACGACAATGTTTATCGCCATTTCAGAACTCATGGGTGCATCAGGCATGCATTCATTACTCGCAAAGACAGCTGGTGATACATTTGGAACCTTTTTCGTTTTCGTTGCTCCGTTTATTGGCGCTATTGGTGGATTTTTAACAGGTAGTAACGCAGGATCAAATGCAATGTTTATAAAACTCCAAATGCAAACCGCACAAAACGTAGCACTCCCGTGGCAATATGTCACAACCCTTCAAAACACTGCATCATCAGTAGCGACAATCGCTTGTCCATCACGGATTACATTAGGTGCTTACTTATGTAATATCCCTTACCATGAAAATGAACTATTAAAGAAGACGACGTTAATGATCTTTGGTGCGGTTTTACTTGTAGTGGTAGAGGTTATTGTTTGGTATATGTTGAGAAATTAAAAATCCTCCTAAAATAGGAGGATTTTTTTTATGAATGGATAATGATTTAAATATGAATAGCTTCTACTAAATGAATAGGAGATGAAATGTATGCCCCTAAAAAACTACGGTGTGTTAAAAGGTACAGTTATACAATCAAAGATGGGAAAAGGGAAAACTCCTCATTATCAAGTTCATTTACAAGATGAAGCAGAAGTAGATTATCGCATTGCAATTAACGTAAAATCGCAAAGCTATCCATCAGAAGTTTTATATTTTGCGAGTAACAATATTAAGTCAGAGGCGATTCATATTTTACCGACATTACCATTCGGTTTTACAGAAATAAAAAACAATGAACCGAAAGTAGCTTTAGATTATGTAAGAGGAAATCTATTTGACTCAAATCAAATGATTCCTTTGCCTCCCGAAAAAGCAGGAGCAGATAATGATTTAAATGAAAAAATAGAACGTTATATAAAACGAGCAATAGAAGAAAAAGCAATTATTTACGCGTTTGGTGAAAGATGGGGACCAGAAGAAAATACACCAGATTCCTATTTTCATTTCAAACCAGGAAATGGTATACATGATATTCATATGAATCAAGGGAATGTAGAAAAATGGCAAGGTGATGATGGCATATGGCAAGACGGAGGAATACTCATTCACTTTGAAAAGGAAGAAGAATGGATTGGTATCTTTCTTGCATTCCAATCACAGTCATGGTGTACCGATGAAGAAGGGCATGCTCGTGTGCCTGTTGAGCATTGTGATTATAAGGGGAATAATTAATAAGAAGAGGGCGTTCAAAACGAACGCCCTCCTCTTATTTTATAAAACCCAAAACTTACAAGTGTAGAAATACAAGAGAAAAGCAGTGCTACACTAGAAAACGCAATGAGATACATATTATATTTCATAACCTGTCCAATTAGCTGGTTACTGTCGTATTGAAACAGTCCCGCGATGATGTTGAATAAAAATAAAACGATAAACATGACGATAACTCCGTCTATTGATCCTTTAATGTCTGGTTTACTTAAAGCGATATGTGCGGAAATGCAAATGGCGATAAATAAAAATAACCAAAAGGAAGGATTCAATAAATTACCGATTGTAAATAAGCTTTTCAATAATACAAACGTCGACAAGAGCATGTTTTGGATCATTTCTACATTAATAGAAGTAGAAGCAATCGTTTTTTCGAGAGTTGTATTAAATAAAAAATATGATTCTGGTACGAAATAGCGCATTAAAAGGATTAGTGCAGTAATACCAGAAATAATAGGCCCAATGCCGATGAAGAAATTCCCAATCCGTTGATACACACTTTTTTGATTGTATTGATGTTGTACGTAACCTAAAGCCCCTTGACTTGTATCTGTCGGGAAGAACTGCGTTGCTACAATCTTATGACGGAACAGCACGCACATAATGGCATGTCCAAGTTCGTGAATCGGAACACCAATCCAAGCCGTTAATAGGAATCCTTTTCTTCCGAAAGCTCTCGACCAATACATGCGTGTGAGAGATTCTAAATAGCCTAATAGAAATCCAATTACAATGATAACGCCAATTAAAGATAATAATTGGATTACGCTTGTAAGGAGTATTTGAAAAATTGAGTTTACCAATTCCATTGCCAGTCATCCAATCTGTTAAAAATATTATTTATTCTGTTTCATAATAGCATTTTTTTTCAAGATTACTAGCACATATATTTTCTTTCGGAAGAAGGATTTCAGAATCTTTTTCTTGTAGTCATGTTTTATGTCCAAAGTCATATATTGAACTTGTAACACCCTATATGGTATATGCTTAAGGAGGGATAAGAGAATGAAATGTCCGTCATGTCATACAGAAAATGCAGCGGAGGCAAAGTTTTGCGGGAATTGTGGACATTCGTTAACGGAAGAAGTAGTGGCAAGTAGTGGCCAAGAAGAAGGGCCGGAACAAGTACGTGCGGCACAAGCAAAGGAAGCTCGGCCAAATGAAACGGTAGAGCAAGCGAAACGGTTTGCGAGCGGCTATTTTCAATTTTTTAAACATGCATTACAAGCACCGACAGCGATTATGAAAAGCGGCGCTATTGAAGTGCGAAAAGGAATTGTAAGTCTTGTTCTTATTTGTTTTTTAGGAGCATGTATTTTTTATAGAATGATGAGTGCAGCATCAGCAGTTACGAGAACATTTGCACCAGATATATCTACTCCCACGTTTTTTGGAGAATCTATAACGGTCTTTTTCTTTTTATTAATTTTAACTTTATTTGTCGGATTTATTATTTTTGTAAGTGGTAAGATGATGAAATCATCTTTTTCGTTTCTTGAAGTATTTGGTATATGGGGAACGATAGCGACGCCGGCTATTGTCATATTAGTCCTTTCTTTTCTTTTTAGTTTCTTATTAATCTTTTTCTTACCTATATTATTATCCGTAGCTGCAACTTATATAGGGATTAGTATAACTGTAGCCGTATTAAAGCTAGACAATGGCGGATTAGATCTCGTTTACACACTTATTATTGCAAATGTTTTAATTGGAATTGCAACGTTCATTGTACTTTGGTCTTACATTAGCACGATAATTCAAGCCTTAACACAGGGAATAACTGGCTTCTAATGAAAAGGTGGTTGACTGAATGAATGTATGTACAAAGTGCGGAGCTCAGTTTGAAGATGGTTTGCAATTTTGTCAAAACTGCGGGTCGAAGAGGGGACGTCCTGTAGTAAAGAAGAACATGAGCGGTGGTGCAAAAGTTGGTATTACACTGTTAGCGCTATTTGTTATAGTGATTATTGGATTGTATTTGTACGGATCGTCGTATTATACGCAGCTGGCACAAGTAGACCGGATGATTACGATTTTACAAGAGAGGGACGGAGAGAAATTAGCTGAGATCGTTACGGCAGATGATCCATCGGTTATGATAACGAGAGAGAGTGTAAAGCCCCTATTTTCATATATAAAAGAAAATCCATCTTACGTAAATGAATTAAAAGGATATTTGAGACAAGGTGAAAAACAACGGGACGGAATAGAAAGAGCTGATTTTTCATTAACGAAAGACGGAAAGTATTTCTTTATATTTGATCGATATAAATTGAAAGCGAAGACGTACTATACAACTTTGCTTACAAATGAAAAAGGCGTATCGTTAAAAATGAACGGAAAAGAAATTGATAAGACAGATGACAAAAAGTTTGAGAAGCAATATGGGCCATTTCTTCCGGGAAATCAAGTGTTTCAATCAGATTATAAAAATGACTATGTAAAATTATCTCGTGAGGAAAAGGTTGTACTTATGAAACAGAGCCAAAATAACGTAACGATAGATTTAACGTTGCAAGGTCAATATATTACAGTTCAAACGAACGCGCCGGGTGCAACATTGTACGTAAATCAAAAACCGGTTACAGCGCTGGCAGGAGAAGAAATTACATGGGGGCCAGTAGCGACTGATGGAAGTGCGACGATTTATTTAGAACGAAATGGAGAAAGCGGACGGGAAACGACACAAGTAGAGACGGTAACGGCACTTTCGTCTTATAATCTTCCATTCCAAAAGAAAAGTACAGAAAAAACAGTTGTTTATAATGTTACTCCAACGCCCGCGACTGGGTATGTATATAATGGTTTCATCTTTCCTGATAGTGATATTCGAAAATTAACGAGCGCAGATTTAACATATTTATCGAAAGAGCAGTTGAAAATTGCTAGAAATGAAATATATGCAAGGCATGGACATATTTTTCAAACGAAAGATATGCAAGCGTATTTTGCAAAACAGTCTTGGTATAGAGAAAATCCTTACTTTACAGGAACGTTAACAGATATCGAAACTTATAATATTGAACTAATCAAATCAAGAGAATAGAACACATGAAAAAAGTACAGTGCATAACTGTACCTTTTTTATGGTTTTTTATCTGAACCAGGATCCCTTGAGAAAAAGATATGAAAGAGAAATGTGACTTTACTTGCTCCTCCTGATGTACTTGCTTGCACATCAGATAAAGAACTAGACGTTAAAGCAGCTTCAGAATGTGGAGGGACGATTATTTTAAGAGCATCTTTTGATTCTGATGATATAGTAACCGTTATTGTATCATCAGAAACATTTACAATTTTAACAGTACCGACTGGGAAGATGGAACTACCAGCGTGTGATGCAGAAGCGAAGCGGGTAGCTTTCCAAATAGTTTGAGAGAAAGTGTCATTGTCTGATAACCAAGCGCGAGCACTGTATAATGTTGCATTAATGGTAAATTCTTGTTCAAGCGGGAGGGCGGCTTTCGGTTCTTTCGGTTCCTCTGGAAACTGAGCGAGAAGACCAGCGCACATGTATGTTTCACCTACTTTCAATAGTTACTGTTATAGCATATTAAACATGTTGTTTATAAGACACGACAGTTACCTATTCAAGCATAGGTTTGTGCACAAAATTTGAAGATGAAATTCTCTTTCTTTACAATGGAAGTAGGTGTTATTTCTATAAAATATGGAAAACGTAAAGAGTATGTAAGAAAGAAGGAGTGGTAAAGTGAACTATGTCATTATTGGCGGAGATGCAGCTGGTATGAGTGCAGCGATGCAAATTGTTAGAAACGATGAAAATGCAAATGTTGTAACTTTAGAAAAAGGTGAAATTTATTCATACGCTCAGTGTGGATTACCGTATGTCATTAGTGGTGCTATCGCTTCACCTGAAAAGTTAATCGCGCGTAACGTAAAGACGTTTCGTGAGAAATATGGAATTGATGCGAAAGTGCGTCATGAAGTAACTAAAGTAGATACGGAAAAGAAAATGGTGTACGCAGAGCATACGAAGACGAAAGATGTCTTTGAATTTCCGTACGATCGATTATTAATTGCGACTGGAGTGCGTCCTGTTATGCCAGAATGGGAAGGACGGGAATTACAAGGCGTTCATCTTTTAAAAACAATTCCTGATGCTGAGCGCATATTAAAAACGCTAGAAACGAATAAAGTTGAAGATGTAACGATTATTGGCGGTGGCGCAATCGGACTGGAGATGGCAGAAACATTCGTCGAACTTGGTAAGAAAGTAAGAATGATTGAGCGAAATGATCATATCGGTACGATTTATGATGCAGATATGGCAGAGTACATACATAAAGAAGCAGATAAACATCATATTGAAATTTTAACGAATGAAAATGTAAAAGCGTTTAAAGGGAATGAACGGGTAGAAGCAGTTGAAACGGATAAAGGTACGTATAAAGCGGATCTTGTTTTAGTATCTGTCGGAGTGAAGCCAAATACTGATTTTCTTGAAGGGACAAATATACGTAAGAATCATAAAGGGGCAATTGAAGTAAATGCATATATGCAAACGAATGTGCAAGACGTATATGCAGCTGGTGATTGCGCAACACATTACCACGTTATAAAGGAAATTCATGATCATATCCCACTCGGAACGACTGCCAATAAACAAGGGCGACTTGCTGGACTGAATATGCTTGATAAACGAAGAGCATTTAAAGGCACGTTAGGCACAGGCATTATTAAATTTATGGATTTGACGCTCGCAAGAACAGGCTTAAATGAAAAAGAAGCGAAAGGGCTAAACATCCCGTATAAAACAGTTAAAGTAGATTCGACTAATATGGCGGGCTATTATCCAAATGCAAAACCACTTTATTTGAAATTACTATACCGTTCTGACACGAAACAATTATTGGGCGGGCAAGTAATTGGAGAAGAAGGCGTAGATAAACGTATTGATGTAATTGCAATGGCACTCTTCAATAAAATGAGCATTCACGATTTAGAAGATGTCGACTTAAGTTATGCCCCACCATATAACAGCGTTTGGGATCCAATTCAGCAAGCGGCAAGGAGAGCGGAATAGCACTTTTTAAAGTGCTATTTTTTTCGTTAAAGGGGAATAAGCCTTTTTGCCGAATAAAAAAGGGGGAAATAATTACAAATAGGGAAGAGGGATCATTAAAAATGTTTGTAACACTTCAAACCGTTCAAGAATCAGAAAAAGAAATATTACGTAATTTGTACGCACTATATCTTCATGACCTCTCTACATTCACTCCTAATATAACGATTGGGGAAAATGGATTTTTTGAATACGAAGATTTGCACATGTTTTGGGAAAATGACGGAATCACTCCGTATTTTATTAAAAGTGATAATGATATTGTAGGATTTTTATTACTACTGGAACGTCCTTTTTTGAAGAAGGAAAACGACTTTGGTATAAATGACATTTTCATATTGAATCAACACAAGGGGAAAGGAATCGGTAAACAAGTTATTGAGAATGTACTAAAAGAGAAACGGGGGCAATATTTCGTTATCGAGCTTGTGAAAAATATACCAGCTGTTTCTTTTTGGAAGAAAGTATATAGGGAGCTAAACATCGAATTTGATGAGAAAATACAGTTAATCGATGATGAAGAATGCCTCGTTCAAACGTTTAAAATACAATGAGATTGGTGCTCCTAGTATATTACTTTGAAATTTAACTTTATTTTGAATATATCGTTCACCCTTGAAAACATAGTACGTATCGCTTATATTGTCATATAGTATTTATTTTTTAAACAAAGCAATGAACGAACCAGGGGGCGCAGTATGGCAATTAATATGAAAACAATCGAAGAATGGATTGTTGAATCAAATACAAGACATGAAGAAGACTTTGGACACGTTGTGGAAGAAATGAAAGAAGTATGTGTCGGACTTGATAACGCGACATTAATTTATACGAAAAATGTATTTTGTTTCGGTAAAAAAGTAGAAGTATTTTTCTTCTTCCAAGACCATGTCGTGATTGGACAAGAAAAAGACGAATATGTTGAGATTGAAAAATTAAAGTATGATGCCATTACAAATAGTAACTTAAAAACAAATGACAAAAATACTACGTTAGAATTAAAGTTTGCTAACGGACAATCTATCAATTTAGATAGTTTAAATGATAACTACGGTACGAAAAATTGGTTATTTGCAAGACAAATTAAGAGTATTTTTAAGTTAATCTAGTAAAAAAGCACGCCGATAGACGGCGTGCTTCTAACAATGCAAAGCCCCTTTTAACCAATTCCGCGCTCGATATGCCCCAACTGGAACTTGAATAAGAGATGTTTCATTCCCAGCATCTATTCCGTACAATTGATCACATGAATTTGTATCAAAACTAAGTAAAGGATGCCCGCCCATCCCCATCGCGGTCGCTGCAAAAACGAGTTTATGAACGAGTATACCTGCTTCCATTTGATGGATACGGTACCCTCTATAGCCTAATGCATTTGTATAATAATCTTTCTTTCCGACTACATGTAGGCAAAGTGGTACTTGAAAAAGGTTTACGTTATCCATCGTCATACTAGACTGAAGTGGGTAGCGAAGGTCTCCATATCGAATTGGTTGTATGGAATGTGTTTTACTGTTATAAGCGTAAGCTCCGTTTTCAATATTTTTCACGTTATAAAAACATCCATATAAGGAGACGCGTGTATTTTTATTTGTATACTTACCATCAAGGTCGTTGTAATAGGGGAAGGAGAGGCTCGCTTCTTGTAGTAAAGTAGCGAGCTCAGCTGCATCCCATTTCGTTAAAGTAAAGTCAGCATCAGGGGAATACCGTTTTCTGCAAAGTTGCAAGAAATCATAAGATAAACGCTCTACTTTCGGCAGTTGTACAGCATACTCATGATGTTGATAGTGCTCTTCATGAGCTAGTGTTTGGAAGTGTGCTGTCGATTCGATCATAGAAGCTTCATTTATTTTTGTTATCATCGGATATTCATCTACATGTTTTGAGCGAACGAAATGTTCATGTGCGAGCGGCGGAATTTGTTGCAACAACTCATGAGAAGTAACTGTTTTATTTTCACGGTAATCATTGTGAAACCAATTAGTTTCTGGCTCTGTACTTAAAGGAATAACGGCATACACACTTTCTTCACCTTCTGACAATCCGAGTAAATGGTTCAGTGCACGGTCTAGAAATTGAAAGTATACGCCGTTCGTATAACCGAACTGATTTGCACATTCTAGTAATTGTCCAATGAGAACCCCGCTATCTAATCCTTGAAGTCGATATGAAAAGTTATTGTATTTAAAGAAGTTTTTCCAAAACATAGTGGATACGAATGCAGCACCGAAACAATCCTGTATGTTACAGCGATTACCGAGTGCGTCTGCTAAATAAGAATCGAAATTTCCTTCGCGAAGTAAAATAAGTCGGTGATGCGCGGCGTCATAATGGTAAATGCCGTCTGGATAATCGTCAATCTTTAAATAGATATACAATTCATTCGGGTATAAGGCACCGCCTGAAGGAATGGATCTACGTAATACATTTCTCTCGCTATTTAGCTGACATAATTGTGTTACACCAAATGAATACCAAAGGTAGTGACCAATCTCATTTAGAGTAGGTGTAGTAGAAGAGTTCGATAAAGATAACGGGATTTCTAAGGAGAGCGGGATGGTAGGTACATTTCGATATAATTTATAAGGAAGCGGTGCGTCTTTCCAGTCCACCTCATGATTTGGCATAATTTCATCGATAGAGAAATGGAGATGATGTAAAAAAGTATCTAGCTGCATGAAATCCCTCCTTTACTATGGAAACGGATGTGGATGTGGATTTAATCTTTCATTTGTTAAAGGTTCGTCTGTATATCCAAGTGTCATCGGTACGGTATATACCCGGTCCAGTCCTGTAACCCGAGTAAGATGGTGTCCGAACGTCATCGGTAACATACCTGGAATAATAACTTTTACACAGTGTAGTCCGTTCTTTTCTATAAGGGGAACGGTTTGATCTACAACGATTACTTCAAGGTCAGATTGATGCAAACGATTTAAAAGTTGGTGGAGATCGGATGTTAAATCCATATCAAATGATTGTGATACATTTATTTCTTGGAACGTTTGCACCGGTGCATCTTCTCGTAAAAGGAAGTGAAGACGTTCTTCCGTTTCTTTCAATCCGTACAGCATACTATGGTCTTCCATTTTATTAACGAAATAAGGATCTTGTAAGCACTTTTCGTAGTATTCTCTTTTGTGCTCGAGCTCATCGTCTGTTATTAGTAACATGCCTGCTATTTCTTGAATGGCGCTTTTTAAGGCTCGAATAGGATCTAAATGAGCGCCTCCCGCACAAACAACGTTCATTCCATTTTCACGCGTATTTTTTGCAATTACCCATAAGCTCGGGATGCCGTGTTCCATCGTCGCATTAAAAGCGTGTAATTCATACCCGGTAATCGTACGTAACCGCTGGATCATTAATTGTAATTCTGTATCATTTGCTGAACTCAGATCAAGGCGGGGAAGAGGTAATTCTGCATACCAAGTGAGTAAGAAGGCATCACGCTCTACAATTTCTAAAATACCGTGAAAAATCGCTTCTTCTAAACTACCGCCAATTGCACATCCATTTGATGTTTCATACACGAAAGCATCTCGATGACCGAGGCTATAATAAGCAATTGATTCAGGAACTAAAAGCGGTCTGTTTTGTGATAAAGAATATCCCCATACCCAGTTTTGCTCATAATCAGGATCAAACGGCTTAAATGGAAAATTATCACGATTGTAATGTTCATTTGCATGTACACCGAGTGTGAGGGGATTTAGTGCATGTTCCTCTAAATCATGAAAACTACCATGCACATTTGTCTTTTTCCCGCGAGGCGACATACCGCAATATCGTTCTAAACCTTCTAAAATAGCAGTTGCTTCACTCATTGCAAATGAATGAGTTCGGCCTGCAACACCTTCATTTCCGAACATTAATGGCATGTTTATAATGACGTCAGCGAATGGTAATAATGAATGCTGCATTTTGCCGTTTAACATACCGACCCGATAATCTAAATAGTCTCGCGTTAAAAATGTGTTTAATTCATGAATGGAACGGCAGCGATACGTTTCGGTGCTTACTTTTAAACTCGGTTGTAAAGAAACTTCCGCCGCATCCGCAGTATCATCAGGTAAATTACTACATACAGGACAGAGAGGATCTGGAAGAAAAGAATGCCGCGTACATTGTAATGTTTGTAAGTTTAGTAAAATAAGTTCATTTTCTAAAGAAGAATGGTTATGAGTTAATATTTTTTCTGTTTCTGCGCAAATAAGATGGCACATTTGTAACATTCCATTTTGGGTGGCACGTACATCACGCCTCGTTACATTATCTGCTTTAAAGGCATATTTCCGTTGTAGTTCCCACATTTCTTTTTGATCAAAGCCAGCGATAAAACGGCGTCCATCAGAACAATGGGAACATCCGGGCGTAAGAGGATGAATGTAAGGACCGATAATACCTTCGCCAAATGAAGTAAAACCACGTAACCACGGAATATGATTTGACCGAAAAATTAGCTCAGCGTCATGATGAATAGTAGAAGGAGATCCGTCATGTAATACGAGAGCGAGATGAATATTTTCAGGAAGTTCTTCTGTAAGGGTATGCTGACGAATGATGGAATATTGTTTGCATAATTGATCATGTACATAGTCTGCAAGAAGGCCATCCCCTATAAGTAATATATTTTGAGTCATAGACCGTCCTCCTTTGCAATTAATACCCCATACACACCGTCTAAGTTTTCTTTCAAAAATGGTTCGATTGCTAAATCAAACACGAAGGGATAAAAATTATGTTCTTCTAAATGCTGTAAGGCAAGCTGTAAAGATTGCACACTTGGAATTTCTTCTTCCGCTTGTATTTCCACTCTAAAAGAATCCGTGTCATATAAAATAATAGATGATTCAGGCAAGATATTAGCTCTGTAAGGAGTCTCTTCACTTTGAATGTGTAGCAGTGATAGTTGTAGTGCGCTTCGTAACGCTAACGTCATATTAATATTAGATGCACCGTACCATCTATCATTTATACCAATCCAAATGACTGGAAAACTGAGAATCTCTTCACTCATTGCAATTTTAGGTGTTTCATGAATTGTAGCAAGAGCATCGTAATAAAATCTACAATGTTTATCGTGAATATCAGTTAAATCAATCGTTGTAAGTTCTTCTAGCATATGTGACTGCCGCTCATACAGTTTATTGTTTAAATGTTGTTGTAGTGCCCGGTAAAATCCTTCTGTCATCGTTTCTCCAGCACCGATACCGATATCGTTATGTTCAGGAATAAGGCGGTGAATGATTTCTGCTACATATGTTTCAATTCCTGTTAAACCGGCTTCTCGGCGTGCTTCATTATGAGTCAATCCACTGCAAGTCATAAGAGGCAGAAGGGGAGCTGGGCCATCTGATAGTGGAGTGGCTACTTGAATATAGCACTGTGATAACGGTAATTGATATGAATCTTGTTCATCCCATACATGGAATATACCGGCTTCTTTAGAAGTTAATGAGTCGAAAAAGCGGAATACATCAGTTGAAGTATGTTGGTTCGACCGATGCTCAAGTTTTTCAGAAAGATTTTCTATCGTATCAATTGTAAAACTTTCATCAGTTGCAAGAGGGTGTTTTATAAAAGGATGCCACGTTCCTTCAAGTGTTTCATAGTTTAATAAAAAGAATTGTGATTCTTTTTCACGATATGAATCATCCGCGACATGTTTAAACAATTCAAAAACGATTACATTTGCTAACATGGCAGATGTAATTTGTGAGAAGGAATCCGATGAATTTTCATTTTGCAAAGTCGTTTCATGTAGTCGATGCCATGCGGATTCCCAGCATTCATCACGGTTTTCCATTACGACAGGTCCAGCTATACCGAGTGTTGATAAACAAATAGCTGGTATAAAATTCTTTTTCGTTTCTCTACAAATAGTGTGAACTGTTTTTAAACCGTCAATGTCTCCGTTTTGAGAAACATATAAAATCCAATCAAAAGGTTCGAATACTTCATGCAAGGGACGGTCAATTGTAGTATCGATTTCTTGAAGGAGTACACTGTTATCAACTTCATATGCACGTTCTATTAGCTCATGTATTCTGTCATAGTTTGTTTCATCCCGATCTGTAACGAGGTAATAAAATGTAGGTAAACCAGATTCTAATAAAGAAGAAACTAAGGAAGTGAGCATATCCCCAGAACCAAGTACAAGGACATTTGCTCCGCGGTACGTTTCGAATTTTAAAGCACCTGAATGAGAATCGGCTTCTAAAAATTCAATTTGCGAAGCATATCTGTCGAGTAATGTACTGTTTAATTCATGAGGTGCATCTTGATTTGCATCACGAACGAAACCATTTTCATATAAAATCTCTCCAATTTCAAATACCCGGTTTTGATAGGGGAGAGGGAGGCCATCGGTTATTTCGGCTAAAGAATAATTCCCGTTAAACATTGGCATTAATTTTTCAATCCAGTCATAAATTCCATCACCGTCCATACGAAATGAACTGGCGTTATTTCGAAAATAGACACCCCCGTTTGAATCGGGGAGGAAGAAAGTATCCTTATTTACTTTAAGTTTTGCATGAATTGGAAGGTTATTCATTTTAATCCTCCTTACGTTTAGGCATACATTATTACCTTATGTCATGAAATTTGTCCCGTATGAACACAATAAAAAAAGGCTGTAGAATGAATCATTCTACAGCCTTTAATAGATTTTTAATCTATCAACCTTCTAATAATAATGACTTTGGATCTTCAAGCATATCTTTAACAGCAACAAGGAAGCTAACTGCTTCTTTACCATCAACAATACGGTGATCGTAAGATAAAGCAATGTACATCATTGGGCGGTTTTCCATACGCTCGTTATCAATTGCAACTGGGCGTACTTGGATTTTATGCATTCCTAAAATACCAACTTGAGGGCTATTTAGGATCGGTGTTGACATTAGAGAACCGAATACACCACCGTTTGTAATTGTAAATGTACCACCTTGTAGTTCTTTTAATGAAAGTTTGTTATCGCGTGCTTTTTTACCTAATTCACGAATTTCGCTTTCGATTTCAGCGAAGTTTAATTGGTTAGCATCGCGTACAACTGGAACAACTAATCCATCTGGAGCTGCTACTGCAATACCGATATCATAGAATTTTTTAATGATAAGCTCGTCACCTTGAATTTCAGCATTTAATAATGGGAATTGTTTTAATGCTGCAACAACTGCTTTTGTGAAGAATGACATGAAGCCAAGACGTACATCATGTTTTTTCTCGAAAGCATCTTTGCGTTCTTTACGTAATTCCATGATCGCACTCATATCAACTTCGTTAAATGTTGTTAACATTGCAGATGTTTGTTGAACTTCTACAAGACGTTTTGCAATTGTTTGACGGCGGCGGGACATTTTCACGCGCTCAACTGGTTTTTCGAATTCCGTTTTTGCAACTGGAGCAGGAGCTGGACTCTTTGGAGCAGCTGGTGCTTCTTTTGGTGCTGCAGCATGAGCTTGTACATCATGTGGTCTCACGCGTCCAAGTGGATCTGTACTACGTACGTCGTTTAAGTCGATTCCTAATTCACGAGCCATCTTTCTAGCAGCTGGTGATGCGATAGGACGGTTTGTATTTGGTAACCCTTGTAGTGTTGCAGTTTGCTCAGCACTTGGTGCCGCAGCTTTCGGTGCTTCAGCTGTTTCTTGTTTTGGTTGCTCAGCCACTGGTGCAGGTGTACTTACTGCAACTGGTGCTCCATTAGCATCTAAAATTGCGATAGTTGCGCCAACTTCAACTGTATCCCCAGGTTCGCCTAGTAACTTCGATACAATACCTGAATCTTCTGCAATGATTTCTACATTGACTTTATCAGTTTCAAGCTCAACAACGCTGCCACCTTTCTCAACTTTGTCGCCTACGTTGATAAGCCATTGTGAAATAGTTCCTTCAGTAATAGATTCTGCAAGCTCAGGTACTTTAATTTCGATCATTTTAAATGTCCTCCCCTTATTTGCCTAACGGTGTGTTTTTTCTTCTTTTGTCTTCGGTAATCTCCATTTGTTAGCCTGGCCTTGGGCAGAATATCTGCCCAAGGAACAAGCTAGAAACCTTCATTGTTACTTTTTAGTTGCTGTAAACTTCAATTTCTTGTTTATCTTGACGGAAGTTATACTTCACATCTAAAGCATGTGCAACAATTAGTTCTTGCTCAGCTTTGTGAGCGAATGGATCGCCGCCAGATGGACTAGAGCGATCAGGACGTCCAATGTAGCCTGTTTTCACTTTATCTCCAGCAAGTTCGAACAGAATTGGAGCCATGTAATGCCATGCACCCATATTACGAGGTTCTTCTTGAACCCAAATGATTTCTTCTAAGTTTTTAAAGCGTTTAATAATAGATTGAACTTTCTCAGCAGGGAATGGGTACAATTGCTCAATACGAACGACATGAACTTCGTCTAAGTTGTACTCATGTTTACCAGACTCGATTTCTGCTGCTAAGTCAATCGCCATTTTACCTGTGCTTAAAACAAGACGTTTTACTTTATTTGGTTTCATGCCAAGGTTTTCTTGTTCTAAAGCAGGTTGGAAACGTCCTTCGCTTAACTGACTAGCAGTTGAAAGCGTAAGTGGGTGACGTAATAAACTCTTCGGCGTCATCAATACTAATGGTCGAACAGCTTCTGTTCCTAAGATAGATGCTTGACGACGCAGGATATGGAAGTATTGTGCCGCACTCGTTAAGTTTGCAACTGTCCAGTTATTCTCAGCAGCTAGCTGTAAGAAACGCTCTGGACGTGCACTAGAGTGCTCTGGTCCTTGACCTTCATAACCGTGTGGTAATAGAAGAACTAAGCCAGATTTTTGACCCCATTTTGCTCTTCCAGCTGAAACATATTGATCAAATAATGCTTGCGCAGTATTTGAGAAGTCACCATATTGCGCTTCCCACATAACAAGAGTTTCTGGAGCGAATACGTTATAACCATATTCGTAACCAACAACAGCAGCCTCTGATAACGGACTGTTATGAACAGAGAACGATGCATTAATGTTTGGTAAGCGATGCAATGGTGAATATGTTTCGTTTGTATCAGTATCGTGTAATACGATATGACGGTGTGCGAATGTACCACGCTGTGAATCTTGACCAGTTAAACGAATTGGCGTACCTTCTTGTAAAATAGAAGCGAATGCTAACGATTCAGCAAGTGCCCATTCAATTTTACCATTTTCTTCAAGAGCATCTTTACGGCGCTCAAGAATTTTCTTCACTTTCGGATATACGTTAAATCCTTCCGGCCAAGATAGTAGACCTTCATTAATTGCACGAAGTGAGTCAATCTCAACACCAGTATCAATTGACTGAATACCTTTTGCAACAACATCTGGCACTTTAACGTGAATTGTTGCATCGCTCGTATCAGCTGGTGGTACTTGTGCATAGTCAGATTTTAATTGTTCTTGTGTAAACTGTGTAATTGTTTCAACCTCATCTGCATTTAGAACACCAGCAGCTTGTAATTGATCTGCATAAATTGCTCTTACAGTTGGATGGTTTTTAATTTTTTTGTACACTTGTGGTTGCGTAACTGCTGGATCATCCATTTCGTTATGACCGTAGCGGCGGTAACCAATTAAATCGATTAAGAAATCTTTTTTGAACAACATGCGATATTGAATTGCAAGGTTAGCAGCTGCAAGACAAGCTTCCGGATCATCAGCGTTCACGTGAACAATCGGAATATCGAAACCTTTTGCAAGGTCACTAGAATATTTCGTAGAACGAGAATCATAGCTATCAGTTGTAAAACCAACTGCATTGTTTGCGATAACATGAATCGTTCCGCCTGTTTGATACGCGTTCAATCTGCTTAAGTTGAGTGTCTCAGATACAATACCTTGACCAGGGAATGCAGCATCACCATGAACTAAAATTACGAATGATTTTGAAGTATCTTGATCTGGAAGACCAGATTTTTTACGATTCTCTTGAGCAGCACGTGCGAAACCTTCTACTACAGGATTCACGAACTCAAGATGACTCGGGTTATTTGCTAATGTCACGCGAGTGCTAACTTCTTCGTTACTAACGACTTGTTCTCTACCTAGGTGGTATTTCACATCGCCAGTCCAGCCAGAATTAGCCACTGCGCCTTCTATTTTTGCATGTTTGAACTCAGCAAACATGTGGCTATATGGTTTTTCTAATACGTGAGCAAGTACGCTTAGGCGACCGCGGTGAGCCATACCAATCATGACATCCTCAACGCCGTTTTTAGCACCTTCTAGAACAATTTCATCTAAAACAGGTACAAGCATATCAACGCCCTCGATAGAGAAACGTTTTTGCCCAACGAATGTTTTATGCAAGAATTGCTCGAAACCTTCAACAGCTGTTAAACGTTTTAAAAGAGCAGTTCGTTTTTTATTTGATAGTGGTTGACGCAATGAATTTGATTCCACCATTTGATGCAACCACGCGCGTTCTTCACTATCTTGTATATGAGAAAATTCATAAGCTAAAGATTTTGTATAAACGTCTTTTAATCTATGAATTACATCAAGTGCAGTGTGAATACCTTCTGGTGCATCTTGCCATACTGTTTTCGCTGGAATCGCTTTCAAGTCAGCATCGCTCAGTTCGCTCATTGCTTTCTCAAGAAGAGATTGTCCATTTGCAGCATCTTCCATCGGGTTGATGTGAGCCAACGTGTGCCCGAAAGAACGAATTTGCTCAACTAGTTGAACGACTTTAAGAATTTTTTCAATGTTACCTGTGTTTTGAGGAGAAAAATGTGTTGCTGTGTTGTCCCCTGTTACGACATCATCTTGAAACGAAGGAGCTCCAAAAATTTCAAAAAGCTCTTGTAATTCCGGATCAACAGAACCTGCTCCAGTTACGTAAAGATCATACTGTTCAATAACATAACCAAGGTTCGGACCGTGGAACTTGGCCCAAGGGTTTGTCGTTGTATTCTTCCTCGTCATTTGTTTAAACCTCCCAATGCATATAATCCTTTTCCATACAAAGGTGCATTTTGCTCTTTTTCAATAAGTAATGAATCAATAATCAATGTAAATGTTTTCTTTACTCTTATGTTATTACAATAATTTACATAATACCAAACACTATTACTTATCTGTTTTGTAAAAAAACATTCACAATAACTTATCACCCAAGTTAATCTTTCATGTTATAAAGTAATTTTACAGAAAAATGGGGTGGATATATTTGGTATGCCTATACTAATAGCTATAATTGTTGCATTTAAATATAGGTATAATAGTTAGAATGTTTCGATAAAATCAGTTTGAATTATGTATATTGAAATAATAAGCGCTTTCATAGATATTATACAACAATATAACGGAATATAGTATAAAAAATAAAAAATTATGAATTTATCGTAAACTTTATTTAGATAGTGTTAAATATTGAAAGGAAAGTGAAGGATTTCTACAAAAAAAGTTGCTAAACATAAAAAATGCTCCATAAACAGTTAGTTTCTATAAATATGACGAAAAACACCGTAAAACAAATAACGTATTTCGTGAAATAAAGAAATAAATGAAATGTTTTAAAAGGATAAAACAAATATGGAGATATTAAATTTTAAAAAAAGAAGTGAGGAGATATAGTAACAGTTATTTACAGTGTTCCGTGTTTCGCTTCAAAATAGACGTGCTGAAATTGAAAAAAGTTTCTTCTATATTATTGAATATACTTATGGCACTTACAATGAGTACCGTCTTTATCTCATTTGTTGTTTTGGCAAAAAGATATTAAGATGGAAGAGAGAAAGGAAGATTAACATATGCAAATGATGTATGCTTTTGGCATTGGGCTTGTATTATTTTTAGCCGTATTCTTATTTATTCGTAAAGACGTTCAAGGCGGGACGTTAACGAAACGAGGATTTTATAAATTAATCGCCTGTTTAGTTGTTATGCTTATAGCGATTATTGTAATGATTGTTTTAATAAGTCAGTCACTATAGAATGTAAAAACGGAACCTTACTTCGGTAAGGTTTTTTTTTATTATTCAACCTAAAAAATACCATTAAATCCATTTACTATAAATAACTTATATTATATAATCCAATGAAATGATAGATAAGGAGTGTAGTATATGAATAAAAAACTATCTTCTATTTATTAACTTGTCTACTACTTGTAGCTAGTACTACTTATATAATATGTAACAAAAGAGAACAAGTGCCACCTATATTAGTATGGGACGAACAAGAATATTATGTTACGAATGAACCTGCCAAAGTAGAAGAAGTTGGGCGAAAACTTGGCGAAGTAACAAGGGAAATTAAAACAAGTAAAAAACCTACTAAAAATAGAGAATCTAATACATTACAAGAGAAAACAGAAGTATTCACAATGATTGAGGAAGAAAAAAGTGAATATCCGCCTTTAATCATAAAGGAAGCTTATAGTGATGAATATAGGGTAGTGAGGTCGATGTCGAAGCAGGTATTGTGATGAAAAGGAGAATCTTTTGTAGACAGTAATTTAGTATTCGTGGTCGTTAAGAAAAATATTTGTCTTTTCCTCCTATCGGTGCCGTTTACATTTTGATGAATAGAGGAGCAATGCAAAAGAGAGATTTCATTTTATATTTATTATTTACTGCTATTAATATATCGCTTTGGTTATCGTTTATGATTTTTGATTGGAGTATGTGGATGGTAGTAGGGCATTATTTGTTTGGAGCAGTTGTTATTGTTTTTTCGAATATGAATAAGAGCTAAGCCAGCAACCTTAAAGTTGCTGGTTTTTATTTTGCTATTTATAATGAAGAAACAAATTTTTAATAGAGAGTAGTGGGCGTTATGAGATGGAAAGAGGGAACGTTTGAAAAAATAGACACGAATGACTCATCTGTTGAGCAACTTATAAACACGTTTAAGGAACAAAACTTAATTGGTGGAACAATAATAAGCTGTTTTAAAGTGCATAACGAAAATTTTTTTAAAGAAATACCACATTCGAAAGATGGACATGAGCACTTCTTTAGAAGAATCTTCAACTCTTTAGACATAATCAATAACTTAGAAGAGTTAAAAATACATACATCAGACAAATATAAGTTTCGTTTTAAAGAGCAGCTGGCAGTTATGCTTGATGGTAGCATTGCTGCGCAAATTTTGTGGGGCGGAGCATATGAAGGGTTTAAGGAACGACCAGTTATCGCAAAACAATTAGCAGTCAATGTATGTCAATATATGTTCCAAGATCGATACGAAGATATTAAAGTCTTCGAAAGCTATCGCCCTTGGACAGATTGGTTTTACGATGTTGCGTGGGATGTTACTTGGATGGTGTTAGATAGTAGGGAGCGTAAAATGTGGTTCATTTGTGCTACGGATACAGATTGATAGAAGAGGGGCCTTGTAGGAATGCTGCAAGGCCCTTTATCTTTTGGGAATTAATAGAAAACGAATCATATAAATGCTATACTAAAAAATGTTTGTAATGTCAGTTTCATAATATTGTATGATGCTGACTTACTAGAAAAGATAAGAGGAGAATGAACGTGCAAAAGATAAAGAAATTATTGCTATTAATGATGGTAGTAGGATTAACAGCAGGTGTTTTAGCGGGGTGTGCAAATCCGAAAGATACTACAGAAGAATTTTTAACAGCGATACAAAAAGGTGATGTAGAAAAGGCTCGTACATTTGTTGAGAGTGACAAGGAATTTAATAAACTAAATGAAAAAACAGATGATGCTGAGGCAAAAGCAATGCTAAGTGCAATTACAAAGAACTTTAAATTTGAAAAGCTAGAAGAAGTATCGAAAAAGGATGACAAAGCAGAAGTGAAAGTGAAAATTACATCTGCAGATCTATCCGTTGCTGTAACAAAAGCAGTGGGAGAAGTTATGCCAATGGCCTTCGCTAGTGCCTTTAGTGAAGACAAAGAACAATCTGAAAAAGCAATCGAAAAAACAATGACATCAACTATCGTCAAAAACTTAGCAGATAAAGATGCAGCAATGGCAACTCGCGAAGTTACATTGAACTTAAAGAAAGACAAAGATGGCGACTATAAAATCGTTGCTGACGATAACTTGAAAGAAGTATTGTTTGCCAATGCGAAGTCTTTGGAGAAGATGTTTGGTGGGAAGTAATTGAATTAGATAAAAAGAGACACCATATCACGTAGAAGGTTGATATGGTGTCTCTTTTTTATGACCCCGGAGAGGCTCGAACTCACGACCTCCACCCTGTCAAGGTGGCGCTCTCCCTGCTGAGCTACGGGATCCCAACTATAAATGTTACCATCAGCAATGTATTTTCATTTCATTCGTGTAATCGGAGGATTTGTACAATTTGTTGGGTATTGTAACATTTGATGTATTCCTATAATAGCAACAAACTTTAATGGTGTAAAGATGTAATTTTCTGAATATTTATATTCTAATTTTTGTATAAAAAAATAAGCCCCGAAGAGCTTATTTTAATAATAATATCAACGCAATTATCAATGATATTTTCAAAAATACAATCATAAATAATGGAGCTTGTTCATAAGCTATTGTCCTGTAACTGTCATTCCTGCTGTGTAAATTGTATCAATAGAACCGTCAGCGCCTTTTATTTCGACTTTATAACGATATGTTCCATCCTCATAAATATCATCGCCATATCCTGTGAAAGTTGCAATTTCATCATTGCTTCCAGCTGGGACCCATTGATTTTGCCAACGGAAGTTGGTTTCAAATTCTCCCCATCTATCGCCATATTTCTTTTCAAGGCTGACATTGTAATGAATTTCTTCAGCTCGGTCATTTGTAATTCTTGCAATTACGCTGTTACCAAAAGTAACTTGTGTAGAGTGTACCTGAACTGTAACACCGTTCACCGTTTCACCAGGACCACAAATGTAATGACAACCATCCCATTCGTCAGCATGTGCTTTTGGTGTTTCAATGTTCATAACCGTTAAAACGCCTAAAGCTAATGCGCCAGTTAATAATACTTTACTAAATGCCTTCACTTGAAATTCCCCCTAAGTATATTCTCAATTCGTTCGATAGATATCACATTAAGTAGTTTTATAACATTAATCTAATCGAACACTTTTTTCCTCGAGTGCATTCGCTATGAATCTTTCATCTTGTAGTAATCTAATCCCTACATAAAATTTCATAGTTTTGATTCCATATATGTATCATGATTTACATAGAACAAATCTGTTAATACGTTTTGGTTATTTGCTTATCCCACTACTCTTTATTACCTTTTATTGGTAAAACGTTGGTTTTATTATATACCATTATTATCTATTTACAAGAGAAAACAATACTGTATGCAAAAATGCATAATAAAAAACACTACTTGTATTCTGAATTACAGAATACAAGTAGTGTTGGGTTTCAATTAATATTTAATTGGAACCTAATGCTAATTTTTTATGTTTAACAGTATACATATATCACTGTTTTTTTAGTCATAATTGATAAAATTTGTTCAGGGGACGCTCTTCCTGCTGAGCTACAGAATCTTCAAAAGGGAAAGTATAAGCGATTATGCTAGTAATGGAGGGATAATGATAAGAAGAAAATTCAGTAAAAAGTAGTTTTTGAATGTAGCTGTTATATTATTTCCGGTATTTATCTAAAGGATTTTCATCGCTTAAATCAACAATTAAAGGGCATAAAAATAACAGTGGTAAAGCGGCGTTAGCTTGATGAAAAGTATCATTAGACATATATTGCCTCCCAAAACAATACGGACAATCTTTTTCAAATGTCACGAGTATTGACCATACATCTTTTACTTTCCATTTCGTTTTACAATACGTACAATGCGCCATTGAGTTCCTCCTCAGTTTAAGGTGTTTTCTAATATATTCTACTTTATTGTACGAAAGTCATTTGAATTTGATGTGGTAAAATACAAAACAAGCCTAACCTCTTTCTACATTCAGGAAGGGGTTAGGCTTGTTTTAATTCCGTTCAAAGTCTCTGTGTATCAGGCTGTTTATACATTTCCTAGATAGCTTCGTGTTAAATTCGGGAGAATAATTTTTCCATCTTTACTGTATTTTTCGAATAGCTCTGATAGGAGAAAAATAAAATTTTTATACTGTTCTTCATTTTCTTTCGGAGCATAAGATGCTGATAAATTCCTTCCCAAAAAACTTTCATAATCAAAAAGTAAATCATTTTGATATTCTTTAAACTCATACTTTCCATCTTTAAAAAAGCTGTTAAAAATTTCTGGCGTTTCCTCGATTCCACCGCTAAATCCTTTGAATTTCGGGCAGGTCTTCTGGCAAATTTCTGCATTCTCTTTAATAATCGGACTAGTTACATCTCTACTATTCCAAACAAGAGTAACATTTGCCTTTTGTTTCAAAATTCGTTGGCATTCGATTTTGAAAGCTTCTTTATCAAACCAATGAAATGCTTGAGCAACAGTTACTAAATCCACACTATTTTCTTTTAAAGTGGTATTTTCGGCAGTTGCTTTTATTGATTGAAAAAGAGAATATCGTTTTAACGATTGCTCTGCCATTTTTCTCATATCATCATTTGGCTCAACTCCAATAACATGCAAACTACTTTCAAGTAACTGACGGCTAAATATCCCCGTACCTGAACCAATATCGGCCACAATCTGATTCTCATTCAGTTCGTTAGCCGAAAGCAAATAATCAATATATTCTTTAGGATAACTAGGGCGATATTTCGCATATATATCGGCCTTGTCGGTAAAATTTTCTGTTGTTTTCACAGTACTACCTTCTTTCTTACGATATGATGTACAGAAATAGAAATTAAATATGAATTCCGGCATCAGTCTCTAAGTCTACAACTTAAGAGTCCAGCTAAATAGAAAGCCTCAGTTTCTTTATTCAAATATCCTTTATCCGTTTAGTATACTATTTTAGATAATATCTTCCAAAAGACTATAATGGCTTACTCAATTATGTTTTAAAGTGTATATTTTTATGGATTTATTTAATAATTTATGAGCAATTGTATGTCGTATTACGTTTACGTAGGTAAGAGATTTTCATTTTTGCTATTTAAATTGGCCAATATATCCTTTTTACAATTTACTGAAAATCATGTATAACAGAGATACATGATTATTTTATCTCGCTATTTGCGGGCAGTAAGATCCCTTACCTCGAAATTCAGCAAAAGCAAAGAAGTTAGGTTGGGTCGGGATGGCCGTAAAAGTCCGATTCGTGAGGGTTGATTAAAGTTTCACTTTATAAATATTCAGAAGTAGAGGGAGAAAAGTTGTAATGGTAAGAAAAACGTTCAAGATGCGCGTGTCTAAAAATAGAACGATTTCGATTAATGGTTCGATTCTTGATGTAGATGTTACACATGATGAATTTTTACAAGAGTTTGTTGAGTGGGTCGATTCTAAAGGTTGGTCGTTTATGGGGATAACGGATGAGATTACGCCCGAGGAAGCTAGTCAAAAGTTAATAGATTCGTTGATTGATGAGAAGGATAAGAAAGAGTAATTCCTTCTTATTTTTATTGTATATTTATGTTCTTTATCGTAAAAATATGATATAGTAAAAAATAGTGAAAATTCTTCCAGTTTAATACAAATTACATATGATTGGTAGATTTATTATTTTGTTAGAGGAGTAAATGGAAAAGGGAGAGTCATATGGTAAATTTTAAGAAAATTTTGGTTTTTATTACAGTTATTTGTTTGTTTTTGTTGACACCTATGACATTGCGTGCTGAGACGAATATTGGAGTAAATCCAGAACAAGTTGCACCACCACCTGCAGAAGGACCGAATGTTTTTAGTCAGTTTGCAACGACAATTGATGCAAAAACAGGAGATGTTTTGTATGACAAAAACGCATATCACCGTGCATATCCTGCTAGTACGACGAAGGTGTTAACAGCGATTTTACTCATGGAGCATACAAAGCCAGAGGATCAATTTACATTTTCACAATTAGCATTAGATCAAGAGAAGAGTAATTATCAAATTGAGTTTCAACCTGGAGAGACAATTAATAGAAATACTGCGCTTATGATTTTAATGGTGCTGAGTGCGAATGATGTGTCGTATGCGATTGCGGAGCGGATTGGCGGGAGTGTTGAGAATTTCGCTAATATGATGAATGAGAAAGCGAAGCAATTAGGGGCGAAAGATAGCCACTTTGTAACACCGAATGGATTACATGATCCGAACCATTATACGACGCCGTATGATATGGCTATGATTACGAAGGGTGTGCAAAAGTATCCTGAAATTTTACAAGCGATGAATACGAAAAGAACGACAGTTACGACGTCTAGGCAGACGGTGTCTATTTTTAATAAATCTAATTTTTTTGAAAATCCATATAGCATTGGCGGTAAAACAGGGTTTACGAATGAAGCGCGTAATACACTTGTTTTATTAAATGAGAAAGATGGAAATCGTATTATAAGCGTAGTAATGGCTTCTCAAAGACCTGAAATTTATGAAGATTTGAAGCAGATGGCGGACTATTCTTTCGGTCAATTTACGAAGCAAATGGTGCTTGATAAACATAATTGGCATCAAAAAACAACATATTTAAATAAAGATGTTAATTCTGAGTTGGAACAAAGTGCAGAGCTTATGCTTAAGAAAGATGAAGGGAAAAATGTGAAAACTATTTTCCGGGCGGCTTCATTAGATAAAGAATCTTTATATCATAAAGGAATACATCGTGGTGAGGTAGTTGGTGCAGTTGATATTACGAAAAATAATCAAACAATTGCGACGGTAAATGTTCTTTCAACAGAAGATGTCACTTTTGCGATGCCTAGAAAAGATACAACTATGCCTGAAGTAAAAGACTCAAATATGAAAGTAATAAGTGTTGGGATAGGTGCGATTGTATTATTTGGAGCAATTTTATATGTAGTGTTGCGCCGAAATACAAAAGGAATGAAATCAGAAGGTAAATAAATTACTAATAAAAAGACTGTGTAAAATTTTGGCACAGTCTTTTTTATATATCTTAAATAACTAATAATTGTAAATTTTCTTATTGCAATAACTTAAAGTTCGTTATATCATTTACTTGTGTTCTTGTTAAAGAACGCAATGGATATTGCATACTTCAAATAATATAAAACAACGGAGAGGGAGAGAGACGATGAAATTAATATGGAAGATAATTAGCAACGCGATCTCATTTGTTTTATTTGCATTGATGGTTTTTTTAGCTTTTGTAGTTATTTCTTCAAAAGCAAGCGGTGGTGATCCGACAGTGATGGGATATCAATTTAAGAGCGTTCTTTCAGGATCAATGGAGCCGACGTTTTTAACAGGATCAATCATTGCAATAGAACCAAACAAAGATGGTTCTAAATATCAAAAAGGTGATGTTATTACCTTTAAAGAGAAAGATCAAAAAATTATCACTCACCGTATTATCGGTGTGAAAGATACAAATGGAAAAGTAATGTATGAAACAAAAGGGGATAACAACAACGGACCAGATTTAGAGCCAGTACTTGCAGAAAATGTAGTTGGAAAGTATGCAGATATTACAGTTCCATATGTTGGTTATTTACTGAATTATGCGAATTCGAAAGCAGGAGCAGCATTACTTCTTATTATTCCAGGAGTCTTTTTGCTTGGTTATTCCGCTATTTCTATTTTTGGTGCTATTCGTAGCATTGACGGAGAAAAGAAAGATAAAAAAGTAGAACAATCCGTCTAGTTCGTTTGGTTATACTTTCCGTTTAGGAAGTTAACAAATATATATTAAGGGGATATGGACATGACTTTAAAGAAAAAATTAGGAATGGGTATTACATCAGCAGTATTAGGAGCAGCTTTAGTTGGTGGAGGAACATTTGCATTTTTCAGTGATAAAGAAGTGTCAAACAATACATTTGCGGCTGGAACACTGGATTTAGCATTAAATCCATCAACAGTTGTTAACGTATCGAATTTAAAGCCTGGGGATACAATTGAAAAAGAATTTAAACTAGAAAATAAAGGCTCTTTAGATATTAAAAAGGTTCTACTGAAAACAGATTATAATGTAGAAGATGTAAAGAAAGATAATAAAGATGATTTTGGTAAACATATTAAAGTAACATTCTTAAAAAATGTAGATAAGCATGAGACAATTGTGAAACAAACTACTTTAGATAAATTAAAAGGTGACACACTTACAGCTGTAGATAATGATTTATCGGCTTGGTTCTGGGATGAAAAAGGTATTTCAGCAGGTAAATCTGATAAATTCAAAGTGAAATTTGAGTTCGTTGATAATGGAAAAGATCAAAATCAATTCCAAGGCGATAAGTTACAATTAAATTGGACGTTTGATGCACAACAAACAGCAGGTGAAGAAAGATAATAATAAAAAGGGCTATCACATGGATAGCCCTTTTTCTATTTTTCTAGTATTTGTCTATCAATTTTAATAGTTCTTTACTATAATATAGATAATGTTCTGTATAAAGAACGTAATGTTCGATGGGAGAGATTAAGATGCTGAAAAGACCGCGTAATTTTAAAAAGATGCTTATATTGCCGTGTATGTGTTCTATTACGTTTTATTTAGGATCTCAAATTATGACGCATACAGAAGCGGCGTTCATTCATGAAACGAAAGTAGAAGCGACGCTTTCTACAGCAATTATATTTCCGAAAACAGTTAATACGTTAAAAGAGCAATCTGAGAAACATAAACAGTTTATTGAGCGTGAGTATGGAACGATGAAGGGGAAATCGAAAGCAACTTCTATTGAAGAAATAAAACAGGCGATTTCTGTATGGCAACAAGGGCGTGAGAAAATTGTTGCTGAGAAGGAAGCTCTGCAAAATGTATATACTGAAATAGAAGCTCCTTACAATCAAATACAAGAAGAATTAAAGGTAAATAAAGATGAGTCGATGCAGCAAGTGTCCATATATGTAAATGAAGGCTTTCGCAGTATCAAAGAGAAGCGTGACTATATTGAGAAAGAAATTAGCTTGAAAGCTATTGATGAGCAAATTCAGGCTCTTCAGCAACAATTAAACGTTGCAATTGAAGCGGAAGGACAAAAGAAAGTAGAAGAACAAAAGAAAGCCGAAGAACAAAAGAAAGTAGAAGAACAAAAGAAAGCCGAAGAACAAAAGAAAGTAGAAGAACAAAAGAAAGCCGAAGAACAGAAGAAAGTAGAAGAACAGAAGAAAGTAGAAGAACAGAAGAAAGTAGAAGAACAGAAGAAAGTAGAAGAACAGAAAAAAGTAGAAGAACAGAAAAAAGTAGAAGAGCAAAAGAAAGCGGAAGAACAGAAAAAGCTAGAAGAGCAGAAGAAAGCGGAGGAACTGCTTTAGTGAAACAGCTAGAAAACAAGAATGTGGTGTAAGAGAGAGTGAACGAATAAGCAAGACTAGTAATATTTATACGAGTGTGAGGGAACGTTAGCCCTCACCTCTTTGTTTTTCTTTTTTCTTATAGTATTAAATGATTTGAGTGTGAAAAAAGTTATAAATTATCATCATTTTTTTCTGAAAAGTCTAAATAATATTGAGAAATAAAAATAACTGAAAATATTAATAAATATGTGTTGTGTTTATATAGGGTTGTTCGTTATAATGAACATAAGGTTTTTAAAAAAGAACACATATTAGCTAAGCTAATATAGTTTTCTTTACATCTCTTATTGAAAAATAAGTGATAAAAATATAAAAAAAAGCTAGGGGGAATTGATTGTGAGTCTGAAAAAGAAATTAGGTATGGGAGTTGCATCAGCAGCATTGGGGTTAGCTTTAATTGGTGGAGGAACATTTGCATTCTTTAGCGATAAAGAAGTATCAAACAATACATTTGCAGCTGGGACGTTAGACCTTACATTAAACCCTAAGACGCTTGTAGATATTAAAGATTTAAAACCAGGGGATTCTGTTAAGAAAGAGTTCTTATTACAAAACAGCGGTTCGTTAACTATTAAAGATGTTAAATTAGCAACAAAGTATACTGTTAAAGATGCAAAAGGTGATAATGCTGGTGAAGACTTTGGTAAGCACGTTAAAGTAAAATTCCTTTGGAACTGGGATAAACAAAGTGAGCCTGTATACGAAACAACTTTAGCAGACTTACAAAAAGTTGATCCAGATCTTTTAGCTAAAGACATCTTTGCTCCTGAGTGGGGAGAAAAGGGTGGATTAGCAGCTGGTACAGAGGATTATCTATGGGTACAATTTGAATTTGTAGATAATGGAAAAGATCAAAATATCTTCCAAGGTGATACATTGAATTTAGAATGGACATTCAATGCTAACCAAGAAGCTGGGGAAGAAAAATAATAAAAAAGCGGGTATCCCCCGCTTTTTTTATAAAGAAAAAGAAGTGCTACTTGTAAGCACTTCTTTCTATTTATTATTTTGCTTCCACTTTGTAAATTCAAGAAATTCACGAAATTGTTCTTTGGAGACACCAGAGTTCATTGCATCTTTAACGAGTTGTGTCCATTCGGAGTCTAGGTTAGTTTCCTTTGTTGTTTCATCATGAAGTAAAGTATCAACTGGAATTTGTAGAACTGCTGCGATCTTTTCAAGAAACTGAATGGAAGGGTTTTTTTGTAAATTTCGTTCTATAGAACTAATGTAAGATTTAGCAACGCCAGCTTTTTCGGCAAGTTCAGTTAATGAAATCCCTTTTTGTAAACGAAGGCGTTTTATACGTTCTCCAATCATATTTGCGCACCTTTCTATCAATATGTAGTTGTCTTATGATGTCATTATTATAACATAAACTTCGTTAAAAAGAACAAACCTATTGAGCCTGACTGGATGGCTTCATACGTTGGAAAAATTGCTCGATGTCTTGCATGGCGATACCGGCATCTAGAGCTTCAAGTATTAAATCAATCCATTCTTGATCCAGTGCGTCTGTCTTATCTTTGTACAAATGTAATTCCTCCCTAATTATCGGTCATAATTGCTGCTACAGAATACATGATAATGCAATTGGATTTTGTGTTTTATATAGTGAATTATCAAATATTGTGTAGATGAAACAAAGATAAAAACCCCATTAAACTCCCTCTATGGAAATTATAAATTGTTCGATAAAAACTTTCAATATTTTCAGAAAACATTGTTGAATTGTGATATATTCGTATGCTAACTATGAAATTTTTACAAATATATTAAAAATATTACATAATATGACTAAATATTGAAAAAATATTGAATTTTTAATAAAATTCAATTTGTAATACATATTATTTATTAGGGGAGGAAATAAGGGATGAACAAGAAACCGTTCAAAGTTTTGTCATCAATCGCTTTAACAGCTGTATTAGGCCTTTCATTCGGGGCTGGCACTCAATCTGCATATGCTGAAACGCCTGCGAATAAAACGGCTACGAGCCCAGTTGATGATCACTTAATTCCGGAAGAACGTTTAGCAGATGCGCTAAAAAAACGTGGGGTAATTGATTCGTCAGCTTCAGAGAAAGAAACAAAGAAAGCTGTCGAAAAGTATGTAGAGAACAAAAAGGGTGAAAATCCTGGGAAAGAAGTACCGAATGGGGATCAACTTACGAAAGAAGCATCTGATTTTTTAAAGAAAGTGAAAGATGCGAAAGCAGACACGAAAGAAAAATTAGATAACCCTGCAACAGGAACACCTGCAGCGACAGGCCCAGTTAAAGGCGGTCTAAATGGTAAAGTACCAACTTCTCCAGCGAAACAAAAAGACTATAACGGTGAAGTTCGTAAAGATAAAGTACTCGTTTTACTTGTAGAGTACGCTGACTTTAAACATAATAATATCGACAAAGAGCCTGGATATATGTATTCTAACGATTTTAATAAAGAACATTATGAAAAAATGTTATTTGGCAACGAGCCGTTTACATTAGATGATGGAAGTAAAATTGAAACGTTTAAACAATATTACGAAGAGCAATCTGGTGGTAGTTACACAGTGGACGGAACAGTTACAAAATGGTTAACAGTTCCTGGTAAAGCTGCTGATTACGGTGCAGATGCTGCTAGCGGCGGTCATGATAATAAAGGACCAAAAGGCCCACGTGATTTAGTAAAAGATGCATTAAAAGCAGCTGTAGATAGCGGTCTTGATCTATCAGAGTTTGATCAATTTGATCAATATGATGTAAATGGTGATGGAAATAAAAATCAACCGGATGGTTTAATTGATCACTTAATGATTATTCATGCAGGTGTTGGACAAGAAGCAGGTGGGGGTAAATTAGGTGATGATGCAATTTGGTCACATCGCTGGACAGTTGGACCAAAACCATTCGCAATTGAAGGTACACAAGCGAAAGTTCCATATTGGGGTGGAAAGATGGCAGCGTTCGACTACACAATTGAACCAGAAGATGGAGCAGTTGGTGTATTCGCGCATGAATATGGTCATGATTTAGGTTTACCAGATGAGTATGATACACAATATAGCGGTGCTGGTGAGCCAATTCAAGCTTGGTCTATCATGAGTGGCGGAAGCTGGGCTGGTAAAATTGCAGGTACAACACCAACGAGCTTATCACCACAAAATAAAGAGTTTTTCCAAAAAACAATCGGTGGTAACTGGGCAAATATCGTAGAAGTAGATTACGAGAAATTAAATAAAGGTATCGGCCTAGCAACATATTTAGACCAAAGTGTTACGAAATCTAACCGTCCAGGTATGATTCGTGTTAACTTACCAGACAAAGATATAAAAACAATTGAACCGGCATTCGGAAAACAGTATTACTACAGCACAAAAGGTGATGATCTTCATACGAAGATGGAAACACCACTGTTCGATTTAACAAATGCAACGACTGCAAAATTTGACTTCAAATCATTATATGAAATTGAAGCAGAGTATGATTTTCTTGAAGTACACGCTGTAACGGAAGATGGTCAACAAACGTTAATTGAAAGACTTGGTGAGAAAGCAAATAGTGGAAATGCAGATTCGACAAATGGAAAATGGATTGACAAATCATATGATTTAAGCCAGTTCAAAGGTAAGAAAGTAAAATTAACATTTGATTACATTACTGATGGTGGTTTAGCATTAAATGGTTTCTTACTTGATAATGCTTCATTAACAGTAGATGATAAAGTAGTATTCTCTGATGACGCAGAAGGTACGCCACAATTCAAATTAGATGGTTTTGCTGTTTCTAACGGAACAGAGAAGAAAAGCCATAACTACTATGTTGAGTGGAGAAACTATGCTGGTTCAGATAACGCGTTAAAATTTGCACGTGGTCCAGTATATAACGCTGGTATGGTTGTATGGTATGCAGATTCAGCTTACACAGATAACTGGGTAGGTGTACATCCAGGACACGGTTTCCTAGGTGTAGTTGATTCTCATCCAGAAGCAATTGTAGGAACTTTAAATGGTAAACCGACAGTGGAAAGTAGTACGCGATTCCAAATCGCAGATGCGGCGTTCTCATTCGATAAAACGCCAGCTTGGAAAGTTGTATCTCCAACGCGTGGAACGTATACGTATGATGGTTTAGCAGGTGTACCGAAGTTTGATGATTCTAAAACGTATATTAATCAACAGATTCCAGATGCAGGACGTATTTTACCGAAGCTTGGTCTGAAGTTTGAAGTAGTAGGACAAGCTGATGATAATTCTGCAGGTGCTGTTCGTTTATATCGTTAATACTGTAAAACTACCGAGAGATTTTCTTTCGGTAGTTTTTTTGTGAGCAATGAATTTTATATAGCTGAAAAAGTCATATATAATGTAACCTTAAGAATAGAAATTTGTTATATATGAAGTCTATATAAATAATGAAAGAATTGGATAAAAATAGTGGGAGAAGGTGAGTGAATGAGTATTTCCTCTATTGTAAGTAGGCAAAAGGAATATTTTTTAAAAGGGCATACGAGAAGCATCGAAATGAGAAAGAATAATTTGAAGAAGCTTTATGAAGGCATTCAGCATTTTGAAGAAGAAATATTTCAGGCATTGAAATTAGATTTAAATAAGTCAGTTCACGAGTCGTTTACAACGGAAGTTGGATATGTATTAAAAGAAATTTCCTTTCAATTGAAACATATTTCATCGTGGAGTAAACCGAAACGAGTTCGAACAGCACTTACTCATTTGGGGTCAAAAGGAAAAGTAGTGCCAGAACCGTATGGTGTGACGCTTATTATTGCACCGTGGAACTATCCTTTTCAATTAGCAATTGCACCACTTGTAGGAGCACTGGCAGCTGGAAATACAATCGTTTTAAAGCCGTCAGAGTTAACACCAAGCGTTTCAAAAGTGCTTAAGAGAATGTTAGATGAATTATTCCCAGAAGAGCTTGTAGCGGTAGTAGAAGGTGGCGTTGAAGAGAGTACATCTTTGCTGAGGGAACCATTTGATTATATTTTCTTTACTGGTAGTGTTGGCGTTGGAAAAGTTGTAATGGAAGCAGCAGCGAAACAGTTGACGCCGCTCACTTTAGAACTTGGCGGGAAAAGTCCTTGTATTGTACATAAAGATGCAAAGATAGAGATGACAGCAAGAAGAATTGTTTGGGGTAAGTTTTTAAATGCAGGGCAGACGTGTGTAGCGCCAGATTATATGTATGTGCATTCTTCCGTGAAAGAAAAGCTAATTGAGGCACTGCGACATGAAATTATAGAGCAGTATAGTAAAGAACCTTTGCAAAATGAAAATTATGTGCGTATTGTAAGTGAGCGTCATTTTGAACGATTATGTGGATTTTTACAAGATGGTCAAGTCGTAATTGGTGGAAACTATAAGAAAGATACATTACATATTGAACCGACAGTACTAGCGGATATTACATGGAAAGATACTGTTATGGAAGATGAAATTTTTGGTCCGATTTTACCAATCATAGAGTACGACAACATAGAAGATGTAATTGGCACAATCCAGCAACATCCGAAGCCGTTAGCGTTATATGTATTTTCTGAAGATAAAGAAGTACAAAAGAAAGTGACGAGTAATATTTCATATGGTGGAGGCTGTATTAATGATGTTGTCTATCATCTTGCCACGCCATATTTACCTTTTGGGGGTGTTGGAAGTAGTGGATTAGGGGGTTATCATGGGAAAGAAAGTTTTCGGACTTTTTCACATTATAAAAGCATTTTAGCCCAATCTACAGCATTCGACATGAAAATTCGTTACTCTTCTACAAAAAGTGCTTTAAAATTCATACGAAAGTTGTTAAAATGATGATGGTGTTTATCAGTAGGCGTAGCCGTATGATAATAGCCCCTTCGCAATGGAAGGGGTTTTTCTGTTCGACGTTATGTATCATGCGAAAATGAATCAAACATACTACATAACGAATAGAAACGAACGCTTGTTAAATAACCATTTTTGTTTGGATCGAAACAAAAAATAGTCTATAGAACATAAATATTTATTCATGAATATAAAAATTTAAAATTTAAGGTAGATAGGACGGGAAAATGAAAAAGATTATTAAAGTTGAAGCAGTTGAAAAACATTTTGGAAATCAAGTGATTATCCCACCTCTTTCTTTAGATATTAAAGAGGGAGAGTTTTTAACAATTTTAGGGCCGAGTGGCTGCGGGAAAACGACTTTACTTCGTATGATCGCAGGATTTGAAACTCCAACTAAAGGGAATCTTTTATTAGATGATGAAAGAATTAACGATTTGCCGCCATATAAGCGTCATATGAACCTAGTGTTCCAACATTACGCACTATTCCCACATATGACAGTAGAGAAGAATATTTGTTTTGGTATGAAAATGCAGAAAGTATCAGCAGCAGAGCAGAAAGAGCGTGCTGAAGAGGCAATGCGTTTAACGCAGTTACTTGAGTTCCGTAATCGTAAACCTGCGAAGCTTTCTGGTGGACAACAGCAGCGTGTTGCAATTGCAAGAGCGATTGTAAATAATCCGCGTGTATTACTATTAGATGAGCCACTTGGAGCGCTTGACTTTAAGTTACGAAAAGACTTGCAACGTGAATTGAAAAACTTACAACGTAATTTAGGAATTACGTTCATATACGTAACGCACGATCAAGAAGAAGCAATGAGCATGAGCGATCGTATTGTCGTTATGAATAAAGGACATATCGAACAAATCGGAACGCCGAAAGAAATTTATAATAAGCCGAAAACATTGTTCGTTGCGACATTCATCGGTGAAAATAATATTGTGAAGAACGGGGAAGGCTATGTAGCAATTCGCCCTGAAAATGTAAAAGTACGTTCGGTTGAAGAACCAATTTTAAAAGAATATCATCTTGGACATATTGAAGATATTGAGTTTGTCGGAAATATGGAGAAGATTTATGTACGTGATGAGAAAACATCAGAATTACTAATGGCATATCAAACTGCTGAAGAGGCAGCGCAGTGGAGCATTGGAGATAATGTATATGTAGGCTGGGAGCAAGAGGACGAGGTGACCTTAAATTGAAAAAAGGGAAATTACTCGCACTACCTACAGTCGCGTGGCTGTTAATTTTCTTCCTAATCCCGCTCGTATTCGTATTAGGATTCGCCTTCATGCAGCGCGGAGCTTACGGGACAGTAGAAATGCAATTTACGCTGGAGAATATATCCCGTGTATTTGATCCATTGTACTTAGGAACGTTATGGGAAACTGTTAAGATCGCAGTTATTACAACAGTAATATGTTTATTAATTGGTTATCCGTTTGCGTATACAATTACAATTGTTGACCGTAAATATCGCTCTATTCTTTTATTATTGGCAACGATCCCGTTTTGGATTAACTTTCTTGTTCGTTCATACGCATGGATTGTTATTTTACGTTCACAAGGTCTTGTGAATACGTTGTTATTAAAGCTTGGCATTATTAGTGAACCGTTAAATTTATTATATAATACTCCTTCTGTAATACTCGGAATGGTCTATTCTTTATTACCATTTATGATTTTACCAGTGTATGCAGCAATTGAGCAGCTGGATAAGCGTAAGCTAGAAGCGGCTTATGATTTAGGAGCAACACCAATAAAGGCATTTTGGAATATAACAGTGCCGATGACGATGTCAGGAATTGCGACTGGTTCTATTTTAGTATTCGTTTCTTCTATCGGAATGTTTGTTGTATCAGACGTGATGGGCGGATCGAAAGTAGCATTAATCGGAAACGTTATTCAAAATCAATTCTTAGGTGCACGTGACTGGCCGTTTGGATCTGCGTTATCGATTATCGTTGTTCTATTCTCTGTTCTGTTAATTTACTTATATTATCGTGCAACGAAAGTATATAAATATAATGAGAACGGAGGGGAATAGGCAAAGATGAAGAAGTTTTTAGTTTCTTATTCTTGGTTAATTTTGTTATTCTTGTATTTTCCAATGATGGTTTTAATGGTCTATTCTTTCAACGACTCTCGCATTAATGCGGAGTGGGAAGGTTTTACATTCCATTGGTATACAGATTTATTTCAAAAACAAGATGTTATTGATGCATTTGTAAATAGTATTACGATTGCAGTTATAACAACGATTGTGACAACAGTACTTGGTGTATTCTTTGCAATTGCTTTGCATCGTTATAAATATCGTTTCGAAGGGGCTATTAATGGCCTTGTATATTTACCAATTTTAATTCCTGATATTTTAATGGGATTATCTTTACTAATTCTTTTCAGTCAGTTAGGAATGGAACTTGGACAAACAACGATTATTATTGCACATATTACATTTAGTATTTCGTTTGTTGTTGTTATTTTAGCTGCGCGTCTTTCAAGTATGGGACGTGACTTAGAAGAAGCTGCAAATGATCTAGGAGCAACGCCTTGGCAAACGTTTCGTTATGTAACGTTCCCAGCAATTGCACCGGGAGTTATTTCGGCAGCATTATTAACATTCACATTATCAATTGATGATTTTGTAATTAGTTTCTTCGTATCAGGACCAGGATCAACAACATTGCCACTATACATTTACAGTATGGTTAAGCGCGGAGTATCACCAGAAATTAATGCTCTTTCTACAATTTTAATTGTTGCTATCGTAGGATTAATGGTTCTATCTGAAATCTTCCGGAACAAAGGTGCAGATGGTGAAGAAAACTCTGGAGGACACCTTCCTTTATAATACGAACGATATAGAAAGTACAAGGGGGTAATAAACCGATGAAATTAATGAAAAGAATAGCTGGCGCAGCAATTAGCTTTAGCCTTGTTGCTGGTGTGCTTGCTGGTTGTGGTGAAAAGAAAGAAGAATTAAATATTTATAGTTGGGCTGACAATTTTGATGAGCAAGTGCTAAAAGATTTTGAAAAGAAGTATAATGTGAAAATTAACTATGACAAGTACGCAAGTAATGAAGAAATGCTTGCGAAATTACAAGCTGGTGGCGCAAAGTATGACTTAATTCAGCCGTCGGATTACATGGTTAAAACAATGGCGAAAATGGACTTATTAGCGCCGTTAGATAAAAAGAATATCCCGAATATCGAAAATATGGTTTCTAATTTTAAAACACCTGCGTTTGATCCAGAGAATAAATATTCTTTAGTGTACACTTGGGGTGTAACAGGGATTGCATACAATAAAAAGTATGTGAAAGAAGCACCTACAAGCTGGGCGGACTTATGGAATGAGAAATATAAAGGACATGTAACGTTACTGAACGATTCTCGTGAAGTATTAGGAGTGGGTCTTAAGAAGCACGGGTTCTCAAACAGTACGAAAGACGATGCACAATTAAAGACAGCAGCAGATGATTTAAAGAAGCTGCTTCCAAACTTATTAGCATTTGATACAGATAACATTAAACAAAAATTCATTACAGAAGATGCTTGGATCGGAACAGTTTGGTCTGGAGATGCAGCATTTATCGCAAAAGATAATAAAGATGTAGAATATGTTGTACCAAAAGAAGGCGGCACAATTTGGGCTGATACGTTAGCAATTCCAAAAGGTGCAAAACATAAAGAGCTTGCTGAGAAATTTATGAACTACTTACTAGATGAAAAAGTAAGTGTGAAAAACTACGAGTCAATTGGTTACAGTAATCCAAATGAAAAAGCTCATCCTCTTCATAGTAAAGAATACCGTGATAATCACATGATTTTCTTAACGAAAGAAGAGTTAGATCGTACAGAATGGCTTGTTGATGTAGACGATAAGTTAAAAGACTATGATCGTTACTGGACAGAGCTAAAAACAAAAGGTAAATAAGCAAGGAAATGCGGTTTCTAAAGTAGAAATCGCATTTTTTCATAGTAGGAGGAAATCGTTTGAAGAAGAAGTTACATCAGTATGAGGTAATGTGTATCGGTTTGTTATTTGCTGTATTTGGTATTGTTGCTTGGCGCGTACATGCAGGTGGCGTTACAGTGATGGATACATATGTCCGTGGATTAGTAAGAGGGCTACAAACGGAAAGTTCTCTTACATTTTTCTCGTACTTTACAAAATTGGGATCAGCAATTGGGATAGTCGCTACGCTCGTTATAAGTTTGCTTGTTTTTTGGAAGAAGCGTTATTATGCTGCGATGATTGTATATCCAATGGGAATTTTAATAACACATCTTGTGAATAAAGGGATAAAAGAGATTGTAAAGAGAGAACGTCCGTCATTAAATGAAGCGCTAGATGCACTTGGATATAGTTTTCCTAGTGGACATGCAATGTTATCGATTATGACATTTGGATTTCTTACTTATATCATTGCTGCTAATTTGAAAAGCGTAGCTGGGAAATGTGTCACAACGATTTTGATGGGTATAGTAATTCTATCGATTGGATTAAGTAGAGTCATTTTAAATGTACATTACCCAACTGATATTTTAGCTGGTTACTGCGTAGGTGGTATTTTGTTAATTATCGCGATTTACTACCATCGTTTACTTACTGAGAGATTAGGGCTTAATAAAGAGAGATAGAAAAACGTCTGGAAAAACTATTATTATAGTTTTTCCAGACGTTTTTTGTTTATATCAAGATGTGATACAGTATAAGTGACAATTGAATTATGTAAAGTAGGTGAAAATGTGTGAAGACAAATGTACATAAAGTTGATAAGTGGGGGAAGTTAGGAGCCTTTTTGTATCAGTTTCGTTATACAGTAATTGTAGCGTTACTGTTGCTCGCAATCGCACTTGGGATTTTTGCTCCAAAGCTACCGGGAGTATTAGGTGGTGACGGTTTCCAAACGGAAGGCGACTATCAAAAAACGAAAGAAATTTTAGATAAAGATTTTAAGAAGTCTCAAGATACGCTGCTGCTCGTTTTTGAGAAAAATAAAGATGCTTCGCATGAGGAATTTAAAAAGCGAATAAATGAAATTGTAAAGAATGTTCAAGAGAAAGAGAACTATGAATCTTTCCATCACCCAATCCAAAATAAAGAAATGCTACAAGATGACATCGGCTATGCGACAATTTTATTTTCCGGGAAAACAAATAAGGAACGAATGGAAAAGACATTACAATTTGCTGATGAGATTGAGAAAGAAAGTAATATAGCATTAAAAGTAACACCTACAGGGTTTCCGAAAATTAATAAAGAGATTAATGAAAGAACGCAAAATGATTTAAAAGTAGCAGAGATGATTGGATTACCAATTGCGTTTCTTGTATTACTATTTTCGTTTGGTAGTCTTTTGGCATCAATTTTACCGATTTTGAATGGGGCGCTTAGTGTTATTAGTACGATGGGTATATTGTATTTCATCGGTGTTGATAAAGAACTATCTATTTTCGTGTTAAACGTTGCACCGATGATTGGACTTGCATTATCTATTGATTTTGCGCTATTATTTGTGAACCGTTTTCGAGAGGAAGTTGCTAAACGAACGGTAAAAGAAGCGATAGCAATTACATATCAAACGGCAGGACGTGCGATTGTATTTTCAGGATTATGCGTATTTGTTGGGTTATCCGGTTTGTTTTTCTTTAAGATAGATTATATTCAATCTGTCGCGATTAGCGGAATGATTGTTGTCATTATGAGTATTTTATTCTCACTCACACTTCTTCCAGCACTATTATCGTTAATCGGTAAAAGAATATTAAAAAAGAATCAAGTAGCACATACGCCGGCAAAAGCATGGCGTAAATTTGCACAATTTGTGATGAAACATCCAATTGCAATGATTATTGTTGTTACAACATTTATTGTTATTTGCTTATTACCGTTACGTACAGCTAATTTGCAGTTCTCTGGTGTTGAAGCTTTACCTGAAAAGAGTGATACAAGGATTGCATATGAAAAGTATGAAGAAGCATTTAATGAAACTGTCAAAACACACGCTGATGTTACATTAGTTGTAGAGACGAAAAAAGATATGAAAGAAAAAGAAAGTCTACAAAAGATAGAAGAAGTCGTTCAAAAGTTAAAAGATGATAAGAAAGTACATGAAGTAAGAAGTTTATACGACGGGTTAACTGGAATGAAAGCAGATCAAGTTGTTGGAATGTTGCAGTCGCCAGAATCAGCGAAACTAACTCCTGTATTTGAAGCATACACGCAAGGGAATAAGACGACGATAGAAATCTTTTTGAAAACAAAACCACGTACAGAGACTGCAAAACAGTGGGTACGTGACTTTAAAAAGAACTATAAAGAAACGGATGTTACGTATTATCTAGGCGGAATGACGACGTTTCAACAAGAATTAGAAGATGAAATTAAAGATAAAGTTGTAATTGGTATGTCTGTTATATTTGGATCGACCTTTGTTATATTATTATTTGCATTCCGATCTATACTCATTCCAATTAAGGCAATTGTTATGAATATACTTAGTTTAAGTGCAACCATTGGAATTGTTGTTTGGTTATTTGAAGGTGGTCATTTCGGTTTAGAAGCAAGTCCGGTTCTGTTTGTCTTACCAATCTTCATTTTTGGCCTCGTATTTGGGCTTAGTATGGATTATGAAGTATTTCTTATTTCACGTATTCATGAGCTCTATGAAGAAACAGGAGATAACGATCAAGCAACGTTAGAAGGGCTCGTTTCAACAAGTAGAATTATTACATCAGCTGCTTTAATAATGATTGTCGTAACTGGTGCATTCGCATTTACTGATATTTTACCAGTAAAGCAGATGGGTCTTGGCGTTGCATTAGCAATATTTCTTGATGCAACAATTATTCGTCTTATGCTCGTACCAAGCTTAATGAAGTTATTTGGAGACTGGAACTGGTGGTTACCATTTCGAAAAAAAAGAGAAAAAGCATCATAAAAGATGCTCATCAATATGATGAGCATTTTTTATGAATAGCAAAGCCTACATTTTGCAAATAGTATGTGATAAGAACATTACATAATGAGTAGGTGAAGGCAATGTTTCGTTATTTTAAGTTTAAGTTAAATGATACAGTACAGTTTGCCGAGAACGATGGGCATATGTATCGCATTGTCGGTTATCGGTTAGAAAAAGGGTTTTATCCAAAAGATGAATGGACTCATATCATTTATGAACTACTTAGAGAATTTGACGGGTATACGATGGATGCAGAAGAGGAAGAACTTGTAAAGGTCGTTCAAGTAGAGGATGAGTATTACAAAATACAAGAAGTATCAGGTTATCGCTATCCAGTAAAAATGAAACAAAAACAACAAGTGATGAAAATAGAAAAGATGGACGATTTATTAGATGCTTACAATGATTATAAAAGGTTGGCGGATTTCTTTAAAGATTTATCGTATGAACAAAAAGCTGAAGAAGTATTGTTAGAAATGAAAAGACTTAGAGCTTGAGGGGCAGTCTATTATAAGACTGTCCTCTATTTTTGACGGTGCATCAAAGTGTGTTTTCCGTTACAATGAGAGAATCAATAGAAATAAGGTGATAAACAGTATGGAAACAAAGAAAAAGGGTGAATGGTGTGAAATTACCGTTCCAGCTAAATGGAATGGTATAAGTATTGAATCGGTATTAAAAGTAGAATGGGAAATACCGAAAAAGCTATTACATCAGCTTCGTATGGAAAAAGGTGTTACGGTTAACGGGGAACAAAGAAGATGGAATGAGCTTTTAAAAGAGAACGATAAGTTACAAGTCCATATGTTTGCGGAGGAAGAGTACGGTGTAGATCCAGAATATGGTGAATTACATGTAGTATACGAAGATGATCACGTACTTATCGTAAATAAACCAGAGCAAATGGACACGCACCCTGCTGAAAAAGGTGGAACCGGGACGCTTGCAAATCTTGTTGCTTTTCATTTTCAAATGCAAGGTTTAGAGACGAAGGTGCGTCATATTCATCGTTTAGATAAAGATACGACAGGTGGTGTCGTGTTTGCTAAGCATAGAATTGCTGGTTCAATTATGGATCGCTTATTAATGGAAAGAAAAATTAAAAGAACGTACGCAGCGCTCGTTGAAGGGAAAGTAAAGAAGAAAAAAGGAAAGATTGATGCTGCTATCGGAAGGGATCGCCATCATGCTACAAGGCGTCGTATTTCTCCAAAAGGTGACCAAGCTATCACATATTATAAAGTAGAAAAGTATTTTAAGAAGCAAAACACGACTTTCGTAACGTTACAATTAGAAACGGGTAGAACACATCAAATTCGTGTTCATATGAGTCATAATGGTAATCCATTAGTTGGGGATGTATTATATGGTGGACAAACAAAATATATGTCCAGTCAAGCATTGCATGCGATGAAGATAAATTTCTTGCATCCAATTACGAAAGAAGCGATTGAAGTTGATGTGCCGTTTCCTACAAAGTTAAATAATAAAATAAAAGAATTTCAAAAAGAAAATGCGTAAAGTATAAGTTTTAACTTGAAAAAAGTAGATTTTTGCAGGGATTTCTCTAAAAGAAGCGAAGCCGTTAAGAGAAAAGAGAGGTGAGAATCACTTGATTAAATATAAGTATGTACTGGGAATATTTTTCGCTTGTCTTTTACTTACTCTATTTCTCTATCCCTATTTACCAAATCGTATGGCAGTACATTGGAATGTAAATGGTCAGCCAAACGAGTTTATGAGTAAACAAGTCGTTGTAGCATTTATTCCCTGTTTTATTATTTTTTCATATGGATTTTTGTATATTATTTCACATAATATATTTAAGTTTAATGAAAGAGAGCATGGTATTATAGGCGGATTTATAAAGAAAATTACGTTATTTATGTTGTTTATTCATACGCTTATCCTCTTTATTAATTTTGGGGATTTGATATCCTTTCAAACAGGATTAACGATTGGGATTAGTATGTTTCTTTTTATGCTGAGTAAAGAATTTAAGAAAATAAAAGGCAAAGAAAAAGAAAAAGATCCAATTAAATTACAAAAAATTTGTTTAGTGAGTAGACGGATTTTTCAAGTGATGGCATGTGGCATATTGTTTTCATTGTTTTTGAACTTAGAGTGGGGATTTTATGTATTGCTTAGTGTAATAAGCTGTGGATCTATGTTGTTTATGTTATATATTTTCTATTCATACATAATAGAAAGCTATGAAACTTAAAAAAGAGTCTTCTCATTATGAGAAGACTCTTTTAATCTATTTACTTCGTAATAAATTGTTGTGTCCAGTAGTTGCCGCTTTCTACATAACCAACACCGATGTGAGTGAAGCCGTTATTTAAGATGTTTGCACGGTGTCCAGCGCTGTTCATCCAAGCTTGTACTACTTCTTCAGGTGTACGTTGACCTTGAGCGATGTTTTCACCTGCAGATGTATAAGAAATACCAAATTTCTTCATCATGTCAAACGGAGACCCGTATGTAGGGCTGTTATGATCAAAGTAGTTGTTTTTTTGCATATCTTCAGACTTAATACGTGCTACTTTGCTTAATTCAGTATCGATTTTTAGTGCTGGTAAGCCTTGTTTTGCACGCTCAGCGTTTGTTAATTCAACAACACGTTGTTCAAACTCGCTTAAAGATTTTGCTTCTTCAGCAGGCTTTTGCTCAGCTGGTTTTTGCTCAGCTGGTTTTTGAGTATTGTTGTTTTCAGCAGGCTTTTGAGCTTCTGGTTTTTGAACTTCTTCAGCAGGCTTTTGCTCGGCAGGTTTTTGCTCAACTGGCTTTTGAGTTTCTGGCTTAGCTGTTGGTTGCTCAGTTACAACATTTTCAGTAGGTTGTTGACCAGGAATGAAGCAGTTTGGTTGGAAGTTTCCTTGTTGCCATTGTGCTAATGATTCAACTCCCATAGATTGTAAGAATGCTTGTAATTCTTGTTGGCTCATTTGTTTCATCATTACTTTTGAATGCTGAATATTTTGAACCTTTACGTTAGATGGTTGTACTGTTGCAGCTTGTGCATCTAGAGAAGATACTCCTAAAGTAAGAGCTGTTGCAGCAGCTACAGATAATAAAACACGCTTTTTCATGATGTGTGTCCCCCTATATAAAGTTTTAATTTGTTTTCACACGATTTGTTTTTGACAGCCTGTCTGACTGACAAATTCATCGTAGCATACAATTTGCGAGAAAAAAGATGGAAAAAAATTCATAGACTTTAAAATTACCTAATTTATCCTAAGAGAAGAAGGGAGTAAAAATAAGAGAAATATAGAGTATAAAAGGAATTTATAGTGTTTTTATACTTGGTTTTAAGAGGGGATTTTTGGATAAAGTTACCTAAATAGAAAATGAAGAATCCTATTGTATCAATGGTTTGAACGATTTTTTGAGGAATATAATGGATTGATTTTTACAAAACTGTAATGTTTCTGTTGTTCTTTTTTATAATAAAGTAACATATTTTTAATGTTGTAGCAGACAAAAAAGCGGCTATCTCTTTACATAGACGAAGGAGATAGCCGTTTTCCTATTATTACGTATGTTACGAGTTAGTTTCAATTGCTTCTAATAATAAATCCACAATGTGAATTCCTCTCATTTTATGAGAAAGCCCTTCTCGCTCAATGCCCAATTTCATTTGTAATAAACAACCTGGATTTGCAGTAACAATGGTTGCTGCTTCTGTTTCATGCACACGGTCCATTTTGTAATCTAGAAATTCCATTGATAACTCTGAATGAACAATATTGTAAATACCAGCAGAGCCACAGCAGCGGTCGGCATCTTTCATTTCTCGATATGTTGCACCTTGGATAGCCTCTAGTAACATACGAGGTTCAGAAGATGTGCGCATAACATTGCGTAAATGACAAGAGTCTTGATACGTAATAACCTGCGGCGTGAGTCGTAAGTCAGTTCGCTTATGGAAGTCTAGTTCTACTAGTATAGCAGTAATATCTTTAATTTTAGAAACAAACTGCTTAGCACGTTCAGCCCAATCCGGATCATCCTTTAAAAGATAATCATAGTCTACAAGATAAGCCCCGCAACCACCTGCATTCGTAATAATATAATCGATGTTTAAATTTTCGAATGCTTTTATATTTCGCTTTGCTAATTCTTTTGCTCCACTCTTTTCACCAGCATGTCCATGCAATGCACCGCAGCAACTTTGTGTTTTCGGAATAACGATATCACAACCAGCTAATTGAAGAAGTTTCATCGTTGCATTATTTGTTTCTAAAAACATCGTATCCATTAAGCAGCCTGTAAAGAATGCAACTTGTTTTTTCTTTGTACTTTCTGCAGGTAAAAATGAAGGACGATCTTTCATCGCTTTCATTTTAGGGACTTTTGGTAAAACGAGATCCATCGTTGCAAGGGTTTCAGGGAATAACTTCATAATCCCTGTTTTATGTGTTAGCGTTTGTAAACCAGAACGTTGATAAAATCCGATTAGTCCAGTTAATGTTCTCATTCGATTTTGATGGGGGAATAATCCTTCAAAAACGACTTTTCGAACAGCTTTCACTGGCACTGAGAATTTTTTATTTTGATTAATAATATCACGAGCTTCTTCTAATAAATGTCCATAATTTACACCAGATGGACAAACAGGCTCACAAGCACGGCAACCAAGACAAACGTTTAATGTATTTTCAACATCTTCATCTGGTTCGATTAAACCATCAACGACTGCTTTCATTAATGCAATACGTCCGCGCGGTGAATGTGACTCTTTATATCCGGATTGAATGTAGGTAGGACAAGTAGGTAAACAAAAACCGCATCGCATACAGTTTAGTAATTCATCTTCACTTAATCGTTCTTTAAATTCTTTTTGAATATTTTCTTTATTTAATGTGGTCATCGCTCAACCACCACTCTTTTTCGAGTGTCTTTCGCGAACATTTTTCCAGGATTCATAATGTTATTTGGATCGAAAGCTTGCTTTATTCCTTGCATAGCTGCAATACCTTCTTTACCTAATTTCATTTCTAAATATGGAGCTTTCATTGCACCAACACCATGTTCACCAGTAATTGTGCCACCAAGTTCAATTGCTTTCGCAAATATTTCGGCAAAAGCTTGCTCAGCTCGGTGCATTTCTTCTGCATTACGAGCGTCTGTCATACAAGTTGGATGTAAATTACCATCACCAGCATGTCCAAACGTACAAATAGGAATATTATATTTTTTTGCAATGGCATTAATAGCTTCAACCATCGGAGCGATTTGTGAACGTGGTACAGTCGCATCTTCTAATATTGTAGTAGGTTTTAATCGTGCGAGCGCTGATAGAGCACTACGGCGAGCGGTACGAAGCGCATCTGCTTCTGTTTCACCTTTTGCAACGCGAACATCAACCGCATTCATAGAGTGACAAACGTTAGCCATTTTTTCAATATCTCGATTGACTACTTCGGGCGGACCGTCTTGCTCGATTAATAAAATTGCTTTTACATCTGTAGGTAAACCGATTTGTGCAAACGCTTCTACTACTTCAATTGTCGGTTGGTCTAAAAACTCCAGTGTTGCTGGAATGATTTTATTTGCAATAATAGAAGAAACAGCACGTGCAGCTTCATTAATATCTTCATATAGTGCAAGCATTGTTTTCTTTGTTTCAGGCATAGGAACAAGTTTTAATATAGCTTCTGTTACCACGCCAAGTGTTCCTTCAGAACCGATAAATAAACGAGTTAAATCGTAACCAGCTACATCTTTTGCTAATTTACCACCAGTGCGAATAATATCGCCATTTGGTAAGACAAGTTCAAGCCCCATTACATAATCACGTGTTACGCCATATTTCAAACCGCGTAATCCACCTGAGTTTTCATTAATATTACCGCCGATTGTAGAAATTTTCATCGAGCTTGGATCTGGTGGATAAAATAAACCTTTTTCTTCTACCGCTTTAATAATATCAAGTGTAATGACACCAGCTTGTACAGTAATTGTTAAGTTTTCTTCATCAATTTCTAAAATATTGTTCATATGGCGGAAAATAAGGACGATACCGCCTTCAAGTGGACATGTTCCTGCGCAAAGGTTTGTTCCAGACCCGCGCACATACACAGGGATTTTGTGAGTGTTACATACTTTTAACACTTCAGCTACTTCATTTGTATTACGAGGAGCAATGACTGCATCAGGCATTGCTTGGAAGTTTGGAGTGGCATCATAACTATAAGTTAAACGCCCCATATTGGATGTATCTACATTATCTTCGCCAACAATAGATACGAATGAATGAATAATTTGTTTTTCTAACATTGGAAATCCCCCTCAAACTGTTAACGTGTTTAGTTATAATAAACAACGTGGTAACAGTGCTTTCATTATAATGATAAAAAAGTCGAGGGATTCTTTCTATGTATAATCATCTAAAGATTAATCTGTTTTATCATTCTTTTTTGTATAATTATCTAATAGGAGAAGTGCGAAGTACAAAACGTTTAAGTCTTTGAATTGTTTTGGATCAAGTCCTGTATGTTCTTCAATCTTTTTTAGCCTGTAATGTAATGTGTTAATGTGTATATGTAATTGTTTAGCCGTCTGTTTATAAGATTGGTTATAATCGATAAATAAGCGTAAAGTTTGCATAAGCTCAGGAAATGATAATAAGTTTTCGATGGTACGCTCTAGAAATTGTTCACGCGTTTCGACAGAAATATCTTGTAAACACATTTCTAAACGTAAATCTTCATTAAATACAATTTTTTTCGTTTCCAATGATACAGAAAGAGCGCGTAATGCTTGTTCGTAACATATGCTCATATTGTTTGGGGTAACTGTTTGTCCAATCCCTATATATAAAGGAATAGAAAATAAAGTTTCGCAGTCTTGTTTTAACCGTTTTAAAAATTGATAAGTTTGTTCTTTGGAGCTCATCGCTGTAAATAAAATAAAACGATCATTTCCCCAGCGAACAAATAGATGCTCTTTTGTTAAAATATTACGTATGTGTTGCCATATTTTACGCTGGAGCATCGTGTCATTTTTGCCAATAGAAAACAAAATAAGTTGTTTTTTCTTATATAAATCAATGCCAAGTGTTTTGGCGCGATCAAGAAAACTCGGGGACCACTCTGTATTTTGAAGCCAATCAAAGACAAAAGCTTCATAAGAACGGTGCTCAAGTTCTAGTTGCTCTAAAAAGTAGTTTTCATGAATTAATAATTCGGTCATCTTACGCAATATTTCTCCATAGCGTGAAATATTTTCAGGTTCTCCTGTAATCCCAATGACACCAATTACTTCATCATGAAATAATAAAGGAAGATTCATCCCAGCCTTTACACCTTGCAATTGCCTTTCATCTTCTTTTGTAATGATGACGGTTTTCTTTTGTTTGGCACAGCGGAGTGCACCTTCATGAAATTGACCAATTCTTTCTGTATCTGTACTTGCGATAATAACGCCTTCTATATTAATGATAATAATATTTTCTGTAATTAGTCTGCGTACTTCTCGTACAATTTTATTCGCTAAATCAGGAAATAGCATAATTGACACACCTCAAATTCTATTTGTTGTACATTATATATGTAAATTGAGTAAGAAAGGGAAATTTCACACTTTCCACACATTTATTTGTTATTTTACAATTATAACGAAATCATCCGAAGATGGAGGGAATCTTTTGAGAAAGTATGTTTTTCTTCTCTGTTTTTTATTTCTATTAGTAGGGTGTCAAGGAAGTTCATATACACCAATTGCTAAAGATAAAAATGTTATTATAACTACGAATATAAAAGAAGGCAGCATTAGTTTTATTGATAAAAAAGATAAAAAGTTAATTACGACATGGGAACTAAATGAGCCAATGGCCGGAATCACACTGCTTCCAAATGGCGATGAAATACTTGTATACGGTAAGCAATTAGAATATATGTATGTATATTCACTAGCGGAAGGAAGGCAAGTGGGAAAATATAAAACTGGAAAGGGCATTGTAAATGTGGTCGTATCAGCAGATAAAAAACAATTATTTGCTGCTGATCAAAATGTTCAAAAGGTAAGGTTCTTTACGATAAATGGGAAAGAGACAGGAAATGTTTCAACAGGAAAAGGGCCTATAACGATGGTAGAGTATCAGAATCGGTTATCTGTACTAAACTTTTATGATACGAAACTAACGACAATTGATACGAAGAAAAAAGAAGTTATTCAATCCTTTATGATTCCGCCAGCATCAACAGGAGCGACGATTAGTCCTGATGGGAAAGAAATATGGATTGGCGGACATGGTGATGGAAATCAAGTAAATGAGAAAGTGTTAGTGTATTCTTTACAGAGTGGAGAAATGGTGCGTTCTTTACACGCTCCATTTATGCCTGTGAATATAACGAGGGATAGTAAGTACGTATATGCACTCAGTCATGGGTCGAATACACTTAGAAAGTTTGATATTAGAACATATAAAGAAATAGCTTCTGTAGAAGTAGGGTCCAATCCATTTGCATTTTTTGAGAGCGGAGCAGAAGGGTATGTAGCCAGTTATGATAGTGATGAAGTGTGCGTTATAGATATGAAGAATTTGAAAATAAAACAAACAATTAAAGTCGGAAAAGGACCGTTTCAACTCATAGAGAGGGAAGGGAAGGACAATGAATAAATATAGAGTGCTAGTTGTAGATGATGAAAGTGATATGAGACAGCTTGTTGGAATGTATTTGGATAACTTTGGATATGAGTGGGGAGAAGCTGAGAATGGAAAAGAGGCTCTTAAAAAACTAGAAACGGATCATTATGATTTCGTTGTATTAGATATAATGATGCCAGAAATGGATGGACTTTCAGTTTGTAAAGAAATTAGAAAAACGTCAGATGTGCCGATTATATTTTTAACGGCAAAAGGTGAAGAGTGGAATAGGGTGAACGGCTTACGTATGGGAGCAGATGACTATATTGTAAAACCGTTTAGTCCTGGTGAATTGGTTGCCCGTATGGAAGCGGTGCTAAGAAGATATACAAAGCAAGAACAGCAAGAAGAGATTCAATTTGGACCAATTCTTATCAATGAAAAAAGTAGACGAATAGAGGCGGATGGTGAGTCGATTTCTCTTACTGTAAAAGAGTTTGATTTATTATATTTTCTTTGCCAACATACAGGACAAGTATTTAGCCGGGAGCAATTACTTGAAAAGGTATGGGGATATGATTATGCCGGAAGTACAAGAACGGTAGATACGCATGTGAAAACGATGCGCTTGAAGCTTGGAGAAAGTGGAAACTACATTCAAACTGTTTGGGGTGTAGGCTATAAATTTGAGGTGTAACGTATGTTTACGATGGTACAAAAACTTTGGCTTACAGTAGTATGTGCAGTATGTGTAACAGTGTCCTTTCTTTATTTCGTATCTTTATACTCGTATGAAAAATTATACGTTGATAATTTAAAAGCTTCGTTAGTAATGGAAGGAAAAAGTCTTGCTGCTCAATATGATAAGCGTGAAGGAATATCAACTTTTGAAGAGAAAGTAAGATCGTTTGATCAAATATCTAGTTCAGACGTTATTTTCGTGTCTAATCCGCGTGATTTAAGCGCATGTTTGCCTTTTGATGTGCATCATCATTCTCTTATAAGTGAAGGAGATAGGCAAACGCTATTAGATGGGAAAACTGTGACAAAAATAGGATATGAAGAACATTTTGACCGTAATATTATGGGGGTTGTCATCCCTGTATTGGAAAATAAAAAATTAGTCGGAATTGTCTATTCGTATATTCCTTTAAAAAGTATAAAAGATTTAATCTATGATATGGGTCTTATTTTAGCACCGTTAGCAATTGCTATGATTTTAATTACGATATGGGTTGGAAGGAAAATTATAATTGCAATTACGAAGCCACTTTCGCAAATGGAGCGGGTTGCAAATCATTTGGCTACGGGAGATTTTTCGGAGCGGATTACAGTTTCTTCAGAGGATGAAATTGGACGATTAGGAAAAGCATTTAATAAAATGGCAAATTCATTAGAAACAGAAGATGTAAAGCGTAAGGAATTTTTAGCAAATGTTTCGCATGAACTTAGAACACCACTTAGTTATATAAAAGGGTATAGCGAGGCTATTTTAGATGGTGTTGCAAAGGGACCGCAGCAGGAAAAAGTAACGCAGCTAATTCATAAAGAAGCAGGTCGTATGCAGCGTCTCGTTCATGACTTGTTAGACTTAGCACAATTAGAAGGTGAGCACTTTCCGTTAAAGAAGCAACCTATCGTTTTTTCACAGCTGATTGAAGACGTATTAGATACGTATGAGATTAAGTTTATAGAAAAGGAAATTCATATTTCAACTAATTTAAATCCAGAGGTCATTGTCATGATTGATGAAGATCGTATGCAACAAGTGCTTCATAATGTGTTAGATAATGCGATACGGTATACAAATCAAAAAGGAAATATCGTTATAACTTTAGAGCAAATCGATGATTACTGTGAATTAAAAATAAAAGATACAGGAATTGGTATTGATATAGAACATTTGGAGAATCTTGGAGAACGCTTTTACCGAGTTGATAAAGCGAGAAGTCGTCAACACGGTGGAACAGGTTTAGGCCTTGCTATTGTGAAACAAATTGTTCATATACATGGTGGACAGTGGAAAATTGAAAGTGAAAAAGATAAGGGAACAACGGTTATTATTAAACTGAATGTACAGGATGAGGGGAGCATGTTCTAATTTTTAGGACATGTTCTTTATATTGAAGAAAATATTTATCCCGCTATTCGCCGGGCAGTAAGACCTTCACCTCAAAATTCAACGGAAGCAAAGAAGTTAGGTGGAGGCCCTGCTGCCCGTAAAAGTCCGATTCGTGAGGGCTAATAATCAGTGGGCGATGAACAAAACCCCCACTGATTAAAGTTTCACTTTATACGTAAAAATATAAATTAATATGTAATAAATATCGAAAATTTGACTATTTTATGAACAAAACATTTGTACTTCTTATCAATTCGGTCTAAAATAGTTATGATGCAAAGTTCTTATAAATCGTTTCAATTGTTGTTTGGAAGATACTGAGGTGATTTAACTGGAGTACAAATCTATTAAACCGAAAAAAATTTACGAAGAAGTATCTGAAGCTATTTTAACAATGATTAAAAATGGTACGTTAAAACCTGGTGACAAACTACTCCCTGTGCATCAATTAGCTGAGCAGTTTCAAGTTGGCAGATCTGCTGTTCGTGAAGCGCTAAGTGCGCTAAGAGCGATGGGCTTAATTGAGATGAAACAAGGAGAAGGTACATATGTGAAGAACTTCGATTCTTCTTCATTAACGAAATCATTAAACAATAGATTATTAATGAAGAAAGAAGATATTTTGAATTTATTAGAAGTACGAAAGGTGCTTGAAGTGGGGGCAGTTCGAGTAGCGGCGGCAAAACGTACGGAAGATAATTTACAAAATATGAAACATTGGTTAGATGAAATGGCAAAGAGCATTGGAGATGAAAAGGCTGGCGAAAAAGCCGATTTTCAATTTCATATGGGAATTGCAGAGTCTTCGCATAATAACATTTTGCTTGAACTCATGAATCATGTTTCAGAGATGATTGCTGAAACAATTGGTGAATCAAGACGCATTATTTTATATGGTGAACAAACGACATCAGAACGACTTATAGAAGAGCATCAAGTTATATATGATGCGGTGTTAAAACAAGATGTAGAATTAGCGCAGCAAGCAATGCTAGATCATTTAACAAATGTAGAACATATTGTCACAGGTAAAAACGATATAAATTCGTAATTTAATCTTTTAAAAATTTAATTTTCTGATAAAATAGAGAAAGATTAAGTAAGCGTTTTCTTTAGAAGAGGGAGAGGATAGGCCATGGTTGAGCCTATTTCTTCTCTACTAAGTCATCTGATGACCATATGTTTGTTGGTGAAGTTGTAAAAAGGGGGAGTAATAGTTATGAAAGTTACTTTATTTGTTACTTGTTTAGTCGATATGTTTGAAACAAATGTCGGCAAAGCAACAGTTGAAGTGTTGGAGCGTTTAGGTTGTGAAATTGAATTTCCAGAAGCACAAGTTTGTTGTGGTCAGCCTGCTTATAATAGCGGCCATGTAGAAGCAGCAAAAGAAGCGATGAAACATATGATTGAAACTTTCGAAGATGCAGAATATATTGTTACGCCATCTGGTTCTTGTGCGACAATGTTTCATGAGTATCCGCATGTTTTCAAAGATGATCCAAAGTGGGCTAAACGTGCACAAAAAGTTGCTGATAAAACTTATGAATTTACACAGTTTATTGTAGATGTTTTAAAAGTTACAGATGTTGGTGCAAGTTTACCAGGGATAGCTACTATTCATAAATCATGTCATATGACGCGTATGCTTGGAGTAAAAGAAGCACCAGGAATTTTATTATCAAATGTAAAAGGATTAACTGTGAGAGATTTGCCAAACGTGCAAAATTGTTGCGGGTTTGGGGGAACGTTTTCAGTTAAGATGACTCCAATTTCTGAGCAAATGGTAGACGAAAAAGTAGATAGTGTCATGGAAACAGGTGCAGATTATTTAATCGGTGCAGATTGTGGGTGTTTGTTAAACATTGGCGGACGTATTGAGCGTTTAGGAAAAGAAGTAAAAGTAATGCATATTGCTGAGGTACTGAATAGTCGCTCATGAAGGGGGAACATAAGCTATGTCTATGAAAATCAGTGAGAAAAAATTTAATGATCGCGTTGGTGATGGAATTCAAGATTCGTTTATGCGCGGAGCAGTATCTTCTGCACAAACGCGTTTATATACGAATCGCTTAAAAGCTGCAGATGAATTAGGAAACTGGGAAGAGTGGCGTGAACTAGGTGAACAAATTCGTCAACATACGTTAGAAAATCTGGATTATTACTTAATGCAGTTAAGTGAAAATGTATCAAAAAGAGGCGGACACGTGTACTTTGCGAAGACGAAAGAGGAAGCTGCAAAGTATATTCAAGACGTTGCCAAAAAGAAACAAGCGAAAAAAGTAGTAAAATCAAAGTCGATGGTAACAGAAGAAATTAGTATGAACCATGCGCTTGAAGAGATTGGCTGTGAAGTGTTAGAGAGTGACTTAGGAGAGTATATTTTGCAAGTAGATAACGATCCACCTTCACATATTATTGCACCTGCACTTCATAAAAATAGAACGCAAATTCGCGATGTATTTAAAGAAAAGCTAGGCTATGAAAATTCTGATGACCCATATGAAATGACAAAGTTTGTTCGTAAACAACTTCGTGAGAAATTTATGGATGCAGAAATTGGTGTAACTGGTTGTAACTTTGCTGTTGCAAATACTGGATCTCTTTGTTTAGTAACGAATGAAGGTAATGCAGATCTTGTTATGTCAATTCCTAAAACACAAATTGCGGTAATGGGTATGGAACGTATGGTTCCGACAATGGAAGAATTAGATGTTTTAGTTGGTTTACTATGTCGTAGTGCAGTAGGTCAAAAATTAACAAGTTATGTAACAGTAGCAGGACCAATTCAAGAAGAGGAAGTTGATGGACCTGAAGAATTCCATTTAGTGGTTGTTGATAATGGTCGCTCTCAAATTCTTGGATCTGAATTCCGTTCCGTATTACAATGTATTCGTTGCGCTGCTTGTGTTAACGTATGTCCTGTATATCGTCACGTTGGTGGACATTCATATGGATCGATTTACTCAGGACCAATCGGTGCGGTATTAACACCGCTTCTAGGTGGATATGATGATTACAAAGAGCTTCCTTATGCATCTAGTTTATGCGGAGCATGTACAGAAGCTTGTCCAGTAAAAATTCCATTGCATGATTTATTATTAAAACATCGTCAAGTCATCGTTGAGCAAGAAGGTCGTGCACCACTTGCAGAAAAACTAGCGATGAAAATGTTTAGTATGGGTGCTTCTTCAGCTGCTTTATATAAAATGGGTTCAAAAATGGCACCAGCGGCAATGAGTCCATTTACATCTGGTAATCGTGTATCAAAAGGTGTTGGACCACTTAAAAACTGGACGGATATTCGTGAATTCCCAGCTCCAAGTAAAGAACGATTCCGTGATTGGTATAAAGATCATAAGAAAGGCGGGGATAAATAATGACAGGATTAATTCAAAACCGTGATGCCTTTCTAGATAACATTGCAAAAGAACTTGGGCGCGCACGTAAAACAGAAGGTGTAGAGCGTCCAGTATGGAAAAGTAATGTGAATATAGAAACGTTAAAAGATTATTCACAAGAAGAATTACTAGAAGTGTTTAAAAAGCAATGTACAAACATTCATACAACTGTAGTAGAAACGACAAATGACCGTTTAGGTGAAGACCTTCAAAAAGTAATCATGGAAAACGGCGGGGGACCTATTTTATTATCAGCAGATGATCGTTTTGATGCATATGGTTTAACATCTTTATTTAAAGAAGAACTTCCAAAGCGAGACGTTGAAGTAAACGTATGGGATCCAGAGAGAAAAGACGAAAATATGCGTTTAGCTGAAAAAGCGAATATTGGTATTGCATTTAGTGATTATACATTAGCCGAATCTGGTACAATTGTTGTACAAAGTCATAAAGGGCAGGGACGTTCTTTACACTTTTTACCGACTGTATATTTTGCTATTATTCCACGTGAAACACTTGTGCCTCGTATTACACAAGCAGTTCAGGATATGAACTCACGCGTAGAAAATGGGGAGACAGCGGCATCTTGTATTAACTTTATTACAGGGCCAAGTAACTCGGCTGACATTGAGATGAATCTTGTTGTCGGAGTACATGGACCATTAAAAGCAGTATATTTCATCGTATAAAAGAGGGGAAAGCAGGCCGGAAAATGGCCTGCTTTTTTAGTAGAATAAAGGATAATATGAAGTAGAAGTTCTCTCCTTTTTTTGCTATGTTTTTTTGGAAAGGAGAGGAAGGGATGTTCACTTATTTATATGCACTGTTAGCAGGGATGGTGTTTGGTTCTTTTTTTATGTTAGTTGCGGTGAGGGTTCCATTAGGTGCGTCTATTATTACCCCGCGTTCACATTGTTATTATTGCAAATATGTGCTAAGGCCAAAAGAACTAATCCCCATCATTTCATTTTATATACAAAGAGGCTGTTGTACGAATTGTAAGAGGAAAATTCCAATTATATATGTAGCATTTGAATGTATAACAGGAAGTATATTTCTTCTTACCGTGTATATGATTGGAATAGAACGAGAACTTATTATCATTTTATCCCTTTTTTCGCTACTTCTTATTATTTCAGTTACAGATTACTTATATATGTTAATTCCTGATTGTATTTTAATTTCGTTTGCCGTTTTACTCATTCTCGAAAGTATTTTTGTACAATTAGTTACTTGGACAGATAGTATAGTTGGTAGTGGTGTTATATTCCTTTTGTTATATTGCATGCAAAAGATATATCCAGAAGGGCTTGGCGGAGGAGATATAAAACTACTTTCGTTACTTGGTTTTATAGTAGGAGTGAAGGGAGTTTTTATCGTTTTATTTTTAGCATCTTGTTTTAGTCTTTGTTTTTTCGGGATTGGTATCGTATTAAAACGTATAGAAGTAGGAAAGCCAATTCCATTTGGTCCTTTTATTAGTCTTGGGGCAATGTGTTATGTATTGGCCGCATATTCAAATTAGAGAGGGAGTCAAAAATGAACGTATATATGGGTGATCAAAGAAGTTGCCCGTTCGGGTATGTGTCCGCAACTACGGTAGAATGTGCCTTGCAAATGGTTCGGAATTATGATGTGAATATTCTTTCCCTTGATTTTAATATGGGGTGGAGAGCAAAAAATGGACTAGATTTTGTAGAAGCTTTTTGTACAGAGGGATTATATGTGAATGAAATTCACCTTCATACGAATGATGTCATCGGTATGCACAAGATGAAACAGAGAATGGATAAGGGAAAAGAAGAAGGAGAAATTAATCCTCACCTTGTTGTTAAATACGTGGGAAGCTAAAAACTCCAAAGTAAAACTTTGGAGTTTTTAATGTTTCATATGTGCTTGTAAAGGAATAATCTCTTCTTGTTGAGCTGCTGCGATTTCAGTTTCTTCCTGTTGAACTTCAGGTGTTTTCTTTGTTAAGTAGTGGTATACCATACCGACAAATACTGATCCGCCAATAATGTTACCGATTGTAACAGGAATTAAGTTATGAATAGCACCTGAAAAAGAAATTGTCTCAGGATGCGGTGAAACTAAAGATAAAGCAAAGAGTGATAAGTTTGCAATACTATGTTCGTAACCAGATAAGAAGAATGTGAAAACAAGTAGCATCATGACTATTATTTTTGCTGTGTCACCTTTAACCTGAGAAGGTAAGAAACAAGCAAGACATACGAGCCAGTTACATAAAATGGCTTTAAAGAATAACTGCATTGTAGGTGTGTTCATCTTTCCTTCAACGACTTTACTCATTAAGTGACCGTGATCAATTGCTTCAAAAATTCCAGTTGCGTAAAATAGTAAGGCAAAGAATAACGCGCCGGCTAAGTTACCTGCATAACAAGCAACCCAGTTACGTAGTGTATCAGAAATCGTTGTTTCTTTTCTTAAAGTTGCTACAGTAAAGTACATTGTGTTCCCAGTAAACAATTCAGCACCGCCATATATAATAAGTACGAGAGCAATCCCGAAAAACATAGAAGCAGCTAAATAAGTTGCTGGTGAATCTGCAATGTGAAAAAAGTTACCTAATTTAAAACATAGTACAATAATAAAACCGATATAAATACCCGCAAGTGCAGCACGAATGAAATATTGCATTGGGTTTGTATCTAGTATTTTCTTTTTGCTTTTAGCCAGTTTGACAACATAATCTAGTCCTTGTTCTAGCATGAGTAATACGCTCCTTTAGTAAATCTTCTATAAATACTCCTTATATGAATAAAGTACATGGAATTGTTCTCACTTTCAATAAGTTTGTGCAATGTTTCACAAAAAGGACATACATACATTAAGAAAACGTTTACAAAAGGTAGTATAATGGAATTTTTTCTGGACATTGGGAGGAAGAAAGAAAAAAGAAAAAGCGCTGTAATTACAGCGCTTTTTCGTCTAAATTCTTTTCTACTTTTACTTCTACTTCTTTTGAGAAGAACCAACCACCAACTGCGATTCCGACTAATACAATCCAGAATGTAAGCTTCCACGGAGTGGATTCTGGGAATGAATGTGGAATTACATTTAATGCAGGGTGTGCTAATGTATAAACTGCTAGCTTCACACCAACCCAACCTACAATTAAGAATGCTGCGGTTTCAAGTCCTGGTTTACGTTTTAAGATTTGTACGAAAGCAGTTGCTGCAAATCGCATAATGATTAATCCGATAAGTCCACCTACAAAGATAACAACGAATTGCCCAGTATCAAGACTACCAATTGTACCTAATCCTGTTTTTGGTAAAGTCATTGCTAGTGCAACAGCAGCTAAAATTGAATCAACTGCGAAGGCGATATCAGCAACCTCAACTTTAAATACAGTCCACCAAAAGTTCTCTTGTTTTTTCTTTGCTTCTTTTTCTTCTGTTTCTTCATCTGTGTTCTTTTTAACATATGTTTTAAATAAGTGATTACCAGCGATAAACATAAGGTAGATGGCACCGATTGCTTGCACTTGCCATACATCGACTAAGAAAGAAATCATAAATAACGATCCAAATCGGAAAACAAATGCCCCCGCTAATCCATAAAATAGTGCTTTCTTTCTTTTTTCTTCTGGTAAATGTTTTACCATAATTGCAAGAACAAGAGCGTTATCAGCCGCTAAAATCCCTTCAAGTGCAATTAGGATGAGTAATACCCAACCATACTCCAATAATAATGATACATCCATGTACATTCTCCTCTCATTTCTATAAGTTCTAAATAAGTGAAGAATTTCCCCACTATTTAGTTTCCCCATACTCCTGCCTATTAACTTTGGAAGAATCTGGAAGTGAATGCAAAAAAGACCTCTGCCGTTAATAGGCAAAGGTCTTGCTAGACATATGTAATAAAAAATGCCAACAAAGCCGGAAGAACTAAGTTCTACGTAATGACGACTTTGTTTCCAAGAAATATTCTTGGACGCTACTCCCCTTTGGAGATATGTTATTGTATTCTCATTATATGGATAATTTATACGGTTGTCAACCTGTTAAAATATCTTCATTCGGATATTTTATTTTCAGGTTCTTTTTACGAGCAAATGAAAAAGCCAATGTTAAAGGACCCATTTTCCCGAAAAACATCATAAAGATAATAATAGCTTTTCCGATTATAGTTAAGTGGGGTGTTAAATTCATACTGAGGCCAACAGTCCCAAATGCTGAAAATACTTCGAAAGCACTCATCAATAGAGGAACTCGCTCAGTAATACTCAAAATTAAAATAGCAAAAAAGATAAATGAAATTGAAATAATAGTAATGGTTAATGATTTGACAATGAGAGTATCTTTAATGGATTTTTTAAATACGACAATATCCTCTTGTTGTTGTAAAAATTTAAATACGCCAAAAAATATGATTAAAAATGTTGTTAACTTAATCCCACCACCAGTTGAAGCGCTACCAGCACCAATAAACATAAGGAGCATCATTAATAGGAGAGAAGGTTTTGACAATGTAGAAATATCAACAGTATTAAACCCGGCAGTTCGCGTTGAAATTGCTTGAAAATAAGAGGCCAATCCTTCTTCAAATGGGGTAAAACCTCTCATAGAAAGGGAGTTATGGAACTCGAATATAAAAATAAAAAGGGTAGCAATAATGTTGACGATTAGAGTAGAAGAGAGCATAAGTTTTGAATGTAGTGTAAGGTTTTTAAAGTTTTTCTTTCTTTTTATGTCTACGATTACTGTAAAACCAATTCCACCTAAAATGATGAGAGAGGAAATGACGAGATTGACAAGAATGCTATGAGAATGGGACATTAAATTATCGCTCCACACAGAAAAGCCAGCATTGTTAAAGGCTGAGATTGAATGGAAAAAACTATAATAGATCCCTTTCATAACCCCATATTTTGGTACCCATTCAAAAGAAAGAATTATAGTAGCGATACATTCGACTGTAAAAGAGAATAAAAATAATGCTTTGGCAAGACGGATGATGCCGCCGATATTCGTTTGATTTAATGCTTGTTGCAGTAAAATTCGATTTTGAAGACCGATTTTTCTTCCGAGCATAATCGCAATTAAGACAGCAAAGCTCATAATGCCAAGCCCGCCAACTTGTATAAGCGTTAAAATGACACATTGTCCAAACAAAGTAAATACTTTTCCAGTATCTACAACACCAAGCCCAGTAACAGTACAAGCGGAAACGGTTGTAAATAAGGCATCGAGCCATGAAATGGACGTTGTCGTAGCAATGGGTAGTTTTAATAAACATGTGCCGACAACTGATAATACAAGAAAAGACAAAGTAAGAACGCGGGGAGGGCTCATGCTAATATTAATCCGTTTCATTTTACAGATCGCTCCTTTCGTTTTGATTAGTATGTGAAAAAGCACCATTATGTATGTTGAAAATAGAAAGAGGCAGAGAATATCTGCCTCTAAGCCATATGTTATATTATTATCCACGTAATTGTTGTTGAGCTAAAGCAACAAGACGTTTTGTTACTTCACCGCCAACTGAACCGTTAGAACGAGATGCTGTATTAGATCCTAAGCTTACACCAAATTCTTGTGCAATTTCATATTTAAATTGTTCAAGTGCTTGTTCTGCACCTGGAACTAATAATTTGTTTGTTTTTACCATGTTGATACACATCCTTATGAGTAGTCCAGTTCAGCTAAGTTCTTATCTAAACTGGTAACGTTATTTTATGTGGAAACGACGTACTCATACGCGGAAGTAATCGGTGCGATTAGAAGTTCTTGGATAGAAAAAAGAGTAGCAAATTTGCTACTCTTTTTTTAGTATTGTCGCTGTTCCTTCCACGACAATATCATCTGATTGATTATATATGTTTGTTTGTAGCGTAATGATTTTTTTATCATCACGCTTCTTAATAACCTCTGCCACAACGCGAAGTGTATCACCGATTTTGACAGGGGCACGGAATGAAACATTTTGGGATAAATAAATCGTATTTTTGCCTGGGAGTTTCGTTCCAAGGATGGTAGAAATAAAACTCGAAACGAGCATACCGTGAGCAATACGTTCTTTAAACATTGTCGTTTTTGCAAAAGAATCTAAAATGTGAATAGGATTCACATCCCCAGTCAATTTTGCAAAATTGATAACATCTTCATCTGTAATTGTTTTTGTAAGGGATGCTTGATCACCGACTTGAATCTCATCATAGCGAAGCTCCGGAACAGTTTGTGCTTCTTGAAATGGATTCATTTTGTCCTCCTTCTTTTCCATATCGAAAAATGTTAGCCATCTTGATGTAGTAGGAGGAAGAAAGAGTTTTGTTTGTGCTGCGGTTAGCTCCCACATTTTTCTTACTTGATGGAAGTAAATAGATTTTTTGAGTTTTCCTCGAACTTTTTTGCGAGTTCCAACTGTTTTGACTTGAACTCTTCCAAAAAACCCTCTAACTGTTTTTGAGCCTCTTCACGTTGTAATTGTTGTTGCTCAATAAATTGTTTTGTTGTTTCTTCAAATTGGCCGCTTGTTTGGGTAAGAATTGACAATGATGTTTTTGTAGGAGAAACAGTAAGCTGATGCATATGAGCAGAAAGTTCCTTCCATTTGTCCTGCCACTCGTTAATTTGATCATTTAAGGAGTTTCCAGTTAATTGTTTCACGTAATCTGTATATTGGTTATTGAACTGAGCAGTGAGTTGTTGTAGTTCTTTTTCTAGTTCATCTACTCCTGATGTTAATTTATGCAAAGCGTCTTGTTGTTGTTTTAATGTTTCTAAAGTAAGTTGCTCTAATTGCTTCCCAGCTGAAGAGAAAAGGGAAAGTGATTGAGACCAGTTTTTCCAAAATGCATCGACTAATTCGTATGGTTTAGTTTCCATTGTTTGACCCCCAAATGTTTTTTTGCATATTGTGAACGCAGATTACTCTGCTGTACCACCAGGTGAAGATGAAGAATCCGTTTCATCCTTTTCTGGAGAAGTAGAAAATGGAAAGAATGCATTGGTGTATAACGTGAAAAACGTTCGCAACATATTTTGATAATGTTCAAAAGAAGTCGCACATGTTGTTAAATATTGCTCTCCATATTCAGTTAAAGAATAAATTCTTTTTGCCGGCCCTCCATCGCTTGTATCCCAAGTAGAAGAAATAAGGTTTTCTTTTTCTAATTTGCGTAGTGTTCTATAAACATTACCTTGGTCAACAGAAGAAAAGCCGATATCCATTAGCATTTGAATAAGTTTGTAACCATGAAGACTCCAGTCTTTTAGACAGAGAAGTAAGAAGGGAACTAAGAAGTTTTTTGGCATGGAGTTTGGTTGTTTCGCTTGGTTGCTCTCCAAACTTTCGCGTTGTTCTGGTTCATTTTGTAGCATGATTGTGCATCACCTCATGAATCAGTTAGATGGAATTTTTTGCTTATAAGTGCAATTTACACCTATCTGTTTTTAAAGTCAACACATTTGTTAGAAAATAGAAAAAAATAAAATATAGACTTGAAGTTTTATTCAGAATATTAGAAAATAGTGAATAGGTTGAATTGTTTCAAAAACGAAAAAGGGAGTGTAGGTAAAGTGATTGATCAAAAATTCGATCCACTACAAGCATGGAAAAATGCTTATGAACAAACCGAAACATTTTGGGGAAAAGCGCTCAATGAAACAATTAAAACAGAAGAATATTCTGCTTGGATGGGCAGCGTTCTAGATTTGAATTTGTTTTATCAAAAAGCATTAAATGATACGACAAAAAACTATTTAGAACAAGTAAATGTGCCGACGAAAGAGGATATCGCAAGAGTGGCTACGCTTGTTATTAACTTAGAAAATAAAGTAGATAACATTGAGGAGTTTCTAGAGGAGAAAGTAGATTCTTTAGGGCAAGCTCCTACATTAAAGCGTGATGTAACGAAAGTAAAACAAGATATTCGTACGCTTGAAACAAAAGTAGATCAAATTTTAGAATTGCTAGAAAAGCAAAATGCAGTACTAGCTAAACTACAAGTACCTGTAAAAGAAGAGGTAAAGCCTGCGAATAAACCAGAAAATAAAAAATGATAAAAGCGCTTGTTTATAACAGATAAAAGAGAGAGGGAGAATCTCTTTTCACGTATAAACAGCGAAACATAATTATATATGGACTCTATAGTATGAGTACCAAAATGATTCATAACAATCGTTCACAAATTCATTTAAGGGGGAAAAGAAATGGTTCAATTAAATGGAAAAGTAGCAATCGTAACAGGTGGAGCAAAAGGAATTGGAAAAGCAATTACAGTAGCATTAGCACAAGAGGGAGCGAAAGTAGTTATTAACTATAATAGCAGTAAAGAAGCAGCTGAAAATTTAGTAAATGAATTAGGAAAAGACGGACATGACGTTTATGCAGTGCAAGCGGATGTTTCTAAAGTAGAAGATGCAAACCGACTTGTAGAAGAAGCTGTGAATCATTTTGGTAAAGTTGATATTCTTGTTAATAATGCTGGTATTACAAGAGACCGTACATTCAAAAAGTTAAATCGTGAAGATTGGGAGCGCGTAATTGACGTGAATTTAAGCAGCGTATTTAATACGACAAGTGCGGTTCTTCCATACATAACGGAAGCAGAAGAAGGAAGAATTATTAGCATTTCTTCTATTATTGGTCAAGCAGGTGGATTTGGCCAAACAAACTACTCAGCAGCAAAAGCGGGGATGTTAGGATTTACAAAATCATTAGCGTTAGAACTTGCAAAAACAAATGTCACTGTAAATGCTATTTGCCCAGGATTTATTGATACTGAAATGGTAGCAGAAGTACCAGAAGAAGTACGTCAAAAAATCGTTGCAAAAATCCCGAAAAAACGTTTTGGTCAAGCTGATGAAATTGCAAAAGGTGTAGTATACCTATGCCGTGACGGTGCGTATATCACAGGTCAACAATTAAACATTAACGGCGGATTATATATGTAATGAAGTAAGAAAAAAGTGCATATCCATAGCAGGAATGCACTTCTTTTTTTTAAGAAGGAAATCGACCAAAAAGGAGATAGAAAAATGACTACATTCGCAACAGAATGGGAAAAGCAATTAGAGCTATACCCAGAAGAGTACCGAAAAGCATACCGCCGAGTGAAAAGGGCGAGTGAAATTTTATTACGTGAACCAGAGCCGCAAGTCGGATTAACGCCGAAAGAGGTTATTTGGACGAAGAATAAGACGAAGCTTTATCGCTACATTCCAAAACAAGAAAAAATACAAAGAGTTCCAATTCTGTTAATATATGCTCTTATTAATAAACCATATATTATGGATTTAACTCCTGGAAATAGTTTAGTGGAATATCTAGTGGATCGTGGTTTTGATGTATATATGCTTGATTGGGGCACATTTGGTTTAGAAGATAGTCATTTGAAATTTGATGATTTCGTGTTTGATTATATTGCAAAAGCAGTAAAAAAAGTAATGCGAACTGCAAAATCGGACGAGATTTCTTTACTTGGTTATTGCATGGGTGGAACGCTAACTTCTATTTATGCAGCGCTTCATCCGCACATGCCAATTCGTAATTTAATTTTCATGACAAGTCCTTTTGATTTCTCTGAAACAGGATTGTATGGTCCTTTATTAGATGAGAAATACTTCAATTTAGATAAAGCGGTTGATACATTTGGAAATATTCCGCCAGAAATGATTGATTTCGGAAACAAAATGTTAAAGCCAATTACGAACTTTGTTGGTCCATATGTTGCTCTAGTAGATCGTTCAGAGAATGAACGCTTCGTCGAAAGCTGGAGATTGGTTCAAAAGTGGGTTGGTGATGGTATTCCGTTCCCAGGTGAATCATACAGACAGTGGATTCGTGATTTCTATCAAAATAATAAATTGGTTAAGGGTGAACTCGTTATTCGCGGACAAAAGGTAGATCTTGCAAATATTAAGGCGAATGTCTTAAATATTTCCGGGAAACGTGATCATATCGCTTTGCCATGTCAAGTAGAAGCATTACTAGACCATATTTCTAGCACAGATAAACAATATGTATGTTTACCAACAGGGCATATGTCTATCGTTTACGGTGGAACAGCTGTAAAACAAACATATCCGACGATTGGAAATTGGCTTGAAGAGCGTTCTAATTAAAAATAAAAAATCCAACTAGCCTATGTTAGTTGGATTTTTTTATGAAAAATAACAAAACATAGAAAGGAGAAATTTATATTTTAGGAGTATAATTATGAAACTTATGACAGGTAAGTTGTTTTGGAATACAGGAGTTTCAGTACCTTGTTATCCACCGTTAGGAAATGATATGATATGTGATGTGCTTGTAGTCGGAAGTGGCGAAGCAGGTGCCCATATAGCGTATTCTTTAGCGAAAATAGGTATGAGTGTAATGCTTATTGAAAAAAGAGAAATTGCATGTGGTAGTACATTTGCAAATGTAGGTGTATTACAGTTTCTTCATGATAAATCGTTAACCTCACTTATCCATACATTTGGTGAAGAAAAAGGGGTACGAGCATATAAACTGTGTTACGAGGCGTTACGGACAATGGAGAAAGTGGTACCTACTCTCGATATTGATCCCTATTTTATTCCGAGAAGTAGTTTATATTATGCAAGTAAAAGTGAGGATGTCTCATTTTTACAAGAGGAGTACAATACGTTACAGAATTATGGATTTCCTGTTGAGTATTTTACAGAATCTGATATTAAGAAACGTTATCCTTTCATAAAACAAGCGGCATTATATACACACGGTGATGCCGAGGTGAATCCGTATTTATTAGCGCACAGTCTTTTGCATAAAGCAAATCAAATGGGAGCTAATATATATGAACATACAGAGGCAATACATATAAAAAAACGTAAAAATGATTTAATTTGTTACACGAAAACAGGAAAACAAATTGTAGCAAAGAATATTATTATGGCGACAGGTTATGAAGCGCTTTTTGGAAAGAAAGAAAGAAAAAATACAACAGTAGACACCTCTTATGCAATTGTAACAAATGAAATAGATCAGTTTGAAGGCTGGCATGAGCGATCGTTAATTTGGGAAACGGCACGGCCCTACTTATATTTTCGAACGTATCGAAACCGCATTATTATAGGCGGATTAGATGAAGCGCTGCAAATTCAAACAATTGGTGATACGAAATTATTGCATAAGCGTGATATCCTTATTAATATTGTAAAAGAGATGTTCCCGCAGTATAAAAATATACAGGCAGACTACTATTGGGCAGCCGCGTTTGGTGGTACTCATGATGGTCTCCCCATTTTAAAAGAAGACGAAAAGATACATAATTTGTTTTACGCATTGCCGTATGGAGGTAATGGAACTGTATATGGAATGGTCTTTGCCAAATTATTTGAGCAGTTATTTACAAATAAAGAAAGTAAAGATTTTTCTTTATTTAATCGATAGAAAAAAGGTAGCGAAGTGATGGAATGAGAGATATAAAAAAGTTTTTACAAAAATTACGTCCTGTACAACTCATCGTTTTGTTTTATTTGTTAGCAGTAGTTGTATCGGTGATATTGCTTAGTTTACCGTTTGTTACGAAGCCTGGTGTGAAATGGACATTTATAGATGCGCTTTTTACATCGGTTAGTGCGGTAAGCGTTACGGGACTGTCTGTTATTACGATTTCAGATACGTTTACTACAGCAGGAATTATTGTTTTAGCCCTTATTCTACAATTAGGCGGCTTAGGAATTATGGCGCTTGGTACATTTGTTTGGATCATTACGGGGAAAAAGATTGGTTTGCAAAGAAGAAGATTAATTATGGCAGACCATAATCAAGGGAATTTATCGGGTCTTGTAGAATTGATGCGTTCTATTTTGATTGTAATTATTTCAATAGAACTTATTGGAGCAATCCTATTAGGTACAAGATTTTTACTTTACTTTCCGACTTGGAAAGAAGCTTATTTTCACGGTTTCTTTGCAGCTGTTAGTGCGACTACGAACGGCGGATTTGATTTAACAGGACAATCATTAATTCCTTATAAAAAAGATTATATTGTTCAAATGATTCATATGTTACTAATTATTTTAGGAGCGATTGGTTTCCCTGTGCTAATGGAAGTGAAACAATTCCTTAGTAAAAGGAGACAACAATTATTCCGTTTTTCATTATTTACAAAATTGACGACAACAACATTTTTTGCACTCGTTGTTGTTGGTACAATTATGATTTTTTTACTGGAGAGAAATCATTTTTTAGTAGGAAAGTCATGGCATGAAACTGTATTTTATACATTATTCCAATCTGTGACGACGCGAAGTGGTGGACTTGCTACGATGGATATACGTGAATTGTCACAACCGACGCTTTTATTTATGAGTATATTAATGTTTATAGGGGCATCTCCAAGTTCGGTTGGGGGCGGAATACGTACAACAACATTTGCTGTTAGTATATTGTCACTATATACCTTTGCAAGGGGTGGTAGAACAGTTAGAGTCTTCAAACGTCAGCTACATGAAGAGGATGTACTGAAAGCATCTGTCGTTATGACGATGGGGATTTTGTTATGTGCTACTGCGCTATTCATTTTATCTATTACGGAAAATGTACCGCTTATGAGCTTAATTGTTGAAGTTTGTTCTGCTTTCGGAACGACGGGACTATCAACAGGTGTTACGCCTGATTTAACAACTGTTGGGAAACTTGTACTTATTGTGCTTATGTTTATCGGACGCGTTGGTATTTTAACATTTATTTTAGCTAGTGGTGGAAGGGAACAACCACCTCGCTATAAATACCCGAAAGAGCGGATTATTATTGGATAGTATGAAACCATTCTACCTACGTTAGGTAGAATGGTTTTTTAGTCGTTAATTCCAAATTGTGGATGCATAAAAGCTTCATTTTTATTATCCGCTTCGTTTTTTAGCAACTCTTGATTTTCTTCTGAAATCCACCCAATATCATTTGTAGGATGGATCCACTCATCGCCAGCCATAATGGCAGGATCTATTTTATCACTCCAATTGTTAAGTGGACTGTTCTCGGAATTATATTTACTGTCTCCAATTACAACATCATATTGATTCACAAAAGGTTGTTGCATCGTTTTTCCTGTTCCTTTAAAAGATGGAAAATTCATTTGATGCGGGAGCGTTTCGTCTAAAATTGGTGATTGAATCTTTTCTTTTTTCTTCAAAATTATCGCTCCTTTTTATAATGATTTCTTCATACGTAGTATTTCCATCTAACGCCTCTTATGTACTTGTTAACACTTGCCAGTAATAATTATTTTAAGTTGTTTCAAACTAGAGTAGAAAGTGATTTCTTGAGAGCAGGTGAATGTATTGGTAAAAAGAAAAGTGAAACAAAATGCGGCAATCAATAATAATAAAACTCCGAAAGAAAGCTTACCAGATGCAGAATTTGCATTAGAGTATGAAGGAGAAAATAGCACAAAGTATGCTAATCGTAATTCAAAAAAAGGGAAACAAAAATGAGGCGTTTTTTACAAACGCCTCATTTTTTTGTGGGATTATAAAGGTTTTTTTAATTATTTGTAAATTTAGTGTTTTCTATTAGCAGAAAAATGCGAAAAAACATAGAAGTAGCAACGTATTACACAAAAACAAACAACAAACAAAAGATTAATGTTGGTTTAATACTGCTTTTACACTAGTTGTTTATATTTGAGTTGTACATAAGATTTGTAAAAGGAGAGAGAAACAGTGAAAAAAACAATCTTTAAAGCTGTAGCGACTGGAATGGTATTTTCGTTATTAATGGGGTGTGGTGCAAAGAAAGAAGAAAGTGCTGGAGCGAAAGTGAAAGATGACAAATTATCTGGATCATTAACTGTTTACACAGCCATTGAAGAAGAGCTTGTACCAATTTATCTTGATTCCTTTAAAAAGAAATATCCTGATGTGAAATTGAACATTGTACGTGATTCAACAGGAGTTATTACTGCGAAATTACTAGCTGAAGGGAAAAATACACAAGCAGATGTTGTATGGGGAACTGCGGCATCAAGTCTATTAGCTTTAGATAAAAAAGATATGTTAAAAGGATACTCTCCAAAAGGAGCAGATCGTGTTCTTCCACAATTTAAAGATGATAAGCAACCTGAAAAATGGGTAGGAAATACTGCATTTATGACGGGGATTGCTGTAAATAAAGAAGAGTTAAAGAAGAAAAATTTACCGATGCCAGAATCATATGAAGATTTAACGAAACCAGAGTATAAAGGAACACTTGTTATGCCACATCCAGCATCATCTGGAACAGGATTTTTAACAGTTTCTGCATGGCTACAAATTATGGGTGAAGATAAAGGCTGGGATTACATGAAGAAACTTCATGATAATATGGCAAGTTATACGCATTCAGGTTCAAAACCAGCGAAATTAGCAGGAGCAGGTGAATATCCAGTCGGTGTATCAATGGTTTATAGTGCTTTAAAAGAGAAACAAAAAGGTGCACCAGTTGAAGTTGTACTGCCGAAAGAAGGATTAGGATGGGAAGTAGAAGCGAACGCACTTATTAAGAAAGATAATGCGAAAAATGATAAATTAGCGCAAGCATTTTTAGATTGGGCAATTACTGATGATGTAATGAAGTTATACTTTGAGAAAAATGGATTTGCGACAATTAAAAATGACTATAAACTTCCAGAGGGATTCCCGAAAGATGTTACGGAAAAATTATATAAAAAGAATGACTTTAAATGGGCAGCAGAAAATCGTGACAAAATTTTAGAAAAATGGGAAAAAGAGTTTGGCCAAAAAGCAGAACCGAAAAAGTAAGTGAGTGGGAGAGAGAAAAATGAGCGAATATTTATCAATTCAACACATTCAAAAACAGTTTGATGCATTTACAGCGTTAAAAGATATTTCTTTTACTGTGAAAAAAAATGAGTTTGTTTGTTTATTAGGCCCAAGTGGCTGTGGGAAAACGACGTTGCTTCGCATTTTAGCGGGACTAGAGGAACCAACGACTGGCAGTATAGCTGTGAATGGAAAAGATATTACAGCATTGCCTCCTGGAAAGAGAAACTTCGGAATGGTTTTCCAATCGTATGCTTTATTTCCGAATTTAACAGCACTTGAAAATATTGAATACGGCTTAAAGACAAAAAAATATGGGAAAGCAGAAGTGAAAGAGAAAGCGCTAGATGCGTTAAAACTTGTAGATTTGCTGAATGTAAAAGATAAATATCCTGCTCAAATGTCTGGTGGACAACAGCAGCGAGTAGCACTTGCACGTGCGCTCGCTCTGTCTCCAGATATTTTGTTACTCGATGAGCCGTTATCAGCTTTAGATGCAAAAGTGCGTGAAAAATTACGTAGGGAAATGCGTGATTTGCAAGAGAAAATAGGAGTAACGACGATTATGGTAACGCATGATCAAGAAGAGGCATTAACGATGGCTGATAAAATTGTTGTAATGAATCATGCGGAAATTATGCAGATTGGAACACCAGAGGAGATTTATCAAAGACCAGCCAATCCGTTTGTGGCAGATTTTATTGGTTCTATTAATTTCTTTTCGAAAAATAACGAAGAACATGCAATTCGTCCTGAACATGTAACAATTGTACAAAAGGACGGTATTAAATCAGTTGTGGAAAGTATGGAATTTCGCGGATCTGTATATCGGACGGAAGTGCGAGTCTTAGAAGAAAACACACACCTTTATAATGAGAAAATTGTAGTGGATATATTAGCATCAGAAGTAGAAGCAACGGCTATTAGAAAAGGAAAGCCGATTCAAATCTCTTTCTCAGAAAATCATATGTTGTCATATGGAAAGAAGGTCATTGTATAGATGGAGATGTTAGAAAACTATAAGGTAGAAAGTACGAAAAAAAAGATTAAGAGAATTATAGGGAAAGAGGAATGGATCCAAAGGCTCGTAATTATCGGTATGATTTTTTCTTTCCTTATCATACTTGTATTACCGCTATTACAACTATTTACACAAGCTTTTTATAATAAAGATGGAGTTTTCGTTGGTTTATCGAATTTCAGTAAATATTTCACAACACCAACTTTAGTTCAGTCTTTACAAAATACAGTATGGATTTCGGGCGCAACAACAATTATTTCAGTTGCAATCGCATTCGTTTACGCATATGCAATTGCCCGTACGAATGTTTTTGGAAAGCGTGTATTTCAGTATGTAGCGTTATTACCATTGTTCGCACCAACGATGATGCACGGTATAGCACTTACATATTTATTTGGTAATCAAGGGCTAGTAACGAAAGGAATGTTTGGTTTATTTGAAGGTATACAAATCCCTTTATATGGACCAGTAGGAATTGTAATAGCTGAAGTTATGTATACATTTCCGCAAGCCTTTCTTATATTGCTAATTGCCTTCCAAGGATCTGATTATCGTTTATATGAAGCTTCTAATATGTTAGGGGCGAGTAAAACAAAGCAATTTTTCACGGTTACTTTACCTAGTGTAAAGTACGGATTAATTAGTGCAATGTTTGTTGTGTTTACACTTAGTTTTACTGATTTTGGGGCACCAAAAATTGTTGGTGGTCAATATAATGTGCTTGCTACTGACGTATACAAACAAGTAATTGGACAGCAAAATATGCCGATGGGTGCAACTGTCGGAATGATTTTATTAATCCCAGCTATATTCGCATTTGTAGTTGATCGTATTACGCAAAGAAAGCAGGCGAATTTCTTATCTTCAAAAGCAGTACCGTACAGAATAATAGCTAATAAGAAAAGAGATGTAATCTTATTCATATATTGTAGTGTGATTACACTTATGATCATTCTATTATTTGTTGCAGTTGGTATTGCTGCAAGTGTGAAAGTATGGCCATATAATATGAGTTTTACATTTGAGCATTTTAATTTTTCAAGTTTAACAGGAGATGGACTTGAAGCATTTAAAAATAGCGTAATTGTTTCAGCAGTTACAGCAGTTATTGGGGCGATTTTAACATTTGCATTCGCATATGCAATTGAGAAAATAGACCAGCTACAATTTTTCAGAAAAACAGGTTACTTTTTCTCTATAGTGCCGTTAGCGATACCAGGTTTAGTACTCGGATTAGGATATGTCTTTTTCTTTAGTCAACCAACGATTCAAATTCTTGGACTATCAGTAACGAATCCGTTTCATTCTTTATACGGAACAATCGCTGTATTAGTACTAGTAAATATCATTCATTTTTATTCTGTAACATTTGTCACGGCAACGACTGCCTTAAAGAAATTAGACCGAGAGTTTGAGCTTGTTTCGCAGTCGATGGGTATTCCGTTTTATAAAACATTCTTCCGAGTAACAGTACCAATGTGTTTACCAGCAATTTTAGAAATGGTAATGTACTACTTCGTAAATTCAATGGTAACTGTATCGGCAGTTGTATTCCTATATGCAGCTGATTTTAAACTAGCTGCCGTATCAATCGTAAATATGGATGATGCAGGAAATGTAGCGCCAGCAGCTGCAATGAGTGTACTTATTGTTGTTACAAATATTGTAGTGAGAGTTGTATATGAATGGGGAACGAAAGCACTTCGTAACCGAACTTCACAATGGCAAAAAAGATAAGTAAGAAGGGTGATGGACAGAATGAAAATTGAAGCAGTTATTTTTGATTGGGCAGGTACGACGGTTGATTACGGATGTTTTGCACCGCTAGAAGTATTCATGAAGATTTTTCAAAAACGCGGCGTTGAAATTACAGCAGAAGAAGCACGTAAGCCAATGGGATTATTAAAAATAGATCATGTAAGGGCACTAACAGAAATGCCTCGTATTGCGGATGAGTGGAAGCGTGTCTTCGGTCAATTACCAACAGAAGCAGACATTCATGAGATGTATGAAGAGTTTGAAGAAATTCTCTTTTCTATTTTACCAAGTTATGCTACGCCGATTGATGAGGTAAAAGAAGTAATCGCTTCTTTACGTGAGAGAGGCATTAAAATCGGTTCAACAACGGGCTATACGAGAGAAATGATGGAAATTGTAGCAAAGGAAGCAGCGTTACAAGGATATAAACCTGATTTTCTTGTTACGCCAGATGATGTTCCAGCAGGCCGCCCATACCCATGGATGTGCTATAAAAATGCAATGGAACTTGGTGTGTATCCGATGAACCATATGATAAAAGTAGGGGACACAGTATCAGATATGAAAGAAGGTAGAAATGCTGGAATGTGGACAGTTGGTGTAATTCTTGGAAGTAGTGAGCTCGGTTTAACGGAAGAGGAAGTGGAGAGTATGGATTCGGTAGAGCTTCGTGAAAAAATAGAAATAGTTCGTAATCGGTTTGTTGAAAATGGGGCTCATTTTACGATTGAAACGATGCAGGAGCTCGAAAACGTAATGGAACATATCGAGAAACAAGAACTTATTATTTCATAAAAGGGGTACGGGATCATGAATGAAAATCACTACTTATTATTAACACCAGGACCATTAACGACAACAAAATCAGTAAAAGAAGTTATGCTATACGATTGGTGTACGTGGGATGTTGAATATAATACGATGGTGCAAGAAGTAAGAGCTAAACTTGTATCGTTAGCGACGAAGGAAGAAGAGAAATATACAACAGTGTTAATGCAAGGAAGCGGTACGTTTTCAGTTGAAGCAGTAATTGGCTCTGTTATTCCGGGAAATGGGAAGCTTCTCGTTTGTACAAATGGTGCGTACGGTAAGCGCATTGTACAAATGGCAGAGATGTTACAGATTGATGTAGTGGTCAGCCAAACAGAAGAGTGGGAACCTACTAATATTGTAGAAGTAGAAAAGTTATTGGAAGAAGATAAAGAGATTACGCATATTGCAGTTGTTCATTGTGAAACAACGACAGGCATTATAAATCCAATTGTAGATGTATGTAAATTAGGAAAGCAGTATGGAAAGGTTACAATTGTTGATGCGATGAGTAGTTTCGGCGGGATTGAAATAGACATTGCTGATTTACAAATTGATTTTTTAATTAGTAGTGCGAATAAGTGTATTCAAGGGGTTCCTGGATTCGGATTTGTAATCGCAAAACGTGATGAATTATTGAAGTGTAAAGGGCAAGGACGCTCTTTATCTCTTGATTTATATGATCAATGGGAAACGATGGAAAAACAAAATGGGAAATGGCGTTTTACTTCACCTACACATGTTGTACATGCTTTTTATCAAGCACTACTTGAACTAGAAAAAGAGGGTGGAGTAAGAGCGCGTTACAATCGATATTACAACAATCAAAAACTACTAGTGAATAGAATGGGAGAAATCGGATTTAAGCCACTAGTAGATGAGAAATATCAATCTCCTATTATTACATCTTTCATTTATCCAAAAGGGGAGTTCGAGTTTCAACAGTTATATAACGAATTAAAATGCTATGGATTTGTTATTTACCCTGGGAAAATTTCGAAAGTAGATACGTTCCGGATTGGAAATATAGGTGATGTACATGAAGAAGATATTAATCGCTTAGTTGATAGTATTGCTAAAGGAGCTGTTATTGGGTGAAAGTATTTTGTTTAGGTGGAGCAGGTAAAATTTGTCGTGAAGCTATTTTGGATTTAATTCAATTTTCATCTTTTGAGACGATTACTGTAGCCGATTTTAACGAGGAAGAAGGCCGTAAAGTAGTAGAATGGCTCAACGATCCTCGTGTTGATTTTGTAAAAGTAGATGTAACGAATCACGAGGATACGGTTGCAAAAATGAAAGGTTATGACATTGTATTGGATGGTACGACGATAAAGCTAAACGGATTGTCGACTCGCTGTATTGCAGAAGCAGGCTGCCACGGTGTGAACTTAAATGGATTTGGTGAAGAAAATGAATCGCATGCTATATTTGTTCAAAATGAAAAAACATGTTTGCCTGGGTTTGGCATGACGCCAGGTGTAACGCAAATGATGGCAATGCATGCAGCAAATCAACTGGATACTGTAGAGTCTGTCCGTGTAAGTCACGGTTCGTATCGTCCGATTGCTTTTTCTGCTTCAATTACAGAGACAACGACATATGAATATGATCCACATTTACCATCGCGTACAGTGTATGAAGATGGTGAATTTAAACAAGTACTTCCGTTTGCGCGTCCGAGAGAAATAGAATTGCCAGCGCCTTATGGTAAGGAAACGCAGTATATCATTCCGCATTCTGAAACGATTACGTTAGCAAAGGCACTAGAAAATAAAGGTGTCAAACTGATAGAGACGAGAGGAACTTGGCCGAAGCAAAATATGCAACTTGTACGTGCTTTATATGATTACGGCATATTGCGTAATGATCAGATTGAAATAAACGGGAAAGAAATAGGCATTATGGATTGTATTTCGCAGTATTTATTGCAATCGAAAGAAGGACAAGAAACAGAGCTTTATGGTTATGCACTTCATGTAGAAGTAATAGGTATGAAAAATAATGAGAAGCAAAGACATGTGTTATATCATACACATCCGTTATCTGATGGTTCTGTTGTAGGATGGGAAAAATTAAGGGCGTATACGAGAAACGTCGGTATTCCATTTGGGATTGCTGCAGAGTTAATTGCAACTGGAAATGTAAGTAGGGTGGGTGTTGTTACGCCTGAAGAAGCTTTTGAAAATCCACAATTAATTTTTGATGAACTAGCAAAGCGCGGTATTCATATTCATGAAGAAGTTTCTACTTACAAAGAAAATTATAACTTTGTATAAGCAAGGAAGCTTATGAGGGAGATATAAATGAGGTGAATCTATGTCTGTAGTAGGAGAAGAAAGAAAGCGAACCATTCTTGAAAAGGTAGAATTTAAAGGAAAAGTAAAGGTTTCAGAATTAGCGAGAGAATTTGCTGTATCAACAGAAACGATTCGTCGATATTTAGAAGAATTAGATCGTGAAAAGAAGCTGAAAAAAGTGTATGGTGGAGCTGTTCAACTTCCAGGCGCTGGGGTAGAGGCGCCAATGTTAGAAAGAGAAATGCTACATATAGAAGAGAAGAAAAGAATTGGTTATAAAGCAGCGACATTTGTAGAAGATGGTGATGTCATTGCAATTGATGATGGAAGTACACCGCTTCAAATGGTTCCATACCTTGTTCATCGTAAAAACTTAACGATTGTAACAAGTTCATTTCCAGTCGCAACACAATTAATTTCTTCTATTAATAAAAAGATGTTTCACGGTGAAGTTTTATTTATAGGTGGAAAAGTATCTCCAAAGCATTCGCGTGTATCAGGGTCTATTTCTCAGCAAGTAATACAGCAATTCCATTTTCATAAAGCGTTCGTTTCGATTGATGGGTTATTACCTAGTTTTGGAGTTTCCAGCTTTGAATTAGAGAAAGCGAAATTGTCAGAGGCGATGATGAAATTAGCTGAGAAAACATATATTTTATGTGATCATACGAAGGTAGGCGTGAAAGGGAATTATCGTATAGCAGCATTTTCACGTATTCAACACGTAATTTGTGATAAAAAAATGCCATATAGTTTTGAAGAAGAACTTATGAAGCATAATATTCAGTGGACAGTTTGTTAAATACAGTGAAAGCACATAAACTCCCACCTAATTTTTAGGAGGGAGTTTTATTATCTGTAAATCGTAAAATAAAAGATTTGCAGTTATGCAAAAAGTGGACACATTTTCTCACCTCTTTCATATAATTTACCAATACAAAAAAAGTTGGTCGAAGGAAAGAAGGGAGAACATGTCAGAACGAATATATAATAAACTTGTATTGTACGCGAATATTTTGCAAAAAATAGGTGTCATCAATGAGAAGGAAAAAAGTGAAATTCTTCATACGATAGGTAAAAAAGCCCTTTGAATAAAGGGCTTTTTTATTTTGTACCTTTAAAAATATAAATTTAATGTAATATTCTCATTGACAATGATAATGAGATTCATTATCATTTATTGTGATTAATTGATAAATGTTATCAATTGTGAAAATTATATATGATAGGGGATATTATTTTGAAAAAAAATTATATGAAGGCGCTAGTAGTAGCGACAACATTAGCGATTCCATTTGCTACGTACTCTACTCCAGCATTAGCGGCATTAAAAGTTGAAGCAAATCAATCGGTAGCAGCAGCGAGTGATCGCACGTATGATACTGAGATTAAAATATATAAGGACCAAAAAGATGAGCCATCTATGGTTTCTCAATATATAAAAAATCCTAAAGTAACGATTGCAGCTGGCAAAAAAATTGTCACTGTAACAATGCAAGATAGCGATTATTTTCAATATCTTAGAATAGAAGATAAAAACCAGCCTGGTGTATTTCATGATGTGAAGGTTTTGTCAGAAGATAAGAGGAAGAATGGAACGAAGGTAGTTCAATTTGAAATTGGCGAGTTTGAGAAGAAGCACAATATGCAAATGCATATACTTATTCCAGCTATTGGATATGATCACAAATATCAAGTTCAATTTGAAATTAAAGATCCAACTGTAGGTAACAAAGAAACAGAGAAACCAGATGATAACTCTAATTCAGGAAATACGGAAACGGATAATCCAGTTGATAATCAAAATATGATAACAGATAACAAATTAAGAGAGCTTGTTAATAAAAAAGTATTTAATAGAAAAGATTTAAATACACCAATTACGAAAGAAGATTTATTACAAGTAAAGGATTTGTTTTTAAATACAAATGAGATACTTGATTATAGTGCATTAAAATATATGCCAAATTTAAAATCTTTAACAGTTGCGAATGCGAAGATAAAGGATCCGTCGTTCTTTGCGAACTTAAAGCAATTAAATCATTTAGCTTTGCGTGGTAATGAATTTGCAGATGTAACGCCACTTGTTAAGATGGATAATTTAGAATCCCTTGATTTAAGTAATAATAAAATTACAAACGTTGCACCACTAACTGAAATGAAAAATGTAAAAAGTTTATTTCTATCAGGCAACCAAATAGAAGATGTAACAGCATTAGCGAAAATGGAACAACTAGATTACTTGAATTTAGCAAATAATAAAATTACGAACGTTGCTCCATTAAGCAATTTGAAAAATGTAACATACTTAACTTTAGCAGGTAATCAAATTGAAGATATTAAACCGCTTTATACGTTACCGTTAAAAGATTTAGTATTAACACGTAATAAAGTGAAAGATTTATCAGGCATTGATCAATTGAATCAATTACAAGAGCTATGGATAGGGAAAAATGAAATAACAGATGTTACTCCTCTAAGTAAGATGACACAGTTGAAAATTTTAAACTTACCCAACAACGAGTTAAAAGATATTACTTCATTATCAAGTTTAGTAAACTTACAAAAGCTTGATTTAGAAGCGAATTATATTTCAGACTTATCACCAGTTAGTAATTTAAAAAAATTAGTATTTCTAAGTTTTGTTGCAAATGAAATCCGTGATGTCCGACCAGTTATAGAACTAAGTAAGACGGCTTATATTAATGTCCAAAATCAAAAAGTATTTTTAGAGGAAACAGAAGTAAATAAAGAAGTAAAAGTACCTATATATGAAAAAGATGGTGAGATTTCTACGAAAATCCGTCTGAAGAGCGATAATGGTACGTATAGTAATGGTGTAGTGAAATGGAGTACACCAGGTGAGAAAGTATATGAATTTGGTGTGAAAGATCCATTCGCGGATACAGGAATCTTCTTTACAGGATCTGTTATTCAAAATGTAGTAGAAAGTAAAGACGGTAATACATCTAAAGAAGATGAGAAAACAGAAGTGGTAGAATTTAAAGATGTACCAAAGGGACATTGGTCAGAAGAAGCAATTAATTACTTAGCGAAAGAAAAATTATTTATAGGCTATGGAAATGGTGAATTTGGATTTGGTGATAACATTACTCGTGGACAAGTAGCACTTCTAATACAAAGGTATTTAAAATTAGAAAATAATCTAGAACAAAAAACGGCATTTACAGATACGAAAGGAAATATGTATGAAACGGCTATTGATGCAGTGGTTCAAGCTGGAATTATGACAGGCTATGGAAATGGTATGTTCCGTCCGGATGGAGTATTAACTCGATATGAAATGTCAGTAGTACTACAAAGAGTATTTCAGTTAAAAGAAAATGAAAATAGTGCAGAGAATTTTAAAGATGTACCAAATGGCCATTGGGCGAAAGGATATGTGAAAGCTTTAGTGGATAATAAAATATCAAAAGGCGACGGGGAAGGGAATTTTTTAGGAGATAATTTCGTAACACGTGAACAATACGCACAGTTTTTGTATAATGCAATAAAGAAATAAAGTGAAACTTTAATCAGTGGGGGTTTTGTTCATTCCCCACTGATTAGTAGCCCTCACCAATCGGGCTGCCCGTTAATGCGGAATAAAAAATGAGGAAAATACGCTATTCTTTAATTAAAGAATAGCGTATTTTTTATGTGCAAAATGAAATAGGAAATAGATAGGAGTATAGACATATGAATAGCCTATTTTAAAGAAGAACCACGAAACTATATTGACAAAAAAGCGTTCTCATGTGATAATTCAATTAAATTTTTAGAATAATCAAAAAATATTCCTTTTACATAGAAAGGATTCGAACCTTATATGAATATTATGCCGGGGGTGACGAAATGTTATTTTTTCTGAAGAAATGGAATGAATTAAAAGATGTGAAATCTGAATTGGCACTTCGTGATTGGTTTTATGGTACCAAAATTAGCTTATCGCTATGTACGTCAAAAGAGCCGTTAACATTTTTAGTAAATGTTGAGGGAAGAGATAAAGGGCTATTTTCGGAAGAAGATTTTATTGTCGTAAATTGCATGTGCGAGTCAGTATTTGAAAATGAAGAAAAACCAGCTGCAGAGTCATTTATGCATGCGGATATTTATAAAAAAAGTAGTGCAGGATGTATTTTACAAGTGCAGACTGTAGATAGTCATTTAATATCAGAGTTATATGGGGAAGAAGGAGAAGTAACGTTCGATAAACGCAGTGTGGAGCGTGTTTTCGGAAAAGAAGGTATAACAGAAATGACAATTCCAATTGTAGAAGATGAAAAAAAATTCGCTGATTTATTAGAAAGCAATGTTCCGAATTTCATTGAAGGTGGAGGAGTAGTTCTTGTTCATAATTACGGCATGATTGTGTGGGGAAAAACGCCAGAAGAAGCGAAAAAATGGCTAGAGGGTATAGAATATTTAATGAACTATCATGTAAAGTTATTAATGATTAAGGGTGCAAGGAGCTCTGTTATATAAAAATGGATGTGATATGGATACAAGTTAATAAACAAATGAAAGCGTTTTAAAAATAATTTCACTCATAAAATATAGGTCTCCTTATTATATATAGATTACATGTTGACATGTAAGGAGGAACATATTTTGCGAGTTAAATATCATTTTCTGCCAAAGCAGCAAGTAACATTTTGCAAGATAAATGATTCTGGTGAAGAGGCACTGCAAATGATGAACGAAACGGGATTTCGAGCCATCCCGGTATTAGCAGAAGATGAGAAGAAATTCACGGGGATTATTTATAAAGTAGATTTATTAGAAAAAAAATGCAATAGCGGATTAGAGCATGTAAGTGCAGGGGATATGCTTGATGATTCCAATGCATTTATTTTTGAAAAGGATTCATTCTTCAGAGCTTTTTATGTAATTCGTCGGCTTCCGTTTTTAGCCGTGCTAAATGATTATAATGAATTTGTCGGTATGTTAACGCATTCGAATATATTTGATGTTATTGAAGATTCATTTGGTATGCGAACAGGTGGTTATATATTAACAATTGCAACACAAGATTGTAAGGGAACGATTAAAGAGCTTGGGACATTGTTAAAAGCATATAATATCGGTGGCCTATTTACGTTAGATAACGGTGATCAATATATCCGCCGCGTTATTGTAAATATATCAGATGAGTTAGATGAAACAAGATTAAAGCAATTAATCGGAAAAATAGAGAAAAAAGGATTCAGAGTGAGTCATGTAGATTATATTTAAGTTAAAAAAAGTACCTATCTGTTATATATAGATAGGTACTTTTTTGTCCCGCCATTTGTGGGCAGTAAAATCCGAGCCTCAAAATTCAGCGCAAGTAAAGAAGTTAAGTGGGGGGACGGATTGCCCATAAAAGCCCAATTGGTGAGGGCTGATTATATGTGAGTAATGAACTTTATTTTGAAACAGGAGGCGGGGATAATGCTAGATCAGATAAGAAAATAAAGTCTGCATGCTCACGAATTTTAGGGATAGAAGTTTCAATAACGCGTGATGTAATTTCACCTGGAGGGCCCACATGCCCGATAGCTACCATAATAGGTTTTTCTTGAATTTTTTTGATGAGTAATTGGGCTTGTTTTGAAATATGTCCTGCTGTATACACATCATCAAAAAATAGTTGGTTTTCAATAATAGGAACTCCTAATTCTTTTCCGATTTTTGGGACGACACTATTAGGATTCGTTTTACTATCTAAGTAAAATAAACCGTGTTTTTTACAAGCAGCAAGTATAAGGCGAACAATTCTTTCATCCGCTGTTACTTTTGACCCCATATGATTGTTCATTCCAATTGCATGCGGTACTTCTTGAATCGCTTGTTCAAGTCGGTTGTTTATTTCTTCATCGCTTAAATCAGTTGTAATTGCTTTCGGCCCAAGCCATTCTTTTTTACCTTTTATAGGTTCCATTGGCATATGTATAATAACTTCATGGCCTTTCTTATGGGCAGCTATTGCATCTTCTTTTGTGGAAGGAAGAAAAGGCATAACAGCAACAGTGAGTGGAATGGGAAGTGATAACATTTGATTAGTCCCCTTCATATTATTTCCGAAATCATCAATGACAATAGCAACTTTATTCGTATGAGCATTTGCTTGAATAGGAAATAAGAAGGACGGTAAAAACAAAACAATGATGAATAATGCAATCGTATATTTTCGCATATAAATATTTCCTTTCTATTGTTATCCCGCTATTTGTGGGGAGTAAGACTCCCACCTCAACATTGGGCTGGATAGGTGGGAGATTCACTGCCTACCCGATTGGTGAATACTAATAATCAGTGGGGGCTGAACAAAAAACACTGATTAAAGTTTCACTTTATCAATCATCATTATGTTTTGCTTTTTTATATAAATTAAACAAAAAATGTCGAAGAAAAGTAGGTGGAAAATTAAGAATCACCGGTTTACGTAGCATTTATAAAAAAACAAGATGAAAAAAATGTCTATTATTGCGAATGTATTTACAAAGATAGAATAATTTGTAATAATTCTCAAAGTGAGGGTAAAGATTTGTAAATTACAGGGAGAAAATGTTAAAATTTCTGATTCTTCAAATTTGTATATGATTAAGTAGTTAAAAAAGTCAATGGAGAAGTGAAGTTAAGAGCATGGAAGTATAATAAGGGGGATATGGATGTTTACTGTAAAAAGGAAGTACACATTAGAAAAGCTTTCACGTGATATTCATATGAAACGTGAAGAAATGATTCAACTAGGATTAACAAGTGGGCTAAATAGTAGGGAGACAATTCAAGTTAGTCAAGAATTGGACAAGCTTATTTTACAATATCAATGTTATAAAGAAAAACAAACACCGAAATGGTTTTCAATTATAAAAATACCTATTTTCCAAATCGGGTATGAAGGAAAATCAAATAATTTTTGGCGAATGCTTGTGGCTGGTTTTATGAAATAAGTATAATTACCCTTATAGGATAAGGATAATTATACTATGTGTAACGGAATTTCGATATGAACTGTTGTTCCTTCGTTTTCTGTACTGTCAATAAAAATATGCCCATTATACATCTCTACAATTCGTTTACATATGACAAGTCCAAGACCTGTTCCAGTATCTTTATTAGTAAAGAACGGATGAAAGAGGTGTTTTTGAATATGTTGCGGAATCCCTTTTCCAGTATCTATAATCTGCAATTGTGCGTGTGTTTCATTGTTTTTTACTACAATGGTTAGTGTATCACTAGAAGTCATGGCCTCAATTGCATTTTTTGTAATGTTTAAAACCACTTGTTTCATATGGTCTTTCGAACAACGGATATGAACAGGATGGTCTGGCAAATGTAAATGGAATACAATGTTATGTAAATTCGCCTCAGATTGAATAATTAATGCTACCTCATTTAGAATTGTTCTTACATCATACGTTTGTTCGATGATGGCGGTTGGCTTTCCGAGAATAAGAAATTCACTTACAATTTCATTGATTCGCTCTATTTCTTGTTCAATTACGGAAAAGTAGAACTGATCTTGCTCATCTTTATATTTCTCTTTTAATAGAGCGACGAGCCCTTTAATTCCAGTAAGAGGATTACGGATTTCGTGTGCTGTACTCGCTGCAAAAGTTCCAACTAATTCAATTTTCTGTAGTTCATTTTGTTGTCTTTCAAGTTTTGTTTGCCGTTTTAACAACATATATTGAGCAAGTAAAAATAAAATAGACATTAAAAATAAAGTAGCTATACACTCTATTGTAACCCACTGGTATAAGGTTTTTTGATGAATAGGTAATGGAGAAACAGAGACCTTCCAATTTAATCTTTGGAGTGGGGTAGTAAGCATATTAGAATGCGTATCACTTGTGTCGTTATTATCATCGGTTAGAAAAACTACATCATGTTTATCAGTTACCTCAAAATGGTATTGTGGTTTAATGGCATTTAAAGAAGATGAAATGTAATCAAAGCGTAAACTAGCTAATAATAATCCTGAGAGCTCCTTCTGTTTATTAAATATGGGGGCAGCAATTATAATAGCTTTATGTCCAAGAACGCGATCAGTAATGACTGATGATACAGTGGTTTTTTTAGTTTGGAGCGCGTCTTGAATATATTTACGGTCTGAAACATCTATAGGCTTTGATTCATCTTCAGATGCGATTGTAATGACTCCTTCTGGTGTAGCGTAATATAGACCAGAAAAGCGTGCATCGTTTCCATCTGTATCATGTACAATTTGTTTAATGCCATTTATATTACCAGTCTCGGTGCCTACAACTTTTGCAAGCATGTCTAAAGCAGAAATTGCTTCACCAAGATGATGATCCAAATAATCTCTATATAAAAAGAGAACTGTATGGGCAGATAATTTGTTTTCCTGTTTCATTTTATATGTATGATACGAATAAAATGTAGCACCAATCCCTATTGTCGGTAGGATAACAAGCAATATATATACAATTATGCTTTGGAATTTGACTTTCAAATGTGGTACTCCTTCTTTTTTTATTATCATTATATATAAACTATGTTAAAATTGTCATGTTTTTATTCAAGAATGATTCTTAATATATTAGGGGAGAGGAAATGGATGAGTGAATGCTCATTCGGAATTCACATGAAGTATGAAGTGGCATTTTCTTTTTATTGCTGAGAATTTAAGTGAAGGGTTGAAAGTTGTATGACATCAAATAATGAACGAGAAGATATTTCTCAATCTTTAAAAGTATTTATTGCATTATCTCGTGTACATCGTTCTGTTATGGATACTACAAATAAATCTATACAAAGTAACGGGTTAAATCCAACTGAATTTGCTGTATTAGAACTGCTATATCATAAAGGCGGTCAACCACTTCAGCAAATTGGTGAGCGTATTTTAATAGCTAGTGGCAGCATTACATATGTTGTAGATAAGCTGGAGAAAAAGGGATTAGTAAAGAGAATTCCATGTCCGAATGACAGACGTGTTATTTACGCGCAATTAACTGAGTCTGGCGAGAACTTTATTGCTTCTATTTTTCCGGGGCATGAGAAAGTTATACATCAGTCTTTTGAAATGTTAACGAAAGATGAAAAAGATGAATTACTTGATTTATTAAAAAAAATTGGGAAGTATGAAAAATAATATGTTCCAAAGGAGCTTTGGATAAATAAATCCAAGGCTTTTTTATTTGTAATGAACTCAGGGCAATCACTGCCGAAATTTGTTGAAAATTAAGAGGGAATTCAAGAATACGTATTGAATTATAATAAAGGTATGTAATGGAGAGGAGGCTCGTTCATGTCATTTAAAGACTATGAATATAAACGCCCAAATATTGAAGAGTTAAAAGAGAAATTTACTGTTGCTTTAGAGAAGTTTGATAACGCAAAAACTGTAGAAGAACAAAAACAAGTCATTCATTCAATTAATGAGATTCGCAACGATTTTGGTACAATGGGAAACCTTTGTTACATTCGCCATTCTGTTGATACGACGGATACTTTTTATAAGGAGGAGCAGGATTTCTTTGATGAATTCTCTCCAGTTGTACAAGGATATGGTACAAAATATTATAAGGCACTCATTAATTCTCCATTTCGTGAAGAATTAGAGGCGTATTATGGAAAACAATTATTTGCTCTAGCAGAATGTGATTTAAAAACATATTCAGATGAAGTCGTGAAAGATTTACAATTAGAAAATAAATTATCATCGCAATATACACAGTTATTAGCATCTGCAAAAATTGACTTTGCTGGAGAAGAAAGAACGTTATCGCAACTGATTCCGTTTATGCAAGGAAAAGAAAGAAGCGAACGTAAAGCAGCAAGTGAAGCATACTACGGATTTTTAGCTGGAAATGAGGAAGAACTAGATCGTATTTATGATGAGCTTGTTAAAGTGAGAACGAAAATCGCAGAATCTTTAGGTTTCAAAAACTTTGTTGAACTTGGATATGCAAGAATGTACCGTACAGATTATAATGCGGAGATGGTGGCTAATTACCGTCAGCAAGTGCTAGATTATATCGTTCCCGTTACAACGGAATTAAGAAAGCGACAACAAGCACGTATCGGTGTAGAGAAGTTAGCTTATTACGACGAAAACTTTGAGTTTGCTACAGGTAACCCAACTCCAAAAGGAGATGCGGATTGGATTGTTGATCATGGAAAGACAATGTATAAAGAGTTATCGGCTGAAACAGATGAATTTTTCAATTTCATGCTAGATAATGATTTATTAGATTTAGTTGCGAAAAAAGGAAAAGCTGGTGGCGGATATTGTACATATATTGAGAATTATAAAGCGCCATTTATTTTCTCAAACTTCAATGGAACATCTGGTGACATTGATGTATTAACACATGAAGCAGGTCATGCTTTCCAAGTATATGAAAGTCGTAAATTTGAAATTCCAGAATATAATTGGCCAACATATGAGGCGTGTGAAATCCACTCTATGAGTATGGAATTCTTTACATGGCCATGGATGAAGCTATTCTTTGAAGAAGATGCAGATAAATATTACTTCTCTCACTTAAGTTCAGCACTTCTGTTTTTACCTTATGGTGTATCTGTTGATGAATATCAACATTATGTATATGAAAATCCTGAAGCATCACCTGAAGAGCGTAAGACAGCATGGCGTAACATAGAGAAGAAATATTTACCACATCGTGATTATGAGGAGAATGATTATTTAGAGCGCGGTGGTTTTTGGCAACGTCAAGGGCATATTTATAGCTCACCGTTCTATTATATTGATTACACGCTTGCTCAAATTTGTGCGCTACAATTTTGGAAACGTGCAAGAGATAATAGACAAGAGGCGTGGGAAGATTATGTGAATCTGTGCCAACAAGGTGGAAGTAAATCGTTCTTAGAATTAGTAGAGGTTGCAAATTTAACATCACCATTTGCTGAAGGCTGTGTGAAAAGTGTTATTACAGAAATTGAAGCATGGTTACATGCGATTGACGACACAAAATTGTAAAAAACATGCGCTTTTTTCACATGTTTAACATCGACATAATGGGAAAATGATGAGATAATAAAAGAAAATTCAGAATACTGAAGGGGTGTTTCTAATAAGGAGCACCTCTTTTCACCAACAAAAGGGGGGAACAAGTATGCTTCAATCTAATATGGATGTAAGTTTAGAAAGTTTAGTAAACTCATTACAGGCTACTCGAAGCACGCTATTATCAGAAATTGAAATGTTAAATGACACAGAAGTGAATGTAAAGCCACGCCGTGATAAATGGAGTATTATTCAAATTTTACACCACTTGCATTTAGTTGAACAATCTGTCACGTCTGCCCTTGTATATGCTTTACAAAAAAATGAAAGAAACATGACTCCATTTAAAGACCTCCAACTTACGCTTGATCGCACACATAAACGAGAAGCTCCTCAGCAAATGCAACCAACAGAAACTTTAATGAAAAAACAGCAAGGAATTCAATTGCTAGAACATTCACGCCAAGAACTATTACACGCGCTTCATAGTGTTATAGATGAAAAAGATTTATTTGAAAATGGATTAAAGCATCCTGTTTTTAATGATCTGAATTTGTATCAATGGGTTCAATTTCTTGATTTGCATGAACAAAGACATCTTACGCAGTTAAAAGAGGCGAAACATGCAATTTTGCAACGCTAAAGTGGAAGAAGTGGGAAACCACTTCTTTTTTGATACGTGCATAGTTTTCTTTCTTATTTTGGAATACTACATGGAGAAAGAAAAGAAGGAGTTGAAAAAACATGTCTAAGAAGAAGCGAGAAGAAGAGCGCGCCTGGAAAGCACGTAAAGAAAATCAACAACCGCACGGAAAAGTGAAAGCTTTTGCTGAATTAGTTGAAGGAACAGAAAAAACGTGATGAGTATTTCATCACGTTTTTTGTATGAGTGGAAAAGTTAATAAAAAGGTTGTACCGATTCCTTTTTCACTTATAATATCAATTTTTCCATTCATAGCTTGAACAACACTGAATACGACCATCATTCCAAGTCCAGTACCTTTTTCTTTCGTTGAATAAAAGGGCGAACCAAGACGTTTTACTTGTTCTGAATCCATACCGACTCCTGTATCTTTTATATATAACTGAATATGCTTATGATCAGGAACTAATGTGAAATAAAGATCACCGCCTTTTGGCATAGCCTCAATGCAATTTTTTAAAATATTTAATAAACATTGATTTAGTTTTTGCTTTTCTCCAGCGATAAAAAAAGAAGTGCTTTGCTTTATATAATGAGTACGTACATTTGTTAAATTAGCAAGCGGTGTAATTAACGACAATGCATGTAGTAATTCTTCTTCTAACTGTAATGTTTGTTCTTTTTCAATGCTTGGTTTAGCAAAGGTTAAATAATCTGTAAGAACATGATTTGCTTGTTCGATGCCATTAATGGCAATGTCGATATATAATTTTCGTTCCTGCTCAGTGCATGTATCTGATTGTAACAGTTGTAAAAAACCTTTCGTTGAAGTTAATGGATTGCGAATTTCATGAGAGATAGACGCTGCCATTTCACCAATTAAATGAAACTTTTCAGCATTTATAAGTTCGTTTTGGAGACGAACTTGAGTTTGTAATATGTGTAGTAAATATAAAATTAGAATCGTACCAAGCATTGAACATAATTCATACACAATAATATGCGGTATATAATCAGTCTTATTTGTAACCTTTGAAAGGAAGAAGGGTATCCAACTAAATCCGTATGTGAGACTGTAGATAATAGCAAGTGTTATTTTTATACGATTAGAAGTTCGATTGAAAAATTTATATGTTAATAATAGAACAATAAATAGAAGAACAGAACCGATAAGAGATGGGAAAACACCTATCCCACCTAATAATAAGCGATATATGTTTAATACAACTAAGATAGAACCACCAGCAATAGGCCCTCCCGTTAATGTACCGACAATTAATACAATATGGCGCATATCAAATTGAAAACCATTATTTGTTTTTGCTGCAAATGTAATACAGAGTACGGTAGCAAGGCAACAGAGTACAATGAATATAGCTGAATTTAATTTAGGAGAGCGTTTCCCTTTTTGATTCCAAAATAAATGATATACGAGCATTGTAATCAGGATGAATAATATATTTAAAAAGAGATAAATAATAAAGGGTTTCAGTGGGATGCCTCCTCTCTTCTTATATTAAATTAATCATACTATAAAATGAAAGAAATGAAATAATAAATAGCTGAAAAATCAGAAATTTTTACGCTAGTATACAATATGTTACAATAAGCTGTGTCAATGAAAGAAGAAATTCCGTGCACCGCGCGGGAGAGGTTCGCGAACTCCCTCTATAAAAAACTATGGAAACAACAATATCCTTAGGTATTGTTTTGTTTTTTTATTGTGACAGTTCAAGAACGTTCTTTCTTCTTATTTATAGTAGAGAAGGAGAATGAGTGAAATGAAAAAAGAAAAAGCAGTTGTTGTTTTTAGTGGAGGACAAGATAGTACGACATGTTTATTTTGGGCAATAGAGCAGTTTGCAGAGGTAGAAGCTGTAACGTTTAATTACAATCAACGTCATAAGCTAGAAATTGATTGTGCAGCGGAAATTGCAAAAGAACTAGGAATAAAGCATACGGTACTAGATATGAGTCTATTAAATCAACTTGCTCCAAATGCTTTAACGAGAACGGATATGGAGATTACACATGAAGAAGGTGAATTGCCATCGACATTTGTAGATGGACGAAATTTACTCTTCTTATCATTTGCTGCTGTATTAGCAAAACAAGTTGGAGCACGTCATATTGTAACGGGTGTATGTGAAACTGATTTCAGTGGTTATCCAGACTGCCGTGACGTGTTTGTGAAATCGTTAAATGTTACTTTAAATTTATCTATGGATTACCCGTTTGTCATTCACACGCCACTTATGTGGATTGATAAGGCTGAAACATGGAAATTATCAGATGAACTTGGAGCATTTGAGTTTGTTCGAGAAAAAACATTAACATGTTATAACGGAATCATTGGTGATGGTTGCGGTGAATGTCCAGCATGTCAACTTCGTAAAGCAGGATTAGATACGTACCTACAAGAACGCGAAGGAGCGAACAACTAATGGATAACTTTTTTGGATTTCGCATCGTAGAGAATTTGCAAAAAATGGACAAGGATATTCAGCGTAAACAACTCAAATACCATAATAAAAGAGTAATGGTCAGCAAGGAATTTACATTTGATGCAGCACACCATTTACACTGTTATGAAGGGAAATGTAAAAACTTACATGGTCACACATATAAAGTTGTATTTGGAATTAGTGGATATGTAAATGAAATAGGTCTTGCAATTGACTTTGGAGATATAAAAGAAATTTGGAAGAATGAAATAGAAATTTATCTAGATCATCGTTATTTAAACGAAACGTTACCTGCAATGAATACGACTGCTGAAAATATGGTCGTTTGGATTTATGAAAAGATGGCAGAAGCACTAACAAAAGAGAATCGAGTGAACGAATATAAAGGAGCTCGCGTTGAATTTGTTCGTCTATTTGAGACGCCGACTAGTTATGCGGAAGTAAGACGGGAGTGGATGCTTGATGAGTAAAATCCCTGTCTTAGAAATATTCGGTCCGACTATTCAAGGTGAAGGAATGGTTGTAGGGCAAAAGACAATGTTTATCCGTACAGCTGGTTGTGATTATAGCTGTGCTTGGTGTGATTCTGCTTTTACGTGGGATGGATCAGCTAAAGATCAAATTAGACAGATGACACCAGAAGATATTTGGGATGAGCTTGTTGCAATTGGAGGAGAAAATTTTTCTCATGTTACGATTTCAGGTGGAAATCCGGCATTACTGAAAAATATTGAGTTTCTTCTTTCTATATTAAAAGAAAATGGAATGCGAACGGCAATTGAAACGCAAGGGAGTAAATGGCAAGATTGGTTACTTCAAATTGATGAGATAACAATTTCTCCAAAACCACCAAGTTCAACGATGAAAACAGATTTTCAGAGGTTAGATGCTATTATTCAGAAACTAGCAGGAAAAGATATTAGTTTAAAAGTAGTAGTATTCGATGATCATGATTTTGAATATGCAGTTAAGATGCACGAACGTTATCCAAAGGTACCATTTTTCTTACAAGTAGGAAACGATGATACAAAAACAGTGGATGATGCGATGCTTATAAAAAAATTATTAGATAAGTATGAATGGCTGATTGATAAAGCTGTAAATTGTAAAGAGATGAATGATGCAAAAGTATTGCCTCAGCTTCATGCGTTAGTATGGGGAAATAAGCGCGGCGTATAACGAGAAGGGATGTTTAAAATGACAGGAAGATTAGATGAAGATTTAAAAGATGTAACATTACTAGGGAATCAAAATACAAAATATTTATTTGAATATAGCCCAGAAATATTAGAGGTATTTGATAATAATCATCCAAACCGTGATTATTTTGTAAAATTCAATTGTCCTGAATTTACAAGTTTATGCCCGAAAACAGGACAACCAGATTTTGCAACAATTTATATTAGCTATATTCCAGAGCAAAAAATGGTAGAGAGTAAATCTTTAAAGTTGTATTTATTTAGTTTCCGCAATCATGGTGATTTCCATGAAGATTGCATGAACGTTATTATGAACGATTTAATTAAATTAATGGATCCACGTTATATTGAGGTATGGGGGAAATTCACACCACGTGGTGGTATTTCAATTGATCCATACTGCAACTACGGGCGCCCAGGGACGAAGTATGAACAAATGGCTGATTACCGCATGATGAACCACGATCTATATCCGGAAACAATTGATAATCGTTAATAGAAAGAAAGGGCCTGTATAGTATACAGGCCCTTTCTTTCTATTATATTATGCATTTTGATTAATGACAGTATAGTTTTTATGACTTACAACTGTAAGAGGTTCCATATCTAGTTCTCTAAAATTCTTCATAATTGTTATATCAACAATAACAGAGTTTTGATTTACTTTTTGAACACGGCCTTGCATTCCACCTTTAAATTCGATGATATCTCCAGTTTCTGCGATCTGCATAAGCAACTCTCCTTGTTACAGTTTTCCCAAAAAAAGAATAAATTTGGGTTTTTTTATTTCCTCCTATTTTGAACCATATTTCCTACTTTGTAAATGTTTCCAAAGTAAAAATTCGAAAAATATTCACTTTTTGTAAGAAAATATGTAGAAAATCCATGTTTTTTGAAAAAAATAGCAAAAATGCGAGAATCTTTATATCGAGGTATAATGAAAAAGTAGAATAACCTGCTGAAGTGGGAGAAATTAGAGGCGGTAAAATGATGTTTGAATTTGTGGGGAGTGTTATAGCTTTAATTTTATTTTTATTTTCTTATATGCATTTAAAAAAGATTCGTCAATATGATACGAGTACATATTTTGATGGGATGGATGGTATCCATGCTTCGATAACACATGATAATGGTGGGGAGATGTAAAGGTATATAACTTTATTTTCTTGCGTGGTATGATGTTTAGAACTAGTGCATAATAGAGTTCATAAGTGATGAATGGAGAGTGAAAAGAATGAAGATTTCTTTTATTCGTCATGGTCGCTTAGATTGTACTATAGAACCAATGACGGTTACATCCTTTCATGAATGGATAAAAGGATATGACTTACATACTATAACAGAAAAACAACCTATACCATTGGAAACAAGAGAAGCGGTTGAAGTAGCGAAATTGATTGTAACGAGTGATCAAAAGTGTGCTGTACAGTCAGCAGCTGAATTAATGGATTCTTTATGTTTTATACAAAATTCTCTTTTTAGGGAAGTGGCAGTTCCGGCGAGCTTTTATGCGCCAAAATGGTTGAAGTGTAAACTTAACGTATGGATGTGTATTGGACGAGCATTATGGATACTTGGTTACCATAAAAATGTTGAATCTTATAAGGAAGTAAGAGAGAGGGCAAGGCAAGCAGCTTACGTATTACATCGTTATGCTCTCGTACATGGAAGTATTGCTCTTGTAGGTCATAATTATTTTAATTCGATGATTGGAACGGAGCTGAGGGCAATGGGATGGTCTGGTTCGCCTATTTTGCATAGAAAGCCATGGGGATGTACAACATATACGTTTCACGAGGCGATGGATGGAAATATATTAAATACGAATTTAACATAAAAGCACACGATTTATATAAATCGTGTGCTTTCTTTTTAAGATACAGAAATTTTGACGTTTAATGGTTTTACGAGATGAGCATAAGGTTCGCCTACTAGCATAACAATTTCATCTTTTTTATAACCTAACTTTTCGTATAGTGAATAGGCGCGTGTGTTTTCTAAATTAACAAGTAAAGCGATTTTTTCATGCCCTTTTTCAGTTGCATAGATTTCGGCAGCTTCAATTAATTTAGAACCGATACCTTTTCCGCCGTGTGCACTTGAAACTGATAGTGTATCAATGTAATACTCATCAAGCTCAGCTTCTTTTTCTAACGTAATTGATTCATCTTTATGTAATTCTCTTAAGTGATGTACAATTGGTGCGTCAAGCTGTGTTGCTTCACTACCGTGATAAGCGACAATAACTCCAACTGCACTCTCGTCTTGTTCATAGACAAAACAGTTTTCGTAGCTCAGACGGTTATTTTCTTTTGAGAACCATGTCTCAAGTCCTAGTAATACTTCTGCTTCATCTGTGCTACCTGTGATTTTTTCAGCAATTTCATGCAGAGCATTATACAATAAAGGAGCTATTGCCATTGCATCTGTCTTTTTTGCTTTCCGAATCATAGTATCCCTCCTAGTTCTATTTGTATATTGTAGCATAGTGGTATGGAACTTTGCATAATTGAATGCCGAAATGTTTGATATAGAGAAGTAGCTATGTTAGTATATGATATTTAGTGGACATATAGTAAAACGATATTGTTTGCGAAATAACGAAAATAAAATCATGGCATAACAACGAGATAAAGTGAAACGTTAATCAGTAAGATTTTTTGTTCATTCCACGACTGATTAGTAGTCAACACCAATCGCACTACCTGCAAATAGCGGGATAAATTTACAGTTGTTGACCTATAGAATATACGATAAAATAAAATATTGCAGAGAGGTGAAATACATGGATAAAGAATTAGCAAATACAATTTTAGATCAGCTAAAAAATGGTGAAATAAAGGAGTATGTTGTTACGAAAGATGTATTTTATACGTTCAGAGAAGTTGTTGTAAATAGAGAAGACTTTAAGCATTTCATTGGTAACGCACAGCGAGGCGGGCAAGTGATTTATACATATTCAGAAACGCCACGTTCATAAAGGGGAATTTTGATCAGCAGGGCATCTTTCACTGATTAGTAGCCTTTCACCAATCGGACGTTTAATGCGGGATAAATAAAAGATAAAGGAGAGGGGAATTATGGGCGATTTTAAACAAGGCATTTTACCACATTGGGATTATATGTGGAAAGATAGAGCCGGCAATCGATTTATGGGAATGGTTATGTATCCAGAGAAACGAAAATGTTCAGCAAAAATGCTTCAGAAAATAAAAAGAGCATATGAAGAAGCAGTAGAAATTAAAGTAACTGTACAAGTTCGACATACATATCAGTACGTAGAAGGAATGATTGTATACTTTGATGAAGAGGCTCCGGTATGTACAATGATTGATAAAGATGAAAATCCGCATCATATATTTGTAAAAGATATTTTGCGCATTGAGCACTCTGAATAAACTTTTCATAAATAAATTGAAGTTCCATAATAATAATCTTTTTCTATAATAGTTATCTTTTAGTATGTAACGAGAAACGAAAGTATATGTATAATATATTTAATAAGGTAAATTTGATAAATGTAATCGTTTTTTAGAGCAGATTATAGTTTCATATCTGTTCTTTTTTGCGTGATGCTGGAGAAATATATTTCTTCAGCATCTACCGTTTTATGACAAAATATATTGTTAACTTTTTTAAAAATAAGGTTAAATTCGTTGACAACTTTTTTGAAAAGCACTTTATTGACATGAGTTTTAGAATGTTGTTTCATAGTCATTGTATTGAAAAAAAACGGCTATCATGTCGAAAAGTAAAAGTTAAAAAAAGAAAGAATTTATACATATATCTTGTGTCTTATTTTGAAACGTAATACAATATATAGAGAAATCAAGAACAACATATAGAGAATATAGATTTGAGAGGGAGGGTCGGAAATGTTAGTTGCATATGATTCTATGACAGGAAACGTGAAGCGTTTCATTCACAAATTAAATATGCCGGCCGTTCAAATTGATGAAGATCTAGTAATAGATGAAGACTTTATTCTTATTACGTATACAACAGGTTTTGGCAATGTACCAGAACGTGTTTTAGACTTTTTAGAGCGCAATAATGAAAAATTAAAAGGCGTATCTGCAAGCGGCAATCGTAATTGGGGAGACATGTTCGGTGCAAGTGCTGACAAGATTTCTACTAAATATGAAGTGCCTATTGTATCAAAATTTGAGTTATCTGGAACAAATAACGATGTAGAATATTTTAAGGAAAGGGTGCGGGAGATTGCGACACATTGAACTGAATAATGAAATCACGCAAATGCAGGACGGTTTTTATCAGCTTCATAAAGATAAAGAGGCATTAGAAGTCTTTATGGAAGAAGCTAGAGAGAATACCGTTCCTTTTAATAGCGTGGCAGAGCGAATGGAGTATATGAAAGAACATGATTACTATTACAACGTTCTGGACGAGTATAGCTTGGAGGAAGTAGAGGAAGTATATAACATCGCTTATGGTGAAAACTTCGAGTTCCAATCTTATATGGCAGCATCTAAGTTCTACAAAGATTATGCGTTAAAAACGAATGATCAAAAACAATACTTAGAAAGCTATGAAGATCGTGTAGCAATTGTTTCATTATACTTAGGACGCGGTGATGTTTCGAAGGCAAGACAATTCGCAAGCATGATTGTAAAACAAAACTACCAACCAGCGACACCAACCTTTTTAAATGCGGGAAGAAGCAGAAGAGGAGAAATGGTGTCTTGTTTCTTGTTAGAGATGGACGATAGCTTAAATTCGATCGGCTTTAACATTAATACTGCGATGCAATTATCGAAAATCGGCGGGGGAGTAGCTTTAAACTTATCTAAGCTACGCGCACGCGGTGAGCAAATTAAAGGTATCGACAACGCTGCAAGTGGTGTAGTACCTGTTATGAAATTGCTTGAAGATTCGTTTTCATATGCGAATCAGCTTGGCCAACGAAAAGGTGCCGGTGCAGTATATTTAAACATTTTCCATTGGGATATTATTGAATTCCTTGATACAAAAAAAATAAATGCCGATGAGAAGAGCCGTATTCAGTCTCTATCAATCGGAATTATCGTTCCAAGTAAGTTCTTTGAGCTTGCTGAGAAAAACGAACCTTTCCATGTTTTCGCGCCTTATACGGTTTATAAAGAATATGGCAAGCATTTAGATGATATTGACATTGATGAAATGTACGATGAATTAATGAGCAATCCGAAAGTGAAGAAGAAGCCACTAGATATTAGTGCACGTGATATGCTTATTAAAATCGCTATGATTCAGCTTGAGTCTGGTTACCCATACTTAATGTTTAAATCAAATGCAAATAATCAACATCCATTGAAGGATATTGGAACTGTGAAGATGTCGAACTTATGTACAGAAATCTTCCAGCTTCAAGAAACTTCAGAAATAAATGATTACGGCACAGATGACATTATCCGTCGTGATATTAACTGTAACTTAGGATCGTTAAATATCGTAAACGTGATGGAAAATAAAGAAATTCGTGAAGCAGTTCATGCGGGAATGGAAGCTTTAACAGCTGTTTCTGATATGACGATTATTCCGAATGCACCAACTGTGAAAAAAGCAAATGATGAGCTTCATTCAGTTGGACTTGGAGCAATGAACTTACACGGATATTTAGCAAAAAATAAAATCGCTTATGAAAGTGCAGAAGCGAAAGAATTCGCTCGTACATTCTTTATGATGTTAAATTACTACTCTATTGAGAAAAGTATGGAAATCGCTACAGAAAAAGGCGAGACATTTAAGGACTTCGATAAATCTGATTATGCGAATGGCACATACTTCGAAAAGTATGAAACAACAGATTACAGCCCAGTAACTGAAAAAGTTCAGCAACTATTTGAAGGAATTCATATTCCAACAAAAGAAGATTGGACAAGTTTAAAAGAGCAAGTGCAGAAGAATGGTTTATACAACTCATATCGTCTTGCCATTGCTCCAACACAATCAATCAGTTACGTTCAAAATGCAACTTCAAGCGTAATGCCGATCGTAAGTCAAATCGAATCAAGAACATATGCGAATGCGACAACATATTATCCAATGCCGTATTTATCAAAAGATACGTTCTGGTACTATAAATCTTCTTACGATATGAATCAGTTTAAATTAATTGATTTAATCGCAGAAATTCAAGAACATATTGACCAAGGAATTAGTACAATTCTTTACGTTAATAGTGATATTTCAACACGTGAATTAGCACGTTACTACATCTATGCACATAAAAAAGGCTTAAAGAGTCTGTATTATACGAGAACACGTAAATTAAGCGTGGAAGAGTGTGTGGCTTGTACCGTTTAATATAAAAAGTGAGACATGATGAGCAGGGTTTTCTGAACCCTGCTCATGCTTAGTTATCATATTTAGAGAAGGGGCGATTTAATGCGTGCGGTAAACTGGAACAAAAAAGAAGATGATTTTAGTTTAATGTTTTGGAAGCAAAACATCGCTCAGTTTTGGACAGAAGAAGAAATTGCGGTTTCGTCTGACAAAAATACTTGGGTGCAATTATCGAAAGAAGAGCAAATTGCTTATAAGCGTGTATTAGGTGGTTTAACACTTTTAGATACGAAACAAGGTGGCGAAGGAATGCCACTTGTACTGGTTCATCTTGAAAATTTACAAGCGAAAAGTGTATTAGCTTTCATGGGAGCTATGGAAGAAGTACATGCGAAAAGTTATAGTCACATTTTCACAACATTAGCTACAGAAGAAGAGATTGATGATATTTTTGACTGGGTAGACAATCATCCGTTACTTGAGAAAAAAGCTGGTATTATTACTAGTTACTATCGTCGTTTATTAAAGCCTGAAGTAACAAAAAAAGAGTTATACATGGCAATGGTAGCAAGTGTGTTCTTAGAAAGTTACTTATTCTATAGCGGATTCTTCTATCCACTTTACTTAGCTGGTCAAGGAAAACTAACAGCAAGTGGTGAGATTATCAACTTGATAATTCGTGATGAGTCAATTCACGGCGTATTCGTCGGTATTTTAGCACAACAAATCTTCGCAGAACTTTCTGCAGAAGAGCAACAAGAAGTGCAAAAAGAAACACAAGATTTATTAATGGAACTATATGAAATTGAAATGGCCTATACAGAAGAAATTTACACTTCTATCGGTCTTGTAGAAGATGTAAATCGTTTCGTTCGTTACAATGCGAATAAAGGGCTTATGAACTTAGGACTTGAGCCGAAGTTTGAAGAAGAAGAAATTAACCCAATCGTTTTAAATGGTTTACGTACAGATACGAAAAACCATGATTTCTTCTCTGTAAAAGGAAATGGTTACGTAAAAGCAACGAACGTTGAAAAGTTAGCTGACGATGACTTCGTGTTTAACTTTTAATATAGGATTATAAAGAAAAACTGTCTTATTCATTGATAAGACAGTTTTTCTTTATAATTTTGTTTACATAACACTATTATTTTTGTATAGCGATTTATATTTGGGAAGTTCTATTCGTTTAACGGATAGAACTTTTTTGTAATTAAATGGGTATTTACAAACCTTTTGTATCGGTGTATTATTTAACTAGTACACCGATACAAAAGGAGGGAAGAAATGAAAATAGAGTTTTCTCCAAATACACCAATTTACATTCAGGTAATGGAATACATAAAAAAAGAGATCGTAACAGGACATTTATTGCCTGGTGATAAAATTCCCTCTGTCCGTGAATTAGCGAGTGAATTACAAGTGAATCCAAATACGATTCAGCGTACATTTCAAGAGCTAGAACGGGATGGAGTTGTTGTCACACGTAGAGGAATGGGACGGTATGTAACGAATGAAGGGGAGAAAATTATGGAGCTGCGAAAAGAGATGGCGAAAGAATTACTTCATTCTTTTATAGATGGAATGGACAATTTAGGTTTTTCAGAAGAAGAAATTCTTACAATTCTTCGTTCTTCATTACATGATAAGAGGGAGGAGAGCCAATGACAGAGCTATTGAAAATAGAAAACTTATGGAAGAGATACGGATTAAAAGCAGTGATCCGTGAATTAAACATAGAGATTACGGAAGGGAAAATCGTTGGGCTTGTTGGAGATAACGGGAGCGGGAAAACGACGTTATTGAAAATGATTGCAGGCTTGCAACACCCTTCTGAAGGTAGTATTACAATAGACGGTAAAAAGGTAGGGTTACAGACGAAAGAAATTGTTTCATTTATGTCCGATAAGCCAATCTTTGATGATTGGATGACTGTAAAAAACGCTTTATTTTTCTATCGAGATTTTTATAAAGACTTCGATATTCAAAAAGCGGTAGATACGATTGCAGAATTTAAAATACCGTTAGAAGAAAAAATTACAGCATTGTCAAAAGGTATGGTTGAGAAGTTGCAGATTATTTTAACGTTTTCTCGAAAAGCGAAGCTATATGTACTGGATGAGCCATTGGGCGGGATTGATCCTCTTTCTAGAGAACATGTATTGGATCTAATTCTACAGTTCTATAGGGAAGATTGTACGATATTAATTTCCACTCACTTAATAAATGAAATTGAAAATATTTTTGATGAAGTGATCTTTTTAAAAGATGGAGAAATGGTTCTATATGAAAATGTAGAAGAAATTCGTTTTCAGAGAGGAAAAGCAGTTCATGAATTGTTTAAGGAGGTGTTTAGTAAGTGAAGTCAGTACTTTCCTATTTATGGAATGTAAATAAGAAAAGATATATTGTTACTTTTTTATTCTTTGTGCTAATTGAAGCTGTGTTATTTTCACAAATGATTGTAAGAAAAAGTGATGCGGCTATCAGTAGACAAGAGGGTATATTTGGAATCATTATGATTATATTTTTCTTTTATATTGTTTATATGTTTATACAAACAATGAAATCATATTCACGCTTACTAACTAATCCAATGTTACGACTTACAGCAATATCTGGGAAACAATATGTAATTTCTATGCTTATTTTCTCATTTATCGCAATGGCTATATGGTATGGGATATGTGGAATTCTTTTCTACGTAAGTTATGTATTAGCTTTTCCTACGACTTCTGTATATGTAGAAGCAAAAGAGATTATGCAAGTAGGCATAATTAATAATTTAATATATACGATAAGCGATTTATTTGAGTTTTTGTTTAGTGTTTTACAAATCATATTGGTAATTACTCTAGTAAAGTTACTTACGAAAAAGAAAAAGGCGCAAAATATACTAATCGTTATTATTTTTCTAGTAATAAATATCGCGATTACTTTAGCGACAACCTTGCTAGGAAAATTAGCTCCAGCTTTCCAAGTATTGCGAAGAGTAGAATATCATAGTGAAAGCAAGAGTCTGTTTATTAATATGTTTCAAGAAAATGGATTTAACATTTTTAATATAAGTTTCATGGTAATGGTTAGTGCTCTAATAATATATGTAATTGCTTATATTATCGATAAAAAACTAGAAGTCTAAAGGAGGAATCAGCATTGGGAAACGTAGTAGTAAAGTTAGAGAATGTTCGAAAAAAGATTGGTGGAACGGAAATTATTCGTGGTTTATCATTTGAGGTTCGTGAAGGAGAAGTATACGGATTCCTTGGACCGAACGGTAGCGGTAAGACGACGACAATCCGTATGATGACAGGTCTTATTTCAATGACAGAGGGCGATATTACAATTTGTGGACATAGTATTCGCTCGGAGCGTGAAAAGGCACTAGAGCAAATTGGAGCGATTGTAGAAAATCCTGAACTATATGATTATATGACAGGAATGCAAAACTTAAAGCATTTTGCGAACATGGCCATTACACCAATTAGTAAAGAGCGCATTGCTGAGATTGTAAAGCTTGTTGAGTTAGAGCATGCGATTCATAAAAAGGTGAAAACATATTCACTTGGCATGAAACAACGTTTAGGAATTGCACAGGCATTACTGCATCAGCCGAAAATCTTAATTTTAGATGAACCGACAAATGGATTAGATCCAGCTGGTATTCGCCAAATTCGTGATTATTTACAACGTTTAGCGAAAGAAGAGAATATTGCTGTAATCGTATCAAGTCACTTATTGAGTGAAGTTGAATTAATGTGTGATCGCGTCGTTATTATTAAACAAGGTGAGTTTGTACAAGAGTACAACTTACATGAAAAAGTGAAACATGATGAGGCAGTCGTTGTAGCGTTTGAAGTAGATGAAGTTCAGAAAGCAAATGAAATCATTAAAGGTAAAGCAAAAGGGAATGTAATTGTAGCATCTGTAACAAAAGACAACATTCCGCAACTTGTAAAAAAACTTGTTCATGCTGATGTGCTTGTATACGGAGTTACTGTTCAAAATAAAACGTTAGAGGATGAGTTCTTAGCGATTACTGGGGGAGTGAAAGCGTAATGTTTAAATTAATTCAAAATGAATTTTTAAAGTTGCATGCGAAAAAAGGTATGTATATTTTAATTGGTGTCATTGCTTTATTGGAGATTTTAGGAGCAGTAGTACTGGCGAAATGGGGTGAAGCTGGTAGTTTAAATGGATCTTACTTAGATTTTGTAAGTTCAGATATCGGCTTAATTATGATATTCGCAACGATTTTTGGAATTACAACAGCTTCGCGTACAATTACAGATGAATTCCAAAAAGGAACGATTAAACAATTATTAATTCGTCCAAGAAAACGAATGACAGTTTTATTTTCTAAATATATTACAGTGTTATTAACGATGTTATTTATTGTATTTGCTAGTACGTTAATTGCTATGATTATTGGATTAATTGTAATGGACGGTAGTAAAACTGAATTAACGTTAGGAATTGTTTTAAAAACAATATTATATCAGCTGCTATCACCATTTTTCTTTGCAACACTTGCATTTTTCTTAGCAAACGTATTTAGAAAATCTGTATTACCATTAATTATTACGATGTTCCTATTCTTCTTACAAGGTGCAATTAATATGGTATTAATAATGTTTGCAAAAGGTGTAGCGAAGTTTGTAGTATTCAACCATTTGGATTTAAGAGCTTACGATAGTAATAAATTAATTAATGGTGGAATGGAACCAACATTTACAGAATTTACGTTTACAACTTCATTATTACTTGTAGTTGCATACTTTGTTGTGTTACTTGTAGCATCAAGTACATTATTCCAAAAACGTGACGTATTATAATAAAAGAAATCCCCGCTTGTAAAAACGGGGATTTTTATTACATAAAATTCATTTAGATTGCAACTTGAAGAACAGGGATACGGTATTTTAAGAGATATGCTGTTTGAAATAATTTGAGAAAAATAGGAAGAATTTCAACTATATTCATATTATAATTTAGTTATCCTGCTATTTATAGGGAAAGGATTGCCTATAAAGTACTGATTAAGGTTTTATTTTATTTTTACTATCTTTGGGGGTGTTTTATATGCACTATGCATTTTCACGTATAAGGCTACGTAGCTTTTTTGGATGGATGATTATAGGGGTGTTCCTTATAATGATTCCATTAGATCTAACAAATGTTTCTGAGAATACGATGGAGGTTATTTCACAAATAACTGTATTTTTTGTATTTCCGTTACTTTGGCTATACGTAAAAACAAATAAAAATAATGTTGTATTTAACAGTTTTTTTGATAAGCCAGGACGTTTATCTTGGGGATTAATTGTATTAGCAACGATAATGGGGATGATTTTTTCAGTTGGCATATCTCAGATTCAATTTTACATATTAGCACATACGTTACCGAATTTCTTAGTTACTATGCTAGAAGACGGAAATGTTATTAATACGAGTAACGTATATATGACGATATTTACTTTCATTTCAGCATGTGTGTTAGCACCTATTATGGAAGAGGTTATTTTTAGGGGATTTTTCTTACAGCGAATGGCTTATAAATGGGGAATTAAAAAAGCTGTAATTATATCTTCAATTATTTTTGGCTTAGGACATCTTGATGTTATTGGTGCGTTCATGTTTGGTGTCGTTATGTGTCTTTTATACATAAAGACAAAAAATATATGGACGAATATAGCTGTGCACGCTCTCAATAATTTGATTGCAACAAGTATGCAATTTTTCGGTGGAGAAGAAAGCGGTACAATCTCGATTACTGAATTACAAGCGCAAAGTAATTTATGGATTGGTATCGGTCTTACAGTTGTTGGATTACTTTGGTTAATTCCTTATGTTTGGAAACAATGGCGTACAGTAAAAGAAGTTGGCGTGCCACCAGTACGTTTTATAAATGAGCAAAAAGTAGTGAGTTCATCACAAGAAAATGAAGTGTATAGTCAAGTGATCTTAACCGATAGATTGATGGCCATAGAGTTACCAGATGAGGCTGTAAATAAGCTTCGGTTAGAAGAAAATGATTATGTAACAGTATCTGTAGAAGAAGATAAAATCGTTATAAAGAAAGCACATAATAGATAATTAAAAAGTAGCTCCTAAAGAGCTACTTTTTAATTTGTAATAATTTCTACTCGAAAATTATTACCGTTCTTTACATATTTAATATCTGTAACAGTGCGGACCGTCTTTAAAATCTCCACTTTTTCACCAATTCGCGGGATTGTTGGGACATTGTCCCAAATACCAAGCAAGTCATCTAATTGTGCCGTTTTTTCATAAAACCAGATTTTCAATGTAAAGCCCCTTTCTCGAACTTTATGTATTTTAATACATAATATATTATTTTTATTCTTATTGTAAGGGGTTTTTTTATATTTTTTTGAATAAAAATAAATTAATCTTCTGGGAAGATATGTTCAATATCAGGAGTAAGAGATACTTCTGATAATACGATATGAGAAACGGTCGTTGCATATGAAGAAACATCATTGATAAATTCTTCAAGTTCAACGAGTGAAGGAACAGAAATTTTTACAATGTAGCATAAGCTTCCTGTTACTCGGTAACAAAAACTTGCAGATGGATAAGACTGAATAAATTGTTGCATACGTGTTGTATCACCATTTTTTAAAGTGATTTCTAAAATACAATCTAAAACGAGTCCTGCCTTTTTATAATCAATATCGATTGTGTATTTTTGAATAACACCTTCGCTTTCGAGTTTACGAACACGTTCTGAAGTAGACGGAGCAGATAAGTTTACTCGTTTCGCCAATTCACGCATCGAAAGGCGACTATCATTATATAATTCATTTAAAATTTTTCGATCAACACGGTCTAATTGCATTTGTAAATATACCTCCAGTAAAATAATGATTTTTGTAAAGGAAAAATATAAATTAAGATTCATATGAAATGTAAAGTGAACGTTATTTATTTTACAATAAAACAGAAGGGAATAGGAGGGGAAATGATGGAGAGAATTTCATTATCAAATGTAGGAGATACAAAGTTTCAAAAGTTATTAGGGCATAATTCGGATATATTACATTCGTGGAGTACGTTAGAAGATACACTGTACAATACAGGAACTCTTTCAGCAGAGTTGAAGGAGCAAGTGAGAAGAACATTAGCGTATGGGAATGAATGTCCGTACTGTATGGCAAAGGGAAGACCTGATGATGTGCAAAAGGCAGAGGAGATTGGTGTAGCTGTTACTTTTGCGCATACATTTGTTCATGACCGAAAAGCAATAGATGATACTATGTTTCACGTATTAAAACAATATTGGACAGAAAAAGAAATTGTAGAGCTTTGCGCCTATGTTTGCTTTATTACTGCGTCACAACAACTTGGTTTTCTATTTCAATTACAGCCAAATTAAGGGGGAAATGATGACAAATCAAATAGCACTTATCATAATCGATGTACAAAAGGCATTTCAATTACCAGATTGGGGCGAGAGAAATAATATTTTTGCTGAAGAAAACATGAGAATTTTGTTAGAAGAATGGAGAAAAAGGGAACGACCAGTTTTTCATATTCAACATGTAAATAAAGAAAATGCTCAGTCAATGTTTTATGAGAGAGCGGAAACGGTAAACTTTAAAGCAGAAGTGCAACCACTACTTGGTGAAGTGGTTATTCAGAAATTCGTTAACAGCGCGTTCATTGGGACAAATTTAGAAGAGCAATTAAGAAAGAACAAATGTAATGCAGTAGTGGTTGTAGGATTAACGACAAATCATTGCGTGGAAACTACGACACGAATGGCAGGGAATTTAGGATTTACAACATATTTAGTGAGTGATGCAACGGCTACGTTTAACCGTAAAGGTTTAGATGGTAAGGAGTATAGTGCAGAGGATATTCACAATATGACACTTGTAAATTTACATGAAGAGTTTGCTACGATTGTGACGACAAAAGAAGTATTAAAATTATTTTAAGAAAATAATTGCGAATTATGTAGAAAAAAATAAGAATATTTCGTATAATCTAAGTACAATCATTTTGAAAATAGGGGTGGCATCATATGGAGCAAATTTCAGTAAAGAAATTAGAAGAGGTACTTGTTGTAGCAGGGGATGATAAACAGAAGCAAAAGGAATTTTATGAATTGCTCTTATCTACTGAGTTTTATGTTGCTGGTTCACTAGAAGCAGAGGACGGGGCAACAGAAGGAATACTTCGTTTGCGTCATTTCCAAGGAGAAGGTAGATGGATCGTTCCGTTCTTTACACAAATGGAATTTGTAAAAGATGTGTTGCCAGAAGGAACGCCCCTTATTACGATACGTGGGAAAGAGTTATTTGGTAGCATTGAGAAAGATGCTACAGCTGTATTAAATGTTGGCACTGATATAAGTAAAACATTTATTCCAGAAGAAATTGCAGATATCGCATCTGGACGAATTTTTAATTATTATAAGTAAAAGGAAAAGCGTAATCGCTTTTCCTTTTTAATTTGAATATGGAGTGGCAATACCAGAAGAAATAGAGACTGTTTTATTATTCGTGTTTATTGTTGCTGTAGCTCCAAGTGGAATACCGATGTTTGGACTTATATGTCCAATTGGTAAATCGAATAGGACAGGTATATGATATGGCGCGAAATATTCATATAATATTGTTTGCAATGATTGAGAGGGCTTTGAAGGAGTGCAGTCGTGACAACTTGTGAAAATAACGCCCCTGCATTCATTAAACTTTCCAGATAAAAGTAGCTGATTTAACATACGGTCAATGCGGTACGGTTCTTCACCAATGTCTTCAAGTAATAAAAGTGTATTGTTCGTAATTATCTCGTAGGGCGAGCCAATTATACTTGTTAACACAGCTAAATTTCCTCCAACTAACGTACCTGTAACTGTACTGTGAGAGCTAGGTACGATACATTCTGATGCAGATAAAATGGTTGAATACGGATGGAATAGCTGATTAAAAGAGGATAAAGATAGGGAATCAATGCCTTTTCCTAGTTCTTCAATCATCGGACCATGAAATGTTATAAGCTTTGCATAACGTGAAACAGCAGTATGTAAAGCTGTAATATCGCTATATCCCCAAAAGATTTTTGGATTTTGCCTAATAACTTCATATTGAATGTGAGGAAGAAGACGAGCACTTCCATAACCACCTCGTGCACAAAAAATTGCCTTCACTTCATTATTTATAAATGCTTCATGTATATCGTCAAGCCGAACTTGATCACTTCCGGCTAAAAATCCATATTTCTCGTAAACACTCTTCCCGATTATTACGGATAACCCCATCTCTTGTAATACATTCACACCTTTTAATACATTTTCGATTGTAGGTGGACCAGATGGTGCAATAATCATTACTGTATCACCTTGTTTTAATGCATTTGGATAAATCATTAAGCTCAGCCTCCTTCTCTTTCAATATATTCGCTTCATATGAAGTTCAACCCTTGCAAAAGCAGGGGAAAGCTTATCAAATAAAGAAGATATAAAGGAAATAGGAGGGAAAATGATGTTTACAAGTCGAGTAACAGACATATTAAAAATTGAGTATCCCGTTGTTCAAGCCGGTATGGCAGGCGCGATTACGACGCCAGAACTTGTTGCAGCAGTAAGTAATAGTGGAGGATTAGGGACGCTTGGAGCGGGCTATATGAGCCCAGAACAAATTCGTGAAGCGATTTATAGAATAAGAGAACTAACAGATAAGCCTTTCGGTGTTAATTTACTTGTAACGAAAGAGATAGAAATAGAAGAAGAGAAGGTAAATGAGGCGAAAGTATTACTAAGCGGAGTGAATAGAGAATTAGGTATAGAAGTAGAAGGAACGTTAAAGCTTCCAAAAAGCTATAAGGAACAATTACAAGTGCTATTAGATGAAAAAGTACCGGTCGTTAGCTTTGCATTTCAAACGTTAGAAAAAGAAGAAATAAATGATTTAAAAAGAAGTGGAATAAAAGTTATCGGAACAGCTACCCATGTGAAGGAAGCGAAAGTACTTGCTGAGCTAGGAGTAGATATTATTATTGGGCAAGGTAGCGAAGCAGGAGGGCATAGAGGAACGTTTATTGGGAAAGAACGAGATGCTATGATTGGTACGTTTGCGTTAATACCTCAGTTAGTAGGAGCTGTTCCGCATATCCCAATTGTCGCAGCAGGTGGTGTAATGAACGGACAAGGGCTTGTTGCGGCATTGGCACTAGGAGCAGAAGGTGTTCAAATGGGATCAGCCTTTTTAACAAGTGAAGAGAGTATTACGCACGATGTGTATAAAGAAGCGGTTTTACATAGTACAGATACGAGCACAACTGTAACTCGTGCGTTTTCCGGGAAATATGCACGCGGTATTCGGAATGAATTTATAGAGAGACATGAAGGAAAAGAAGAAGGGCTTCCGGTATATCCAGTGCAAAACGTATTAACTTCTAAAATACGCCAAGAGGCAGCGAAGCAAAATAAGGAAGAATATATGTCACTTTGGGCAGGACAGGCAGCATCATTGGCACGAATCGAATCAGCTCAGCATGTAGTGGAGCGAGTTATGAAAGAAGCGGCGAATGCAATCGAGCAATTACAAAATATATACAAAAAGACCACTTGAGTAATTCAAGCGGTCTTTTCGTTAGTTTGCTTTATAAAATTGTTGGATGGCTTCGTCGATGTAAACCCAGCCTTTCCAACCTAAGTGCATATGATCTTTTAAGAAGTATTTATCGTATTCATGATTTGAGAAGTCGGCAATTGGATAACCAGCTTTTTCAATTTGCTCATGAATTTTCTTATAGTATGCTTCGCGGCGTTCTTTCGGGAAGCCAGCGTAGTCGTACCAAGGACCTTTGACAGGAACAGAAATGAAGAGTGGTTTTGCACCAGATTGTTTTAATAAATCAAGTACAATTTGTAAATCTTCATATTCTGGCGATTGGTCATAAGCATCATTTTTTAAGTAACCTTCACGTTGCTTTAATTTTTTCTTAATTTTGCTATTGAAGTAACCATCTTCGATACCATATTCATTAGATCCAGATTCTGCTGCACCTGTTTGATCCGCATGTTTACGAGCCTCTTCCCAGTTCATTTGTTTTAATGAAGGATCGAGCTTCTCTTTATGCGGTTTAATATTAAACATAGCTGTAAATAAATCTTTACGATCTAAAATGTTACGGTAAATATAAGCGAAAGGTTTAGCAGCAAGTGCTTTTACTTTATACTTCGTATCATCATAAGCGATACCTTCAAGCGAAATTTTTAATAAAGTTTCTTTTTTTACAATCTCAAAGTTTAATAAACGCTTTGCAATTTGTTTTTTCATTTCAGGTTTTAAATCATTGTTGAAAATGAAGTGGTAACCTTGTTGTTTTGAAAAGTTAGGTGCAAAGTGCGTTTCGTCAATACCTTGTGGTACAAACCATTGCGGAGAAAGAACGAATACCATTTTCTTATCTTTCAATTGATCCATTGTAGATGCGAAGTTTAATACATGTACAAGGTCTTGTGTTCCGCCGCGTCCAAGAAGGAATGGCGTAAATCCTTCAGGCTTTACTTTAAAATAATTAGATGGATGGAAAGCATCCATACGTGCGAATTCCGATGAACCGTACATCGGAAGATATTTTGGATCTGCTAACATCTTTTGCTGTAAAATCATACTTTGAATTTTTTCTTCTTTTAAAGAAGTAGCAGCTTGTTCTACTTTTTCATCACTTAAAAGTGGAAGTAGGAAGCGCGTTGGAATAAGTAAGAATACAGCAAAAAGGGCCAATGCTAAAAGCATCGGACCAAATTTTGCTTTGTTCATCGGATTTCTTCCAACTTTTTAATAACCATGTTTGGTGTAGCCCACTCGTCACGGTCAAAATCAGAAATAGAAACTTCAATATCTAAACGCTCTTGGAATTCAACTAATAAAGATACTACAGCGAAAGAATCAAGGATACCTTCTTCAAATAATTGAACATCTAAGTTTTCTTTCACAATATCGTTTTCACATACTTCTTCTAAAATATCTAATACTTGCTCTTTGAATTCTGCCATTTTTAAAATCTCCTTTATATCCGAAATTATTATATGTGCAACTTCTTAATGGAATAAGAAGGGTGCATTAAAAGTATCTGTTAAGGTGTCCAGAGAAGATTAGGAAACCGAAACATACAACGTGGAACGTAATTACAATCGCAAGGATGTGTGTAAATTTATTGTTTGGCCAAAACTTATGCTTCTTGTTTTTTCGTTCGAAAATATCGAATAAAATAAACAGTGCGGCATGGTATAGACCATAAATAACATACTGCGCAACAGCGCTTCCTTGGATGTGCCAAATTCCCATAATGAAGAAGTTTAAAAATGCCCCGATATACGAAATAGTGTAACGGTTCTTAATTAACTTTTTCTTCGTTGCAAAAAAGACGAAACGCATGTAAATAAAATCACGGAACCAGAATGATAAACTCATGTGCCAGCGGTTCCAGAAGTCTTTAATATTACGACTAAGGAATGGCTTATTGAAGTTTTCTGGCGTTTTAATTCCCATCATGTAACTTACACCAATTACAAAAGAGCTATAACCAGCAAAATCAAAGAATAGATATAAGCTATAGCTATACATGTAAATCATATTTGAAAATATTGTATCGTGTTGAGCGAATGCTGGATCCATACAATATTGCTTTATTAAGTAAGCAATAATAAATTTATACAAGAAACCTTGGAAAATACGATTTAGTCCTGTATATAGTAAATTTTGATATTCTTCAGCGCTAGGTGGCTTTTGAATATCTTTTTGGAATCTTCGGTAACGATCGATAGGTCCTGTTGAAATCGCAGGGAAGAATAAAACGAATTCCCAGAAGTTAAAGAAAGAAAGCTCTTTAATTAAACCATCACGAACTTCAAATACCATTTGAACTGCTCTGAATGTTACGTAAGATATACCTAGGAAAACAACAAGTTTTAACTCAGGTAAAAACGATGCAAACGGCGCGATTTTTGCCAAAATAAGAGGCAAAATCGATAAAATAACAGCTATGCAAAATGTGAATGTACTATTATTTTGTTTTCTTAAAATTAAATAGCCTTTAATAAGGACATATTGCCAAATAATAAATGCAGCTAGCATCATTGCTTGCTTTGGTTTATCTGAGAAGATAATAGCAATCATGACTAATGTTAAAACGGCATTATATTTGCGCAACATTTTACCTTTTAATCCAGCTATGATAGTAGGTATTAATAAAATGCCCACTATAGCGAAAAAATAAAATGATCCATATGCGGTCATGCTGTAACCTCACTCAATAATTTTTTGCGATCTACCTTTCCATTTGGTGTCATTGGAATAGAAGATTGATACATGAATTTACGTGGAATCATGTAGTTTGGTAATCGCTCATTGAGTTCTTTTTTGATTGCAGATGTTAATTTGAATTCTTTTTCAAACGAATGCTCCCCAGGAACAACAACCGCTAATAAATAATCGTATTTCTCACCTTTTTTAATTGGAACGATAACTGCTCCTTCTACGTAAGAACACGCACGAAGGTGATGCTCAATTTCTTCTAATTCCATTCGATAACCATGCAGCTTAATTTGGAAATCAAGACGACCATTATAGAATAGAAGACCATTTTCAACATAGCCAGCATCGCCTGTTTTATAGGCGCGCTCACCGTCAATCATAGTAAATGCTTTTTCTGTTAATTCAGGGCTTCCTAAATATCCAACGCTTACGCTTGGACCGACAATTACGATTTCACCTTTTTCACCATCAGGTGCGATCGTGCCATCTTCTTTCATAATAAGAAGGCGACAGTCTGATTTACAATAGCCAACTGGAAGTGATTTGTATTGATCAAGCACTTCTTCTGTAACGTGAATACCTGTTACAGCGACAGTAGCTTCTGTTGGACCATACGTATTCATAATTGTTGCTTTAGGGAAACGCTCAATTAATTTTCTAGCTACTTCATTTGGTAACACTTCACCGCAGAATAAGAATGTTTTCATGTTCGGTAGCATACTCTCAGAGAAAGATGCTTCCATTAAACACATTTCAGCGAAAGAAGGTGTGGAAGTCCATACTTGAATATCCGATTGCTCTAAAGAAGCAAACAAGTCTTTTGGACGCGCAATCATATCTTTATCGATTGCCCAAAGTGTACCACCTGTTACTAATGATGGGTAAATATCCATTACAGATAAATCAAATGAGAAAGGTGCTTGGTTTAAGAATACTTGCCCTGTTTGTAAGTTGAAATCTTCTACAGCCCATTTTGTAAAGCTAACAAGGCAGTTATAAGTAATCTGAACCCCTTTCGGATTACCTGTGCTTCCTGATGTGTAAATAATGTAGAAGTTCTCATCACCTTTTACCGCATGTTCAGGATTTGGAGTGTTCCCTTTATGAGTAAAGAAAATATCTTTTAAGTTGTCTTCACTTACGATGCGAACTGGTAAATCAGTTACAGTTACTGCTGTTGCCGATAAAAGTAATTTCGCACCAGAATTTTCAGCAATACGTTGTACACGATCAGCTGGGATAGATAAATCTACAGGAATGTAAGCATGTCCAGCTTTTACACATCCTAAAAAGTTAATAATCATTTCAGGTTGCATATGGCCATACACCATAATTGGTGAACGATCGTCTGGATACTCAGAAGAAATCCAATGTGCCAACGCATCAGAATCTTCCTTTAATTGTTTGTACGTAATTTTCGCATCTCGCCAAACAAAAGCGGTTTGATCAGGCGTTTCTGCAGCCCACTTTTCAATTTGTTCTAATAACTTCATAACGTTCCCACCCTAGAATTCATTGTAAATAAATGTACTTGTGTTTGTATCATGGAATCCATACAACCAAAGTAATGCAAATAAAATTGCAAGATAATAAACCGTCTTTGCAACCCATTGTGTGAGTGGTCGAGACCATATCTCTTTTAATCTTTCCATGTCTTTCCCTCTCTTAATGAAATAATAGCTCTTTGTAGGTATCATGTCCTACATTATTGTGAAAAAAACAAAATCCCACATTTTAGGTAAAAATAAGTCAAAAGGCTCTTTTTTGATATTAGCACTAAATACTAAAAAAGAAAATCCCTAACTTAGCAATTATATTACATTCAGCATGAATTTGTAATGGGTTTGACATGTAAATAGAAAGTGGATTGTGTGAATACATAAAAGTGGACTATAAGAATACGTAAAAATACAGTGTTTGTTTTTATTAATCATTTAAGACGGAGTAAACTTTTAAATTTCTAGTTCTTTTGAAAAGGAGGAAATTATCATGAATAGAGTGTGGAAGAATCTAATTTCGGAAGAAAATATCGTGAAATGGAGAAGGCATTTCCATAAGTATCCGGAATTATCATTTCATGAAAAAGAAACTTCGCAATTTATATATGATACATTATGCTCATTTTCTTCTTTTGAAGTAACGAGACCGACGAAGTATAGTGTACTAGCAATTAAAAGAGGTGTGAAGCAAGGGAAAGTAATTGCGATTCGAGCTGATATAGACGCTTTGCCAATTCAAGAGGAGACAAGTAAATCTTATACATCTGTGAATAAAGGAATGATGCATGCATGTGGGCACGATGCTCACGCAGCTATTTTATTAAGTACAGCAGAGGTGTTATCAAATATAAAGGAAGATTTTGCAGGTGAGATTCGTCTATTCTTTCAGCACGCAGAAGAGGTGTATCCCGGTGGGGGACAAGAAATGGTTGAGGCAGGTGTAATGGACGGTGTTGATTATGTAATAGGTTTACATGTTATGTCAGGACTTGAGAGTGGAAAGATAGGAATTGCATATGGACCGATGATGGCAGCTCCAGACGTATTTACAGTTGAGATTCAAGGCAAAGGAGGACATGCGGCGCGACCAGAAGAAACGATAGATCCTATTGCTATCGGAGCACAGATTATTACAAATCTACAACATATCGTATCAAGAAATACAAGTGCTTTTATGCAAAGGGTTGTTTCAGTTACACAATTTCATGGGGGAACGGCTGACAATATTATTCCTAGTACAGCAACTTTAATGGGAACTGTTCGTTCATTTAATCAAGCATTGAGGGTGGAAGCAGAAGGGAAAATCGAGAAAATTGTGAAAGGAATTACAGAAGCACATGGAGGATCGTATACATATACGTATCGATATGGATATGATCCGGTTATTAATGATGAATATATTACGAAAATAGTAGAAGAAAGTGCACTACATTTGTTTGGGAATGAGCGTGTTGTGAAGCTTGAACCTTCTATGGGTGGAGAAGATTTTTCAGCATATTTAAGAAAAGCACCTGGTTGTTTCATTAAATTAGGAACAGGTAATGAAAATATATATACTTGTTATCCACATCATCATCCGAAATTTGACGTGGATGAATCAGCATTAATTTGTGGAGTGGAGCTATTTTTAGAGACGACTATAAGATTACTAAAATCATAGAAAAACAAAAAAAGGCAACTGCACTCTATTGCAGTTGCTTTTATTTCTTTCCGTCAGAGAGGGCTGAGAAAGAACTATGCTCATTCATAGTATATGAATAGCTAACGGACAAGCTTGTACATTTTAATCATTTTTTTAAAAATAGTTATTGACATTGATAATCAATGTCAATTAATCTAAATATAGTTGAAATTGATAATTATTATCAATAGGATGGATGCGACATGTTAATGAGAAAGAATTTTCACCTTCTGCGGAGGGGATTAAAAGATAAAAATAAAGATGTTGATCAGCATATGGAATGGCAAAGAAATGTAATTCGGTCTGAATATGTAGATGAGAAGAAGAGCATTCAAACAGAAAAAGAGATACAAAGTAAAGGGAGAGGTTCAGTTGAGTAAGTTAGTAATGATTTTTGCAAGTATGAGTGGAAATACAGAGGAAATGGCTGACCATATTGCCGGCGTAATTCGTGAAACAGAAAATGAAATTGAAGTTATTGATATTATGGATTCACCAGAAGCTTCTATATTAGAACAGTATGATGGAATTATTTTAGGTGCATACACTTGGGGAGATGGCGATCTTCCTGATGATTTCTTAGATTTTTATGATGCAATGGATTCTATTGATTTAACTGGGAAAAAAGCGGCAGTATTCGGATCATGTGATTCGGCTTATCCGAAATACGGAGTGGCAGTTGACATTTTAATAGAAAAGCTACAAGAGCGCGGGGCAGCAGTTGTGTTAGAAGGACTAAAAGTAGAATTAACGCCAGAAGATGAAGATGTAGAAAAATGTTTACAGTTTGGAGCTGAATTTGTAAAACACCTTTCTTAATGGCAGAAGGGAGATGAAGAGCAAGTGCATGAGAAAATCTCAATCAAAACGATGACAGATTATCATTTGTATGATTTTATGCGTTGTCCGCATAAATTTTATTTTCGTCACATAAAAAGAAGAGAACCTTCTTCATTTGAATGGCAACAAATAGCACAAATGATTGTCAATCAAATTATTAACGAGTATTACACGCTACCTGCGGGTCAACAAACGAAAATTGTACTTTTAATATTAATAGAAAAGTATTGGAAAAAAGTAAGGATTAATATGTTTGCTTCGAAGACGGAATACTATATTGTATTAGCGAAGCTAACGGATCACTTATTACAGTTCGTTGAAAAGGATGATAGTCAGACACCACCATTGTTTTTATACGAGAAGTTTCAAACATATATGGAAGAGTTAGGTGTCCACATGTCATTGACATTTGAAGTTGGTGAGTGGAGTGCTGAGTCGTTTGTAATTAAAAAGTATGTTGTCGATGCAGATGAGGAAATGCTTGCTCTTTGTCAGAAGCTAATGACAGTATTCAGTTATAAAGCTTTCGGAGTTCTTCCAGGAAAAATTGAAGTTATTAATTTAATAGAAGGAACTAAGTATGAGTACATTCCGAAACAGGAAGATATTATAACTGGAATGGCTGATTTATCTAGAATGAAAGAAATGTTAGAGCAACCTGAGCATTATACAGAGCGTCATTTTCGTTCTGAGTGTATAAGTTGTGCGTTTCGTAGTGAATGCCAAGGGGAAGAAGTAAAGACAGAAGCGAAACAGAAGAAAAATATAGTTCATTAAAGGATGCAACTTTGCATCCTTTTTTGTTATTGACATGAAAAGCTTTTCATCATTTACGGTATATTTGTAGCAGATTTTAATAAAGTGAAACTTTAATCAGTGGGGGTTTTGTCAATCACCCACTGATTATCAGCCCTCATTAATCGGGCTACCCACAAATCAGAATAAAGGGAGGAATAATCAATGAAAGATGAAACAAAAGTATTTCAATGGTTAAAAGAACAAAATGCTCCTTTTGAAATTCAACTGCAAATTTTACAGGCGTTTCAATTGTATAAAGTTATTGTTGAAATGGATAAAAAGTTAATGATGTATGAGGAGAGAGTATATAGGGAGAGAATGTAATCTCATCCCTGTAATATCGTTTTTAGCTGTTCTGTGCCTGTAATGAATTCGAGTTCATTCTCTGACTCAAAATTATAAATAATATTATGTAGTAAAGGACTGTATTGATAAAAGGTAGTAATACGATGAATGAGTAATGGATCATGATGAGAAATAAGTGTACTGTACTGTTCATATACAGATGTAGTAAACTCATGTCCGAAATCATAATATAGTCCTGCAAAATCAAAAGCAGGATCGCCAATTTGCGCATCACCAAAATCGATAACACCTGAAATACTTTTGTTATGCTTGTTAAATAAAATGTGATGATGAGTAAAATCAGCGTGAATGATTGTGTTTTGAAAAGTGGATGTAGCTAAACATGCAAAGAAATTTTCAAATAAGCGATTTAAGGCTAGTTTCTGTAATGAAGTAAGGCTAGTAGTGAGATATTGGTTTAATTTTGTTTGTAGCTCTTTCCAGTAGGTACATGTTTTTTCAATAGGGAAACATAGCGTTGTAACTTGGTGTAAAGGAATACTATGTAGTACCGCAAGGAAAGTAGCTAATTGTGTAATAATTGCTTTCAGCTTTGGATCCTCCAGCGTGGCAACTGTTTCTGTTTTTAATGGTTCACCATGAATGAGAGTATAGTAACTACAAAGAGGAACCTCATCAGATTCATTTTTATAAATTAGGTGATATTGTGGAACTTCGATTTCTTGTAGTGATTGAGTGAGAATTGCGCATAGTTCTTTTTCTAACGGAATTCGCATCGCATATTCCTGTTTTCGCGGGAAACGAAACAGTAGCTCATCATTTACTATAACTGCTACATTATCCCATCCTTCTTCATTTTGTTTATATGAATGTATAGAAAGATTAGGCAAAGCTTCTTTTATATAATGTTTGTAAGAGTCCATAATTGTTCCTCGTTTCTGAGTTAAGTTATTCTATTTTATGATATCAGAATTTTCTTTCTATATGTTAAAATATATCTATTATTATGAAGAAGGGCGGGAGTATTACGAAAAAAAGACTGTTAATCATTTCTCTATGTATCGCTTTTGTATTGTTTTGGTCATATAAAGAGGAGGTTTTTGCTACCTTTAAACCGATTGATCAGTACGAGTTAAATAAGGAGTTAAAGAACAAAAGTATAGAAAACTTAACTCATAATGAAATGAAAAAGGTAGGAGAGCATTTTGTGACCGAGCAACTATCAGTGTTTGGGTCTACTAATAAAGAAGATGTGAAACGAAAAGGTGAAGAACTATTTTTAAATAGAGGGTATGAACAATTAATGGGAAATTATTATCCAAATCGTTTTCAAGATTTAGAGTATAAATTTACAAACGAGGAGATACGTGAAGAGACCAATGAGAGTTTTCTTTATCAAGCTGTAGCGTACGTTGCGGGTACTGAAAATGGTAAGAGTAAGAGAAGCGAAATGAAATTGAATTATGAAGTGAAAATTGTAAAGGTTAATAATATATTTATGGTGCTAGAACAAAAGCAGCGCGTACAATAAAGGAAATTCATTGCTCAATAGAACATTTGAGGGTGTATTACTTAATGCGGAATAAAAAGACCCTTAAGGAATAAAGGGCCTTTAAAGATTTTCATTTTGTTGACCAAGTTCTTTTTGAGCAATATATAAATTCCCTTGCTCGACTTGTTTAAGAGTATGAACAGAATCTCCTGCATATCCTTTTTGTGTTTTAACAGTTCTTTTTGAACGATTGGAATCTTGTTTCTTCATATAATAGGCCACCTTTCATCAAAAATAAACGAAAATGATAAGTATGAGTAATACAGCAGCGAAAATGGTAATGCCCATTAAAAACGAAGTGTTTTTATATTTAGGTGGCTTATGTACATCTTGCCGATATCCAGGTGAAATTTCAGGGGCAAATTCTTCATCGAATGATTGCTTTTTTTCTTTGTCGTCCATATGTACCCACCTTTCTTTTTCATTATATTATACGTTACAAGAAAAAATATGCATAAAGAAAACAGCCGCTTTATTATTAGCGGCTGTTTTGTGTTGTATATTTTCGTTGTACTTGAAAGAGACGGATAAGTAGGAAGGCAGCGCCAAATGCTAGACCGATAATAAGACCGATCCAATAGCCTTTCGCGGCCCATTCTGTATACGTCGCTAATATGTAACCTAGTGGTAGACCTATTATCCAATAAGCAATTAAAGTCATAATTAGAGCAACATTTACATCTTTATAACCACGCAAAGCTCCTTGTACAGGGGTTGCAATTGCATCTGAAATTTGAAATAAAATTGCAAAGATAAGAAATTCTTTTGCTAAATGATGAACTTTTGCATCTGTCGTATAAATAGAAGCAATTTGATCATCAAAGAAGTAGAGAAGAATCGAATATAATAAAGCAAAGGCAAGGGCTAATCCAATTCCAATCAGTCCGTATTGTTTTGCATTATCGTAACGTTTTGCTCCAACTTCGAATCCAACCGCAATAGTCATTGCCATTGCTAAACTTAGCGGAGTCATATATAACAAGGAAGCAAAGTTCATAGCTGCTTGGTGAGCTGCAATAGTTGTCGTACTAAAATTACTCATCATGAGCGTTACCGCAGCGAAAATACTCGTTTCAAAAAAGATAGCAAATCCGATAGGGACGCCAAGTTTTAAGAATGCTATCCAACTCGAAAGAGAAGGTCGGTATAATTGTTTGAAAATGTTGAAAGAGGCAAAAGGCTCTTTCGTCTGAATAATAATGACTGTAATAATTAAAATGCACCAATATGTTGCAGTGGAAGCAATTGCTGCTCCGACACCACCGAGCTTTGGGAAACCGAAGTTACCAAAAATTAATAGGTAATTTAATATTACATTAATTGGTAATGATAATAATGTAATAATCATCGTTGTTCGAGTTTTTCCTAATGCATCAATAAATCCACGTAAAACAGTGTAAGTGAATAAAGGTATAATTCCTATTGCGATAATACTTAAAAATTGCGCTGCAATACGTTCCACAGGTTCTTCTAAGCGCATGCCATTTAAAATAGGTGAAACGACGAAAAAACCGATGAGGATAACAACGAAGCTAGCACAAATTGCTAAATAAACTGCTTGTATGACAACGTGGGGAACGTCCTCTTTTTTCTTGGATCCAACGAGCTGTGCAACAATGGGAGTAGTAGCCATTAAAATTCCTGTTAACCCCGTACTAACTGGAATCCATATACTTGTTCCAATTGCAACACCTGCTAAATCAGTTGGACTTGCATGTCCTGACATCGTTGTATCAAAAAAACTCATCGCAAATAATGACATTTGCGTTACGAAAATCGGAAAAAATAGTAATACAAATTGCTTTAACTTTTGTGAGAATGAAGTAGTTTCTTTCATAAAATCCCCTTTCCGTATAAAAAAACAAACTCTTACTATCATACAATTTAATCAAAGATTAGAAAAGAAATACGCGCCTATAACATATGAAGCCAATAAAAAAAGGATGCACTTTGAAAAGGGATAAGGTATTATGATAAGGTGTGAAAAAATTACATATTATTTGTTATTAAGGAGGCACTACTTGTGGCTGATTGGTTAATTGGTTTAATCATGGGTGCTGTTGAAGGGTTAACAGAGTTTCTACCAGTATCATCAACAGGACATATGATTTTAACAGGACATTTAATTGGATTTGACGATGAGAGAGCGAAAGTTTTTGAAGTTGTTATCCAATTGGGATCGATTTTAGCAGTTGTTGTTATATTTTGGAAGCGTCTATGGTCGTTAGTTGGAATAGGTAAAGTAACAGACGGACCATCGTTAAATTTATTACATATTATTATCGGGATGATTCCTGCCGGGGTACTTGGCGTATTATTCCATAGCACTATTAAAGAGGTTTTATTTGGTCCAGGACCAGTTGTTATTAGCTTAGTAGCCGGTGGTATTTTAATGATTGTTGCTGAGAAGTTTTCGAAACCAAGTACAGCAAGAACGTTAGATGAAATCACATATAAACAGGCATTTACAATTGGAATGTTCCAATGTTTAGCTCTTTGGCCAGGATTTTCTCGTTCTGGTTCTACAATAAGTGGTGGTTTATTAGCTCGCGTGTCGCATACAGCGGCAGCTGAATATACGTTCATTTTAGCGGTACCGATGATGGTAGCTGCAAGTGGCTTAGATTTAATTAAAAGCTGGGATGTATTAAGCTCAGCAGATATAACGCTATTTGTAACAGGATTTGTAACTGCATTCGTTGTTGCGATGCTTGCAATTGTTTCATTCTTGAAATTATTATCTCGTGTAAAACTAACACCGTTCGCTTATTATCGTTTCATTTTAGCTGCGGTATTCTATTTCTTCATTATGTAATAAAAAAACCTGCCGAGCTCGGCAGGTTTTTATTTTACTACTTTTTCCATCATGTTTTCCATTACATGTTCCCAAAGAGAAGTATCATCAGCTAATGTAGCACGGAAATTAGCATACATTTCTTTTTGTTTTTCTTCGAAAGTTGGATCTTCTTTTTCAGGTAATGTAGCGCGCATTGAAGTTACTAATTCTTGTACTTTTGGAGCGCGTGGTCCCCAAACAGCTTGTTCATTTCCATCTTTATCAATGAAAATAAAGATTGGAATCGCACGTGCTGTTCCATTTGTTAAATATTGATCCATTAATTCTAAGTTTTCATCGCGAATTAATAAACTCATATCAATATTTGCAACTTCAGAAATTCGTTTCATAACAGGTACGCATAAAAGAGCATCGCCACACCAATCAGCAGTTAATACGATAACACGCCAGCCATCATTTTGACGTTCTTCTAATACAGGAAGTAATTCATTTGGAATTAAAAAATTATTGTAAATGTGTAGTAGCTCGTATTGGTTTACTTGCATTTCATTCACATATGTATCAAAGGACATACCTTTATCAGCCCATTGTTGTAAGTTCATAATTAACACCTCTTTAGTAAGATTTGCTTTCATTGTACCAATTTTTATATAGAAAAGCTTGTAATCTTACTCTTTCTTGTCACTTAATAATTTATTTAATAGAAAAAAGAATAGTATGACACATAATTCAGTTAAGTTGGACATTTGTACGCTTTCTATCCAATCATCAGCAGTATGAATGACGAACCAATCTAGTGTAATTTCAATGAATGAGAAAAGAGTGAGAGAAATCCAATTTGACATGTTTTGAGTCAATGGATATAGCAGCGCTTTGAAGAAACTGAAAATAAATAATGTAATACCATCTAAGAAAGTGATTAATAAAAAAAAGAGAAGTAAAGCAGTACGTGAACTATACGCTATACCTGTAATTTGAAAGATTCCTACATATACAAAAAATATAAATGTAAAAACTATAATGAGAAAAAGAGCAATAATACTAATGATAATTGTTTTATCTTTTAGGCTGAGATTTGAGAACCTATCCTCCTCATGCATTAAAATACCCCTTTTTCTGGAAGTTGACTTCATTTTATCATGAAATACATATTAAAAAACTACGAATTATGGGAAAATAAGGTGACAAAAAGTAAGATTTCATGTAAAATTATTAATAAGGTTTTTATTTAACTAAATGAAATAAAAGGAGCTGTCAATGTTGTCTCAAAATCGAGAGCAATTAATGGAAGAACTATCGACAAATGTGTTTGCTATGTTTCGCACGTTGCGTAATGATATCGGAAAAATATTTGGTGGTTACATACCGTGGAATGAATTCATCGTCCTAAGAATATTAAATCGTACGAATAAAGAAATGGTATCGCGTGTAGCAAATGAATTAAATGTGTCGAATAGTCATATTACAGCTGTTACAGAAAAATTAATTAATAAGGGTTTTGTAACTCGTTCACGTTCTACATCAGATCGCCGAGTTGTGTATTTAGAGATTACAGAACAAGGGAAAGATTTAGTTGCGAAAATGGAAGATGCGAAAAAACAATATTTACAAGAAAGATTCTCTGCACTTTCAGAAGATGAAATGAATGTAATGATTTCAATTTCCAAAAAACTTATTTAAGTGATTATAAACAAGAAAACGCTTACGTGATAAAATAGAAGGTCTTCCTTATAGATGGGAGATCTTCTTTCGTGTGTAATAGATGTTAATAAATAAAATGTGTATGAAAAAAGATAGAGCGCCATACTACTAATACAAGGAAGGAGGGAGAAATATGACGAATCGTAACGGTAGTAAAGGGAGCGGTAATCAAGGATCACCAAAGTCCGGCCAGTTTAATCAGGAATTTAGCACTGAATTTGAAACTGGTAATGATAATAAAGGGAAAGAATATCGTTCTAAAAAAGGGAGTAAATCAAAAAAGGAGTGAAATAATTCACTCCTTTTTTGATTTACGATGCTGCCGATTGATCCGTATTATATTTTTCTTCTGATTTTGCGACAATCATTGCGCAAATTGCATCACCAGAAATGTTTACAGCTGTTCTAGACATATCTAGAATACGGTCAATACCGATAATTAAAGCGATACCTTCTACTGGTAGATTTACTTGATTTAAAACCATTGTAAGCATTACAAGTCCAACACCAGGTACACCAGCAGTACCGATACTAGCTAGTACAGCAGTTAATACGACCATAGCTAATTGCGGTAATGTAAGTTCAACTCCGTATACTTGAGCGATAAATACAGTGGCTACTCCTTGCATAATGGCAGTACCATCCATATTAATAGTTGCCCCTAGTGGTTGTACAAATGAGCTTATCGCTTTTGGAACGCCAAGCTTATCTTGTGCTGTTTTCATTGCAAATGGAAGCGATGCATTAGAGCTAGATGTACTAAATCCAATTGCCATTACTGGTCCGAAATGTTTAAAGAAACGAACAATACTTTCTTTTGCTAATACCTTTAATAAGCCGCCATATACAAAGACCCCGTGAATAATGAGTACTAACATAACGACAATCATATACTTGAACATCGCAGCGACGCCTGCAAGCCCCATTTTACCAACGGATGAAGCGAGCAAACCGAATGTTCCAATTGGGGCTAATTTCATAACGAGATTAACAAGATACATCATTAATTCGTTGCCCTGTTCAAGTAATGAATGGATACCTTGAACTCGTTTTCCTAAAATAGCTATACCGAGTCCAATCAATACGGCAAAGGCAATGATTTGTAACATGTTTCCGTCAGCCATCGCTTTTGCTGGGTTATCTGGTACGATATTTAGCAATGTGTCGACGAAAGATGTTTCAGTTTTTGCACCTTCATACTTAAGACCTTCTGTTTTAAAATTACCGCCAGCTCCTGGTTTTATAATAAGTGCAAATGTAACCGCTATAGAGATGGCAACCGCAGTTGTTACGAGAAAGAATGAAATTGATTTTAAACCGATTCTTCCAAGTTGTTTCGGATCTCCAAGGCCGGCAGCACCAAGTACGATAGAAATGAACACAACAGGAACAACTAGCATTTTAATAAGTCGAATAAACAATTGACCAATTGGGTTGAACACATATTGATTTAGTGGCTCAAAGATAGATGGAGCAGCTAAATTTAGAGTGAGTCCAACAACTAGACCTAGAAATAATGCGATTAAGATTGCTTTTGTTTGTTTCAATAAAATCCCCCCTTTTGTTTTTGCGAAATTTCTTTCTAAAGTAATTATACCGAAAAAATACCTAATTTGACAATATTTTCTGAATTTTTCATTTTTGTTTAAGTGTAGATAGACCGATTTTGTGTTTGGAAAATAAAATAGACCATCACATAGGATGGTCAAGGGAAGGGGACAATTTATGTCAATTTAATTAGGGATGGAAGTTGCTTTAAGACACTGGGGAATGTCTTATAAATTAGGGAGGAACAACTTCGATACATATACTATAAAAGATAGGTGTGACTCTCATGTGAACATAGGGTGAAAGAGAGGGGGAGTTTTAAATAAAAGATAGAAAGACAAAAAAATAAGACCATCATATATAAGATGGTCAAGGAAGGGGACAATTTATGTCAATTTAATTAGGGATGGAAGCTGTTCAAAGACACTGGGGAATGTCTTATAAATTAGGGAGGAACAACTTCGATACATATACTATAAAAGGTGGATGTGACCTCTGTGTGAATATAGAGTGAAAGAGAGAGGGAGTTTTAAATAAAATGAAAATTTAATGAGTGTTTTTTGTTCATCCCCTGTTGATTATTAGCCTTAACCAATCGGGCGTTTATTGCCCACAAATAGCGGAATAAAAGATAGAGAAAACAAAAAAATAAGACCATCATATATAAGATGGTCAAGGAAGGGGACAATTTATGTCAATTTAATTAGGGATGGAAGCTATTCAAAGACACTGGGGAATGTCTTATAAATTAGGGAGGAACAGCTTCGATACATATACTATAAAAGGTGGATGTGACCTCTATGTGAACATAGAGTGAAAGATATGGGGATTTGAAAAATAGTACATATGAAATTGTTATTGCTAGCAATATTGAGTTAGGATATAGAGTTTTCCCAGCATAAAACGAAAAGGAATCTGAATATAAATAAAAGTTGTAATCTATGAAAAAAAGGATTATGCTCAACTATATTATGAGAATATAAGGTTTGTCCCAATTATTTAAGGGCTTTTAAAAAGCTTTTTATTGTATGAGGGGAAAGCTTCACTTTAATAAGGGAGTTAGTGATATGGACGTAACAAAAAAACAAGGGCTGTATAATCGTCTTATACGATTAAACCCACCACAAATATTAGCATTAGGCTTTTTCTGCTTAATTGTGGTTGGCGGTTTGTTATTAAAATTACCATTCGCAACGAAAGTACATATTAGTTGGGTAGATGCTTTCTTTACAGCAACGTCAGCAGCGACCGTAACTGGTTTGGGAGTAGTGGATACAGCAAGTACATTTACGATGTTTGGCGAAATTGTTATTATGTTTTTAATTCAAACAGGTGGTCTAGGTCTTATGACAATTGCCATTTTAATTGTTTGGGTACTAGGTAAAAAAATCGGATTACGCCATCGTTTATTAATTGGAGAAGCATTTAATCAAACAAATATAGGTGGTCTTGTAAAATTAGTAAAGCGTGTCTTTATATTTTCGATTTGTATTGAACTTATTGGGGTCATCTTTTTATCGTTTCGCTTTATTCCAGAGTTTGGTTTTGGAAAAGGTTTATATTATAGTATTTTTCATGTAATTGCATCTTATAATAATGCAGGATTTGCTTTATGGCCAGATAATTTAACAAGATATGTAGGGGATCCCATTATTAATATTGGGATTTGCTCTTTAATTGTAATTGGGGGACTCGGTTTTACCGTATTAATTGATATATGGTATAGCCGCAGTTTTCGAAAATTATCACTTCACTCAAAAATAATGATTATTGGAACAGTAGTGCTAAATGTTATAGCAATGATTGTAATTTTTGTATTGGAATATAATAATGTGAAGACGTTAGGGAATTTATCTTTAAATGAAAAACTATGGGCTTCCTTCTTTCAAGGTATTACTCCGCGGACAGCTGGATTTAATACGGTTGACTATGGAGGTATGGAAGAATCATCTATATTATTTACGATGATTTTAATGTTTATTGGTGCAGGAAGTGTATCGACAGGTGGAGGAATTAAATTAACGACGTTTGTTATCTTAATTACATCTGTCCTTTCTTTCTTTAGAAAAAAGGAGGAAATTGTTTTATTTCAGCGTACAATTAAAATGTCGACAGTAACGAGGGCCTTAGCGATTGCTGTTGCCAGTCAAATACTTATTTTAGCAGCGGTATTCATATTAATGCTTACAGAAAACTTCAGCTTTATTCAATTATTATTTGAGACAATATCAGCGTTTGGCACAGTCGGATTAACGATGGGAATTACTGCAAAGCTATCGGCATTCGGAAAATGTATTATTATGTTTGTTATGTTCTGCGGATTAATTGGACCATTAACACTTGTGTTCTCTTTAGCGCGACCAGCAAAACAAAAAATAAAATATCCATCGGAAGATGTGTTTACAGGATAAGGTATCCCGCGTTAAGCGAGATACCTTTTTCTTTTTTAGAACAGGGAGAACAATAGACCAATAAGTGCTACTCGGAATAAAATTGCGATAAGTGCAGCAATTCCACCGACAACTGCAGCGATACCGCCAGTTACAGTAGCTCCGCGATTATAAGCGTAAATACCGAGTAAAACAGAAACAAGACCAAATAGTGTTGGAAATGTAAATAGCGATAAGATAGATAGCGCAAGAGCGATAAAACCAGCAGTTGATCCAGCAGCGGACGATTTTACAACATCTTTATCGTCTTTATCATCGTAATCATAATCAATGCGTTGTGGTGCAACCTCAGCGGCGTACTCTTCTTTATAGTCACTATAATCACTATCTATTCTATCTTTTCTTTTATAATCATCAAATTTCTCAGTCAAAGTCATGACTCCTTTCATAACAAGGTTCAATAGTAGTATGTATCTCTTTTTCTTTTTTATCCCGCTATTTGTGGGAGTCGAGAAACGTGCACATCCCACTGATTAAAGTTTCACTATACCGGAGCATGTACAGGGAGTAGTATCTTTTAAAAGGAGGAAAATGTTTTCTTGAAATAGGAAAAGTTAGTATGACTTCCTCTATTTTGGAAAATATAAAAAGGAATAATGAGGAAAGGGTGCAATACATAATGGAACATCCAATTGAAAATTTAATGAAAACGGCAATGACAAATTTAAAAGAGATGGTAGATGTAAATACAATTGTTGGGAGCCCGGTTTCAACAGCTGACGGAAATGTAGTATTAACAGTATCTCAAGTGGCTTTTGGTTTTGGAGCTGGTGGAAGTGATTTTAAAGGGGATTTCATTACTGAAAAACATAACGGTGGGCAAAATCAGCATAAAGAGAACAAACAAGGGCATCCATTTGGAGGAGGAAGCGGGGCTGGGGTTTCCATTAGTCCAGTAGCTTTTTTAGTAGTTGGTTCTAATGGGGTGCAAGTATTACATCTCAACAGCAGTACACATTTAATTGAAAAGGCTTTAAATACTGTACCAAGCACTGTAGATAAATTTGTGAATGGTCGTCAAAAGTGAACTTGCATTTTTTAGGAATTATGATATATTAGAAAAAGTGCGCTTTAGGATGATCGGAATAATTGAAATGTAAATATATATGATGTGTGGAATAAGGGAGAGGAATTTATGATTAATATCAAAAACTTAGTAGTTGGCTTATTTATGTTAGTAAGCGGCTTTGTTGTATATGTAATAAAAGAAAAAGCTCCATTCTAAAACAGACAAACCGTTAATGTCTGTTTTTAATTTGGGGAAAAAAGTTGACAAGTTATTGTATTGGTGTTAGAATTTTAATTCGTGTCTCGGTTACAGCTAGTGTAAAGTAAATATCTCTTATGAATGCAATACGAAAAGTTTGCGAAAGATCGGGTAATTTTATCAACAACTTTTGTGAACAAACCCTATAAATTGTATTTGTAAGCTATATATGTATACTAGTGAATCAAGGAGCGGTCAGTGGAACCGTAATGATGAGAGAGAGGTAGGGCTTTCATCCAGTATATGTTACTTTCCCGTTAGGTGAATATAAAAAAGAGGACTCCTTTTAAAAGGAGTCCTCTTTCATTTTTTAAGTGCGACTTTCAACTTGTTGACAAATTTCATCCGTTGTTAAACCGTGAGCTGTAATGACTGATCCTTTAATTGATGTATCTGCAATGCCCATCACATTAGAATCTTGCCCAGTTACAACGCAACAATCACACCCTTGTGCATCCTGTTCTGAGTTAAGTGTAACAACTTCATGACCTTGTTGTTGAAGAGCTTGTTGAACGTCTGTTAATGAGTTTTCAACGCCAATTCTAGCCATAATTATCACCTCCTACCATCTAATTGCTAGTATGCTCAAGTTCACTGCATATATTTATGAAAAGACGGTAGGAAGTAAATCTTTGTTTAGTCGTTATATACGCCAGTAAGCATTTGACTAACGAATTGATCGTTTAATGTATCTTGTGCTGAAGAAGTATTTGAATGGATGTCGATTGAAGCAATAAAATGATTATGTTCTTTCGTATTTGGTTCTACCTCTACGTAATTATCGAATTTACAAAAACCTTTCGTATCCATTAGATCAAATAATTGCAGCATTTCTACTACCTCTTGTCTCGTTCCTTTAATTTGTACACACGCCATATTTATTTCCTCCTTTATTTTGACAAATTGTTTTTTAAAAATAGGATTATGATTACGAAATGAAAAATATGAATGTTATTTTTAGACAGCGCTATTTTTGTTATTTTCCCCCTTTTTCAGCAAAAGTCGTTATATATCCCCGGATTTATAAAATCGGACGTCCGTTTATTGAATACAATAGATTCGTATCAATTGATGAAAATCCTTCTTTTAAACAAATATTTTTTTAGTGGAAATTGGCGAAAAAAATTTTTTGACTTTTTGTAAACGTTAACAATGTTGTTAAATCAGTATAAGCAAAGAAGTACGTATGATTAAAAATTATAAATTTTCTAAAAATTCACTTGATTTATTTAGAAAGGAGAGTAAACTAGGAAACAATAAAAAATTCATAGAACATAGGAGGCGCTTCTAGTGAATGAGCAATGGATTTTCTTAAATGGAGAATTTGTTCCAAAAGATGAGGCAAAAGTTTCAGTATATGATCATGGCTATTTATATGGCGATGGAGTGTTTGAAGGAATTAGAGTTTATAGCGGTAATGTTTTCCGTTTGAGAGAGCATCTTGTCCGGCTGTATGAATCAGCAAAATCAATCCTTTTAGAAATTCCATATTCATTAGATGAAGTAACAAATATTGTTGTTGAGACGATTCGACAAAATAAATTATCTAATGGATACATTCGCCTTGTTGTATCAAGAGGAGCAGGAAATCTTGGATTGGATCCCGATTCATGTAAGAAGCCGAATGTAGTAGTAATTGCAGAACAATTATCTTTATTCCCACAAGAATATTATGAGAAAGGGATTCCAGTTGTAACAGTTGCAACGCGCCGAAATCGTCCCGATGTTTTATCCCCTCAAGTAAAATCTTTAAATTACTTAAACAATATTTTAGTTCGTATTGAAGCGAAATTAGCTGGAGTACAAGAAGCACTTATGTTAAATGATCAAGGATATGTAGCTGAAGGATCAGGAGATAACGTGTTTATTGTTAAAGGAAATAAATTAATTACACCACCAAGTTCTGCTGGAGCGTTAGAAGGTATTACACGAAACGCCATTTTAGAAATCGGCGAAAAACTTGGGTATGACGTAAGAGAAGAGTTATTTACAAGACATGATGTATATGTAGCTGATGAAGTGTTTTTAACAGGAACAGCTGCTGAAGTGATTGCTGTTACGACAGTAGATGGTAGAACGATTGGCTTAGGGCAAACAGGTCCACATACGAACCGTTTATTAGAAGAGTTTCGTAAGTTAGTTGTAGAAGATGGAGAGAAAATTTACGAAGAAAATAAAGTTGGATAACAACTTTTTTAACATAAGAAAGCGTTGATAGGGAGGAGTAGTTGATTGTGAAGCCTCACAGAGAGTCGGTGGTTGCTGAAAACCGATGGTTCACGTCGACGAACATCGCCCTTGAGTGCTAAGCTAAAGCATTTGTCTAGGCTTAGACGGTAGCTCCGTTATTAGCTAGATCCATTTATGGATCACTGAGGCAAGAGTATTCTTGCAAAGAAGGGTGGTACCGCGAAATCTTTCGTCCCTTCAGCACATAGCTGGAGTGTGGACGTAGGATTTTTTTATTGTATAAAAGGTTGAAAAAGGGGGCTTATAAGAACAATGTCTTCAAAAACGGAAGAGAAACTGGAAACTGGTGCACAGCTATTGTTAGAAGCGCTAGAAAAGGAAGGCGTAGAAGTGATTTTCGGTTATCCGGGTGGTGCCGTTTTACCTCTCTATGATGCATTGTATGATTGTGAAATTCCGCATATTTTAACAAGGCATGAGCAAGGGGCAATTCACGCTGCTGAAGGGTATGCCAGAATTACAGGGAATCCAGGGGTTGTAATTGCAACGAGTGGACCAGGTGCTACAAATGTAATTACGGGTCTAGCTGATGCGATGATTGATTCATTGCCACTTGTAGTATTTACAGGCCAAGTAGCAACAACGTTAATTGGGAGCGATGCTTTTCAAGAGGCAGATATTATGGGACTTACGATGCCAGTGACAAAACATAACTATCAAGTGCGAAAGGCCTCAGATTTACCTCGAATTATTAAAGAAGCATTTCATATTGCTAAAACAGGAAGACCAGGACCAGTCGTTATTGACCTTCCGAAAGATATGGTAGTCGAGAAAGGTGAGCGATGTAGCAATGTACAAATGGATTTACCAGGATATAACCCTAATTATGAACCGAATCTACTTCAAATAAACAAATTACTCAAAGTAATTGAAACCGCAAAAAAACCGTTAATTTTAGCTGGAGCGGGTATATTGCATGCGAAAGCTTCGAAAGAATTGACAAGTTTTGCTCGTAAATATGAAATCCCTGTTGTGCATACATTACTTGGACTTGGTGGTTTTCCACCAGATGATGAACTATTTCTAGGGATGGGGGGAATGCACGGTTCTTATACAGCCAATATGGCATTATATGAATGCGACTTACTCATTAATATAGGCGCGAGATTTGATGATCGTCTTACTGGAAATTTAGCTTTTTTTGCTAAAGGGGCGACTGTTGCACATATCGATATTGATCCAGCAGAAATCGGGAAAAATGTGCCAACAGAGATTCCTATTGTTGCAAGTGCTAAGCAGGCGTTAGAAGTATTGCTTCAATCAGAAGGAAAGAAAGAAAATCATCATGAATGGCTCTTTTTATTAAAGAATAGAAAAGAAAAATATCCATTCTCTTATAAAAGAAATTCTGAAAGTATTAAACCTCAATATGCGATTGATATGCTATATGAAATTACGAAGGGAGAAGCGATTGTAACAACAGACGTTGGGCAACACCAAATGTGGGCAGCGCAATATTATCCACTGAAAAATCCAGATAAATGGGTAACTTCTGGTGGATTAGGAACGATGGGGTTCGGATTTCCAGCAGCAATCGGTGCGCAAATTGCAAAGCCTGAAGAATTAGTTATTGCAATTGTTGGTGATGCTGGGTTTCAAATGACTCTGCAAGAATTAAGTGTATTAAAAGAACACGCTTTACCCGTTAAAGTATTTATTTTAAATAATGAAGCTTTAGGAATGGTAAGACAATGGCAAGATGAATTTTACAATCAAAGATATTCACATTCTTTATTACCATGCCAACCAGATTTCGTCGCTCTTGCAAATGCATATGGCATAAAAGGTGTTCGTATTGACGATCCACTTCTTGCAAAGAAGCAAATCCAGCATGCGATCGAATTACAAGAGCCAGTCGTAATTGATTGTCGTGTACTTCAATCAGAGAAGGTTATGCCGATGGTTGCGCCAGGAAAAGGTGTTCACCAAATGGAGGGAGTGGAAAAAGGGTGAAGAGAATTGTTACAGCGACAGTTCGAAATCAAAGTGGTGTGTTAAACCGAATTACAGGGGTTATGACACGAAGACATTTTAATATTGAAAGTATTTCAGTAGGTCATACAGAATCATCAGATATATCGCGAATGACGATTGTTGTACACGTTGAAAGTGAACAGCAAGTGGAGCAGTTAATTAAACAACTGCATAAGCAAATTGATGTTCTGAAAGTATCAGATATTACAGAAGAAGCGATGATTGCTAGAGAGCTTGCTCTTATTAAAGTAGCAACTTCTGTAGCGAGGGCAGAATTATATAGTTTAATTGAACCGTTTCGAGCCGCTGTAATAGATGTTGGGAAGGATTCCATAGTTGTGCAAGTAACAGGTACGCAAGACAAAGTAGAAGCGTTAATTGAATTACTTCGTCCATACGGTTTGAAAGAAATTGCTAGAACAGGTGTAACAGCATTTACACGTAGTATGAAAAAACAAGATAAGCAAGTTATGTTAATTCAATAATCATTTAAATATAGGGGGAAATGAAAATGGCAAAAGTTTATTATGAGAAAGATGTAACAGTAAATGTATTAAAGGAAAAGAAAGTAGCAATCATCGGATATGGCTCGCAAGGTCATGCGCATGCGCAAAATTTACGTGATAACGGATTTGATGTAGTAGTAGGTTTAAGAAAAGGTAAGTCTTGGGATAAAGCGAATGAAGATGGATTTTCTGTATATACAGTAGCAGAAGCTGCGGAAAAAGCTGATGTAGTAATGATTCTATTGCCTGATGAATTACAACCAGAAGTATATGAAGCTGAAATTGCACCAAATTTACAGGCTGGAAACTCTCTCGTGTTCGCACATGGATTTAATGTTCACTTTGATCAAGTAAAACCACCAGCTAATGTAGATGTATTTCTAGTAGCGCCAAAAGGACCAGGGCATCTCGTACGCCGTACGTTCGCCGAGGGCGGGGCTGTTCCTGCATTATTTGCAGTATATCAAGATGCAACAGGAGTTGCGACTGAAAAAGCACTTTCTTATGCTGACGGAATTGGAGCAACGAGAGCTGGTGTACTAGAAACGACGTTTAAAGAAGAAACAGAAACAGATTTGTTTGGAGAGCAAGCTGTACTTTGCGGCGGAGTGACTGCACTTGTAAAAGCAGGGTTTGAAACGTTAGTTGATGCGGGATATCAGCCTGAACTTGCATATTTTGAATGTTTACATGAACTGAAGCTAATCGTTGACCTTATGTACGAAGGTGGACTTGAAAATATGAGATATTCAGTTTCAGATACAGCGCAGTGGGGAGACTTCGTATCAGGACCACGCGTTGTGACTGAAGATACGAAGAAAGCGATGGGGGCAGTATTAGCAGAAATTCAAGATGGTACATTTGCAAGAGGGTGGATTGCAGAACATAAAGCAGGAAGACCAAATTTCCATGCGACAAATGAGAAAGAGAATAAACATGAAATCGAAGTAGTTGGACGTAAATTACGTGAAATGATGCCTTTCGTACAGCCGCGAGTAAAGGTAGGGGTTAAATAATATGAAGCAGGTTTTGTTCATGGATACAACGCTTCGTGATGGCGAACAATCACCAGGAGTAAATTTAAATGAACAAGAGAAATTACAAATTGCTAGGCAATTAGAGAGGCTTGGTATTCATGTAATGGAAGCTGGATTCGCGGCAGCTTCCGAAGGCGACTTCCAATCGGTAAAACGTATTGCGAATACAATTCAAAATGCTACGGTTATGAGTTTAGCTAGAGCGAAAGAAAGTGACATTCGAAGAGCATATGAAGCTGTGAAAGGCGCTGTATCTCCTCGTCTACACGTATTTCTAGCTACGAGTGATATTCATATGAAATATAAACTTTGTATGTCAAAAGAAGATGTGTTAAATAGTATTCATCGCTCGGTTACGCTCGGAAAATCATTATTTCCGACAGTACAATTTTCTGCAGAAGATGCGACAAGAACATCGAGAGCATTTTTAGCTGAAGCAGTAGAAATTGCGATTCGAGCAGGAGCGAATGTAATTAATATTCCGGATACAGTTGGATATACAAATCCGGAAGAGTATTATTCTCTTTTTAAATACTTACAAGAATCCGTTCCATCATATGAAAAAGCGATTTTTTCTTGTCATTGTCACGATGATCTTGGTATGGCAGTAGCAAATTCGTTAGCTGCGGTTGAAGGGGGAGCATTGCAAGTAGAAGGAACGATTAATGGCATTGGAGAAAGAGCAGGGAATGCAGCGTTAGAAGAAGTTGCGGTAGCTCTTCATATTAGAAAAGATTTTTATAAAGCAGAGCCTTCGATGACTTTAAAAGAAATTAAGGCGACGAGTATATTAGTAAGCAGGTTAACGGGTATGGTTGTACCGAAAAATAAAGCAATCGTTGGAGCGAATGCATTTGCTCATGAATCGGGCATCCACCAAGACGGGGTTTTAAAAGAAGTAACAACTTATGAAATTATCGAACCAGCGCTTATAGGAGAATCTCAAAATCTCTTTGTACTTGGGAAACACTCTGGCCGTCATGCGTTTACGGAAAAAATGAAAGAGCTTGGTTATGAATTTACAAATGAAGAGCGAGATGCGGCATTCGAAGCATTTAAAAAATTGGCTGATCGTAAAAAGGAAATTACTGAAGAAGATTTACGCGCACTTATGCTTGGTGAAGCAGCATTTGCAGCTCAGCAATATAACATTACGCAATTACAAGTGCATTTCGTATCAAATAGTACACAATGCGCAACAGTTGTGCTGAAGGATGAGGAAGGAAATATATATGAAGATGCAGCCACTGGTTCTGGTAGTATTGAAGCGATATACAATGCGATTCAAAGAATTTTAGGATTAGAATGTGAATTGGCAGATTATCGCATACAATCTATTACACAAGGTCAAGATGCACTTGCTCACGTTCATGTTGAATTAAAAGAAGGTAGTCACCAAATATCAGGTTTCGGAGTTGCGCAAGACGTATTGGAAGCGTCGGCGAGAGCTTATGTCCATGCAGCAGGGAAATTAAAATCTCTTATAGCGCTTGTGAAATAAATATTTGATAGGTGAGAGAAGCTTTCCTCACCTATCAAATTAAAGTTCTGAAAATTCAGTTAAAAGGAGTGTTAAAAATGGAAAAACGTATCGTTTGTTTAGCTGGTGATGGTGTTGGTCCAGAAGTAATGGAAAGTGCGAAGGAAGTATTGCATATGGTAGAAAGGCTATATGGACATCATTTTCATTTGCAAGATGAGTACTTTGGTGGTGTTGCTATCGATTTAACTGGGCAACCATTACCACAGCGAACACTTGCCGCCTGTTTAGCGAGTGATGCGGTTTTACTTGGAGCAGTAGGTGGACCAAGGTGGGATAGTGCGAAAGAAAGGCCTGAGAAAGGATTATTAGCATTAAGAAAAGGACTCGGTGTATTTGCGAATGTTCGCCCTGTAACGGTAGAAAGTGCAACTGCACATTTATCACCATTAAAAAACGCTGATGAAATTGATTTCGTTGTCGTTCGTGAATTAACAGGCGGAATTTATTTTTCTTATCCGAAAGAGCGAACGGAAGAAGTGGCGACAGATACACTTACGTATCATCGCCATGAAATTGAACGTATCGTTTCGTATGCTTTTCAATTAGCGAATAAGCGGAAGAAAAAAGTAACATCTATTGATAAAGCGAATGTTTTAGAGTCTAGTAAATTATGGAGAACTGTGACAGAAGAAGTAGCACTTCGCTATCCAAATGTGGAAGTAGAACACATTTTAGTAGATGCAGCAGCTATGGAATTAATTCGGAATCCAGGAAGATTTGACGTTATTGTAACGGAAAATTTATTTGGTGATATTTTAAGTGATGAGGCTTCAGTATTAGCTGGATCATTAGGAATGCTTCCATCAGCAAGTCACGCTGAAAAGGGGCCTTCATTATACGAGCCTATTCACGGATCAGCACCGGATATTGCGGGGAAAAATAAGGCGAATCCAATTGCGATGATGCGTTCTGTTGCAATGATGCTTGGGCAATCGTTCGGATTAACGAGAGAAGGATATGCAATTGAAGAAGCAGTTTCTGCAGTCCTTAAATCAGGAAAATGTACAGCAGATATCGGGGGGACTGAAACGACAACTTCATTTACAAAGGCAGTTATTCAAGAAATGGAAGAGCAAGCGTTAGTAGGGAGAGGAAGATAATGGGGAAAAGGTTACTAGATAAGCTTTGGGAAAGACATGTAGTTGCGACTAATGAAAATGGATTGGATTTATTATATATCGATCTACATCTTGTTCATGAAGTAACGTCACCGCAAGCCTTTGAAGGCTTGCGGCTTACAAATCGAACAGTCCGCAGACCAGATTTAACATTTGCAACGATGGATCATAATATTCCAACGAAAGATGTTTGGAATATTACCGACCGCATTGCGAAGCAGCAACTAGATACACTTCGGGAAAACTGTAAACAATTTCAGGTGCCATTAGCGGATATCGGAGATGAAGAGCAAGGGATCGTTCATGTAATAGGACCAGAACTTGGACTCACACAGCCAGGAAAAACGATTGTTTGTGGTGATAGTCATACAGCAACACACGGTGCTTTTGGCGCACTAGCGTTTGGTATTGGTACGAGTGAAGTGGAACATGTATTGGCGACGCAAACGTTATGGCAACGAAAGCCGAAAGCGATGGGCATTGAGTTAAAAGGAAAGTTACCGCAAGGTGTTTATGCGAAAGATATTATTTTACACCTTCTTTCAAAGTACGGAGTAGCAGTTGGAACAGGTTACGTAATGGAATTTTACGGAGAGGCCATTCATGCTATGGATATGGAAGAGAGGATGACGCTTTGCAATATGGCAATTGAAGGGGGAGCAAAGGCTGGCATTATTGCACCAGATGAAAAAACGGTTGCTTACGTAAAAGGGCGTAAATATGCACCGAAAGACTATGAATCTATTAAGAAAAAATGGTCAGAACTTTATACAGATTTAGATGCAGTTTATGATTTACATATTCTAGTAGATGTTACGGATTTAGCACCGTACGTTACGTGGGGAACAAATCCTAGTATGGGTGTTCGGATCGATGAGAAATTGCCAGAAAAGCATGATGCAAATGACGAAAGAGCGTTTTCTTATATGGGATTGAGTCCCGGACAAAGTACGTATGACATTCCAGTTCAACATGTTTTCATTGGATCTTGTACAAATTCCAGGCTTTCTGACTTAGAAATTGCTGCATCTGTCGTGAAAGGTAAAAAAGTAAAAGAAGGTGTGCGAGCACTTGTTGTACCTGGATCTCAAAGGGTAAGAGAAGCAGCGATGCATAAAGGATTACATCGCATATTTGAAGAAGCTGGATTTGAATGGAGAGAGCCCGGATGCTCAATGTGTCTAGGTATGAATCCAGATCAAGTGCCTGAAGGGGAACATTGTGCCTCTACGTCAAATCGCAATTTTGAAGGAAGACAAGGAAAGGGAGCACGAACGCATTTAGTTAGCCCTGCAATGGCGGCAGCGGCTGCGTTATATGGTCATTTTGTTGATATTAGAAAGGAGAGTTATGATGGAGCCATTTCGTATTCATAAAGGTACTGCCGCAGTACTGATGAATGATAACATTGATACAGATCAAATTATTCCGAAGCAATATTTAAAAAGAATTGAAAGAACTGGGTTTGGGAAGTTTTTATTTGATGAGTGGCGATATGATAATAATCGCCAAGAAAACCCTAATTTCCCGCTTAATGCACAAGAAAGAAAAGGAGCCAGTATATTAATCACAGGCGATAATTTTGGATGTGGCTCGTCAAGAGAACATGCTCCATGGGCACTTGCTGATTATGGTTTCCGCGTTATTATCGCTGGAGGATTTGCCGATATCTTTTATATGAATTGTATGAAAAATGGCATGTTACCGATTGTAATGGATAAAGATATGCGTGAACAACTTGCTAAAACAGATGCGAGAGAACAAATCATAGTTGATTTAGAAAATGAAATAATGACAACGAATACGCATAGATTCCATTTTACAATCGAGAAAATGTGGAAAGAGAAGTTATTAAATGGTTTAGATGAAATTAGTATTACAATGCAATATGAACAAGAAATAAAAGAGTATGAAAGAAAAGTGGCTTTACATTAAAAAAATGACGGAATATTAAAAATGTATTTACATTCAAAATTAACTGTTATATACTATGTGAAAATCAGAGGAGAAAGGGAGTAAGTATTATGAATATCGTGCAATCTATTACAATGCTTACACAACTACATCATCATACATGAAACCCTTGAACCTAGCGTGAAAACGTGTAGGTACAAGGGTTATTCCCGTTGTACCTACACTCTACTGAAGAGCCTTGTAGGTATTTTGTCTACAAGGCTCTTTTTATTTTCGGCTTAGGGGAATGAAATAGGCATACATTAGAAGGGGAAAGGTGTGAAAATTTAGATGACAAAATGGAAACGGGCAAATCCGAATGGAACGAGAGATTATTTATTCGAAGAATGTACGTTAATTGAAGAAGTAGAACAAAAATTAAGGCTTACTTTTTTAGAGAGAGGTTATGAAGAAATAAGAACACCTACAATTGAATTTTATGACGTTTTTGCATTTCAAAATAGACCGATAGATGAAGAGAAGATGTATAAATTTTTTGATGAAAAGGGAAGGATTATCGTTTTACGTCCAGATATGACAATTCCTTTAGCGAGAGTTATTGGAACACAGAGATGGGATACGCCACTTAAAGTGACGTATAGCGGGAATGTATTTCGAGCGAATGAATCCCATTCTGGAAAATATAATGAAATCGTACAAAGTGGTATTGAAGTTATCGGGATTGATAATGTAAGAGCTGAAATTGAATGTGTAATAAGTGTCATTCAAGCACTTCAAAAGTTGAAGGTGCAATCTTTTACAATTGAGATTGGGCAAGTACAGTTATATAAATGTATTGTAAAAAAACTCTCCATCCATGATGAAGAAGAAAGGGTACTTAGAACGTATATAGAAAGTAAAAATTATGCAGCCCTCTCAAATTTTATCGGAGAAAAGAAATTAGATCGATGCGATGAGACAGTAAGATTACTTGAGAAATTACCAAGGCTATTTGGAAATTTAGAAGTTATTGAGGAGGCAGAAAAGCTTGCTTCAAGTAATGAAATGAAAATGGCAATTGCAAGAATAAAAGAAATGTATGAAACAATTGAAACGTTAGGATATGGTTCTTACATATCAATTGATTTGGGCATGATTCAACACTTAGATTACTATACGGGTGTTATTTTCAAAGGATATATATATGAAATTGGAGAAGAAATCGTTAGTGGCGGAAGATACGATGAGCTAATTGGCAATTTTGGAGAAATGCTGCCAGCTGTTGGACTCGCGGTACAAGTAAATCAAATTGTGAAGGCGCTGCAAGAGCAGCAAGAACCATATGAACGAAATCAAATTGATATTGTGATTCATTATGAGTTAAATAGATTAGCGGAAGCAGAAAGGCTACGAAATTTACTTCGAAAGGATGGGAAAAATGCTTGGTTATCTCTATTCTCTAATTTAAGCGATACCTTTCAATTCGCAAGAAAAAATAAAATAGGAACGGTCGTTGAGGCAAAGAATGAATACTTAGTGGAATATGTATGGAATGAGAAATGGGTAGTCCAGAAAGAAGGAGAGGCTTCATGCGTAACATTCAAATTGCGTTAACGAAAGGAAGATTAGAAAAACATGTCATTCCACTTTTTGAGCAGATTGGAATTGATTGTTCCGATCTCAAAAATAAAGGTCGGAAGCTTGTATTTCAAAGTAAAAATACAAATGTTTCATTTATTTTAGTAAAAGCGGTTGATGTTGCTACTTATGTAGAACATGGGGTAGCTGATATTGGGATCGTTGGAAAAGATATTTTAATGGAAAACGAGAAAGATATTTATGAAATGCTGGATTTAGGAGTGGGGATTTGTAAGTTTTGTGTTGCTTCTATTCCTACGTATAATCCGAAGAGTTACCGGAAGAAAAGAATTGCTACGAAATACCCGCATATTACTTCTACTTATTTTCATGATAAGGGAGAGGATGTAGAAATTATTAAAATAGAAGGTTCTGTAGAAATCGCTCCTCTTCTTGGATTGGCAGATGCGATTGTAGATATTGTTGAAACAGGAAAAACAATACAAGAGAATGGACTTATTGTATTTGAGGAAATGCACTCTATATCGGCTCGGATGATTGTAAATAAGGCAGCCTTAAAAACTAAAAAAGACGAAATGTTCAGTATTATAAATATGATGGAGCAAGAAATCTTATCAGGGAAATAGGAGGACTTAAAATGAAAATCATTTATGAAGACTTTAAGGAGGCATTATCTAAAGTAAAAGTGCTAAGAGAAAACGCTAATATAATAGAAGAAACTGTTCAAAGAAGTGTAAGAGAAATCATTAGAAATGTAAGGGAAGGGAAAGATGAAGCTTTATCTTTCTATACAAAAAAGTTTGATGGTGTAGAGATGAAAGATTTTCGTGTAAGTGAAGAAGAAATACAGCAAGCGAGTATGTTTGTAGAGAATTCATTTTTAGAAGCTTTAAAAGAGGCGAAGAAAAACATTGTTTCGTATCACGAAAAGCAAAAGAAGCACTCAATATTCGATTGTGAAAGTAAAGGCATAATTAGAGGGCAACTCATTCGGCCGTTAGAAAATGTAGGTGTATATGTACCGGGTGGGACAGCCTCATATCCTTCTTCAGTATTAATGAATGTATTGCCGGCGAAACTCGCAGGTGTGAAAAAGATTGTAATGGTAACACCGCCGAGGAAAGGAGGAATTGATCCGCATATATTAGCTGCTGCAAATCTTGCGGGAGTAGATGAAATTTATACGATAGGTGGCGCGCAAGCAATTGCTGCTTTAGCATACGGGACGGAATCGATTCCGAAAGTGGATAAAATAGTTGGACCGGGAAATTTGTATGTCGCTCTAGCGAAGCGAGAAGTATATGGAATAGTAAATATCGATATGATTGCTGGTCCATCAGAAATTGTAGTTGTCGCGGATGAAACAGGTAATGCAAAATATATCGCAGCGGATTTATTATCGCAAGCAGAGCATGATGAGAGAGCAACGGCGATTTGTATTACAACGAATATGGAACTAGCTAAAGAAGTAGAAAAAGAGATAGAAAGACAGTTAGAAATGTTACCAAGAAGTGAAATTGCACGTGAATCGATAAATAGAAATGGAGCCATCTTTATCGTTCCTTCTTTAGAGGAGGCACTAAAGTTATCAAATGAAATTGCTCCAGAACATTTAGAGTTACATATAAAAGAACCGATGAATGCTCTAGATTATGTGAAACATGCAGGTTCTATTTTCCTTGGGTCATATGCACCTGAACCGCTCGGGGATTATTTAGCGGGACCGAATCATGTATTACCAACGAGCGGAACGGCAAGATTTTTTTCTCCGTTATCAGTCGATGATTTCGTGAAAAAATCAAGTTTTATTTCTTATACGGAGGAAGCATTAAAAAATGTACAGCATCATATTGTAGAGCTTGCAAATAAAGAAGGGTTACATGCACATGCGAGAGCAATCCAAATAAGGTTTGAGGAGGAAAAATAATGCGTCAGTTCAGTCAAGTACGTGAGACGACAGAAACAAAAATTAAATTAAGTTTGCAACTTGATGAAAGTACAAATGTATCTATTCAAACGGGGGTTGGTTTTTTCGATCATATGCTTACTTTATTTGCTAGACATGGAAGATTTGGATTGCAAGTTGAAGCAGAAGGTGATGTATTTGTCGATGCACATCACACCGTTGAAGATGTTGGAATTGTACTCGGAAATTGCTTGAAAGAAGCATTGCAAAATAAAGAGAGAATTAATCGTTACGGTTCAGCGTATGTACCGATGGATGAATCTTTAGGATTTGTTGCAATTGATATAAGTGGACGCTCATATTGTGTATTTCAAGGGGAATTAACAAATCCAAAGCTCGGGGATTTTGATACAGAATTGACGGAAGAATTTTTTAGAGCAGTTGCACATGCTGCCAATATTACATTACATGCGCGCGTTCTATACGGAAGTAATACGCATCACAAAATTGAAGCATTATTTAAAGCTTTTGGTAGAGCGCTTAGAGAAGCGGTCGAAAAAAATGCCAACATTACTGGTGTAAATTCAACGAAAGGGATGTTGTAATTGATTGCCATTATAGATTATGGAATGGGGAATATTCGCAGTGTAGAGCAAGCATTAAAATATATTGGCGCAGAGTACATTGTAACGAGTAATAAAAAAGAGATATTGAGAAGCGATGGCGTGATTTTACCGGGAGTAGGTGCATTTCCGAAAGCGATGGACGTATTAGAAGAAAGAGATTTAGTGTGTGTACTAAAAGAGGTTTGTGATATAGGAAAACCACTCCTCGGTATATGTTTGGGCATGCAGCTTTTATTTGAACGAAGTGAGGAACTAAAAGATTGTAGCGGGTTAGGTTTACTACCAGGGGAAATTCGTAAGTTAAAAGTTTCGTATAAAATTCCTCATATGGGATGGAATGAATTAAGGAAGGAAAGAGAATTTCCGCTTTGGAATGGATTAGTGGATGGTTCTTTCGTGTATTATGTTCACTCATATTACGCGGATTGTCCAGATGAAATTGTATGCGGAGTAAGTGATTATGGAATGCAAGTACCAGGGTTTGTAGCGAAAGGAAATGTATTTGGTGCACAGTTTCATCCAGAAAAAAGTGGTGAAATTGGCATGCAAATATTAAAAAATTTTCAAGGGGTGGTAGAAGCATGGAAATCTTCCCAGCTATCGATTTAAAAGAAGGACGATGCGTTAGACTTTATCAAGGAGAGTTTAGTAAAGAAACGGTGATGAATGAAGATCCGGTAGCGCAGGCAATCATATTTGAAAAGCTTGGAGCGGAAATACTACACATTGTTGATTTAGACGGTGCAATTGCTGGCGAGTCGTTAAATTTGCCCGTCATTGAAAAAATCTGCAAGGCGGTACGTATTCCTGTGCAAGTGGGAGGAGGAATTCGTTCACTTGTAGCGGTGGAGAAGTTATTGTCAGTAGGTGTAGAAAAAGTGATTTTAGGAACAGCAGCTCTTTATGATAAGTCATTTTTAGAGGAAGCAGTTCGTCTATATAAAGAGAAAATCATTGTTGGAATTGATGCGAAAAATGGTTTCGTAGCAACGAGAGGTTGGCTTGATCTGTCTGAAATTTCTTATATTAGTTTAGCGAAACAAATGGAAAGTTTAGGTGTTCAAACGATTGTGTTTACAGACATTTCGAAAGACGGGACGCTTGCAGGGCCAAATTTTGAACAATTGGCGTTACTTCAAAAAAGTGTGGGCATTCGTCTCATTGCCTCTGGAGGAGTGGCATCTATTCAAGATGTGAAAAAGTTAAATGATATGAATATATATGGTGTCATAATTGGAAAGGCGCTTTACGAGAAAACGATTGATTTAGAAGAAGTGTTACAGGTAACGAAGTTATGTTAGCGAAACGAATTATTCCATGTCTAGATGTGAAAGAAGGGCGAGTCGTAAAGGGTGTAAATTTTATAGGATTACAAGATGTCGGTGATCCGGTTGAAATAGCTGAAGCATATAACGTGGCAGGGGCAGATGAAATCGTATTTTTAGATATTACAGCGACTCATGAAGGAAGAAAAACGATTATAGATGTTGTAGAAAAAACAGCAGCTAAAGTATTTATTCCTCTTACGGTTGGCGGGGGGATTTCAAGTGTGAAAGATATGTACAATTTACTAAGAGCTGGAGCAGACAAAGTTTCAATAAACTCAGCGGCAGTGCGAAACCCGAAGCTAATAGAAGAGGGCGCAGAACACTTTGGATCACAATGTATTGTCGTGGCAATTGACGCTAGAAAAGTAGCAGAAGATAAATGGAACGTATACGTCAACGGCGGAAGAGTTGACACAGGAATGGATGCCATAGAATGGGCGAATCGTGTTGTTAAACTTGGGGCAGGTGAAATTTTGTTAACGAGTATGGATGCAGATGGAACGAAAAGCGGATATGACCTTCGTTTAACAGAAGAAATTTCAAAAAGTGTTTCTATTCCAGTCATCGCATCAGGGGGCTGTGGTCATACGGATCATATTATAGAAGTTTTTCAAAAGACAACAGTTGATGCAGCGTTAGCGGCATCCATCTTTCATTATGGTGAGGCGACAGTGCATAGTGTAAAGCGAAAATTAAGAGATGCAAATATTGAGGTGCGGTTATGAAACCTAATTTTTCAAAAGGATTAATACCGGCAATTGTCATCGAAGAAGGTACGAAAGACGTTTTAATGCTAGCTTATATGAATGAAGAAGCATATGAAAAAACGTTAGAGACGAAAAGAACATGGTTTTATTCTCGTTCGAGGCAGTCGTTATGGAATAAGGGGGAAACATCAGGGAATGTTCAATATGTGCAATCTTTATATTTAGATTGTGATCAAGATTCAATTGTTGTGAATGTGAAACAAGTAGGACCTGCTTGTCATACGGGAGAGAAGACATGTTTTCACTATCAAATTATATAGGGGGATACATATGGAAAATGCCTTTAAGTTGCTGTATAAAACAATTGAAGAACGAAAGGGAAGCCCACTTCCTGAATCGTATACAAATTATTTATTTTCAAAAGGAGAAGATAAAATTTTAAAGAAGATTGGTGAAGAGTGTGCTGAAGTAATTATCGCATGTAAAAATAATGATAAAGAAGAAGTAGTGAAAGAAATGGTTGATGTATTTTATCACTGTTTCGTTTTATTAGCTGAAAAAAATATTGCATTGGAAGATGTCATGCGAGAGGTGAAAGAACGAAATGGAAAGCTTTCGAGAGTTGGGGATAGAAGGGAAATAGATACATTATAAGGGGGAATGTATATGAAAGTAGATTATCATCTTCACTTAGAAGAAGGACCGTATTCAATAGGATGGCTTGCTAAAATAAATGAAGCGTTGGAATGTTATGAACCGCTTCAAGAAAGACATTCTATTGATTGGCTTATGAAAACACAAGAGCGTTTGCAAAAGCGTGTGAAGGAAGGGCCATTTACAACAGAATGGATAGATCTATATTTAGAAGAAGCTGTACGAAAAGGAATAAAAGAAGTGGGAATTGTTGATCATCTATATCGTTTTCATGAAGCAAAAGGATATTATGAAAAATATGTAGATATTAGTGATTCTAAGCTCGGTCGTATACAGAAAGAATGGTTGGATCAAGTAAGGGTAGTTTCACTGTATGATTTTACAAAGGCAATTGAAGAGGCGAAAGAACGATGGGGGAAAAGAGGTGTCACACTTAAACTTGGAATTGAAGCGGATTATTTTATTGGTTGTGAAGGAGAGTTAAAAGAATTATTAGCGCTAGGAGACTTTGATTATGTAATTGGTTCCGTTCATTTTCTAAATGGCTGGGGATTTGATAATCCAGATACGAAAGAATATTTTGAGGTGCATGACCTACGCGCATTATATGATATGTTTTTTAAAACAGTTGAGAGTGCGATTCGTACCGAGTTATTTGATATTATCGCTCATCTTGATAATATAAAGGTATTTAATTATCGATTGGATGAGAATGAACAGCTTTCTTATTATGAGGAAATTGCCTGTGCGTTAGTAGAAACGAATACGGCAACAGAAATAAATGCAGGATTATACTATCGTTATCCTGTTCGTGAAATGTGCCCAAGTCCACTATATTTACAAGTATTAGCTAAGTATGGTGTTCCAATTACGATTTCTTCGGATGCCCATTACCCAAATGATTTAGGGAATTATGTACAAGAAAATGTACAAACATTACGAGCTCACGGTGTTACTCAGGTTGCAACATTTACGAAGCGAGCAAGAGTAATGAGGTCGCTTGAAGAAGAAGTAACAAATTCAAAATGAAACGCAATTTTTTGATGAAAACGGTCCTTTTTGTTCAAAATAAGAAAGAATGAAAAGGAGGGTAAGAAATGGCGAAACAACAAAATAAACAAAATGTACAAGGTGCACAGCAACAAGCTTATACTTCTGAAACGAATGCTGCATCTCAATCGGTTATTGAGGAGCAAATTAGCGATACGGTTGCAGAAGGAACTATTGATGTGAAGCTCGGAAAAGAATCGCAGGAAAAAGCGTAAGAAAAGGGGAGAGTTGCATCTCCTCTTTTTTCATGGAAAAGTGTCGATTTTCAAAACTATAATCAAATTCCTTGGTTTTTATATGTGGATTTCTTACAATGAAATATAAGAGATGTCTTATTTTCTATAGAAGAGGTGTTAGTAGTGGCAAAAATATTAGTAGCGGGAAAAATTCCGGAAATTGGATTAGAACTATTAAAAGATCATAATGTAGAAATGTACAATAAAGAGGAGTTAATTTCTATAGATGAATTAACAGAGCGTGTAAAAGATAAAGATGCATTGTTAAGTTTACTTTCGACAAAGGTGCCAAAAGAAGTTATTGATGCAGCGCCTCATTTAAAGATTGTTGCAAACTATGGTGCTGGTTACGACAATATTGATTACACGTATGCGGGCGAAAAAGGAATTGCAGTTACGAATACACCGAAAGTATCAACGGAAGCGACTGCAGAATTAACATTTGCACTTCTTTTAGCAGCGGCGCGTAGAATTCCTGAAGGGGATACGTTATGTCGTACGACTGGATTTAACGGATGGGCACCGTTATTTTTCTTAGGACGAGAAGTTCATGGTAAGACAATCGGAATTATAGGTCTTGGAGAAATTGGGAAGGCTGTTGCAAAACGTGCGAAAGCATTTGGAATGGATGTTTTATATACAGGGCCAAATCGTAAGCTTGAAGCTGAAAGTGAACTGGGAGCAACGTATGTGACGTTGGAAGAATTATTACAAACAGCAGACTTTATTACAATTAACTGTGCTTATAATCCAAAATTACATCATATGATTGATGAAGAGCAGTTTAAAATGATGAAGAAAACAGCGTATATTGTAAATGCTTCACGTGGACCAATTATGAATGAAGCAGCACTTGCTCATGCATTAAAAACAAATGAAATTGAAGGAGCAGCTCTTGACGTGTTTGAATTTGAACCGAAAATTACAGAAGAGCTAAAAGAATTAAAGAATGTAGTACTTGCTCCACATGTAGGGAATGCAACATTTGAAACTCGTGATGCGATGGCTGAAATGGCTGTCAGAAATATTTTAGCTGTATTAAACGGCGAAGAGCCAGTAACACCTGTAAATCAAAAGGTATTAGTTACAAAATAAAAAGAAACCTTCCGGACTTGGAAGGTTTTCTTATTTTTCTTTATTCGCTTTTTTAGACGGTCTTTGTCTAATGAATTGAGATAACATGTACAAAATATATAGTGGAATGGCAATGAATAAGAAAACAGAAAAATTTCCAAATCCTGTTTGATACATTGTAATAATGATTCCAACTAAAAATAGTGTAATAATGATGCTATATCGTGGAATTGGTACATCTTTTAAACTTGGGATACGAATGCGGCTCACCATTAAAAATGCGAACGTTACAAATACGGTAATAAGAACGATTTTTGGAATGGTATGTGAAAATAATGTTAAGAAAGCAACAAGCCCTCCCGCTGCTGTAATCGGTACTCCAGTGAAATATTTCATTGAAGTAGAAGATGGTGTTACATTAAATCGTGCTAAACGATATGCTCCGAAAAGAGGGAATAATCCCGCTATGTATAATCCGATGATTCCGTAGTTTGAGAAAGATGTGTAATACATTAAAACAGCTGGTGCTGCACCAAATGTTACGACATCTGCAAGCGAGTCGAGCTCTTTTCCCATTTGTGAATCAACACGTAATAAACGAGCAACACGACCATCAAGACTATCTAACATCATCCCGATAAGTACTAAAATAGCAGCTGATTTATAATATCCTAAAGATGCATAGCCGATTGATAAAAATCCGCTATATAAATTTCCGAGCGTAAATAAGTTTGGAATAGCTGCTCTATACAAAATCTGATCCCTTGCTTTCTGTAATAAATTCTTAATTAGTGTATGAAAGTTTACTTATTTTATCATACCATAAATTTATTCCTCATACGAAAGAAATTACCAATTTGTGAAAGATTTCATAGAAGGATGGTTTGAAAATTAAGTGAAAATAAAAAGAGGAAGCAACTTGTATAAAGTTGCTTCCTTTACTATTCAAATTTCGTTGTCATCGTTCCAGTTTTATATCGATTATTAGGATCGAAGCGTAATAAATCTCCATAAATTAATTTGTCGGAGAATTTTAATTCTGTTTTTGCTTTTTCAATATACGGCTGACATAGCGTCATGTCAGCTTCTTCACCCGTACTTCTTTTGTAGCACATATTTTTTGTATAAACATACTCTTCAGAAACAAAGCTACCATCACGCATTACCATAAGCGGGTCTTTCTCTTTAATAAATAAGTCAGTTCCAAATTCAACGGATTTATTTGTTTTAATACCAAGTAAATGAAGGAGCGTTGGCTTAATATCAATTTGACCGGATACTTTAGAAACAACTTTTCCTTCTTGGCCAGGCACATGAATAATAAGAGGGACTCGTTGTAATTGCATAGAATCGAATGGTGTAATAGTATCTTTTCCTAGGAACTGTGCCATAGCTGTGTTATGGTTTTCGGAAATACCGTAATGATCACCATAAATGACAATAACGGAATTATCATATAATCCTTCTTCTTTTAATTGTTGAATAAATAATTTAAGAGCTTCATCTGTGTAACGAACAGTTGGGAAGTAGCGGTTTACAACACCACTTTCCGAGTTGAATTCATCAACATATTGATCTTCCGGATTTAGAAGAAACGGAAAATGATTTGTTAATGTAATAAATTTTGTATAGAACGGTTGCGGTAAAGATTTTAACTTTGGAATAGATTGTTCAAAGAACTCTTTATCTTTTAATCCCCAACCGACAGACATTTGCTCCGTTCCTGCGTAATCATTTAAATTAAAATAACGATCATATCCAAGCGCAGGATACATTACATCCCGATTCCAAAACGTTTTATCGTTTGAATGGAAGACGGCAGAAGAATATCCGTATTTCTTTAATTGTTCTGGTGTCGCTGTGTATTCATTTGTTGCATGAGTAAAGAATACAGAACCACGATCTAGCGGATAAAGTGAGTTTTCAACGATAAATTCAGCATCAGAAGTTTTGCCTTGTCCAGTTTGATGATAGAAGTTATCGAAATAGAAACTATCCTTAATAAATTCATTTAAAAATGGTGTAATTTCTTTTCCATTTATTTTTTTATTAATAACAAAGTTTTGTGTAGATTCCATTGAAATTAAAATTACATTTTTACCTTTTGCAGCTCCAAATAAGTTTTTATCAACTTGTTTGTCTTTTGAGTCTGTATAGTTTTTAATTTCAGAAAACCCATCCCCACTTGCAAATACACGCTCAGCTGAAGACTTGGATTGAAGCGTAATATCAAATAGATGGTATGTGTATAAACCTAAATTCTTCACGACAGTTTGACGGTCAAATGAGCGCGAGAACATTTGTGGTTTATAAATAACTGATACAACAATTTGTAGTGCTAATAAAGCTGTTACACCGCTAAAGAAAGTTCGCTTCTCTGAGCGGGAAAGTGGTGTTTTGTCGCCAAATGATGGGAATTTCCGTGAAATAAACATTAAAATAATTGCATCTGCAAATAAAAGTAATGTTTTGTACGTAAAGAGTTCTTTTATACTTGTCCCTAAATCAGCCATATTGTTTGTTTGGAATAAAACCGGGAAAGTAACGAAATCGTTATAGAACCCATAAAACATTGCGTTTCCAAATAAAATAAATGACAGTATAAAACTGATTCCAATTATAATTCGGTTTCGGTGCTTAGATGCAAGTAAAGCTAAGCCGAAAAATAAAAGTAACGCAGCTAGTGGATTGATAAAAAGCATGAATTCTTCAAAGAAATTATCAATTTTAATATCAAATGCTAGCTTGTACACAATATATGTTTTAATCCATAGTAAAACGACTGCAACGAGTGCAAATCGCAGTTTTGGAAACAGATGTTGTAGCATAATATACTCCTCTCCTAAAAAGCATGACAGTTCTTGTGAGTCAGTTTGCTTAACGACTCATTTTATATATACGAACAGTCCTTTGTTATTATGATTATTATACTATGAGTATCATTATACGAAAATAAAAGAAGGTTGTGGGCTTTTTTATAATAATCGAGTAGAAAAAGAGTGGTGGGAGACAATAAAACAGAATTTCTATGTATGATAATTATCGTACGCAGAAAGAATCGCGTGATAATACGGAGGTTATAATGCGAAAATTATTATATTTTATAGCATGCAGTAGTGTTATACTTTTTACTTCACCGAGTGTGTCGGTAGCCCAATATGATGCACCTCTTATGGAAGATGCACTTTATTCTGTTTTATTTCCAAAAATAAATAAAGCAATTGAAAAACAATATGGAAGTTTGAAACCTTATCAATGTCCTAAAATTATTAGTTTAAAAAAAGTGTATAGCGGTACATATTTATTTCAAGCAAGTATTGAAGTGACAAAGTATGAACGTGTTGCTGGGAAAATTGCTCCACCATTTGAGAAGGTAACGATTACATTTAATAACGAAGAAGGCGAATGGGAAGTGACAAAGATTTCAGTAAAGCGCTTACCAAATGATACGAAACTAAACTGTAAAAAAACAATATAAAAAATTGTTTGACAAATAAAATGGTCCTTTGGTATTGTTAATAGCAACAATTAGATGTTTGAAAATTAAATAGACTTACCTCATCTACTCTCAAAGGTAGAGGCCGCGATAGGAAAGAGTAAGCTATGGGAGATTTAATGGAATCTGTGATCATAGGTTGAAAGGGACTATTGCCGAAATATAAGAATAACCATCTTATTCATATATTGGGACTGCATTGAATAAATGTAGTACTGTCATAAGATTTATTTTATGGAGAGCTATTTGGAGATGTTGATGCGGTTTCTTATTTTGAGGAGATAACAACTCGTTTATTTTTTCAATATATATTTTTCCTAATAAGAAACGCGTGTGAACATTGTTCCGCGCGTTTTTTGTCTATCTAAAAGCGTGCTGCAATGAATAGAAGATTGGGGTTATGAGTTTTAGAGGAAATAAGGGAGGAATTTAAATGTATTTACACGGCACAAGCCGAATTAATGGGCAGGGACACTTAGAAATTGGAGGGTGCGATACGACGCAGCTAGCAAAGCAATACGGAACACCACTTTATGTATACGATGAAGAGTCTATTCGAGGAAAATGCCGAGCATTTCATCGTGCTTTTAAAGAAAGTGGTTTCTCTTATCAAATAGCATATGCAAGCAAGGCGTTCTTGTGCATGGAGATGTGCCGAGTAGCTCGTGAAGAGAGTATGTCATTAGACGTTGTTTCTGGGGGAGAATTATATACTGCGCTCCAAGCAGGATTTCCGGCATCACGTATTCATTTTCATGGAAATAATAAAACAGAAGAAGAAATAGTGATGGCTCTTCAGGCGAATATCGGTTGTTTTGTCGTAGATAACTTCTTTGAATTAGAAGTTTTACACGATTTAGCGATGCAACATGGGAAATTTGTGAACATATTAATTCGTGTAACGCCTGGAGTAGAGGCGCACACACATGAATATATTACAACAGGTCAAGATGATTCGAAATTTGGATTTGGTGTTTCAAACGGTCAAGCGATGCAGGCAATTGGATTTGCTTTACAAAAATCAAATTATAATGTGCTAGGGATCCATTCACATATTGGGTCGCAAATATTTGAAACAGCTGGTTTTGTTCGAGCAATTGAAGTTCTTCGCCAATTTTTAGAAGAAGTGAGAGAGCAAACAAACTATGTAGTAAAAGTGTTAAATGTAGGCGGGGGATTTGGAATACGTTACACAGAGTCAGATACACCATTAACTCTTGAGACATATGTGCGAGCTGTAACAAGTGCAGTGAGAGAACAATTTACTGTATGTGAATATCCATTGCCAGAAATATGGATTGAGCCAGGCCGTAGCATTGTAGGTGATGCTGGGACAACAATTTATACAGTTGGATCTGTGAAAGATATTCCTGGTATTCGGAAATATGTATCAGTCGATGGTGGAATGACAGATAATTTAAGACCTGCTTTATATAATGCGCGTTATGAAGCGATGTTAGCGAATCGAGCGAATGATGAGAATGAGGAACTCGTTTCGATTGCCGGGAAATGCTGTGAGAGTGGAGACATGTTGATTTGGGATATTCATTTACCGAAAGTCGCTGCTTCTGATTTACTAGCAGTTTCCTGTACAGGAGCATACGGGTACTCGATGGCGAATAATTACAATCGGATTCGAAGACCAGCCGTTGTCTTTGCAAAAGGCGGAACATCGCAAGTAGTTGTGGAACGCGAAACATATGAAAATATTATTGGGAACGATCGCATACGTATTAAAGAGCTTGTCTAAATAGGAAAAGGAGTTGTTCGAATGGGCAATTCCTTTTTTATAAAATAAAATAATTAAAATATATCGGAAAACTAGGATTGAAAAAAATCAGAATTGTGATAAAATACAAATACAAAGCTTATCAAGAGAAGCGGAGGGAACTGGCCCGAAGAAGCTCGGCAACCTGCTTATAGAAAGCAAGGTGCTAAATCCAGCAAAATGGGATCCATTTTGAAAGATAAGGTAAAATATATTACCGAACAGTCTTTTCGAAATGGGAAAGATTTTTTTTATGAATAAAAAGGGGGGGCTGTTCGCGTGAGTGTACGGGAACATTTTGATGAAGTATCCGAGAAGATTGAAGCGATGCTTGCTGATATGAAATATGGTTCAATTACAATTGTTGTGCAAGATGGAAAAGTAATTCAGTTAGAGAAAAGTGAAAAAGTACGTTTAAAGTGAAAAGCGCTGACTAGAAAAACTAGAGGCGGTTTTAACCTATTTTCATTAGGTTAAAACCGTCTTTTTGCTTTTACAGGGGGAAAAAACATGTTGACGTATGAAACGTGGGAAGAAAATGTTGTTTCGTTTTCGGAAGAAGATGAAACAAAAGGTGCGTTATCAGTATTAAATTGGGTTTATAAAGAATATAAAGATGAGGTTGTCTACGCATGTAGCTTTGGGGTGGAAGGTATGGTATTGCTGCACATTATAAACCAAGTAAATCCATCTGCTAAAGTTGTATTTTTGGATACAAATGTTCATTTTCAAGAAACGTATGAATTAATTCGAAAAGTGCGGGAACGATTTCCTTCATTGAATATTATAGAAAAACAGCCAGAACTTACACTTGATGAACAGGCGAAGTTGCATGGTGAAAAACTGTGGGAGAGCAATCCGAATCTTTGTTGTAAGATTAGAAAAATTTTACCTTTAGAAAAATCATTAGTCGTGGAAAAAGCATGGATATCGGGCTTAAGAAGGGAACAATCAGAAACACGTAAGCATACAAAGTTTATAAATCAAGATCATCGTTTTCAATCTATTAAAGTTTGTCCACTCATTCATTGGACGTGGAAAGAAGTTTGGCGATATGTATACAAACATAGCTTGCCGTATAACCCGTTGCATGATGTTGGCTATCCAAGTATTGGGTGTGAGAAATGTACGTTACCTGTAGGGGATGGTGGCGATTCAAGAGATGGTAGATGGGCTGGAAAAGTGAAAACTGAATGTGGTCTTCATTACCAATAAGATGAATCTTGAAATAAAGCTAAGAGAGGATATAGAAAAATGAGCATAGTAAACGAATTAGTAAACCGTATAGATGAGACATATGATGTATCACAAATTGAAAAAGAAATTAAATTAGACAATATTGCGTTAAGTGATTTAGAACTATTGGCGACAGGTGGATATAGCCCCCTTACTGGTTTTTTAGGGAAGGAAGATTATGATTCTGTTGTAGAAACGCTTCGTTTAGCAAATGGTAGTGTGTGGAGTATACCGATTACATTACCGGTAACAGAAAAAGTCGCAGAAAGCCTGAAGGCTGGAGAGGAAGTAAAGCTTGTCAACAATGGAAATATATACGGTGTCATTCAAATAGAAGATATTTTTGTACCAGATAAAGAAAAAGAAGCGTTACTTGTATATAAAACAACGGATGAGGCTCATCCAGGAGTGAAAAAATTATATGAACGACCAAACGTTTACGTTGGAGGAACTATTATTCTAACAAAACGCTTTGAAAATAATCAATTTCCTTCTTATCATTTAGACCCAATTGAAACGAGGGAAGCATTTAAAAAACGTGGGTGGAAAACAGTGGTCGGATTTCAAACGAGAAACCCGGTACATCGTGCCCATGAGTATATTCAAAAATCTGCTCTTGAAATTGTAGATGGTCTCTTTTTAAATCCGCTCGTTGGAGAAACGAAATCGGATGATATTCCTGCTGATGTAAGAATGGAAAGCTATGAAGTACTTCTTCAAAACTATTATCCGAAAAATCGTGTCTTTTTAAGTGTATTTCCTGCTGCCATGCGTTACGCAGGACCGAGGGAAGCGATATTTCATGCGTTAGTAAGAAAGAATTTTGGATGTACCCACTTTATAGTAGGGCGTGATCATGCTGGAGTAGGAGATTATTACGGAACGTATGAAGCGCAAGAAATCTTCACAAATTTTACGATAGAAGAGTTAGGAATTACACCACTATTCTTTGAGCATAGTTTTTACTGCACGAAATGTGAAGCGATGGCTTCAACGAAAACATGTCCGCACGGAAAAGAAGATCATGTTATTTTATCGGGTACGAAAGTAAGAGAATTATTAAGAAACGGTGAGATTCCGCCAAGTACATTTAGTCGTAAAGAAGTAGTGGAAGTGCTAATTAAAGGCTTGAAAAAAGAAGTAGTAACAGAATAGGGAGAGAACGAGATGGATACGAATATTACTTGGCATACAGCTTCGGTTTCAAAAGATGAGAGAAGAGTGAAGAATGGACATCATAGTTTTGTAATTTGGTTTACTGGTTTATCAGCTTCGGGTAAATCTACAGTAGCGAATGCGGTCGCTCGTAAACTGTTTGAAAAGAATATTGGAAATTATGTGCTGGATGGGGATAACATTCGCCACGGTTTAAATAAAGACTTAGGATTTTCTGAAAGTGATCGCATGGAAAATATAAGACGTATTGGCGAAGTGGCAAAGTTATTTGTAGACCAAGGAGCAGTTGTCCTTACAGCATTTATTTCACCATTTCGAGTAGACCGCAAACAAGTAAGAGATTTATTAGCGGCAGATGAATTTATTGAAATTTTTGTGAAGTGTCCGATTGAAGAGTGTGAGAAACGTGATCCGAAAGGACTTTATAAAAAGGCAAGAAAAGGTGATATTAAGGATTTCACAGGTATTGATTCGCCTTATGAAGAGCCAGAGCAGGCGGAATTAATTGTAGAAACGCACAAATATTCTATTGAAGAATGTGCAGAACAAATCGTGAAGTACTTACAAGAGCGTAGTTTTATATAGGGGGATAAACAATGAGTTATGAAAAAGTATGGGCTAACAATGAAAAATTAAATCAGACCGAGAAAAATAAATTAGAAAAAGATGGCTTAGAAATTTTTAATGATATTCCTTACTATGCGGAAAATGGTTTCGAATCTATTCCGAAAGAAGAGTGGGATGCCTTTAAATGGGCAGGCTTGTATTTACAAAGACCGAAAGAAGCTGGTTATTTTATGATGCGGGTAAATATTCCGTCAGGGATTATTACAAATGCACAGGCAGAAGTACTTGCTTCTATCGCTGAAGATTATGGACGTAATGTAATAGATATTACGACGAGACAGGCGATTCAGTTTCACTGGTTAGAAATTCAGCAAATTCCAGATATTTTTAAAAGATTAGCAAGAGTTGGGTTATCTTCAGCGGGGGCTTGTGGTGATATAACGCGGAATATTACAGGTAATCCGCTTGCTGGTATTGATGCAAATGAACTATTCGATACAACGCATATTGTAAAAGAAGTATATGATTACTTCCAACATAATGAAGAGTTTTCTAACTTGCCACGTAAATTTAAAATGTCTATTAGTTCTAATATTTATAATTCAGCAAACGCAGAAATTAACTGTGTTGCATTTACGCCTGCAACGAAAGAAATAGATGGTGAGAAAAAAGTTGGTTTTCATATAAAAGTAGGTGGAGGATTATCAGCTCGACCGTATTTAGCTGATGAATTAGATGTATTCGTTTTACCAGAAGAAGTGAAGGCGGTGGCGATTGCGATTGCTACTATATTCCGTGATTTTGGATATCGTGAAAAACGTCATTTAGCTCGGTTGAAATTTCTTGTTGCGGACTGGGGAGCAGAGAAATTTAAAGAGAAACTAATAGAGTATACAGGGCCTTTACAAAGTAAAGGGGAAAGTGCACTCAAAGGATGGAATGCAGGCTATTTTTATGGTGTTCAAGACCAAAAACAAAAGGGATTAAAATATGTAGGTTTTAATGTACCGGTAGGTCGTTTACATGCAGAAGAAATGTTTGAGATTGCAAGAATCGCAAAGCAATATGGAAATGGACAAATTCGTACATGTAACTCGCAAAACTTCATTATTCCGAACGTTCCTCCAGAAAATGTAAAAGGATTACTTAGTGAACCGCTGTTTGAAGCGATATCTGCTAGCCCGAAATCATTTATTGGTCATGCGGTTTCATGTACCGGTATTGAATATTGTAATCTTGCACTAGTAGAAACGAAAGAAAGATTACGAAAAATTGCAGAATACTTAGATACACAAATTGCACTCGATGTTCCAGTTCGAATTCATATGGTAGGCTGCCCGAATTCATGTGGTCAACGTCAAATTGCTGACATTGGGTTACAAGGGGTGAAAATGAAAACGAAGGAAAAAGGTATTGTTGAAGCGTTTGAAATATACGTAGGTGGAACATTGTTAGATGGCGGTGCCTACAATCAAAAGTTAAAAGGAAAAATAGATGGCGAGGATCTACCTGATGTACTCGCATCATTTATAAGTTATTTCAAAGAGAATAAATTACCAGCCGAAACATTTTATGATTTTGTAGGTCGTGTTGGTGTAGATACATTACAAATAGCGTTAAATAACGTGCTAGAAGAAGTAATAGCGTCTTAGGAGGGACGATATGGATTTATATCGATTTGAAGCTGTGTTAGTAAATAGTATTGTTCCGATTGTTGTTGTTGCTCAAAGTGAAGAACAGGCATTTAAGCTTGCGGAGATTGAGCTTGAAAAGCATTTTTTACCGTTGCCAGAGGTAAAAGAGATTTCTTTGTTTGAAAAAAAGAAGATTCGAAAAGGTGGGGCATTTGTTATCCATGAGTAGAGATCAGTAATACGAAAAAATAAAAACTTCCATTCTTATATACGAATGGAAGTTTCATTTTAATAGAAGAAATGAGGAGAGATGATGGGAAAGGTTTATATTGTTGGAGCGGGTCCTGGCGATCCAGATTTAATTACTGTTAAAGGGTTGAAATGTATTGAGAAGGCAGATGTTATTTTATACGACCGACTTGTGAATAAAGAGCTGCTTTCATACGCAAAGCCTGACGCGGATTTAATTTATTGCGGAAAACTCCCGAATTATCACACGATGAAGCAAGAGACAATTAACACGTTTCTTATTAAGTATGCGAAAAAAGGAAAAGTTGTAACGAGGCTTAAGGGCGGCGATCCATTTGTGTTTGGTAGAGGGGGAGAAGAAGCTGAAGCATTAGCAAAGCAAGGTGTACCATTTGAAATCATTCCTGGTATTTCAGCTGGAATAGCTGCTCCTGCTTATGCGGGCATTCCAGTGACGCACCGTGATGCAAGTGCAAGTTTTGCTATTGTGACTGGGCATAGGAAAGAAGGTGCTGAAGAAGAAGTGAAATGGGAAAGTTTAGCGAAAGGTGTAGAGACTTTAGCGGTATATATGGGGGTTAGTAATTTGCCCTACATATGTGAGCAACTTATGAAGCATGGAAAAGATAAAAGTACGCTAGCTGCTATTATTGAGCAGGGGACGACGTCTATGCAACGCACAGTTGTTGGAACGTTAGGGACAATTGTAGATGTTGCGAAAAAAGAGCAAATTCAAAATCCGAGTATGATTGTAATTGGAGAGGTTGTCCGTTTTAGAGAAAAAATTCATTGGTTTGAGAAGCAGACAGAAAATGCTTATCAAGTAAGTGGAGTGTTGTAAAATGAAAGCCGTCTTATATATATGTCATGGAAGTCGTTTGAAGACAGCGAAAGAAGAGGCGATTCAATTTATTACATCATGCATGAGCCGTATAGAAGCGACTATTCAAGAAGTTTGTTTTTTAGAGTTAGCGAATCCTTCTATTGAAGATGGTTTTCGTACATGTGTGAAGCGTGGGGCCACTGAGATTATTGCTATCCCTGTTTTTTTATTAGCGGCAGGTCATGTAAAAAAAGATATCCCTTTTGAATTGGAAAAGTTAACTAATCAATTTTCGGATGTTAAAGTGACCTATGGTAATCCGTTTGGTGTATCAGAAACACTTGTTAAATCGGTGTATAGCGGAAGTGGCATCGAACAGGAAGATAAAAATGAAGTGACGTTACTTCTTGTTGCAAGAGGGAGCAGTGATCCTGAAGTATTAAGAGATATAAACTGGATTGCTTCTTTATTTCAAACAAAAGAGAAGGTTAAAAAAGTAGAAGTTTGTTATTTAGCGGCTGCAGAGCCAAAATTTGAGGAGAAGTTAAAGGAAGTTGTAGAACGAAAAGAAAAGAACATCGTTGTACTGCCTTACTTGTTATTTACAGGTTTACTTATGAAACATATTGAGAAAGAAGTGCGCCAATATGAAGTGGAAGAGATAAAAATCAGTCCATATTTAGGGAAGAATGAAGCGTTTCAAGATATGTTAATTCAGAAAACGACGGAGTTATTGAAAGGAGATCAGTATGTATCCACTTACAGTGCGAGTTAATGAGAAACGCGTTGTTGTTATTGGCGGGGGAAAAGTTGCAGGATTTAAAATTATTCCTTTACTCAAACAGGGTGCGGATATAGTTGTGATAAGTCCAGAATTAGATGCGAATTTAGTAAAACTTGTGGAAGAAAAGAAAATTCGTTGGTATCAAAGAGAATATGAAAAAAGTGATATTAAAAGTGCTTTTTTAGTTGTTGCAGCGAGTAGTGATTCAATATTAAATGAACAAGTTGCTGAAGATGCCGCTGAGAATCAATTAGTAAATATTATTACAAATCCGGAAAGTGGTAATGTTCATTTTCCGGCAGCGATTCATCGTGGTTTACTTAATATAGCAGTTTCTACTGGGGGAGCGAGCCCGAAGCTCGCAAAAAAAATTCGAGATGATATTGCAAATAAATATGATGAGACATATGAATCGTATTTAGATTTTTTATATGAAGTAAGGTTGAAGTTAAAAGATTTACAGTTAGAAAAGAGGGAACGAAATATATTGCTCCAAGAAGTGTTGAAATCAGTATATGTGCAAAATGAGGGGAAAAGAGAAAGTTTTTTACGTGAGTTAGAGGAAAAGGTTTTAAAATAATAAAAGATAAAGTGCGCTTTACAAATATAAAAATATAATTTATAATCACAAGTAACTTCAATAGATGAAATCGATGAGCAAGAAGAGTACGTATATTTGATGCGTTCAGAGAGCTGGGGTTAGGTGGGAGCCCGGTACGATAAAATATACAGAATGGGCTTGCAAGAGGTATGTTGAACATTGTAGTAGGCAACCCGGGTTCCGCCGTTAAAAGGATAGAGTATCGGAATTATTCCTGTACTTGAACAAGTGGGATTTATCAATCCAATTGAGGTGGTACCACGGTATTTACATTACATATATCGTCCTCTACATGCATATTTGCGTGTAGGGGACTTTTTTATTTTCTAAAGGAGGTGTGCGAGTATGAAATGAAAGTGTATAATTAACAAAAGTTTAAATATTCAGAAAAGGAGAAATTATGATGAAAGAAACACAGCAATGGACGTCGAAAATAGGCTTTGTACTCGCAGCAGCCGGAGCCGCAGTAGGTCTTGGTGCGATATGGAAATTTCCATATGTTGCAGGTAATGGCGGGGGAGGCGCATTCTTCCTTGTATTTTTACTATTAACTTTATTTATAGGTATGCCTCTTTTAATAGCGGAGTTTGTTATTGGACGTAGCACGCAAAAAGAGGCCGTTACAGCTTATAAAGTACTAGTGCCAAATAGCAAAGTATATCCTTGGATTGGTCGTATGGGAGTTGTTACTTGTTTTAGTGTACTATCTTTTTATAGTGTTGTAGGTGGATGGATTTTACTTTATTTATATTATAGTGTGACAGGAAGTTTCTGGAATGGAGCAGCTGATTATGGACAATTGTTCGGTGAAACGATTTCAAATCCGTTAAGTGCGATTGGAGCACAATTTATCTTTATGCTTTGTACAATTTTTGTCGTAAGTAAAGGTGTAGAGAAAGGTATAGAAAAGGCAAGTAAGTACATGATGCCGCTATTATTTATTTTATTTATTGCGATTATTGTTCGTGCGTTAACACTCGATGGTGCTTTTGCTGGAGTAGAGTTCTTCTTAAAGCCAGATTTTTCAAAGCTTACAGCAGATACGATTTTATACGCGATGGGACAATCTTTCTTCTCACTAACAGTAGGTGCCTCAGTAATGGTCACGTATAGTTCGTATTTAAAGAAAGAGGAACATTTAGCGAAATCAGCAACATCTATTGTAAGTTTAACTGTTTTTGTTACAGTACTTGCAGGATTAGCAATTTTCCCAGCGATTTTCGCATTAGGAGTAAAACCAACTGAAGGACCAGGATTACTGTTTATCGTCCTTCCAGCAGTATTTGCAAAAATACCATTTGGTCAATTTTTCTTTATTATGTTTTTAATTTTATTCTTCTTTGCGACTTTAACATCAGCAATTTCAATGCTTGAAATTGTAGTAGCATCTGTTGCGAAAGGTAATGAGAAGAAGCGTCCGTCAGCATCATTATTAATTGGTATTCTTATTTTTGCAGTCGGTATTCCATCAGCGTTATCATTTGGGATTATGAGTGACGTGAAAATATTTGGGAAAACGTTCTTTGATTTAGTCGACTTTTCGGTAAGTAACGTATTGCTACCGTTAGGAGTACTAGCTATTTCATTATTTGTACCAAATAAAATGAGTAAAGAATTGTTGATGAAAGAATTAGAAGTGACGGAAACGAAAGGGAAAACGTTATTTAACATTTGGTTCTTCTTACTTCGTTATGTTATTCCGGTAACTGTAATAATTGTATTTTTAAATGCGATAGGTGTATTTAAAATGTTTGCATAAAAAAAGGCGGGGATCTCCCGTCTTTTTTTATGTTGATGAATGTAATAGACGATTATACGCTTTATAGGCTGTGGTGACTGCGAGGAATGAACCGATTAAAAATAAAACTGAGCCGCCAAATGTAAATATTCGGCCAATATACGTTCCTCTAGCTTCTTCTATTTTTTGTTGTAATTGCGTATTCATATGGATCACCTCGTCAACTATAGGCATTTAGTTATAGTCTATGTAGAATGCCTATATTGTGTGAAGTGTAAATAAAAAACCTCGGTAGGCACCGAGGTTTTTTTATAATCCGATATAAGGAGATGGGTCAACTGCGTTTGTCTTGCCGACATTCCATTCTCCAAGATGAAGTTCGAAGTGTAAATGTTGTCCGTATGATTGGCCCGTATTCCCCATAAATCCAAGCTGATCGCCTTGTTTTACAGTTTGTCCATTCGATACAGAACGGCTATTCATATGAGCATATACTGTCGTATATGTTTTTCCGTTTATACGGTGAGATAAATACACTACGTTTCCGTAACTAGATGATAATTCTGAGCGAATAACAACGCCATCTGCAGCAGCGATAATTGGAACCGTTCCCGAAGCAGCGATGTCAATTCCTTTATGGTTATCTAAAGAACGTACACCAAATCCGGAAGTTTTTGATCCAGCTGCTGGTTTGATAAAACCACCGATATTTGTATCATGTGGTGTTGGGGCCGCTTGAGCAGATTTAGTAGCTTGTTGTTTGCGAGCCTCTTCTGCCTGGCGGGCTTCTTCCGCTTTACGAGCTTCTTCCGCCCGTTTTTCTTCTTCAATTGCTTTTTGAACAGCTTGACGTTGATTTTCTAAAATGCCCTTGGATTCTTCTAATCCTTCAATCTCTGAATCTACTTTTGCTACTTTCGTATGTAGATCGTTAATAAGAGTTTGTTGCTGCTGTTGGTTATTTTGTAATTCTTGTTGTTTTTGTTCTAGTTTTTGTTCAGAGTCTTTCAGTTGTTGTTCTTTTTTCTCAACAGCCTCTTTTTCTGTCGTTACAGCATTTTGATCAGATGTTTGTTTTTTTACAATATCTGTATCGTTGTTTAATATTAAACTTACGGAGTACATATTATCAACAAGATCAGCAATGTTTGTAGAGTTTGTTAATACTTCTGTAATGATATTTGTACGCGGTTTTTCTTGCATAGATTGTAATCGTTGTTTAATAACTTCCTGACGTGTATCTATGTTTGTTTGTAATTGTTCTATATGTTTCTTTTTGTCAGTAATTACTTGTTGTGTTTTGCTAATTTCTTTTTTTGTATCGTTTAATTCAGTCTCATTTTTATTAATGGAAGTAGTTAATTCATCGATTTTCTTCTGTAATTCTTGAATTTCTTTTTCTATTTGTTCTTTCTCGACTGATTTATTTTGTAAGTCACTTTGTTTGCCTTCTAATTCAGATTGAATGTTAGATAATTTATCTTGATTCGTTTCAGCGTATACGGGTGAAAGTAACGGGGAAGCAAAAATCGTTCCTGCTGCTAAAACACTAAACGCTGCAAATTTCTTTTTCATTGTTGTCTGACTCCTTTCCCTATGAATGTTATATATCATAAGAAGAAGGGTGTCTATCGTTGTAATCATAATGTAAAGAAAATTTTATAAAATTGCTAAGTTTTGTCGGAATTTATCATTTTTCAACTGTAATTGTCATAGTGCTTACATTTTATTCATATGTGTAACAAAGGTGTATTTTGGAATTTTCCTGTAAAATGAAGGAGGAAAGTAATCGTTTTTATGAGGTGAAATATTACTTGGAAAGCTAATAAAACACTAGTGAGGAATCGTTCTCATGTGAGGTTTTCTGACATAGGTCTACTTTTTGTCAAGAAAATTATTTGCGTTCGGGCAAAGTTATTTTGTTGTCAGATTTAAATTTTTGATTTATGATTTTTAACAGGGACAAAATGTAGTGAATTGTCGAATAATATGTAATACTCTTAATTTCTTAGTTTTATAGAGATAGAATGAGAGATAGAGTGACACATCGAAGAGGGGGTTACAACAAATATGAAAAGAATAGGACTAGCATGGCAAATATTAATAGGACTTGCGCTTGGTATTGCGGTTGGGGCGATTTTCTTTGGCAATCCAGCAGTGGTGAGTTATTTACAACCAATTGGTGATATTTTCATCCGATTAATTAAAATGATCGTTGTGCCAATTGTTGTAGCAAGTATTGTTGTTGGGGTTGCTGGTGTTGGCGATGTTAAAAAATTAGGTCGACTAGGCGGAAAAACAATTATTTACTTTGAAATCATTACAACAATTGCAATTATTGTCGGTCTATTAATAGCGAATATTTTCCAACCAGGAAAAGGCGTAAATATGGAGCAGTTAACAAAGACAGATATTTCGAAATATACACATACGACAGAGCAAGTACAAAGTCATTCATTTGCAGATACATTTGTAAATATTGTTCCAACGAACATTATGAAGTCGTTAGCTGACGGAGATATGCTAGCTATTATCTTCTTCTCTGTACTATTTGGTTTAGGTGTAGCAGCGATTGGTGAAAGAGGAAGACCAGTTCTTCAATTTTTCCAAGGTGTAGCTGACGCGATGTTTTACGTAACAAACCAAGTTATGAAATTTGCACCATTTGGTGTGTTTGCACTAATTGGTGTTACAGTTTCTACATTTGGTCTTGCTTCATTAATTCCATTAGGGAAATTACTAATTGTCGTATATGGAGCAATGATTTTCTTCGTCGTAGTTGTCTTAGGACTTACAGCGAAAATATTTGGAATTAACATTTTCCAATTCTTTAAGATTTTAAAAGACGAGCTGATCTTAGCGTATTCTACAGCAAGCTCAGAAACAGTTTTACCAAAAATCATGGAGAAAATGGAGAAATTCGGTTGTCCGAAAGCAATTACATCTTTCGTTATTCCGACAGGTTACTCATTTAACTTAGATGGATCAACTTTATATCAAGCAATTGCGGCTATTTTCTTAGCGCAAATGTACGGTATTGATTTATCTATTACACAACAAATTACATTGTTGCTTGTATTAATGGTTACATCAAAAGGGATCGCAGGTGTACCGGGCGTATCATTCGTTGTATTATTAGCGACACTTGGTACAGTAGGTATTCCACCTGAAGGCTTAGCGTTCATTGCTGGTATTGACCGTATTTTAGATATGGCTCGTACAGCAGTTAACGTTGTAGGAAACTCTTTAGCAGCTGTAGTTATGTCTAAGTGGGAAGGTCAATATGACGCTGAAAAAGGACAAGCTTATTTAAAAGAGATTTCTGAAAAGGGTCAAGCGGCTTAATTATAATATGAACAAGCTCTCACATAATATGTGGGAGCTTTTCTGTATATAGAAGAGGAGTAGACATAATGAAACGTAAATATGGTGACGGTTCTTCGTGGAAGAGACTAATAGAAAAGAGTTATACGGTTAAGCAAATGGAAGAGGGAATGCTCGGAATACTGGATATAAAAAAGGTGAGAGAGCCTAGTTGTAAAGAATATGATGGTGAAGAACTTTGTATTGCAGCGGATCAGTATACGTGGATTCAATATTTCATAGACGGGAAAAACTTTGCGATTACCGCTATGTTAGATGATCAGAAAAAATTAGTGCAATATTATATCGATGTGGCGAAAGAATATAAAATAGACGATCGTGGTTTACCGTATTTTGATGATTTATATTTAGATGTAGTATTATTATCTAGCGGTAAGGTGTATGTATTAGATGAAGAGGAGCTAGAGGATGCTTATAAAAGTGGTGATGTCACGAAGGAAGAGTATGAGCTAGCTTGGTACACTACGAAATGGATATTAGCAACAATGAAAAATAGTGAATTTTATTGGATTTCAATATTGGAAGAAGAAATCGAAAAGTTAAAATGATTGTTGTATTCAAATTTTTGTATAATTACCAAAAAAATCTATACAAAAAATAATTGACTTTTGTTTTGTAAGCGAGTAAAGTTAGGGAAGAAATTATTATTAAAAAATAAATATGAAACCTTCTTATAAAGAGAGGCGGAGGGACTGGCCCTACGATGCCTCGGCAGCGGACTCGATTTCAGAGTGCTGTGCCAAATCCAGCAAGCGTGTGCTTGAAAGATGAGAAGAGTGTTTCTTATAGATGTATAAGACCTCTTCTCATCGGAAGAGGTCTTTTGTTATTCATTAGAAAAAGGTTGAAACTAGGGAGAGATGGTACTTTGAAAGAAACGAGAGGAAATGGTTTAGCTTTATTACCACTTGGGATATTTTTGGCGCTATTTATTGGTTCTGGAATTATTACAGGTGATTTCTATAAATTGCCGATACTTGTAGCGATTTCAATTGCTGTAGGAGTCGCTTTAGTGATGAATCGTAAAGAAAGTTTTAATGTGAAAGTAGAGCGGTTCGCTAAAGGTGCAGGAAATCCGGATATTATGATTATGGTATTAATTTTTGTGCTTGCAGGTGCGTTTTCTGAAACTGCTAAAGGAATGGGCGGAGTAGACTCAACTGTTAATTTAGCGTTAACTATTTTACCGCCAGGATTTATCGTAGCTGGAATCTTTGTTATTGGTGCATTTATTTCATTAGCGATGGGAACTTCAATGGGAACAATTGCAGCATTAGCGCCGATTGCTGTAGGTATTAGTGGTCAAACTGATATCTCAATTGCGCTTGCAATGGCTACTGTTGTTGGCGGAGCGATGTTTGGTGATAATTTATCATTTATTTCAGATACAACAATCGCAGCTGTTCGTTCACAAGGAACAGAAATGAAAGATAAGTTTAAAACGAACTTTTTAATTGTGTTACCAGCGGCTATTATTACAATTGTACTATTAGTAATAGTTACTTCAGGGAGTGACACGCAGATTAAAGCACATAGCTTTGATTGGATAAAGATTTTACCGTACGCAGGAGTACTGATTACAGCGCTACTTGGCTGGAATGTACTTATTGTATTAACTGGTGGAACTGTACTATCTGGTGTTATCGGTCTTATAGATGGAAGTTACACGTTAGAAAGTTTCTTTAAAAGTGTAACGACTGGAATGGGCGGTATGATGGAGTTAGTATTACTTGCTATATTAATTGGCGGTATGGTTGAATTAATCCGATATAATGGTGGTATTCAATATTTAATGAATGTATTAACACGTAATATTCGTTCGAAAAAAGGAGCGGAATTTGGTATTGCTGGTTTAGTGAGTATGACGAATATGTGTACAGCGAATAATACGATTTCAATTATTTTTACAGGCCCGCTTGCAAAAAATATTGCAGATCAATATGAAATAGACCCTCGTAAATCAGCGAGTGTATTAGATCTTTTCTCATGTTGTGTGCAAGGATTAATTCCGTACGGTGCCCAAATGTTAACGGCAGCAGGATTTGCAGCGTTATCTCCAGTTGAATTGTTACCGTATGCATTTTATCCAATTTTAGTTGGAGTATGTGGGATTGTTTCTATTTTAATTGGGTTTCCAAGGTTTTCGAAAGTAGCTAAGAAAAAAGAGTATCATAAAACAGCTTAATTTAATATGAATGTTAGTAATTAAAAAACGTGCAGAGAATAGACTCTGCACGTTTTTTTTGCGTAAAGGGCTGAATATGACTCGGTCTTAAGTCTGAGTAGAAAACGGTTCTTAAGCTCGTTATGGAAAGATGAAAAAATAGTTAAGATAAGAGTATCAAATCGAAGGGAGGCAAGCACAAGATGAAACAATTTCTAGCGTTTATCGCAGCCGGTATTTTGGCTTTAATTGCTCTTGGTAGTCTTGCTGGTATTGTAGGATTCGCAATCGGAGCAGGAGTTGTATATTGGAGCTATAAATCATTTGTGCGAGCTAAATCATTTTTTGGAAAGTTAGCTTGGGGTATTGTTGGTTTAATCGGTTTATCCATTGCACTTTCTCATTCGCCAGCATTAATCGGTATCGCTGCTTTAGTGGTTTTATACTACGGATACCGTGAGTGGAAAAAAGAAAAAGATGTAGTTGTTGAATCTGCTCCAGAAAGTTCTAAATCATATAGCAACTTTGAAGATGAGTGGAACAAATTAATGAAAAACTAAAACAATAAATCAAATTATAATTAAAGTAGAAGAGAGGAAGATTTATAATGAAACAATCTTTATTCGGACGTGTACGCGATGCAATTTTAGCTGATTTTCATAACGTGTTAGATGAGAAGGAAAGAAAAAATCCAATTGCGATGTTAAACCAATATTTACGTGATAGTGAGCGTGAAATAACAAAAATTGAGAAGTTAATTGAGCGTCATAAAACATTAAAATCTAATTTTGCTCGTGAGCTTGAGCAAGCACGTTATTTCGTTAATAAAAGATCAAAGCAAGCTATCATTGCTCAAGAAGCAGGTGAATTACAATTGCACGAACGTGCGTTAGAAGAGGTAGCTTATTATGAAGGGCAAGTAACTCGATTAGAAGAAATGTATGCAGGTGTTGTAGAGCAAATTGATGAGTTAGAGCGTCGTCTTTCTGAAATGAAAAATAAATTAAAAGAAATGCACGCAAAGCGCATGGAACTAATGGCACGTGAAAATATGGCACATGCAAATCGTCGTATGAATACTGCGATGCATAAAATGGATGAAAATAATCCGTTCTTACGATTTGAAGAGATTGAAGATCATATTCGTGACTTAGAAACTCGTATGAATGAAGAGCATGAGCGTGACACGTTTGATATGAAAATTGCAAAACTTGAGCGTGAAATGAAAGAAAAGAATGATGTATCGTTAACGAAAGAGTTAACAAAATAATAGTAGTATATTATAAAACAGGCTTATGATATAGTGATAGGAGAAAAGGTGTTGGAAAGCAATGCCTTTTCTTCTATGTATATGTGACAAGAAGGGGGGAGCTGAAATGAAGAAACATTTTTCAAAGACACAATTAATGGGGATGCTCCTCATCATATTTGGATTCGGTCTTTTTCTTGATATGATACTTGGACATTTTGAACCAGGTGGTCTCATTTTTGCATTTATTATGCTTATGTTTGGAAGGCATTATCGTAAAAAGAATCGTTATGTACGGGGAAATGTATTTTTATTTGTTGGTGGTATCGTATTTTTATTTTTCTTATTTTCATCAGCAGCATTTGTTCTTGTCGTATTTGCTTGTTTAGCTTTAATTGGTTATCAATTGATTCAACAAGGGCATCAGCAAAAAGCAATGAAGGTTGAAATTAAAGAAAAAGGGATTATAGACGAAGAGAAGCAAATATATCGTACAGAAACATATTTGAAAAATATGTTTGTAGGCAATGTACGAATGATGGATCATATTTATGAACTTGAGGATATTAATGTTCAATATGGTGCTTGTGATGTGGAAATAGATTTAACAACTGCTATGATTCCAGAAGGGGAAACGGTAATTGTTATTCGGGGTGTCGTTGGTAATATTCGTTTATATGTGCCGTATGATATTGAACTTTCTTTAAATCATTCTGTTATTGTCGGACGTGTGCTCTTGCCAGGTCATGAAGAGACAGGGTTTAACCGCAATGTTACATTTAGAACAGAGCAGTATAAAGAGGCTCCTCGACGTATTAAAATTATTTCTTCGCTTGTCGTAGGCGACACGGAAGTGAGGAAAGTATAATGAAGAAACAAAAAAATATTTCGTGGATGTATATTCGTTATTCTATGTTGTCCTCTGTTAGTATCGCACTCATTTGTACAATTGTATATGTATGGAAAAGCGAGCAACAAGTGTATGATTTATTATGGAAGGAATCCATCGCTTCTGTTCCAATTGGCTTGTTTATTATGACTACAAGTTTACTTATCGGGGGAATTGTAGGATATGCAATCGGTTATTATATAGAGCAGCGTATACAAGGATTAAATACTTTTCTATTTGAAGTAGAGCGAGGGAATTTTCCGAGCGATGTTTCGTTTACTGCAGATGATGAATTTCATGAAGTGGAACGAAAAGTAATCGTTCTGGCTCGTCGATTAGAGGAGCAAGCTGGACTCTTTCAAAAAGTAACGAATGAACGAGCTCATTGGAATGAAGAGATGAGACAAGAAGCGATTTCTCAAGAAAGGCATCGTTTAGCAAGGGAGTTGCATGATTCAGTAAGTCAGCAGCTTTTCGCAATGTCGATGATGATGTCAGCGATTAATGAACAAATAACTGAATTTCCAGATGTGACAAAAAAACAATTGCAACTTGTTGAAAATATGGTTGTAAATGCTCAATCAGAAATGAGAGCATTGCTCCTTCATTTACGTCCTGTACAATTGGAAGGTAAGAAACTGACAGAAGGTATAGAGGAATTATTAACGGAATTATCGCGAAAACAACATATGAAAATTGAATGGCTTATTGAGCCAATAGAATTAAAAAAAGGTGTAGAAGATCATTTATTCCGTATTGTGCAAGAAGCGCTATCAAACACGTTGCGACACGCGAAGGCAAAGAAAACAGAAGTGCGCCTTCGAAAAATTGATCAATATGCGATTTTAAAAATCATTGATGACGGCGTTGGGTTTGAAGTAGGGGTTAATAAGGCTGGTTCATATGGCCTAAGATCGATGCAAGAGCGTGTTCATGAAATTGGTGGGACACTTAAGGTACTTAGTTTCCCGGCCAAAGGTACACAAATAGAAGTAAAAGTACCGATTATGATTGAGAGAGGGGGAGAAGTATGATAAAAGTATTGCTTGTCGATGATCATGAAATGGTTCGTATGGGTGTATCGGCATATTTATCGACACAGCCAGATATTGAAGTAGTAGGGGAAGCTGAGAATGGAAGAAAAGGATCAGAATTAGCATTGCAATTAAGGCCGGATATTATTTTAATGGACCTTGTTATGGATGAGATGGATGGTGTCGAAGCAACACGTGCTATTATTCAAGAATGGCCAGAAGCAAAAATTGTAGTTGTAACAAGCTTTTTAGATGACGAAAAATTGTATCCTGTTATTGAGGCTGGGGCGACCAGTTACTTATTAAAAACATCAAGAGCAAGTGATATTGCTGATGCTGTACGAGCTACTTATGATGGAGAAACAGTATTAGAGCCGAAAGTTACCGGGAAAATGATGTCCCGTATGCGTCAAAAGAAAGAGCAACCTTTGCATGATGATTTAACGGAAAGAGAGTTTGAGATTTTGTTATTAATTGCAGAGGGAAAAAGTAATCAAGAGATTGCGGACGAGTTATTTATTGCACTGAAAACGGTAAAGACACATGTGAGTAATATATTAAATAAATTGAATGTAAGTGACCGTACTCAGGCGGTTATTTATGCATTTAGGCATCAATTAACGAAGTGATAAAGTGAAACTTTAATCAGTGGGGAGGTTGTTCCTCTCCCACTGATTATCAGCCCTCACCAATCGGACTTTTACGGGCAGTTAATGCGGGATAAAGTAAAACTTTAATTGGCGGGGAATTCCTCGCTGATTATTGGCTCGATACAATATAGATTTGGCGTTAAAACAATTGAATGTTTTTATTGACGACAAATAATGTAAGCGTTATCATTGAGGTGTTAACAGTACATATAAAGGGGAGAATGTATATGTTAGTTCAAACTATATTCGGAATGGATAAGTCTAAAAAATTAGGGGATTATGTGAACGCATTACAAGCGCTTTGTGAACAATATAATGTTGAAACAGATAAAATTGCGATTATTGAGGCAACAGAGGAATACTATTTATTTTTAGTAAAGCAAGAAGAGCGCTATGATGTTGTCAAGGTAGAAACAGTTGATACGAATATTGAATATTATACGAAGGCTTATAAAATAAGCAGTTTTAATCATGCTGCGTATCAAATGTAAAAAAACTCCCTTTTGGGAGTTTTTTTAGGAGGCTTTTACTTCGTGAGATTCGGTTACTAATGGAACTTTTTTCGTACCGCTTAACTTAGCCATTGCAAGACCAATAAGACCTCCTACTAATGCTGGTATTAGCCAGCCGATTCCTTCATTATATAAAGGGATAAATTCAAAATATGGTGTGATAAATGAAACTGAAATACCACCTTGTTTTAATCCATCAAATACGCTCACTACAGCTGCTCCAATTAAAGCACCTACATAAACAGAGCGATATCCACCGAAGTATTTATGAAGTAATGATAGTAGTACGAGTACAATCGCAATTGGATACACAACAAGTAGAATTGGAACAGAGATTGCGATAATTTTCGTTAAACCTAAGTTGGCAACTAGTAATCCTAATGCGCAAATGATACTCGCGAACGTTTTGTATGAAAATGTAGTCAATAATGTTGAAAAATATTGGCTGCACGCAGATACGAGTCCAACGCATGTCGTTAAACAAGCGAGTGTAACGATAAGAGATAATAGGAGCAAACCGTATGGACCGAATAATTGTTGTACGATAACAGTAAGTAGCTGTCCGCCATTTTTTGCATATCCGAGCGAGACGCTAGTTGCCCCAAGCCAGCCGAGTGCACCGTATACAAGTACGAGCCCTGTAGCGGCAATAAGCCCTGCTTTTGCTGTGGCGATGGCAATGGACTTACGATCATTCACACCTTTAGAGCGAATTGCATTTACAACGATAATTCCGAATGCAAGTGCTGAAATAGTGTCCATTGTTAAGTAGCCTTCCATAAAGCCTTTGAAGATTGGAGAAGTTTGATACTCTTGCATTGCTGGTCCTGATTGCCCAAGTGGTGTAAATACACTTTTAACAAACAATAAGAAAATAGAGAGTAATAAAATAGGTGTTAATACATTTCCAATACGATCAACAAGTTTAGATGGATTCAAACTCAGCCAAAATACGATAGTAAAGAAGATGATTGTATATACAAATAGCACTAGGCTGCTAGAGCGGATTGTTTCTGGTAAGAAAGAACTAACACCCATTTCATAAGCGACATTTGCAACACGTGGGATGCCCATAGATGGACCGATAGCAATGTATACAATTACTGTAAAGAAAATTCCGAATAATGGATGAACATGACTTGCAAGTTGCTGCATTCCATTTCCAGATAGAGAAATTGCGATAACAGTTAGTAGTGGTAAGCCAACTCCTGTTAGTAAAAATCCAATCATTGCTGGCCAAAAGTTTTCACCTGCATTTTGGCCAAGCATGGGAGGGAAAATTAAATTACCTGCCCCAAAAAATAAAGAAAATAGCATAAGACCCGTGAAAAAAATATGTTTTTTTGATACAGTGTTCATTGTTTTTCCTCCTTTTTTAAATTCATTTGTAAGAACACAAAAAACTCGTCCCTAAAGAAAGGGACGAGTTATATTTACCCGCGATACCACCCTAATTTACACATGTAGAAATAAATCTATATGTATACGGCTTTGCAACGTACAACATGATACGTGTTCCTTGTAACGGGGGACGGCCGGTAAGAACTTACTGTAACATTCGGTTCTACTTCTCGGAGATGATTTTCGGTTACGCGCTGAACGTTGGCTTTCAGCAAATCGCCAACTCTCTGGGGAACAGTTCTATAACGTACTCGTTCTCGTCAATGAATTTTTATTCAAGTATTCTGACAGTATTGTTGCATGTTTTTTTTAGAAAGTCAATATGTTTTTTGAAAGATATATTTATATACGGAAATATCGAAAGTGATATTCGTTGTTGTAAAGGAAATGATGAATTGTAAAATGGGAGTGAAAATTTGCGGAGAATTGTAAAATTTATAGAGAAAGTTGATATTTATAAGAGTAAAGAAGGGATTGTTTGAATTTACAGAGAATAATACAACAATCCACTTGCTGGAAAGAACAAACCAAAAGAGGTGACTGAAATGCTTGCGATGGGAGTATTATTTGGCATTATTGCTATAATTGGTTTTATGTGGTTATATTATTCGCGTTCGTTTAAACAAGCAGAAGTTTTACTCTTTCAAAAAGGTAGTTTATTGACAAATCAGTCTAGATATTTAGTATGTCCGAAGTGTGGAAGTGCACAGGCCAGAAGTGGAGGATATCAAGAGTGTTGCAAAATTAGATTATGAAAGAAAGGAAGCCTCACATTATTTTGTGAGGCTTCCTTCCTTACAACTTCATGGCGCTCCAAATTGTCCATCGATCTCTTTCAATAATAGGAGAGACGTTTTGTAATGCGGTCTGTATATGTTGTAGAAGTTGAGAAAGTTCATCATCTGTTAACTCATATAGAATAGATCGACCTGTTCGAGGAGATAAATCTTGCAATAATGCTTCTACAGAATCATGTATTTTTCGTATTTCCCATTGTGTTTGTGCGGGAAGTACATGAAGAGAATGTTTTTGTAATTCTGTCTGTATAGTGTTGGTTTTTGGACGTCTTTTTGACTCTATTTCAATAAGTTTTGGAAATAGAGAGAAAAAATATCCGCGAATGTGTTCGGGACTTCCTGGAATTGTACAATCTTCAATTGTTCGATCTTGTAAAATAAGTACACCGTTTTTATTTAATATACGAGAAGCTTCACGTAAAAATGTAGGAATGTCTTGTAAATGATGAATAACTGCACGCGAAATAACTATGTCGAATGTTTCATTAGGGTATGGGATATTATGTGCATCACCGTGGATGAATGAAATGTTTGAAAAGTTGTTACAATTTTCTTTTGCAGCTTGTAATATTTCTTTTGAAAAATCAAGTCCCACAACATTATTGGCTCCCATAAGAGCGAGTTCTTTCGTATAAATCCCACCACCACAGCCGATATCAATTATTTGCTTGTTTTGTATTTCTGTAATGTTTTTTACCATTTCAGCCCAAGAAATATGAGCGTTTCTTGTTGCATATGTGTACTTATTATTTTCATCATGAAAATTAATGGACATGATAAAGACCTCCTTTCAATGATTAGTATAGCGTATTTAATAGGATGTCACGTTTTTGTTTTATGTATGAAGATTATAAGGATTTCTTATCGTAAGAGGAGGATTAATTTGAAAGGGAAATATGTATTGGTGTTGTTGTTTGTTATGTTACTAGCAGCTTGTGGTCAAGTTGAACCGAAAAAAGAAACAAAAAAAGTAGAAGAGACGGTGAATGAAGTGAAAGAAACAATAGGGGTAACCGTTATACAAAAAAAACATAAAGAGAAAAAGTTGCAGGAATCAGAAGCGAAGTTAGTAATAGACATTTTGAATAAAGCTGAGAAACAAGAAATAACAGGAAGCTTCGGTGAACCTGAATATGAAATACAAATTAGTAGAGATGGGAAAAAAGAAACTTATTATGCATGGTTAAGGGGAGAAGATAGACGAGGATGGGTGCAATATAAGAAAGCTATGTATATGTTGAATGAAAAAGATACGGAAAAGCTTTTGGATATATTTCCAAATGTCTCAGAACAAAAAGAAGATGAGATGCAGGTAAGCCCTTTAACGGAAGTAACAAAAAAAGATTTGCAGATTACCGCGTTTCATATTAAAACAGGCGATCAAAACGTGAATTATACGGTACGGTATACGATTTCACAATCACTATACAATAAGTTAGTGAAGGAGCAAGAATATTATTTGCAACTCAATTTTCCAGAAAAAGTTCAAAAATTAATTGGAGCAAAAGAGAGTGAAATGATTTTAGGTGAAAAAGTAAAGGAAGGGTATAAGCAATATGAATTACATGCTACTGTTCCGATAAACAGCGCTTCAGAATCACAATTAAAATCATTAGAAACATATTACGAAAATTATGATTTGAAAATATTAAACAGTGAAAAAGAAAAAATAGGTGTGTTTCAAAATATAATTCAGATTGTTAAAGATTATGGTGAAAAAATGAATTTTCAAAGATAAAGTGAGACTTTAATTAGCCCTTACGGATTGGAATGAATGTAAACTCGTCAAATCTATATGACCTTTCCTAGGAAATGATAATAGAGAGGGGAAAGCACCCCTCTCTATTACTTTGCTTTTGTAGATGGCTCATTCATTGATTTTCGTGTAATAAGAAAAGAAATCATAAGAGCGGAAAGGATGACAAGGGCAATAAATACGTGATTGGGCAACAAATCTAATAATAATACGTAACTAACGGTATAAAAAATAAGAGTTGAAGCTAAAAACGATAGAGCACCTATTATAAGAGATTGTAAATTCATTTGTGTACACCTCCTTTTATTTATATTTTTGGCTGAAAATGGATTATATAAACATTATTTCTAACAATAGAAAAAAATATGTCATAATAGAGAAAAGAACAAGCTTTGATGAATGATATGATTCATTAATGAGAGATAAAGGAGAGGAATATGAAAAATAATAAAAAAGGATTATGGGGAATTATTGTTGCGATAGGTCTATTTTTACTGTCTAAGTTAAAGTGGGTATTTGCAATTTTTAAATTAGCAAAGTTTTCAACGGTATTTAGTATGTTTCTATCGCTTGGCGCATACGCAGTTCTATATGGTTGGAAATTTGGAGTGGCGCTCATTTATTTGTTGTTTGTTCATGAAATGGGCCATTTATGGGCTGCGAAAAGAAAGGGGATCCCAACATCGCCAGCAATCTTTATTCCATTTATGGGGGCCCTTATTGGAATGAAAGAGATGCCGAAAAATGCAAAAGATGAAGCTTACATTGCCTATATGGGTCCGCTTTTCGGACTTCTGTCATTTTTACCAGCGATACCGCTTTATATAATGACGAAAGAGCCATTTTGGGCGCTTGTTATTTTGCTTGGAAGTATGATTAATTTCTTTAATTTAATTCCCGTTTCGCCGCTAGATGGTGGGCGAATTATTTCAGTTGTCAGTACTAAAATTTGGGGAGCAGGCCTTATTTTATTACTTGGCTATTCAATTTACTTTAAAAGTATTTTGGGAGGATTTATTGTTATTATCGGTTGTATGGAGTTATATAGAGTAATAAAGAGAGATGAGCCGATTAAGGAATTAGGGCGTAAAATTGATGGGATGAAAGAATATGTTACTAGGCTTGAAGAGGAATTAAAAGAAACGGGTGCTGTACATCGGACTATATACGTGATGCATCATGAGATGAATGCATTAAGACAAAGAGAACGGGAAAAAGAGTTACAAATAGGTGAACTTCAAAAAATGGAAGTGTTAGAGTATCTTTTACCGAAGTTCGAACCGTTAGATTATGTTCCATATGAAGATGAAAAAGATGAGTATACAATTCACATAAGGGAAGCATTTGAAGCGTCAGAAAGAAAATTAAATGAATGGAAAACAGAAAAGGAACAACAAGAAAACTATTATAAAGTGGATGCGAAAACGAAATGGACAGTATTTGCTTGTTATATCGGATTAATGGCTATACTCGGTTACACAGCTTATGAAGGATATATTGTTTTACAAGAACATTTGCCAACGAGAAATGTATAGAAAAATATTGTCGAAATGATAGGAAGAATTTATACAGGAATTATATTTCTACGAGAGAAAGTTACAAGTATAGTCATACATTGTAATATTTTTAGTAGAGAAGGAGTTCTGTATATGAAGAAATTGTTAAGTGTATTCGGGATTATTATCGTGATGATCATTGCAAGCTATAGTCTTATGAAAGTGCTGTTACATTATGCGAATAAGCCTGCTGAGGTAAATACAATAGCTCAAATAGAAGATGTGCAAGAAGAGACAAAAGTGCTAAATTTTATTCGAATGACACATGAAAGCTATAATAATTTCTTAAATTACGGTAAAGCAGAGAATTATACAGACGGGGATTGGAATCAATTTAAGCAATGGTTTCAACAACAAGAATCATCGTTAAAAAATATACATACAGAAATAAAGAATGAAAAAATAAAACGCGATGTAAATAGAAGCTATGAAATTGTAAAAAAAGGTGTGGAACTTCAAAATATTGAGTATGTAGTGTATGCCCACCGTGTATATCATGACTTGGATATTATCGTAAATAAATATAGAGGTGAAACGAATATCTGGGGATATACGGAGTTTGGCGATGGGAAAGATATAAAAGTAATTGAACAAGCTATACAAACAAAATAATAAGCTAGCTAGAATTCTAGTTAGCTTATTTTCTTTTGTAAATATAATGTTCATATATTATTCACAAAAACACCGTGTTAATAGTGATTAAAATCACAATCTGCATTATAAGATTCAGTTAAACTAAAAACAGTTAAGGAAATAGAGGAGTGGGATACAATGTTAAGTGCAAAAACAATTGAAATCGTAAAGTCAACAGTACCATTATTACAAGAAAAAGGCGTTGAAATTACAACGAAATTTTATGAAATTTTATTTTCGGAACATCCGGAGTTATTGAATATTTTCAACCATACAAATCAGAAAAAGGGAAGACAACAACAAGCGTTAGCGAATGCTGTTTATGCAGCTGCAACGTACATTGATAATTTAGAAGCTATTATTCCAGTTGTAAAACAAATTGGTCATAAGCATAGAAGTTTAGGTATTAAAGCAGAGCATTATCCGATTGTAGGTACATGTTTACTACGTGCCATTAAAGAGGTCGCAGGTGCACCTGATGAAGTTTTAAATGCATGGGGAGAAGCATATGGTGTCATTGCTGATGCATTCATTAGCATTGAAGCAGAGATGTATGAAGAAGCTGCACATAAAGAAGGTGGATGGAAAGACTTCCGCAACTTTGTGATTGTAAAAAAAGTGAAGGAAAGCGATGTTATTACGTCATTTTATTTGAAACCTGAAGATGGAGGGAAAGTTTCTTCATTCATCCCAGGTCAATATGTAACGATTCAAATCAATATTGAAGGTGAGACATATACACATAATCGTCAATACAGTTTATCCGATGCTCCTGGGAAAGAATATTATCGTATTAGTGTAAAAAAAGAAAAAGGTGTAGATACACCAGACGGTAAAGTGTCTAATTACTTACATGAACATGTAAAAGAAGGAGATGTTTTACCAGTAAGTGCACCAGCGGGAGATTTCGTGTTAAATATGGATTCAACATTACCAGTTGTACTAATTAGTGGTGGAGTAGGGATTACACCGATGATGAGTATGTTAAATACGTTAATTGAACAAGATTCAAAACGTAATGTATATTTTGTTCATGCAGCAATAAATAGTAATACACATGCAATGAAAGAACACGTTAAGGCAGTAGAAAATGAATATGAACAAGTTAAAGCATATACTTGTTATTCTGCACCGACTGAAAAAGATTTAGAAATGAAGAACTTTGATAAAGAAGGTTTCATTGAAAGTGAATGGTTAAAAACTATTATTCCGACAACTGAAGCAGAGTTCTATTTCTGTGGTCCAGTAGCATTTATGAAGCATATAAATGCTGCACTAACTGATTTAAGTGTGAAACAAGAGCATATTCATTATGAATTTTTCGGCCCAGCAACAAGCTTACAATAAGCAAAAAAACGAGGTATTTATTTTACCTCGTTTTTTATTTGTTCTCGTAATAAACGGTTTACTGTTTCACGGCGTATACCTATCAGTTGGCCAATTTCGGTTTGTGTTAATATTTCATATATAGGAATGTCACCTAAATATAGAGTGAACCATTCTTGTAAACGATGAAGACGTTCTTTCGGAGAGACGGTTGTCAATTGATCAATTCGTTGTTGCATCATTCTTAATTTAGATTGCAATTGCATAGCAATGTTAGCATACGATTCGGGATTTGCTTGAAGCCTCTCATACCATTCACTACTAGTGATCGGTTCCACTTCTGTTTTTATTAAAGCGATAGCTGTACCGTGATATTCTTTCGGTGAAATTAAAGAATGATGAGGTATCGTTTCACCTGGAACGATAATATTGAATAAAAATGGTGTTCCGTTTTCTTCTAGCCGAACTACTTTTAATAAGCCTGTTTTTATAAAGTATAAAGGACCGTCCTCGCCTTGACGGAATAGTACATCTCCTTTGTGTAGAATCAATGTTAGCCCCCCATTAATATGTTTCTATTTCTTCTATTTTAGCGTATATGTATATAGACAATATGCTATTTCAACAGCAATTTCATTGACGAAATGTATGCTATTACAGTAGTATACTATTTAGTGTGTAATAGTACTAGCAATGAATACGCTGTAGGGGGTTTAGTATATTGTTAGATGCGATGAGAATGACGGATATGAGAATTCCGGCGAATGCTATCATTCATGTAGAAGAGATGAAAGGTGGAGTCGTTTTATCCGTTGAAGTAGACGGCCAAATTATTTATACGATGGCTTATGATGAAGAAACAGATAGCTATGCTGAATTATATGATCGAAACGATAAGAGGGCGTGCCAAGTACATGAAGACTTCATGGGGTGGTCACTTCTTCATTAAAAAAGATGTCAATATGACATCTTTTTTTATTAAATCGATAGAATATACAAAGAAATGAAATATAAGGATAAAATTTGTAATAATTGATTTTGCATTGTTAGCACTCTGTAACTGCAAGTGAACTATTTTTTCGCTATCATAAAGATAACAGTCGCAGTTATAGGAGTGGTCAACTTGAAGAAAGTACATATTTCAAATTATATGTTATTATGTGTTTGTTTAATTTTATTTGTTCTCCTCGGAGGATTTTTATATTCATGTGTATAAGAAAAACGCATTCTAAAAAGAATACGTTATAAAAGGGAAATAATGATTAATCTAGTTCCAAGAATAATCAACGTAATACGTAATAAATTAATTACGGCGTTACCACTTAGTTTTGTATTAATGTAAGCCCCGATTTTTCCGCCAATCCATGCACCCGGAATCAGGATTAATGCATAAATCCAGCTGACATTTCCAAGTGAGATGTGAGTTGCAGAACTTACAATTGCTGATAGAAATACGATGAACATTGAAGTTGCTACTGCAATATGTGCTGGGAATGCAAAAAGAAGCATCATTGCTGGAACAAGTAAGGCACCGCCACCAATTCCAAATAATCCAGATATAAACCCAACTATAAAGGCGATAAAGATAGCAAGAAACGGTGGGAATTGGTAGTGTACAGTATTTCCATCATTATCTGTAAAAGAACGCTTAATTACAGACGTATTTGAGAGGGAAAGAGGTTTTAATTTGTCTCGAAGCATAAGTAGAATTGAGACGAATATAAGGAAAATCCCAAAGTATAAAGAAAATGTGTCTTGGTTTAAAAATTTATTTGCCCATGATCCGATAATACCACCAGGGCCGCTTCCGATAAATAAAATAAGTCCACTTTTATAATCTACTCGCTTATGCTTCATGTAAGTAAGGGTGGAAGATAGTCCTGTGAAAACGACTGTTACCATAGAAGTCCCTACTGCAAGTTGTGGTGATAAACTGTGTAATCCAATTAATAACGGAACAATAATAATTCCGCCTCCAAGCCCAACTAGGCTGCCGACTGTTCCGGCGATTAGTCCGATGAAAAGTAACATGATGTATTCCAAAATTGCCAACTCCTCTAAATAACTTATCCACCAATTATTATACACGCTTTTTAATGAGAAATAGGCTTGTTCACAAAAAAGTCGTCTTCCTAGAAAAATAAGGAAGACGACTTTTGATTAGAAAACAAAATGTAATAGGTAGTAAAACAGAGCAGCTAAAGAAGCTGAAATAGGAAGTGTAATAACCCATGTAATTAACATGCGTTTTGCAGTTCCCCATTTTACCCCTTTCACACGGTGAGAAGCACCAACCCCTAAAATAGAAGAAGAGATAACGTGCGTCGTACTAACCGGTAAGTGAATGAATGTTGCACCGAAAATAACAAGTGATGATGATAAATCGGCAGCTACACCATTTACAGGACGAATTTTCATAATTTGTCCACCGACAGTTTTAATAATTTTCCATCCGCCGACAGAAGTACCAAGCCCCATTGCGATAGCACAAGATAATTGTACCCAGAACGGGATATCGCTAGAAGTATGATAGTTATTAGCCATAAGAGCCATCGTAATGATTCCCATTGCTTTTTGTGCATCATTCGTACCGTGTGTGTAGGCTTGTAATGCTGCAGTGAAAATCTGGAATATACGGAAGTTCTTATTCGTTTTTGTTAAGTTAAAGTTTTTAAATACTACTTTAAAAATACTGTATACGGTATAACCAATAACGAAAGCGATAATCGGTGAAATGATTAAAGCTTCAATAATTTTAATAAATCCTTTAAGATTTAGCGAGCTAATCCCAGCGGCCGCAATTGCTGCACCTGCGATTGAGCCGATAATTGCATGCGAAGAACTACTTGGAATACCGTAGTACCAAGTAATTAAGTTCCAAGCTATTGCCGCAAGCAAAGCAGCTAAAATTACAAGAGAACCATTTTGTAAGGCGAATGGATCAACGATATCTTTTGTAATCGTTTTTGCTACACCTGTAAATGTCATTGCGCCTAAAAAGTTCATAATAGCCGCCATAATAATGGCATGTCTAGGCTTTAGAGCTTTCGTTGAAACAGCCGTTGCAATAGCGTTTGCTGTATCGTGAAATCCATTGATAAAGTCAAAAGCTAAAGCGCAAATGACTACTAAAACGGTCAGTATCAAGAGTGTATCCATGATCAAACTCCTTACGCGTTCTTCATAATAATTGTTTCTAATACGTTTGCAACGCTTTGACAGCTATCAGCTACTTCTTCAAGCTCTTCGTAAATCTCTTTAAATTGAATAATCTTAATCGGATCTTTTTCACGAGAGAATAAGTTCTTAATCGCATGACGGCGAATATCATCACACTGTGATTCATAATCCTTAATCTTAATCGCATTTGTACGAATGTCGACTAATTTTTTGTTAGACATTAATTCAACAGAGTTTGCAATCTCAATCGCACATTGATTAATTGCTTCTACGAATTTAATCATGTATTCATCTGCTTCTGTAATAGAATACATTTCGAACAGACCAGCACTGTGATCTAATCCGTCTAATACATCATCCATACTCATTGCAAGTTGTAGGATGTCCTCACGCTCAATCGGAGTGATAAACGCTTTGTTTAACTCCATAATGATTTCGTGAATAAATGAGTCACCTTTTGACTCATACTCTTTCATGCGCATAGAAAACTCTTTTAAATCGCTAGCATTTTTAATTTTATACTCCACGAAAAACTGCGCGCCTTCTTTTAAATTTTCGGAAACATTCATTAACATTTCAGAAAATTTATCTTTTTTTGATTTAAAGACCATTATTGTTACCCCCACAAAAGTAATATATGTAAAATATATTGGCTAATCAATTCTAACAAAAAACTGTCGTTTTTTAAAACATTTTATCGAAAAGTTTACAAAAACTTAACATAACTCTCGTTGTTCTATTAATAATATTAATATCCAATAGTGAATATCTTACTTGTAGAATGTCCTTTTCTTGCAAAAAGTATGAATGTAAAAGAAAAGCTTTACACTATAGGAATGACTACGTTATTATAATAAATTTAAAAGGCGGTATATTCTTCCTTTTAAAAAGAAGAGTGTAAATAAATGAAGGAAGTGAACGAATGAAATTGAAGAACACTCATTTTAAAAAAATGCTTGAGTGGTTCAATAAGAGGAAGAAACTTCGTAATTCATTAATTGTATTGGGAAGTGTATTCGTTACTCTATTTATTGCTGTAAATATAATAATTTCCATTCAAGACATATCTGAATTAAAACAAGCTGTTCCACAACCGACTTTAATTTATGATGCAAATAATGAGGTCGCAACTAAATTAGCTTCCTCGAAAACAGAAGGCGTTAAAAGAAAAGATATTCCTGATATTATGGTTCAGGCAATTGTTGCAGTAGAAGATAAGGAATTTTTTAACCATCATGGTATTTATTATAGTGGAATTATAAGTGCGGTTTTTAAAAATATTACAGCAGGAGAAGTTGTAGCAGGGGGAAGTACAATAACACAACAACTTGCGAAAAATGTATTTCTGACACAAGACCGCACATACTCCCGAAAAATAAAGGAATATTTTTTAACGAAAAAAATAGAGCGCACGTATACGAAAGATGAAATCATTGAAATGTATATGAACCAAATTTATTTTGGTGAAGGTGCTTGGGGTATAAAAAGGGCAGCTAAATCTTATTTTGATAAAGATGTAAAAGATTTAACAATTTCAGAAGCTGCAACGATTGCGGGCTTGATTAAAGCACCATCTGCGTATTCACCTTATAAAAACTTTAACAAGTCAATTGAAAGACGTAATGTCGTATTAAGTTTAATGAAAGAGCAAGGGTATATTTCTGACGAACAGTATAATAAAGAAAAAGAGAGCGGACTTGTGTTAAAACGTGGCGTTGATGATAAATATAAGGGAAAATACTCTCAATATGTAGACTATATTGTTAGAGAAGCGATGGAAAAGTACGAATTAACACAAAATGAAATTTTAGCGGGTGGTTATCGTATTTATACAGAGCTTGACCCGAAAAAACAACAGGCTGTAGAAGACGTTGTGAATAATGATAGTTATTTCAAAGATAGTGGCTCAGACCAACTTATGCAAACGGGTGTAGTTCTTATGAACCCCAAAACAGGTGGTGTACCAGCTCTAGTTGGAGGCAGAGGGCCGTATCAGTTTTTACAGTTTAACCATGCAACCCAATTAAAAAGACAACCTGGCTCAACGTTAAAGCCTTTGGCTGTATATGTACCAGCGTTAGAACAAGGATATGAAGTATACGATATATTAAAAGATGAACCATTTAACATTAAAGAATATAAACCACAAAATAGCGATCATACTTTCCACGGTGATGTGACAATGTATGAAGCTGTGGCAAAGTCGTACAATGTTTCAGCTGTGTGGCTATTAGAACAAATTGGATTAGATAAAGGATTGAAATCTTTAGAGCGATTTGGTATCCCATTAGTGCCAGAAGATCGTACGTATCCGATTGCTTTAGGCGGTATGCATGTGGGGACATCTCCATTTGTAATGGCTCAAGCATACAGTACATTTGCAAATGATGGAGTCCAAGTGGAAGCTCATGCAATTAGGGAGGTACAAAATGCTGAAGGTGAAACGCTTGGAAAGTGGTATAAGAAAGAGACACGAGTGACGAGCGAGAAAGTTTCTCAAAAGATGACATATTTATTAAAAGGTGTTGTCGAAAAGGGAACGGGCGAAAAGGCGAAAGTTAATAATGTTGATACGGCAGGTAAGACAGGAACTACTCAAATTGTAAATGGCCCGAGCACCGGTGCAAAGGATTCATGGTTTGTTGGATACACGCCAGATTTGGTAGGTGCGATTTGGGTAGGATATGATAAAACAGATAGCGATCATTATGTTCCGGGTGGTAGTCAAATTACGACGACAATGTTCCGGGATATTATGAAAAAAGCAAACGCAAATCCAGCTCAAAAAGCATTCCAGTTATCGCTCATATCTGAGGCTGATTATAAAAAACAATTGACTACAATAGAAGAGGAAAAACGAAGAAAAGAAGAAGAGAAGAGAAGGAAAGAAGAGGAACAACAACGAAAACAAGAGCAACAAGAGTGGCTTGATAAAGTGAAAGAATGGATTCCTTCATTTTGGTAAAAGAAAGAGGCGAATAAAAAAATTCGCCTCTTTTTTTGTATGAAAACAAAATAAAATTTTAATCGGTAGAGATTTTTGTCTATCTTAATTAGCTATTAATCCATATCCGTTGAGATACATGATATTACTCATTAAGTACAATATTCGTACTGCCAAAGGATTCGGAATCGTATGTGACGATTATTTTGCCTTTACTAATAGGTTCGTAAGGCAATTCTTCTTCGTACTTACCATTATTTTCATTGTGGATAGAAAGTGTAATTTCATCGATTTTTTTATTTGTATACTGATCTTTAATCGTTTCAGCGATTTGGAGTAACGCCTCGGAACTAGAAGCTTTCGTAATAAGCATTCCTTTTATAACTTTTTTTTCATTATTTGTTGCATTGGAATAAGGGATGTTGCTTTGTTTTGTATACAAAAGTTTGTATGGAACAGTTTTTCTCTCTGCTTTTGATATAGTGGAATATTTTAGAGTTAAAAAAAATCCTACACATAAAATAATGCATACCATAAGAGCAAACCAAATGCGTATTAGTGACATAACTCTCATTTTCATCCCTCTTTCATATCTTTGACTTCATTATTTATCATACAAAAAGAGGATTAAGATAGAGTAAATTTGAGGTAAAGAAACGTAAAGAAGGAGCACTTATCCTCCCAAATAAGTGCTCCTTTTTATTAAAAGAGAGATTTAATAGTCAATCAAAATCACATCTATTACTTATAAATGTGCCTAGTCCTCCCAAAATATTTTCGGAAATTGTGGTTAGTAAATTCGGAAGACAGATAGTGTCGCAGTTGTATCGCCCGCAGGTCCTTGTTGAGGCCCTTGAGCACCAGTAGTCCCCGTAGTTCCTCCGCCTAGGCAACCAGATCCATATTGAACTAGAATAGCTTGACCAAGAGTTTGAAGAAGTCTAACAAATTCTGTAAGTTCTGACTTAGGGATGTTAATGTGACTGCAAGTTCTGACTTCACAACAATCATTACCATAAAATACTTTTCCTTTATTTTTATTGTTCATCTTTTCATTCTTTTCTTTCATAGAATCATTAGTCATTACTATATATTAAAATGAAATTTATACTAAATTCGTGATGGACAAACTACCATTTCTAAAAAAATAAGAAATTGGCCCACCTAGAAAGAAATAAGTAAGATATAGAGAAAGGTTTATATAATGTAAAGAAGAAAAGTGCAACATAAAAAACTACATGCTAATTGTTGGGAGTGTTTAACAATTGGCATGTAGTTCGTGCATTAGTCCTTTATTTACATTGATTTAATTTTTCAAGGGTTGTTTTAGGTAAGATTGGAATAGAAATAGTGAAAGTTGTACCGTTTGAAGCACTAGTCATTTTGAGCGTGCCGTTATGATTTTGGATGATTTTTTTTGTTACTGACAAGCCTAGTCCTGTTCCCGAATCCTTCGTTGAGAAGAATGGATCAAAGATATATTCTTGAATAGCTGGAGGAATACCAATTCCATTATCTGTGAAAGTAATCCGAACGAAGTTATCAAGGCGATAACTAGTAATTTGAATAGAAAGAGGTTCGTCGCCTTGAGCATCGACGGCATTTTGAAATAGATTTAAAAACACTTGAACAAGTTCATGTCGATCAATATTGACTAAAATATCATCTAATTCATTAGAGAAGTTATAATCAATTGAAATATTATGCAAGGAAACTTCACTAACTAGTAACTGTTGAATATACTCACGTAAAAATGTATTAATGGGAAAGGGTTCTCTTTTAAATTCACGTGTTTTTGAAAGAGATAAAAATTTTGTAATGATACTATTTGCTCGATCTAATTCAGGAATAAGTAAATTTTTAAATAGTTCTTTATTAGATGGAGAAACACTTTCTTGTAAAAATTGTAAATATCCTCGTACTGTTGTAAGAGGATTTCGTACTTCGTGTGCAATTCCAGCTGCGATTCGCCCTGCTAACGAAAACTTCTCTGCATCACGTTCTGTATTTAAATAATGAAAGACACTAATAACTCTAAAAATCTCCCCGTTATAATCACGAATAATTCGGTTATTTATAATGCCATAGTTTTTGTCTAAAACTTCTTCATTATATATTTCTGTTCCCGTTTTTAATGTTTCAATCGCTTTAATTTTTTCTTCCGGCAAGTTTAGTAATTGTTGAATCGGTTTTCCGATAATATCATTTCGTATTACACCGAAATCATCTGCAGCAACTTGATTACATAAAGTAATATTCCCTTTATTATCGACAAAGGTTACATGATGTGAAAAGGCATCAAAAATATGTACAAAGTGTTTTTCGAGTTGTTCAAATAAAAATAATGAATCACAAGTAAGTTGAAAATGAGCCTCTTTATTCTCTTTTGGTATTTCTTGAATGGAATGGGTTGTTCTAGTTTTCTTTATTCGTAAACCAATATGTGGATTTTTGTATGTGAAATGATGTGGTAATTGATTCACAAGTTCTTCATAAAAACGTACTTTATTTTCTAGTTCTTCAATTCGTTTTTCATGAGATACAGTAGCATCGTTTGGAAGCATAAATAAATAACCCCTCATTTTAAAAATTCTTCCGTATAGTATATCATATTTTTATAAGGATACTCTTAAAGAAAAGGCTACATGATGCAAAGTGTTTGGAAAGTGAATAGAAGATGAAGTTAAAAAGGGAGGGGTATATGTGCTGTTTATTGGAGTGACAGGATGGGGAGATCATGATTCTTTATACATAAATCCCTATGAAAATAGAAATAAATTACGAACATACAGCGAGTATTTTCCTATAGTAGAAGTGGATAGCTCATTTTATGCGATGCAACCTGCACGAAACTATACAAAATGGGCAATGGAAACACCGAAAGATTTTTCTTTTATCGTAAAAGCATATCAAGGAATGACAGGACATATGAAAGGTGAAATTCCTTTTTCTACGTTCGATGAGATGTTTGATGTATATAAACAATCTATTCTTCCTTTAATTGAAGCTGGTAAATTAAAAACGATTTTATTTCAATATCCACCATGGTTTGATTGTAAAAAGAAAAATGTAGATTTTCTCCGATATACAAAAGAAAAAATGGAAGGTTTACCATGTGCAATAGAATTTCGAAATCAAACATGGTTTTATCCAGAAATGAGAGATAGGACGTTACAGTTTCTAGAACAAGAGAAATGGATTCATACAATTTGTGATGAACCACAGGCTGGGATAGGTTCTGTGCCACTCGTGTTAGAGGTTACGAATTCAGACATGGCATTAATACGTTTTCACGGTCGAAATGTTCATGGTTGGCTTGATAAAGGGGAAAACTGGAGAGCGGTTCGCTGTTTATATCGCTACAACAATAAAGAATTAGAAGAATGGGTAGAAAGACTAGAACAATTAAAAAAGAAGACAAAGGACATATACGTACTGTTTAACAACAATTCAGGTGGGGATGCAGCAGATAATGCGAAACAGCTTATGAAAATGATGAACATTACATATGGTGAGCCGAAGCCGGAGCAATTAAATTTTTTTGAATGATAATAAACAAGAAAGGCACTGTACAAACAGGGGGAATGTACAGTGCCTTTCTATATGAAAAAGAGGGGTAACAATGTTACTGAGCGTTTGGTTGATTCATCAATTGTTGGCTTCATAATAAATGATAATGGTTATCATTATCATTGTCAATGGTTTTTCTAAAAATATATATAAAACTTTGTATATTTTAAATAGAGATAAAAAAAGAACAGCATTAATGCTGTTCTTTTCCGTTGACGAATTGTTGTAAATCAAAAGGAGTTATCGCCTGGATAAATTCTTTTGAGATAAGTGTTTGAACGAGAGTGCTCTCAGAGATAGAAGCACCTGTTTTCTTTTCATAAGCTTGTTTTAATAAATCAAGTTTTTCAGCCGTTTCTTTCGGTAATTCAATTGTAAGTGTGTTCATAATTTCTCCCCCTTATTATTAGAGTACCACTACAGTATAGGAGAGACAAGAAAAGAGAATATGAAATATAAAAAAGGTTACCAAATTTTCAAATGGTAACCTTTTTTATGTATAAGAGTTATTAAGCAATACCGATATACTTTAAAGTTTTTGATGGAGTACTGTGATCAAAGAAGTGTTGTAAAAATGCAATATCAACACCTGATTTGTATGCACAATAACCCCAAGTTTTTCGAAGTGTATGTGAGCTAATCCCTTCTAATCCAACTTCTTTTGCAGCTTTGTTTAAAATGTACCATGCATGTTGTCTCGTAATAGATTTTGTTCCTTTTTGAGATTTTAACAATGGTTCATTACGTTTCCAAGTTTTACGTTCTTTCATGTAGTCTTCGATTGCGTGCTGTAAGTCTTCATTTACAGCAAACCATTTATGTTTCTTCACTTTTTCATTGTAAAATAAAATGGAATGGCGAACATTTTCATTTTCATCGATTACATCACTAACTTTTAATTGTAAGATTTCACTTACTTTTAAGCCAGAATTTACAGCTAATACGAATAATAAGCCATCACGTTTCGAAGATTGTAAAAGTATATTTTTGATAGTTTCTAATTGTTTTTCATTTTGAATAGGTTGTCCTGCTTGTTTCATTTCACGCACTCTCCTCTTTTATATGTGTAAAGGAAAGGATTAACTTGTTTCTTACTATAAAGGGAGAGTGTGAATTTCATGTGAACTCCTAGTGAAATTAAGACAAATTATTTGACTTCTTTTACTTTTTGTAAATTGAAATAGAATACAACACTGTTAGTCGTATTATACACACCATACTCGGCATGATGGAGGTCTAAAATGTTTTTTACAATAGATAATCCGAGACCGGTACCTCCAGTGTGACGGCTACGCGATGCATCTAGACGATAGAAGCGATCCCAAATTTTTTCAAGACTTTCTTCAGGGATAGGGTTTCCTGTATTCTCGATTTCGACTTTTACGGTATCTTCTGCTTCTATAATGGAGACTTGTATTTTTTCTCCCTCTGGCGTATAACGGATTGCATTACTTAGTAAGTTCACAACTACTTGCTCAATGCGACTGCGATTTGCTTTAACAAGTATAGAAGAGTCTGCATCGATGTTCACTTGTAAATGTTTTTCTTCCATGCTAAATAATAATTTTGTGTAGACTTGTTGCGTTAATTCACCGATTGAGAACGTCGTCATATCTAGTTTGTAAGTACCAGATTCCAACTTTGCTAATTCTAACATTTCAACAATCAGCCTGTTCATATTTTCTGTTTCTTCTAAAATAACATCAGTATAATACGAAGTATCCTTACTAACACCATCTTTAATTCCTTCTGCAAAACTTCTAATTACACTTAGCGGTGTTTTTAATTCGTGTGATACGCCAGAAATGAATTCTTTTCTTGTTTTTTCTAATTGACGTTCACGTTCAATATCTTGTTGTAACTTTGTATTAGCAACATTTAATCGATCGATTCGATCTTTTAAATTTACAGATAATGTATTGATACTGCCAGAAAGCCCGCCAATTTCATCGTCAGCTGTAACAGGTAATTTCTCGCTGAAATCAAAATTAGCCATTTTTTTTGTAACACGATTTATTTTAATTAATGGCTTAACAATGATTTTTGAGTAGTAGAAGGATAACAAAATAATTACGAGAAACACGATGATTAAGGCATAGACATAATAATCTTTTAAAACGAGCATCGCTTCATTAACAGGCTGCAAAGATGCTATCGCAAAAGCGTATTCTGTAATCCTTCCATTTTCTATAATCGGTTTTACAAAGATACTATTTTTTATATTTTCTCCGCCATCTAATATGAAAGTACTTAATTGGTTCGAGTTAGAAGTTCCCTCTCTAATCATATCTGCAAAATATTGAACGGCTTGTAATGTTTCAATATCATTTGCAAGACGAACCTCCGCTTTGGATGGGAGCTGTAACTTAGTTATAACACCTGTAAAGACAATTCGAGTTGTAGATTTGTATCGGCTTGCAAGTCTGTTCTTAGAAGGGTTACCATTAATTGACTGAAAATCCGAATAGAAATGTTCGTTCTGCCATTGATTATAATTCGTTCCTAATTTTTGTGGTGTGATTATATTATTCTCTTGTACGACTCCATCAACATTGATTATTACATCTTTTTTTAAACCTAAATTTTCGAATTTATTATATTCTTCTGGTGTTAAAAGATTATTGAGTGGAATGGAATACTGTTTATTATTGTTGGGATTAAATACATCGATATAGTAATTGTTATCACTTTTAATAATACCGTTAGAATCCAAAAACTGCATATCGGCATTTGTTTTATCATGAAATTCTTGTTTTAGTTTTCTAACCTGCTCATAACTTTTATCACTTTTATCATAATTATCTACGAATTTTTCAAAAGCAGTTTGGACTGTTTTTACTTTCTTATTAATATAAAATTTCTCTAAAAATAGAGATTGTCCTAGGAAAAAAAGTAGGAATATGATTGTAAATAAAGTGGATGTTAATAAAAATAGTTTAAAGACGATACTTCTGTTTTTCACTGCGTCACCTCTTATGAGAAATACTGTAAATGATTTCTTTATCCCGCTTTAATGGGCAATAAGACTCCCACTTCAAAATTCGGCGAATACAAGGGAGTTAGGCGGGAGATCAATTGCCCGTAAAATCCGATTGGTTCAACTAATAATCAGTGGGGGATGGAAAAAACCTCCACTGATTAAAGTTTCACTTCATTATAACAAACGTTACAAGAAAGTAGAGGGGAGAAATCTGTCTCTTTATAAAGTAGTTATTTATAAAAAGTCACATAAAAAGAACTCGCCAGACGTATGACAAGTTCTTTAGTGTATTATTGTTGAATTGCTGCATCTAAAGCGATTTCAATCATTTCGTTAAATGTAGTTTGACGCTCTTCAGATGTTGTTTCTTCGCCAGTGAAGATGTGATCGCTAACTGTTAATACAGATAATGCATTTACACCGTATTTCGCTGCTAATGTATAAAGAGCAGTTGTTTCCATTTCTACTGCTAATACACCGTAATCTCCAAGTTTTTTAACCATGTCCATGCTTTCACGATAAAACACATCTGCTGTTAAAACGTTACCGACACGAACGTGTAATCCTTTTTCAGTTCCAGCATCATAAGCTTTCTTTAAAAGGTCAAAGTTTGCAGCTGGTGCAAAATCAAATCCTGGGAATGTTAAACGGTTCATATTAGAATCAGTACAAGCCGTCATTGCGATAATAACATCACGAACTTTTACATCTTTTTGAATTGCACCGCAAGTTCCAACGCGAATTAAATTTTTAACTCCGTAGCTTTGGATTAATTCGTTTACATAAATAGAAATAGAAGGAACACCCATACCTGTACCTTGAACAGATACACGTTTTCCTTTATAAGTTCCAGTGAAACCTAACATACCACGCACATTATTATAGCAAGTAACGTCCTCTAGAAATGTTTCAGCGATATATTTTGCACGTAATGGATCACCAGGTAATAGAATAGATTCAGCGATTTCGCCTTGTTTTGCTTCGATATGTACACTCATAAAAAAGTCCTCCTTATAATGTATTGATAGAAATCAATATCATTTGCATTATACACTACGAATCCTTTCAATTAAAATCTTTTTATTATTTGTAATATGTACAAAATAGGAGGATTTCATAAATCATAATCTAGAATATATATCTTAAGAAGTTTTGTATGAATAGAGACAATAAAAATGGTAGGTGATGTTTTGAAAAATCTTGTCATTGGGCTTATTGCGTTAGTACTTATTGTGGCAGGAGGATTTTACATAAAAAAATATCAAGAAAACGAAGAGACTGTAGGAGATGTTCAGGAAGTAAAGTGGGATGTTTCAAATGGAAAGGGAAATGAGAAAGTAGATATTGTATTTCAGTTGTTAAACAACAAGAATAATGAAATTCGTGGTGTAAATGATCAAATGCGGGCAGTGATTGTAGATGGACAGTTAAAAAACATACAACAAATTAAACCCACATTTGCAGGGAACGGGTCATATAAGTTATCTTCCAAAATAGCGAAAGACGAAGAATATACAATATTTTTATACGAAGACAAAAATAAGTCCGTAGAGTCATTCGCTAAGAAAGATTTTGGTAGAACGAAAGAGGAGAACAATAAGAAAAAAGTGAAATTTCCAATCGACAGTGTACTTACAAAAAAAATAGGAGAGTATGAAGTTTCTCTTTTATTTGGCGCATTACATCCGAATGAACCAGTTACGTTAACATTTCAGTTTCAAGCGAAAAAGGGTGAAAAATTGAAATTGCATTCAGAGAGAGGAGAAGTAGAGTCACTCTATATAGTGGATGAAACGAAGGAGAATTTTTTATACGCTATGCCTGTAGATACGGATGAGCAATTACAATACCGAATTACATTTCCTGCCGAGGGCACGTATAAAATGTGGGGGAATTTCTATATAAATGGTAAGAAGTATGAAAAAGAATTTATTGTACAAGTTCAAAAAAGAAAAAACAGCTAAGAATTTAGCTGTTTTTTCTTTTTCCTATTAATTTTGTTACAGAGAGCATTGTAATTGGTAAAGAATGATTCTTCCTAAATGCTAAATATTTACCGCTCCATGCTGGTTTATATTTTTCTTTAAAATGTCGTAATCCGCTGAAACTATACGTATAACGAACGTTATTAAAGATTGCAGCAGCCACTCGTTCAGACCAGAAAGACTGTGTGGATAAACCAACATTTGAAAGTGGTGCCATACCGATATTAAAGGAGTGGTATTCATTTTCTTTTGCCCACTGGAATAAGTGGATGAAAATTGCGTCCATAATGCCGCTAGGCGCATCTGGATAATATCGCATTAAATCGACAGATAATGATCCGTTTTGATATACAGGCATGAATGTTGTGAATGCAATAATTTTTCCATCCGCATCAGATAATGTTGCGATAGGAGCGCGACTAATATATTCACGATCGAAGTATCCGAGTGAAAAACCTTTCTCTTTTTTTCCACCAAGCCATGCATCTGAAACTTTTCTTAACTCTTCATATAATTCGTCGGAGAAAGGTGGCTCATGAATAGAGAATGTATAGCCTTCTCTTTCAAAACGGTTGAAAGTAGCTCGCATGCCAGCGCGTTTCTTTCCTGTTATTGTAAAGGTATTTAAATCAACAACAGCTTCTTCACCAAGCTTAAAGAAGTTATAACCAAAATCGTGGTATAAACTCATCCATTTACTTTCAATTTGATAGAATACACAAATGTATCCAAATCGATCAGCCTCAGCTAAAAACTCTTGCAATACAGTACGATAGGAGGAAGGGTCCCCAATTGGATCACCTAGTACAATAAGCCGTTTTCCAGTTATTGAGAAGAGAATGAGTGCTTTTCCATCACTACTGAAAAAGAATTGTTTATCTCCTAAAAAACCTAAATGACTAAGCACATTTCCACCATGTTCATCTAAGAAGTTTTGTAATCGTTTATCATTAGCTGGTTGCCCAGGAAATTCATTTCGATAACGATTTGCAATGAGTGAACCAATTAGTAAAAAAGTAGGAACAAAAAAGGCAGCTGCTAATGCACTTCGTTTCACTTGTGTAATATTACGAACGACAAAATCAGGTTTGAAAGCTTCTTTTGCACCTGCAAATAAAATACCTAAGTTTTTATATAAATATAACGTTACAAGTAGGAATATAAAAACTTTTACGATATCGGAAAGTGAGACTTCCATTTTCTCACGTACAAACCTTTTACGAAGCATATACAATACAGCGAGTACGATTAATAAAATAAAAGTTTCTTCAACATCAATTCCTTTTAGTGTGTTAAAAATAGCCGCTCCAATTAAAGAAACAATCGTCATATAATAAGAACGTTTTGTTCCGTAATATATCCCCCGCGAAAGAATGAGGAGGAGAATACCGAATGTTAGGGATAAGCTAAAAGAAAATTGAATAAGATGTTTTGGAGCTAGAATATGTAAGGCGTGTGCCCGATTTATACTTGTCGGTAGAATGGTTGATAAAATAACCATTAAGCCAGCAAATACTGTTAAAGCAGCAGATGCCCAAGAACCTAACTTTCCTAGAAAGTCACGCTGCAAAGTCCATATAACACCAGTTGTCTCTAATGCAGGCGCAATAAAAGGTTTATCTTCAAACTTTTTAATGGCTACTCCTGTCATTTCAAAAGCTGCAAAAATGAGACCAAGGCAGAAGGGCAAGATGTAATAGACGAGACGATATAATAACATAGCAGGGAGTAAAACACCTGTATCGATGCCGTATTGCCCAAGCCCAGTTAAGAAGACAAGATCAAATGATCCAAGGCCACCAGGAACAAGGCTAACGACACCAGCTAAAGCAGCAATAACATATACGCCTAAAAACTTTTGGAATTCGATTTCAATGCCAAATAATAGTAATATGACGTACATAACAATACCAGCAGATACCCATTCGACTAATGAAACTAATGAGTATAAAACAGTTGGGTTTTTCTCCTCTTCTTCTTGTTCCTCTGTTTGCGTCGCTTTTCTATTTTTTAATTTAGAAAATCCGATATATATAGGGACGAAAAGAGCGAAGAAGATAAGAACAGGCCATAGCCATGGTTTTTCATGCAAAATAAATCTCGTGTCTAATATTCCGATAAGACCAAGAAATGAAAGAATGGCTAATCCATTAATAAAGGCAGTTGTCATCCAAGCGATACTTTTAATAAGTTTTCCATTTTCTTTTATATATGGACGATAAAGCATTGTGCGTACGCCGGCTCCAACAAGACCACCAAACCCGATAAATCCATTTAAAGTATTAGCAATCCACGAGATACGGAAAATCTTTTGGACAGGAATATCAGCTTTTAAGTAACGAAGCATAACATAGTCATAAAAGAACATTGTTGATACAGCGAATGCACCAAGTGTAATTGCTAAAAAGACTCCTCCAGTTGGAATGTTTTTAATTGTATCAATCGCTTCTAAAAAAGAAATGCCCGCTAATTCTTTTTTTGCTTGAAAGAATACAATTGTTAATACAACAAATGGGAAGATAATTTTCCCGATTTGTAAGAAACGTTTCCATGAAAACGACATAAATACAACTCTCCTTGTATAAGAAAACTGAGACAATAATATTATTATGACAAACTTCAAGAAAAATAAAAAGGTAATTTCCTGTATAGGGGAGCTATTTTTTATATAGGTATATTTAAAAGAATATTTCGTTTATCAGAAAATTAAGTTAGAATAAGGTGAAAGAAGGGTGAGGGGGGAGTATATGATTATAAAAGGTTACGTAGGATATGAGTTAGAAAAAGAGAAACCTAATACATCAGAAAATTTTTTTAACAGATCTGAAGTGACATATATATTAAATGGTAAAGAGAAAACTTTTTCGGTTTTATACGTTCGATATTTTGAAGAAGTTTTACAAGAAATTACTCCTTTTGAAGGAAATCCAGTGTATAAAGTAGAAGAACAAAACATATATTTGCGCGATATTGTAGCGATATGTTGTTTAATGAAAGATAAGGAGCTTCGTGCGCAAAAACGTTTGTATTTAAATAATATGGAAGAATTTCAACAATATTTTGATGAGGGAACGGTGTCGAAAGTACAAGAAATATTGGCTGAATTACATAAAAATAAAAGAGTAGAAATAGCGTGAAATGGCAAAGGAGAGAGAAAAAATGTCTAATTTGATGGTTGAAAATCAAACAGAACAAGTTTCTATATTTTTAGAAGATGCTATTAATTTGATAACCAATTATGTAAATTATCATACGTTACCTTCTTTATTAGAGGAAACACCAGCAGGGAATGAGCGATATTATAAAGGGTTATTAGCATCAATGAGACGACTTCTCGTTTTTTGCGAAGAAGGACAGGATGCATGTTTTGTTTTGTTGAATAGCCAGCCATTTCGAAAAACAGCAGCTGAAAAAATTTTATATAAGATTTACCATCAAGTAATTGCAGAGTTTTTTTCACCGAAGAGTGATCATTGGTATGAAAATAGTCGGTCTGCATATACAGGGAAAAATTCTATCGTTTTTCAACAAACACCACCTGCATCTTTAGAGCAAGTGATGAAGAGTTTAGAAGGTAAATTTCAATTGATGCGTGAAGAACTAGAATATTATGAGACGGATTATCAGACAAAGATGTTACACAAATATTGATTGAGGAAAAGAAGCTAAGGTGACTTAGCTTCTTTTCCTTTTGTACAGTTATATAAGGGATTTTCATTGAATATAGTTAAGTGGATAGCATTAGGGAGGTGCAACATGAATCAGCAAGGTGTATTTACAGATTACTTTCATGAAGTAGAAAATTGGTGTGAAAGTGTTCTTCACGTATTAGATAGTCGCGCAATGGAAGTGTATGATGTCCATATGCTTGCTTATAAAATTCAGACGTTATTAGAGCGTATGAAAGAGCATGAGTATGAAACAGATGCAGAGTTTATGTATGAAATAAGCGATGATGTAGAACATATTCAGCATCACTTGCAGGAAGTATTTATGCAAGAAGAAGAGGAATATGAATTATATGAAAGAGGGGATAGTGAACGAGCTGTCCCAATTGGAGGACATACACTCCCGCCATTACCTTATCCGTATAATGCATTAGAACCGTATATTTCTAAAGAAATTATGATGTTACATCATGATAAACATCATCGGAGTTACGTGGAAGGATTAAATAAAGCAGAGAAGATGATGGAAGAAGCGAGAAAAACAAATAAATTTGATTTAATTAAGCATTGGGAAAGGGAAGCGGCTTTTCATGGGTCAGGTCATTACTTACACACGATATTTTGGAATAACATGAAAAAAGACGGTGGTGGAAGTCCAAGAGGAACTTTTTCACAACAAATTGAACAAGATTTTGGGAGCTTTTTACGTTTCCAAAAACATTTTACAGAAGCAGCCTCTAAAGTAGAAGGTTCAGGCTGGGCAATTCTCGTTTGGGTACCCCGGTCTGGAAGGTTAGAAATTTTGCAAAGTACACTTCATCAATTATTTACACAATGGGATACGATACCGCTCCTTGTACTAGATGTCTGGGAACATGCGTATTATTTACAATACCAAAATCGAAAAGATGAATATATTAAAAACTGGTGGAATGTTGTAAATTGGCCTGATGTAGAAAAAAGGTTTGAAACTGCGAAACAAATTGAATGGACACCATATTAGACGCAAATTCTCTGCGTCTTTTTTAATGGAAGTAGAAGGAAGATTTCGTTCATATTTTAAAAGGCCAAGCATACACTTGTACAAAAAGTGCCAAAAGGACGTGGGGGGAAATATGAGACGAATTTGTGTAATCATTACGCTTCTTATGATGTATGCAAGCGTTATGCCGATTCCTACATATGCAAAGATGAACAGCAATGTTAGTGCTCGAAATGCTGTATTAATGGAGCAACAGTCTGGTCGTGTATTATACGGAAAGGCAGAACATGAGCCTCAAAAAATTGCTAGTATAACAAAAATTATGACCGCCTTATTAGCTGCTGAATCAGGGAAGATGAAAGAAATGGTATCAGTTAGTAATGAAGCGGTGAGGGTGGAAGGATCGGCAATCTATTTAAAGCCTGGACAAAAAGTGAAGTTAGAAGATTTAGTATACGGACTCATGCTTAGATCTGGTAATGACGCAGCGCAAGTAATTGCTGAAAGTGTGGGTGGGAGTATAGATGGATTCGTATATTTAATGAATCAAAAAGCGAAAGAAATTGGAATGAAAGATACGCACTTCTCAAACCCTCATGGCTTAGATGGAGATGGATCACATTATTCGTCGGCTTACGATATGGCATTATTAACGAAATATGCAATGGGAAACGAGACATTTAAGAAAATCTTTGGAACCAAAACATATAAATCAGATTCTTGGGATTACCCGTGGAAAAATAAACATAAGCTGGTAACGTCTTATTATGAATTTGCAACAGGGGGAAAAACAGGCTTTACGAAGAAAGCTGGGCGAACGCTTGTTACAACGGCATCAAAAGGTGGACTAGATTTAATTGTCGTAACTTTGAGTGCCTCTAGTGATTGGGATGATCATATGAATTTGTTTGATAAAGGTTTTGACCGTTTCAAACAAACGAAAGTTTTAGGACAAGGAGCAATTGCTGAAATAAATGAAAAGAAGTATGCCAACCATGTTTATACGAAAAATAGTTTTTCGGTACCGTTAACTGAAGAAGAAAAAAAGAACGTAGTATTAAAAGTTGAACTTGATAAAAGTACAAAACTTACGGATGGAGTAAAGGTTGGGAAGACAGACATTTATGTTGGTAATGAAAAAGTTGGAGAACGGAATTTATTTTATAGTAAACGAAAGTTAGTAGCTACAACGGGACTTTACTGGAATAATGTGAAAGAAATTTTTTCTTACATGATAGGTGTTGGGAACGATGGTTAATCTCGTATGGGTAGCGATGGCTGTCATTGGGATTGTATACGCCATGATAAATGGAACGATGGAAGAAGTGAATAAAGCTGTATTTGACGGAGCAAAAGATGCGGTAACGATTTGTATAGGACTTATTAGTGTTTTAGTATTTTGGCTCGGTTTAATGAAAATTGCAGAGGAAGCCGGATTGTTAAAAAAATTAGTTGCACTTTTTATGCCGATAGTAAAAAGGTTGTTTCCAGAAATACCAAAGGATCATCCGTCTATGGGATTTATTCTATCAAATATGATGGCAAACTTTTTTGGTCTAGGTAATGCAGCGACCCCTCTTGGTATTAAAGCGATGGAACAACTGAAAGAGTTAAATGGAGGAAAGGATTCGGCGAGCCGTTCTATGGTGACGTTTCTAGCATTAAATACATCAGCTATTACATTAATTCCTACGACAGTCATTTCCATTCGAATGACGTATGAATCAGCGAATCCTACTGAAATTGTTGGGGTAACATTTATTGCACAAGTACTTTCTATGATCGGGGCAATTTGGATTGACCGCTATTTTTACCGAAGAAGGAGTAGAAAGGGGCGGAAAAAATGAGCATTGTAAATACAATTTCCTTATGGGTAATCCCTTGTGTAATTGGTTTTATCCTTTTATATGGCACAATAAAGAAAGTGCCGACGTATGAATCGTTCGTTGAGGGAGGAAAAGAAGGGATTCAAATTGCAATTTCCATCTTACCGTTTATGGTTGGAATGCTTGTGTCTATTTCTATATTCCGGTCTTCAGGTGCGTTAGATGCAATGATATCGGTAATGAAGCCAATGTTAGATTTGATCCATGTTCCAGCAGAAATTGTACCCTTAGCACTTATACGCCCTATTTCAGGCTCTGCTGGTTTAAGTATTACGACCGATTTAATTGCAACATATGGGCCAGATTCGTTTATTGGGAGATTGGCTTCTACGATGCAAGGGAGCACAGATACGACTTTCTATATTTTAACTGTATATTTTGGAGCGGTTGGGATTAGAAAAATGGGGGATGCACTAAAAGTAGGACTTTTTGCAGATTTAATCGGGATTATATGCTCAATTGTGTTCGTTTCTTTATTGTTTCAGTAATACTATTCATTTTTTACGCTATTTCGCTTATAATACGTATACGACCACTATTAAGGTGTAGCTTAATAGTGGTTTTTTTATGTGGTATTTTTGACAAAATGATGAACTTTTATTGTGAGAAATATGAAAAATATGGACAATAATAAAGGGTAAAAACATGATTTGACCTTTATATGTTTATTATCATCGCTATGTTGTTTAAGTAAGATGAAGCGAATAGCCGTAAAGCGTATGCGGTTGCCAAGTCTTTCTAATGTAAGGTAAGATAAATTCGAGGTGAAAAAAAGAAATGGAACGATTACAAAAAGTGATTGCGCAAGCAGGTATTGCATCGAGAAGAAAGGCTGAGGAATTAATTCAGCAAGGAAAAGTGAAAGTTAATGGAAAAATAGTGAAAGAGTTAGGGACAAAAGTAACTCCTCAAGATAAAGTAGAAGTAAATAATATCCCTCTTGAAAAAGAAGAACCTGTTTATTTTTTACTATATAAACCAACTGGCGTAATTTCAAGTGTATCAGACGATAAAGGAAGAAGTGTTGTAACGGACTTTTTCCCGGAAATTACACAACGTTTATTCCCAATCGGACGCTTAGATTATGATACGTCTGGCGTATTATTAATGACAAACGATGGGGACTTCGCAAACGTATTAATGCATCCTAGATATAAAGTTGAAAAAACATATGTTGCAAAAATAAAAGGGCCATTAACAGGTGAGAAAATTCGCATGTTAGAACGCGGTGTTACGTTAGAAGACGGTAAAACAGCACCAGCACGTGTGAAAATTATTTCTTGGGACAAGCGTAAAGAGATGGCTATTGTACAATTAACAATTCATGAAGGACGTAATCGTCAAGTACGTCGTATGTTTGAAGCGTTAGACTGTAAAGTAGTGAAATTAAAACGTGAACGTTATGCTTTCTTAGAAGTAGGAAGCCTGCGACCTGGTGATGCGAGAGAATTGACACCACATGAGGTGAAACAATTACGCGCGCTTGCTTCTACAAAGCCAAGATAAGCTATAGAGTTAAAAATTCACCAGTGGAGTGCTCTGCTGGTGATTTATTCAATACAACATTTACAGAAGATAATACATAACATTTACCGAGGAGAGGAGAGGTAATATGAAGAAAAATCGCTTATTATTTCGCGTTATTATTCTACTCATTTTATGTGGTGCTGTAGGATTTACCCTTTATCAAGGATTCTTTGCTAATAAAGAGAAAATGCAAATCGGAAAAGAAGCACCTAACTTTATTGTGACGGATTTAGAAGGAAAGAAAATTGAACTAAAAGATTTAAAGGGAAAAGGTGTATTTTTAAACTTTTGGGGCACGTGGTGTAAACCTTGTGAAAAAGAAATGCCTTATATGAATGAATTATATCCAAAGTATAAAGAAAAAGGCGTTGAAATCATAGCGTTAGATGCAGATGAAACGGATATTGCAGTAAAGAACTTTGTGAACCAATATGGTTTGAAATTCCCAGTTGCCATTGATAAAGGACAAAAGATTATAGGAACATATGGAGTAGGTCCTTTACCGACAAGCTTTTTGATTGATAAAGATGGAAAAGTAGTGGAGCAAATTATAGGGGAACAAACGAAAGAACAGTTAGAAGGGTATTTAAAGAAAATTACTCCGTAATAAAGAAAGCCTTTACATAAGGGGTGCGTGTTTATAGTGCCTCTGGTTTAAAAATTCTGAGTATTGCGGTAACTTGAGGTTAGAATATACAATAGTACATATAGATACAGGGGCGGTGAGAGTGTTGAAAGAAATTAAATGTGAATGTGGACATGTTAATCCGATAGGAACCGTTTTTTGTGAAGCTTGCGGGAAACCATTTGAAAGCAATGAAAATGCAAAACTATTGGATATGCGCTATGAGGGGAGTGCACGGAGATCTCTCACGCAGACAAAAACGATAGTCGATAAAATTTGGAGCTTTTTCTCTTCTGTAAAAGTAGGTGTATGGCTAATCGTAATAACTTTAGCTGCATCAGCGATAGGAACTATTTTTCCGCAAGAAATGTACATAACTCCAGGTATTGCACCAGCTGAATATTATAAACAAGAATACGGATTTTTAGGACAATTATACTATCAATTAGGGTTTAATAATTTATACGGTTCATGGTGGTATATGATTTTGATTGCTTCTATCGGTATTTCACTTGTGATATGTAGTTTAGACCGCGTTATTCCACTTTATAAAGCTTTAAAAAAGCAAGGGGTAAAAAGACATCCTAATTTTTTAAAGAGACAGAGATTATATGGGACTGGTACACCGCAAGAAGGTGACCTGGAAAGAGTGCAAGAGAATTTAAAGAAAAGAAACTATAACGTGAAAGTGGAAGACGGAAACGTTTTAGCAGAAAAGGGACGCTTCTCGCGTTGGGGTCCATATGTAAATCATATCGGTCTTATTATCTTTTTATTCGGTGCGATGCTTCGTTTTTTACCGAGTATGTACGTAGACGAAGCACTTTGGTTACGTGACGGTGAAACGAAAGAAATACCAGGGACGGATGGACAATACTACTTAAAAAACGAGAAATTTATAAAAGAAGTTTATGATAAAAGTAAGGACAAGGAAGTTTTTGATGAAGCGATTGATCGTGTAGGCGATAAAATGATTGCGAAAAACTTCCAAACGAATGCCGTATTATATAAAGCGGTAGGAGAAAATATAGCAGGACAAAAACCGAAATTAGAAAAAGTAAAAGAAGCGGAAATTCGAGTGAATGAACCACTGAAATTTGATCAATTTGCAGTGTATCAAGTTTCTTATAAAGAAAGTGAATTTAAAAGTATGTCCTTTAACTTGCAAAATAAAGAAAATAATCAAAAGTGGGGACCAATTAAAGTAGATTTAACGAATCCTAAGGAAAAATATGATTTAGGAAATGGTTATTCTCTAGAACTATTAAGCTATTTTCCTGATTTTTATTTTGATGAGAATGGAAAACCAAATACAAAAACGAAATTACCAAACAATCCTGCATTTGTATTTAAAATGTTTACACCTGAAACACCAGATGGTGAAGTGAGTTTTGTTGGTATTCAGCAAAATATAGAACCAGATGGAAACAACAAATATAAAATGTCGTTTGCAGGTGTTGAAATGCAAAATGCAACAGCACTTACTGTAAGAAAAGATTTAACGCTTTGGATTCTCGGCATTGGAGGATTTATATTTATGGTTGGTGTCATTCAAGGTATGTATTGGAATCATCGCCGTATTTGGATACAACGTGTTAATGATGAATGGTGGATTGCAGGGCATACAAATAAAAATTGGTTCGGTTTAAAGAAAGATATTGAAAGAGTAATAGAAGGTACAGCAATTCCACAGCCAAATGATAAAGTAATTGATAAAAAAATTAGTTAAGGTGGGGAAACGATATGGTGCAAATAAGTAGTAACTTTCTCTTTACCGCATTTATTTTATATTTAATTGCGACTCTATTTTTTGGGGGAGCCATTAAAGAAAAGGGTCATAAATGGGCAAATGTAGGAATAACGATTACAATTTTAGGGTTTATAGCACAAACAGTATATTTTGTTACAAGGTGGATTGCATCAGGGCATGCGCCAGTTAGTAACTTTTTTGAATTCGGTACATTTTTCGGCATGATGCTTGTAGGAGCATTTATTGTTATGTATTTTATGTACCGTGTAAGCATAATCGGACTATTTGCATTACCAGTTGCGCTTTTATTAATTGCCTATGCAAGTATGTTTCCGAGGGAAATATCTCCGCTTATTCCATCTTTAAAAAGTAATTGGTTACATATTCACGTGACGACTGCAGCAGCAGGACAAGCCATTTTAGCGATTAGTTTTATTACAGGCGTTATGTATTTATTGAAAAATGTAGATCAATCGACGAGAAGTAAACGTACATTTTGGCTAGAGACGGTAGTATTTACACTTGTTTGTACAGTTGGATTTATTGGGGTAACAACGGTATTTTCTAGTATGAAATATGAAGCGAAGTTTCAATGGATTGACAAAAATGAACAGCAAGCGGAAATGAAGTACAATCTTCCGGCTTTAGTTGGACCGCATGAAGGGAAGTTACTGACAGAAAATAAATTAGAACCGGCAGTTGAAGTTCCAGCAATTGTAAATGCGAAAAAATTAAATACTGTTATTTGGTCAGTGTTAGTTGGAACATTACTGTATATTGTATTAAGACTTGTTTTACGGAAGCGAGTATCGGCGGCACTTCAGCCGTTAGTAAAGAATACGAATAGTGATCTACTAGATGAAATCGGATATCGATCTATTGCAATTGGATTCCCAGTGTTCACATTAGGAGCGTTAATTTTTGCGATGATTTGGGCTCAAATAGCGTGGACGCGCTTTTGGGGCTGGGATCCGAAAGAGGTTTGGGCACTTATAACGTGGCTCTTTTATGCTGCAGTACTACATTTACGATTATCTAAAGGGTGGCATGGAGAGAAATCAGCTTGGCTTGCAGTAATTGGTTTTGCAATCATTATGTTTAACTTTATTGTAGTAAACTTAATTATTGCCGGTTTACATTCATATGCATAGAGAAATAAAATAGGGGAGTGCATGTCACTTTCCTATTTTATTTTTGTCAACTTTTCTTCTTTTTTGAGAAAAACATGACAAAGTAGCGGTTGATTTTGTAAAATGATGTCGAGGACATTATATACTGTTCAAAAAAAATACATAGTTTTGGAAAAAAATTGAACAAAATTTATTATTCTTGTGAAGCATAATATGGGAAGTGAAACATTTAGAAGATTGCTTAAATAAACAAGAATAGCGCAACATAATAGTTAAAGAAGGGTAGGTGTGAACCGCTGAGGTGAGAGTGCGCAGCGGGTAGAGATGGAAAATGAATCAAGAATTTTAATTGTAGATGATGAGGATCGTATTCGTCGTTTATTGAAAATGTACTTAGAAAGAGAACAATATACGATTGAAGAAGCAGATAATGGTGATACAGCTTTAGAAATGGCGTTGCAAAATGATTACGATTTAATCTTATTAGATCTTATGATGCCTGGTAAAGATGGCATTGAAGTATGTAAAGGGGTTCGTGAGAAGAAAGCGACACCAATTATTATGCTGACAGCAAAAGGTGAAGAAGTAAATAGAGTACAAGGATTTGAAGTTGGAACAGATGATTATATTGTAAAGCCATTTAGTCCACGTGAGGTCGTACTACGTGTGAAAGCGGTATTACGTCGTGCTGTACCAACAACATTCTTTACACAAGATACAACGACAAAAGATGTTACTGTATTCCCGCACTTAACAATTGATAACGATGCACACCGTGTTACTGCAGATGGTAATGAAGTAAACTTAACGCCGAAAGAATATGAGTTACTATTATTTTTAGCGAAAGCTCCTGATAAAGTATTCGATCGTGAGCAACTGTTAAAAGAAGTATGGCAATATGAATTCTTCGGAGATTTACGTACAGTTGATACACATGTAAAGCGTTTACGTGAGAAGTTAAGCAAAAAATCACCAGATGCAGCGAAAATGATCGTTACTGTTTGGGGTGTAGGTTATAAATTTGAGGTTGTGAACGACTGATGCTTTGGAGAAGTGTAGTAGGGAAGTTATGGATGACCATATTACTTCTCGTTTCGTTTGTTCTTGGATTTGTTGCGATTTTACTTTCACAGTTTTTTAGAACGTATTATGTTGATATGAGTGAAGCTAGGCTTCAAAAAGTTGCAACAAGTGTTTCAGAGTTAATTGAAGAAGGTGCCGATGTAAAAACGATTGAGAATATCGCTTACAAATTCTCTGACCCACTTTCAAGGATTATTATTGTAGAAGACGGTAAAGAAATCTCTTCTTCACCGAAACAAGAAGGGTTAGTCACTCTTACAATGGATGACTTAAAAGAAGATAAAGAATTAGCGGCTGTGTTTACAGACAAAAAAGAAATTAAGAATAATATTAGAAAAGCGTCTAATAGTAGGAAGAATAAAAACACCGAAAATGATATTATGATCGTCGGAAAACCAGTGCAATCAAAAAATCAAAGTGCAGTGTTCGTATATGAATCTTTACAAGTACCGATACAAGGTATGGAAAGAACAACTGATTTTATTTTCTTATCGGCTGGAATTGCGATTATATTAACAACTTTCTTTGCGTTCTTCTTATCTACTCGGATTACAGCACCGCTTCGTAAAATGCGTGAGGTTGCTTTTGAAGTGTCACGTGGGAAGTTTGATGCAAAGGCTCCTATGGTATCTCAGGATGAGATTGGTGAGCTTGCAACGGCCTTAAATCAAATGGGAAAACAGTTGAAGTTTAATATGAACGCCTTGCAACAAGAAAAAGAACAGTTAGCAAGTATTTTGAGTAGTATGGCAGATGGGGTTATTACGTTAAATCAAGAAGGGGAAGTCGTAGTTATTAATCCACCGGCCGAACATTTCTTACAAGTTTGGCAAGAAGAAAAAGAGATAGAGTTAAGTAAAAAATTACCTTCTGAACTTGTGGAACTATTCCATCTCGTTGTAGAAAGCGAACAACAACAAGTTGTTGAAATTAATTTACAAAAAGGGAACTATGTAGTTCTTATGACGCCGCTTTACAATCAAACGAAAATTCGTGGAGCTGTAGCAGTGCTGCGAGATATGACGGAAGAACGTCGTCTTGAAAAGATGCGTCAAGATTTTATTGCGAATGTATCGCATGAACTTCGTACACCAATGGTAATGCTGCAAGGGTATAGTGAAGCGATTTTAGATGATATTGTGCAAACGAAAGAGGAAATAGATGAGTTTGTTCAAATTATTTATGATGAATCTGTTCGTTTAGGTAAACTTGTAAATGAATTGTTAGATTTAGCTCGTATGGAAAGCGGTCATGTAGAGTTACATATTGGTGAAGTGGATATACATCCGTTTGTTGAAAAAATTGGTCGTAAATTCCAAGGGATTGCAAAGGATAAAGAGGTCGCGTTAACGGTTGATTTCAAAGATCCAATTGAACAATACCCGTTTGATGCAGATCGTATGGAACAAGTATTGACGAATTTAATTGATAACGCAATACGTCATACGAATGCAGGCGGACATGTAACGCTTGTAATTGATACGAAAAATAACGGTCTTATTTTTGAAGTACAAGATTCGGGTGCAGGCATTCCAGAAGAAGATATTCCATTTTTATTTGATCGTTTCTATAAAGCTGATAAAGCAAGAACACGTGGGAAAAAGGGTGGAACAGGACTCGGGCTTGCGATTGCGAAAAATATTGTTCAAGGCCATGATGGTAAAATTTCTGTATCAAGTGTTGTTGGAGAAGGAACTACATTCTCTGTATATTTACCGAATCGTATAATTTAGATATGCGTTTTTAAAGTTGATAATGAATAAAGTTCTGCTGTTTTTTATTTTTTTGTAAACTCAATTAAATAAAGAATGGTAGAACTTTTTTCTATCTTGGTCGAATTAAAAATAACAAGAGAGGTGCTGTGAAGAAATGAAATTATATACAAAAACAGGAGATAAAGGAACGACAAGTGTAATAGGTGGCAGGGTTGATAAAGATGATATCCGTGTGGAAGCGTATGGAACAATAGACGAGGCAAATTCTCATATTGGATATGCAATGACTAAGCTTCAAGGTGGGGCTTTTATAGATATTTACAATGAGCTCGAAAATATTCAACATGAACTATTTGATTGTGGAGGAGACTTGGCAATAGTGGAACAAAAAATTCCTTATAAAGTGACAATTGAGATGGTTGAAAGTTTAGAAAGAAAGATTGATTTATATATAGAAGAAGCCCCGCCACTAGAACGCTTTATTTTGCCAGGTGGTAGCGAGGCGGCGGCTACTATTCATATTGCACGTACTGTTGTAAGGAGAGCAGAACGCTCTATAGTATCATTGCAAAAAGAAGTGAAAATAAATGAAGTTGTATTAAAGTATGTAAATAGATTATCTGATTATTTGTTTGCGATAGCTCGAGTAATAAATGCCCGATTACAAGTGAGAGATGTGGAGTATAACCGTAGTGCATTAGTTTTTCGTGATAAAAAAGAGAAGGAAGTGGAGTAATTCACTTTCTTTTTTTGTATACTTTTTTCTGTAATATACCAAAATAGAGAAGGTATGGTGGTAATTAGAAAACGGAGGATGTATATGAAAGTTTTAAAATGCGGTGTCATGTTATTGAGTATACTGTTTGTATCTCAATTACATGTTTATGCAGAAGAAAATCGATGGACATGGCCTGTTGAAGGTCAGATAAGTGATTATTTTGGGACAAGGCATGGAAAACACTATGGTATTGATGTAGCTGCGCCGATTGGAACGCCTGTGGCAGCTATCCAAGATGGTAAGGTAACGAGGTCTTATTATTCAAGTAGTTATGGAAATGTTGTATTTATTAAACACGGAGAATATGAGGCTGTATATGCACATTTAAATAAGAGATATGTGAATCAAGGAGATTATATTTCCAAAGGAGAAAAAATTGGAGAAGTAGGGAACACGGGAGAATCGCGAGGTGCGCACTTACATCTAGAACTTCATCAAGGAAGATGGACGATGGCGAAAAAGAATGCGATGAACCCATTGCTTGTTTTAAGTGAACAAAGAAATGAAGTTGTTTCTTCGTCATTATATGTCGTACAAAAAGGGGATACTTTAGTTAGTATTGCACGGAAATTTAGTATGACACTTAAGGAAATTAAAGAAAAAAATGGATTGCAGCAAGAGCTAATTTATCCTAATCAACAATTATATGTTAAGTAAAGGAAACGCTTCGAAAATTAAACTTTGAACAAATTTATGTTCTTCTTAAATAAGATTCAATGTAAATGAAATTATATGGGCGCTTTTGCTAGAACTATTGAGTGAATCAGAGCATCTATATCTAAAAGAAAGCCGTCCCAAAATTTATTTTGGGACGGCTTCTTTTACCAAAAAATAAAGACACATATAAATCCAGAAATAGCTAAATAGCTATATAAGTAAAAAACTTTTGTTCTTGTTTTCTCTTTTGTTCGAAACAGTACGATAGTCGGTTCAATTAAACCGATTGTCAAACAAAGTAGGCCAAGAAGCATACAACCAATCGAGATAGAATACAGGGCGATTTGTGGTGCTTGAAATGGAATCATCCATTTTAATAAAAATGCAATAAGTGCAGTGTAACAAATACTACCGATGTATTTATTCAGTGGTGTATTAGAACGAAAACCAGGAAGTTTTTTTAAGAAAGAGCGGGAAACAACTTCTGTTTGTAAAGATGTATGCTCTTCAATAATTTTTTGAGCTTCTTTTCCTTTTTGAAAAAGAGATAAGATCCAATTTCGCTCACCCTGAAAAATAAATTGAGAAGTTGTCAAATAGTGATCAATCTTCACTTTATTCCAACTCTTCCACGGATGACGCTCACACAATTTTAATTTACTTTCTGTTTTTTTATCATACTGATAAATACTGATGCCATCTTCATCGAAAGTAGCATAGTATGTCTCGTTTGAGAATGTGCCTAAATCAATTGGGCAGTAGAAAAGTAATTCTTTTTTTAAGTAAAAGTATTCTTTTCTTAAGTTTTTTTTCATTGCTTCTCGAATAGAATGTCTCTTGTCTTTTTTCATGACATTTCCTCCATAACTCAGAAAATGTTCTTATCTTAACAATTCAATATCTTATCACTTTTAATTATATATGACTAGGTAATTCAAAAGAGAAATGCCGAATAATAAAAAATATGGATTGTATTGTAAAATATCTCGCAATTTATTTGTTGTTACGAAAAATAAATAACTAATTTTAAATAAGTTACAATTTTTTAGTTCACAATGTTATGAGGTTGTTGTATAATGAAGGGGAAAATAGAATATCGGTCTATCTTCGGGGCAGGGTGAAAATCCCGACCGGCGGTGATGAACTATTTATGATTTTGTTCTAAGCCCGCGAGCCGTTAAGGCAGGATTTGGTGTGATTCCAAAGCCGACAGTATAGTCTGGATGGGAGAAGATGGAGGTTCAAGCGTTCAAAAAAGATATGGATTTGAACGTCTGTTTGATGTGCCTTAAATTCTCCCTTTGTGTAAAACACAAAGGGTTTTTTCGTTCTATGAAAAAATAGGCATAGCAGAACCTTTCCACTTTCCATGAGATGATCGATGGAAAAGGAGAGAGAAAGATGAAACAAAAAAACAGTGTAGTGCAGATGGTGAGTGTAGCGATGCTAAGTAGTATTGCATATTTACTAATGATGTTGGATTTCCCGTTCCCAGGGCTTCCGCCATTTTTGAAAATTGATTTTAGTGATGTACCAGCTCTAATTGCGGCAATTATCTTTGGACCAGTAGCAGGAGTGATTGTAGAGGCGATAAAGAACATTTTACATTACGGGATTCAAGGAAGTTTAACGGGAGTACCAGTTGGAGAAATTGCAAACTTTATTGCAGGATGTTTATTTATTGGGCCAGCAGCTTTCTTATTTAGAAAGTATCGTACTGTGAAGAGTTTAACTACAGGATTAATGCTAGGGACAATTACAATGGCACTTATTATGAGTGTATTAAACTACATCATCATATTCCCGGCGTACACTTGGTTTTTAAATTCACCGGCTATGTCTAGCGAAGCTATAAAAACAACGGTTGTAACGGCAATCTTACCATTTAATTTAATTAAAGGGATTGTTGTAACAATTGTATTTGTAGCATTATTCTCACGCCTGAAAGTATGGGTGTTTGCAAAAATGAAAAATGCATAATATATACTAAAACCATTAGTAGTGTGAAACTACTAATGGTTTTTTATTAAGGAAAATAAAATTTAGATACAAAAAACGCCCCTCATCAATAGGAGGGGCGTTTTTTGAAGTTAATAAAAGACTATTCGAATTTTAAAGCGTCTCCGTCGAATGATTCGTCAGCAACTTTAATTGAGTCAGTTGGACAGCCTTCGAATGCATCCATCATATCTTCAATTAATACATCTGGAATTTCAACGATACCTTGGTTATCATCTAATGTTACAAATGCAATACCTTCATCATCATAGTCATAAATGTCTGGTGCAGCAGCGCCACAAGCACCACATGCAATACAAGTATCTTTATCAACGATTGTATATTTTGCCATCTTTTTTCCCTCCTGATAATATGTATGTGAAAAGCTCGCCATAAAAATTATAACCTTATTGTAAAACGGTTTGTAAAACTTTTCAACATAAAATTATAATGATAATGCTTATCAATTAGAGTGTCAACTTATTTTTGAATTATGTCATAAGATTTTCAAAATACGTAAATATGATTTCGTTTGATACAATAGAATATATACAAGTATATAGTTCTTATATGATAAGTTTAATGAGCGACAGTAGATAGTGTAATTGTACTGAAAAGAATGAAGTTAAGATTGGAAGGTGGAAGCGGTCATGCAAATACAATATACTTTGTTGCATTGTTTAAAACAATTGAATGGTGAAAGAACCGTTTCTTCTATTTATTATTTACTAAAGGGCAAACGTTCTTCGCAAACTTTACAAGATGGAAATATGTTCCGAATTTCTTTTTTGTTCGGAATATATAAATCATTAAATAGAAATGACTATGATGGTGAAGTTGCAAAGTTGTTGCAAGCGGATTTTATTCAAGAAATACATGAAAATACATATGTGTTAACACCTACGGGTAAAATGCAGTTACATAAATGGGAGGAAGTTTATGCTTTTCCGGCGCATTTGCATGGTTTACATTATGGTGAATTAGGTGAAACATTTTGGAAAAGATTATCATTAATTATTCAAACCATATCAAATTTACAACAGAATAATACGAGGTTTATTCCAATTCAGCAAGATACAGAAATAATGATGTGGGTGAAACGTTTTCTAACAGGAAGGCCATATAAGAGAAGTGAGTTGGCGAGAAAACTATGGACGGAAGTACATAATCTTTTAGAAAAGAGTAATGCGATAGAAGCGACGATTGTAACATATCGATTAACAGGTTATGAACGCATTGGTTGTACATTGCAACAATTATCAGAAATTACGAAACAAGATATATTCAGGGTGTATTTTTTATTTTGGGGTACAATACATTTCTTTATACAAGAAGTTCGTGATAAAGAAAATGAATTTCCACTATTAGCTGAAATTATATCTTATCCAAATGAGAGAGCTGAATTATTTAGTTTATCCACGAAAAAAACATATAATTTTTGGAGACAAGGACGTTCTTTAGAAGAAATAGCGACGATTCGGAATTTAAAGGTTGCAACGATAGAAGATCATTTTGTTGAAATTGCTTTGCGAGAAAAAGATTTTTCTATTGAAATGTTTATGGAAAAAGAAAAGATAGACAAAGTAATAAAAGTAATTGAAGCATTGCAAACGCGGAAGTTACGTGTTTTGAAACAAGCGGTTGGAGAAGATATCTCTTATTTTGAAGTTCGTCTTGTATTAGCGCGGATGGAGGGTGTAAATGAAACTTGAAGAATATTTATATAAGTGGTTTGGATATTCTGAATTTCGTCCAGGTCAAAAAGGAGTAATTACAGATTTATTAGAAGGAAAAGATGTGATAGCAATGCTTCCGACTGGAAGAGGGAAATCTATGTGCTATCAGTTTCCGGGGCTTATGCGAGAAGGAACCGTGCTTGTTGTATCACCGTTATTATCTTTAATGGAAGATCAAGTGACACAATTAAAGTATGTTGTGAAAGACCGAGTGATAGCATTTAATAGTTTTCGGACATTAAATGAAAAAAGAGAAGCGATGAAAAAATTATCTTCATATAAATTTATTTTTGTTTCACCAGAGATGTTGCAGTCGGAGTTATTAATTAGGGAATTGAAGAAAATTCATATTTCATTATTTGTTGTTGATGAGGCTCATTGTATTTCTCAATGGGGTTATGATTTTAGACCGGACTATAAAAAACTAAATGTAGTTATTGAAAATATTGGTTCTCCTACAGTATTAGCATTGACAGCCACAGCGACAAAAGGGGTACTGCAGGATATCGCAGATAGTTTAAATTTAAAGGGTGCCGCGGAACATGTATACTCTATTGATCGTCCTAATATTGCAATGGATGTGCAATTTGTAGAGACGATAGAAGAAAAGAAAGAGGCGCTTTTAGAGCAGGTGATGTATTTACAAGGGCCGGGGATTGTTTATTGCTCAAGTAGAGCGTGGACAGAAAGGTTAACGGAATACTTGAGAGGGAAAGGTGTTACTGGTGTAGCTTTTTATCATGGTGGTATGGAACATGAAGAGCGTATGTTAATTCAACAGCAGTTTATGAACAATCAATTGCAACTTGTAATATGCACAAGTGCATTTGGTATGGGGGTAAATAAGGCGAATACGCGATATATTATTCATTTTCATTATCCAACTAATATAGCTTCTTACTTACAAGAAATCGGAAGAGCTGGAAGAGATGGCGAACTGAGTATAGCTATTTTATTATGTAGTCCGTTGGATCATGATTTACCAATTTCAATCATTGAGGATGAACTGCCAAGTAAGTCACAAATACAATTTTTATTTTCTTTACTACAAGAAAGAATGTTTCAAACGAAAGAATTACCAATAGAAGATGTAGAAGAAATTTGTTATAATGCAGCAAGATTTAATGAGCAATATTGGCGTTTCGTTCGTTATCATCTCGAACAGGTTGGAATTATACAACAACGAAGATTATTATTAGAAGGTTTGTCAGATGAAATCATGAACCGATTAATAGCTGAAGTAGAAATAAGGTTGCGTAATAAATATAGTGAGCTAGAAAATATGAAGTCATGGATACAAGTTAAAGGGTGTAGACGTGAATATGTGCTGCAACAGTTCGGTTATAGGAAAGAGCAAGAGTTAATGAATTGCTGCGATTATTGCGGTATTACCAAAGAAGATTATAAAAAAAGACGAGCGCAACAATCGGATTTCGACTATAATTGGGAAACAGAGTTACAAAAGCTTTTCGGCCTAGAAAAGATGGAGGAATGATGAACATTCAAAGGCATAATGTTGAAGATATGAGTCCGCAGGAAATAAGGCTGAATCTATATATAACACAGTTAATTATTATCGGTATTGGCTGTTTACTGGCATATATATTATTTCAAGATGCAAAAGAAGTCTTTAATTTATGGAAATGGGAACCAGTATCTATACTTATTATAGGTGGTTTGTTAGCGATTGGTATTGTGTTATTAGATTATGTTGCAATGCGAGTGTTTCCAGAGTCTTGGTTTGATGATGGTGGTATTAACGATAAGATGTTTCGAGGAATGTCCGTTCTGCACTTACTCGTTATTACGTTCTTGATTGGTTTTGCAGAAGAATTTTTATTTAGAGGTGTAGTACAGACTCATTTTGGAATTGTAATTGCGAGCTTCGTATTTGCAGTGTTACATATTCGTTATATAACAAAGCCATTTTTGTTTTGTTTCGTCTGTTTCATTAGTTTTGTCTTTGGTTATGTATTTGAATGGACAGGAAATTTGTTTATAACAATCTTTGCACACTTTCTTGTTGATTTTATAATGGGACTCCAATTAAGAAAATAAATGGAAGGTGGTGGTGAACAACATGAGGAAACGAATTCCTGATTTTGAAGAGGAATTAGAAGTTGAGCGAGTGGAAGAAAAAGAAAGTTTACCGCCGCGTAGTGAAATTCATAGAAATAAAGAGAAAAAACAAAAGTTTAAAATAAATCACATTTTCGTCCGGGTTTTAACATTTCTATTCATTCTGCTGCCGATTAGTATTTTGTGGTACACGGATAAATATATTCAGGTGAAGGGCGATAGTAATAATGCTGGAAAAAGTGCGTTTGAAGTAATCTTCTTTGATTCAGCTAAATCTGAGTCGCAGAAACATTCTGAAAAAGTAATAACGCATACTGTGAAAGAGGGAGAAACTTTAGAAAGTATAGCGAAGCAATATTTTTCAGATGGAAATGGAATTGAAGTAATTAAAAAGTATAATAACTTGCAGGAAGATGAAGTGAGTGCAGGTCAAGAATTAAAAATTCCGATAAAAGATAAGTCCACAAAGCAAGAAAGCTAGCGAGTTAAGCGATCACAGTTTGTTATAAAAGCCTAGGATTATCTTTATGAGGAGGGAGTCAAAAATATGATATGGATTATATTATTCAGTACTCTCATAGGCATGGGGATTTTATTACTTTTTGTGATGTATAAAGAAGCGATGCGTAATACGGTGTTGGAACATACTTTAGTATTTAAAGAATTTCCGAAAAGTTTTCAAAAAGTAAATGTGTTTTTTATTTCTGATATTCATAGAGGGGTCATTTCAAATTTGTTAATTGAACAAGTAAAAGGAAAAGTAGATCTCGTAATTATCGGAGGAGATTTAGCAGAGAAAGGTGTCTCTTTATCAAAAATCTCTGCGAATATTCAAAAGTTAAGAGAGATAGGTCCTGTATATTTTGTGTGGGGAAACAATGATTATGAGATAGAATATCATGAATTAGATGCGTTATTATTAGAAAATAACGTAAAAGTTTTAGATAATACAAGAGTGGTATTTGAGTCTGAATTAGGAGAGAAAATTTGTTTGCTCGGTATAGATGATGTTGGATTGCACCGTGATCGTCTAGATTTGGCATTGGCGGATTGTAAAGAAGATGGTTTTCGTATCCTAGTTAGTCACAACCCTGATATAATAAAAAAAATGTCTGGAAATGAACAGATTTCACTTGTGTTAAGTGGACATACGCATGGAGGACAAATCCGATTATTCCCATCTAAAAAATATTTAAAAGGTGGCGTATATAACCATTTGAATACGATTCTCTTTGTTAGTAATGGGTATGGAACAACATTGATACCACTTCGTTTCCGAGCACCTGCTCAAACACATATCATTACATTGTGCGGAGGGAAATGATGCCAACTCTTAGTGGGAAATATAATATAAAAGCCGTTTCGAATATAATTGGAGTTCAGCCGAGTACGCTTCGTGCATGGGAAAGACGATATCAAATTATTGCCCCAAAGCGGAATCAAGCTGGGCATCGCTTATATACAGAAGAGCATATTCAAATTTTAAAATGGTTAATGGAAAAAGTTTCTTCCGGTATGATGATTGGACAAGCAGTTCAGTTATTAGAAGAGAATCGTTTGCAGAGTACAGTTCAAAAAGAGATACATTTCGATAAAGAAGTTGTTTTAGTGGACGATTTGCTACAAGCTTTGTTAAAATTTGATGAAATTACAATTGCTGCATTATTAAACGAAGCTTTTAGTATATATTCAACAGAAAAGGTTGTTGCCAGTATCGTTCTTCGAGTGACAGACAAATTATTAACGTCAAAAAATAATAATGAGATTTCAATGGTGCAATTTCAATATGCACTATCATTTTTACAAACGCGTCTAGGGATGGTGTATCACAATGCCTCAATGTTTTCCTCTTTACACAAAGTTATTGTGTTAGAAAAGGATGCATTGAAAGGATTTATTTTTTCAACTTATTTACGCTTAAAAGGATATGAGGCGATATATATTAGGACAAGCTTAGCTGAAGATGGTATGTTATCAGCGGTAGAGGAAATACAGCCGAAATATGTATTTATATCTTTTGCTGACGAACAAGAAATGAAAAAGACGATGAACTTTATAAATTTATTACAAGAAAAAAGGGAATCTCTTTCTGTTGGATTTATCGGAAAGCTAGGCGTTCTAAACCAGTTGGACATTGAAACAATCTTAATTGGTGATACGAAAGAAGAATGGGATGGATGGTTAAAAATGTCGGAATAGTTGTTCGAAAAGAACCATCTATTTTCTATTTCATATAATAAAAATTAGATGCATTGGTTACGTAGGGAGGGTATGAGATGAGGCTGGAACGATTAAATTACAATAAGATAAAAATTTTTCTAACATTTGATGATTTATCTGAACGAGGATTAACGAAAGAAGATTTATGGAGAAATGCACCGAAAGTACAGCAATTATTTCGTGATATGATGCAAGAAGCAAATAAGGAATTAGGGTTTGAAGCAGATGGTCCGATTGCAGTTGAAGTGTTTTCTCTACAAGCACAAGGGATGGTTGTAATTGTAACGAAAGAAAATCAAGAAATGGATACAGATGATGAGTTCCGTGACGAGTTTATTGAAATGCAAGTGACTCTAGATGAAAGTGAGCATATATTATATGAGTTTGCTACGCTAGATGACGTAATTAACCTGTCGAATCGCTTATATAACCTTGGTGTAACTGGCGGAAAGCTATATACGTGGGATGAGCGCTTCTATCTTTGGGTGGAAGAAGAGGAACAAATTCAATTGTTAAAGGCGGATTTTATAGCTATTTTAGCGGAATACGGTAATCCGTCTACAGCAACCATTTATCGCATCATGGAGTACGGTAAAGAATTAATGGATGTTAACGCGATAGAACAAATACACAATTACTTTGTGAAAAAACAAAACCTCAGCTAATACAACATAGCTGAGGTTTTGTTTTTATTTGGAGAAGGGAAGGGATGATTGTAAATACTCGAACATACTTTTTGAAAATAAAATATGCAGTTTTATGGGAGTGTGGTTGATGAGAATAAAAAATATTTAAATATTTAAGTATTTTACTTTTCTAAAAGTAATAAAAGGACTATAATAATAGTGAAAACGCTTGCAACAGAAAATAGTTTGTATATATTTGTTAGCGTTTTCTATTGCATTCCAAATTTAAGGGTGTATACTAGGCAATGAAGGTTTACTAAACAAGTGAAATTACAGGGGGTTTACTTACTATGGTAGCCGAAAAGGGAACTCAAACAAAAACACAACAACAAAGGGAACAACATTTTGAACTATTGAATTCAACACAAATTGTTATTAGTGAAGCGTTAGAAAAATTGGGTTATCCAAACGAAGTATATGAATTATTAAAAGAACCAATTCGTATGATGACAGTGAAAATACCAGTTCGTATGGATGACGGGACTGTTAAAATATTTACAGGATATCGTGCGCAACATAATGATGCTGTTGGTCCAACGAAAGGTGGAATTCGCTTCCATCCGAATGTAACAGAAAATGAAGTGAAAGCACTTTCAATCTGGATGAGTTTAAAATGTGGTATTGTTGATTTACCATATGGTGGAGGTAAGGGTGGAATTATCTGTGATCCACGTGAAATGTCATTCCGTGAGTTAGAAAGATTAAGCCGCGGTTATGTACGAGCAATTAGCCAAATCGTAGGTCCGACGAAAGATATTCCAGCTCCAGATGTATTCACAAACTCTCAAATTATGGCGTGGATGATGGATGAGTATAGCCGTATTGATGAATTTAATTCACCAGGATTTATTACAGGTAAACCGCTTGTATTAGGTGGATCACATGGACGTGAAACAGCAACAGCGAAAGGTGTAACAATTTGTATTCGCGAAGCTGCTAAAAAACGTGGCATTGATATTAAGGGTGCACGCGTTGTTGTTCAAGGATTCGGTAATGCTGGTAGCTTCTTAGCTAAATTTATGCATGATGCAGGTGCGAAAGTTATTGCAATCTCAGATGCTTACGGCGCGTTACATGATCCAAACGGATTAGATATTGATTATTTATTAGACCGTCGTGATAGCTTCGGTACAGTAACAAAGCTATTTAACAATACAATTTCAAACAAAGAATTGTTAGAACTTGATTGCGATATTTTAGTACCAGCTGCAATTGAGAACCAAATTACAGAAGAAAATGCTAATGATATTAAAGCAAAAATCGTTGTTGAAGCTGCAAATGGTCCAACAACATTAGAAGCGACTAAAATTTTAACAGATCGCGGAATTTTGCTTGTTCCAGACGTGTTAGCAAGTGCTGGTGGTGTAACAGTATCTTACTTTGAGTGGGTACAAAACAACCAAGGTTACTACTGGACTGAAGAAGAAGTAGAACAACGTTTAGAAAAAGTAATGGTAAGATCATTTGATTCTATTTATGAAACAGCACAAGTTCGTAAAGTGAACATGCGCTTAGCGGCGTACATGGTTGGTGTTCGTAAAATGGCTGAAGCAAGCCGCTTCAGAGGTTGGGTATAAAATATTATATCTTGAGAAAACGTGATTTCCTTTCGAGGGAATCACGTTTTTTTGTTGAAGTATTAAATGAGGTGTTGTATATGGAGAATGAAATGCTGGAACGAGTAGAACAATTAGAAGAAAAGGTTAAGAGGTTAGAGGGAGAACTTGCAAGAACGATGAAAGCTCGAAAAATAAGTACCGTTCGGATGTTCGGGGAAGGGCTACTGTTTTTGGTATTTGGTGTGGTTGTAGTAGGGCCGATTATTGCCGTTGTAATCTCGATTTTTACTTGGCTTGCTGAAAAATAAAATAAAAATAAAAAGAACGCTTGTTCTATACGAACAAACGTGCTATACTCTCCTTAGATAAACAAAACGGAAATGATTTTAAGGAGAGATAAATGATGAAAATGACAGTAGACCAAAGATTTATGATGCCAGCAGATGTTGTAGAGCGAGTGGAAGTATTACGAAACAAACAAAGCAAGCGTGGCACATTATTACAATCGGTAAATAAATTTTTCGGTTTAGATACGAAAGAAGATTGTGTTTGGTTTTACGGTTTTTATGGAGTGGCTGTAAGTATCTTGTTGTTTATGGTGTTCACTTCAAATATTTTCGATTTTCTCTTCGCGTAAGAAATATGCGATAAGGACATTGCTACCGAATACATATATAAGGAAGTAAGGTAATCTTCTAGAGCGGGAGTTGGTAGCAATGGCGATGTTTCCTATAGAGCGCAACTATATTGGATATGGAAGTTCACGACCGGGGATTCCTCTGACTAAAGTGAGATTTATTGTAAGCCATGATACGGGGAATCCTGGAAGCAATGCGATAGGGAATCGAGATTACTTTAATGAATTACAACCGAAAGCTTCGGCGCATACATTTATAGATGATAAAACAATATTGGAGATTATTCCTATAAATGAAGTTGCGTATCATGTTCGATATGGTGTGCCGACGGATAATGACTTATATGGCTATGACGCGAATAAGGCGGCCATTGGAGTGGAACTTTGTTATGGTGGTGATGTTAACTTTTGGGAAGCATATAATCGTTTTACATGGTATCATGCTTATTTATGCCAAAACTTTGGCTTAAATCCGAAAAAAGATATCGTGTCACATAAAACGCTTGATCCAGCTAGAAAGATTGATCCTGAGAATGTATTAGGGAAACAAGGTATTAAATTTCAGCAGTTTTTAGCAGATGTCTATCGGATGTACGTTTCGTTTAGATGACAAATATATGAAAAATGAATACAATAAAGATAGGTGCCTACTGCTGTAAGTAGGTTTTTTCTTGTTTTTATAAATAGTGTATTGGTAGAAGACTAGGAGTGGACGAGTATGCAGAAAGAAACAGTTATTATAATCGGAGGCGGTCCGTGCGGATTAGCGGCTGCAATTTCGTTACAAAAGGTAGGGATAAATCCGTTAGTAATTGAAAAAGGAAACATTGTAAATGCCATTTATAATTATCCAACTCATCAAACATTTTTCTCTTCTAGTGAAAAATTAGAAATTGGTGATGTAGCTTTTATTACAGAAAATCGTAAGCCAGTTCGAAATCAAGCGCTTGCGTATTATCGTGAAGTAGTAAGACGTAAATCTGTACGTGTAAATGCTTTTGAGCGAGTGGAGAAAGTTCAAAAAGATGGAGAAGTTTTTCAGGTTGAGACGACAAAGCGTGACGGAAGTAAGGAAATATATATAGCGAACTATATTGTTGTAGCAACTGGATATTATGATAATCCAAATTATATGAATGTTCCAGGTGAGGAATTGAAGAAAGTAGCTCACTATTTTAAAGAGGGGCATCCTTATTTTGATCGAGATGTAGTAGTTATAGGTGGGAAAAACTCGAGTGTAGATGCCGCGTTAGAACTTGTTAAATCTGGTGCACGTGTAACGGTACTGTATCGTGGAAGTGAGTATTCACCAAGCATAAAGCCTTGGATTTTGCCGGAATTTGAGGCGTTAGTACGAAATGGTACAATTCAAATGCATTTTGGGGCTCATGTGAAAGAAATTACTGAGCATACATTAACGTTTACAGTTGATGGTGAAGCTCTTACAATCAAAAACGATTTTGTATTTGCGATGACTGGTTATCATCCTGATCATAGCTTCTTAACGAAGATGGGTGTTCAGATTGATGAAGAAACAGGACGTCCAATTTATACAGAGGATAGAATGGAAACGAATGCTGAAAATATTTTCATTGCAGGTGTCATTGCTGCTGGAAATAATGCAAATGAAATATTTATCGAGAACGGGAGATTTCATGGAGATGCGATTGCGCAAACCATTGCATCAAGAGAAAAATAAAAAGGAGCTGTCGGGAAAACCTCGACAGCTCCTTTTTATTCGTGCATAAACATATTTTGAATGGATTCATGAGAATTTGTATTCTCTAATGCAACAAGTAATTTAATGCGTGCTTTTTGTGCATTTAAGCCGTATGTGAATACAATGCCCATATCTTTTAAGTGTTTACCGCCACCTTCATACGAATATACGTCTTGAACGATACCGTTGAAACAGCGAGAAACTAATACGACAGGAATACCTCTATTTAATAATCTTTCTAGACTAGGTAGTGTTCTTGGAGGGAGATTACCTTGTCCAAGAGCTTCGATAACAATGCCGTCTACAGGAAGATTTTCGATTGCTGCTAATAATGTATCATCCATGCCAGCATATGCTTTTAGAACAACTACATTTTTAGACACTTTGTTTATCGTATATGTTTCGTGATGTACTAAAGCGTGATGGAAGACAACGCCGCGTTTTGTTACCATTCCAATTGGTCCGTATTGTGGGCTTTGGAATGTTGCAACATTACTTGTATGTGTTTTCGTTACATTTGTAGCGCAATGAATTTCGTCGTTTAATACGACTAAAACACCTTTTTCTGCAGCTTCATCACAACTAGCAACTTTTACAGCTGATAAGAAGTTATATAGACCATCAGCACCTAACTCATTGCTAGAGCGCATTGCACCTGTCACTACGATCGGAATAGTTGCTTGTACTGTTAAATCTAAGAAATAAGCTGTTTCTTCTAATGTATCCGTGCCATGCGTAATGACTACGCCATGAATGTTGTCTTGTTTTACTCTTTCATCAATGATGACTTGTAATTGTAACATTTCGCTCGGTGTCATATGAGGAGATGGTAGGTGGAACACATCTTCAACGATTAAATCAACATCGCCTTCTAAATCAGGAATGAATTTTAAAAGAGGATTTTTTTCACCTGGTTGTACGACCCCAGTTTCTTTATCTTCCTCCATTGCAATTGTTCCACCTGTGTGTAAAACTAGGATTCTTTTCAATGCTTATACCCCTTTCAAGTAAAAAAATACATTTAGAACATAACATGTTTTGAGTAAATTCGACAATGGAAATGTATAAAAGTATGCCTCGAAAATGACAATAAAATTAACTGCTATATGTACGATGTATAAAATTATGAAACGAAATGTGCAAATATAGTATAGGAGGGAAGAATTCCGGTGAAAAAGATGGAGAGAATTTTTATTCGTATATTAATAATACAATTCATTTGTCTTTCTATTGTGCAATTGTTATTTATACATAAGTCATCAGTGAAATATTTATCTAAAATTGTTTATTATGAGGGTGTCATGGTAAAAAACAAAGTGGAAATCTTGCAGGTGAATAGGTAGTTTTCATTTTCTTCTATGAAGGATTATGCTACAATAATTGAGGATTTAATGACGTGAAGCAAATGAGAAGAAGCAGGGTGAACACCTGCTTTTCGTTTTGTTTTATAAGTGAAAAAATGAGGTGTTACAATGGATAAACGAATTTCAATTGCTATAGATGGTCCAGCAGCTGCTGGGAAAAGTACAGTGGCAAAAGTTGTTGCGAAGGAACTTTCTTACGTTTATATTGATACAGGCGCAATGTACCGTACGCTTACATATGCAGCCCTTGAACAAAAAGTAGACATTGAAAATGAAGAGCAGTTAATGGAAGTTGTAAAGAATGTAAATATTGAGTTTCAGCAAGGAGAAAATACACAGCTTGTATTTTTAAATGGACAAGATGTTTCTGAAGTAATTCGTACACCTGATGTGACGAATCGAGTATCTATTGTAGCGAAACATCGCCTTGTTCGTGAAGAAATGGTACGTCGTCAGCAAGAGTTAGCGAAAAAAGGCGGCGTTGTAATGGACGGCCGTGATATTGGTACACATGTATTACCGGATGCTGAAGTGAAAATCTTTATGCTTGCTTCTGTTGAAGAAAGAGCGGAAAGAAGACATTTAGAAAATTTAAATAAAGGTTTCGATTCTAATTTAGAGCAGCTAAAAGAAGAAATTGCTCAGCGTGATAAATTAGATTCAGAACGCGAAGTTTCTCCACTAAAAAAGGCTGATGATGCATTGGAATTAGATACGACTTCTTTATCAATTGAAGAAGTTGTCCAAAAAATTATGAGCATTGTTTCTGGAGTGTTTGCGAAATAAAGAAAGGGGATAATCCTCTTTCTTTTTTTGTTTAAATAGAAATGTAAAGGATACGTGAATTGTGAGTCTCTTTCCTTGACAAATGAGCTGATTTGTAAGAAGTTAGTTAAAGAGGAATAAAACTGTCAGAATATATTCGCTATTATATTTCAAAACATACTTTTTTCAAGCTGGTTTTGCTGTATACTATTTATATAGGTTTAATATATTTTCTTGTGAATGTTATTGAAAAAGAGTATGTGATGAGAAATTCTTAAACATGCAAATGAAAACTTTGTTTTCATTTCGTATATACATAAAAAATGCTTTGTCAATTCTGTAGGGAGGTATTTCCATGGTAGAGAAAATGAATGAAGAAGTTATGGATTCAAAAGAATTACAAGTTGGTGACGTTGTTACAGGTTCTGTAACGAAGGTTGAAGAGAAACAAGTGCTTGTAAATGTTGGATACAAAACAGATGGCGTAATTCCAATTAGTGAATTAGCTAACGTTCATATTGAAAAAGCAAGCGATGTTGTAGAATTAGATCAAACACTAGAGTTGAAAATTATTAAATTAGAAGAAGATGATCTTGTCTTATCTAAACGTGCTGTTGATGCAGAAAAAGCATGGGTAGAACTACAAGAGAAATTTACTTCTGGTCATGTATTTGATGTTACTGTAAAAGATATTGTGAATGGCGGATTAGTTGTGGACCTTGGTGTTCGCGGTTTTATTCCAGCTTCACTTGTAGAAGTACATTATGTAGAAGACTTTACTGACTATAAAGGTAAAACATTAGCGGTGAAAATTGTTGAATTAGACCGTGAAAAAAATCGTGTAATCCTTTCGCATAAAGCGGTAGTAGAATTAGAACTAGATTCTAAGAAAAAAGAAGCAATTTCTTCATTAAAAGAAGGGGACGTTGTTGAAGGAACAGTACAACGATTAACTGACTTTGGCGCATTCGTTAACGTTGGTGGAGTGGACGGTTTAGTTCACATTTCACAAATTTCACACGAACGTGTAGAGCAACCTTCTGAAGTGTTAGAGCAAGGTCAAAAGGTTAAGGTAAAGGTGTTATCTGTTGATGCTGATACACAACGTATTTCTTTATCAATTAAAGCAGCTCAACCAGGACCTTGGGAAAACGTTGCTGGCGAAATAAAAGCTGGAGATATTCGTGAGGGAGTAGTGAAACGCCTTGTTACATTTGGTGCATTCGTTGAGATTTTACCGGGCGTTGAAGGGCTTGTACACGTATCTCAAATTGCAAATCGTCACGTGAAAAATCCGAATGAAGTATTGGAAATGGGACAAGAAGTAAAAGTGAAAGTACTTGAAGTTCACGTAGCAGAGAAACGTATTTCTTTAAGTATAAAAGAAGCGCTTGAGGAAAATAATGTAACTGAAGATTATAGTCAGTATGAGCCAAATGCTGATTCTGCTACTTTCCAATTAAGTGATATTATTGGTGAACAACTGAAAAAATTAAAGAAATAATGAGGGGTACAAGTGGTAAGGGCAAAACGTAAATTAGATCATATTGAATATGCTCTTTCTACTGGTCAGTCTCGTACGCATGGCTTTCATGATATTGATTTTGTGCATCAAAGCTTGCCAAATTCAAATTATGACACAATAACATGTGAAACAAAAATCGGCGAACTTTCACTAAGTTCGCCGATTTTTATCAATGCGATGACTGGTGGTGGAGGAGAGAAAACGTTACATATTAATGAGCAATTAGCATATGTAGCGAAACATCATAACCTTGCTATGGCTGTAGGTTCGCAAATGGCGGCGTTAAAAGATGAAAGTGAAGCTGCTTCTTATAAGGTGATTAGAAAGGTAAACCCAAATGGTATTTTCTTTGCTAATTTAGGTAGTGAGGCAACTATCGAGCAGGCAGAGCGCGCCGTTGATATGATTGAAGCGAATGCATTACAAATTCATTTAAATGTCATACAAGAGTTAACGATGCCAGAAGGAGACCGTGATTTTACTGGAGTACTTCAGCGTATTGAGAAAATTGTTTTAAATAGTAAAGTTCCTATCATTGTAAAAGAAGTTGGATTTGGGATGAGTAAGGAAACAATGCAACAGTTAGTGAACGTAGGTGTAACAGCAATTGATATTGGTGGGCAAGGTGGTACGAATTTTGCTGCTGTTGAAAACGAAAGAAGGCAGCGAATGCTTTCTTATTTTAATAACTGGGGCATACAAACAGCAACCTCGATTATTGAAGCAACCTCTACAAATAATAACCTCTCTTTTATTGCATCTGGGGGTATACAAACAGCGCTTGACGTAGCGAAAGCGATCGCATTAGGGGCGAATACAACTGCGTTTGCTGGTTACTTTTTACGTATTTTAATGCAAGATGGTATTGAGAAGTTATTGGATGAAATTGAGCTTCTACATACAGATTTGAAATTTATAATGACAGCTCTTGGTGCGAAGACGATAGAAGAGTTGCAATCTGTACCTCTTGTTGTAAAGGGTGAAACATATCATTGGTTAATGCAGCGTGGTATTGATACTGCGCATTATAGTAGGAGATAAAAAATCAACCATTCGGTTGATTTTTTTTTGTTCTATTCTTTTTCGTAATATAAAGTGGAGAATGGAATTAGCATTATATAAAAATATCATTTCATAAAAATTGTAATTGAAAAAGGGTTGAAAAATGTAGATGGTGTGTTGTCGAATTACTGGAGAGAACTTAAGTTTTAATGGGAATAGGTGAAGGTAAAAAGAAGTAATGGGAGGATATAGTGTGCGAAATATTATTTCAATATAAATAGAAATCATTAAACTGATTATGTAAAAGACGGTTTCGTACAATATCGAAACCGTCTTTTTGTATTAATTAGTGCTGGTTTTGTTTTCGAGCCTGTTCTGGTGTATCAAGTCCAGTTGCACCTGGATATTGTAGTGATTGATCACGATCGGATTCAACGCGGCGTGATTCTCGTAGTTTTCGTTCTTGGCGATCTTTACCCATAATGAATAACACCTCCTTGTTAAAAGTGTTGCTGTTATAAGAAAAAACTATGCGTAAATAAAGTGGATTAACTTTCATAAAAAGTTCCCATAATGGAAAACATAGGAGGTGAAGTTGATGGATGGAAGTACTTTTTATTTTGTAGCTTGGATAGGGTGGATCATTGTAACCTTTTTTATGAAAAAGGACTCTATCCGGTGGAAGTTAGGCGCTTGTATACTGATTTTTATAATTTGCTCTCCGTTACATGTAACGATTGCCTCATTCGTGGTATCAGTAAATGCTCTTTTACTTTGTATTATTTCTTTTATAGGGATCACGCTATATTCTGTCTGGAAAAAATTGTATAGCTTACTTTCGGCACTTATTATTGCAATGTTATATACAAGTTTTCATCTGTTAGAAATATATGATCCGATTTGGATTGTGGTGGATAGAGTGTTTCTGCTAAGTAGTGCTCTTGTGTATGCATCGGTGTTATTGCATGGGGATCGCATATTACGATTATGTTCTCTATATGTAGGGATGTTACAAGGAGAGCTGCTAGTGACATTTATTTTTAGGAAATTGAATTTTCCATATGATTACGGTAGTTTAGCATTTTTTGATATCGTCGCCATTTCTACATTATTCATGGCAATATTGTTTTGGATTGCAAAAGCATCAGTATACATGGAACGGTTTAAGAGAAAAACACGTAAAAGAAAGGCGAGGGTAATACATGACTGAATATACACCAGCCATTTTATGCGGCGTAATAGCGGGGACAGTTACAAGGGTGCTAATGCTTCGGACGGATACGCGGCAATATCCGACGAGGCTACATGGGAAAATTATTCATATTGCAATGGGGTTAATTGCAGCTGCTTTAGGAGCGATTGCAATCCCGTCTATTTTGAAAAAAGATTTTTCTGCCATTACATTTCTTACATTAGCAGCGACACAATTTCGTGATGTACGTAATATGGAAAGAAATACGCTTCAACAATTAGATGGGTATGAGCTCGTACCGCGTGGAAATACATACATTGAAGGAATTGCATTGGTTTTTGAAAGTCGCAACTATTTGGCAATGTTAACGTCGTTTGCAACGACGTTTGCGTATATAGGATTCCGTTCATGGATTGCAGGAGTAATTATGGCTATAATCGCATTTTTTATCGCGAAAAAATTAATGTCTGGTAAAAGGCTACATGATCTTGTTGAAATTGAGCACGTTCCGCTTCGTTTTGAAGGAGCAGGGCTTTATATTGACAATATTTACATTATGAATATTGGATTGCCAGCAAGACAAGAAGAAATTATGAAATATGGTATGGGTTTTATTTTAAAGCCGAAATCAATTGATGCGATGGTTACAATCTCAAATTTAGGGCAACGACAAGCTATTTTACACGATGTTTCAGTAGCGTTAGGGATTTATAGAGATTCTGGTACACCAGCGCTTGTACCGTTAGCAAAGCGTGATTTAGAGGATGGCAGGGTTGGGATTTTTGTCCTGCCGCAAGATCAAGATGCAGAGAAAGCGATAGGTGTCATAGGAAATGTACCAACGTTAGAAAGTGCTGTCCATATGTCATCGGAAGCCCCAAAAGGAAGGGGAGATAAGAGATGATGTTAGAAAGTGTTATTCTGGCAGTTATAACAACGACTCCAGAAAAATTTGCAGGTGGTGCTCCTTTATTCGTTTGCGAATCGACGGAGGAACTAGAATTTGTTGCAAATAATTTAGAAGCAATTTTAGATGGTATTGCACATCGCTTACAAGAGAATGTATATATTATTGTGAAACATTAGCAACGTGTGTTATAATGTGAGGTGTTTTGATACGTTGAGAAATATTCTGGAATGCAAATCCCTTCTTGCACAAAGAAGGGTTTTTTACATAATAAACAGAAGCAAGTTGAAAGGATGAAAGTATATGCCGAAACCAGTAATAGCGATAGTAGGTCGCCCGAACGTAGGGAAATCTACTATTTTCAATAGAATTGTTGGAGAAAGAGTTTCAATCGTAGAAGATATTCCAGGTGTAACGCGCGATCGTATTTATAGCGCTGGAGAATGGTTAAATCATGAATTTAATATTATTGATACGGGCGGAATTGATATTGGAGACGAGCCGTTTTTGACACAAATTCGTCAACAAGCTGAAGTAGCAATTGATGAAGCGGATGTTATCATTTTTATGACAAACGGTCGTGACGGTGTAACAGCAGCTGATGAAGAAGTTGCAAAAATTTTATATCGTTCAAATAAACCGGTTGTACTTGCAGTAAATAAAGTGGACAATCCGGAAATGCGCAGTGACATTTATGACTTTTATGCATTAGGATTTGGCGAACCATTCCCAATTTCAGGTACACACGGATTAGGGTTAGGTGACTTACTAGACGAAGCTGCACAACATTTTCCAAAGATTGAAGAAGACGGATATGATGAAGACACAATTCGTTTCTCTTTAATTGGACGTCCAAACGTAGGGAAATCATCACTTGTAAATGCTCTTCTTGGTCAAGAGCGTGTAATTGTTAGTAATGTAGCAGGAACAACTCGTGATGCTGTCGATACACCATATAGTAAAGATGGAAAAGATTATGTAATTATTGATACAGCTGGTATGCGTAAAAAAGGAAAAGTGTATGAAAGTACAGAAAAATATAGTGTACTTCGTGCGCTAAGAGCGATTGAACGTTCTGACGTTGTTTTAGTCGTTTTAGATGGTGAAGAAGGAATTATTGAGCAAGATAAAAAAATCGCTGGATATGCTCATGATTCAGGGCGAGCTGTTGTTATCGTTGTAAATAAATGGGATGCAGTGAAAAAAGACGAAAAAACAATGAAAGCATTTGAAGAAAATATCCGTGCTCATTTCCAATTCTTAGAATACGCACCAATTGTTTTCTTATCTGCAAAAACGAGAAAACGTACACAAACATTAATACCGGTTATCGATGAGGTAAATGAAAGTCATAGTATCCGTATTCAAACGAACGTATTAAACGATGTAATTATGGATGCGGTAGCGATGAATCCGACGCCAACTCATAATGGTAGCCGTCTGAAAATTTTCTATGCAACACAAGTTGCGGTAAAACCACCGACATTTGTTGTGTTTGTAAACGATCCAGAATTATTGCACTTCTCATATGAGCGTTTCTTAAAGAATCGCTTACGTGAATCATTTGGCTTCGTAGGAACGCCGATTCACATTATCGCTAGAGCAAGAGACTAATGGAGAGGATGTGATTTTATGACAAAAATCACAGTAGTAGGAGCAGGTAGCTGGGGAACAGCGTTAGCGATGGTATTAGCTGACAATGGACATGATGTACGTATTTGGGGAAATCGCCCAGAACTTATGGATGAAATTAATACGAAACATGAGAATAGTCGATATCTCCCAGGCATTACATTGCCAAGCACAATCGTAGCCTACTCTTCTTTAGAAGAAGCATTAGTAGATGTAAATACAGTACTGCTAGTAGTACCAACGAAAGCGTACAGAGATGTATTACAAGAGATGAAAGAAATTGTTACTGAACCAATTACTTGGATTCATGCGAGCAAAGGAATTGAACCTGGTACGTCAAAACGTATTTCGGAAGTGATTGAGGAAGAAATTCCAGAGCACTTAATTAAAGATGTTGTTGTACTGTCTGGACCGAGTCATGCTGAAGAAGTCGGTTTACGACAAGCGACAACAGTTACGTCTGCAGCAAAGCGTATGGAAGCGGCTGAGGAAGTACAAGATTTATTTATGAATAGTTATTTTCGTGTATACACAAATCCAGATATCGTTGGAGTTGAACTTGGTGGTGCGTTAAAAAATATTATCGCATTAGCTGCTGGTATAACTGATGGTCTTGGATTAGGTGATAATGCAAAGGCGGCATTGATGACACGTGGTTTAACAGAGATTGCTCGTTTAGGAAGAAAAATGGGCGGGAATCCGTTAACGTTTGCTGGTCTAACTGGTATGGGAGACTTAATTGTAACTTGTACAAGTGTTCATAGCCGAAATTGGCGCGCTGGAAATATGCTTGGAAAAGGACACTCTTTAGAAGAAGTGTTAGAAAGCATGGGTATGGTTGTGGAAGGTGTAAGAACAACGAAAGCTGCTCATGAATTGGCAGAGAAAATGGAAGTTGAAATGCCGATTACAGCTGCTTTATATGACGTGCTGTTCAATGGGAATAACGTAAAAGATGCAGTAGGCTCATTGATGGGACGTGTTCGAAAACATGAAGTGGAAGCTATACCTGATTTACTGTAAAGAAAAGCGACAGAAGTACATTTGTACTTCTGTCGCTTTTTTATTTTTTGGGTCTTTTCACCATTTTTTCATTTTTGCATAGGATGAAGAGTAACTTGAGGAGAGGGTGAAAAGAATGGATAATAATATTTTTAATAATATTGAGAAGGAAGCGAAAGTAAATAAAGAGGATATTTTTAAATTAGCATCATCCGTGCAAAATGCGAATTTACGTGATGAAACTGTACTTCGTCAATTAATTCATCAAGTGGCTCTTATGGCGGGACGTGAAGTGCCGAAAGAGCAAGAGGATCAAATTGTAAAAGCGATTATTAATAATAATATGCCAACAGATTTTGGTTCGTTAAGCAAAATGTTTAAAAAATAAATTATGAGAAACAAAGAGTTTGGAGATTGCATATGATAGCCATGAAAGAATGGGAATAGAGCTGTTTTTGGGCATATTTGGTCAACCGAAGCGAGAGATACAATCGCTTCGGTTTTATTTTTGCCTAGATTGGTGAGAAATGCTGGAAAACCTATTGATTAAAGTTACATACTCGCGATTTGTAGTAAAATGTTCTTTTTGTATTTGTTTAAAGATTTTAATTTGTTAAAATAGTATAAAAATAGATTAATAAAAAGGGGTGTGTATATGTCAGAAGGGCTTATGAAAATGTGGCTGGCTTTAGGGGCAATTGGATTTATGTTTTTTGCAGTAAGTTTTATTTTATTAAGTAGACATAGAATAAAGAATAAATTTTTGAAAGGGATTACAGCGTTAGTAGCGTACACCCTTATGATTGTGTCAGGAATTGTTATTTTTCTTGTTGTATTTAGTGGACCTGTACAGCAGTAAATGGAATGGTCTCGAAAATACTACATACGGAGCAAATTAGATTAGTATGAAAAGGTGATGCTAGTGAAAAAATTCCATATTATTTTAATATTTTGTTGTATGAGCCTTTTAACGGGGTGTCTGTATCCGAAAGAAAATATGAAGCAAAATGCGGTTCCTTATGAAGATCAGCTACAGGTTGTTCAAAAAGCTGTTGTGACATTTAAGGAGCAAAATGATGGGATATTGCCAATTAAGACGAGGGATATGAGTACACCTATTTATCAAAAGTATCCAATCGATTTTCAACAGATTGCCCCGCGTTACATACAAGAAGCGCCAGGGAATGCGTATGAAAGTGGAGGAGTATATCAATACGTATTAATAGACGTTGAAACAAATCCGACAGTAAAGTTAATTGATGTTAGGATGGCTGAACAAATTCAGGAACTATCTTTAAAGCTTAGGATGTATCGTGATGAACATCAATATCCACCTTTTAAAAAAGTAATTTCAGATGGTGTATATGAATTGGATTTCAAAAAACTAGGATATAAAGATGTGCCACAAGTGACAAGTCCATATTCTGGTAAAGGACTTCCTTTTGTAATTAATGAAAAAGGAGAAGTTTTTGTTGATTATAGAATCGACCTATATGACGCTTTGAAAAAAAATGAAGGGCAGTTTACAGAGGGAGAAGATATTCGAAATATACTTTCGAAAGGTTCCCCGTTTGTACCAGCTTATTCTTTACCGTACACAGTAAAGGACGGAGAACCAATTTTTTTAAAATGATAAGTCATGAACCTTTCTTTTAGTGAATAAGTTCTAGAAGAAAGGTTTTTTATGTTATACAACTTATGATGCAAACAAAAGATATTTTTTAATAGTCATATGAAATTGGACAAAATTATATGATATATTGTCCGAACTTCTAGAATACCATTATATTATATCAGATATTATAGGCAACGTTAGAGAAGGTATTAGTTGACTATAAACGCGGAATTATTCCCAAAAATTTTGAGGGAGGGAATCACTTGGAAAAGGTAGATATTTTTAAAGATATTGCAGAACGAACAGGCGGTGATATTTATTTTGGAGTTGTAGGAGCTGTTCGAACAGGGAAATCAACATTCATTAAAAAATTTATGGAACTTGTAGTTATTCCAAATATTGAGAATGAGTCTGACCGTCAAAGAGCGCAGGATGAATTGCCTCAAAGTGCTGCTGGTCGTACAATTATGACGACGGAACCGAAGTTTGTTCCAAACCAAGCGGTTTCTATCGAAGTAGATGAAGGACTTGAAGTGAATATTCGATTAGTAGATTGTGTTGGATATACGGTTCCTGGAGCGAAGGGCTATGAAGATGAGAATGGCCCGCGTATGATTAATACCCCTTGGTATGAAGAACCTATTCCATTCCATGAAGCTGCAGAAATCGGCACGCGTAAAGTAATTCAAGAACATTCAACAATTGGTGTTGTAATTACAACAGATGGAACAATTGGTGAAATTCCAAGAAGAGATTATATAGAGGCAGAAGAACGCGTTGTAAATGAGTTGAAAGAAGTAGGAAAACCTTTCATTATGATAATTAATACGGTACAGCCGTATCATCCAGATACAGAGCAATTACGCCAAAGTTTATCAGAAGAATATGATATCCCGGTTATTGCAATGAGTGTGGAGAGTTTAAGAGAAACAGATGTATATAATGTACTTCGTGAAGCGCTATTTGAATTCCCTGTATTAGAAGTGAATGTGAACCTTCCGAGTTGGGTAATGGTGCTAAATGAAGGGCATTGGTTGCGTCAAAGTTATCAAGAAGCAGTTCAAGAAACTGTGAAGGATATAAAACGTCTTCGTGATGTGGATCGCGTTGTTTGGCAGTTTAGTCAATATGAATTTATTGATCGAGCGAGCCTAGCTGGCATTGATATGGGGCAAGGTGTGGCGGAGATTGATTTATATGCGCCAGATGAATTATATGATCAGATTTTAAAAGAAGTAGTAGGAGTAGAAATTCGAGGGAAAGATCATTTGTTAAAGCTTATGCTCGATTTATCTCATGCGAAAATAGAGTACGATCAAGTGGCGGATGCACTGCGTATGGTTAAGCAAACAGGATATGGTGTAGCAGCACCTGCATTAGCGGATATGAGCTTAGATGAGCCAGAAATTATTCGTCACGGTTCAAGGTTTGGTGTGAAGTTAAAAGCGGTAGCGCCATCTATTCATATGATTAAAGTAGATGTAGAGTCAACGTTTGAGCCGATTATTGGTACTGAAAAGCAAAGTGAAGAATTAGTTCGTTATTTAATGCAAGATTTTGAAGATGACCCGTTATCAATTTGGAATTCTGATATATTTGGACGTTCACTTAGCTCGATTGTTCGAGAAGGAATTCAGGCGAAATTATCTTTAATGCCAGAAAATGCTAGATATAAATTAAAAGAAACGCTAGAAAGAATTATTAATGAAGGATCTGGCGGATTAATTGCGATTATACTATAAGAAAAAATCCCTCTCATTGTAGAGGGATTTTTTGTTTTTTTTGATTATAAAATAGAAAAATAAACAGTCATTATCTAATACATTGTTGTAAATTGTCAAGTTTCATCAGATTTTCACATTTTAAGAGTAACAATTTCCTTAAAAATATTGAATTATAAAGGAGAATCGTATAATATAGGCGTTGATAATGATTTATCTACATCTTTGTAGTATAGAATTTGCAAAAATTGCCTACAAATGAAAGTAAGACTCATTTTATGATCATTATACAGTCTTATCTTTGGGAGGAGGTGAATGGCATGAACAAGACAGATTTAATCAATGCTGTTGCAGAAGCAAGTTCCCTTTCTAAAAAGGACGCAACAAAAGCAGTAGACGCTGTTTTTGATTCTATCTTAGAAGCTTTAAAACAAGGTGATAAAGTACAACTGATCGGATTCGGTAACTTCGAAGTTCGTGAGCGTGCGGCTCGTAAAGGTCGTAACCCACAAACAGGTGAGGAGATTGAAATCGCTGCAAGTAAAGTACCTGCATTCAAACCTGGTAAAGCGTTAAAAGATGCGGTTAAATAATCCTTACATATTAACAGGGAAGAAGAGTTTCCTTTTTGGGAACTCTTCTTTTTGCTTTTAAAAACATAAATATGCTAGAATGTGTTCGTATCACTTTTAGGTTTTCGGGAGGGCTAGCGGATGGCAAAAGTTAATTTAGAACAAATTGAACATGCAGTACGCCTTATTTTAGAGGCGATTGGGGATGACCCAAATCGTGAGGGAGTACTTGATACACCAAAGCGTGTTGCAAAAATGTACGCAGAAGTGTTCTCAGGTATGCATGAAGATCCGAAAGAGCATTTGCATAAAGTATTCGGAGAAGATCACGAAGAGCTTGTACTAGTAAAAGATATACCATTTTATTCGATGTGTGAGCATCATTTAGTACCATTCTATGGAGTTGCTCACGTTGCATATATTCCGCAAGGTGGAAAGGTAACAGGGTTAAGTAAATTAGCTCGTACCGTAGATACAATTGCACGTCGCCCACAACTGCAAGAACGTATTACATCAACAGTAGCGAACTCTATTATGGAAGTACTAGAGCCTCATGGTGTAATGGTAGTAGTAGAAGCAGAACATATGTGTATGACGATGCGTGGTGTGAAAAAACCAGGTGCGAAAACAGTAACGACAGCAGTGCGTGGTGTGCTTGAAAATGATGCTGCAGCGCGCAGTGAAATTTTATCGTTTATTAAAACGAAGTAAAGAAAAGCGGGAAACTGCTTTTCTTTTTTTTTTTAGTAAATAAATGATATAGTTTTAACTAGACAGAGTGAGATTAGAAAGATTGCTTACATGAATGGTAGGTGTAGCCAAGTTTTGGTTATAGAAAATAGAGTGTATGTGTTATAATAAGTTTTATGAATTAGAAAACAAGGGTGATTTTTTGTGTGTGACATCTACGGAGGGTATGCGGGTATAAAAGAAAAATTGATGGAGAAATTACGCCATCCTTATTTTATAAACTATATTGAAGAACCATTTATTGATGAAGAAAAGATAGCATTGTTATATGGTGCTTTAAAGAGTGCAAACTTACATATAGAACAAATTGAGCATTACGTAGTAACAATTATGCTTGTACAAATTGCGCTTGATACGCATGAAAGGGTATCAAATAAAGCAGGCGAGGAAGAGATTGAATTCCATAAATGTCGTCAATTAACAGTACTTGCAGGCGATTACTATAGTGGACTATATTATTATTTATTGTCTATGAATCGTGATATTGTTTTAATTCGTGCACTTGCTGAAGGAATTAAAGAGATAAATGAACACAAAATTATGTTATACCAAAAAGCGCATGAAACGACGGATGACATAATGAAAAGCATAGTAACGATTGAGTCTGCGCTCCTTCAAAAAACATGTGATCATTTTCAGTTATCACATTGGAAGCCATTTATCACATACGTATTAGGTGGAAATCGCCTTCAAAAAGAAATTCAATTGTATGCTGATAAGCAACATTCACCTGTTTTTCAAGCTATGCAAGATGCTTTAGGGGATAAAGCAGAAGTAGTGATTAATGGTTGGATGAAGGAATTGAGAAAGAAAGAAAAACAATTTTTAGAAAATCACACAGACATAAATGAAATAAATTCTGTGTTAAGGAATAAATAGAAGACATAAGCAATTTTACATTGGAAGAAGGTACGAGCATGCAACAATCAAAAGAAGAAAGAGTACATGACGTATTTGAAAAGATTTCTGATAAATACGATGTGATGAATTCTGTAATTAGTTTTCAAAGACATAAAGCGTGGCGGAAAGAAACGATGCGAATTATGGATGTACAACCAGGCAGTCAAGCGCTTGATGTATGCTGTGGAACCGCAGATTGGACAATTGCGCTAGCTGGAGCTGTAGGTGAGCAAGGAAAGGTTGTTGGCTTAGACTTCAGTGAAAATATGTTATCTGTCGGTAAGCAAAAGGTAGAGGCGTTACAATTAAAACAAGTAGAACTTCTACATGGGAATGCAATGGAACTTCCGTTTGAAGATAATACGTTTGATTATGTGACGATTGGGTTTGGTTTACGTAACGTACCGGATTATATGCACGTATTAAAAGAAATGACGCGTGTAGTAAAACCAGGTGGAAAAGTAATCTGTTTAGAAACATCTCAACCAACAATGATTGGTTTTCGACAAGGGTATATTTTATACTTTAAATATATCATGCCGTTATTTGGAAAGATGTTTGCGAAAAGTTATAAAGAATATTCATGGCTTCAAGAATCTGCTAGTACGTTCCCAGGGATGAAAGAATTGGCTCAAATGTTTGAGCAAGCTGGACTTGAACGTGTGCAAGTGAAACCATTTACTTTTGGGGTAGCAGCAATGCATTTAGGAATTAAACCAGAATCAAAATAGAAAAAAGAAGTTTTAGGTTAAGGTGAACAATATGAAGTTACAACTTATGTACTCTTTTTTACGATCGGATATTAATGTGATAGAAAAAGAATTAAAAAAGACAGTCGCTTCTGAACAGCCATTAGTAGAAGAGGCAGCATTACAGCTTATTGAAGCTGGTGGGAAACGAATTCGTCCTGTATTTGTGTTGCTTGCAGGGAAATTTGGAGATTATAAGTTAGATGCGATTAAGCATGTTGCTGTTGCGTTAGAACTTATTCATATGGCTTCTCTTGTTCACGATGATGTTATTGATGCTGCATTTTTACGACGCGGCAGTGCGACTGTGAATGCGAAATGGGGAGATCGTATTGCGATGTATACAGGGGACTATCTGTTTGCTAAGTCTCTTGAATGTATAACCAATATCGAAATTCCAGAGGCACATCAAGCGTTATCACATACTATTTTAGAAGTCTGTAAAGGTGAAATTGAACAAATTAAAGATAAATACAATTATGACCAAAATTTAAGAACGTATTTAAGAAGAATAAAGCGAAAAACAGCATTATTAATTGCCGCGAGTTGTCAATTGGGAGCGATTGCTGCTGGTGCTAATCGTGATACGGTAAATCGTCTATTTTGGTATGGGTATTTTGTAGGAATGTCTTATCAAATTATTGATGACATTTTAGACTTCGTTTCTACAGAAGAGAAACTTGGAAAACCTGCTGGTGGGGATTTACTACAAGGGAATATTACACTTCCTGCTTTATATGCGATGGAAGATCCCGTACTTCGTCAGAAAATCACATCTGTACATGAAAATTCAACAGCAAGTGAAATGCAAGAAATTATTGATGCTGTAAAAAATAGTACAGCAATTGATCAAGCATTTGCGTTTAGTGAACGTTATTTACATAAAGCTTTAGAAATAATAAAACCACTCCCACGTGGAAAAGCAAAGTACGCATTACAAAATGTTGCAAAGTATATTGGAAAACGAAAATTTTAAGGTTTATTCTAAAAAATAAAATAATCTCTCTATTTCAAAACTATTGCACAATTGTGATAAGGGTGATAATATGTGTGTGGGGATATACAATTACATACATAATTCAGAAGTGGAGAGATTTTTTATGGAAAAAACATTTCTAATGGTAAAACCAGACGGTGTACAACGTGCCTTCATTGGGGAAATTGTAGCTCGTTTTGAGAAAAAAGGCTTTCAATTAGTTGGTGCAAAATTAATGCAAGTCACTCCAGAAATTGCTGGACAACACTACGCTGAGCATAAGGAAAAACCTTTCTTTGGTGAGTTAGTAGACTTTATTACATCTGGACCTGTATTCGCAATGGTATGGCAAGGTGAAGGTGTAGTAGATACAGCTCGTAACATGATGGGGAAAACAAGACCACATGAAGCAGCTCCTGGAACAATTCGTGGAGATTTCGGTGTAACTGTTGCGAAAAACATTATCCATGGTTCTGATTCTTTAGAAAGCGCAGAGCGCGAGATTGCTATTTTCTTTAAAGAAGAAGAATTAGTTGACTACTCAAAATTAATGAATGAATGGATTTACTAATTATTTTGAAATAATTTGTAAACGCTTTAATCACTGTGATAATAGTAAAAAGTGCAAGGAGAATAGGGGTATTCTTCTTGCACTTTTTTTATTTTCAGTTAGTTACGAAGTTTGAACTGTTATGATATGTTGATATTTAAATTAGGACTATCGGAAATATAGAATAAGAAAATGGTCGATTTATGATATAATTTCTTTAATATTTTTAGAATGATAAAAGTTAATATAGTGAGATAAATACATATACGAAAAGAGGAATAACGTATGCGATATATTACAGCTGGTGAATCTCATGGTCCACAACTTACAACGATTATAGAAGGTGTTCCGGCAGGATTGTCTTTAGTAGCAGATGATATAAACGAAGAGTTAGCTAGAAGGCAAAAGGGATATGGGCGCGGTAGACGCATGCAAATTGAAACGGATCAAGTGCAAATTTTAAGTGGTGTTAGACATGGAGAAACATTAGGTTCTCCTATTGCACTTGTTGTTGAAAATCGTGATTTTGCACACTGGACAAAAATTATGGGGGCGGAGCCTTTAACTGAGCAAGAAGAAAAAGAGATGAAAAGGAAAGTGACAAAACCAAGGCCTGGGCATGCTGATTTAAATGGTGCGATTAAATATGGTCATAGAGATATGAGGAATGTACTGGAACGTTCGTCAGCGCGCGAAACGACGGTGCGTGTTGCTGCTGGTGCGGTTGCTAAAAAGGTGTTAGCAGAACTTGGTATTAAAGTAGCGGGCCATGTAATTGAAATTGGCGGTGTACAAGCTAAGGAGATTACGTATAGTTCAATTGAAGAATTAAAGAGTATTACCGAAGCATCTCCTGTACGTTGCTTAGATGACGAAGCTGGTAACCAAATGATGAAAGCGATTGATGATGCGAAAGCAAATGGTGATTCAATTGGTGGAATCGTTGAAGTAATTGTGGAAGGGATGCCAATTGGAGTAGGTAGCTACGTGCATTATGATCGAAAACTGGATGCGAAATTAGCAGCTGCAATTATGAGTATTAATGCTTTTAAAGGTGTCGAGATTGGAATTGGTTTTGAAGCAGCGCATAGACCAGGAAGTGAAGTTCATGATGAAATTCTGTGGAATGAGGAGCATGGATATACACGAAGAACAAATAATGCAGGTGGATTAGAAGGCGGTATGACGACTGGAATGCCAATTGTTGTGCGCGGTGTGATGAAACCGATACCTACACTTTATAAACCTCTTCAAAGTGTAGATATTGATACGAAAGAGCCTTTTACAGCGAGCATTGAACGTTCAGATAGTTGTGCAGTGCCAGCAGCTAGTGTCGTTGCAGAAGCGGTTGTGGCTTGGGAATTAGCGACAGCTTTAATAGAACAATTCGGATTAGATCGTATGGAACTAATTCGTGAAAATATTGAGAAACATAATGAATATGCGAGGGGATTTTAATGGGAAACATACATATTCAAACGAAATCAAAAGAATATGATGTACATGTTGGTAAAGAAGTGTTGTCAAACTTAACAACGATCGTTCAAAATATGCAGCCAGCGGTATCTAACGTAATGATTATTTCAGATGAAGCTGTTGCATCACTACATTTACAGACAGTTATCGATGCATTACAAGTAGAGCAGCACGTGTTTTCGTTTGTTGTACCAAGTGGCGAAAAAGAGAAGTCTTTCGAAAATTTCTATGCGGCTCATACGTCAGCTCTTGAAAATAAATTAGATAGAAATTCTTTAATTCTTGCACTTGGAGGCGGAATGATTGGAGATTTAGCTGGTTTTGTTGCTGCATCGTTTATGCGTGGTATTCGCTTTGTGCAGGTTCCGACAACTTTATTAGCGCACGATAGCGCAGTGGGTGGGAAAGTAGCGATTAACCATCCGTTAGGTAAAAATATGATTGGTGCATTCCATCAGCCAGAAGCAGTTGTATATCATACACCGTTTTTACAGTCTCTTCCTGAAAAAGAGTGGCGTTCAGGTTATGCAGAGGTGATAAAGCATGCTCTTATCGGTGATGTGGAGCTATACCATTGGTTAAAAGAAGAAGTGCAAACATTAGCGGATCTTCATGATGAGAAGTTAATCCATATATTAACGAAGGCGATTCCTGTAAAGGCAAATGTTGTGTCACAAGATGAAACAGAGAAGGGTGTACGTGCTCATTTGAATTTTGGACATACGTTAGGACATGCTCTTGAAAAAGAGCTAGGGTATGGAAATATTACTCACGGTGACGGTGTAGCGGTTGGAATGTTATTCGCCATATTTTTAAGTGAGCAAGTGTACAAGGTTGATCTTGCTTATGAAGATATGAAGCAGTGGTTCTTGAAATACGGCTATCCAAAAATGCCAGGAGATTTGAATGTAGAGCGCCTCGTTCAATTGATGAAACAAGATAAGAAAGCAAATGCAGGAGCAATTCATATGGTGCTTATGCAGGAATATGGGGTAGTGAATGTCGTATCTATTTCAGATGAGACTGTTCATATTGCGTTAGAGGCATTTCAAAAAGATATGGTTTAAAATGATAGCGAAGTGCTGTGAAGTGCTCATTTAGAGGTATTCTCGTAATAGTGACGGTTATGACAAAAGATTACAGTAAGGGGCTATAACCGTATTGTAATCAAATTGAATGAAATGACTGGGGGAAGAAAAATGAGAGTGAAAGAGCAATTGTTAACTTTGAGAGCGTATGTGCCTGGGAAAAACATTGAAGAAGTAAAACGAGAATATGGTTTATCAAAAATTGTGAAATTAGCATCCAACGAAAATCCATTCGGTTGCTCAGCACGTGTGACAGAAGCATTAACTTCTTTAGCGAGCCAATATGCCCTTTATCCAGATGGATATGCCTTTGAACTTCGGACAAAAATAGCGGAACATTTAGGTGTAAAAGCAGAACAACTACTATTTGGTAGTGGATTAGATGAAGTCATTCAAATGATTAGCCGAGCGTTACTACATGAAGGAACAAACGTTGTAATGGCGAATCCTACGTTTTCACAATATCACCACCATGCTGTTATTGAAGGAGCAGAAGTTCGTGAAGTATCACTTAAAGATGGTATTCACGATTTAGATGCAATGCTAGAGCAAGTAGATGAGAAAACGAAAATTGTATGGATTTGTAATCCGAATAATCCAACAGGTACATATGTTGAGAAACAAAAATTACTTTCATTTTTAGAATCAGTTCCTAAGTCGGCTCTCGTTATTATGGACGAAGCATATTATGAATACGCGGAAGCAGAAGACTATCCGCAAACATTACCACTTCTTGAAAAGTATGAAAATCTTATGGTTTTACGCACGTTTTCAAAAGCATATGGTTTAGCTGCTTTTCGTATCGGATATGCGATTGGGGATGCGAAGTTAATCGGACAGCTAGAAGTAGCTAGGTTACCATTCAATACATCAACTGTAGCCCAATCTGTAGCACTCGCTGCATTAGAAGATCAAGCTTTTTTACAAGATTGTGTGCAAAAGAATGCTGAAGGTTTAAATCAGTATTATGCATTTTGTAAAGAATATAACGTATTCTATTATCCATCTCAAACAAATTTCATTTTCTTAAAACTCGGTATACCAGGTAATGAAGCTTTCGAACGATTAATGAAAAAAGGATATATCGTTCGTTCTGGTGCTGCATTTGGTATCGATGATGGTATTCGTATTACTGTCGGTTTGAAGGAAGAAAATGATGAAATTATAGAGTTACTGAAAGAGCTTGTAAATGAGCAAGTACAGAAAGAAGAAACATATTCTTAAGAGATTGTGAAGGCTCCTATTATAGGAGCCTTTTTTATCGCATTCAAAATAAAGGTTGAAGACTGCTAATTAAGTTATTCTGTAAACCACGGTTTGTATGGCTTGATAATTAGTGAGAGAAGTTATTTGCACGGTCATAAAAGAAAGCGGTACAATAGAAGATGATGATAAGGTATCGGTGTCATATCCGAACCTTTTGAACAATTAACTACTCTGTAGGAAGAAGTATAAGAAGAAGCATGCTCATTCTAAAGGTTGCGTTCTAACAGTGAGTTGCTTATGATAAATGAACAGAAAAGAATATTTTTTAGAATTAAAGGAGACGTTTATGCAAAAGTTTGAACAAGCTGTTTCATATATTGAAAATGGTGAAGCAGAAAAAGGATTACAATTATTAAAAGAACAATTAAAAATTGCGAATGATGAAGAGAAGTATGATATCGCTCGTTACTATCATACACTTGGATTTACAGATGAGGCATTAGCAATTACTGAAGACTTACGTTTACTGTATCCAGAAGAAAGTGAATTCACTGTATTTTTAGCAGAATTATATATTGATCTAGATAAAGAAGATGAAGCGATTGAAGTGCTTCATGATATTCCAGAAAATGACGATTTATATGTTCAATCGTTATTACTTGTTGCAGATTTATTCCAAATGCAAGGTTTTGATGATGTAGCAGAGCAAAAACTATTAAAGGCGAAAGAAATGATGCCTGATGAACCTGTTATTACGTTTGGGTTAGCAGAATTATATAGTAGTAAAGGTGAAGAACAAAAGGCAATTACTTATTATGAATCGCTATTAGCGGAACATAAAGTAATGGGTGGTGTTGTGATCGCACTTCGCCTCGCAGAAACGTTAAGCGCGATCGGAAACTGGGAAGAAGCGATTTCTTATTATGAAGCAGGCCTAGAGGAACAAAAAGATATTCACTCATTATTTGGATATGCCTTCACATTATACCAAGGTGAAGAATATCAGAGAGCAATTGGTGCTTGGCAAGAACTAAAAGAATTAGACCCTGAGTACGCATCACTGTACATGTATTTAGCGAAAAGCTATGAAAAAGAAGGAATGCTTCAAGAAAGCTATGAAACGCTTCATGAAGGAATTAAAGTAGATGAGCTTTCAGTTCCATTTTATGTAGAGTTAGCGAACATTGCGGCGAAATTAGGAAAAATAGTAGAAGCAGAGGAAGTTCTTCAAAAAGCGCTTGAGTTAGATCCAGGGCATTTAGGTGCAACATTAAAATATGCATATATCTTAAAAGAACAAGAAAAGTACGAAGAGTTAATTGCAATTGTAGAGCGTGCTATTGATAGTGGAGAACCAGATACACAACTACTTTGGGATCTTGCGTATGCAAAAAAACAATTAGAAATGTATTCGGATGCATTAAAACACTATGAAAGTGCATATACTTCTTTTAAGAATCATCCAGACTTCTTAGAAGAGTACGGTTATTTCTTATTGGAAGAAGGAAAACGAAAAGAGGCGAAAGAAGTATTTACCCAGTTATTACAACTAGACCCGACACAAATTCATATTGAAGAGTTGTTATATAATTTAGAGGATTTTTCATAAGTTGGAAGGAAACTGAATGCCGCTTCTTGAATCTAAAAAGAAAAGAGAAAGACAGAGGAGGGACTTAATTGCTATGAATACCCCTGTTTCTGTAAACGAGAAGAAGGATTTTGTAAAATGGTTTTTGAATAATTACCAACTGAAACAGCGTGAATGTGTATGGATTCTGAATTATTTAATGAGTCACGACCAATTGATGCATAAAGTCCACTTCGTAGAGCATGCAAAATATTGTCCGCGTGGCTTAGTGATGTCAGCGAATTGTGTGAAAGACACACCGTTTCACTTTTTTAAACAAAATGTTATGACAACAGATGCTGAAAAATCGTTTCATGATATTCGTTTAAATCGAGATGAGGATATTTATATTCAACTCAACTTTAAATCATCGTTTCAAAATGCGAATTATGTAGCTGTATTAGAAGAAAACCCATATCTACCAAAGCATATTGAAGTAAATGAAAAAGATCGTTTACTTGCAGAAAGGTTTTTGGAAGAAAGTGTATTTTCGTTTAGGAGAGAACGCCTTTTGAAACAAATTGATGAAGCGTTAGATAAGCAAGATAAGGAAGCGTTTCATAGATTAACGGCAGAGTTAAAAACTTTATAGAATTTATTTGGATTAATAAATTTTTACAAATTTCAGACTTTCATCAAGAAAAACTACCTATATTGGGTAGTTTTTCTTTTTTTACCTCTTTTAGTATGGTTTAATATATATAAAGTGAAAGTTCTGTCATTTGTAAGTGAAGGAGGGAAGGAATTTGAAGTGGATTGTAAAAGATGTGGAACAGTTTGAGCAAGCAAGAGAGTATGTTGATACAGGAGTAATACCGCTGTTATCAATTTCGGCAGCAAAAGAAATGAAAATGGTTGTAGAACAAGGTGAATTTATCGAATTGTTGAGCACGGAATTGGAAAGAGAGTATAAGGGAAGAGTGCTTTTACTGCCTGCGTTTACGTATTTGGTAGAAAGTCAAAAGAATGAAAAAGGTCGTTTGCAAGAATGGACAAATCATTTACGAAGTGAAGGTTTTAAGCATATTGCTTATGTTACAAGTGATTTTTCATGGAAAGAGGATATGCAAGAGTTACAGGGAGATTTGTTTTGGTTTCCTTCATTAGCATTAGAACAATTTAGTGATCAAGCAAAAAGAGAAGTTATTCATGCACATATAAAAAATATAATGGTGATGTTGGAAGAGAAATGGGGAAACTCATAATAAACAGAAAGTTCTTATTATTATGAGTAGTATGATATTGACCTGTGCATGAGCGTATTATATCATGATAGTGTCCTAGTTTTTATTTTTTATATAATTTATCACGAGGGGACAATTTCTGATAGAGGGGGGAAATTTTCGTGAGCGAGAAAGAACATCGCGTGTCAAGAAGACAATTTTTAAATTACACACTCACAGGGGTAGGAGGCTTTATGGCTGCCGGTATTTTAATGCCGATGACGCGATTTGCGCTTGATCCGGTGTTAAGAAAAGAAGCGGGAACGGATATGGTTGCTGTTGCGCAAGTAAAGGATATTACAACAGAGCCGAAGCGTTTCGATTTTAAAGTGAAGCAGGTTGATGGTTGGTACAAGTCTGAAGAACCAAAATCAGCTTGGGTTCATAAAGATGAAAGCGGAGACATTGTTGCGTTCTCTCCAGTATGTAAACATTTAGGATGTACAGTTAACTGGAATTCGGACAAAGCACATCCGAATCAATTCTTTTGCCCATGTCACGGGGGTCGTTATACAAAAGATGGGATTAACATTAAAGGTACGCCACCCCTTGCTCCGCTTGATGTGTACGAGTCTAAAGTGAAAGATGGAACGCTGTATCTAGGAAAAGCGAAGCCAAGAGGGGGTGCAAAGTAGATGTTAAATAAAATTTATGATTGGGTGGATGAAAGATTAGATATTACACCAATATGGCGTGATATCGCTGATCATGAAGTACCTGAACATGTAAACCCGGCACATCACTTTTCTGCATTCGTCTATTGCTTTGGAGGACTTACCTTTTTCGTTACTGTAATTCAAATTTTATCTGGAATGTTTTTGACGATGTATTATGTGCCTGATATTAAAAATGCTTGGGAATCAGTTTACTATTTACAAAATGAAGTTGCTTATGGGCAAATTGTTCGTGGTATGCACCACTGGGGTGCTAGTCTCGTAATTGTAATGATGTTTTTACATACACTCAGAGTTTTCTTCCAAGGTGCGTATAAAAAGCCCCGTGAGTTAAACTGGATTGTTGGTGTTCTTATTTTCTTTGTTATGTTAGGTCTTGGTTTTACCGGATATTTATTACCGTGGGATATGAAAGCTTTATTTGCTACAAAAGTAGGGATTCAAATTGCAGAGCAAACACCGCTCATTGGTCCTTATATTAAAACATTACTCGCTGGTCATTCCGAAATTGTTGGCGCTCAAACATTAACTCGCTTCTTTGCTATTCACGTCTTCTTCTTACCAGCAGCACTTCTAGGTTTAATGGCCTTCCACTTCATCATGATTCGCAAACAAGGTATTTCCGGTCCGCTATAAGAGATTGCTAAATTAAAGGGGAAAGAACTAAAGGAGGGAGATTATGCATCGCGGCAAAGGGATGAAGTTTGTAGGAGATTCTCGGGTACCAGTAGCTCGGAAACCAAATATTCCAAAAGACTATTCTGAATACCCAGGGAAAACAGAAGCATTTTGGCCGAACTTCTTGTTAAAAGAATGGATGGTTGGTGCAGTTTTTTTAATCGGTTATTTATGTTTAACAGTGGCGCATCCGTCGCCGCTTGAGAGAATGGCGGACCCAACAGATGCTGGATATATACCACTTCCAGATTGGTATTTCTTATTCTTGTATCAGTTATTAAAGTATTCGTATGCTTCCGGTTCATTTACTGTAATTGGAGCATTTATTATGCCAGGGATTGCGTTTGGAGCATTACTGTTAGCTCCATTTCTTGATCGAGGTCCAGAAAGACGTCCATTGAAGCGTCCTGTGGCAACTGGATTTATGCTTTTAGCAATTGCATCGATTATCTTTTTAACTTGGGAATCTGTAGCACACCACGACTGGGAAGCTGCAAAAAAACAAGGAGCAATTGTAAAAACAGCGCCAGTTGATAAAAATGATGATGGCTATAAATTAATGCAAAAAAATACTTGTTTAACATGTCATGGTGACAATTTACAAGGCGGGGCAGCAGCACCGGCACTGCAAAACTTAACTTTAAAGCCAGAAGAAATTGCTAAAATTGCGAAAGAGGGAAAAGGTTCAATGCCTAAAGGTGTATTTAAAGGTACGGATGAGGAACTGAAGAAGCTTTCGGAATTCGTTGCAAAGTATAATAAAAAATAATAAAAAAGCTGACTACAAAATTTGTAGTCAGCTTTTCTATTTAGTTGGATGAAGTTTGTTATAATAGAGTAGGATTTAGTGAATGAATTACTTTGCTTGAAAGGTGTTGGACATACGGATTGGTGTACTTGTATGCAATGTTAAGACAACGCTCGGTATTATTATTTTTATTAATTGTTAACTTATTAGGTACAATTTATGGATTTATATGGTACGGAAATCAATTGAAAGAAACGTCACCTATATTTTGGCCGTTTGTACCAGATAGTCCTATGGCGACTCTCTTTTTTGTCTTTGTTTTAATTGCTTTTTTGGCAAAGAGAAACTGGGGATTAATAGAAGCGTTAGCGATTGTAACTTTAATAAAATATGGTATTTGGGCTGTTGTTGTAAACGCGATTATGATTTACGTAAAAGGGCCTATAGGCCTTATGGGCTACATGTTAATGCTTTCGCACTTCGCGATGGCAATACAAGGATTTTTATATGCTCCATTCTATCGTATAAAAAAATGGCATTTTATAGTAGCAGCTGTGTGGACGTTGCATAACGATGCAATTGATTATTTATTTTGGCAAATGCCGCGATATGGAATTATGCATTTGTTTGTAGAGGAAATTGGTTATTTTACGTTTTGGTTAAGTATTGCTGTACTATGTATTACATATTATTGTTGCTTACGTGAGCAAAGAAAACAATTTTCTTTATGATGGTTAGAACATTTAGGGGGAGAACATGGAGAAAAATAAGAGTGGTACAAAAATATTGGATCGATTGATTACTTTAGTTGTTTCATATAGCATAGCATTTTCTATTTTTGCACTCGCAACAATGGCAGTTGTATATGGAAAATGGTTGTATTATTTTGAAATTGATTTTTTAAATATTCCTGATTTAGCGGATATGACGAAGGATGAAATTAAAAGAAATTACGATGTGCTTATTACATATTTATCCCCGTTTTATGACGGAGCATTACATTTGCCCACATTAGATATGTCCACAAATGGCCGTATTCATTTTGTAGATGTTAAAAATATTTTAGTAAAGATTCAATATGTGATGTATGCGACAATTATGATTGCAGTGATAGGCGGAATTTATTTATTAAAAAAGAAAAATGAAAAGTTTTTACTGCACGGATCGATTTTAACAATCATTTTTCCGATAGCGCTTATATTACCAATTGCTATTAATTTTGAAAAGAGTTTTGTATTATTCCATAAACTTTTATTTAGTAATGATTATTGGGTTTTTGATCCTGAAAAGGATCCAATTATATTAATGTTACCAGAAGAGTTCTTTATGCATGCTGCGTGTGCTATTTTATTATTCATTTTAGGTGGGAGTATACTTTGTTACAGCTTATATAGATATCTCGTAAAAAAGAAAAGGATGTCACAGAAAAAATTCTCTGCTTAAAGAGAATTTTTTTCTTTGTAAAACGATAATATATTTTTCGGTCTAGTTCTGTTCTATTCTTGTCCAAATTAACATATTTTGTACTAGTAGTTAAGGGGGGACCGGGATGAAGAGAACATTAATTGGATTGATAGCATTTCTAATTATAATGTTTCCGTTACGTATATATGCTGAAGAGTGGAATGAGCTAACAGGGTTGTTAGACGACTCGTTACAGTTAGTGAAGCGTAATGAAGATGAAAAAGCGGTACAAGTATTACAACATTTCTCGGAGCAGTTTTTAATAAAGGGGAATGAAAAGAAGCAGGAAGTAACACCAGATCAAGTTAGAGTTATTTCTTTAGCTTACGATAAGGCGCAACAATCGCTCTCTGAAGAAGGTTTAGGTAAGCAAGCTAAAATTGATAATGTGCTGGCATTACAACTTGCTGTTGATGCACAAGTATCGAAATATCAACCACTTTGGATGGAAAGAGAAAGGAAAGTAATGGATGCCTTTTCTCAAATGGAAAAAGCGATGGAAAAAGAAGATGCTGGGCAGTTTCAACAAACGTTAAATACGTTTTTAAATGAATTCAATATTATTTATCCAAGCTTAATGATTGCTTTGCCAGAAAACGAGGTCCAGCGTGTAAATGTTCATTTATCTTATTTAGATGAATTTCGTAACGTTATGTTAAAAACGAAAGGCGGCCAAATGCAATTAGGGATTATTAAAGGGGATTTGCAAAAGATATTTCACACAGTAAAAAAAGATGAAATTGCACCCTCTCTCATTTGGTTTATGACAATTACTGGGGGACTTATTTTATTCACATTAACTTATGTTGGATGGAGAAAGTATAAAGGAGAGAGAGAAAAAAGAAAAAGTAATGTACATTCTAAAAATAGATAATGCAATAAATAAAGATATGGATTGTAAGGTTTATTCATTGACAATAGTGGCAGAAGAAAATAGAATGAGAAGTACTATAATTAAAACTTCAATGGAGGTTCATGATGTTTTATTTAATTTACTTCGCGATCATAATGATCATACCGTTGTATGCACAGTCAAGAGTACGTAGTGCCTATAGCAAGTATTCACAAGTTTATTCAACATCAGGTATGACAGGAGCGGAAGTGGCTCGAAAAATTTTAGATGAAAATGGATTATACAACGTAGCTGTAGAAGAAACACCAGGTCATTTATCAGACCATTATGATCCAACCGCTAAGACGGTTCGATTATCAACAGATAACTATTATGGACATTCAGTTGCTGGTACAGCAGTTGCAGCACACGAAGTAGGACACGCAATTCAAGATGCACAAGATTATAACTTTATGCGTATTCGTCATTCGTTAGTTCCTGTGGCTAATTTTGGATCGAATATATCATGGGTATTTATTATGATTGGTATATTTGCGACAATGTCAAAACTATTGTTATTAGGTATCATTTTAATGGCAGCAGGTGTTGTGTTCCAGCTCGTTACATTGCCAGTTGAGTTTGATGCGTCAAAGCGCGCAATGCAACAAATTGAAGCGTTAGGTATTGTATCAACAGATGAATATGGGCAAGCTCGTAAAGTATTAAATGCGGCAGCATTAACATATGTAGCAGCTGCAGCTGTAGCGGTATTTGAATTATTACGTCTCGTATTAATGTATACTGGTATGCAGCGTAGCGACGACTAAAGACTATCAATTTTGATAGTCTTTTTTTGTTGTGTGGATTGAATTATATAATGTATTGCAAATAGAAATAATAGAAGTAATGCGGAAAGGTGGTGGGGGAAATGAAATATCCAGACCATTTAGTAAAACAAGTGCAAAAGCGTAGTGCTCCTTATCAACTAGAAGGTTTTTTAAGTGGACAAGGTCCTGAAAATCCCAAATTTATGTTGTTAGGAGAAGCACCTGGTGAAACAGAAATTCATAATGGGATTCCGTTTAGCGGGAGGGCGGGAAAACAATTAATGGTTTTTTTAGAGCGTATCCACGTTACAAGGGAAGAAGTATATATTACGAGCGCTGTTCGGAGTAGACCTTATAAATGGCGAGAGAAAAAAGAACGAAATGGTGAAATCATACAAAAAAAGTATAATAGAACGCCAAATCAGGGAGAAATAGTTGCCCATGCGCCTTTGTTAGATTATGAATTAGAGAAAATACATCCGAAGCTTATCGTCACGCTTGGAAATATCGGTCTTCAACGTTTAACAGGAAAAAATAAAAAAATCACAGATGTACACGGGCAATTATTAAAACAGCCCATTCAAAAATTAAAGGATATGCAAAGTGCAGAGTTTACATGGTCAGAGAAAGAATATCATGTTTTTCCGACTTTTCATCCAGCTTCCATTTTTTATAATCGGAGTTTATTGGAGCTTATTCATGAGGATTTTGAGAAGCTTAAAAGACTTGTAATAAAAAACTAGAAAAGCTAAGGCGCTTTTCTAGTTATATTTAATTATGTAAAGGGTTTTTATTTTCATCTAACGTAAACCCTTCACCAACTACATCATGTACATCACTTACAGCGACAAAAGCATGAGGATCTACAGAAGTAATGATATTCTTTAATTTCACGATTTCATTTTTAGCAACAACGCAATACAATACATTACGTTCCACTTTTGTATACGATCCAACAGCTTTTAAAAAGGTTGCTCCGCGCTCCATTTCAGATAAAATTTTGGCAGCAATTTCATCGTTTTTCTCTGAGATAATAGTCGCTCCTTTGGCAGCATAAGCTCCTTCTTGCATAAAATCAATGACTTTAGCACCGATAAAAACAGCAACTAGCGTATACATGCCCTCACGGTATGATAAATAGGTAAGAATAGAGACGACGATAACGACAGCATCAAACATAAACATTGTTTTCCCCATACTCCAGCCAACATATTTGTGCGCTAGTCGTGCGATAATATCTACACCGCCAGTAGTCCCGCCATATTTAAATATTATTCCAAGGCCGATACCGATAAATGCCCCGGCGAATAAAGCTGCGAGTGTCATATCATTTTGCAAGTTTAAATGTAAGTTGAGTACTTCGTAACGCTGGAAAATCCATAGAAATAAAGATACGCTAAAGGTGCCAATTAATGTATATAAAAATGTCGTTCTGCCAAGTAACCTCCAGCCAATAAAAAATATAGGGATATTTAAAATTAAGTTTGAGTAGGAAGGATCAAACTTAAATAAAAAATACAATAATAGTGTAATACCAGTAAACCCACCCTCTGCAAGGTGGTTTTCAATATTGATATTGACAATACCGAAAGAAAATATAGCGGAACCAATTAAAATAAAAATAATATTTCGCATCTTCAATTTTGATGTCATATAGAAATCCCCCTAATTATGTAATGATTGCATTGCTCCGCTGAAACGGTAAAACATAATAATAAGTAATTTCTAGTTGCTAGTGAAAATAGTAAGAACCTGATTGATGTGGGCTGATTTTTTGTGAAAAGTGCAAAAGAAAGTTTCACTTTATCCCGCTCTAAAGGCTGATAGGAGATGAAGCAAAGAAGAGGGGCAAACCAGCCGTAGGAACCCGATTGGTGTGGGCTGATCTTTTGCAAAAATCGCAAAAGAAGTTTCACTTTACCCCGTACCAACGGCTGGTAGGAGATAAACCTCTGAAGAAAGGCAAACCAGCCGTAGGAACCCGATTAGTTCAACTAATCTTTTGCAAAAAAATCACAAAAGAAGTTTCACTTTATTATAGTCTATCCAAAAATGGGTCGCAAATAGGTGTTTGGCGGGGAATAATATTTGTCAAATCGCGATGAATTGGCTAACATGAAAGAGGAAGGATTAGAGGTGAATAGTATGGAAGCAAAAACGATGAAAGATATGCAGAAAGAAGTAGATGCATATATTGGTCAGTTTAAAGAAGGTTATTTCAGTCCGCTTGCAATGATGGCTCGTTTAACGGAAGAAATGGGAGAGCTTGCAAGAGAGGTAAATCATTATTATGGTGAGAAACCGAAGAAAACAACTGAAAAAGAAAGAAGTATTGAAGAAGAGCTTGGTGATGTATTATTTGTTATGATTTGTATGGCAAATAGTTTAAATATTGATTTAGAGACAGCACATAACATTGTAATGAATAAATTTAATACACGTGATAAAGATCGCTGGACACGTATTGATGAGGGAGAGAAAGAATAATGAAAGAAATTAAAGTAATTATCGCCGGACCAAGAGGACGTATGGGACATGAAGCAGTCCTTCTTATGGAAAGAACGGAACATTTTAATTTAGTAGCAGCAGTGGATTATAAGCATGGTGGTGAGAAGATTTCTGATTTACCTGGCATGCCAGCATTACATGCGCCGATTTACGCTGATTTACATACTTGTTTAGATGAAGTAGAAGCAGATGTGTTGTTAGATTTAACAACACCAGAAGTGGGGAAACAACACGTTACACTTGCAGTTGAGCGTGGACTTCGTTCGGTTATTGGTACAACTGGATTTACAGAAGAAGAATTGGCACGTTTAACAGAGAATGCAAAAGAAAAAGCAGTAGGAACAATTATTGCTCCAAACTTTGCAATTGGTGCAGTTCTTATGATGAAATTCTCACAAATGGCAGCGAAATATTTCCAAGATGTTGAGGTAATTGAATTACATCATGATCAAAAATTAGACGCACCATCTGGTACAGCTGTAAAAACGGTAGAGTTAATTCGTCAAAATCGTGAATCAAAGCAGCAAGGGCATCCAAATGAAGTAGAGCAACTAGCAGGTGCACGAGGTGCAAATGTAGACGGTATTCACATTCATAGTGTACGTTTGCCAGGGCTTATTGCACACCAAGAAGTAATGTTCGGTGGAGATGGACAAATGTTAACAGTTCGTCATGATTCATTCAATCGTGCATCATTTATGTCAGGTGTAAAACTATCAATTGAGACAGTAATGAACCTTGATCATCTTGTGTACGGTTTAGAAAATATTATCGACTAAAGGGGAGACAACGGATGAAAATTGCCTTAATTGCACATGACAAAAAGAAAAATGATATGGTTTCGTTTGCATACGCGTATAAACCAATTTTTGAACAACATGAATTATTTGCAACAGGAACGACAGGGCTTCGCATTATGGAAGCGACTGGATTAGTTATAACAAGATATCAATCTGGCCCTCTTGGTGGAGATCAAGAAATTGGTGCAATGATTGCAAAGAACGATTTAGATATGGTGATTTTCTTCCGCGATCCATTAACAGCACAGCCGCATGAACCGGATGTGAATGCATTACTTCGTTTATGTGATGTATATGCGATTCCACTTGCAACGAATATGGCAAGTGCTGAAATGTTAATGCACGCATTAGAGCGAGGAGATTTAGATTATCGTAAGTTAAGAAAATGAGGGGAACAATTATGAGTGGATTACATATATTAGCGTTTGGTGCTCATGCCGATGATGTTGAAATCGGCATGGCTGGTACCATCGCTAAATATACAAAGCAAGGGTATGAAGTAGGTATTTGTGATTTAACAGAAGCTGATCTTTCTTCAAATGGAACGATAGAGTTGAGAAAAGAAGAAGCGAAGGTCGCAGCTCGTATAATGGGAGTAAAAACGAGGCTGAATTTAGCGATGCCAGACCGTGGTTTGTATATGAAAGAAGAGTATATACGTGAAATTGTCAAGGTGATCCGTACATATAAACCAAAACTAGTTTTTGCGCCGTACTATGAAGATCGCCATCCAGATCATGCAAATTGTGCAAAGCTTGTGGAAGAGGCTATTTTTTCAGCAGGAATCCGTAAATATATGCCGGAACTTTCACCACATCGTGTGGAGTCTTTTTATAATTATATGATTAATGGTTTTCATAAACCGAATTTTTGTATAGATATAAGTGAGTACCTCTCTATAAAGGTGGAAGCATTAGAAGCGTATGAAAGTCAGTTTTCAACAGGGAGTGATGGTGTTAAGACACCGTTAACAGAAGGTTACGTTGAAACTGTGATTGCTCGTGAGAAGATGTTTGGAAAAGAAGTTGGAGTCTTGTATGCCGAGGGATTTATGAGTAAGAAACCGGTTTTATTACATGCTGATTTATTAGGGGGATGTAAATGAAATTAAAAATAGGTATTACATGTTATCCTTCTGTAGGTGGTTCTGGAGTTGTTGGAACAGAATTAGGAAAGCAATTGGCGGAACGTGGGCATGAAATTCACTTTATTACATCGGGTTTACCATTCCGGTTAAATAAAGTATATCCAAACATTTATTTTCATGAAGTGACGGTAAATCAATACTCTGTATTTCAATATCCACCATACGATTTAGCGTTAGCAAGTAAAATGGCCGAGGTTGCACAAAGAGAAAACTTAGACATTTTACATGTGCATTACGCAATACCACATGCAATTTGTGCATATTTAGCAAAACAAATGATCGGAGAGCGTATTAAAATTGTTACAACCTTACATGGAACAGATATTACTGTGTTAGGTTCCGACCCTTCGTTAAATAATTTAATTCGTTTTGGTATTGAGCAATCGGATGTTGTTACTGCTGTCTCGCATTCATTAATTAACGAAACACATGAGCTTGTAAAACCAAGTAAAGAAATTCAAACGGTATATAACTTTATAGACGAACGTGTATATTTCAAGCGTAATATGTCTCAATTAAAGAAAGAATATGGTATAAGTGAGAGTGAAAAAGTACTTATTCATATTTCGAATTTCCGTAAAGTGAAACGTGTGCAGGATGTTGTTCAGGCATTTGCTAAAATTGTTAAAGAAGTAGATGCGAAGTTGCTTCTTGTTGGAGACGGACCAGAATTCTGTACGATTTTACAGATAGTGAAGAATTTACATATTGAAGATCGCGTTTTATTCCTAGGGAAGCAAGATAATGTTGCAGAACTACTTGCGATGAGTGATTTAATGTTGCTTCTATCAGAGAAGGAAAGTTTTGGTCTTGTTTTATTAGAAGCAATGGCGTGTGGTGTACCTTGTATCGGAACACGGGTTGGAGGTATTCCAGAGGTTATTCAACACGGGGAAACAGGATATTTATGTGAAGTTGGCGATACAACAGGAGTGGCAAATCAAGCTATTCAGCTATTAAAGGACGAGGAACTTCACCGTAATATGGGAGAACGAGCAAGAGAAAGTGTTTATGAGCAATTTCGCTCAGAAAAAATTGTTTCACAATATGAAACGATTTACTATGACGTACTAAGGGATGACAAAAATGGAAAGATTTAAAAAAGCTAGTTCTATTATTGAGACATTAAAGCAACAAGGACATGAGGCTTACTTTGTTGGTGGGAGCGTACGAGATCTTATTATCGATAGGCCGATTGGAGATATTGATATTGCGACATCTGCTCTACCAGAAGAAGTGATGGCTATATTCCCAAGAAATGTTCCTGTTGGTCTTGAGCATGGAACTGTAATTGTTGTAGAAAATGGTGAGCCCTATGAGGTAACTACTTTTCGAACAGAAAGCGAATATGAAGATTTTCGAAGACCTAGTAGTGTTCAATTTGTTCGTTCATTAGAAGAGGATTTAAAACGTCGTGATTTCACGATGAATGCAATTGCTATGACAGAAGAAGGCAAAATGGTCGATTTATTTGCTGGACAGGAAGCCATTCAACAGAGAGAAATTGTGACAGTTGGAAATGCTGCGGATCGTTTTCAAGAAGATGCCCTGCGAATGATGCGTGGTATTCGGTTTGTAAGCACGTTAGGTTTTTCATTAGAAATGAAAACGAAGCAAGCGATTGAAACGTATGGGCATTTGCTAGAACATATAGCAATTGAGCGTATTACAGTAGAGTTTGAGAAACTGTTAACTGGTACATATTGTGTGAAAGGTCTCAAAGAATTAGTAGAGACGAAGCTATTTTCTCATTTGCCATATTTACAAATGTCAGAAGAGAGACTGTTAAAAGCTACGCAGTATAAATGGGATTCTTTCGAAACGGATATTGAGGCGTGGGCATTTTTCTTATATTGTATCGGAGAAGAACATCCATCTGTCTTTTTACGTCAATGGAAGTTTTCGAATAAAAAAATAAAAGATATTGTTGCAGTTTTATTGACAATCCGTACTAGAAAGGAGAAGGATTGGGATACAGTCCTTCTTTATAAAACGGGAATTCATATCGCTGAAATGGCAGAGAGAGTATATGAAGCGATGATTGAACGCTATGACCCTACATCTGTTGAACGAGTACAATCAATGTTTCATGCATTGCCAATCCAGGAGCGTCAAGAAATGAATGTGACTGGTAATGATTTATTAAACTGGGCAAACAAAAAGCCTGGTCCGTGGGTTGCTGAGATGCTTCAGAAAATCGAAGAAGCAATCGTACAAGGAAACGTAGTTAATGAGAAAGAGCGTATAAGGGAGTGGCTACAAGGATGCAATCTACTATAAGAAAGCAGTTATTGCAAGTTTTTTCTGAAGCGGATGGCGAGTTTGTATCCGGCCAAACAATTAGTGATAAACTTGGTTGTTCAAGAACTGCTGTGTGGAAACATATGGAGGATCTGCGGAGTGAGGGATATGAACTTGAAGCTGTGCGTCGATTAGGTTACCGAATTGCAAGTAAGCCAGACAAAGTGACCGCTAATGAAATTCAGTTAGGGCTACAAACGAAGCGGATTGGTAGAACAGTGTATTTTGAAGAAACTGTTGAATCAACGCAGCACATTGCAGCAAAACTTGCTTATGAAGGTGCAGAAGAAGGAACAGTCGTTGTAGCAGAAGAACAAACAGCGGGAAGAGGTCGTTTAAGCAGAAAATGGCATTCACCAAAAGGAACAGGGATTTGGATGAGTATTATTTTACGCCCATCAATCCCAGTTCATCATGCACCGCAACTTACTTTGTTAGCGGCCGTTAGTGTTGCACAGGCAATTGAAAAATGCACGGGTGTAAACGTAGGAATAAAATGGCCAAATGATATTTTAATTCAAGGTAAAAAGGCTGTAGGTATATTAACAGAAATGCAAGCGGATCCTGATAAAATTAATGCTGTCATTATGGGCATCGGTATTAATGCGAATCAAAAGCAAGAACATTTTGATGAAGAAATTCAGCACATTGCTACTTCATTAGCGATTGAATCAGGTAAGCCGATTGTTCGTGCAGAACTTATGCAACAAATCTATTTACAACTAGAAAAATTATATGAAGAGTATTTACAAAATGGTTTCTCTGTCATTAAAATTCTTTGGGAAAGTTACGCTGTGAGCATCGGGAAAGAAATTACCGCTCGAACGATGAGAGAGACAATTACGGGGTTAGCAAAAGGAATCACAGAGGATGGTGTATTACTTCTGGAGGATCATGAGGGGAAAGTACATCATATTCATTCTGCAGATATTGAAATTAAGTAAAAGAAGTTCCTCTTTTGGAACTTCTTTTTATTTCAATAGTTTTGAGTTGAATTTGTAACATGATAATAAATTTTTTTCATATTTAAAGTTCATTTCAAAATATCTTCCGCCTAATTGGCAGGGCATGTTATTTGACGATTACTTTGCCTGCCATTCCTTTAAGAAGATGGTATCGACATATTAATTCATATGTACCAGTATTTTTAGGTTTCACGGTAATATTCTTTTCTTTTCCTGACTCGATTACGACGTCAATGCCGAGTTTTTTCACTGTAAAGGTGTGCTCGTTTTTACCTTTATTTTTCAATAGTAATGTTGTTGATCCTGCAAGCGGAATCGTGATAACATTTGGATTAAAGTAATCATCATTTAGTTCAACCTCCATCACTTTCGTTAAATCGGTGGGGGGTGTTACGACAGTAACTGAGGCAAATACATGGGAGGATCCTAAAGACATCCACCATACAATCATTACAAGCAAACTGCTGAATCGAAATAACCACCTGTTCATAGACATCTGCAATTCTCCTTTGTTAAGTACTTTCCTCAATTAACCTGCATCATTAGTTTAAGAGTTATACTATACAGTTAAATGGATTACAGAAAAAATTAACTTGGACTTTTTTAGCATGCGTTGAAAAAACATGTATCTTTTCAGGATAGAATTCTCCATAAAAACTGTATAGCATATATACTCTCGTGTTAAATTTCATATACCGTAATAAGAATAAAAAATTATTTTTTCAAAAAAATGTAGTAATTCCTTTTTGTAGTTTGCTATAATTAGTTCGAATGTGGGCAGTATCAGAGCGAACTGCACCATGATTCGAAGTCATACGAAAAATAATAACTTGGATTCTGCCTTGATCCAATAACGGACTGGGACAGAGGGATGAATAATGCCGACTAACACACAACCCTTCTGCCCTTTTATGGTCAGAGGGGTTTTTTATATGATTTCGGCCATCTCCTCTCTCCTGCATAAAGGAGGAGTAGTTTTTGAAAACAAAAACAGATTTTTTGAAGATGAAAGAGCAAGGTGAGCCGATTACAATGCTAACGGCGTATGATTATCCATCTGCTAAATTAGCAGAAGAAGCTGAAGTTGATATGATTCTAGTTGGAGATTCTCTTGGAATGGTTGTACTCGGATACGATTCAACAGTACCTGTAACAGTAGAGGATATGATTCATCATACGAAAGCTGTACGCCGTGGAGCGAAAGAGACGTTTATTGTAACTGATATGCCATTTATGTCGTATCACGTATCATTACAAGAAACGATGGTGAATGCACGTCGCATCGTTCAAGAGAGCGGGGCACACGCACTGAAGGTAGAAGGTGCTGGAGAAGTTATATCGACGATTCAATATTTGACGAACGCAGGAATTCCTGTTGTAGCGCATTTAGGTTTAACCCCTCAATCGGTAGGAGTGTTGGGTGGATATAAAGTGCAAGGAAAAGATGCGGAGAGTGCAAAAAAATTAATAGAAGATGCAAAGAAATGTGAAGAAGCTGGTGCAATAGCGCTTGTGTTAGAATGTGTACCAATGCAGTTAGCAGAACTTATTTCAGAGCAACTAACAATACCAACAATTGGGATTGGTGCAGGACAAAAAGTAGATGGACAAGTGCTTGTTTATCATGATCTTATCTCATACGGCGTAAATCGTGTTCCGAAATTTGTGAAGCAATATACGTCTGTTCAAGAGGAGATTGTGCGTGGGATTTCACAATATGTTACTGAAGTAAAGACAAGGCAATTTCCTGAAGAAAAACATTCGTTCACAATGAAAGAGGAAGAATGCTTAGCGTTATACGGAGGAAAACAATAATGAAAATCGTAACTACAGTGCAAGAGATGCAGCAAATTACAAGCGAACTTCGTGCAAGTGGAAAGAGTATTGGTTTTGTTCCAACAATGGGTTATTTACATGAAGGCCATGCTACTTTATTACGTAAGGCAAGAGAAGAAAATAAAATTGTAGTTTTAAGTGTATTTGTAAACCCGCTACAATTCGGCCCAAATGAAGATTTAGATCGATACCCTCGTGATATTGATAGAGATGAAAATGTAGCAAAAGAAAACGGTGTAGATTATTTATTTTATCCGAGTGTAGAAGAAATGTATCCAGCAGAACAAACAACAACAGTAGAAGTTGTGAAGCGCACGGACGTATTATGCGGTCAACAAAGACCTGGTCATTTCGCTGGTGTTGCAACTGTACTGATGAAACTATTTAATATTACGGTGCCAACGCGTGCTTATTTCGGTATGAAAGATGCTCAACAATTTGCAGTAATTGAAGGATTTGTAACTGATTTCAATATTCCAGTTACAATCGTACCAGTTGATATTGTAAGGGAAGAAGATGGTTTAGCGAAAAGTTCTCGTAACGTGTACCTATCACAAGATGAACGTGAAGAAGCTCTTCATTTATACCGCAGCCTATGTATAGCGAAAGAAAGAATTGAGGCAGGTGAACGTAATCCGGAAATCATTACAAATCTTGTGAAAGATTATATTGAGACGCATACGAAAGGCACTGTAGATTATGCGGATTTATATGCATATCCGTCATTAACAATGGTAGAGAAAGTCGAAGGAAGAATCATTTTAGCTATTGCAGTTAAGTTTGAAAATGTAAGATTAATTGACAATATAACATTAACGGTTAAATAAGGGGGAGCATCTATGTTTCGCACAATGATGAGAGCAAAGTTACATCGTGCAACTGTAACGGAGGCAAATTTAAATTATGTAGGTAGTATTACAATTGATGAAGACTTAATGGATGCAGTAAATATTGTAGAAAACGAAAAAGTCCAAATTGTAAATAATAATAATGGTGCTCGCTTAGAGACATACGTTATTAAAGGGGAACGCGGTAGTGGTGTTGTTTGTTTAAACGGTGCTGCGGCAAGACTTGTACAACCAGGGGACAAAGTAATTATTATTTGTTATGGGCTAGTTACGGAAGAAGAGATTCATACACAAGAACCAAAAATTGCAGTACTAGACGATAATAATCAAATTATTGAAATGTTAGGTGCTGAAAAAGCGGGTACGATATTATAAGTAGAAAGGCTATCTCCATTGCGGAGATAGCTTTTTTGTGCATCTTTTCATTAAGATGAGATAAAACGTGGTATAGTAACATTATATAAATTATTGTTGTTTGAAAGGTAAGAAATTGAGGTGTTACATATATGAGTAAGCGTTATGTCGTTGTTGATTTAGAGACGACAGGGAACTCCTGGAAAGATGGGAAGGATAAAATTACCCAAATTGCAGCTGTTGTAGTAGAAGATGGAGAGATATTGGAGATTTTTTCGTCTTTTGTTAATCCAAAGAGAGAGATCCCACCATTTATTACAGAATTAACAGGGATTGATGAAAGTCTTGTAAAACAAGCCCCGTTATTTCAAGATGTAGCCCCGATGATTGTTGAGCTATTACAAGGTGCGGCTTTCGTTGCGCATAATGTTCACTTTGATTGGAATTTTTTAAATGAAGAATTAAGGCAAGCTGGATATACAGAAATACATTGTCCGAAAATCGACACGGTTGAATTGGCTCAAATTCTTTTGCCGACAGCCGATAGTTATAAATTACGTGATTTAGCTAAGAAGCATGAACTAGAGCACGATCAACCACATCGTGCGGATAGTGATGCTCTTGCAACAGCGGAATTATTTTTACAATTTTTAAATGAAATTGAAAAGTTACCACTTGTCACGTTGCAATCGCTTTATGAATTAAGTGATGTGTTCCAAAGCGATATAGCTGATGTGCTTTCTGAAAATATTTTAAAGAAAGTAATGCACGGTAAAGAAGATATAGCGGAGTATGAAATACATCGAAATATTGCGCTGAAAAAGCGGAACTATTCCTTAAACCTTGGAGAAACGTGTTCATCAAAGTTTGATGCTTTCTTGAATAAAACGATGGATAAATTGGAATCACATATGCCAAAGTTTGAAAGAAGAGAAAGTCAACAACTGATGATGAAAGAGATATATACGGCGTTAAGAGATTCTCGTTTTTCACTAATTGAAGCCGGTACAGGAACAGGAAAGACTCTCGCTTATTTGCTTCCTAGTCTTTATTTTGCAAAGAGAAAAGAAGAACCTGTCATTATAAGTACACAAACGGTACAACTCCAACAACAAATATTAGAAAAAGAAATTCCGTTATTACAAAAAATAATGCCATTTTCATTTGAGGTAGCTCTTCTAAAAGGAAGAAAGCATTATTTATGCTTACATAAATTTGAGTATGCTTTGCAAGAGGAAGAAAAAAATTATGATATGGCACTTACAAAGGCGAAGATTTTAGTTTGGCTATTGCAAACTGAAACAGGTGATCGAGACGAATTAAATATTCCTGAGGGCGGAAAGTTACTTTGGAATCGTATTTGTAGCGATGCGTATAGTCCAGGCGGTATGCAAAGTAATTGGTTTAGTCGTTGTTTTTACCAGCGAGCGAAGAATAAAGCTTTATTTGCAGATATCGTTATTACAAATCATGCGTTATTATTTCAAGATTTTTCAAGTGAAGAACCGTTGTTTGCTTCATGCGAACATATTATTTTTGATGAAGCTCACCATATTGAAGAAGCCGCGAGTAGAACATTGGGTGAACAGTTCTCTTGTATGTATTTTCAATTGGTTATATCTCGTCTTGGGACACTAGAAACAGAAGATGTACTCTCCAAAGTATATAAAATGATGAAAAAATCAGAGCAAGCATCTCGTTCAACTTTCCGTATGATAAGTTATAGTTTGAAGGAACTTAAGTTTGATGCGGATGAACTCTTCCAAATGTTACGTACTTTTATATTTAAACAAACAAAGCAAGAGCAAGGAACGAATAATATGCCGCTCATCTATAGGTATAACGCAGAACTAGAAAAAGGTAAGTTGTGGGATAGTATCGTCGAATTAACAAATCGTTTTATATATGAATTAAGAAGGGTAGTAACTGCTCTTGAGAAGCAAGTGGATATATTGCAAAGTAAGTTAGAATGGGAGATGCATGTTGTAACAGGTGAATTTATGCATTTAATTGAGTTGCTGAGAAAGATGGCAGAATCATTACAGTTACTCGTATTAGAAAAGAATTCGTATGTAACTTGGATGGAGACTGAAACGAAAGGGACGATTCATTCAACAGTTCTATATGCACAGCCTGTTCATATTGGTGAAAGATTTGCTGATGAATTTTTAACAGAAAAAAAGAGTGTTATTTTTACATCCGCAACACTAACAGTTAACGATACGTTTGATTATATAAAAGAGGAACTTGGTTTACATGATTTCGCTCCAAATACTTTAAAGGTTCCGTCGCCATTTCGTTATGATGAACAGATGAAATTAATGGTGTCAACGGATGTACCTTTTATTAAGCAAGTAAGTAATGAGCGATATATTGAATCTATATCGGAACATATTGCAAAGATAGCGAAAGCCACAAAAGGCAGAATGCTCGTTTTATTCACTTCGTATGAAATGTTAAAAGAAGCGTATGCGAATTTAAAAAATAATGATGAATTAGAGGGTTATTTATTACTCACCCAAAGTGTGAATAATAGAAGTCGAAGCCGCTTAATTCGAAAGTTTCAAGAGTTCGACAAATCAATTTTATTAGGGACGAGCAGTTTCTGGGAAGGAATAGATATTCCTGGAGATGCCTTAAGTTGTCTTGTTATAGTCCGTCTACCATTTACACCTCCTCATCAGCCGATGATGGAAGCGAAAGGTGAGTGGCTAAAAAATCAAGGTGAAGATGTATTCGCTAAATTAGCGCTCCCACAAGCAATATTACGTTTCAAACAAGGATTCGGCCGCTTAATTCGAACGAATACAGATACAGGAACGGTAGTAGTGTTAGATCGTCGTTTGACGAGTTCTTCCTATGGAAAACGATTTCTACAATCGATTCCTAACGTACCTCTTTATGAAGGACCATTAGAAGAATTGTTAGTACAATTAGAAGAACCATCAAATGAATAAAAATGGAAGAAAAATACGCCTGAAGTACTTATAAACTTCAGGCGTAAAAAATGTGGGTAGGAGGAATTTTATTTTTCTTACTTCTTGTATACAAAATGTGTTGGTTTTCGACTTGAAACCTTTTTTTGCTGTACATGTCCTGCTATAATAGATGGGTGATGAAGCAGGGGTTGTAAAGAATGTACTCTTATTGTAACCGCATTGCGTTCTTCTATAATTAGAAATTTTTGTGTAACGGAGGAGTTTTTTCATGGATAAGAAAATCGAAGTACTATCAACGACGCGTATTAAATATTCGTCGGATTTGTATAAAATTGTTGATAGTTTAAATCGTACGTTAAAAGAGCAGGACCTCATGTTCGGACTAGCATTAGACGAAAAAGATAAAGAAACAGCTGTATTTACGATTTACAGAACGTAGTGATACAATGAAAAAGTGGATCTTTGCAATCATTATTGTTATCGTTGCTAGCGGAATATATGGGGCGTATGTTTATAATAAAGCGATGGGAAAGAAAATTCCAAAAGAGTCGAAATTTGTAGAAATTGCTAAAGAAAAAGCAAAGCTTACAAAGGTGAAATCTGTTGATTATTACAACGGAAAATCTGCATATATAGTCGTGCAAGGTACAGATGAAAAGGGAGAACAACTTATCGTTTGGGTGCCTGAGAAAAAAGGGGATACTGTAGTAAGGAAAAAGAGCGAAGGTATTTCTGAAAAAGAGGCTATACAAAGAACAATAGAGCAAGTCGGCAATGAAAGTAAGGAATCAAAAAGTAAGCCGAAAGAGATTATGAAAGTGAAATTAGGCTTTGAAAATGATGTACCACTATGGGAAGTTACATATATTGATGATGACAATCGTTATAGTTATTACTATCTTGAATTTAAAGATGGAAAATTTTTAAGACGATATAGCATTGAAAAATAGATGTAGGGGGAACTACAAATGAAATTAGCAAAGCGAGTAGCTGCTTTAACACCGTCTTCAACTTTAGAAATTACAGCAAAGGCACAAGCATTAAAAGCAGAGGGTCATGATGTAATTGGATTAGGGGCAGGGGAACCTGACTTTAATACACCAGAGCATATTATGGATGCTGCACATAAAGCGATGTTAGAAGGGCATACGAAGTATACACCAACAGGTGGATTACAATCGTTAAAACAAGAAATTGTGAAGAAATTTACTCGCGATCAAGGTATTGCGTATGATCCATCTGAAATTATTGTATGTAATGGTGCAAAGCATGCATTATATACATTATTCCAAGTATTACTTGATGAGGGAGATGAAGTTATCATCCCAACTCCTTACTGGGTAAGCTATCCAGAGCAAGTAAAGCTTGCTGGCGGTAAGCCGGTTTATGTAGAAGGTTTAGAAGACAATGAGTACAAAATTACAGCAAAGCAGCTGCGTGAGGCAATTACAGAGAAAACGAAAGCAGTTATTATTAATTCACCGAGCAATCCAACAGGAATGATTTATAGCAAAGAAGAATTACAACAGCTTGGAGAAGTATGTTTAGAACATGATATTTTAATCGTTTCTGATGAAATTTATGAAAAATTAATTTATGGTGGCGTAGAATATACTTCAATTGCCCAGCTTTCTAATGCATTAAAAGAACAAACACTTATTATTAATGGTGTATCTAAATCTCATTCTATGACAGGATGGCGTATTGGATATGCTGCAGGAAATAAGCAGCTTATTAAAGCAATGACGAATTTAGCGAGTCATAGTACGTCAAACCCTACTTCAATCGCTCAATACGGCGCAATTGCGGCATATGCAGGCTCACAAGAACCTGTGGAAACAATGCGTCAAGCCTTTGAAGAGAGATTAAACATCATTTATGATAAATTAATTCAAATCCCTGGCTTTACTTGTATTAAACCGCAAGGGGCATTTTACTTATTCCCTAACGTAAAAGAAGCTGTAGCTTTATCAGGATATGCAACAGTTGATGATTGGGCAAAAGCTCTATTAGAAGAGGAAAAAGTGGCTCTTGTACCAGGTACAGGATTTGGTGCTCCAAATAATGTTCGTTTATCATATGCGACATCTCTTGAACAAGTAGAGAAAGCATTAGAGCGCATCCATACATTTATGAAAAGTAAAGTGCAAGCTTAATTTTATATTTCATTCATGTAATATAAAAAACCTCCCTATTAATGGGGAGGTTTTTTTGACGGATTGTGGCAAAAAGAAATAGCTAAAGGTGTGTTATACTAGAGAGCGAGGTGTTTGGTGATGAAAAAGAAAATGATGTTACAGTGGTTTGAGCAGGGAAGCATTGCAATTCCAAAATTGCTTATGATGCATTATAAAAAATTAGGTTTAAATGAGACGGAATTTATGGTTGTACTTCATGTACACACATTTTTAGAATCAGGTAATTCGTTTCCGACTCCTTCAGAGATTTCTGAACGGATGACGATAACGGAAATGAAATGTATGGAAGTAATTCAGACGTTGATTCAAAAAGGTTTTTTATCACTAGAAGGTGGACAAAGATCAGAAGCGATGATGTGCGAAAGTTATTCTTTACAACCGTTATGGGAAAAAATATTACATTTCTTAATGGATGAATCAATAGAGGAAGAGCAAAAAGAAAAAAAACAGCTACAAGTAAATTTATATACAGTATTTGAAAAAGAATTTGGAAGACCACTTTCGCCGTTCGAATGTGAAACGTTAGGGATGTGGGAGGACCAAGATCAACATCATCCAAATTTAATTCAAGCGGCTCTTAGAGAAGCTGTAATGAGTGGAAAACTAAATTTCCGATATATTGATCGTATTTTATTTGAGTGGAAAAAGAATGGAATTAAAACGGTAGATCAGGCTCAAAATCAAGGTCAAAAATTTAGAGCGAATCAACAAAGGGCACAACAAATGACAAAACAAGAGACGAAATTTACTGGAAAAGTGCCTTTTTATAATTGGTTGGAGCAGTAATATAGGAGGAAAAATATGCTTAACAAAACGCAAATCCGTTATTGTTTAGACACAATGGCGGATATGTATCCAGAAGCACATTGTGAATTGGTTCATGATAATCCATTTGAACTTGTAATCGCGGTGGCGTTATCTGCACAATGTACGGATGTACTTGTAAATAAAGTGACAAGAAATTTATTTCAAAAATATAAAACACCAGAAGATTATTTAAGTGTTTCTCTAGAAGAATTACAACAAGATATACGCTCTATCGGATTGTATAGAAATAAAGCAAAAAACATTCAAAAATTATGCCGAATGTTATTAGATGACTATAATGGAGAAGTACCGAACGATCGAGATGAACTTACGAAATTACCAGGTGTAGGAAGGAAAACAGCGAATGTTGTAGTTTCCGTAGCGTTTGGAATTCCGGCAATTGCTGTTGATACACATGTGGAGCGAGTGAGTAAACGATTAGCTATGTGTAGATGGAAAGACTCTGTGTTAGAAGTAGAAAAAACATTAATGAAGAAAGTACCAATGGATGAGTGGGGAGTTACACATCATCGTATGATTTTCTTTGGACGTTATCATTGTAAAGCACAACGACCGCAATGTGAGGAATGCAGACTGTTAGAAGTATGTCGTGAAGGAAAGAAGCGAATGAAGGTGAAATAAAGGATGGAACGAGTTATAGAAATACCGAAAGAATTTCACTGTTTACCATTTTTTAAAGAAAGTGTAAATTTAATTAAGTATCATACAGACAATTCTTTTGAAGAGATAATACAAAATACTTACTTTATATTTGATATTGAAAGACAGTATGAGCCATGGAAGGAAATTGAAAACAGCATTCCAGTGATGTTGAATGTATGGAAAAATAAGCATGAAGACATTGCTATACTGTTTCGAAATAGAAATAAGCAAGAGGCTGAGGGACCAATGATTCTTTTTGCAGCTCACTTGTTATCGGTTGTCTATTGGCTAAATGAACAACCTGTTCATAGTTTGAATGAAATGCAAATAAATACGAATAAATTAAAAGTGCAACCTGTTAATTTTATGGAAAGATATTCATTCATTATAAAGAAACCGAGTAATTATCATTCTTATATTCAATTAGCGCAGTTGTATATCGAAATAGAAAAGCTGTATGTAAAGAAAATGATAACAAAAAAGAAGTCCGCTTCTCGTTAAGAGAAACGGACTTCTTTTTTTGTATATTAGGACTCTGTTGTAACAACAGCACCGTCTGCGTGAGGTGTATCTCCTCCGGGATTTTGGTGTTGCTGTTCTTGTTGTTTCTTAGCCTCTTCTTCAGCTTTTTTCTTGGCCTCTTCTTCAGCTTTCTTCTTAGCTTCTTCTTCAGCTTTTTTCTTAGCTTCTTCTTCAGCTTTCCTTCTAGCTTCCTCATCAGCTTTCTTTTGAGCTTCTTCTTGCTGTTTACGTTGTTGTTCTTGCTGTTGTTCTTGTTGTTTCTTAGCCTCTTCTTCAGCCTTTTTCTTAGCTTCGTCTTGTTTTACTTTATCTTCATTAGCCTTTTTCTGGGCTTCCTCATCAGCTTTTTTCTTAGCTTCTTCATCGGCCTTTTTCTTAGCCTCTTCTTCAGCTTTTTTTGCATCTGGAGTTCCGCCAGGCGCAGTGAAGGATGCACCAACTGCTGGGCTTGTGCCAGTACCTTTTTTCGCTACTACAGAGAAGCTGTAAGTAACACCTGGTTTAATACCACCAAGAGTAGCTGTCGTACCACTTATTGATAGGCTACCACTTGAACCGTCAGTTGCTTTATAGCTGGCTGCATATGCATCAACTTCTGCTGGTCCAGACCAGTTTAGTGTAACTGTGCTAGCGCCATCAAAAGTGACATTCAGACCACTAGGGGCATCTACTTTAATTTGTTTAATTGCATCTTTTTTCGCACCTTTTACGTATAACTCTCCGTTTATTTCTTGTACAGAAGAAGGACGTTCAAAGCGTGATTTATCTGTAGCGAATTTGCTCATCATTACTTGGAACATTTGCTGTGCAATTCTAGTGGAGCGATCGCTAACATAATTTTTTGGACCATCTTTTTCGTAACCGGTCCAAACAGCCATTGTGTATTGTGGCGTATATCCAGCAAACCAGCTATCTCTGTTTGCATCAGCTGGGATGTCATATTTTTGAAGAACTGATTCATCAAAGTTTTGTGTTCCTGTTTTACCTGCTACGTCAACACCTGAAACGTATGCTGTTGGACCTGTACCACCAGAACCAGGTTTTACTACGTCACGAAGAACGTCAGTAACCATATAAGCTGTATAGTCTTGCATTGCGCGATGTTCTTTCGGTTTAAAGCTTTTCTTTTTCCCGTCCGGGAAGGTTACTTCTTTTACGAAGTGTGGTTTATTATAGTTACCACTATTACCAAAGGTTGCATATGCACCTGCTACTTCTAATGGAGAACTATCGTTACTACCGATTGCTGTTGATTCGTAGACTTTTCCTTCTTTAAAGGTCATGCCTAAACCTTCAGCAAATTCTTTTGACTTATTAAGACCAACTGTTTGTGCTGTCTTTAAAGCTGGAATGTTTAATGACTTTTTCAAAGCTTCACGTAGTGAAACGTCACCTTTGTAACTCTTTGTTGCATTTTGTATTTTCTTACCATTGGAATACGTATACTCTGAGTCGTTTAATTGATGGTATGTAGACCATTGTAAATTTTCAATTGCCGGACCGTAGTCGAAAATTGGTTTCATTGTTGAACCAACTTGGCGTTTTAAATCAGTTGCCATATTATGACCTTTGAAAGTAGACTTACTTTCTTTACGTCCAGCACCAATTGCTCGAACTTCTCCAGACTGTGTATCCATAAATACGAATGACCCTTGGAATTGATCGTCCGGATACTTAATAAGATTGCCATCCATAATTTTGTCGGCGTAATCTTGAGCATCTTGATCAAGTGTTGTATGAATCGTTAAACCATCTGAACCGATATTTACATCAGGATATTCTTTTTCAACTTCTTTTACAACCGCATCTAAAAATGCTTGATACTTCATCTCAGTTACTTCTGAAGACGGTTGAAGGCCCTCAGTTACTGGAATCTTAACGGCGTTATTCATTTCTTCTTTTGTTATATAACCATGTCGATTCATTAATGATAATACGACATTACGACGATTTGTTGCTCGTTCAACATTTTCCTTTTTTGTTGGATCATAAATGTTTGGACCTTGGGGTAAACCAGCGAGCATAGCAGCTTCATGTAATTGCAAGTCTTTTAAATCTTTACCATAATATTTTTGCGCTGCTGTCGCAATACCGTATGAACGGTTACCTAAATTAATCTTATTTAAGTACATTTCTAAAATCTCATGTTTAGAGTATTGTTGCTCTAATTTGTAAGATAAGTACCATTCTTGTACTTTTCTTTTAGCAGTTTTGTCCATCGTTAGAAAGTAGTTTTTAACGACTTGCTGTGTAATCGTACTACCACCTTGGGAACCGAAACCACCAGTGACATTTTCCATAACTGCTTTTGTAGTTCGTTTAAAATCAATTCCATTATGATCATAGAAACGCGAATCCTCAGTTGCAAGGAATGCATTTTCAACTACTTTTGGAATTTGATCATAAGTAACGTGTGTTCGTTTTTCAGCACCGTATTCATAGAAGAAATTCCCGTTTTTATCAAGAAACTTTGTTGATAAAGGATTAACAAGTTTGGCTTTGTCTAATTTTGGAGCATCCTTTACCATAACAAAGAAAGCGGAAACGCCGGCTACAAGACCAACGATACCAAGAAGTAGACAACCTATAAGAAATTTCTTGAAAAAGGAGCCTTTTTTCTTTGGTTTTTCTTCTTTATGTGTTTTTTTCTCTTGATTTTTCACATGATTTCGTTCTGTACGAGAACGATAATTATCTGACATTATACTTTCTCCTACCTTTCATTCTCTCCCCCAAAAGTCGAAAAAAGAGCCTTAGTGATGACTCTATCACGAAAAATAAACCATGTCTAGTACACGGATATAGTCAATCCGAGGGTGATAACCGCATGATAATAAGGATCCATGCTCTTCTATTTCTTCTTTCGTAATCGACTTGCGTCCACCAGTATTTTGACGATTCCAAAATGCAATAATATGTTTTGCATCTAGTAAATAAAATTCATCAAAAAGTGTAAATTTAATAATAACAAATGCAATTCCATTATGAGCAACCACTTGCTTCATATGTTCAATTTGATGAAGGTGGAAGTTTTGAAGTGGGAAACTAGTTTTATTTTTTGTTTCCTTTGCTTCAAAATCGATGTATTTCCCTTTGTATACACCGTTGTAATCTGTTGTAGAAGGTTGTTTAAAATACGCTTCTTTTACCACTGCAGCACTTCGAGCGGGGTAATCTACTTTTACAATTTGAAGAGGTGTAGGCTTTTTATGTACACATGCAATATTATGGGTTAAGTAATATTGATTTGTTTCATTCAATTCCTCTTCAAGGGACATACCTCTATTACTATAAGTATGTGTTTTTATAGGTGTTTTTTGAGGTTGTGAAGCTTGATTATACCTTTTTCCATTTGGGTAACGAATGGTCATAGTGTGTCCACCCCCAACTTGCTAAGAATTACTTACAAAGGTGATTATATCAAAAAATGAAAAAAGATGTGACCTTTTTGATGAAAGGTATGATGACTTATTTATGTTTACATGGAATGATTATATGAAAATGAAACAAAATCGAGAAAAAAATTTTTGTACAGAGGAAGAAAAAGCAATCATTCACAATATTAAAAAGAAAACAGAAATAGCTAATGTGGACAATATTTCTCGGACACAATCTTATCAAGAATATTATGTAAGAAATAGTGAAATCAGGTGGGCCTTTTTAGCGAGTATGGTTTCGAGAAATGCGGGCTGGAATATGACTGATTTAGAAGGGAGATATTATGCTACTGTTTTACCTAGAACGGTAAAAAAACATTTATTTATTCTGTACGAACAGGCTAATTGGATTATTTTTTTAGATGCATTTCCTCAGCTATTATTGTATGAGGAAAGTAAGAAGAGACGTGCACCTCTCTTTCATTTGTTGCAATATTTCAACGTATCAATTTTTATGGAAAAAGAATGGTTACTTTTCTGGGAAAGAAGAGATATGAATAGGCTTATGACAGCGCTTATTATAAATGAACAAAATAAAATTCAAAAACCAGTCATTGAGAACACATATTTTAAAAAACATGTATTCCATACTGCACTTTTTAAAGTACAAGAAAGACTTCATATTAGTGCAGTTATCTTCCCAACAATTGAAGGGAGAATGTATGGATTTTCGGTTTATCAATTTGAAACGTTACAACAGCGTATAGAACTAGGAAAAAAATTAGCATGGTTATTGTTTCATCCAATTTATAATGGTTCGTTTTATAAGTTTGCATTGCAAACTACACATACTGGGTCTAGGGAAGATTATGAAGTTTACGCAAAGGAAACTCGAAAGTCTTATACGCCAACACTTAGAGATATTTATCCTGTTATTTTACATGAAGAAATAAAAATGAGAGATTGGTTTTGTGCAAATATGAAAATGAATGTGCTATTTGTACCTGAAGAACCTAAAGGGGAAGTTAATATAACAGAATGGTATAGAAGAAAGAGAGAACAAATCTATAGGCTATCTATCGCAAATCGTTTTGCTAAAAGGATGGATGAGTTCATGATATAATAAAAAAGAAGTCCCGTCTTCCATTTTGAAGACGGGACTTCTTAATTTGAAACAATCCTGCTATGTGTGCTACAACTTTAATCTCAAAACGTAATGCTAGTAGGAGATTAAGGGTGACTTGAAATTTAACTGTTCGTAATAAAGTCTCGCTTTATGTAGCAGGGAAGTTTGGACCATCTAGCTTTGGATTGCCAGTCTCGGGTTTATTTTGTTGTTTGTTTTGGTTTTTCTTTTTTTCATTTTTGTTCTTTGCCATTGTAATACACCTCCTTTTTGTATTGTTACCATTTCTATAAATGACATACGAAATGATTTCTTTGACGAATAACAACTAGTTTTGTCATGTGGGCAGGAGTGGTGAATCATTCGGCGAAATTACATGACAAAGGAAAAGCAAAGAAGGAGGCGTTTTGTATATGGCGATGGTTCAGAAGGAAGATGTAATGAAAAAAATGGATCAAATGTTAAGTTCTCTCGATTTGCTGGAAATGAATATAGGGATTAGAATGAATCATGCATTAAAGGATGCGAGTGAAAAAATATGCAATAAGATAGAAATAACAGAAATGCATATTGAACATATGGAAAATAAATTAGTGCATCACGAAGAGAAAGGGAATTGGGTAAAGACATTTCAAAACGTCGTAGTGAGTGCATAATAAGGTGGGAAAGAAATGAAGAATGAAGCATTAATACAGTCTTCAGAAAAACTCATGCAGTATAATAATGAAGCGAATGTAAAAAAGAGAGAACTAACCGAATACGACTTTTATAAGGATATGAAACCGTTTGTAGATATGGTAGATGAGGAATTAAAGAAGTGGAAAGAATTAGCTTATAAGTGGATTAAAGAAGAAAAGCCAAAATATATACATGTACAGCAAATTGATCAAGTATATGATAATTTACAAACGAATGTGTTGCAATGCTTTGTAAATAAAGGTAAAGGTAAACGATTCTTTGAAACACACCAAGCCATTTCGTATACTTTGCAAAATATAGTTGAGCAATGTAAATAACAAGAGGGAGAGCCCTCTTGTTATTTTTATGCTTCTGTCATTGTTGTAGGTTTTGTTGCGCCGTTTATTTCTAATTCTTTTATTAATGTTCGATAATCTGATATGCATATTTTTCCTTCGAGATACCAATGTCTCGCAAAGTCTAATAATTCATTTGCATTCTCTGTGCAATACCCCTTTTTTTGAGAAAACGCTTGTTTTAAATCCCCTAATACCATGTTGATTCCTCCCCCATGAGAATCTTCTTCTTCATTATCATAGCATGGAAGGGTTTTCTTTTTTAATTTTTTAAAAATTTAAACTTCCGACAAAAATAGACAGATACTCCATCACACATATTATTTTATAGGTACATATTATATATGTAGAAACTTATGTGAAGGAGGAGAGAATGCATGTTTCAACAACCTAACTTATATCAGCAAACGAATCCATATGCACAGCAAAATATGTACCAATATAATACGGATACATATTTACGGTATAATATGTATCCTTTCGAGCCTTATTATGGAAATCAAAATTATTATCAACCGTTTGAAGTGTCCTTTATGAATCAAGCTCAACAACCACAACAGCAGCAACCTTATGTGAATCAAGCTCAACAACCACAACAGCAGCAACCTTATGTGAATCAAGCTCAACAATCACAAGCTCAGCAACCATACATGAATCAACCACAGCAGCAGCCTTATATGAATTCGCAATATTATATGCCACCACCATCTCCGTATGCTAATCAACAAGCGATGTTTTATCCACCAAAACAACCGTACCCGACGCAGGGTAAGCAAAAGCAACAACAGCCAAGTCAGTTTTCTAGTTTTGTTTCTCAATTTAAAACATCAGATGGTAACTATGATGTAAATAAAATGATGAATACAGCTGGACAAATGATGAATGCGATGAATCAAGTGACAGGTATTGTAAAGCAAGTTGGAGGCTTTTTTGGTAAGTGATGTTGAAGAATTGTCTATAAAAACAATGTAAATGAAATAAAGGACTAGACAAATTTCCTTGTAATAAATGGGTATATATAACAAACGGCTTTCTCTCTTTTCTCATACTGTAAAGTGTAATCAGATTTTTTTAACGAGAGAGGAGAGAAAAAACTATGCATCATTGTCATCCTTGCTTTGGAGGGCATAAGCCTACAGGACCTATTTGTACGACTGCTCCTGTCATTCATCCGACGAAACAATGCGTAACACACTCTTTTTCAACAACGGTGGTGCCACACATTTTCCCAACACATACAACACATGTACATCATCAACAAATTAAAAACCAAAACTTCTTCCCGCAAACAAATTCAAATGTAAATGTTGTGGACCCAATCGACCCAGGATTCGGTGGCGGATGTGGACCGTGTGGCCATGGTCATCATCATCATCATCACCACGGTCATCAAATATCTCCATTTGGGCCAGGACCGAATGTATCACCGTTTGGACCAGGACCAAATGTATCACCGTTTTTACCAAACAATGTATCACCAGTAGGTCCAAATATCGGACCAAACGTTGGTGGAATATTTAAAAAGTAAATGATATGTTAGAACTAGCGAAATGCTAGTTCTTTTTTTGTAATTGGAGTGTTGATATGAAAGTTATTGCAGTAACAGGATATAAGCCATTTGAACTTGGAATATTTAAAAATGATCATCCAGGAGTGGAGTGTATAAAGAAAGCATTACACCGTAAATTAATCACTTTTGTAGAAGATGGTTTAGAATGGGTTATAATAAGCGGCCAATTAGGTGTAGAATTATGGGCTGCTGAAGTTGTTTTTGAAATGCAAGTAGAATATCCTGATTTAAAATTAGCGGTATTCACTCCGTTTTTAGAACAAGAAGAAAATTGGAAAGAAGATAATCGTGAATATTACGAATTTATTCTTTCTCAAGCAGACCATGTTGATAGTATCACGAAACGGAAGTATGAAAGCCCAGAGCAATTTAAATTAAAAAATCAATTTTTTATTGAAAAAAGTGATGCGCTTTTAGCGGTATACGATGAAGAAAAACCAGGAAGTCCCAAATATATTGTAGAATCAGCAAAGAAAAAAGGGGAAATAGAAAATTATCACAGTTATTTCATTCTTTTTTCTGATTTACAAGATATAATAGAAGAGGAACAGTGGAATAATGCAGAGTAATATGTAATATAGTACTCGTATATATGATTGACAAAAAGCATTGTTTCTGAAAAAATTTAGTTAATGAAAGTTTTGGTAAAAATTTGAGGTGAAGAAAATGATTTCGGATAAAATTAAATTAACAGCGAAAGATATTTTAGAAAAAGAATTTAAAACAGGTATGAGAGGTTATCAGCAAGAAGAAGTAGACAAGTTTCTTGATATGATCATTAAAGACTATGAAGCTTTCCACAAAGAGTTTGAGCAATTAAAGCAACAAAATGCTCGTTTAAAGCGTGAATTAGAGGAACAAAAACTAGCAGTAACGCAAGTTCCACAACAACCTGTACAAACACCAGTTGCACAACCGGTTTATAACAACACGAATACGGATATTTTAAAACGCTTATCTAACTTAGAAAAAGCTGTATTTGGAAGTAAGTTATACGAATGATGTAAGGTGGGAAAAGGTTTAAGCATTTTACATAGAAAAAAACGTTGCAAAATCTTTTTGTTTCCACTATACTAATGGATGTCATAACGTTTGGGTAATCGCTGCAACGCCAACGTTGTAGAGGAAAGTCCATGCTCGCACGGCCTGAGATGGCTGTAGTGTTCGTGCCTAGCCAATTCATAAGCTAGGGTATTCTGGCTGTAAGGCTGGTTTAACGGCAGGGAAAAAACCTAAGTCCTTTCGGATATGGTTTGACTACCTTTAAAGTGCCACAGTGACGAAGTCCTTGAAGAAATGATAGGAGTGGAACGAGGTAAACCCCACGAGCGAGAAACCCAAATAATGGTAGGGGAATCTTTTCCAAGGAAATGAACGACGGGAAAGGACAGGTTTTATAACCTGTAGATAGATGATTGCCACCGGAGTACGAGGCGTGGGCCGTTTGTAGTACAAAGGAACAGAACATGGCTTACAGAACGTTATGAACCAACTATGAAATAACTCAGCTCTCCTTTGTTAGAGGAGGGCTTTTTATTTGTATGAAGTTATAAAGTATGAGTTAAAATGGTTAATGAGAAAATTTTTCGTAAAATGTAATAATTAATAGGACCAATTGCTATTAATTATTGTTTGAATATACATAAGAGGTGAATGCAAATGGGAAAAGTTACTTTAATTGCAACAGCGGCAATGGGTATTGAAGCGTTAGTTGCCCGAGAAGTTCGCGATCTTGGTTATGAATGTCAAGTAGAAAACAGCAAAGTAACATTTGAAGCAGATGAAAAGGCGATTTGTCGTACGAACTTATGGTTACGTACTGCGGACCGTGTAAAAATTAAAGTTGGCGAATTTAAAGCAACGACATTTGATGAGCTATTTGAAAAAACGAAAGCATTAAACTGGGGAGATTATATTCCAGAGAATGGTGAATTCCCTGTTATCGGTAAATCTTTAAAATCTGAATTATTCAGTGTTTCGGATTGCCAACGTATCGTTAAAAAAGCTGTCGTTGAAAAATTAAAAACAACATATAAACGTACAACTTGGTTTGAAGAAGATGGTCCGTTATTCCGTATCGAGATTGCAATGCTCAAGGATATTGCAACATTAACAATTGATGCGAGCGGTGTTGGGCTTCATAAACGTGGATACCGTATGGATCAAGGGGAAGCTCCGTTAAAAGAAACATTAGCTGCGTCTTTAATTAAATTAACAAACTGGAAGCCAGATCGTCCATTTGTTGATCCATTCTGTGGATCAGGTACAATTCCGATTGAAGCAGCATTAATTGGACAAAACATTGCACCAGGATTTAACCGTGGTTTCGCATCTGACGAGTGGGGCTGGGTAGGTAAACAAAACTGGCGTGAAGCTCGTCAAGAAGCTGAAGATTTAGCGAACTATGATCAACGATTACAAATCATTGGATCAGATATTGATCATCGTATGATTCGAGTTGCTCAAGATAACGCAGAAGAAGTAGGCTTAGGCGATTTAATTACATTTAAACAAATGCAAGTAAAAGATTTCACAACAAAAGAGGATTATGGCTACGTTGTAACGAATCCTCCATACGGAGAACGTTTAAGTGAAAAAGCACTCGTTGAACAACTGTATAAAGAAATGGGACAAGTATTCCGCCCATTAGATACATGGTCAGCGTATGTATTAACAAGCTACGAAGCATTTGAGAAGTGTTACGGAAAAGATGCGTCGAAGAAGCGTAAGCTGTTTAACGGATTTATCCGTACAGATTACTACCAATACTTCGGAAAACGTCCACCGCGTAATTCATAGTATAAAACTCCTCTAGCGCGCATATACTGGCTATTATGTAATGCGTAAAGGAGGAAGTCATATGGATAATTTTCAATTATCAATGATTCAAAAAGCTATTCACCGTACGTATGATGAGCTCGGAAAAGAAGTGGATAGTCAAGGTGCGATTGTAGATGAAATACAAAAAGCACAAGAAGAATATTTGTCAGCTCTTTCACATGAAACAGCGATTGATAAACGGTATTTAAAGTCATTAATATAGAAGAAAATTTTCCTTTTTCGAAAGGAAAATTTTTTTTCGTGAATTTCTATGTATTGCAACAGGGGAAAGTGGCTGCACACATATGCGTAGCAGTTGCTATTATCTTTTTATAGAAAAACTTTTTGGTTGGAGGCTAAGGATGTTTACTGAGAAGAGATTACCATTTGAAGTAGGAAAACAAGATAATTTTTATGATAAGTTGAATGAGTGGATTGGAGATGTGTTTTACGACATCCTTCCGGAAAAAGGCTTTGAAGAGCGTGATGAACAAATTTTTATGGCGTTTCAGTTAGAACGCGCTTTCCAAGAAAAGAAAGTTATGTTCGCAGAAGCTGGTGTAGGAACAGGGAAAACAATTGTATATCTTCTATATGCAATTTGTTACGCGCGTTATACTGGGAAACCAGCTATTATTGCTTGTGCAGATGAAACGTTAATTGAGCAGCTTGTGAAAGAAGAAGGGGACATCGCTAAGTTATCTGAAGCATTAGGGCTATCTGTTGATGTAAGGCTTGCAAAATCAATGGATAATTATTTATGCTTACGTAAACTTGAAGATGTTATGAGTGGACGAGCTCCAGAAGTAATTGAAGACGTATATTACGAGTTACCACAGTTTGTATTCGATCATGGTACGATGCAAAACTTTACTCACTATGGTGACAGAAAAGAATTTCCACTTTTAAATGACGAAGAATGGTCAAAAGTAAATTGGGATTACTTCCAAGATTGCTTTACTTGTGATTCTCGTCATCGTTGTGGACAAACTCTTTCTCGTGAACATTATCGTAAAGCAGCAGATTTAATTATTTGTTCTCAAGATTTCTATATGGATCATATTTGGACGTACGATGCTCGTAAGCGTGAAGGGCAAATTCCATTATTACCAGAAAGTAGCTGCGTTGTATTCGATGAAGGACATCTTGTAGAATATGCAGCTCAAAAAGCTTTAACATACCGTTTAAAGCAAACGATGATGGAGCAACTATTAACGAGATTGCTACAAAACGATATTCGTGAGGAGTTTGCACATTTAGTAGAAGAAACAATTTGGCAAACTGAACGATTCTTTGATGTGTTACAAGAGAATAAAAAGGAAATTGCCGGTTCTGATCGTCTAGAAATTACTGTGACAGAAAAAGTAACAGCTGAAGCGAAACGACTTTATGCAAAAATCGGTGAAGTTGGAGATGCATTAGTATTCGAAAGTGAAATGCATACAGTAAACACGTATGATTTAAATATTGTTGATGAGCATTTAGATGTATTAGAACATTCACTTCGTCTGTTCATGCACGAGAAAAATGTAATTACTTGGGGTGAAGAAGGTGATGGTGCCTTCACGTTAGTTATTATGCCACGTGCAGTTGAAGAAGTGTTACAAGAGAAAGTATTCTCGAAGAAAATACCGTATATTTTCTCTTCTGCGACATTATCGAACAACGATTCATTCGCTTTCACAGCTAATAGCCTAGGGGTAAAAGATTACTTGTCATTCTCAGTTGCTTCACCGTTTGATTACGAAGAGCAAATGACAGTAAACTTACTATCACATACGAAAGAAAATGAATGGGAAAGAAAGTGTCAATATACACTTGAAAATATACAAAAAACAAATGGACGTACGCTTGTATTATTCCGTACAACGCAAGAGCTTGCAGCGTTCAAAGAGTATGTAAGTAAAGAGCAAATGTCGGTTCCGTTCTTATATGAAGGAGATCAGGAAATTAGCCAGCTCGTTTCTCGTTTCCAAAATGAAGAAGAGACTGTACTTTGTGCGGTTCATTTATGGGAAGGTTTAGATATTCCTGGTTCATCATTATCGCACGTTATTATTTGGTCTTTACCATTCCCTCCAAACGATCCTGTGTTTGAAGCGAAACGTAAGCACGTAAATGATCCATTCTGGGATGTAGATGTACCATATATGATTTTACGACTTCGTCAAGGAATTGGGCGTTTAATTCGTACAAGTGAAGATAAAGGTGCTATATCAATTTTCTTATCTGATTCAGAAGATGAGAAAGTAGTTGCAGCTGTGAAAAATGTACTGCCAGTAGAAGGTAAAGAATTATAAGGAGAAAGCTTGGCGCTTGCCAAGCTTTTTTTCTATTATAAAAGGAATTTATGTTTCTGTGTCGAATTAAATTTGAGGTAGAAAAAGGAGGCTTTTATACGATGACAGTTGCTACATATGAAGTAGAAAAACAATTTTTAACATACGTGAAGAAGATACAAAATTACGGAGAAGCATTAAGTTTAATGTTTTGGGATTTAAGAACAGGTGCACCCAAAAAAGGTGTAGATCAGCGTTCAGAAGTAATTGGTATGCTTTCGTCAGAAGTGTTTGCTATGTCGACTTCAGATGAGATGGGAAACTATTTAACAGAGCTTGAAGCTTTAATACGTGAAGATAAACTTTCTGAAACAACGAAGAAAATGGTTGAAGAGTGTCGGAAAGAATATGATAGAAATAAAAAAATTCCACAAGCTGAATATGAGGCTTATGTGAAATTAGAAGCGAAAGCAGAGAGTGTGTGGGAAGAAGCTCGTGAAAAATCTGATTTCGAAATGTTCCGCCCATACTTAGAAAAAATTGTTGAATTTAAAAAGAAATTTATTACATATTGGGGTTATGAAACATATAAATATAATACATTATTAGACATGTATGAGCCAGGTATTACAGTAGAAGTTTTAGATCACGTATTTGGTCAACTTCGTGAGCGCATCGTGCCGCTTGTAAAAGAAATCTCTGAGTCTAAAAAAGGATTAAAAACAAGTGCTTTATCGGAACAATTTTCAAAAGAAAAACAAAAGAACTTTACATTAGAACTATTAAAGCAATTGAATTATGACTTTGAAGCAGGGCGTCTTGATGAAACAGTGCATCCTTTTGAAATTACATTAAATAGAGGGGATGTTCGTATTACGACACGCTATGATGAAAAAGATTTTCGTATGGCTGTTTTTGGAACGATCCATGAATGTGGTCATGCAGTATATGAACAAAATATTGCAGAACAATTTGAAGGTACACCACTTTGCAGTGGTACATCTATGGGTATTCACGAATCACAATCATTATTCTTTGAGAACTTTATCGGCCGTAATAAATCATTCTGGAAGAAAAATTATGATTTATTAAAAGAGTATAGCAATGGTCAATTTGATGATATATCAGTCGATGAATTTTATGATGCAATTAACGAATCGAAGCCGTCATTCATTCGTATAGAAGCAGATGAGCTTACATACCCGCTTCATGTTATGGTGCGTTATGAATTAGAGAAAGAATTATTTGATGGTACATTACAAGTGAAGGACTTACCAGCAGCTTGGAATGATAAGATGGAAGCATATTTAGGAATTCGTCCGGAAAATGATGCGCAAGGTGTATTGCAAGATGTTCACTGGGCTGGTGGCTCATTTGGATACTTCCCATCTTATGCACTTGGTTATATGTATGCAGCGCAATTTAAGCAAAGAATGTTAAAAGACATTCCGAACTTTGATGCATTATTAGAAGAAGGAAACGTAACACCAATTCGTGAATGGTTAACAGAAAACATTCACCAATACGGTAAAACGAAAAAGCCACTTGAAATTTTAGAAGATGTAACAGGTGAAGGCTTAAATGCAAACTACTTAGCCGATTATTTAGAAGCGAAATATAAAGAGATTTATGAGTTGTAAAAAAAGAGCTGCTTAATTGCAGCTCTTTTTTAAAGGGGGATGGGAGAATGGACTATACATATAAAGTAATGACGCAAGAAGAAGCAGAAGAAATTGCATACAACTGGCATTATGAAGGGAAATATTCCTTTTACGATATAGAGGCAGATGAAGAAGATTTAGCTGAATTTTTACATGATGAAAGTAGAGGGAATCATACATTTTCTGTGAAGGAAAATGGCACTCTCATTGGTTATTTTACTGTTTGTAAAATAAATGACGGAACGGTTGATATTGGTCTTGGAATGAGACCTAATATAACTGGGAACGGATTTGGTTTACAGTTCTTAAACGCTATACTAGCTTTTAGTAAAGAAAAATATGGATGCAAGTATATAACACTATCAGTAGCTATATTTAATGAGAGAGCGATTAAAGTGTATAAAAGGGCAGGGTTTGAAGTAGTTGGAACGTTTATACAGAAAACAAATGGTAGTTGTTTTGAGTTTTTGAAAATGAATTATATATGTAAAAATGATTAAAAAACAGAAGAATCTCCTTCTGTTTTTTTATGCAGAAATAAATCATACTTTTTGTAATTGGAAGTTTTGAAATTTTGGAAGAGGATGTGTATGATTGAAGTTTAATAGTAAATAGCAAGTTTAGTAAGGAGAGACAGCATGAGTATAATTAAAACGAAAAATGAAATAGAGTTAATGCATGAATCTGGAAAATTACTTGCTTCATGTCATAGAGAAATTGCGAAGATGATGAAACCAGGTATTACTACAAAAGAAATTAATACGTTTGTTGAAGCATATTTAGAACAGCATGGTGCAACGTCTGAGCAGAAAGGGTACAACGGATATCCATATGCGATATGTGCATCTGTAAACGATGAAATGTGTCATGCGTTTCCGGCCGATGTTCCTTTAACTGAGGGTGATATTGTAACAATTGACACGGTAGTAAACTTAAATGGGGGTCTTTCAGATTCTGCTTGGACGTATAGAGTTGGAAAAGTTTCTGATGAAGCAGAAAAGTTGTTGTTAGTAGCTGAGAATGCTTTGTATAAAGGAATTGACCAGGCGATAATCGATCACCATGTAGGAGATATTGGCTATGCAATTGAAAGTTATGTAACAAATGAAGGTTTTTCTGTTGCAAGAGACTTTACGGGACATGGAATCGGTAAAGAGATTCATGAAGAACCAGCAATTTTTCATTTTGGGAAACAAGGACAAGGACCTCAGTTACAAGAAGGAATGGTAATTACAATTGAACCGATTGTAAATATAGGTATGCGATATTCTAAAGTAGATTTAAATGGGTGGACTGCACGAACGATGGACAGGAAATTATCAGCTCAATATGAGCATACAATTGCGATTACAAATGATGGGCCAATCATTTTAACGAAGTTGTAATTGGAAATGAAAGAGTTTGCAAAACTCGAACAAAAATAGTAGTTTTTAAAAATTTGTACGTGTTTTTTCGATAAATGCTTTTCAAAGCATAAAAAGTACGTTATAATCCTTCTATAAAATAAATAGTTAGCTACACTCATATAATCGCGGGGATATGGCCTGCAAGTTTCTACCGAAGCACCGTAAATACTTTGACTATGAGTGAGGACGAATATAATTGCTTGTTTAGCATTCTTTTTTTGCGAAACTCCAAAAGCGCGTCTCTCACTTGTAACGAGTGGTGGCGGCTTTTGGAGTTTTTTTATTGCATAAGAGGGGGAACAAACATGAAAGTATTACAAGAAAAGATTTTGAACGAAGGAAAGGTTTTATCTGGTGACGTATTAAAGGTAGATGCTTTTTTAAATCATCAAATTGATCCAGTACTTATGCAAGAAATCGGAAAAGAATTTGCTAAACGTTTTAAAGAAGAGAACATTACAAAAATCGTGACGATTGAATCTTCAGGCATTGCACCAGCAGTTATGGCTGCATTAGAGCTTGGTGTAAAAGTAATTTTTGCACGAAAACGTAAATCGTTAACGTTACAAGATAATATGTACGTTGCAAACGTATATTCATTTACAAAACAAGAAACAAATGAAATTTCATTATCTCGAAATCATATCGATGAAAATGATCGTGTATTAATCATCGATGACTTTTTAGCAAACGGTCAGGCTGCTTTAGGTTTAATGAGTTTAGTAGAGCAAGCTGGAGCGAGTATTGCAGGAATTGGAATTGTTATTGAAAAAGCATTTCAAGATGGAGGAAAGAAGCTTCGTGAACAAGGCGTTCGTGTTGAATCACTAGCAGAAATTGCATCACTTGATAACGGCACAGTTACATTTGTACAGCAAGAAACTGCGGAGGTGAAATAAACGATGAAGCAGCATCCATTTAAAATTGCATCGCTTGGTATGCAGCATATGCTTGCAATGTATGCTGGAGCAATTATCGTTCCGCTTATTGTGGGCGGTGGACTTGGTTTAAATCAAAAAGAGTTAACATATTTAGTCTCAATTGATTTATTAATGTGCGGCGTTGCGACAATTTTACAAGCATTATCAAATCGCTTTTTCGGTATAGGACTTCCCGTTGTACTTGGTTGTACATTTACAGCCGTTGGACCGATGATTGCGATTGGAAAACAATACGGTGTGTCTTCAATTTATGGAGCAATTATTGCTGCTGGGTTATTCGTTGTTATTTTTGCGAAATTATTTGGAAAACTCGTAAAACTGTTTCCACCTGTTGTAACAGGATCTGTCGTTACGGTAATTGGAGTTACACTTGTTCCAGCTGCTATTAATGATATGGCTGGCGGAGTAGGAAGTAAAGATTTCGGAAGTCTTGAAAACTTAGCGTTAGCATTTGGAGTGTTATTATTTATCATTATTATGTATCGTTTCTTTGATGGATTTATCCGTTCCATTTCTATTCTATTAGGTTTGTTGTTCGGTACTATCGTTGCAGCGTTTATGGGGAAAGTAAGTTTGCAAGCGGTTGGAGAGGCGGATTGGTTCCACGGTATTCAACCATTTTACTTTGGTACACCAACATTTGAATTAACACCAATTATTACGATGATTCTCGTTGCTTGTGTAGGGATTGTAGAAGCAACGGGTGTATACTTTGCATTATCTGATATTTGCAATAAAAAAATCGGTGAAAAAGAATTAACAAAAGGCTATCGCGCAGAAGGATTAGCGATGGTGTTAGGTGGCATTTTCAACGCGTTCCCATATACAACATACTCTCAAAACGTAGGACTTGTTCAATTAACTGGAGTAAGAAATCGCGTTATTATTTATACTTGCGGTGGTATGTTAATCGTACTTGGTTTCATTCCTAAAATCGCAGCTATTACAACAATTATTCCGAAATCAGTACTGGGCGGTGCGATGTTAGCGATGTTCGGTATGGTTATGGCATATGGTATTAAAATGTTAAGTAGCGTTGACTTCGGAAGACAAGAAAACTTATTAATCGTTGCATGTTCTGTCGGAATTGGGCTTGGCGTAACAGTCGTTCCTACATTATTTTCACAACTTCCAGAAAGCATTCGTATTTTAACAGATAACGGAATTGTACTTGGAAGTGCGTCAGCAGTACTTTTAAATATCGTATTTAATATGGTGCCGCAGCGCAAAGTGAAAGTAGAAGAAGAGCCAGTATCTATACAAAATGCAGTAAGAGAAGCGTAAAAAAGCAAGTTCTCGTTATGAGACCTTGCTTTTCTTTTTAAGTGGCATCATTTTCCCGTAAGTACCAAGACGCCAAATGTACTCAAGTGGCCCGTATTGGTAATGTGAAAGCCACCAGCGGCTAATAAAGATTTGTAACGTGTAGAAACTAATGCAGAATATTGGTCCAACCCATAATGGAGCAGGATAATAATTTTTAAGTAATAGACCAAATACAAGTAATGTAACAATTGTATGCGAGATGTAATTTGTTAATGCCATTCGTCCAACGTATTGGAATGGACGTAATAACGTTTGCCATTTTTCTTTTTGTAATAAACGCATTAGAGTGAAAATGTAGAATATGAATAACGTTTTTCCGCTAAACATTGTAAAGACCTGCATATAAATTGGTTCATAAAATGGTTTTGATAAGAAGTAACGGACCATGAAGAACCACATTGGTAATGTTAAAAGGAACATAATAATTTGCCATTTTTTAAGTTTTGGATCTAACTCTTTCGTGCGGCGGAAAATATCCTTTTTGCCGGCGTATAAACCAAGTAAAAATAGCCCAACTGTTTCTGGAAGCATAAGTAAATTTAATCCAATTCCATCAGCGTAAAATGCATGGAAACGATTTTGTATTTGTGACAGCCAGTCTTCTAATGGCATGATAGGTAAGGAAAAACCTAGCTCTTCCTTTGGTACCAATGCAACCGTAATACCAGCTATTAGCATAATGAATTGAAAAATACTCAATAAAACGATAGCCCATATTAAAATAGTACGAGGTTCTCTCTTATAAAATAAAAATAAGAAAAATCCAGCAATCGCATAAGTATGTAAAATGTCTCCGTCCCATAAAAGAACGTAATGTAAGAAACCGAATAATAATAAAATAAGTAAGCGGCGAACAAATAAAATTTTTGGATGATCTGTTTTCGCTTCAGCACGACTCATAAAAATATAAAAACCTAATCCAAATAAAAACGAAAAAATTGTATAAAATTTCGTTTGAATAAACATATCGTAAAATAGGCGAATGTAGCTGTCTATCCCTTCGTAAATTCCTGAAAGATCACGTGAGTCAACCCCGGCGATAACAGGCCAATTCACAAGAAAAATACCTAGTACAGCTATTCCTCTAATAATATCAATGGAGTGTATCCTCTCGCCTTGTGTGAGATTTTGTGTCATTTTTTTCCTCCTTGTTAAGTAATTCCCTTTTATTATACAAAATGTAAGGTGGAGGGGATAGGGGATATTTCCATTTTTTTAAACTGTTAAGTTATGTAGGATGAGATATAATAAGAGTGCACAACAAGTTTTAACCTTTTTCAAAACAGGCAGTAAAGCTCCTTCTTATAAGGAGCTTTCTTTATGAAAAGTGTTGATAATGATTCTCTTTAATGATAAACTGTATTCAAAAGTGATAATCATTATCAAAAAAGGTTGGTGCGTAAGTATGGTATATGCATTAGTAGCAGGTACAGTCGCTGTATATGCAGTTATTGCGAAGTATGTTTTAAATGGAGTAGGAACAGCAAAATGAGTGATATGACATAAAATCCCTTTCATTTGTAAAAAGAATGAAAGGGATTTTTTATTTTTAATGAGAATATGCTGAAAATTTAGTATGATAGTAAAGTGAAACTGTAATCAATGGGTAGGTGTAACTCTCACTGGTTATGAACTCGCAAATAGCGGGGAAAAGTATATACATCTTGGATAAAGGGGAACAAGGGGATGACAAACATAGTACAGACAAACGGTATGAAAAAACTTGTTTGTTTTTATGAAGAGTGGCAAAAACACGGCGATGCAGAGAATAGTTTAAAGTTGTTTGAGGTAATTCAAAAATATAAACAAGAACAGCTTATGATAGCGTTCTGCGGTCACTTCTCTGCAGGGAAATCAACGATGATGAATCATCTATATAAAGCGCAGTTGTTACCGACAAGTCCAATTCCGACAAGCGCTAACGTTGTCAAAATTGAAAAAGGAATGGATCGTGTTGTTGTAACGGTTAAATCTGGAGAGCAGTACGAATATGACGGTGCATATTCAGCAGAAGAATTAAAACAAATTTGTAAAGACGGCGATGAAGTAATTGGTGTTCATATTTATCGAAACGACGCGCCAATTCCTGAAGGGGTTATGTTAGTTGATACACCAGGGATTGATTCAACAGATGATGCCCATCAATTAGCGACAGAGTCGACACTTCATCTGGCAGATGTCATTTTTTATATGATGGATTATAATCACGTCCAATCGGAAGTGAATTTACAATTTGTTAAAGAATTGAAACAACGTAATAAAACGGTTTATCTCGTTGTAAATCAAATAGATAAACATAAAGAAAATGAATTATCATTTGAGAATTATAAAGATAGTGTAAAACAATCATTCTCTAACTGGGATATTGAAGTAGATGGTGTTTATTATACGTCATTACGAATGATGAACCATCCACATAATGAAATTAGAAGCTTAGAAGCGTTAATTACTTCTATTATGAAAGAAAAAGAGCAGTATGTAAGGACTGGAATGGAGCGAGAAACAGAATATTTAATGGGGGAACATTTCTCGTTTATTGTTTCTGAAAATGAAAAAGCTCTTTTGAAATATGAGGAAGAGTTAGCATCACCACTTTCTATTTCAGAGGTAGTTGAAAAGAAGGAAGAGTTAACGGAAGCGAAAAATTGTGAGGCAAGTAAAGAATCTCATGTGAGAAACGAATTTATAAAAGGTTTACAAGCTATATTAGATAACGCTTATTTAATGCCATTTGAAATGAGAGAATTGGCAAATGCATATTTAGAAACGAAATTAACAAAATTTAAGGTCGGTTTGCTATTTTCGAAAGGAAAGACGGAGCAAGAAAAACAAAGACGTGTAGAGGCGTTTTATTCTGCCCTTCAAAAAATTGTTGAAACGCAGCTTGATTTTCATGTGAAGGAATTTATTGTAGCCTTCTTAAAAGAAGAAGGATTGTTCACGGAGGAAATTGGGAAAGACATATATGGGTTAGAAATTGCTTTCGGACCAGAAATGTTGGCCGAAGTAATTAAACAAGGTGCAGGTTTCACAGGTGATTACTTACTTCTTTATACAGCGGATGTAGCGAATGAACTGAAGAAACGTTATTTTATAAAAGCACAGCAAATTTTTGATAAAAGTGCGGTCGTTTTAAAGCAAAAGGTGAGGGAAGCAGTTGCTCGTATTGAAGAAGAGATTGAAACATATACGATGTTGCAAACGGCGAAAGAAACACAATTACAATACAGTAACAATTTGGAGGCATATGAAGACCATTTACGAAATGTTTGGCACGATCATGTTGCTACGCCTGAAGGGTTGCAAATAGATGAGATATTGCAAAGGGAGGCACAAATTGTTAGTGAGAAATTTACACTACAAGAGCAGGAAATCGTAAACGATAACGTAGCGGTTCATGAAGAAGAGCTGAAAGGAACGGCGGCTTTAAATATTCAGCGGATATTAGAGAAAGTGAAAAAAGCTGAAACGATATTAGAGCCATTGCCAGCGCTGAAACATGTACAGCAAGAGGTAATAGAGAAAAGAAGACGTGCGGAAACAAAACAATTTACAGTAGCGTTATTCGGAGCATTTAGTGCTGGAAAATCATCATTTGCCAATGCCTTACTCGGTGAGAAAGTACTTCCTGTATCACCAAACCCGACGACGGCAACGATTAATCAAATTTTGCCGGTTACAGAGAAAAAACCACACGGAACAGTAATTGTTCAGTTTAAATCAAAGCAAGCGTTATTAGAAGATATGAAAGCTGTTTATAAGCTGTTTCATTATGAGATTGCTACGTTAGATGAAGCGTTAGTACAAATTGATAAAGTTATGAAATATCCTTCACCAACTGGGAAGCAAAAAACAACATTTAGCTTTTTACGAGCGGTACAAAAAGGGTATGATGCAGTTTCTACTTATTTAGGAGAACAAGTACAAGTTACATTAGAAGAGTTCTCTGATTATGTAGCGAATGAAGAGAAATCATGCTTCGTTGAGTATATGGAACTTTATTATGATTGTGCTTTAACAAGGCAGGGAGTAGCGCTTGTAGACACACCTGGAGCGGATTCTATTAATGCTCGCCATACGGATGTTGCATTCCAGTATATTAAAAACGCAGATGCTATTTTATTTGTAACATATTATAACCATGTATTCTCTCGTGCTGACCGTGAATTTTTAATTCAGCTTGGTCGTGTAAAGGATACTTTTGCCCTTGATAAAATGTTCTTCTTAATTAATGCGGCGGATTTAGCAGAGTCTGAAGAAGAACTTGAAATGGTAAAAGGTTATATCGCAGATCAGCTGCTGCAATACGGTATTAGAAATCCGCGTTTATTTGCAATTTCAAGTTTATGTGCGCTTGAAGAGAAACAAGGAAAGAATGTTGAAAAAGAGAAGTATGGTATTTTACAAAACTCTGGGATTACGAAGTTTGAGGAATCATTTACGTCCTTTATGATGAGAGATTTAATGCTTGTTTCTGTGCATGCTCTATATGGTGCTTTGCAAGGGGCAGATCAGCTTTTAGTAAACATGATAAAGGGTGCAAAACAGGGGAATGAAGAGAAAGAGAAGCAAACGAAAAAATATGAAGCAGAGCGTGATCAACTACTTCATATCATTTCATCATATAGTGTACTTGCTGAAGAACAGGCGATGCAAAATGAAGTGAAAGAGTTGCTTTATTACGTGCAACAGCGTCTATTCCTACGCTATAACGATGTGTTTACTGAATTTATTAATCCGGCGTCACTTCGAACGGATGGAAATGTGAAAACACAATTGCAACAGTGTGTTATGGAATTAGTAGCATTTATTCAGCATGATTTATTGCAAGAAATGCGTGCGACATCATTACGCCTTGAAAAATGGATAGATGAAGCGATGAAGCGTGCAAAGGACGAAATTGTAGTGAACTGTAAAGTAGAAAATGAATCAATTTCTATGAATGGAACAGTGGAGTATGAATATAAAGATATTACACATAAAGAACCGTTTCCTTCAGTTGAAATAAAAGATTTCAAAAAAGCATTGGCACATTTTAAAAATGAGAAAAGCTTTTTTGAAAAGAATGACAAAGCTTTTATGCAAGAAGACGCTAAATCTGTATTAGAACCGCTCGTATCAAACTATGTAGCTGATGAAAAAGATTTATTTGTTCATCATTATAAGCAAGAGTGGGATATGAAGTGGAACTTATTCCAAAAAGTGATGCAGCAAGATGTGATGAACTATTATGAAAGTATATTGTTTGCATTGGCTGAAACGATTGATGTATCTCTATATGAACAAAGTAAAGAACAATTGCAAAAGCAGTTAGTAGAGATTGAAAAAGAAATTTATGTTATATAGTCGTTAGGAGAAAAAGATTCGTTCAATTTTCTTTTGCAGTACAGTATCTAAAGATTTTACAAATCCAGCAAATTCATCGGTAGAAATCATATGAGTAAGAACGAGTCGTCTGCCATCTGGTGTTTCACCGCATAAGACGAATGAAGAAAATTCATATGTTTTGTTTTCAACTACTAATTTTGGATAGGAATACGTGTCGCTTTTCTTCTTCTTTCCATCAATAGAGATGACGTTGCATTTTTTCTCATTGTTGTCCATGGTGAATCCCTCCTTTCTATTACTTATGGTAGACAAGGAGGGTTTAGAACAATAGAGAAGGGGGAATTTTTTATGTCTGTTGTAATAGAACGTATTCCAAAAGAGGCTATACCGAAGTCTCTATTGTTACTTGCTGATCCAAGTGAACGGCAAATAGCTACGTATGTACAAAGAGGATTAACATACGTAGCTAAGCAGGGGGGGAGCGTTATCGGTGTATATGTTCTTTTGGAAACAAGGCCAAAGACGATGGAAATCATGAATATTGCGGTTGCAGAGCATTTGCAAGGAAAAGGGATTGGGAAGAAGCTATTAAGGCATGCTGTAGAAACTGCTAAAGGATACGGTATGTCAAAACTTGAAGTTGGTACAGGCAATTCTAGTGTTTCACAACTTGCTTTATATCAAAAATGTGGATTTCGTATTTTTTCTATTGATTTTGATTACTTTTCGAAGCATTATGAAGAAGAGATTATTGAAAATGGGATTGTATGTCGTGATATGATCCGGCTTGCAATGGAATTGAATAAAAACGTATAACTATTTAGGGGGAAGAGAAGATGGAAGTACATAAAGCAATTACAGCACATTCTCGTAAACAAAATGAAAGTGTAAAAGCATGTTTACAATTAGATGCACAGCGTGAAGCAGCTATTGAAGCTGCCGTATCTCTTGCGTCAAATGGGAAAGAATTTTCGGTTGATGTCATTAATGTTGTAACGAAGCAAATTAATGATCTTGCAAAAAATGGTGTTACCTTGCAGCGTAAATATGTTACAGAAGAAATGGTTATGGAGTATGTAAGTCGTTTGAAAGAGAAAGAAGGTCGTTAAAGATGATAGTTACAGTCGAATGGTTACGTGAGCATATAGAAGATGAGAATGTCCGTATAATCGATTGTCGTTTTGATTTAGCGAATCCTAATTGGGGTAGAGAAAAGTATGAAGAAGGACATATTCCTCATGCGTTATATTTTGATTTGAATTTAGATTTATCAAGTCCTATAGCAGAACATGGTGGCCGCCATCCTTTACCAAATATTGAGGAGTTTGCAGACAAGCTTTCGGAGGCTGGTATTGATGAGCATACGACAGTAATTGCGTATGACAGTCAAGCCGGTGCAAATGCTGCTCGTTTATGGTGGTTATGTAACTATGTAGGACATGAGAAAGTATATATATTAGATGGTGGTTTCCCGGCTTGGAAAGAGAATGGACTACCGACAACAGCGGAAATTCCTGTTGCTATACGAAAAACATTCAAAGCTAATATACAAGATTATATGCTTGTAACGATGGAAACGGTCAGAGAGAATATCCGTGCAGGTGCGGATGTTACATTAATTGATTCAAGAGAGCCGAAACGTTATGCTGGTGTAGAGGAACTTGTCGATCATAAAGCAGGACATATTCCAACAGCGGTAAACCATTTCTGGAAGGATGGAATGTTGCAATCAGGACAATTTAAGAATAAAGCTGGGCAACAAGAACGATTCCAAAATCTGTCGAAAGATAAGGAAACAATTGTATATTGTGGTTCTGGTGTTACGGCATGTCCCAATATCGTTGCATTAAAATTGGCTGGATTCCAAAATGTAAAATTGTATGCAGGTAGCTGGAGTGATTGGATTTCTTATCCAGAAAATCAAATTGCAAAAGAAGAAGATTAATCACTTGCATGCAAAAATAATTTGTATTAAAATAAGGTCACAAGCAAGAGATTGCTCGAAAAACTTTGTATTTTACACATTAGAAACAATGTGATAATATAACGACAAGTAAATAATACATCCTGCGGTGTGCGTAACTTATTTATGTCTAAAACCGATGTTAGTTATACGGAAGCTCAATATTTAGCGACCATCATCAAGCCTTCCTTGTGGAGGAAGATGTACGGTAACTGTGAGGGCATCCACCTGCGAGTAGCGGGTTTTTGGACATTTACGAGGAGCGGCACGTGCGGGGGTCTTATTTCAACTAACCTTATATAAAATTCCTACGGTGTACGTAGCTTATGCATGTCTTAAACCAATAAGTTTAATATGGAAGTTCAATATTTAAATGTAGCTAACATGCCATCTTTTTAAGAAGGAAGTTACAAACATTTGTGAGAGCATCCACCTGTGAGAGCAGGTTTATGGACATCTAGAGAGAACGGCATATGTGGGGCTATATAAAAACCTTACGTTTTATACGTAAGGTTTTTTTGTTGCATAGATATATCAATATTATCTTGATTCACCTGTGAAGTTTCCGTAATAAATGTAGCACTTTCTGTCTTCATCAATCTCTCTTGAATCTAAGGAGAACTCCATAGACATGCCGTCTCGCTGAATATATATAATATCTGAATGAAGAGATGGTAAAATTTCTTCATAGTTCCATACATCTTGACTATCTACTATGTTTGAACTCGTTTCACTTAGTTCTCTAATTTCAAAACCGATGTAGGAGTATGTAGGGTCTGAAGGGTCATTTGTGAAAACTTCTTTTTGAATATAAATAACTGCTGTTCCGTCTGGATCAACCGAAGTTGCAGTAACAACATAAGTATTTTTCTCTTTAATAAAATATTCACAAGTCATGCGTGCGATAATTTCAAAATTAGAAATATTGGCGTAGTTCCATAAAGCAGGATACCCTTTCGTTTCATCATTAAGTCGATATTCTAAGCGCATTTAATCCCTCTTCTTCCTTTTTCTTCTACTTTATCATGCCATCCTATATAATAGGAATAGAATTTAAAAAGGGGAGTGCGAAGGTGACAAAAACGAAATGGCTAGTAGGTGGTGTCGTAACGTCTTTAATGACTGGCACTTTATTTGGTTGCGTACAAGATCTTCCCCCAAAACCGAATGATAATAGTTGTTCTGATTGGGATTGGGATGATGAACTTGGGGTATGGCAGTGTGATGATAGTAGTTCAGGTTATCGTGGGCATTACTTCTATGGTGGACGATACTATCAAAATAAATCCACTTTTAAAAATTCATCGGCGTTTAAATCGTATCAATCGTCTGCTGAATTTAAAGGTGGAATTGGAAGCGGTTCAAAGGGAGGATTTGGGGGCTAAAATATGTCGCAATACATAAGGGATAGAAAAGAATTTTATTTAAAATATCCGAATTTTTGGTCGGATTTATATGAATGTGAGTATAGTTTGTTTCATGTTTTTTCTATAACAAATCAGACTTTGGAACAAGTACACTTAGCGACTGAACGAATGGGTAAAATATTTTTTAAGACTGCTAGACTTTTGCGAAATTTAAGTGACGAACAGCTTCTTGAGCTTGGTTTTCCTCCTGCGAGCTTATCATTCATTAGAATGAAAGGGCTTTATCCTGAATCTGTAATTTCGCGATTTGATTTTGCCGTAACAGAGGATAACCAAATCAAAATGCTTGAGTTTAATAGTGATACACCAACTTTTATTATGGAATGCTTTCAAATGAATGGGAAAGTATGTGGAAATCTAGGCTATGATGATCCAAACTCGGATCAAGAACGATTGCTATCTTCTGGTGTAACGAAAGCAGTAATGGAAGCAACAAAGGGATTAGATAATCCAAATGTTGTTTTTACAGCACATCATGAACATATCGAGGATTGGAATACCACTATGTATTTAAGTCAGCTATGCCATGTTGAAAATAAAGTAGTGCCAATGTCAGAACTTAGAATTACAAAGGATGCTCTAGTCGATAAAGATGGGGCGAAGATTGATGTTTTATATCGCCAAACATATCCGATAGAAGATTTAATTGAGGATCAAGATCCTGAAACAGGAGATTTGGTAGGTGTGGAACTGTTACAACTTGTAAAAGCCGGAAAGCTTTTTATAATAAATCCTTTGTCAGCATTTTTACTTCAGCCAAAATCAATTCAGTGTCTTATTTGGGGGTTAGCAGAAGAAGAGGCCTTTTATACAAATGAGGAACAACAGTGGATTAAAGAATATATGTTACCTACATATTTAGAACCAGATTTATTTTTAGGCAAAGGTTCTTTCGTTCAAAAACCTTCATTTGGGAGAGAAGGAGATACAATTACGATTCGCGATAAAGACGAAAATATTATGCTTCAAAATGCACACCAAACGTATAAAGCGTCACTGCCGATATTTCAAAAGTATACCGAACTGCCAGTCGTATCCTTGGAAACAGAAAAAGGGATCGAGAAACTGTCATATGTGTTTGGTTCGTTTTTAATTGCTGGAAAAGCGAGTAGTATCGGTATTCGTGCGGGAGAAAAGATTACAGGAAATGAATCGTACTATTTACCGGTAGGTATAAAAAGGAGGGGAAAAAATGATTAATTTTTTATTATATTTAGTAGTAACACTCGGCCTTTTATGTATAGGTCTGTTCTTGATGGAAGTGACAACGAAAGTAAAGGAATTTAAGTTAATGGCTCAAGGAAATAAGGCGGTAAGCTATGTACTTGGAGGACGATTACTTGGGTTAGCTGTTGTTTTATATTCGACAGCAGCTAATTCAATTTCACTTCTTGATATGATTTCGTGGGGAGCAGTTGGGATTTTGGCTCAAATTATCGTCTTTTATTTAGCTGAGTGGCTTACACCACGCTTTAATATAAACAAAAGTCTCGAAGAAGATAATCAAGCAGTCGGTCTTTTTCTTATGTTTTTATCAATTTCAATCGGGATTGTAATTGCTGGTTGTATAACTTATTAAAAACTTTACGTTTAAACGTAAAGTTTTTTATTTTATCCCGTAAAAGCCCGATTGGTGAGGGCTGATTAAAGTTTCACTTTATATATGTTAGTTTGCCATACCTTTTGAAAAAATTGTAGGCTACGGTTGACATCTATTTTAAATAAGAGTAACATTTTCAATGTAATGAAAATAAGTCTCTGTTAGGTGAGGCTCCTGTATAGAGAAATGCTACTGCCCAAAAATGTCGAGAGACGCCAATGGGTCAACAGGAATGATCGAATTAAGGTTTTTCTTAACGTAGCTGGTAATGTACCTATGCTATACAGTGCTAAAACTCGGTGAGGGAGAGGTCCGTAGATTTCTAATTATATTAGAAATCGTTTATTTGTGTATGTAATGGCCGCTACTCTCTTAAGGGTAGGGGCCTTTTTTGTTACCAAGCTATGAGTAATTTCATAGTATAAACTATAAAATTAAACGAGGAGGTGAGGAGCATGTCAAATTCTGACTCGGTTCCGTTACCCATATACTTCAAATCAAAAATATATGATGTAGGCAGGAAACGATTTGTTCCTCCCTCTATATTTATCATAATGTAGCGTTTATAAAACGCGAGACACTTTCACAGTAAAGTGGATAAATTGAGAAACAAAGCGTTTCTTCCTATGTTGTAAAGGAGGAGACGATAATATGTTATATGCAAACAAAACTGTGGGTAACACGTCATATAAACTAAGTAAAAAATCAATAAAAGAACAAACAATGCTCCAAAAAAATAAAGATTTATTAATTGAAATTGCAACAAGAGATGTAAAATCTGTATTTGCATATTTTAAAACAACAAGAGACGGACTATCAATGAAAGAGGCACAAAAACGTATTCAAGTATATGGCCGAAATGAACTAACTTCAAAAAGAGCACTTCTCGCAGAAGTAATGATGAAGCTTGGTGGCATGATTCCAGGTTTTTCAAAACAACGTGTGTGTGATGAATTACAACGTGAAACGATTACTGTATCTAGAGTAGAATGTTCTAGTAGTACAGGGCTAAATAGTGAACTGAAAATGATGGAGATACCAGTGCAAGAACTTGTACCTGGAGATATAATTTTTCTTTCGGCTGGAGATGCTGTGCCGGCTGATGTACGTATTATTTATGCAGATGATTTATTAGTGAATGAGTCTGTGTTAACGGGAAACGAAGCGAATATAGAGAAGTTTGAAAGCTGCTATCACCTTGAACGTAAACGATTTATTCCATTAAAACGGATGAAAGATTATAATCCACTTGAGCTTGAAAATGTATGTTTTAAAGGTTCACATATCGTTAGTGGAAATGCAAAGGCTGTCGTTGTTTCTACTGGAAAAAATACGTATTCAGGCATATTGCATACTTGTTGTAGTAGAACGTCTTAATGTGTTAATGGTGCTAAATATACAAAAACAATGTATAATAGACAAAGTTGAGCAAAAACGTAGAATGGTAATCTATTTATATAACCTTACGTGATAACGTAAGGTTATTATTTTTTTAATAGGAGAGGAATTATGAAAAAAGTATTATTAGTTGATGGTATGGCACTATTATTTCGTGCTTTTTACGCAACAAGTGTCTACGGACAATTTATGAAACGACAAGATGGAACCCCTACGAACGGGATTCATGGTTATATGAAACACTTATTAACAGCTACGCAAGCGATCGAACCAACACATATCGTTACATGCTGGGATATGGGAAGTACGACATTTAGAACAGAATCGTTCTCGAATTATAAAGCAAATCGTGCAGCGCCACCAGAAGAATTAATTCCTCAATTCGATTTAGTGCAAGAAATGACTGCGAAATTATCCATTCCAGTTATCGGTATGAAAGGCTACGAAGCGGATGATTGTATCGGTACGCTTGCAAAACAATACTGCAATGAAGCTGAAGTTTATATTTTAACAGGTGATACGGACTTACTTCAACTTGTTGATAAGAACGTTACAGTTATGCTTCTGCGTAAAGGAATTGGAAATTACGAATATTACACACCGGAGAAAATCATGGAAGAAAAAGGTGTAGAGCCGTGGCAAATCGTCCATGCAAAAGCTTTCATGGGAGATACAAGTGATAATTATCCAGGTGTAAAAGGTATCGGTGAAAAAACAGCGTATAAGCTTATTCAAGAGCACGGAACAGTATCCGCTGTACTAGAAAATGTAGAATCATTAACAAAAGCGCAGCGTACGAAGATTGAAAGTGATTTAGAGAACTTAAATATTTCGTTACAATTAGCCGAAATTCACTGTGAAGTTCCAATTTCATGTTCACTAGAAGAAGGGTTACACACAATGGATGAAGAAAAACTTAGATTTGTTTGTGAAGAAATGAATTGGGGAAGACCTGAAATATTAATAAATATGCTATAAATAGTTTGGAAAGAGGGATGTTGCATAAGTCGAACTTTGACTTGGTGACACCTTCTTTTTGTTTTTGTAAACAGTATGATAGTAAATAAAATTATGTCGAACTCAATTTTTAATATATAAATGTTTCGACAAGATATAATGATAAAAGTTGATGAAAATAGTAATTTTTATAATGAAGTGAATTAATTTCAACATAGTTTTAGAGAGCCTTTTTTTCGTGTTCACAAAGTTGTCAGAAAATAAACGGAATTTTCATATGAAGTTCAAATAGAATTCACAACAATCAATTATTATAAGGACACACAGATAATTCTTTATCTTTTATATAAACCATCCCCCAAGGAGGACAATGAAAATGAGAAAAAAAGTGAGAAAATCTTTTAAACAATTATTAATTGAAAATAAACAATCACTATTAAATAATAAAGAAAATATGAAGGAAATTGAAGAGAGAATTGAGAAACGACATGTAGCATATAGTGGTGCTAGTAATTAAATAAAATAAAAAAGATAGCCTATGCAGGCTATCTTTTTTATTTTATATTGAAAAAACGCTATTCATCTCTTTAATTTATGTAAATTTGCAAGATATTTTTATAGCGTTTTTCTATCAATATTACTCATTTTTCGAGGTTGAAATTGGTATATACCAATTTTTGAGATTCGCTATTCATAATATTACAAAAAATGTTACAATACACTCAAATTTATACTATAAAATCATTTTAATATGAAAAATTGGAATGAAAAGAAAGGAGAGGAATATGAATAAAGATGTCGCTTTGAAATGATTATTATCATTTCATTAGGAGTTGATGTAAAAAGATGAAGAGATACGAGGAATTGGATTCTATAAGAGGGATTTCTTCATTAATAGTAATGATCGGTCATCATTTAATGATTTTTTCAGCATTTCAAAATTACAGTTATGAAGATAATAAACCATTTGTTGTGTATCTATTAAAAGAAACGCCTGCTCGTCTAATTTTTAGTAGTGGTAACGAATCAGTTATTATCTTTTTTGTTTTGAGCGGATTTGTTTTGTATGAATCTATTCAAAAAAACTATAGTAGCTATGGGTCATACCTTTTAAAACGTATATGCAGAATATATATTCCTTATATTGTGGCAATAATTATAGCTATTGTATGCCAGATTACAATTAGTGAATATGGTATTTCTTATTTAAGTGAATGGTTTAATCGCTCATGGACGATTGAAAGTTCTTCAAGCTTAATCGCACAACATATTTTATTGGTTGGGAAATATAATACAGATGCATATAACGGTGTGATTTGGTCACTTGTCCATGAAATGCGAATATCAATAATTTTCCCGTTAATTTTGATGATTTGCTTACGAAAAACGTTAAGGTGTTCATTACTATTATTGTTTAGTTTTAGTATATGTTCTGTCGTAATATTATTTTTGTTTCGCTCGGGCTTAACATTAACAAGCTATGCATTAACATTGCATTACACAGTGCTGTTTTTACTAGGAGCACTAGTTGCGAAGTATAAAAATAATTTAATAGTTTTTTATAGTAATGGTACTAAAAACACGAAAATTGCATGGTTTTTATTTGCGATTTTACTTTTTATGTATGAAGGGCTTATAGGAGAAATTAAAGTGCTCAATAATTTTATATTTCGAGACTACGTAGTGGCGATAAGTGCATGTTTATTGGTCATATTAAGTTTGTCAATATCAACTTTGTCGTCCTTGCTACATAATAAATATTTGTTATATTTGGGGAAGATTTCTTACAGTCTTTATTTATACCATATTATATCGTTGTTTTCCCTTATATACATGCTCCATGAAATATTACCGTTGCCTATTATTTTAATTTTTTCACTTGTTTTTTCGTTTATACTTGCAATGCTTTCGTATGTATATGTAGAAAAATTTGCATTCGGAGTCGGAAAGTATGTAACAAAACAAGTGGATAGAAGAGAGAAAGGGTTATCTGTAAAGAGTGAATTGCAGGATGTTATTCAGAAAAGGGCGGTGAAATAATTGAAGCAAGAAATGAGTATAAAAGATTTTCAACAATTACTGAAAAGAAGATTCGTAACGATTATTTTAACGATGTGTTGTTTAACCGCTTCTTTAGTTCTTATCTCTATGTATGTTTTAAAGCCGTCATATCAATATTCAACGCAAATTCTTGTTGGGAATTTAGATGAGTTTAATAAGGAAAATTCAACAAATAAAACACAAGAGAATAAGCAACTAGTAACATCGTATGTTGATATTTTAAAAAGCCCATTAATTATTTCAACAGTCAAAAAAACTTTGAAATTAGAGCAATCAAGTTATGAATTAGCACAAAAAATCTCGGTTGTGAATACGGACAACTCACAAATTGTAACTGTTACAGTAAAAGATTCCAATCCGAAAATCGTGAAAGACATTGTAAAGACATTGGCAGAGCAATCACAAAAAAGCTTTCAACAGTACACAAATGTACAAGGGGTGAAAGTATTAACTGATCCTGAGTTACAGGAACAGGCTGAAAAATTGTTTCCGAAATTTCAACTGATCATTCCTATTTCTTTAATTGTTAGTTTTTTTGTTGGGATAGGTTTAGCTGTATTTCGAGATTATTTTGATGAACGTATATACACGGAACAGGATTTAGAGAAAATAACAACAGTCTCTGTTATTGGTCACATAAATATGAAACCGAATAGAAAAAAGAAACCTACAGAGGTTGATAAACAATCATCTATATATCGAGGTGAACATGTCGATGTTTAGGACAAAGAAACAGCTGCCATTCGATCTGCATGATGATCTGATGAAAGAGCAGTTTTATACGGTGTATCACGATCTGAAAAAATCTGGAAAACAACTGTTCACAGTTAGTTCAACGAAGGACAGAGGGGTTGTTGCCTCGCTTATAGTAAATATGGGTCTAGTGTTTGCGGAAATGAAGAAAAAGGTGTTACTTATTGATGTGAATTTTTCTGACCCTAAATTACAGGTATTATTACAAAGTGATCACATGATAACAGTAAACGATATAATAAGCTCTTCCCCCTACAATTATGAATCTTTTTCTAGTAATTTGTCTAAATACTTATATTGTATTCCTGCAAAAAAAACAGTACACACAGGGACGTCCTTAGTTGCTATGGATGAATTTGATAATGCGATTGCTAAGTGGAAAGAAGATTTTGATTACATTTTCTTTTATTCTTCTGAAGTATTTGATCTTCCTGCTACGCACATTATTGCAGGGAAATGCGATGGAGTGGTCTTAGCAGTTAAAAAGCGAAAAGATTCACTACGTACAGTGCAAAAAGTAATAGCGGATATAAATAGGAAAGAATGTGAATTAATAGGTATAATTTTATATTCTTGAATGTGGGGGTAACGATCCATGATTCGTGAAACAAATCAAGCCAAGTTGTATACGATTCCGGCTCAAGAAAAGCCTAGCATATTGAATCGAAGTGTAAAACGCTTGTTTGATATTATATTTTCACTCATATTGTTACTATTAACGATACCAATTATGTTGTTCTTTTGTATTATGATTACTTTAGAAACATCAGGGGCTCCAATTTACTTTCAAGAACGTTTAGGTATAAACGGGAAGAAGTTTAATGTATTTAAATTAAGATCAATGGTAAAGGATGCTGAAATAAATGGCCCACAATGGGCAAAAGAACATGATTCAAGAATTACAAAAGTTGGATTGTTTATAAGAAAAACGAGAATTGATGAATTACCACAACTTTTAAATATTTTAAGAGGAGATATGTCTTTTGTAGGTCCTAGACCAGAGAGAGAGTTTTTTTATAATGAATTTGATGCGTATATTCCAGAATTTAAGGAACGTTTAATAGTAAAACCAGGATTAACAGGATGGGCACAAATAAATGGAGGGTATAATCTTGATCCAAAGGAAAAGTTGAGGCTTGACATGGAGTATATTGAAATGAAAACATTTCGGATGGACATCCGTATTTTATGTAAAACCGTTTTAATTGTATTGAACGGTAATGGTGCAAGATAAATAAATATGTAAACAAACAACATATGTAAGTAGGTTACTTGCAAAGGAGAACTTGTATGGGTAGATCTATTCTAAACAATATTATCCATCTATTTTATAGTACGATTTTAGCTAACCTTCTTCAGGCCGTCAGTTTAATTGTTTTAGCAAACTTTTTTAACGCACAACATTATGGGATGTTTAGTGTTGCCATAGCAGTGACGTTTGTTATGTTATTCTTTACAGACTTAGGACTTAGTAATACGTTTCTTCGAGAAGGGGCAAAGGATGGAGCAGATTTAGAGAAGATTTTATCATCGTATATAAAAATAAGGATGATTCTACTTATTCTTATTTCTATAATCGGTTATATTGCTATTCATTATATGTATGCGGATAAAAATTTAATTTATATGATGATAAACGTAATGTTTTTCATGTTAATAGGATTAACTTGGCAAAACATAGGGATTGCCTATTTTCAACTGACGGAACGTATGAAGTATATAGCGCTCATAAAAGTTGTATCAGCATCAGTTGTCATTATAATTACATGTTTTTGTATTTTCGGAGAGTTACCGGTGTATGTAACGGCTCGTTTATATGCTTTTGGGTATATGATCGGTGGTTTATTCAGTATATATATCATGAGAAAAAAGACGAAAATGAATATGAAAGTCGTAATTCATAAAGCGTTATTTTGGCAATTAACTCCCTTTATTATTAGCGGTTTTTTAATAATGAGTACGCCACAATTAGCACCTATCTTGCTTAACTATACATTGCCATTAAGTATGGTAGGTGTTTTTGCAGTGGCGTACCGGATGCCGGCAGCTTTATATCAAGTACCAGGGGTAATTGCAGGTGCATTTTTTCCAGTGCTCTTTAAGCATTATAACCAGAATAATATAGAAGAGCATACGAAATTAAATTTACTTCAAATTAAATCAATGGCGATTGTAGGAATATGTATGACGATCGGTTTATATCATTTAGCACCATACTTTATTTCTATATTTTTTCATGAAGAATGGAGCAATGCAGTAGAGCCACTCCAAATATTATCATTTCTTATTGTGCTACAAAGTTTAAATATTGCCATTGCTGACGGTTTAACGACGAGTGGATGTCAAAATAAGAGAACTGTTGTGCAGTGTGTAGCATTGGTGATCGGTGGGGTTATGCTTTATAGCTTTAGTAGTCTTGGTGGAGTGATAGGAGCGGCATACGCTATGGTTTTATTTGAAATAGTCGCTTTAGTGGGATATATAGCGGTAAGTGTAGTGAAGAAAAAAATTGTATTCCAAATTGTAATACCGTATACAATTTATTTTGGTGTAACCTTTATTGGAGTGCAATATATATTGCATACATATCATTTAATTGCGCTTGTTCTTAATATACTAATTGTACTAGCTGCCATATTCCTATATGATTATGAGCTAAAAAAACTTCTTCTTTCTTTTATAAGAAAAATACGCAAAAAGGATTATATTACGAAACAGGGGATATAGCCTATGGAAAATAATATGAAAGTATCGATGGGATGGATTATTCTTCTAATATTATTTGTTATGTTAAGTAAATACAATTTATATATTGGATTTTCATTGAAGATATATATGATTTTTTTAGTCATATATTTTTGTTTAACAATTAAAGACTTTCATATTCAAAAATTATATTTTCATGAAGTTATATTTTTACTGTTTTATTTCATTTATTGTTTAAGTGGAATTCTTTCTATGTATTTAAATGCTAGTATTCGTATGATTTTTGGCGTGCTACTCGTTTTAGGATGCTATTTTATAATGAGGAATTTATTGGGGAATACGGAAATAGTGGTACTTGAATCATCTATTGCTTATGTAGGAGTAGTATTTAATGTTGTAAGTCTAATACTCTATATAATCGGTTTACAATACTTTAGTTTATACGGTGGAGAAGAGAGAGAAATTTTTGCTGGTTTATTAGTTGATAGAGGATATCCACGGTTAATTGGATTGCTAGATGATCCTAACATCTTTATTTTCTATAATACAATATTTTTTATGTACTATATGACGAATTTACAAAATATCACTAACATTCTAGGGTTAATTTTATGTGTTACGACGAGTTTATTAACCTTTTCAAGGGGTGGTATACTAGCGCTTGTGCTTGTCGTTTTTGTATATATATGTATGTCTAGTTTCGCTAAAAAAATAAAAATAATTATAAGTTTAGTATTGTTTAGTGTAGTTATTTTTAGTTTATCGAATAGTGTAATGGGGGGGCAATTAGATGACATATTAAATAAACGAATTTCTGATTTTTCCCATGATAATGGAAGTGGTAGATTTACATTATGGGAAGCTGCTTTTAAATATTATTTATCCAATCCATATATCGGAATCGGTGCTTTTAACTTTTCGAATTATTATGAGTATCAATTTAATGAAAAATTATATGTACACAATACATTTTTAGAAATCTTGTCTGAATCGGGTACAATTGGTTTTCTTCTATATAGCGCGTTTTTATTCATATTAATGTTCAAGCTAGCGCAGCATACTTTGTTTCGTGAAAAACCATATCTTCTATTGACTATGATTGCATTTATATTTCAGATGATGTCATTGTCACTCATTATTAACGAAGCATTCTTTTTATTTTTAGCAGTTGTTGTGAAGTATATTTCAATATATGAAGGAAGGGGAAAGATAGATGGTAAAATGTCTATCAGCACATAACGAGCCGCCTTATGTTTCTGTAATAACACCTTCTTATAATAGTATACGATTTATAGGTGAGACAATTTTATCTGTACAGAATCAATCGTATGAAAACTGGGAAATGCTTATCGTTGATGACGGTTCAACCGACCAATCTGCCACAAAAATTAAAGATATAATAGAAGGAGACTCACGTATTAGGTTATTATCATTAAAACAAAATGTTGGTGCTGCTAAAGCTCGGAATTTAGCGATCCAAGAGGCAAGAGGAAGGTACATTGCCTTTTTAGATAGCGATGATATATGGTTGCCGCATAAATTGAAGACACAATTGTTATTTATGGAAGAAATGAATATTGCTTTTTCATATGCGTCGTACAGTTTAATTGATGAAAACGGTAATGAATTAAATCGTGAAGTGAGTGCACCAAAATCTGTTGACTATCATTATTTAGTAGGAAATACAATTATCGGTTGTTTAACAGTGATGATTGATCGTGAAAAAATTCCATATGTCGAAATGCCTAGTATACAGCCGGAAGATACAGCGTTATGGCTGAACTTATTACATGAAGGGTATGAAGCAAAAGGTATACAGCAAGTGTTAGCAAAATATAGAATTGTTACAAATTCTGTTTCTAGAAATAAAATTAGAGCAGCTTTCCGGTATTGGAAATTGTTAAGGGAACAAGAACGACTGAATTCGGTGCAAATTTTTTACTATTTTAGTAAGTATGCTTATCATGCTTATAAAAAAAATAAAATCAATGTAGTTGGGAAGACGCAATTATGAATATACTGTTGATGACAGATAAATTGATAACTGGCGGAGCCGAGAGCTATTTCTGTAAATTGGAAAGTAATTTGCGTTATGATGATTTTAAGATTTATACAGCTGCAGGTGATGGAGAACTATATGAATCTCTTACTAGAAAAGAAAATTTTATATTACTTAGTCGATGGAATCATTTGAGAAATATTTATTATTTACGAAACGAAATTTGTAAACGAAAGATAGAACTTATTCATGCAAATAGTTTGCGAATGGTATTATATGCTTTTCTACTTCAAAAGTTTATTAAAAAAAAGATGAAAATTGTTTATACGAAACATAATGTAACGATATTAGAAAAAAAAATGCCAACGCTTTTTCGTTATTTCATGAATAAATATGTGAACAATATTATTACAGTAAGTGAGTTTGAAAAGAATAATTTAATTTCAATTCATGTAGCAGAAGAAAAAATAAATACAATTTATAACGGTGTCGATATTGAAAAGTTTTTATTCCAGCAGAAAAAGAAAGAATCTACATATAAAATAGGGATATTAGCTAGATTATCCAAAGAGAAAAACCATCAACTATTTGTCAAAATTGCAAATGTGTTGAAAAAGAGAAATGATTTTATGTTTTATATTGCTGGTGATGGCCCAGAGAAAGAATTGATTATGAAAGAAATAGAAAAATATGGATTACAGCAAAGGGTGAAGATGCTAGGGAATATTTCAGAGCCGCATGAGTTTATAGGGAATATGGATGCCTTACTTTTATTATCTTTTCGTGAAGTGTTTCCAATGGTAGTAATTGAAGCGATGGCTACAGGGACACCAATTGTTTCAATAGATGTTGGTGGAATACATGAAGCAATAGATGGAGAATCAGGTGTTTTGATATCTGAATATTGTGAATTCGAATTTGCAAATGCACTTGAGGAACTACAAGGGAATGAAGAAAGGGTAAATGATATTAGATTGAAAGCACGAGAGAAAGCATTGAGGTATTTCTCGTTAGCTAAAATGATAGAAGAAACGAAAAATATATATGAATTAAACAAATGACCGGGTAGGTCGTTTGTTTTTTTTATTATAGAAACTTTTAAGAGAAAACTCACATATTATATGAAAAAAGGTAATATGAGGAGTGAATTTATTTTGTCAGAATATATTTCTTCCCAAGAAGATTGTGCGCCAGAAAGTAGCGTTCACATTGATTGTTTTGGAGCAGTTCCAAACTCGGGAAATGATAGCTCATTAGCAATTCAGCAAGCTATTGATTATTGTGTAGCGAATCGAATTTCGACGGTTAGAATTACAGGGGTAAATACGTACAAAATTGTAAAGCCGATTGTTATTAAATCAAACGTAAGATTAGAGTTAGATCCTACCGTAACGCTGCAAATTGATGGGGATTTTAATGCATTTGAGCTACAAAGTAACGCTTCGATAGTTGGTGGTACTATTCAAGTTATAAATCCATTGTTTCAATCGGCTGTTATTTATGCTTCTGGTTCACAACAAATCGAAGTACCTAATCAATCTGTTATATCAAATATAAATATAATAAATACAACTCCATCGTATAAAGGAAAAGCTATACATTTTTATTGTCAAAAGGCATGGGATTATATTAGTTTCTTTCAAGTCAAATTTATTCAAATTAAAAACTTTCAAACTGCAATATATTTGAAAACAGAGTATATAGATGATATTAATACACCTTGCTGGATTAACGCCAATGTATTTCAATCTATATTTATTGATGGATGTGTGTATGGGATTGAAGTAGATGGAAATAGTGATTTGCCAAATGAAAGTTCAGGAAATACGTTTCATGATATTCAAGTGCAATGTAGACAACAAACGAAAAAAGTAATTCGTTGTTCAGGTGCGTATAATACATTTGATTGTATGATTTGGGATACGTACCGGATGAGTAGTGAACAAATTGTCATTGAATTTTCTTCTAATTCGCATCGTAACTACCTTTTTGCAAATTTACTTTCTACAACTATTGTAGATAAAGGACAATACAATGTTTGTAAGTCTACCTATGAAGAATCTCTTCGAATTCAGTTACCGATTACGTTAAATAAACCACATTTAATAGGGAATCAAGATGATATTTTAGTAAATGCTCAGCAGAAGTATACGATTAAGCAAGTAAGTGGGAAAGTGCCTTACGGGGGGAATCTCGCAAATTGCTTTAATTTAATAGATGAACAAAGTGTAAACTATATTGACGTTCCAGATAGTAATCCAGTTGTAATTGAACTGGATTTTACGAAAAAACCAATACAAATGTTAAATTGTTTTGGAATGTATTTTGGGTGGGGAGAGAGCCCAAAGAAAATTAAAATTGAATATGCATTAAGCGCAACTGGAAGTTGGGTTATCGCGTTGGATGTTCCATTAAATGTTGGCGATACAATTATATCGAATATGAAGGCGAGTCAGTTATATAAAGTTAGAATTACATTAAGTGGTTATTCTCAAGATCATAAACGTTTTCGAATTAATCGTATCTTTGCAAGATCTTCTATGGAAAATGGGAGTGCTTGGTTAGCGACAACTGGCGGAAGAATGTTTGGAGATATTGAAATAGAGGCAAGTAAAGGTATAATCATGAAGACTGCTAGTGGAGTGAAATGGAAAGTTACTATTAATGAAGCTGGCCAACTTATTACGACTAAAATAACTTGAGATGGTGTGTAATCGTATATCTTTGGACGAGTTACAACGTAGTGGGATATAGGTAATGAAAAAGAGATTGTAATTTGGTTTCAACCAAACTACAATCTCTTTTTTGTTTCAATTACTTCCACCAAATCCAAGTCCAAAGGTAATTTCGTACATTTCGAGGAGTAATGCGAATGAAGCGTTCACCGTCAAAGAAGCAATTTAAATTTGGAAGTGCTTCATCTGGATTTTCTGGAACAAAGGTGACGATGTTTTCGTTACTTGTAACGGTTACTGTAATTGGTGGGTCGGTAGGCGAGACTTGAAGTTGTAATGAAATATTGGCCGTATTTTTAAATGGATTATTAACAGGTGGGCTTATCACTTGTACTGTGAATAACACGATAATTGTTTCGTTTGGTTCCAAATTAGTAGCGACTAGGAAACCGATATTCGGATTCGCTAGTGGAGAGCGTTCACCGTTAATAAAGACAGTGCCATTTATAAAGTGTAAACCTGCTGGAATAGTATCTTGTAAAGAAATATTTGAGAGTGAAATTTTGGAAGTATTTGTAATACGTACCGTGTAATCAAAATATTGATTTAAATAAGCTGAGCTGACGGAAGCATTTTTCGTGACTGTTGCAGTTATAAATTGAATTGGTATACGAACAATATTTGAATTAACAATGAAAGTAATAATTGGATCCTGTGGTGTCAATTGAAAGGCAGCGGTAACTGTTGCAGAATTTATAATTGTACTGTTTGAAGGAATAGAAGTTACAAGAACTTGAAATGTTATAATTGCTACTGAATCTGCAGGTAAAGAGCCGATATTAATACCGGTGTCTGGACGAATATTTGGAACGGGAGTACCGTTAATTGTTACACTGTTTTCTATAAATGTTGTACCAGCTGGAATTGTGTCTATAACGGAAGTGCTGATTGTCGGAATTGGGGAGTGATTAAATACCGCTAATGTGAATGTAATGATATCTCCTATAACGACAATAGATTTGTCAGCTGTTTTTTCAATGTCAACCATCGGATCAACGACTGTCGTTGTAACGGTATTTGTTTGCTTTGTAACTGTATTTATTTGCTTTGTAATCGTAATAGGTGGTTGGATTGGACCGACAATAGGCGTATAGGAAATAGTAGCATCGTTATTGATTGTAGATTGAAGAGTAGAAGAGGAAATTGTCACTTGGAATGTAATAATAACAGATTCATTTGGAGCAAGATTTCCTAACGTAATACCATTTTCCGGATTCGCATTAGGTTGATTGATTCCGTTAATCGTAACACTACCAATAACAAATGTCGTATCTGCTGGTGCTGTGTCTACTAAAAGAAGGTCTTCGATAATGATATTACCATTATTAGTAATCGTGATGGTATACGTTAAAGTTTGACCGGGTAAGGCACTTGTGAAATCAACAGCTTTTATCGCAATGACATTATCATTTTGGACAGTAGTTGTGACGGTGTTTGTTGTAGTCGTATTTGTAACAGGTACGTTATTTGGGTTGACTATATAGTTAAAAGTAGTAATTGCGTTGTTGTTTAGTTCATTTGGTGTTGGAATAGAAGTCACAGTTACTTGGAATGAAACGATAGCATCTCGACCAATAGTTATAGTACCAATTGGTATGCCGCTTACTGGATTCACTCCTGGAAGAGTTTCTCCGTTTACAATGACGCTATTTTCTATAAACGTAGTACCTTGAGGAATAATATCTTGAATGATTACATCATTTACTGCAACATTACCGGTTTGATTTAGTGTAATCGTATACGTTAACGTATCACCAACCGTTGCAAATGCAAGGTCAACAGCTTTATTACTATTCAAATTTGCGTGATTAATTTCTGTTGCGGCAGCTGATGAAATAATAGTTTCGGTAATAGGTGGTCGATCTGGTACCGTGTATTCATATTCAATTGTACTCGTGTTAGAGATTGGATTTGTTTGTGGAATCGAAGTAACCCGTACTTGGAATAGAATGGTTGCTGTCGTATTAGGTGGAATAGTATCAATTTGTATACCGTTAAGAGGGTTGTCATTTGGCCGAGCGTTGCCGTTCACAATAACACTATTCTCTATAAAGCTCGTATTTGCCGGGATAATATCTGTAACAAGAATGTTTTCGACTTGTATATTTCCGTTATTTATGATGGAAATTGTATAAGGGATGATAGTTTGTAAGTCAGCATATTGGATAGGTGTTGTTTTTGTCGCAATTACATTAGCGGAAATAACTTCAGTGAAGGTAATATTGCTAGTCGATATTTGTTCTTCCGTGTTTATTGTATAACGAGAAGTTGATTGATTTTGAACATGACCGCTAGCAGGAAGAGCTACGACGGTAACAGAAAATGTGACTGGGATAGAAATGTTAGGAGCAATCGTTCCTACAAGTATACCTACACTTGGATTGGCGTTAAACTGAGGAATGTTATTTACTAAAACGCTACCGTCAATAAAGGTTGTTCCATCAGGTATATTGTCTGTAAATACAACAGCAGTGGCATCCGTATTCCCTGTATTCGTTAAAGTTGTTGTATAAGTTAAAATGTCACCAATCGTTACAGAGGTTAAATCAACGGTTTTAAGTGAAACGATATCAGCATCATTAATTTGAACGAAAGTAGTATTGGAAGTAGTAGATTTTTGAATTGGTGCAAAGTCAGGATTGAAAATAAAGTCGTAGACGATGTTTGCAGTATTAGGTGTTGGATTTACAGTAGGTAAATTCGTAACGGAAACTTGGAATGTTATTGTAGTCATTTGACCTGCTGCGACATTAGGAATGGAAAAGCCGATATTCGGATCTGCTGCAGGAAGTACAGTATTATTAACTATTACACTTCCTGGAATAAATACTGTTCCATCCGCTATAGTATCTGTAAAAAAGATGGAGTTAGTTGTAGCCGATCCATTATTTTGAATGAATACTGTATATTCAATGGTTTCATCAATAGTAGCTAATACAGTATTAGCAGATTTTGTAGTAATAAGAATAGCATCAATAAATTGTATGTTTGTAGCATTGGAAGAGGTCGTTTCTGAAATTGGTGGTGTGCTTGGGTCTGGTCGATACTCATAGTGAATGACGGCGATATTATTAATGTTATTTTGTGGCGGTATAGAGACTACGCTTACTTGGAACGTAACAATAATCGTATTATTTGGAAGAATTATATCAAGGTTGATACCGGTAATTGGATTTTCGTTAGGTCTTGGTACGCCATCTACAAGAATGCTATTTGGAACGAATGTGGTGCCAGAAGCAATTGCGTCAAGTAGGAGAGTGTTTGTAATAGGTATTGTACCGGCGTTTGTAACTGCGACTGTATATGTGATGATTTGACCGATACGTGTAATGGATCTGTTAGCGGATTTAATTGCACTAACATTTGCCGTTCGCACTTCAGTATTTACTGCATTTGATAACGATCTACGCTGAATAATTGGAGAACTAGGATCAATTTGGTATTCGTACGAAGTGTCTGAAATATTAATGACTGTATTGCCCTCTGGTATATTTGTAAGTTGTACTTGGAATGAAATAGTGACTGTTTCATTTGGTTGTATCGTGCCGAGAGTTACTCCGTTTTCAGGATTCACGCCAGGCTGAATTACATTATTTATTGCTAAGCTATCTTCAATGAATATAGTACCTTCTGGAATGGTATCAATGAACACGATATTGTTAGCCGGAACGGTTCCTATATTTTGAAGTGTATTTGTGTAGGTAATCATTTGCCCGATTGATACGAAGTTTACATCCGCACTTTTAACAGAAATAATATTTGCATTTTGAAGTGATGTTGTAACAATGTTAGAATTTGCAGAGCGATTTACTGGTGGGGCTGTAGGAATACTTACATATTGGTAAGTTGCTGAAGATTGATTTACAATTTCAGTTTCATTCGGTGGATTATTTGTTTGCACTTGAAATAGTATCGTTTTGGAACTGTTTGCTGGAATTGTTCCAATCGGTATTCCGTTTTCAGGATTTACACCTAGCTGAAGGACACCGTTAATTGTGACACTATCGGGAACGAATGTAGTCCCAGCTGGAATAGAATCTGTGAAATTAATATTTATTGCGTCAACATTACCGACATTTTTCACTTCAGAAATATAAAGGATAGTTCCACCGATATCTACAGTTGTTGGATTGGATGTTTTTGTAATTGCCAATTGTGCTTGCACGAAATTTGTAATGACGATATTACTAGTAGATGTTTCAGTAATAGGCGGTTGCCCTGGGTTTGGTTGGATTGTATATGTTGTATTGGATTGATTTGTAATCGATTCTTGGGAGAATGAATCGTTAATAAGAATTTGGAACGAAATAAGGTGAGTAGCGTTTGCTGCTAAAGTAGGTAAAGTAACACCTACATTTGGATTGGCATCAAGTATAGTTGTTCCGTTAAGTGTAAAACTATTTTCTACGAATGTAGTATCTTGAGGGATCGTATCTGAAAATATGAGATTCGTAGCTGGAATATTTCCTGTATTTTCTAGTGTTATTGTGTAAGTCAAAATATCACCTGTTGTTGCTTGTTGTGCATTGACTGCTTTTAAAGAAAGGATAGTCGCATCCGAAATTTGTGTGAAAGCAGGATTAGACGTAATTGTTCGAGAGATGATAGGAGCAGTTGGATCGGCGATAAAAGTATAGTCAATACGGGCTGTATTAGAAATTGGGTTTACGCTTGGAATAGATTGAACGATAACCTGGAATGTTACAGTGACGTTTTCTGACGGTGCGATGGAGTTTAATGGTATTCCTGCGTTAGGATCGGCACCTGAAACGGAAACGCTATTAATAGTTACGCTATTCGAAATAAATGCAGTTCCTTCTGGGACCAAATCTGTTAAAGTAACTGTATTTGCAGTAGTATTCCCGTTGTTTTGAACGACTACGGTGTAAGTGATTGTACCGTCAGTAGATTGTACGGGAGAATCTGTACTTTTAATTACGGATAACGATGCATCAACAACAGCTGTATTAACCGTATTAGACGAGGATGTTGCTGTAACAGGAGGTTGACTTGGATCGACAATATACGTGTAACTTGTAAGTGCTTGATTTATAATTGCTCCTTGCGGTGGAATAGAACTTGCAAGAAATTGGAACGTAATAGTAGCGGAATCACCTGGTGCGATAATACCAACGGGAATACCGAGAGTTGGACTTGCATCTGGAAGTGAAATCCCGTTGAGCGTAACACTATTTGGAACAAATAATGCTCCTTCAGGAACTCCGTTAATGAGTAATACAGAGTTTGCAGGGAAGTTTCCAGTATTCATTAATGTTGCTGTATACGTAATTACATCCCCGATAGACACAATTGAACGATTTGCTTGTAAAACAGTTGTAACAGTCGCGTTATTAATTTGTGTTGAAGCGCTATTAGAATTTATCGTGCCTGTAACAGGAGGAGAGGCCGGATCAACGATGAATGTGTATTGAATAGATGCTACGTTTGTAATCGGATTTGAAGGTGGAGTTGATGTAACTATGACTTGGAAAGTAACGGTTAAGGAACTACCTGCGCTAATTGTTCCGATATTCACTCCGTTATTTGGATTTGCACCTGGAATGGTACTTCCATTTACAGCAAAACTATTTTCAACAAAGGTTGTTCCTGCTGGAACTGGGTCTGAGAAATTTACATTCGTAGCGTTTGTATTGCCGCTATTTTGAATCAAAACTGTATAAGTGATCGTATCTCCAATATTTGCAAAGGCTGTATTAGCAGTTTTTACAGCTGAAAGTATTGCTGTATTAATAGAAGTAACGAAGACATTCGTTTCCACATTGCCAGGCTGAGCCAGTAATGCATTGCCTACGTTATATTGGAAGTTAACAAATCCTAAGTTTTGGAGTTCAGGTGTGAACGTTGTTGGATTACTTACGATTTGTACTTGGAATATGATTGTAACAGTTTGATTTGGATTGATTGTATTTATGCCAACACCGTTAATAATCGAAGCGGATGGTAATGGAGTGCCATCAACAATAACTGATCCTGCAACAAATTGTGTCCACGATGGTAAAGGGTCTGAGAATATAGCGTTGTTAGCAGGAATATTGCCTGTGTTCGTAATAGTCGTTGTATACGTAATCGTATCACCAATCGTTGCAAAAGTTTTATCTCCTATTTTAATAGTATTTAAAATAGCACTTTCAATTTTTGTTGTAACGTTGTTAGAAATAATATTTTTTGAAACTGGAGGATTAGCTGGATTAACGATATGTTGAAAGCTAACGCTAGCTTGATTAGTAATTGGATTTATAGGCGGAATTTCATTGGCGATAATGTTAAATGCTACGATGACAGATTCGTTTGGCGCGATATCACCGATTGGAACGCCTGTAATGATATCTGCATTTGGGATGCTAGTTCCGTTCAGTGTAAAGCTATTCGGTTCAAAGGAAGTTCCGTCTGGAATAAGGTCGGTAAAAATAACATTTGTTGCACTCACATTTCCGCTATTTGTAATTGTAACGGTGTAGGTAATATCCTGCCCGATATCTACCGTAGATACATTTGAATTTTTTTGTGCAGTAAGGATAGCGCTATTAATTTGTGTTGTCGTTGTATTAGATTGATTAGAAGTTGTAATAGGTGGCTGGCTAGGATCAACGACATAATGATATGTGGTAGAAGCAGAGTTAGAAATGGGATTAAGTGTTGGAAGTGTAATAACAGTTGCTTGGAATGTAACGATTGCCGTATTACCACCATTAATGGAACCAATATTTACACCAGTTGATAAATCGGCGTTTGGAATGGTTTGCCCATTAGCTGTGAAACTATTTGGAACGAAACTTAAATTGCTATCAAGAATATCGATAATAGTTACATCAGTTGCGGTCACATTCCCGGTATTAGGAAGGTTAAGTGTAAATGTTATTGTATTACCAACATCCGCAAAAGTAAGATTTGCTGTTTTGGTGCTAATAATAGTTGCGTTGTTTATTTGAAGGAGTGTAGTGTTGGAAGTAGCTGCACTTGAAACGGGAGGATTAACAGGATCAACAGTAAATTCATACGTCGTTGATGCTGTATTTGGTACTGGGTTACTAGGGGGAATGCTGTTCACTGTAACTTGAAAGACGATACTATATATTTCGTTTGGTGGAAGTGTTGCAAGTAATACACCTGTATTTGGATCCGCGTTAGGTTGTAAAACGCCATCGACAGTTAATGTGTTAGGAACAAATGTGAGTCCACTTGGTAATGTATCTGTGAATACAATATTAGTTGCATCGGTATTGCCTACATTGGTAATAGAAGTAGTATAAAAAGCAGTTTGCCCGATATCTGCAAAGGATACACTTTCATTTTTCGTCATAGACAATATTGCTTCGTTAATTTGGGTTGAAACAGGATTACTAATTGAAGTTTCTGCATCAGGTGGTGAGACTAATTGATACGATGTTGATGAGAAATTTACAATTGGGTTTTGGTTTGGTAATGATGTTACAGTAACTTGGAACGAAACTGTTACTGTAGTCCCGGCTGTTATTGTCCCAATATTCACACCGTTCGATGGATCCGCCCCACTTTGAGGAACTCCGTTAATAGAAAATGTGTTTGCAATAAATGTAGTGACGCTTGGCACTGTATCTGTAAATATAACATTTTGTGCAGATGAGTTTCCATTGTTTGTTAAAATGACAGTATAAGTGAGTGTGTCTCCAATACGACTAAAGGATTTATCGACTTGTTTTAATGAAAGAATGTTAGCTGTATTAATCGTAGTAAACACTGTGTTTGAAGTAACGTTTCTTGAAACAATCGGTGCATTTGGATCAGCGATAAATGTGTAAGAAGCAGTAGCGGAATTGGCTACAGGATTTTGGTTTGGTGTAGAAGTAGCAGTAACTTGAAATGCGATAGATATTGAGTTGTTAGGAGTAATTGATCCGATTGTTATACCTGTATTAGGATCGAGTCCGATGTGTGTACTGCCATTGATTGTGACACTATTCGGAATGAACGTTGTGCCGTCTGGAATAAGATCAGTGAAAGTAATATTCGTTGCATTTGTATTGCCATTATTCGTTAAAATGGTTGTATAGGTAATGGTATCACCTAGTGTAACAATTGTTTGATCGACCGATTTTGCCATCGTTATCATAGCATCTAGTACCGGGTTTGTAATGATATTCGTTGAAGTAGAAGTTGTAATAGGAGTTCCGTTTGGATCGACAGAATAAGAATATAAAATTGTGTCATTACCCATAATTGAACTTGAAGGGGGAACAGAAAGAACATTTGCTTGGAAAGTAACGGTTACTGTTTCACCAGGAGCGATATTTGGTATAGTTACTCCAAGTGCTGGTTGCGCACCAGATTGCTGAACCCCATTTATTTTGACTGAGTTTGGTATAAAGGTAGTGTTAGCTGGAATTGCGCTCGTGAACGTTATATTCGTTGCAGTCGTATTTCCTGTATTTGTAATAGTTGTTGTATACGTAATCGTATCTCCAACAGAAATGATAGATTTATCAACGCTTTTTTGGGTCGTTAATATTGCACTATTAATTGTTGTTGAAACAGCATTAGATACGTTCGTTTGTGTTACGGCAGGTTGGCTAGGATCAACTACATGTGCAAATTGTACAGAACTAAAATTAGAAATTGGATTTATACTTGGAATGTTTGTAACAAGTACGTTGAGAGTAATCACGGCCGTTCCATTTGGGTTTATATTTCCAATCTGAATCCCGTTAGATGGATTTCCGATTTGCTGTGTACCAGAATTGTTTGTAAGAGTGCCAGATATGAATGTCGTCCCATCAGGTAAAGTATCCGTGAAAATTATATTTTGTGAAGTGACATTTCCAGGGTTACTTAATGTAATTGTATAAGAAATTGTATCACCAATCGTTGCGAAAGTTTTATCTACAGATTTGATTGCCACAATTTCTCCAGAATTTATTTGTGTCGAAACAGAATTAGATGTCGTATTTCGTGAAACAAGTGGTAAATTAGGTCCTGTCATAAATTTATAATCAATAGAAGCGCCGTTTACAACCGGTGAGTTTGGTCCGCCTGGTCCAATTGTGAAAATTGGATTTGGAATGCTAACTACTTGCACACGGAAGGTAACATTTATAAAATCTCTGGCAATAATATCCCCAATCGGTATCCCATTCGCTGGATTTACTCCAGGTAATAAAACTCCGCCTACTCGAACGCTATCTTCTATAAATACTGCGTTATTTGGAATCGGATCTGTAAAAATGATATTCGTAGCAGTTGTGTTCCCTACATTTTCTAATAAAACTGTATATGTTAAAAATGAATTTCCAGGTGCAATGTCAGAAAATAGTCGATCCACACTTTTCGTTGCTTGAATAATCGCTTCGTTAATTTGAACTAAAGTTGGATTACTTGTAGCTGTTTCTGTCACCGGCGGCTGGGTAGGATCAACAATGATCGAGTATGTCGTGCTAGACTGGTTCAAAGTTGGGTTTGTAACTGGTATTGAGCCAACGATAGCTTGAAAGCTAATTGTTGTCGTTCCTCCAACTGGAATTGAATCTAAAGAAATCCCGCTATCTGGTCTAAATCCAAGTTGTGGGATGGTATTAATTTGTACGCTATCAGGAACGAATGAAAGTTCAGGTGGTAATATATCGATAAAAACAGGTGTGTTTGCGGCAGTATTTCCGCTATTGGTGAGGGTAGTTGTATACGTAATTGTATCTCCAACAGCAACAAAAGCACTGCTTGCAGTTTTTGTTGCGATAACAGAAGCAGTATTTACTTGTGTAAAGGTTTTATTAGATTGAACTGTTCGTGAAACTGGCGGTTCATTTATATCTACAATAAAGCTATATTGAAGCGATGATTTATTCGGGATTGGATTAGGGTTTGGAAGTGTTGCAATGTTTACTTGAAAACTGAGTGTAGCAGATGCATTTGAATTCAAGTTACCAATATTGATACCGTTTTGTGGATTTGCATTCGGAACGGTTACACCATTTATCTTAAAGCTATTTGGGATAAAGGTAGTACCGTTTGGAATTGTATCAGTAAAAATAATGTTGTTCGCAGTAGTATTTCCGTTGTTTGTAACAGCTGAAGTGAATGTAATTGTATCACCAATTGTAGCGAAAGTTGTACTAGCGCTTTTATTTATTACTAAAGTAGCGTCAATAATTGGTGTAACTGTTGTATTTGTTACAGTGCTACCAACAGCAGGAGATTGGTTTGGATTTACGGTATATTCATAATTTACAAGAGCATTATTTGTTAATGTGCCACTAGGTGGTATCGCTAAAATTTGTGCTTGAAAAGTAATGAATACAGTATCTCCTGGCGAAATATCTGCCAAGTGAACACCAAGTGATGGATCTAATCCTGGTTGTGGAACATTATTGATCGTTACGGAGTTTTGGATAAATGAAGCTCCTGCGCCAAGCCCATCTGTTAAAACAGTTGCACTAGCAGGGATATTACCTGTATTTGTTACTGCAATCGTATAAGTAACAATATCACCAATTGCAGCTGTCGGTGTATTCACAGACTTAGTAGCGACAATAGTAGCGTTATTAATTTGAGTTGTTATTACGTTACTTAACGTATTGGCGGATGCTGGAGGTAAGTTAGGATCTACGACATACTGGTACGTTGTATTACTTTGGTTCGGAATTGGATTTGGATTCGGGATAGAATTTACTTGTACTTGGAACGAGATGATCGTATTTGCATTCTGATTTATTGGATCGATTGCAATTCCGCTTGCTGGATTGACATTAGGCAGTGTATTCCCATTTACAGTAACACTATTAGGAATAAACGATGTTCCGTTTGGAATTACATCTGTAAATATTACATTTGATGCAAGTGTGTTCCCGTTATTCGTTAAAGTAGTCGTGTACGTAATAATATCATTTACGTTAGCAAACTGTTTATCTGCAGATTTAGTAGCGGCAATTGAGGCGTTATTAATAGTTGTCTGTACAGTGTTAGAAGCAACCATCTGCATCACAGCAGGTTTGGATGGATCATACGTATATTGGAATGTTGTGCCTGATTGATTTGTAATTGGGTTTACAGCAGGGATAGTTGGTACAAAAACTTGAAATGCAACGGTGCGTGATGAATTCGCTCCTATCGTACCAATTGAAATGCCGGTGGCAGGATTTGCGTTAGCTACAGGGACATTATTAATCGTTACAGTATTAGGAATGAAGAGGGTACCCGCTGGAATGATATCTGTAAACGTTACATTAGCAGCAGGGATATTCCCGTTATTTGTTAAAATAGTTGCATATAGTATGACATCACCGACATCAGCGAAGTTTGTACTCGTTAGTTTTGTAGCAACGATATTAGCAGTATTAATTTGTGTAGTTACTATATTGCTAGCAGCGTTTCTAACGAGAGCAGGTAAATTTGGATCAGCGATAAAGCTATATTGAAGTGAAGCGCTGTTTTGAATTGGGTTTGGTGAAGGTAGCCCATTTGCACTTATTTGAAAAACAATCGTTGCAAAACCACCTGAAGGAATGGAGCCGACTTGAAGACCGGTACTAGGGTCTGCACCTTGTTGTAAAGTACCACCTATAAAAATACTATTTGGTACGATAGTGGAGCCATTAGGGATTATATCGGTAACAATAACATTATTTGCTGTAGTATTGCCAAGATTAGCTAAAGAAATTGTATATGTGATTGGTTGCCCGACATCGGCGATAGTTAAATCTACTTCTTTGACAATCACTACATTTGCTAAATTAATTTGTGTACTTACAGTGTTACTTACAGATGTTTCTATAGTTGGTGGATCGCCCGGATTTAGAATAAAGCTATACTGTGTACTAGATGAATTTAATGTTGGGTTTTGTGTTGGTAAAGAGGTGACGGTTACTTGATAAGAGACAGTAAGTGAGCCATTAGCAGCAATGGAAGGTAGTGGAACACCTATATTTGGATCTGCGTTATTTTGGAGTACACCATTAATAAGAAAAGTGTTTGGAATAAAGGTAGTACCGTCTGGATTCGTATCTACGAAAGTAGGACTATCAGCAGAAACACTTCCTGCATTCGTCAAAGTAACAGTATAAGTTAATATATCCCCTACGGTAGCGAACGCTCGGTCCACTGTTTTGGCTGAAATGACATTTGCATCGTTTACTTGAGTAAATGTAGTAGTTGAAGTAGTGTTCTTACTTACAGGTGAAGCGTTTGGATCAACGATAAAGTTATAGGAGATGGAAGCGCTATTTGAAATAGGGTTTGGATTTGGAATGCTAGTTATTACTACTTGGAATGAAGCTGTAATTGTAGTATTAGCATTGATGCTACCAATATTGATGCTAGCTGGTGTAACGCCTGGCTGAGTAACACTGTTAACTATAACGCTGTTTGGGACAAAGGCGGTTCCATTCGCAATTGAATCAGATAGTAATATATTGTTCGCTGCAACATTTCCATCGTTAGTAAGAGCAAAGGTGTAAGTTAATACATCGCCAACTTCCGCAAACGTTTTATCTACAGATTTATTAACATGGAGATTTGCTAGTCTAATTGTTGATGTAACAGAATTAGAATTTGCTGTTTTTGAAGTCGGTGGCAAACTTGGATTTACAGTATATAGATAAGAAGCGAAGGCGTTATTAATGATAGGATTTTGGGTCGTAATATTGATGACTGTTACTTGGAAAGAAAGGGTAACAGTAGCCCCACCAGGGATTGTGCCGATAGGTAAAGCAACGAGAGAATCTACATTTTGTAAAACTCCGTTTAGTGTTACAGTACCAGGAGTCAATATCGTTCCGTTTGGAAGTGGATCTGTTAGTTGCACGTTATTAGCGGCTGTATTTCCACTGTTTGTAATAAGGATTGTATAACTTATTGTTTCGCCAATTGTAGCAAATTGTTTATTTGTTGATTTTGTTAATGTTACATTCGCATTGTTAATTTGAGTGGAAACGAGATTCGAAGAAATATTTTTTGTAACAGGTGATTGGCTAGGATTGACAGTGTATTGATAAGAAGCGCTTGATCCGTTAGATACGACATTTGACGTGGGTATTGTGTTTACTACTACTTGAAATGCAACATTTTTTGTTGTGCCGCTTGTTATGGATCCAATGTTCACGCCGGTAGCGGGATTTGCACCCACTTGTGTCGTGCCATCTATTGTTAAACTGTTTAGAACGAAAGTTGTTCCAGTAGGGATGATATCTGTAAAAATAACATTGTTCGCATTTGTATTACCTGTACCTGTAAAGGAAACGGTGTACGTTAGTGTATCACCAATATCTGCAAAATTTTTATCTACTGCTTTCGTCATTGTTACAGTAGCATTATTCACTTGAGTGGAGACAATATTTGTCGTATCAGTCCCACTTACTGCTGGTTGATTAGGTACAGGAATGTATTGATATGTTGTTGTTCCACTATTTAATATTGGGTTTGTTTGAGGGATAGAAGGAACGAGCACTTGGAATGAAATAGTAGTAGTGGAATTTGCGGCAATTGAACCAATTGTTATACCATTAGCGGGATTTGCGCCAGCTTGAGTAACTCCGTTCACAGTTACACTCCCTGGAATGAAAGTAGTCCCGCTAGGAATCGGATCCGTATATATCACATTCGTTGCAGCGATATTTCCTATATTAGCTAAGGCAATACTGTAAGTTAATGTTTCACCAATATCGGTAAAAAGTTTGTTAACTGATTTTGTTCCATTAATATCTGCAAGGTTAATTTGTGTTCCAGCAGAGTTACTTGTTGCAAGACCATTAAAAGTTGTTCCTCCGGCGATTGGTGTATATTGAAATGTAATATTAGCAGTGTTAGAGATAGGATTTTGACTTGGAAGAGAAACGACAGTAGCTTGGAAAGTTACTATACGAGAAGCACCATTATTAATTGTTCCAAGAGATATACCAGCCGCAGGATTTGCATTTGTTTTTGGTACGTTATCTACTGTTACAGTGCCGGGTATAAAAGAAGTACCATTAGGGAGACTATCTATAAAAATAGCGTTATTGGCAGGAAGAAGCCCGGTGTTAGGGATAGTAACTGTATAAGTGAGAATATCTCCAATTGCAGCAACACTTTTATTCACGCTTTTCGTCGCTTGTATATTTGGTGAGTTTATATTAATTTGTAAGCCTACTGTATTTAACATATATGCGTCTCCGTTAGTAGTTAAACGGATTGCGGCGGATACTTGTGAGTTTGTTAAATAAGGAGAAATATCAATGGAAGTAATGTCCCAGCCCTGTCTTCCTGCGGAGATGTTTGTACTTGTAGAAGCACTTTGATTTCGCGTTCCAAATGTCCCAGTTGTATCTAAGTTTCCTGCAGCATTATTAACTTGAGAACCGAAGAAATTATTTATGGCATTATTTGGCCCAGATAAAGCATTTAATGAACTGAAATTTGGTCCAAATAAAGCTTGATCCCCGGTTAAATCTGCATCTCCTTCGGTAGAACTTAAAAATAATCTCCCGCTTACTGGTCCTCCTGAAGGTGTTAAAAATCCAGAAACAGATACATCGGCACTACCAGTTTCTGCAGAAACACGGTTACCAGCTACATAAATGGTTAAGTTTCTTGCTGGCAATGTCCCGTTTTGATAAGCGACGATAAGCGTCCATCCAGCCGAATTAATTGTTCCATTAGAAGCATCTATAGGATCTACAAGCCCAGGAACCGCTCCTGTAGTATAGGAACCAGCACCTCCCGCTTGAATAAGAGTTGTTACGTCTGCTGAACGAGTGTAAAAGCCAAATGTAATAGAGTTTGAAACGAAAGTTTGATTTGAAGCCGTAACAGATGAAGGAGTAATCGAGTATGTTGAAACAGGTGTTGTAAAAGAAACTGGGTTTCCTAATACACTCGTAATGTTTTGATCACGAGATAAATAGTTTCCACCCCAAACGAGTTCTGCGTAAAGAATAGTACTACCAGCAGGGATATTTAAAATAGCGGTAGAACTATTTTGTGTATAGTTTAATGTTGTACCAGCAGGAAAAGTAGTTACTTGTAAAGCAGTATTCGTAGTTGCGAATGCACCAATTGCCCCGATTGTACCAGCACGGTTTTGATTGCTGATTTTACTTAAGCCTAAAGTATTACCTGTAATAGCGAGTGCGCCGTTAGTGGTGGTAGAAAATCGATTCGTAATGGGCATGTTGTCACCTCATTTACAATATAGTCTTGGTCAAAATAACATATGTGTGTGACAAATAAAGGGAAACATGTACAAGTTGATTTCGTAATAATGATTTAAATGTCTAGATAAGGGGATGGAGTATGAGTGAATTAGAAGTTAGGTTGGAGCGTCTTAGGGAAGAACAAATAGGCGATATTGTATCATTATCTTCTTATATTGGTTGGGATTATAACAGAGAAGAAATTGAGACTATTTTTAACGCAGGGATTGTATACGGTGTTTGGAATGAGAAAGAGGAACTAATTGCTAGCGCGGCAATAATATTATATGGGGAGAAATTAGCATCTATCGGAATGGTGATTGTACATCCAGATTATAAGGGGAGAGGGATTGGAAAGATAATAACGGAAGCGTGCGTTAAAAGCGTATCAGCTCATACTCCAATTATGCTTATTGCTACGGATGAAGGGAAACCTTTATATGAAAAGTTAGGATTTAGGGCAGTAAGTTATGTTTCTAAATACATATGTAACTCATACAATGCGAAAGATTATTGTATAAGAAATGAAGATTATGTGATGAATTATGAAGAGGGTGATTTAGAAAAAATAATAAAAATAGATGAATATGCGTTTGGAACAAATAGAAAAGAGTTTTTAAAGAAAAGAATTATGCAAAGTGAACAGTGTATCGTTGTAAAGGACAAGGAACAAAATGTATTAGGTTACGGTTTAAGCATACAAACACCAGAAAATAAGATAATAGGGCCGGTTGTTGCTAAAAATGATGAGATGGCAATGAGAATTGTACATGATTTAGCAAAAGGGCATAATGGTAAATTAAGAATTGATGTACTAGAAGGAAAGAAAGATTTCATGAAAGTATTAGAGATTGCTGGTTTTAAAAAGGTGAATACACCACCAATTATGATGAAAAATAGCGGTCAATTATTAAAAAGGAATAATGAGTTATATAGCATTGCAGCACAAATTTTTGGGTGAAAAAGAATCCTTCTGAATGAAGGATTCTTTTTCGCTAATCACGATATTGATCATGAGTCGGCTGAAAGAGGTCTTCCTCGATATCTCTCACCATAGAAAAATGATCAACGTTATAATGACCGTGTAAAGTTTTATTGTGATGACCAATAATTTGTTCTGCAGACAATACATTAGAATCAGTTGTTGAATGACCGTTTTTAATTAATGTAACGTCAAATCCTTGTACAGTTGCTGCTCTAACTGCAGTGTCAATGCAATGTTCTGTTTTACATCCGCCTATAACAATATGATTAATGTTTTCTTCTTTTAAAAGTTCAAGTAAAGAAGTGCCGTAGAATGAATTGGTTGCTGCTTTATTAATAAAGATTGCAGACTGAGGTATTTGAATTTGATTATGTACTTCAAATCCTTCGCCACTACCAGAAGCAACATCGATATCTCTTACGAAAACAATAAGGGCATTTGAATCTATTGCTTTCTGCAGGGCTATATTTAGTGTAGATAATAGCTCAGTTTTACGAAAAACTTCATTTTCTTGCTCATTTCCATCAATTAATTCTTGCTGAGCGTCGATAATTAATAGTGCTTGTTTCATCGTGTCTCCCCTTTAATATGAAATAAGTTCCACTGTACATATTCCTTCAGATTGTTAGAAAATCCTCCATTGTAAGCGAAGTAGAAGATTGATTTACAAAGTTGTCAAAGAAATTTCATTCTCATAGCGTGTAAAAACATGTATGATAGGAGATGGAGAATTTTTGAGTAGGTGGGAATAACATGCAAACAGTAGAAGATTATCTTTCATTCTTACATACGAAAGGATTTAAATTATCAGAGGAAGCACAAGGGTTTATTATGTTTGGACAAGGATATACTGGTGCGTCTGATGGGATTGTGAACGCAGCAATAGAAGCGACAATTAAACATCAATTGCAGTTTGATGGTAGTTATTTCGTTGCGTTATTAGAACGATTGAAAGAGGAAGAAATTACAGATAAAAAAAGCGCTAAGGCTTTTATGCGGAAGTTACAAGCGTAACTTCACGCAGCCTGCGCTTCTTTTTTTGTTTTGGAAGGTAATTCAACAAAAATCATGCCTAGAAAAATACATAGACATCCGATAATAGCAGAAATAGAAAGTTGTTCATTTGCAACGAGAACGCCTGTTAATGCAGCAAAAACGGGCTCCATTGCGAAAATAATTGCTACCCTCGTTGGAGAAGTGTGTTTTTGTGCCGATGTTTGAATGAAAAAAGCAATAGATGTTGCAAACAGGGCAGTTAGAAAGAGTGCGAATAAAAAGGATTGATTCGTCCATAGTGATACTGAAAATAACTTTTCCCAATCTTCAAACAAAAAAGCGCAAATAGAAGAAAATATACCAACAGCTAATACTTGAGATGTGCTTAATAATAAAGGTGATATTTTTTTAGAAAAGAAGCCGTTAATAAGAATATGGGCAGCGAAAGCGACTGCACAACCAAGAACAAGTATATCTCCTATATTTAATTGGAAAGAATCAGCAGCTGTTAATAAGTACAAACCTGTTGTAGCTACAGCAATACCAAGTATGATGAAAATGGTGGCTTTTTGTTTTAAAAAGATAAATGATAAGATTGGGACCATAACAATGCTTAGCCCAGTTAAGAAACCTGCTTTTGAAGAAGTTGTATAAAGTAAGCCAAATGTTTGTAATAAATAGCCGACAAATAAGAAGAACCCAACCATTAATCCAGCTAAACTACTATGTTTTAATTCTTGTTTTGAAGTTTTCTGTGAAAAAATAATTTGAACGAATAATAAAATAATTCCAGCGAATAAAAAGCGAATACCATTAAACGTAAATGGACCAACGAAAGACATAGCGTTTTGAACGACAACAAACGTAGCTCCCCAAATAAAAGAGACAAATAATAAAGCAAGAGGAGCAATCCACTCTTTTTTCACACTCATACCCCCGTTAATTTTGTAAGATAGCTTTTCTAGCTAATTCATCAGCTACTTTATTTTGACTACTTGGAATCCACTTAATAAAAAAGAGATCGAAGTTTTTTATGTACTGTAGTGCTTCATCTAAAAGAGGTACAAATATTGTATTTTTTGCGTATTCCTTTTCAACAGCCCGCTCAACAAGCTGCGAATCTGTACGAAAAGAGACAGTGCTATAATTATGCTCAATGCAATATTTTAATGCTATAAGTAAAGCGCGGTATTCTGCTTCATGATTGGACATTGTTCCAAGTGGTACTGATAATTGTACAGGCGGCTGAACGCCTTTAATAAACACTCCTGCACCAGAAGGACCAGGATTTCCTTTTGATGCACCATCAATATATACTTCAATCAAAATGAGAAACCTCCAAATTATAAGATGATCCCCTACTTAAATATTTTTTTGAAGTAGGGGATAGAGTAGTTATCCGATTGTGATGCTGTAACGACATGTAAATGTTTCATTCGCTTGTAAAGATTGAATTCCCTTTTTGTCCTTGAAATCTTTTGCTGGATTTACTTCATCAGCGATTCCATACCAAGGTTCAATACATAAGAAAGGTGCGTTATTCCCTGGTGTCCATACGCCGACAAATGGAAATCCATCAAATTCTACTTTTACAAATTTATTATGTTTATGAGAACGAATCGAAATTTCATTTGTATTCATATGTTCAAAAATAAGCGCATCATTTTTGAATAAATCATATGTAAGTGGCAATTCAGTCGTATTTTCAGCGATTAATTGCTTTTTGTTTGAAAGATAAGGTCCTTCTAATATGCTTGTTTCTAAGCGTTCCAAACCATTAAACGATAAGTGATAATCTGTAAATGATTCACCGTCCAATAAAGGGAAGTTGAATCCAGGGTGTGCTCCAATTGAGAAGAACACCTCTTTTGAAGTAGGATTGTTTACTTCATATGTTACATGAACACTTTGTCCATCTAGCTCATAAGAAACGAGTAATTCGAATTCGTATGGGTATTTTTTTAATGTTTCTTCATTACTAGTAACGGTATAAGTGATCTTTGTTTCGCTTTGTTCTTTCACAGAGAAAGTAAGATCACGGGCGAAACCGTGTTGTGTTAATGAATATGCTTTACCGTCTACGTAGTATGTATTATCTACTAATCGACCGACAATTGGGAACAAAATTGGTGCACGGCGTCCCCAATAAGTAGAATCACCTTGCCATAAATATTCTATGTTGTCTTCTTTTAAGCGAACGCTCTGTAATTCTGCACCTTTGTCAGAAATGGAAACGATCACTTTTTCATTTTGAATTGTTGCTGTCATGAAGTGAAACCTCCTAAATCTTTCATATGTTTTATTATACGTTGTCTTAAAGAAAAAAGGTAGTTCACGATAGGAATCTATTGACGAAAGAGGGGCTACCACGTAAAATATAATCTTGTTGCTTAAAAAACGAATAACGTGGTTCGAAACCATCCCACGTAAAAAAACTAAGGAGATTTTGTCATGAATATTAGAACATTAGTCGGTAATGGTATTTTAGCGGCATTATATATTGCTGTTTCTATGCTTATTCAGCCATTTGGCTTTACGAATGTACAGTTTCGTATTTCAGAGATGTTTAATCATCTCGTTGTATTTAACAAGAAAGCAATTTACGGAATTGTATTAGGTGTATTTTTAACGAATCTCTTTTTCTCACCTATGATCGCTTATGATTTAGTATTTGGAGTAGGTCAATCTATTCTTGCATTAGTTGCAACGATTATTTCTATGCGGTTTATTAAAGGTGTTTGGGCTCGTATGATTTTTAATACAGTTATCTTTACGATTACAATGTTTATGATTGCAATTGAACTTCATCTTGCATTTGATCTACCATTTATGTGGACTTGGTTAACATGTGCAGCAGGAGAATTCGTAGTAATGGCGATCGGTATGCCTGTAATGTACTGGATTAATAAGCGAGTACAATTTGAAAGATTTATGTAATAGATGAAAGAGCTATTCCTATGGGATAGCTCTTTTTGTATGTAATCATATTGAATATTATGCTGTGACTCTAGATAAAATATAATAAAATAAAGTGAGGCTTTCATTAGCTGGCTACATATAAGAAGTCTTATATAAGGGGAATGTAGTATGAAATATAAAATTCATTGGTTGTATAAAACGAAGCGCGGGTTGCAGACGGAATTAACAACAGAGTATATGAGCATAGAAGAAGTACTTCAATTTGCAGAGGATTTTGAGAAAACAGGAAGAGTAAAAGAATTTTCATTTTATGATGAAATGGACGCAGAATGGTCATTAAAAGAGATGAAAAAGTTAAGTAAGCAAGTAGAGGAAGAGCCCCAAGAAATACTCGTTTATTTTGATGGTGGGTATGATGTGCAAACGAAAGAAGCTGGCGTTGGTATATGTGTGTATTATAAAAAAGGAAATACAAACTACCGCATTCGCCGCAATGCATATATAGAAGGTATATATGATAATAATGAAGCGGAATATGCATCATTATTATACGGTATGAATATACTCGAGGAACTAGGGATTAAGTATGAAGCAGTTACACTTCGCGGAGACTCACAAGTGGTACTGCAGCAATTAGCCGGAGAATGGCCTTGTTATGATGAACATTTAAATCATTATTTAGATCAAATTGAACAAAAGGCGAAGCAAATGAAATTAAAACTTATATGTGAGCCGATATCTAGAAAACAAAATAAAGAAGCACATCAATTAGCTACGCAAGCATTGGAAGGAACAGTTATTGATAGTCATAAAGAAATAACTGAATAGAGAGGTGCAAAGGTGGATAAAAAGCAACTCATTACAGAGGTAAATGACTTATTAGAAACGTATTGTGAAGGCTGTTTTTTGCGAGAACATAATCGAAAGACAAATAGTAAGTATTACGCTCATTCATTTTGTATAAGGCAATGTACAGTTGGAGAAACATTGAAAAAGTATGGAGACCAGTTGTCATGAAAAACATCCAGAGAAAATTCTCTGGATGTTTTTTAGTGTCTTGCTTCGTTTAGTTGATGCTCACATTTATTTAATTTCTTTTCCTCATTCATTAAAAATGGTTCATCTAAATCAGTTGCAACAGATTTCATAATTTCAAGCTGAGAGCGAGCTGCTTCTACAGCAGTAGTAGCATGCTCTAATGTATCTGGATCCATTGAAATTGTTGCTGATCCTACCATTTTTTGTGCTGTTTCTACACGGAATTTCACTTCTTCAAAATCATTTACTTCTGATCCCATTAATAATTCCTCCTTTGTATAGTGCGCATTTCACATAGTTTTTGCTCTGTAAAACGGAAATATACAAAGGAATAACAAAGGAGGTTACCAAGTAAGGTAACCTCCTGTTATATGTTGGATTAAAGTTTTACTACGTTAGCAGCTTGAGGTCCGCGGTTACCTTCAGTAATGTCGAAAGATACTTCTTGACCTTCTTCTAAAGCTTTGTAGCCGTCGCCTTGAATAGCAGAGAAATGTACGAATACATCGTCAGCGCCTTCCATTTCGATAAATCCAAAACCTTTTTCGTTGTTAAACCATTTTACTTTTCCTTGCATGTTACAATTCCTCCTAAAAGCGTTTACTATTTTCATTTAGTGAAATTCATTTTAAAAGATAATATAAACTAAAAATGCTATATTCTTGAATATTCTGCTAAATGATTAATTTAAATATACACGAATTGGGAGAATTTAGTCAAGTAAGCGATTTTATTTTTTTGTATTTTTAAATAATTTTTCAGTCAAATTTTTAAATAGGTATAGGACAGGCCGAGTATGTAATATTCTTAATTGAATGCTATACATAATGAGGTGAAAGAATGAATAAGTCTTACTTATTAGATAATGAAGGAATGAGAACGAGAACCGACATACCGGATTGGGTTGCAAAAGAATTTGAGATTTTTTCAAATATTGTGTTAGAACCAACTTTTCCATGTTATTTCGGTTTAACAGCTTTGAAAAAGAATGAACTTCGTTATTCATTTCTTTCTCATAATGATTGGAGTCATTTGCCACATACAATGTTATCTTTTTTAGAGTTAATGAAAGAGAGGCCGATTGTAAGAAGGGGCTTTTTCCTTTTTGTAGAACCGGAATGTGAAGAACAGCCACTCGAATATTACCGTGATTCCTTTTGGAAAGTGTTACAGTATTTACATGAAAACGATAATCAAGCATGGCCAAAGCAAATTCCTGAAGATCCAGACCATTATTTATGGGAATTTTCATTTGGTGGTGAGCCAATATTCGCATTTGGAAATGCGCCAGCTTATAAACAACGAAAAACTAGACATTTAGGGAATTCTCTCGTTATTGGGTTTCAGCCACGCACTATTTTTGATGGATTAGAGGGAGATCGTCCTAAAGGAGCATATTCAAGACAAATGGTCCGTGAGCGAGTTGAAAAGTGGGATCAATTGCCGAAACATCCTAACATTAGTCATTATGGTGACCCAGAGCATCGTGAATGGAAACAATATTTCATAGGAGACGATGTAGAGCCAATAAAAGGGAAATGTCCTTTTCTTCATAGGATAGAAAAGTAAGAGCCATCACTTAGATGGCTCTTTTGTATATTTTGGATAAAAAAGGGTATTTTATTATGAAAGCTAGTCTATTTTTTCAAATTACATCATTAACTAGTAGTAAAGAGAGTAGAAAGGATAGAGCGATGTTTGGAGCAATTATACAGCAAATCGTATTAGGTATATCATTAGCTGCGCCAGTAGGGCCGATTAATATTGAAATGTTAAAACGAGGAATTGAACGTGGGTTTTGGCACGCTTGGGTTGTTGGAATTGGTGGAATGACTGCAGATGTTTTATTTATGCTTCTCATTTATTTCGGTTTATCTTCTGTGTTTATGTATACATATGTACAAGCCCTCATGTATTGCACGGGTTTTTTCTTGTTATTTTATTTAGGATTTCAAAGTGTAAAACAAGGAATTTTCGACTCGAATATGGAATATAAAAAAGAAGAGGTAGGTGGCCTTAAGCAATCGTTTATGGCAGGATTTTTAATTGCGATATCCAATCCATTAAATCTTGTTTTTTGGTTTGGTATATACGGAAGTACACTTAGCTCATTACTTACGAAGGTAACGAAACAAGAAGCTTTTTTGTACAGTCTTTGCATTATTGTTGGTATTATTTTATGGAATTTAAATATTGCTTTTTCTGTACATTTTGGAAGAACTTTATTAAAACCAAAAGCGCTTGGCTACATAACAGCCGGAGCAGGTATTATTTTAGTAGGTTACTCTATACATTTTGCATACAAAGCTTTACAGTTGTTCACATAAGATTGAAGGGGAGATTTTTATGTATCGAACCACTATTGACGGAAAAGAAATTATAATTACGTTAGCGCCAAAAATCCGAAAAGAAATTACTGATAGAAATCCACTATATGAAGCGGTATTTCATAATGCTGCAAGATTGTTACAAACAAAGCAACCGACGTTTGCAGTAAATCATGAAATACTTGGGCTCATTATTGGAGAAGTGCAAAGAGGAGAAGTAACAGTGTTTGCAGTGGAACATATTATTCCGAAGCAAAATATATTTGGACCAAACAATTTTTTCTCGACAATAGAACAGCAGGCAAATTTGTAAAGTGAATAGAATAAGAATAGAAAAGAAATAGTCGTAACGATATGTTGCGGCTGTTTTTTTGGAAAAGGGGGAAACAAGATGAAGAAAGTGGGGAAAGAGTTCTTTTTACAACATGATATCGTTATTATGTATAGCATTCTATTTGTTTTCATTATTATTTTAAAAATGCAATTTTTTACGTGGTTTGGCATGTTAGCATGTATGTTTGGGATTGTTTTCTATACACTTAATGAATATATGACACATCGTTTTTTATTCCATATAAAGCCACCTAAAAACACATTTCTATTAAAAATGTTAAGAAGATTGCATTATGATCACCACGTATATCCAGATGATTTAAAACTTTTGTTTTTACCTGTATGGTTTAGTATACCTAGTTTTACGATATATTTACTTATAGCATATGGTATTACAAAAAGTGTTACTATTACACTTTCATTTGGAATCGGAATGATTATTATGCTGCTCGTTTACGAATGGAAACATTATATTGCTCATAGACCGATTCGTCCCGTCACTAAGTTTGGAAGATGGCTAAAAAAACAACATATATTACACCATTATAAAAATGAAAAGTTTTGGTTTGGTGTTTCAAATCCAGTATTCGATTTTATATTTGGAACACTTAAAGACGGAAAAGATGTTGAGCTAAGCGAAACGGCTCGTAATTTAGAAAAGGAAAAAAAGACAAAAGTAGTGCGTTAAGCACTGCTTTTGTCTTAATGAGGATAAATAAGTAAAGTGTCACTTTATTTTGAAAAAGTATATTAAAAATTTAGGGGAAATTGCCGAAAAATGTCTATCAAAAAATCTTTGCATGAATGCATGGATTGTCTAAAATGAATGTAAGTTTCTGAATATTTATAAAATTTAGTCTTTAGGTATGCAAGGGGGAAGTGTATTTCAAGTAAGAGAGGGGATCGGTTAATGAAACGAGACGATACGTCAGCACGTAAGTTGCAAAATGAGGTGAATTATACAGAGGTCGTTCAGTCGGAAGAATTTCAATTGTTATTAAATACGAAAAAGAAGTTTATCATTCCAATGAGTATTTTCTTTTTTAGTTTTTTTATCGCATTACCTATTCTAACATCGTATTCAAAGGTGCTTAATACACCTGCATTTGGAGACGTTACATGGGCGTGGGTATTTGCTTTTTCCCAATTTATCATGACATGGGCACTATGTATGATTTACAGCAAAAAAGCAGAATCATTTGATGAAATCTCCCGAAAAATTCTGCAAGATATGAAAAAAGGGAGGGGCTGAACTTGAATACTACTGCATTTGCACTATTTTTAATTATTGTTCTTGGTACGCTCGTCATAACCTATTTTGCATCGAAAAAAACGAAAAATGCGAGTGAATTTTATACGGCTGGAGGGGGATTAACTGGTTGGCAAAATGGTCTGGCCATTGCTGGAGATTACATGTCTGCTGCTTCATTTCTCGGTATAGCTGGAGCAATCGCATTAACTGGGTTTGATGGATTCTTTTATAGTATCGGTTTTTTAGTTGCTTATCTAGTTGTACTATATCTTGTTGCAGAACCGCTTAGAAATTTAGGAAAGTACACTTTGGCGGATATGATTGCAGCACGCTTTGATGCGAAAAAAGTTCGCGGAGTTGCAGCTCTTAATACGATGACGATTTCTATTTTTTATATGATTGCACAATTAGTTGGCGCGGGTGCACTTATTAAATTATTATTAGGGATTGAATATACGACATCTGTATTAATCGTTGGAACACTTATGACGGTGTATGTTATTTTTGGAGGTATGACAGCAACGAGCTGGGTACAAATCGTAAAGGCTGTATTACTTATGGCTGGTACGTTTATTATTTCTGTTATCGTTTTCGCAAAATTCAACTTCAGCGTGACTGAAATGTTCGCTCAAATGAAAACAGCTACACCTTTAAAAGATTCATTTTTAAATCCAGGTGTAAAGTATAAGGATGGTCTTGATACACTTTCTTTAAATTTAGGACTAGTACTTGGTACAGCTGGATTACCACATATACTTGTCCGCTTTTTTACAGTACGTGATGCAAAAACTGCACGTCAATCTGTCGTATATGCGACGTGGTTAATTGGTGCATTTTATATTATGACGATTTTCTTAGGATTTGGTGCGGCAGCGTTTGTAGGAAATGAAGCGATTATTAAAGCAAACCCAGCTGGTAATATGGCGGCACCTTTATTAGCCAAAGCGTTAGGTGGAGACTTCTTATTTGCTTTCGTATCAGCAATTGCTTTTGCAACGATTTTGGCTGTAGTGGCAGGTCTTGTATTAACAGCAGCATCAGCATTCGCTCATGATTTTTATAATGAAATCATTCGTAAAGGAAAATCAACGGAAAAAGAGCAAGTATCCATGGCTCGTTATGCATCTATTGGAGTAGCGATACTATCTATCATACTTGCATTATTTGCCCAAACATTAAACGTAGCATTTTTAGTATCATTAGCATTTGCAGTTGCAGCGAGTGCAAATCTACCAGTAATTTTATTTACAATATATTGGAAGCGTTTTAATACAACGGGTGCTATTTCTGGTATGATTGTGGGTCTCGTATCAGCTATTGTTCTCGTAGCGTTGAGTCCGAATGTTTGGAACCCTGTAGCTGGAAAAGCTATTTTTGTTGGGGAAGCGATATTTCCATATACGACACCAGGAATTATTTCAATTCCGCTCGGATTTCTTGCAGCATATTTAGGAACTGTTTTATCTAGTAAGAAAGAAGATGCAGCGAAATTTGATGAAATTCTCGTAAAATCTAATACTGGTCACGGTATTAGCGATGCGTCTTCACATTAAATAAAAGAGGAGCTTTTCGATAGATAAGAAAAGCTCTTTTTTCTTTTGTCATTTTCTTGTAAATATTACTGAGTTGTAAGTAGGATTTGTCTTAATTTTGTGGAATGAAAATAGCAGGGAGAAATTTAAGTCATCATGGCACCAGCGCAGCTTTTGTGAAAAATAAGTTGTTATGGAAGGTGGAAGTAATGATGAAAGCGAAGCAAACTGATGAATTATTAGCAAAAGATGAGCAATATGTTTGGCACGGAATGCGTCCCTTTAGTCCAAATAGTACAATGGTAGGGGCAAAAGCTGAAGGGTGCTGGGTTGAAGATATACAAGGAAAAAGATATTTAGATGGTATGAGTGGCCTTTGGTGTGTCAATAGTGGATATGGAAGAAAGGAGCTCGCAGAAGCGGCTTATAAGCAATTACAAACATTATCATACTTTCCAATGTCACAATCCCATGAGCCAGCTATAAAGCTTGCTGAAAAGTTAAATGAGTGGCTTGGGGGAGAGTATGTTATTTTCTTCTCAAATAGTGGTTCAGAAGCGAACGAAACAGCTTTTAAAATAGCAAGACAATACTATGCTCAAAAAGGTGAACCACATCGTTATAAATTTATGTCACGTTATCGTGGGTATCATGGGAATACAATGGCGACAATGGCAGCGACGGGACAAGCGCAGCGTAGATATCAATATGAACCGTTTGCTTCAGGTTTTTTACACGTAACACCACCGGATTGTTACCGTATGCCTGGGATTGAAGGGCAGCATATTTATGATGTAGAATGTGTGAAAGAAGTCGATCGTGTTATGACGTGGGAATTAAGTGAAACAATTGCCGCTTTTATTATGGAACCAATTATTACAGGCGGGGGCATATTAATGCCACCACAAGACTATATGAAAGCTGTTCATGAGACGTGTCAAAAACACGGTGCCTTGCTTATTAGTGATGAAGTAATTTGCGGTTTCGGTCGTACAGGAAAAGCATTTGGGTTTATGAATTATGATGTGAAGCCAGATATTATTACGATGGCAAAGGGCATTACGAGCGCATATTTACCATTATCTGCAACAGCTGTGAAAAAAGAAATATATGAGGCTTTTAAAGGTAAAGGAGAATATGAATTCTTCCGCCATATTAATACATTTGGTGGAAATCCAGCAGCTTGTGCATTAGCACTTAAAAACTTAGAGATTATGGAAAATGAAAATTTAATCGAGCGATCTGCGCAAATGGGTTCCCTTTTATTAGAGCAACTAAAAGATGAAATTGGGGAACATCCGCTTGTTGGGAATATTAGAGGAAAAGGCCTATTAGTTGGAATTGAATTAGTAAATGATAAAGAGACGAAAGAGCCAATTGATAACGACAAAATTGCAAGTGTTGTAAATGCTTGTAAAGAAAAGGGCTTAATTATAGGACGCAATGGTATGACAACAGCAGGATATAATAACGTTTTAACATTAGCGCCGCCTCTTGTTATTTCAAGTGAAGAGATTGCTTTCGTTGTTGGAACGTTGAAGACAGCGATGGAGCGTATTTAATAAATAGAGAGAGGAGCGAGCTGTAATATAAGGCTCGCTCTTGTTTAGTAGGAGGGGACTTTTAATGGAGAAATATGATCCTAACAAACATTATCACATCGGATATTATGAAGACGGATATGATTTAGAAGTGACGGCGTACAAAAGAATAAATGAACCAGTTTGGGATGCTTATATTCCGCACTATGAGGCAGACGATTTTTATAAGAAAGTGGAGGAAATGAAACTGGGTGAATATATAGATGATTATGGTATTAAGGTGTATTCATTTAGTAATGATATCAATGATGAAGAAGCACGAACTATTTTTGAAAAATGGTTAAAAAAGAACGAGATTGTTTAAAGATAAAACAAAAAGGAGATTGCTATCTTATAAAATAGCAATCTCCTTTTATTATAGTAAACTTATTTACTTGCTTTCATTGCTTTATCTTTTGCACCAAAAGTGTATTTTAACATTGGTGGTGTAATCATTGTAGTTAAAATAACGACAATAACGATTGCTGTAAAGTAATCTTGTGCCAATAGACCTGAAGAAAGTCCTGTTCCTGCAATGATAAGTGCAACTTCACCACGAGAAACCATTCCAGCACCGATAATTGCAGAAGACTTAGCGTCAAATCCAGTCATTCGTGCACCGAATCCACAGCCGATTAATTTCGTTAATACAGCGATAACAGTTAATGCTAAGATGAACCAAATTTGATTGCCGATACCGTCAAATGTAATATTCATACCGATACTAACGAAGAATACGGGAACGAACATAGCGTAAGCAATTGGTTCTACTTTCTTTTCTACTTCATGTTTGTAGTTTGTTTGAGAAATTGCAATACCAGCAGCGAAAGCACCGATAATACCAGCAATTCCTAATAATTCGCCGAAATATGCGAATGAGAAACAGATGATAAGGGCCGCGCTCACGATAGACTCAGATACGCGCAGTGGTGATAACCAGCGCATAATCGCAGGAACACCTTTCCATCCGATTAAAATAATAGAAGCGAAGAATACTACTTTCTTCAAGATAACCATTGTTAAGTTAACATCATCAGTACCTAAGAAGCTCATTGCAAATGCTAATAAAATAACGACAAGAATGTCATCAAATACAGCTGCGCCTAGCATAGTTGTACTTTCACGTGTTTTCATCTTTCCTAAATCGCGAAGTGTTTGAACGGAAATACTAACACTTGTCGCACATAAAAGTAATCCTAAGAATACAGCGTTTCCTTGTTCCATTCCCATAATAAGGCCGGAAACGTAACCACCTACGAATGGAAGAATGATACCTCCGAGTGCAACTGCTAAAGAAGAATTACGATTGGCGTTTAATTCTTCTAAGTCTGTTTCAAGTCCAGCCATAAACATTAAGAGAATAACCCCGACATTACTTAATTGAGTTAGAAGCTCTGAATTTTCAATCCAACCTAATACAGCTGGACCGATAACGATACCGACAATTAATTTACCTAGTACAGAAGGTTGACCTAATCTAACACTAAGATCACCAGCAAGCTTTGTACTTAATAAAATAAGTGCAATTTGAAAGAAAAATTCGAATTCCATCTGATCCTCTCCTCGTCATTTTTAATTTTATCATACGATTTCTCGGAATTTGCCTAATGAAAATATGTAAAACCCATTAAACAAAAGGGTCTGGTTACAAGTTCTTTTGAACTCGTAATTTGAACCTGTAATTAATATATAATAGATTTTATAAAAAATCAATGAAAAAATGGGAGCTTTTTGAGGAAGAAGCTGCCTTATTGGGATATAGGTGTAAGAGTAGTGTGTGAATTTTATATGTATAAAATAGTATGAAGTCCTTTTCCATTACAAATAATAAATTCTACATACTATTTCACGAACTATAACTGTGAAAGGGAGGATTTATAATTTGAAGGCATTAAAAAATAACTTGTCTATTGTTGCTTTAGGTGGAGTAAATGAAATAGGAAAAAATATGTATGCTATCCAATATGAAAATGATATTGTCGTCATTGATTGTGGATCTAAATTTCCAGATGAAAGTTTATTAGGGATTGATTTAATAATTCCAGACGTCACATATTTGCAAGAAAATAAAGAAAAAATTCGCGGTTTAATAGTAACGCACGGGCATGAGGACCATATTGGCGGAATACCATATTTTTTAAAACAACTAAATGTACCAATCTATGCAACAAAGTTAACGTTAGGTTTAATTGAAATTAAATTAAAGGAACACAATCTTCAAAATGATACGGAATTAATCGTTATTCATTCAGAATCAGAAATTGATTGTGGTTCTATTAAGGCAACTTTTTTTAAAACGAACCACAGTATTCCGGATTGCCTCGGTATTGTTTTTCATACACCAGAAGGTACTGTAGTACATACAGGTGATTTTAAATTTGATTTAACACCAGTAAATAATCAACATCCTGATATTCATAAAATGGCTAAAATAGGAAGTGAAGGTGTACTAGCTTTATTATCTGAAAGCACAAATGCAGAACGCCCAGGTTTTACTCCATCAGAAAGGTCAGTAGGAGAACGGATAGAGGAAATATTTATGAAAGCAAATAGAAAAGTAGTTATTTCTACGTTTGCTTCTAATGTGAATCGTGTTCAGCAAATAGTTGAAGCATGTATAAAAACAAATCGAAAACTAGCTTTGCTAGGGAGAAGTATGGTAAATGTAGTAGAGGTTGCTCTAGAGAAAGGTTATTTACATATTCCAGAAGGTATGTTGATTGAAGCAAATGAGGTAAATCGTTTAGATCCAAAGCAGGTTGCAATACTTTGTACAGGAAGTCAAGGAGAACCAATGGCAGCTTTAGCGCGTTTAGCTAGTGGAAACTATAGACAAGTGGATATTTTACCAGAAGATACGGTTATTATAGCCGCGACCCCTATCCCAGGAAATGAACGTAACGTTTCTCGAATTATCGATAATTTATTTGCATTAGGAGCAAAGGTGATTTACGGATCAGGTAGTTCTACTGGAGTGCATGTATCCGGTCATGCATATCAAGAAGAGTTGAAGTTAATGCTTACATTAATGAAGCCAAAATATTTTATTCCAATTCATGGAGAGTTTAGAATGCTACATCACCATAGTTTGTTAGCAGAATCAATTGGTATTGAAAAGGAAAATATCTTTATTGTACGTAATGGAGATGTTGTAGATATAAGTAATGAAGTGGCAATTCAATCTAGAAGAATACAGGCAGGAAATATATATGTAGATGGATTAGGAATTGGAGATGTTGGAAATGCATTATTACGTGATCGTAAACAACTTTCAGAAGATGGAATGCTCGTTATAGTTATTACTTTTAATAAAGTGGATGGAGAAATAATTTCAGGTCCAGATATTATTTCTCGTGGATTTGTCTATGTCCGTGATTCAGAAGAATTTCTAAGAGAATTAAATAAATTAGCTGTTATTACGATTAATAATTTAAAGAAAGAGAATGTGAATAGCTGGGGTATTTTGAAAAGGGAGGTAAGAGAAGCATTAGGGAAGTATATATATACAAATACAAAACGAAAGCCGATGATTCTTCCTATAATAATAGAGGTTTAATAGTAAAAAAGAATTCTCGTATGGGAATTCTTTTTTGTTTTGAAGAGAAAATGAACATATAATGAAATAAATAGAAATGGAAGGAAATAAAAGATGTTATTAAATAAACGTTTTACAATTGGAGAAATGGCGAAAATGCATAATATCGCAGAATCTACATTAAGGTATTATGATGAAAAAGGAATTTTTCATCCGTCCATTGTGGATCCTCAAACGAATTATCGTTATTATACAATCGATCAATTTTCATTGTTAGATACGATTAAATTTTTACGCCAGTTAAATATTCCGTTAAAGGAAATTAAGAAATATATTGATGAAAGAAATCCAGCATACGCACTCAATTTACTGGAAAAACAACAAGAGATGATGCTGAAGAAACAAAGAGAAATTGAGTATGCTTTGGCGAAAATGGAGCATAGAATTCATTTAATTAAGAAAGCAACAAAAGCAAAAGCTGAACAAATGGTAATTAAAGAGATTCCGCAGCGAAAAATTACAGCAATTGCGGTTGCTCCAAATACGACGGATGATATGTTTGAGTACTACATCCATTCGTTACAAAAAAATATGAGGCAAATGGATGATAGTTTATTTTCTGGAGATATTGGTGTAACTGTTGCGAAAAAAGGATTAATGCAAAATGAGTTTCAAGCATATAGCAGTGTATTTATTCTTTTGGATTATATGCCGTATGAAGTGCATACTTCAGATGAAATTAAAGAAGGTTTATATGCTTGCTCTTATCATCATGGACCGTATGAAGAAACAGATGCAACGTACAAGGAGTTACTTACATACATTGATAAAGAAGGTTACGAAGTACATGGAGATTCGATTGAGATTGGATTGATTGATTGGTCTGTAACAGAAAATCCAGAGGAGCAAGTAACAGAAATTCAAATTCCTGTAGTGAAAAAATAAGATGAAAACCTTTGAATTGATTACAAATTTACATTCATTAGTATAAGTCAGTTACCTGTTTTTTAATTCTCTCTTGACCTTCAAGTTACTTGAAGGTTTAAACTGAGAAAAGAGAGTTGAAAAAAAGGAGCATATTAGAGTATGGAAGCAACAGAAAAATTAAGAGAAGAACCGATAAAAAGCTTATTTATTTCTTATTTAATACCAGCCGTTCTTGGAATGGTATTAATGTCAGTGAATATTGTAATTGACGCGGTCATGATTAGTAGAGGAGTTGGGGCGAACGGTTTAGCAGGAGTGAACGTGGCTATTCCAGCATTTTCGATTTTCTTCTCTATTTCATTATGGATCGGAATGGGCGGGGCAACGTTATACTCCATTGCATTAGGCGAAAATAAACGAGAAAGAGCAAGGTCTATTTTTACTCAATCCATGACGGTAGCAGTTGTTATCGTAGGGATTTTAGCAGCGATTTGCTTATGGAGAATAGAAGATTTAGCATACTTATTTGGTGCAAATGAAGTGATTCTACCATATGCGTTAGACTATTTACACGTATTATTAACATTTGGAATGATATACGTTTTAGAAAATATTTTAAGTACATTCATACGAAATGATGGAAATCCTAATTTAGCAATGGCTGGTCTTGTTGTAACAGCTGTATTAAATATAGTGTTTGACTATATCTTTATTTTTATCTTTGGATGGGGCGTAACAGGTGCTGCTTCAGCGACTATTCTTTCGGCAGCGATTGGTTTCCTTGTATTATTAACTCATTTCTTTAGAAAAAGTAGTATTTTAAAGTGGACGAAATTCCATTTTGAATGGGATACTGTCAAACAAATTATGGTGATTGGTTTCCCAAGTTTTACAGCAGAAAGTACGGTTGCAATCGTAACGATTGGTTTTAATATCGCATTCGTCCAATATGCAGGAGAAGTAGGAGTAGCTTCCTATGCGATGGTGAATAGTATTCATGCAATGACATTACTATTATTCTTTGGTGTTGGAGCAGCATTACAGCCAATTGCTAGTTTCCATTACGGGGCAAATTTATCAGAGAGACTTCGTGAAGGATTGAAGTTTGCTGTGAAAATTGCAGTTGTCCTCGGAGGCATTGCGATAATTGTCGGATTATTCTTCGGGAAATATATCATTGGTTTATTTGATGTCCAATCTCCAGAATTATTGGAGTTAACCTTAACAGGTATTAGCTTATTCTTTATCCAATACGTATTTTTAGGTTATAACATTGTGTATGGAGAGTACTTCCAATCAGTGCGACAAACGAAGAAATCAGTACTTATTATAATGAGCAGAGGATTACTATTTATTATTCCATTGTTATGGATTATGCCAAAATTATTTGGGATAAACGGAATTTGGCTCGTTATGCCAGTTGCAGAAGTAATGACAGCGATTATCGTATTTACGATGAATCGTATGAAACATCCTGTTCCATTAAATATGGCAGGAGAGAAAGAAGCGATATGATGAAGAAAATCCCCTTAAGCAATTAAGGGGATTTTTTTATTCCTTTAAACTAATCGCAAAAGATCCATCCGTTTCTTGAACAGAAGCAAAGGCAACGTTTTTAATATTTGTAATTCCTTTTTCCTTTAATTCTTTATATAACCATTTTTCATCTTTATGTATTAACTTTAAGTTATCATATTGAATTTGTGAATCGACGATAAGTGCAATTGGTAATCCAGCATACTTAACTTCTATGTTTAAATCTTTTGGAGTTAATGGTACAAGTTCTCTTTTTGGTAAAATACTAATAGCGCCGTTCGCTTCTAAAATAGCGTATTCAATTTCATGAACACTTGGATATCCTGCAACGCGAAGATTAGAAAGCAGTTCTGCAATGGGGTATCTACTTTTTTGTAAGTTCTCAAAAATAATATCACCATGTTTAATTAAAATGATAGGGTGTCCGAGAATAAAACGATTTAGTTTGTTGAATAGGCTTAATTTTGTAAGGAGTAAATGTAAACATGTGATAATAACCATACCGAGAAATGCTTGTAAAGCACCAGAGACGGGTATGGCTTGGAAAGCTAAATAAGATAAAAAGATTATAGCCCCAAAATCATGAGGAGTTAGTTGTGCTAACGCGGATTTACCGAGTAACTTAAGCGATAGTAAAAATAAGATAAAAAAGAACGACACGTTACATAAAAAGAGAAGCAATAGAGACACTCCTTCGTGTAAAGTTGTACTTACTATTCCCGAAAGTAATATAAATATTACCTTTCAGAGGATAAATTAGGGTTTATTGGAATCTGTCTGTATACAAACAAATAAATGGATATTATCATGAAGGAAGTAAAAGAAAATAGGAGTATATGAATATGAGAAAGAAGAAAATAATGAAGGGCATTTTAGTTGTTATAATGATTTGCGCCGTGTATGCGGGGTTTTTACAATATCACATTTATAAGCATGGGCATATGAATGCAACCTACGATGCTGATTACATAATTGTACTAGGATCGAAAGTAAATGGGACGAAACCATCTTATTCATTGCAATATCGTATTGATAAAGCAGCTGAATATTTAAAATCACATGAGAAAACAATCGCTATCGTATCTGGAGGACAAGGAAAAGGCGAAGACATTTCAGAAGCATTAGCAATGAAACAAGGACTAATAAAACAAAATATCGCAGAAGACCGCATTATAATGGAGGACAAATCTACGAGTACAGATGAGAATATTACATTCTCAAAACCGTTAATTCCAGCCGATATGAAAAAAGGTATGATCGTAACAAATGATTTTCACATGTTTAGAGCGAAAAAAATAGCGGCCAAACAAGGTTTACAATTAGAAGGTCTTCCGGCAAAAACACCGAAACCAATCATCATTCCATCGAATATACGAGAATATTTAGCAATTACACAGTATTGGTTTATGAATCGAATATAGTGAAAGTGATCCCGTCTGAAACTTCAGGCGGGATTTAGTTTGAGGAAAATCTTACAAATATGTCACGTTCGTGAAAGGTAAAGCGATAGTTTCTAGAATGATTTCCTGACATAATGAAGGTAACAAAAACTATTTAGAGGTGAATCGGATGAAAGGAAATAATATTTTATCTTCGTTATGTTACTTTAGTATCTTTTTTGCACCATTTTTACTACCAATTATCGTGTACTTTGTTGCAGAAGATGAAGTGAAGTATCACGCGAAAAAAGCATTTTGGTCACATGTTTTCCCATACGCAATCTTATTTGGAGGACTAGCAGTATCAGGCATGTACGGTTTAGGTTTCAATCAATCTGACGGTGCTGGAATTGGAATGGCTATCACATATGCAGTGTTCATTCTTGTAGGAATTTACTACTTCATTTGGAATATCGTAAAAGGTATTAAAGTTTTGAAAACGGCGTAATAAGATAAGTATAATTTCATTTACCGTATCGATAAACGTTTTAAAAAAGAGCAGTTCAAAAAAAGAATTGCTCTTTTTGTGCTTATAAGTTGTGAAAATTGAAAAAGATATGTTAATTTTTCATTATGAAGAGAAAAAAGGAGTGATTTTCATGAATGAGATCATACATAAGATGGAGCAACATGTTTCAGTTCGTAAATATAAAGAAGAATCAATTCCAAAAGATGTAGTAGAAAAGATGGTGCAAGCTGCGCAACATGCAGCTTCATCACATTTTGTACAGGCGTATTCTGTTATATATGTAACAGATCAGGAATTAAAGGCTAAACTAGCAGAGCTATCCGGAAATTGTCATGTGAAGGACTGTGCAGCATTTTTTGTTTGTTGTGCAGATTTAAAACGACTTGAAATTGCATGTGAAAAACATAGTACAGAGATAAAGCATGAGGGAGTAGAAGACTTTATCGTTGCGACGGTAGATGCTTCACTTTTTGCGCAAAACTTAGCACTAGCAGCAGAATCGTTAGGATACGGTATTTGTTATATTGGTGGTATTCGTAATAATCCGAGAGAAGTGAGTGAACTGCTTCATTTACCTGATAAAGTATATCCTGTATTCGGAATGACAGTCGGCGTACCAGATGAAGATCATGGAGTGAAACCACGTTTACCAGTAGCAGCAATCCTTCATGAAAATGGATATGATGAAAAGAAATATGATGAATTATTAAATGAATATGATGAAACGATGAGCGCGTATTATAAAGAAAGATCATCAAACAAGAAAAACGTAACATGGACGGAATCAATGAGTTCGTTTATGTCTAAAGAAAAAAGAATGCATATGAAAGAGTTCTTAAGTGAAAAAGGATTAAATAAGAAGTGAGTAAAGAGGCAAACCTGTGATGTAGGTTTGTCTTTTTGGGAAGGAGAAATACCTAAGGCCAGAAAGTTGTTTATTCTTTCTGAACTTAGGTATTTTGTTTGTTATCATATACATAGAAATAAAAATTAATAATTTTTTACAAAAGTGATAGAAAATGAGAATGAAATGCCAATAGTAAGTAAAAGCAGCTGCTAAAGGGGAACTGAGGAAGGAAGAGGCTTATGATTTTCAATTCTGAAGAGGATTTAATTATAGCTATGAAAAAACATGATCAAGATGCTTTGAAAGAAGTGATTGATCAATATGGAAAATTAATTTTGTACATTATTCATAAATCATTAAGTACCCCTATTGAAAAACAATATGTGGATGATTGTTATAACGATGTATTTACTGTCATTTGGTTTAATATCGACCAATTTGATACAGAAAAGGGAAACTTAAAATCTTGGATGATTGGTATTACTAAATTGAAGGCATTGGAATATAAAAAGAAAGTATATAAAGAGAATACAATCGATAAAGACGTAGAAATAGATACAGGTGTACATGATAGGTATGAAATAGAACAAGAAGAAGAGATTATGGAAATAGTTCAAGATTTAAATAAGAAAGATCGATATATTTTTTTAAAGAGGTATATTGATGGATATTCCATTGACGATATTGCGAAAGAATTAAAAGTAACGGCGGATTATATATACAATCGAATTTCTCGTGGGAAGAGGAAACTTCAAAAACTGTGGAAAGGGAGTGTGTAATATGGATAAAAGATTATTATCGATGTTAAATGAGCTCCAATATTCAGAGGAAGAAATTACACGTTTAGAGAAAGAAGCAAATGAGTCCATCAATATAGATAAGTATTATGTGAAAAACGGGGAGTTATTGAAGAAATTAACGATGCAAATGTTGGAAGAATTAGTTCGTAAAGAGTTACAAGAAGGAGAAAAAATCGAATGTGAAATATTAGTAGAAGAGGGGAGTCTTGTAAATTCTAAAGTTATACCGAATATATTCACGACAGGTGCTACTTTTTATTATTACATTGTTTTAACGAATACAAGATTACGAATTAAATCGTTAGATTGTTATTTCAAAAAAATAAATGAGTACAATGTGCTAATTAGCTCAATTCAAGCAGTTTCGAGACATAAAAAAATGAAGAATGTATATGGAATTACTATAGATAATAACTATATACAATTAGGAAGTACCGAGCATGAACAAGAATTAAAAAACGTAATTGAGAAGCTAAAACAACGTGGAGTGAAAGAAGAGAGATATAAAGATTTTGAAAAAAGTTGGCTGATTTTTTTCAATATGTTTGTAATAGCGATAGGTGGGCTTCTAGTTTTAAAATATTTAATTTGAAAATAAAAAGCGGCATAATAGCCGCTTTTTATCGTTATCATGTTTAAAAATATAACGATACTTCATTTGAAACCTATCTGTTATGGCACAAACTAAAGCACCTTTTATAACAAATGCAAACTTTCAATAAGAAGATATATACCTGTGCAGCTCAAAAGAATATACGTAAATATTTTAAAAATTCGTTGATTAAGCCATTTGAAAATAATTTGACCTATAAACAAACCTAAAAATACAATTGGAATGGCATAAAAACTTGATTCCCAAATGGTTTTGTTTGTGCCAGTAAAGAGTATTTGGGTTACTAGACTAATGAAATATATAAACAGATAAAAAGCTAATGTAGTTGCTCTTAACTTCTCTTTTTCAGTATTAGTTCCTGTAAAATAAAGTAACAGGGGAGGACCTGGCATACCGATACTTGTCGTTAAAAGACCAGATAATCCGCCAACTATGAAATCTCTAGATTGTGTTGATCTAACCTTAACGTTGCATATTAGCAACAATGTTAATAGTAAGAGTAGGATGCTAACTGCTAATTTAAAAGTGTTTATGTTAACGGAAATGAAAACTAAAATGCCAAAAGGAACACCAACTATACTTCCAAAAATAAACCTTTTCAGTAGAACAAAATCAACGTCCATTCTTATTTTCCAAATGAGTGAAATGGAGATAATTAAAGATAAAATAATATTTATTTGTATAGCTTCTTGTGGTAGAAATAACATAAGTAAGAAAGGGGTTGCCATTATGGAAAAGCCAAAACCTGTACTTGCTTGCAAAATAGAAGCCACTAATATAATACATATGAAAATGAATGTGATACCCAAAACAGCCCTCCTATTTAATCAAGTTTAACTAGTTAAAGTCTATTATTTAAGTGCAATATTTCACAAACTTATTTGTATTTTAACATAAATATCTAGTTTTTTCTCAAATAGTGTTGCCATATAAGGCTCTTTAACTAAAAAATCTGACTTGTATTTTTAAACAATTTTATTATGGGGAAACAAATAATGAGTGGGATCAAAATGTATTGATTATCATTAAATTATTCACTGAGATCCCCGCGGTAAAACAAGAACAGCCATATAAAACTTACAAAAATACAGCATGTAGCTAATAAACTGCCAATCATTTGAGGAGAAAGAATTTCTAACAGCCCTCCTGTAAAAAACATCGATAACTGAATAAGAGATCCGTAAATAGAATAATGGAATGAAAAAACTTTACCTATCATATTTTCGTGTGTGTAAGTTTGAAGTAATGTCGTATCAAGTGGAACGATGATTCCTCCTGCTATACGCATACAGAATAAAGTAATGATACCGATAATAAGTTGATCGGATAGAATGAATCCGAGAAAGAAAATTCCTTGTAATAAGTAGGCCCAACCGAATACTTTTTTCATTTTTTCTTTATTATGGGATATATAAAGATTAACGAGAAGGCTTCCTATCATAAGCCCAGCCCCTTGAACCGTATATAAAATCCCAATGTTCGTATGGAAAATTTTTTCGGCATAGATCGTTAGAAGTAGTTGATAAGCGCCTCCAATAATGCCCCATGAAATGCCGACAAGAATTAATGTTAAAATGATTTTTGTTTGTAATATGTATGTATAACCACCTTTTATATCAGTGAAAAATGCTTTGTTCTTGTTACAAGTATCATGAGCAGGAATACTCATGTTATAAATAAAATAGGCTGAAATAAAGTATGATAGGCTATTTACTAAAAAAGCGAACTCAATATGTAAAGATTGTGTAAGTATCCCGCCCAAAGAAGCACCTATAATAGACATAAAACCAGTAATTGTACTAGAAAGAGAGTTAGCAGTTACGAAATGGTTTTGGTGTACGATATTTTTTAAGGCTGCTTGTTTAGCCGGCTCAAATACACAAGAAAGTACGGATAAACATATATTGGCAATGAAAATAATCTCAATTTTATAGCCTGCGAGTAAGTATGTAAGAACTAGAATTCCCCGTGTAATATCGGTGAAAATCATAATATTCTTTTTAGAGAAACGATCTACAATTAAGCCTATGAATGGACTAAGAAGAAGCTGTGGTAAACCTTTACTTATAAAAGTAAGTGCGATCATAAACGGCGATTCCGTTATGCTGTAGACAAATGTTAATAAAGCTACCGTATGGAACCAATCCCCAAGTACACTTAATGTTTGCCCATAAAATAGTTTATTGAAGTTTTTATTTGTTTTAAGAAGTGTGGAATAAGAAACTGACATAAATAGATTACTCCTTATGTAATGACGATGTTTGAATTTGTTCTTTCCACTCACTTAAATACACTTTTTCCGCTGTAGGAAGTCCAACAGGTAATTGTGCAATCAATTCTAAACTATTTCCATCAGGGTCGTTAAAGTATACGGCTGCAGGTGCTAATTCCGGAAAAACAATCGGTTCAATTGGTTCCATTCCAAAGTCTTTTCGTGCTGAAATTCCTTTTTGATTTAGCCAATGAATCGCATTTTCTAAATTATGTAAACTTACTTGAAAGGCGATATGTCGTAAAGAGGGGTGATAATTCACTTTGTATTCTGTGCCTTCCCAAAGGCCGAGCCAACTCTCATTTTCTTTAATCCAAAAGAAAGCAATATTATCGCCTCTTTTATATAATTTTAGCCCTAGTGATTCATAAAAAGGTATTGATACTTTTAAGTTGCGGACAGGTAAATGTGCTTCGTAAAGACCTCTAATCATTGTAATCCCCCCTTAGTAAAAATGTTTCTTATTCCATAGTAAACAATATGTTGTTAGTTGAAATCGCAAATAAGAGGGATATAAATTCATACGAAAGTATGAAAAAAACAGCTCAAATATGAGCTGTTTTTTTATAGTTTTTCGTTCATTTGTCAAGGGTAGAATATATTAATATCCGTATCCGCCGCCACCCCAACAGCTACATCCGATGATGATTAGAAGGATGAATAGTACGATAAGCAAAGCAAATCCACCGCCGAAACCAGCGCAACTTCCACCATAACTCATATGTTTTCCTCCTTTTTAGTAAGTTAATCTATATGGTTCATGGACTACTATATACAGTATGTTTTTTGTATAGAAAACGAGCCAGTCTCATTTATAATTAGACAAATGCCTGTAGATTCATTAGGATTGCATGTTAGTGATTTGTAAATAAACCTTTACGTAATTCATAATTTAGGCATAAAAAATAAAAAATTGTAAAAAAAACCATTTTCTTATTTTTTTATGAGAGAATATGTACTATAATTTTACAAGTAATATTATGGGAAAAGGGAGTTTTAGTATAGAGATGGAGATGGGACAATTAAAAAATAAAATAGAAAACAAAAAGAAAGAGTTAATTCAACTTGTTGCGAGACACGGATTGGATCATGATAAAGTTTTGTTATTTAGTCGTGATTTAGATATACTTATTAATAAGTTTATGAACATAAAAGACAAAGTGCATAAATAAAAAATTTATAGTTTTTTATATTAAGATGTTTCACAGAAAGGAGAGGACAGTAATTGGAACATTTACAGGAAGAATTGTATAAACAAATAAAAGAAGAAAAAGGTACAGTTACAATTTTCTTAAAGAGTGGCGTTAGAATAATAGGAGAAGTTGTTGGAGTGGATAAATTTACACTTTTAATCTTAGTGGATGGAAAACAACAGCTTATTTATAAGCAGGCTATATCAACGATAATGAAATAAGACACTCTTGTTGAGTGTCTTATTTCATTATTGCTTGCATGCCTCAACATCAATGCCGGCAGCAATTAACTTCTTTTCTCCATCTTGTTCAATGATTTTTTGTAATTTAGATAGGAAAGAATCAAAGTTTGTATGCTTTGCTACTTGGAACGTCATTTTATGTTCAATTGGTAGCCACGTATCAATATCAGCTTCGTTATGCTGGATTTTCACCTCAAGTTTATCGAGTGCATTAGCAACTTTTGCTTCGTACGTTTCTTTCGCTTCAAACTCCATCCATAAGTCATATAATTCCTCACCGAGAGAACCTGTTAATGTTTGTTTAATATTTAAAATAGCTTCTAGTTCATTTTTTTGTTTTTGTAGCTGTAATTCATAACTATTCATTGTATCAAATGCAGGGATATCACCAGCTTCGGCTTCGACTAGGTCGTGAATAATAACCATTTTAAGTAATTTCTCAATATTTACTTTTTGATCCAAATAAGGTTCAACTAAAATGGCCATTAGAGACATACGCCATGTATGTTCGGCAACACTTTCTTGACGTCCGTTGGAAAGCCAGCTATGTCGCATTTCATATTTTAGTTTTTCTGCTAATGCAATGACTTGTAAAATGTTGTGTTCCATCGTGATCCTCCTCATTTATTCATACCATAATTCTAATATAGAAATGAAATGTGTCAATTTCATGAGTATATTGCGATAAACAGATGATAAGCGTATAATACATGTTATATGTGAAAACGTATTATTAAAATAAAAAAATGTTATATAAAAATGGAAAGGAAAGGGCAGAAATATGGGAGAGAAAAATCAAGTATTAGCTAGACCACAAAGAAGAAAAAGGAAGTTTGATATTTCTAGCCCAGTGGGCATTATAGTAGGTTTCATTATAGTGATAGCGGCAATTATGCTTGGCGGCGGTGGAATAAAAGCTTTCAAAAACTTTTTAGATGTTTCATCTATTTTAATTGTCATAGGGGGAACAACAGCGACAATTGTTGTGGCATATCGATTTGGAGAAATAAAAAAATATACGAAAAGCATTTTTACTGTTTTACATAGAAGAGAAGAAGATTTAGAACAGTTAACGGATTTGTTTGTCGATTTTTCGAAAAAGTCTAAAAAGCACGGCTTGCTTTCTTTAGAGGTAGATGGAGAGCAAGTAGACAATCCTTTTATTCAAAAAGGAATTCGATTAATGTTAAGCGGTTACGATGAAGATGAATTAAAAGAAGTGTTATTGAAAGATATTGAAACGGAAGTGTATGAGTTAAGAAAAGGAGCAGCATTATTAGATAAAATTGGTGATTTTGCTCCAGCTTGGGGAATGATTGGTACGTTAATCGGTCTTATCATTATGCTCCAAAACTTACAAGATACATCGCAAATTGGTACAGGAATGGCAGTTGCGATGTTAACGACATTATATGGGTCTGTACTTGCGAATATGATTGCAATCCCTCTTGCAGAAAAAGTATATCGTGGCATTGAAGATTTATATACAGAGAAGAAGTTTGTAATAGAAGCAATTTCAGAATTGTATCGTGGACAAATCCCTTCTAAATTAAAGTTGAAACTGGATACATACGTATACGAAACAAAGGTAAAAAAGGTAAAAGGAGCAGCCTAATATTTCAAGGAGTGGTATGATGAGTAAAGGACCGCAAAAGGGATCGCCTCGTTGGATGACGACTTTTACAGATTTAACGATGTTATTATTAACTTTCTTTGTATTACTAGTTGCTACATCAAAGCAAGATGCAGTAAAATTGTCAAAGATGCTTGAAAAGTTTAGTGATACGGGGCAAGTAGATGCAAAAGTAATGGAAAATACAATACCAGATATTTCACATGAAAAAAATGATGAAAAAATGATCTCAAAAAAGAGAATGGATGAATTATATAAGAAGTTAAAAGCGTATGTAGATAATAACGGTATTAGTCAAGTGAATGTATATCGGGAGGATACAGGGGTAAGCGTCGTTATAGTAGATAATTTAATATTTGATACAGGCGATGCAAACGTTAAGCCCGAAGCGAAAGGGATAATAAGTCAATTAGTTGGATTTTTTCAATCCGTACCTAACCCAATTGTTGTAGAGGGACATACAGATAGTAGACCTATTCATAACGAGAAATTCCCTTCTAATTGGGAGTTATCTTCAGCACGAGCGGCAAATATGATTCACCATTTAATTGAAGTGTATAATGTGGATGATAAAAGGCTAGCTGCGGTAGGATATGCAGACACAAAGCCAATTGTACCAAATGATTCACCGCAAAACTGGGAAAAAAACCGTCGCGTTGTTATTTATATAAAAGAGTAGTATATTATTATTTTAATAATAAAATAATAAAAATACGAAAATTCTTTTAAAAAAATATTAAATTTTATCATTTTATTTTGTATAATGAGTGAGAATGATAAGGTGAAATATTAAGATATATTTATACATAGAAGGAGAGAATTAAAAAGAATGGCACATAAAATTTTAGTAGTAGACGATGCGATGTTTATGCGAACGATGATTAAAAACTTATTAAAAAGTAATGCTGACTTTGAAGTTATCGGCGAAGCAGAGAATGGGGTAGAAGCGATTCAAAAGTATAAAGAACTTCAACCTGATATTGTAACATTAGATATTACTATGCCAGAAATGGACGGGCTTGAAGCATTAAAAGAAATTATTAAAATTGATTCAAGTGCAAAGGTTGTTATTTGTTCTGCAATGGGACAACAAGGTATGGTATTAGATGCAATTAAGGGCGGGGCAAAAGACTTTATTGTAAAGCCATTCCAAGCCGATCGTGTAATTGAAGCTTTAACAAAAGTAGCAAATAGTTAATATAGAAGGGGTGCCACAAGGAATCAAAACAGTGATAGCGGATCGACGTGTGGCCCCCTTTTTTCTCATTATAAAACACTAAATTGTTATACATAAATGAAATGTTTGTTAGACAGGTAGGGGATAAAAATGCAAACAGATCTATTAAATATATTTTTCGAAGAGTCAGAAGAACATTTACAGTCGCTAAATGAAAATGTGCTAGTGTTAGAGCAAAATCCTGCTGATATGGATGTTGTGGGAGAAATATTCCGCTCCGCTCATACATTCAAAGGTATGTCTGCGAGTATGGAATTTACGGAGATGGCTGATTTAACGCATAAGATGGAAAATGTGTTAGATGAAATTCGTCATGGAAATATAGTTGTAAATGCGGATATTATTGATGTGATTTTTGAGTGCATTGATAATTTGGAGAAGATGGTTGCAGATGTGCAACAAGGTGGAATGGGCAATATTGATGTAGCCTCAACTAAACAGAAATTAGAAGCGTTATTGAACGGCAATGTAGAAACTCCTACGGAACATATAGAGCAAAATCATATAGACAACGATGATGCAGTTTCGCATGAAGTGCATATAACAGTTGAACAGCAAGCGATTTTAAAAGCAGTACGTGCCATTATGTGTATTGAAGCATTGCAAAATGTAGGGAATATACAAAAAACAGCTCCGAGTATTGAAGAAATTGAAGCAGATGCTTTCGGATTTGAATTTACAGTATTTATGGATACGGATTGTAGTATAGAAGAATTGAAACAAGTAGTACTTCATGTTTCTGAAATTGAGAAAGTGGAAGTAAAGCAAGGAGAACCTATATCGAAGGAAGTAGCTTCTAAAAAAGTCGTTACACAAGAAGTTGTGCAAGTAGAAGAAAAGCTACAACCAGCTGTGGCTACGCAGGTAGAATCACCAATAGAGGCAACGAATCAACCTTCAAGTGCTATGCCAGCTAAAAGTACTACAAAAACGAAAAATGCTAAAGTGGAGAATCGTTCAATTCGTGTTCAATTAGAGAAAATCGAAAGATTAATGAATATGTTTGAAGAAAGTGTAATTGAACGTGGGCGCATTGATGAATTGGCTCAAACGATTCAAAACAAGGAGCTAATTGAACATTTAAATCGATTAGGCGATATTTCAAAAGATATTCAAAATGTACTATTAAATATGCGTATGGTGCCGATTGAAACTGTGTTCAATCGTTTCCCGCGTATGGTACGTATGTTAGCGAAAGATTTAGGGAAAAAAATCGATTTACAAATTACAGGTGAAGATACTGAAGTAGATAAAATTGTTATTGATGAAATCGGTGATCCGCTCGTTCATTTAATTCGAAATGCAATCGATCACGGTGTTGAAACTGTTGAAAAACGACGTGATGCAGGTAAAAATGAGACAGGTACGATTAAATTAGAAGCCTTTCATAGTGGAAATCATGTCGTTATTCAAATTACGGATGATGGAAACGGTATTAATAAAGGGAAAGTATTAGAAAAAGCGATTAAAAATGGCGTTGTAACTGAAGCAGATGCGAATAGATTAACAGATCGTGAAGTGTTTGATCTTATTTTCCAACCAGGATTTAGTACAGCTGAAGTTGTATCAGATCTTTCTGGACGCGGTGTCGGATTAGATGTTGTAAAACATACGATTCATAGTTTAGGTGGACATTTAATTATTGATTCTGAGGAAGGAAAGGGAAGTACATTTAGAATTGAACTTCCATTAACGTTGTCTATTATTCAATCTATGCTTGTTCAAACGAATGATAAGCGTTATGCTTTACCTCTTGGAAATATCGTTGAAGCAATTCGAATTAAGAGGGAAGACATCCAATCCTTACAAGGAAAAGATGTGTTAAATTATCGTAATCAAATTATTGAAGTGAAACATTTAAGTACTGTATTTGGTGAAAAAACAGTAGATGAGGCGTTTGCGTCATATGATGGTCAAATGGTTCCTGTGTTAATTGTTCGTAACACACATCGCAGCTATGGACTTATTGTAAACACAATTATCGGTCAAAGAGAAATAGTCTTAAAGTCATTAGGTGACTTCTTTGCAGAGAGTTCTAACTATTTCTCTGGTGCGACGATTCTCGGTGATGGACGAGTGGTCCTCATTTTAAACCCAGAAGGTTTATAATAGGAATGAAGGAAAGCTCCCCACTTGTATACAATTGGGGAGCTTTTTGGCTAATTGCTACGAATCTAATAATGGGATACATAGTAACGTTTTATACTAATGAGTTTGCTAAAATAAAATAAGAGTTTATATTATTTGATAGAAAAACAGAAATGAGGAGGCAGGGAAAATGCCTGAGCAACACACAAAAGGGGATACGAGCACGATTGTGCTAGAAAAAGAAAATGAGCATTTAACGCCTCAAGAATGCGATATTCTTGGCGAAATTGCAAATATATCATTTGGTTCAGCTTCGACTGTATTATCAACAATTTTAAATAGGCAAGTAAGCATTACTGCTCCTCGCATAGAGTTGGTAGATTTATATGATTCAAGAGATGTCGAAGTTCCACATGTTGTATTAAACATTCATTTTACAAAAGGATTGGATATGGAAAATCTTCTTGTCCTTAAGCAAGATGTTGCATTATCCATTGCTGATTTAATGATGATGGGAACAGGTGAAGTGGAGGACGGAAAAGAACTTGGTGAATTAGAGCTAAGTGCTGTACAAGAAGCGATGAATCAAATGATGGGATTCGCAGCTACATCTATGTCGGAATTCTTCCAAGATACAGTAGATATGTCTCCGCCGACGATTAAAGTTGTAAAGTTATCAGAAGAAATGGAGAAAATCTCTGAAATCGATGGGAATCATACGATTGTTAAAGTATCGTTTGATTTAAAGATAGATAATCTTGTAAACTCTAAACTTGTACAAATTGTTTCAGTTGAGCATGCGAAACAAATGGTAAATAAATTAATGCAATTATCTGGTGGAGTAGAAGAAACAGACGAACCAGCAGAAGTAGTGGAAACTGAGATTGTAGAAGAAGTTGAAAAAGAGCATTTAACACAAGAAGAGAAAGATGTGCTTGGTGAAATTGCAAATATTTCAATTGGCTCCGCTTCAACAGTATTGTCAACGCTTTTAAATCAGCCAGTTACAATTAGTACACCAAATGTGGAAGCAATCAATGTTCGTCATTATGATGGAGTACCAGTACCATTTGTTATTTTAAATGTCGACTTTGTTGAAGGGCTAAAGAATGAGAATGTATTTGTATTTACGAAAGATGTTGCCTTAACAATGGTAGATTTAATGATGATGGGAACAGGGGAAGTTGACCCAGAAAAAGAGCTTACTGAATTAGAACTGAGCGGTATTAAAGAAATTATGAACCAAATGATGGGTCATGCTGCTACGGCGATGTCAGAAATGTTTCAAGAAAAAATGGACATGACGCCGCCAAATGTTAAATTTGTAACGTTAAAAGAAGAAATGGAATATTTGGGAGAGTCAATGGAAGTGGACGAACTCGTTCAAATTACGTTCAATCTTGAAATTGGCGATTTGCTTCAATCGAAGATGTATCAAATTTTGCCAATTTCCGAAGCGAAAGAAATGGTAAGGCGACTTCTGTATCCGATGGTGGAAGAAGAAGAGATTGCCACAGAAGAAATTGAAGAAGAAAAAATTGTAGAACCAGTTGTGCAACCTATTGAATTTAAAGAAGTAAAACAAATGGAACCAGTATATATGGACACGTCCATTCTACAAAATGTAGAAATGAACGTGAAATTTGTATTTGGAAGTACAGTGAAAACGATTCAAGATATATTAAGTTTACAAGAAAATGAAGCAGTTGTACTAGATGAGGATATTGATGAACCGATTCGTATTTATGTAAATGATGTATTAGTGGCGTATGGTGAACTTGTAAATGTAGATGGATTTTTTGGAGTAAAAGTGACGAAATCACTATAAGGCATTGAAATAGGAGTTTGAACTAGTAGATGAAAAACGTAAAGTTTTTTCTAATGAGTTGGCTATGCATACATGTGTGCTTGTTCTTCCCCTTGCAAAGTCAGGCTGAGGAACAAATTGAGTCAGATCAAAAAATAAATGAAGTGAATGTACAAGAAGAAAATAAGGAATCTCAAGAATCGTCAGAACAAGTGGAAACGAAGCAAGATGAAGAGAAACAAAAAGAAGCAGAGCAACAAGAAGTAGTAAATAAACAATTGAATGAAAGAAAGATAGAAACAGAACAAGGAATTATTACAGTAAATAAGCCGGAGCTTAAAGTTGGCGAAGAAGTGCGAATTGCTGTAGAACCAAATGGGAAAAACATTCAAAGTATGAAAGGTATATTGCAGTTACAAAAAAATGGGGAGCAATATGCGCAAGAAAGAATGTTATTTTTTGAGTATGATGAAGAAACGAAGAGCTGGGTTGCTAACTATAAAGCAGGGGATTTTGATTTGCAAGGTGATTGGAATCTTCAGCTCGTTCAAAGTTACAAAGAGAATGAGAAAGAAGAGCTCATAAAAAATGAAGTGAAAGTCCCGCTCATTCGTATTAAAAATGAAACGCCAACTATAGATAAAGAATTGCCAAAGTTACAGGAAGTTACTATTGATGAAGTAAAAGAGAACTTAGTTGAACGAAAACAGGGAGATTCTATACATATACGAGTAAAAGCGTCAGATATAGAATCGGTTGTAAACGAAGTGCGCGTTACATTAAAAGGGAAAGAAAATAAAGAGCTTTCGTTTTTATTAGACTACAACAAGCATGATATGGATTGGCAAAAAGTATTTGAAATAACAGAAGCATTGCCGGCTGGGCCATACGAATTACTTGTAGAGATAATAGATGCAGCAGGTAATAAACTTGTTGAGGAAAGTGAATATACCATTTCTGTTTTGGTGCCAAAAAATGAAGATGATAAAAAGATAGAAGAGAAAGAAGATAAATTAGATAATAAACTAGAAAATGAATTAGAAGATAAGAAAGAAAATGAGAAGCAAGAAGATTCCAAAGTCAAAAACCCGGTTCCAGAAGAAAATTTGCCAGTTGTTCAAATTCCGAAGCGAGATGAGAAAGTAAATAAGTTTATAAAAGAACCGTTGGAAGAGAAAGAGGAATTTACTTACGTTATAAAAGAGCCGTTTGAAGACAACAAGGAAGTACATAAGGCGAAGGACCAAAAAGAGAAAAATAACAAACAAGTTGCCTCTAAAAAGAAAGAACAAAAAGAAGAACCGAAAGACAAGAAAGAAGAAAAAGGTGAACAGGGAGTGCAAGCTTCTGATGTGTTTACTATCATGTCAGGTTTATTCGTACTGTTTTTAGTTTTAAAGAGTAATAAAGAATGGGGCTAATTATTTCATAGTAGTGGAGGCGCTTAAATGGAGATTAAACGTACGACAATTGAAGATAAGGCGTTACAACCATTAAAACAGCCTGCAGCTATTTCGGAGCATGAGATCCAGAAAGAACGAAAGCGTAGCAATTTAGTGTTTACTGGACATTCTAAAATTATTTCGAAAAATAATGAAATAGGTATTTTACTTGCAAGTTTAAGTGATGGAAAGATTATGAAGGAAATGCTTTCTAAAGAGATGGATACAGTGTTACAACTTTTTAAAAAGTTACATACGTTATCTGGAGAAGGTAAGCAAACAGAAAAAATATTTGAACAAGTAATTAGAAGCCTACAAGGGCTTGTTAAGCAGGCGCATATAAAAGAACTTCCTTTGTTAGATGGAACATATGATTTCGCTGAAGTACAACTATCATTTGGTAGAAAAGTACATATTCCGTTACTAGATGTGAGTGCACTTATCTCTAGAGTGGAAAGTGATTCTTCAGAAGGAAATATAAATTTGATGGTAACGGTTATTACTGCTTATATAACGAAATTGTCTAACGAAACAATTTTAATTAGTGTTACAGACCGCATTGCTAAAGATCGGGATGTAAGTGTATGGAGGGCGCTTGCGGAAATGAACATGACACAATTATCACAGGCATTGAAACAAACGATGCAAGAACATAAATGGTCTATGACGCTTCTTTTTCTCTTTATATGGATTGTTGGTATTATTTTAATTCGAGTTATGTAAAAAGGTCGTCACTCCATTGTGACGACCTCTTTTATATTTTTTCGTAGAAGAATGTATCAAATCGCTGAAGATTGTAACGTTCGGGTGTTAAAATTTGTTCCGTACTACCAACAAATAGTACACCGCCTTTTCGTAAAGAACGACTAAATTTTTCGTAAAGTTTTACTCTTGCTTCTTCTGTGAAATATATCATTACATTGCGACAAATAATCAAATCATAATTTGTATCGAATGACTGCATTAAAAGGTCATGTTGTTTAAACGAGACGTTTTGTTTAATGTTTTGATGCAATGAATATAGATCATTCTCTTTTGTGAAATGACGTTCTTTCAAATCAGTAGGTAATTCCTTTAAAGAACGTTCTGTATATTGACCGCGTTTTGCGGTTTCTAAAATATGAAAATCAAGATCTGTTGCTTGAATTTCAAAACGAAATGGAGCAAGATGCTTCGATAAAATTAAAGAGAGTGTATACGGTTCTTCACCAGCAGCGCAAGCGGCACTCCATACCTTTAATTTTCCGCTATTTTGTTCGAGTAATTTTGGTAGTGCTTTCGACTCTAAAGTTTGCCATCGTTCTTTATTTCTAAAAAACTCTGAAACGTTAATTGTAATATAGTCAATAAAATTTAAAAATAAATTTTGATCAGCGCGTAATTTGCTTAAAAAATTAGTGTAGTTTTCGAAGCCTTTTCTCGAAATGAAAGCATCGATTCTACGGCGCATTCTATCTTGTTTATATGAAGCGATGTCCATATTGAATTGTTGTTTAAAACTCGCGATAAAATGATCATAATCTTGTTCAATTATCATATTTACAATGGGCACAATAATGATATTGTGCCTCCCCCTTTACATCATACGAATTTTTTGTTCAAAGCTTTTTTTCATTTGCTTTTCATGTAATCCTGGTAAATCATAAATGACAGCATCAATACCTGCTTCTTTTGCAACATCGACAGGGATGACAGATGTATGTTTGTCCCCATTATAAAAACAGAGAACTAAATCAGTGTCTTCAATAATTTGTTTAACAAAAAACATATAATCTGATCGGTAAATGGAGTCAGAAGGATGATCAAAAGCAACATATTCGGCTCCGTGTTTTTTTAAGTAATCAACGACTTCTTGGAATTCATCTGTAATTGCTTGCAATGGTTGCAGCGTGTAAAGGCATAAATTTTGAGCGAGTCTTTCATTCTCAACGAAAAAACGAAGAACCTCATTTTCAATAGATTTATAACATAATATGTAAATTTTATGTTTGTGAGCATAGTCAGTTAAAAATTTTTTAATTTCTTCTTGATCTAATGCTGTTAATTGATTTGAACCACAAAGGAAAATATTCATAGAATTGTGCCACCTCATGCTAAATTGTAACATATCTTTTATAAAAAATAACTGCAAAATATTACTGTTCAGAGTATAATTATAAATAACTGGATTTTACGATTAAGTTTAGGAAGAAATAAAAAAATAAATAGGTGATATATATGCTACGTTCTATCTCGCATAATCCAATTTTATCGCATATACCACCTGCTACTCAAATGCCGAAAGAAGCAAATGTCAGGACAGGACTTGCATTTTCGGATAATTTGCATGCAGATCCGAAAAAAGATAAATTACTAGAACAAATGGAAGCGTTTGTCGATAATATTGGAGAAATTAAAGAGAAAATTGAAATGGAATTAACGCTTGATAATGTAATGGAATACAAAAACACAGTAAAATCATTTTTGAATTTCTACGTTGATAATGTATTGCAGTATAAAGATGTCATGTCTCGTCACCCACGTTACGGATATTCACAGAAAATGACGATTGTGAAACAGGCAGAAATGGGATTGAATGAATTAGAAGATGTGATGAATCTAATTAATACGAAAACAGGACATTTAGAAATGTTAAATCAAATTGGAGAAATCCATGGTTTAATTGTGAATTTAGTCTTGTAAAAGGAAGGAAGCTATATGTACATACAATTATATGAAAAACTCGTTATTATTCAAAAAGCGTATGAAAATATTCAAGCGCTTGGAGAGCAAATATATGAGAATTTAAAAAATAAAAATGTAAATGCAGTTCAAAAGTTGCAAGTAGAGCAATTGCAGTACATTGATGGTTTAAAAGGGTTATCAAGCTCATTTGAAGAAATGGTTGTTCAGTTCTGTAAAGAACAAGGAGTTGAATCGTTTCGTGTAAGTGCGTTATTTTCGTATTTTTCTCAACAAGAAATTGAAAAAATGGATGAATTACAAAAAAACGTAACTGAATTAGAAGAGAATGTAAAAATGATTCTTTTGAAAAATCAATATTACTTAAACGTACTATTAAAAACTACAGAAAGTATTGTGGATTCTGTTTCTGAATATAACTTAGAGCGAAACAATAATTCGCAAATCTTTATGAACGAACTATTGTAAAGGAGAAGTGAAGCTTTATGAGATTATCTGATTATAATACACCGCTATCGGGTATGTTGGCGGCTCAAATGGGGTTACAAACAACGAAACAAAACTTGTCTAATATTCATACACCAGGTTATGTTCGTCAAATGGTGAATTACGAATCTGCTGGAGGGAGTAAAGGGTATGCACCAGAACAAAGAATAGGGTATGGTGTACAAACGTTAGGTGTTGATCGTATTACAGATGAAGTGAAGACAAAGCAATATAATGATCAAATGTCACAGTTCTCTTACTATGCATATATGAATTCTACTTTGTCGCGAGTAGAGTCTATGGTAGGAACGACAGGTAAAAATTCATTATCTAGTTTAATGGATGGGTTTTTCAATGCTTTTCGTGAAGTTGCAAAAAATCCGGAGCAATCAAATTACTACGATACATTAATTGCTGAAACGGGGAAGTTCACAAGTCAAGTAAGTCGTCTTGCGAAAAACTTGGATACAGTGGAAGCACAGACGACAGAAGATATTGAAGCGCATGTTAATGAATTTAATCGACTTGCTGCTAGTTTAGCAGAAGCGAACAAGAAAATTGGACAAGCTGGTACACAAGTACCAAATCAACTATTAGATGAACGTGATCGTATTATGACAGAAATGTCTAAGTATGCAGATATAGAAGTATCGTATGAAGCTACAAATCCTAATATTGCAAGTGTTAGGATGAATGGTGTTTTAACTGTAAATGGTCAAGATACATACTCACTTCAATTACAGAAGGATAAAAAGCCAATGTCTGTACAAATATCTGGAACAGATATCCCATTAAGTGGTGGAACAATTTTATCGGCAATTGATACGAAAGCAAAGATTACAAATTATAAAGATAATCTGAATGAGTTTGTAAATTCGTTAAAAAAACAAGTGAATAATACTATGAAGAAAGAGCTTTTTGTAGGAGAAGATGCGAAGAAACTTGAATTGAATCCTGATTTTATAAAAGATATTTCAAAAATGAAAATTTCGGCTGAAACTGCCAACAACCTTGCGGCTATTACAGATAAAGGCTATAAGGATGGACTTACATATAAGCAAGCCTTAGATCAATTTTTAGTTGGGGTAGCCTCTGATAAAAGTTCAGTAAATGCATATCAAAATATTCATAAGGATTTATTAGAAGGTATCCAGCAAGAAAAGATGAGCATCGAGGGCGTAAATATGGAAGAAGAAATGGTTAATTTAATGGCCTTCCAGAAATACTTCGTGGCGAATTCTAAAGCTATAACTACGATGAATGAAGTGTTTGATAGTTTGTTTTCGATTATTAGATAAGGAGTAGTCATGTATAGTTGGTAATTGGAAATATTTAAGGAGGAGATAGAAATGAGAGTATCTACATTTCAAAATGCAAACTGGGCAAAGAATCAGTTGATGGATTTAAATGTGCAACAGCAATACCACCGAAATCAAGTAACCTCAGGGAAGAAAAACCTTCTTATGAGTGAAGATCCACTTGCAGCAAGTAAATCATTTGCGATTCAACATTCATTGGCAAATATGGAGCAAATGCAGAAAGATATAGCAGATTCGAAAAATGTATTAACACAAACTGAAAATACTTTACAAGGTGTTTTGAAATCTTTAACAAGAGCAGACCAATTAACAGTACAAGCGTTAAATGGTACAAATAGTGAAAAAGAATTGCAGGCTATTGGTGTAGAGATTGATCAAATTTTAAAACAGGTCGTCTATTTAGCGAATACAAAAGAACAAGGTCGTTATATTTTCGGTGGTGATAGTGCAGAAAATCTGCCATTTACAGAAGATGGTACGTACCAGGGTGGAAAAAATGATGTGAACTGGAAACTAAATGACGGTTATGAATTCAAAGCGTTCCGTAACGGTGAAGCATTATTATCCCCTGTTATAAAAACGTTAAAACAGATGAGTGAAGCGATGCAAAACGGTGACCAAAAAGCACTAAAACCGTTATTAGAAGGAAATAAGCAAAACTTAGATGGCATCATTAACCGTACAACTGAAGTTGGTTCAACAATGAACACAATGGAGACGTTTAAAACAATTTTAAGCGAGCAAAATGTAGCACTTCAAGAAAACCGTAAAGAAATTGAGGATGTTGATTTAGCAGTCGCAATTTCTGATTTAGCTTATATAAACGCAACGTACGAAGCGACATTAAAAGCTGTTAGTACGATGAGTAAAACGAGTATTTTAGATTACATGTAAATGATAAGGAGTGAAAAATATGGCAGGAACAATATCTGATTATGGTGGCAGACAACAAATATGGAATTTAGGGAATAACATAATAGATACAAAGAAGTTAGTAGATTTAGAGTTACAAGCATTGGAAATGAAAAAATCACCTTATACTACACAAAAACAAACATTAACAAATGAAAAAAACGTGTATGCAAGCATGAAAAAAGAATTTGGAAATCTTGTACAAGTGTTCAAAGATTTATACGCATTTAAAGGTGATGAAAAGAAAACAACTTTATCCAAAGATGGTTTTATGAAAGCACAAGCAGACGCTGCTGCAATTCCTGGAACATACACGATTACAGTAGAACGGGTAGCTGAAAGACATCAAATAACTACAGCTCCACTTACTCCTTCAAAAACTCCTGAAGGTATGGAGCAAAAGTTTAGTTTAGATTTAAAACTTGGAGTAGATGATGTATTTCAGATAAATGGAAAAGAAGTTAAAATCTCAAAAGATATGACGTATAAAGATCTTGTCAATAAGATAAATAATGGGAATTATGGTGCATCAGTATACACATTAGGGGATCAACTATTTTTCACATCGACTACTGCAGGAGAAGCTGGAGAGCTGAAATTAACGGATGGCGCCAATGGTTTTTTACAAAATATAGGGTTAGTTACTTCTGCGAAAAATCCGGATGGAACGAATGTTGTTGCACATCAAGTGACAGGAGCAATAAATGCTGAGTATACAATAAACGGAATAAAAGGAACTAGTAAAACAAATAAGATTGATACAATTCCAGGATTAACCATTAATTTAGAAAAAGAAACTACAGAGCCAATAAAATTAACTATTGAAGATTCTGATATAAAAAATTCAATAGATTTAATAAAAAAAATGAAAGACGAGTATAATAAGGCTGTTAAAAGTTTGGATTTATTTGCTGGAGAAAATGGAGTAATGCAAGGGAGTAATGTGTCATTTGCTATCAATAATGCAATGACAGGTATTTTTAAATTTTCCCAAGATGATAAGTATTTATTTTCTTTTGGAATTCAAATTGATAAAAAAGGCAATATGACTCTTGATGAAGAAAAATTAAAAACAGCTTTTAAAGAGAATCCGGAATCTACGAAACAATTTTTCTTTGGTTTAAATGGTTTAGGTCATGATACAGAGAAAAAGTTAGATGGGATATTTGGAGATGAAGGAATTATTGGGAAACGTTCTAAAAGTATTGAAAAGCAAGTAACTGATTTAGAGAGAAAAATTCAAGATATTGATACAGTTAATAAGGAAAAACAAAAAACAATTATTGATAAATATGCAAAATTAGAAAGTCAGTTAGCATTGCTTGATAGTCAGTTGAAGACAATTCAAGCAATGACAAAAACAAAAAGTGATGACTAATGAAAGCTGAGGAAGTGATTGTATGCAAGCATGGCAACGTTATATGCAAAATGATATTATGACGAGTAATCCAATTAAAAATACAATATTTATTTATGAAAGATGCATCATTGAGTTTCGTAAATTGGAAGAACTTTTAAATACATTCAAACTTCAAGATGGTGATGAACTTCTTGAAAAGTTAGAACGTATATTTGAAGAGTTGAAGCTCCAGTTAAATCCTGATATTACGAAAGATTTATACGATAGTTTATTTGGTTTATATGATTGGATTAGCATTCAAATTCAAACGATGAAAGTCACGCGTGAAGTAAAAGACATTGATGCCATTGTGCAAGTGTTACAAGATTTAATAGATGGATACCGTGGAGCGCTTGAAAATGAACAATGATATTTATCGAACGTTTGTCAGTTGTTTTAATGAAATCGGTGAATTACAAGTGTCAGATGAAGAGTTTGCTGAGAAGAGTGAGATGTTAAATCGCTGGATGATGACACTAGATGAAGAAAGACGTGCACAAGTTGCAGCAGAAGTAAGCCCATTCATTATTAAGGCAGCACAGCACATTCGAGATAAGCAAAAGATTTTGGAAGAAATGATAATGGCAAATGATGGGCGAATGAAGGCTAATTCATTTTACGGTAAATATTAATAATAATGTCTGGAAACAGATTCCCCTTTTAAAAGGGGGTCTATTCCTTCGTTTACATAAAGAACTCCGCTGATTGAGGTTTCATTTTATGACTGTGATGAAACAATAATAGTAATCTAAATAATAGAAAAATGGACTTTAGTTTGTAGTTTATATATTGAAATGTTCTATAGATTACTATGTGTATACAGTTTTTTTGCATTCTTTTTTATATTTTTGTATTTTTCTAAAGACAACAATGAAAAAATGGAATAAAATATGTAAGGGTACATAATAGTAAATATTTTAATAAATGCATATAAGAAAATAAATAATGAAGTGAAACTTCTATCAGTGGATCATTACGTTAGAAAAGGAAGGGTGTGGAATATGCCAGATTTAGTGAGTGATGTAAGCCATTATATGAATTATTTAGTGACGAAACGAAATACTGTTTCTAGTAATATTGCAAATGCGAATACACCTGGCTATAAAGCACAAGATGTAACATTTGCTGAGCAGATGAATAAAAGTAGTGCGTTATATAAAAATAATGCGGCTGATTTAAAGAGCAATCCAGATTTATATCAAACGAATGAAATGCACTTACCGACAGTAAATACGAAAAATACATATGCAAAGATTCAAACAAAATCAATGCAAACGAATAAAGACGGAAATAGTGTGGATGTAACGACAGAAATGCTAGATTTAATGAAAGCAAATCAGTTATACGGTATTTCAATTAACGCAATTAATACACAATATGCAATTAACCAAGCGGCACGCGGACGTTAAAAGTAGAGGGAGAGACAACGGATGTTTCAGGCAATTAATGCAAGTGGCTCAGGGCTAACGACAGCGAGAAAGTGGATGGAAGTTACTTCTAACAATATTGTAAATGCAAATACGACGGCGGCTCCGGGGACAGATTTATATGAGCGTCGTAGTGTGGTGCTAGAATCAAACAATAGTTTTGCAAGTATGCTAGATGGGGCTCCTACTAACGGAGTAAAAATAAAAAGTATTGAAGCAGACAAAACGGAAAATTTAGTGTATGATCCGACGCATCCGCACGCAAATGAAGAAGGATATGTACGTTATCCAAATATTGATGTAACTGCTGAAATGACGAATGTAATGGTTGCTCAAAAAATGTATGAAGCGAATACGAGTGTATTAAATGCGAATAAAAAAATGCTTGATAAAGATTTAGAAATCGGCCGAGGATAAGGGGGAAGATCGTAATATGAAAATTCAACCAATGTTACATACACAACCATTTGGAGCAATTCAGTCAATTGGTGCACCGAAAACTTCTCAAACATCGGTAGCTCCGGAGAAAAAGTTTATTGATTTATTGGAAGATATGAATCAAACGCAAAACAATGCACAAACAGCAGTATATGATTTACTAACTAAAGGGGTAGGAGAAACACATGACGTTTTAATTCAGCAAAAGAAAGCTGAGTCTCAAATGAAAACGGCTGCTCTCGTACGTGATAATCTTATTGAAAATTATAAGTCACTAATTAATATGCAAATTTAGGAAAGTGGACGGGTGTGTTTAAATGGAAAAGATTAAAAATGTTATCCAATCGTTAAAAACGTGGCATAAGTTAGTAATCGGTGCTGCGCTTTTAGCGATTGTAACAGGAGCACTTTTATACTTCACCTTGCCAGATAAATATGTTGTTGTATATCAAAATTTAAATGATGCAGATAAACAAGAGATTACAGCAGAATTATCGAAGTTAGGTGTCGATTACCAATTAGCGGCCGATGGTTCAATTCGTGTGCAAAAGAATGATGCTCCATGGGTTCGAAAAGAAATGAATGGGATGGGCTTACCGTTTAATTCGAAAAGCGGTGAAGAAATTTTATTAGAAAGCTCTCTCGGTTCAAGTGAACAAGATAAAAAAATGAAGCAAATTGTCGGTACGAAGAAGCAATTGGAACAAGATATCGTAAGAAACTTTGCGACAGTTGAAACGGCAAATGTTCAAATTACATTGCCTGAAAAAGAGACAATTTTTGATGAAGAAAAAGCGAAAGGAACAGCGGCGATTACGGTTGGAGTGAAACGTGGACAATTGTTAACAGCTGATCAAGTTGCAGGTATACAGCAAATGATTAGTGCAGCGGTTCCTGGTGTGAAAGCAGAAGAAGTAAGTGTTATTGATAGTAAAAAAGGTGTTATCTCAAAAGGAGCAGATGAAGCACATTCTAGTAGTTCCTCTTCTTATGAGAAAGAAGTAGAGATGCAGCACCAACTTGAAGGTAAATTAAAGCAAGATATTGATGCAACGTTAATGACGATGTTTAAACCGAATGAATATAAAGTGAATACGAAAGTATCTGTAAACTACGATGAAGTTACACGTCAGTCAGAGAAGTATGGTGATAAAGGTGTACTTCGTAGTAAACAAGAGCAAGAAGAAAGCTCTACTGCGCAAGAAGGGGCAGATACGAAGCAAGGTGCTGGTATTACAGCGAACGGTGAAGTGCCAAACTACGGTACGAACAATAATCAAAATGGTAAAGTTGTCTACGATAATAAAAATGGCAACAAAATCGAAAACTATGAAATAGATAAAACAGTTGAAACAATTAAGAAACACCCAGAATTAACGAAAACAAATGTTGTTGTATGGGTAGATAATGATACGTTAGTAAAACGAAGAATTGATATGACTACTTTCAAAGAAGCAATTGGAACAGCGGCAGGACTTCAAGCTGATCCGAACGGTAACTTTATAAATGGTCAAGTTAACGTTGTAACTGTTCAGTTCGATCAGCCGAAAGCTGAAAAAGAGAAAGAGCCAGAAAAAAGTGGTATGAACTGGTGGTTATTCGGTGGAATTACAGCTGGCTTATTAGCAATCGGTGGTCTAGTATGGTTCTTATTAGCAAGACGTAAGAGAAAGAAAGAAGAAGAGGAATATGAAGAATACTTAGCAGAAGATGAAATTGCTGCAAGTAATGGAAGTATCTTGGAAATTCCTGAAGAAAAAATAGTGCCAGAGCCAAAACCTGAACCAGAAGAACCGAAAGAACCAACGTTAGATGAACAAGTGCAGGATGCTACGAAAGAACATGTAGAAGGTACTGCAAAAGTAATTAAAAAATGGTTAAACGGACAGTAAGGGAGGAACAACGATGCTAGATGAAATCTCCTCCAAAGAAAAAGCTGCCATCCTTATTCGTACATTAGAAGAAGGGGTGGCAGCAAAAGTCATTGAATATATGACAGCTGAGGAAAAAGAAGTATTACTTCGTGAAATCGCAAAGTTTCGTGTATACAAACCAGAAACGTTAGAAAATGTACTAGGAGAGTTCTTATACGAACTAAATGTAAAAGAATTGAACTTAGTCACTCCAGATAAAGAATACATTCGTCGCATATTTAAAAACATGCCAGAAGACGAACTGGAAAAATTATTGGAAGATCTTTGGTATAACAAAGATAATCCGTTTGAGTTCTTAAATTCACTTACAGATTTAGAGCCACTTCTTACAGTGCTTAATGATGAGTCACCACAAACAATTGCAATTATCGCTTCTTATATTAAACCGCAACTTGCGTCTCAATTAATTGAGAGATTGCCAGATCATAAGCGCGTTGAAACGGTAATGGGTATAGCGAAGTTAGAACAAGTTGATGGTGAGTTAATTAATCAAATTGGTGAGTTGTTAAAATCGAAATTAAATAATATGGCATTTAGTGCAATTAATAAAACTGATGGCTTGAAAACAATCGTAAATATTTTAAATAATGTTTCACGAGGTGTTGAAAAAACAGTCTTTCAAAAGCTGGATGAAGTCGATTATGAGTTATCTGAGAAAATTAAAGAAAATATGTTTGTCTTTGAAGACTTACTTGGTCTTGAAGATCTTGCGCTTCGCCGTGTATTAGAAGAAATTACAGATAACGGTGTTCTTGCGAAAGCACTTAAAATTGCAAAAGAAGAAATTAAAGAGAAATTATTTACATGTATGTCTTCAAACCGTAAAGAGATGATTCTAGAAGAATTAGATGGCTTAGGACCGCTTAAGATGACGGATGCTGAAAAAGCGCAGCAAACGATCACTGGTACAGTGAAAAAGCTAGAGAAAGAAGGAAGAATTATCGTTCAAAGAGGTGAAGAGGATGTCCTTATTTAAAAACAGAATTCCGAAGAATTCTGTTTCTTTTTCTGAAGAAACGTATGAATTACAATTTCCAAAACCAGCTTCAGTTCAAATAGAAGAGGAAGAATTACAAGCTGATCATGCAGAACTTCGCGCCCAGCAAGAATCGTTACATATGGAAATGAATCAGCTAAGGCAAGAGAAGCAAATGCTAGAACGAGAGCGTCAGCAGTTATTACAAGATAAAGAACAATTTCAAATGCATATTCATGAACAAATGGAACAGATGGAAGCAGCGCGTGTGCAGTTTCAAAAAGAACAACAAGAAATAGCATATGAATGGACAGAGTTATTATGGGATCAATCATTTCATTTAGCAGAAAAAATCGTGAATCAAGCGGTAGATTCACGATTGCTTGATGTGTTACCTATTTTAACTGGCATCGTGCAAACATTGCCAACTTCGTTTGAAAAATTAATTATTACAGTACATCCAGAAACGTTTGAACGTATTCAAGAAGAGAAGGAGAATACGAAAGAATATTGGTTACTACAATTAGTAGAATGGAAATATGATTTCTCCCTGCAGTTTGGTGAATTTGTTCTGGAAGAAGAGAAAGAGTTCTTTGAATTTAAATTTGCACCTATATTTGCGAAACTTCGTCAGAAATGGGAAGAAGAGAAGTTATTTGAGGAGCAAAATGTATGAGCCGCCTGTTAATGAATGAGAACGAAAAATGGAATAAGTTCATTGAAACACCGCTGTATACGAAAGTAGGCAAAGTTCATAGTGTACAAGAACAGTTTTTCGTAGCAAAAGGGCCGAAAGCGAAGATCGGAGATGTTTGCTTCGTTGGAGAACATAACGTCTTATGTGAAGTGATTGCCATTGAAAAAGAAAATAATATGCTACTTCCATTTGAACAGACAGAAAAAGTATGTTATGGAGATTCAGTGACACTAGTTTCAGAAGATGTTGTTGTACCACGTGGTAATCACTTGCTCGGAAAAGTGTTAAGTGCAAATGGTGAAGTGTTAAATGAGGAAGCTGAAAACATTCCATTACAGAAAATAAAACTAGATGCACCACCTATACATGCATTTGAACGTGAAGAGATTACCGATGTATTTGAAACAGGAATAAAATCAATTGATTCTATGCTAACAATTGGTATCGGTCAAAAGATTGGTATTTTTGCTGGGTCAGGTGTTGGTAAATCAACTTTACTTGGAATGATAGCAAAAAATGCAAAAGCTGATATAAATGTTATTAGTTTAGTAGGAGAACGTGGCCGGGAAGTAAAAGACTTTATTCGAAAAGAGTTAGGCGAGGAAGGTATGCGAAAAAGCGTCGTTGTTGTAGCGACGTCAGATGAAAGTCACCTTATGCAACTTCGTGCAGCGAAACTTGCAACGTCTATTGCTGAATACTTCCGTGATCAAGGCAATAACGTATTACTTATGATGGACTCTGTTACTCGTTTTGCCGATGCACGAAGAAGTGTTGATATTGCTGTTAAAGAGTTACCGATTGGTGGTAAAACACTGTTAATGGAAAGTTATATGAAGAAGTTGTTAGAGCGTTCCGGAAAAACACAAAAGGGATCTATAACAGGTATTTATACGGTGCTTGTTGATGGGGACGATTTAAATGGTCCTGTACCAGATTTAGCACGTGGTATTTTAGATGGACATATTGTATTAAAGCGTGAGCTTGCAACGCTTAGTCATTATCCTGCAATTTCAGTATTAGATTCAGTAAGTAGGATTATGGAAGAAATTGTTTCGCCACATCATTGGCAACTTGCAAATGAAATGAGAAAGATTTTATCAATTTATAAAGAAAATGAATTGTATTTTAAGCTAGGAACGATTCAACAAAATGAAGAAAATGCTTATATTTTTGAATGTAAAAATAAAGTAGAAGGCATAAATACATTTTTAAAGCAAGGTCGATCGGATAGTTTCCAATTTGATGATATCGTTGAAGCGATACAGCATATAGTATAAGGCCTCTGCATAAGAGGTCTTATTTTTTTGTTTTTTAATATTTCACAGATTTTTTTGGAAAAAAACTATATAATAGAAAAAGAGAACGTTATAATAGGAAGGGGTTATGAAAACAGGTGGATAAACAGCAGTACGACACAATAAAATTGCAAATAAATCAAGAAAAAGAACATATTTTAAAAGAAGTGTATGAATTAGCAGCTGAAAAAAGAAAAATAGAACAAAAAAAAGAATATGATTTATATGTTGTGAAATCGCGTAGTAAAGTCGTACAAACTGGGCAACGTATTATGGCTGGTATGCTTTCTTCACATACGTTTTCACCTGAAAGAATTGAAGAATGGAATCGGAAAATTAAAAAAACGGAAGGTTTTATTCAAAAAAATGAAAGTCTTTTAGAGCAAGTAAAAGAAAAAGAACGTGTCATTGATGAGATGTATCAAGAAGATTGCAAAAAGCTTGCGCAAGCACAAGAAAAGCTGGAAGAAAAAATGCTTCTGGATTTGAAAATGTGTATGAATGGATGAGGTGAATGTAGTGATACAGTCTGTATTACCGGTGCAACAAAGTTTACCTCCGCAAAAAGAAAAAGGGCTAGAAGTACAATCGAAAAATGAAGATTCTTCATTCGATCGTACGATGAGAATGGAAAATAAAAAACAGCCGAAAACGGAGAAAACGAAACGAGAAGAAGCACCAAAAGAAGAGAAAAAAGAATATAACCTTTCTAAACCATCGGTAACGAAAGAAGAACCAATTGTAAAGAAAGAAGAAAAAAAAGAGACAGAACAGTTGTTATTAGCTGTATCTGAGCAAATGGTTGCAATTGAGCAATTACATGTGCAGCCGGAATTGTTATATCAATACATACAAAAAATACAAGAGCTATATAAAGAATATGGCAATATTAAACTTAATGAATTACCTGCAGCTGAATTACAACAATTACAAGAACTTCTTTCAAATATGAATATCAAAAATGCTATATGTTTAGAAGATACAATGCAAATGGTATTAGACAAAATGAAGATGCCAGAGCAAACGATGCAAGCATTGAAGGTTGTAGAAACAGAAACTTGTAATATTGCAAAGGAACAAGAAGAGTCTAAAGAGGTAGATCTTCCGAAACTTGAGAGCGATGATGCAAAGGTAGAGTTGCCAGAAGTTGATGCATTAAACGATTCGAGCTTTGCAGGTGCAGAATTATTAAATAAAACGACGAATACCGAACAAATAGGGAAATCAAATAGTGGTGCTGAGAAAGTTTCATTACCTGACTTAGGAAAGAAAATGGAAGCGCAAGTAGAAGCGCTGCAAAAATTTGTAGTGAAACAAGAACGTGTTTTATTCCAGTTAAATCCAGAAAAACTTGGTACATTAACAGTGTTTATGAAAAAACACGGAGATCAAATTGACGTTCACGTAGAAATGGAAAAACACGATGCGAAAAAACGTGTTGAAATCATTTTTGATGAATTGAGATTAAAGTTAAAAGAAAAAGAAATCAATATTCAAATTAGCTATTCAGATAAAGATGAAAATCGTAAAGAACAGCGAGAACAAGAGCAAAGGCAAAAACAGAAATTAGCAAATACAAATCATGAAAAACAACAATCAACAGAATTTGCGGGATTATTGGAGGAATAACGCGTGCCAACAGTTGGATTAAATACAACGAGTACCAATCATATTCCGTTACAAGCAGGAGCACAAACAAAAAACGCATCTGTAAATGGTGTGCAATCGCCAGTTCAACAAACAAACGGAGTATCAGCAAGTAATCAAAAAACACCCGGTATTATGGATAAAGATGATTTCCTGAAACTTTTTTTAGCGAGCTTTCAACATCAAGACCCGTTTAATGCGATGGATATGAACCAAATGATGAATCAAACGGCTCAACTATCGCTTATGGAGCAAGTACAAAATATGACGAAAGCAGTAGATAAACTACAATCAACGATGTATACGACAGCTCTTGATGGTGGGATGAAATTTTTAGGAAAGTATGTTAGAGGTATAAACAATAAGGGGGAGCAAGTGACTGGTCAAGTGGAAACAGTTCGACTTGCCGAAAATAACGATGTACAACTTATTGTTGATAATCAAGTTGTCTCACTTCGTTTTGTAGAAAGGGTTTCAGATAAACCGATAGCAGAAACAAATCCAGAAGATGAGAAGAAAGATGATATAGAGAAAAATGAAGAGGTTAAGCAAAATTAATAAAAGGAGTGTATATAGGTTATGATTAAAGCGTTATATACGAGTATTACAGGGATGAATGCGGCACAAAATGCATTAAGTGTTACTTCAAATAATATTGCAAATGCACAAACAGTTGGATATAAAAAGCAAAAAGCTATTTTTGATGATCTGCTATATAATAATACGGTTGGTTCACGTGGGGATGGTGCTTATGCTGGTACGAATCCAAAGAGTATCGGTAACGGTGTAAAGTTTAGTGGGACATCTACAGATTTTAGTGATGGTTCTATTACTTTAACTAGTGATAAGATGGAGACAGCAATAGAGGGAAATGGTTTATTTTTAGTTGGCGATCGTAATAGCGGAAATGTAGAGTATACGAGAAAAGGGTCTTTCGGTGTATCGAAAGATAACTATGTTACAAATACAAGTGGTCAGTATGTGCTAGGGTATGGTGTGAAAACAGGAACTCAAGAAATAGATTTTTCTTCACGACCAAGTCCAATTCATATTCCAATGGGATCAGCTGTTGGTGGGATTCAAACAGATAAAGCAACAATAGGTGGAAACCTTCCTAGAAATCAAAATGCATTATCTCACGAATTCACAGTTTTTGATGAGGAAGGGAACTCGTTAACGTTACGTGTAAATATTAAACAAAAGACTACAAAAGAGACTGTAGATGGTAAAGAAGTTGAAAAACCTGTGCCAGGTGAATATACGTATACAGTTTCTGTAAGAAATGATTCTAAAAACGAAAAAGAGTTTAAGCCGGTTGAAGGCATGACGGGCGAAAAAAATCTTAAATTTGATACATTAGGAAATCTAAAGGAGACAGATGAAGCTGTACAAAAAAATCCAGTAACTGGTGAAATTACTAAAGGTGGAACGGTTAAAATTCCTTTTGGTAAGGGACTGACACTGGACTTAAGTGGTTTAACAAATTATCCAACAGGGAAAACTATTTCTACAACAGAAGTAACGGGGCGTCCAGCTGCAATTGCAAATGACTATTCAATTTCTGACGGTGGTTTCGTTATGATGAGATATTCGGATGGTAGTATGAAGGTTGTAGGACAACTAGCTGTAGCTACATTCCCTAATTCAGGTGGATTAATGAAAACTGGGAATGGCAATTACATTGCCACACCATCAGCAGGGATTCCAGGGATAGGTGTTGCTGGTGAGAATGGTGCAGGTAATGTAAGAGGTTCAGCAAAAGAAAGTTCAAACGTAGATTTATCTGTAGAATTCGTTGACTTAATGTTATATCAACGTGGATTCCAAGGAAATGCGAAAGTAATTAAAGTGTCAGATGAAGTATTAAATGAAGTTGTAAACTTAATTCGATAATGTATTATAAAGAAAGATCGTAATGTAGTAGAAAGGGTTTTTATTCGTATGACAAGACAAGAACGAATTTTACAATTGCCATTTTTCGAGAATAAACGTGAACTTGCTGAGCAAGTGCTAAAAATGGAACGAGAAGAGCATGTATATTTACCAGATCAATTTGAAATTAAGCAAGTGCCCCCGTATTCATTTGCTGAAAAGGAAGCGATTATTGGTCGTATTCATGAGTTTTATTTCGTCAGTATTGGCAGTGATGGCGCATGGAAGTATCAACTGTTTAAGGACGAGATGAAGTGCCGTGAGTTTTTTGTTACATTATCAGGCATTACGGATCAGCAAATTGCGTTTTGGTTCAACAATATCGAGTTGCTTAAAGGCGCTTAAAAGTGTTTTTAGTCTTAGGTGGCTCGGAGCTGTAAGAAGAGAACTATAGAAATGTACTGGAATGGTTGAACAATAATCTCTTTATAGCAAGTGAGTACTTTTTATAGTCTGTGAGTTGTGACAATAGGGCAATGAAATGAGAGTATGCTAGTTTCATTTCATATGTTTGTGACGATAGATTTTTATAAAAGGAGAGGTGAAGAGGATGGCGCAAAATAAGTATCGCGTTACATTCATTTCGCCGAGTGAGGTTGAGCAGCGGACTGTAATGGCGGCGAATAGTTTGCCAGATTTAATTCGTAAAGTAGAAAGTATTATTGCAGATCCAAACGGTTATTTTGTAAACGATAAAAAAAATAATTGCTATTTTAAAGTGATTAAAGAAAATGTTACGTTTATTCAATATGAGTTACTATTTTCGGATAAGGAAATTCATATTGAAAAATTAAAACATATAGCACCAGTGGTATTAAAACGATTATTTGAAAAAATAAATGACCCGGAACTATATGCACTCGCGCTACTTGATGTTGATATAGCAACGAAAGAATATGTGCTAGCAGAAATGAATTCTGAGCTGAGAATAAGAGTAGAGACGGAGCTTTCGAAAAAATGGGAAGCAATGCCGACAGAAATTGTAGGGGCGCAAGAAGTGTTATTAGAAGCACTTGCTTCTTTTATACAAGATTAATTGTTTTTTAATAAAATGAATCGATCGACTATCTATATTTTTTATATAGGTAGTTGACTTTTTCTCTTTTATAAAGCTTAATAATTAGATATACGGAATTAATGGAAGGGGAGCGACACCTTTATGTCACAAGCACAAAGTATTTTATTAGAAAGCGGAACAAATGAATTAGAGATTGTTACGTACACTGTTGGTGAAAACCTATTTAGTATTAATGTAATGAAAGTACGTGAAATCATTAATCCATTCCCTGTTACAACTGTGCCAGAATCTCATCATGCAGTTGAAGGTGTTGTTCAAGTACGTGGTGAAATTTTACCTGTTATTAACTTGGCAATGGCTCTTAATTTAAAGTCAACAAAGCCACTTGATCAAACGAAATTTATCATCTCAGAATTAAACCAAATGAAAGTTATTTTTCGCGTTGATGAAGTGCATCGTATTCAACGTATTTCGTGGGAACAGATTGATGAACCAGCTTCATTATCTATGGGACTAGAAGAAACGACATCTGGTATTGTAAAACTAGATGGAAAAATCATCTTACTATTAGATTATGAAAAAATTGTATGTGAAATTAGCGGCACTGGTTATGACAATAAATCAATTGCAGGATTAGAACAAAAAACAGATCGAGCTGAAAAAGTAATTTATATTGCAGAAGATTCAGCGATGCTTCGCCAAATATTAGAAGAAACATTATCATCAGCTGGATATACGAAAATGAACTTCTTCAGCAATGGTGCAGAAGCGTTAGCGCAAATTGAAAAATTAGCGAAAGAGCAAGGCGAAAAAATGTTTGAACATATTCACTTGCTAATTACGGATATTGAAATGCCAAAAATGGATGGACATCATTTAACGAAAGTGGTTAAGGATAGTGAAGTAATGAATCGTTTACCAGTCATTATTTTCTCTTCATTAATTACAAATGAATTATTCCATAAAGGTGAAGCTGTAGGAGCAAATGCTCAAGTAAGTAAGCCAGATATTCAAGAGCTAATTGGTTTAGTTGATAAGTTAGTGCTTTAAAAGCTTCTATTTAGCCGGAATAGAAGCTCTAGCCAAGTGTTGAGCGGTCAGTGCTTAATAGAGCCCTATGCGATGTTGAGATATAGGTAACTAGAAGAGCTGGTGTATAACATTTTTCTATTTAGTAGGAATAGAGGAACTACTTATGTAAGGAAGTTTTCAGTGCTTAATAGAGTCTCATGCGATGTGAGTTCAGAGGTATGAAGTAGTTTTAGGTAAGAAGAAGTGAGACTTCGATTGAGGATTTGAAGACTGGGTTTATAACTCTATTCTGTTAGAGAGAGGAAGGAATTAGCCAATGCTACATATGGCTAATTCCTTTTTAGTATTCTATACTTTAAGCTGGTAGAAAAATGAAAGGTTTCTTGGGTGTTTGTCGCTGTATGTGTGAATAATCTTTATTTAGAGATTTTTGATTTAAAAATATAAGCAAACGTATTTTCGATTGTTATTTTAGTAATATTTCGTGGTAACGCAAATTTTTTCGGTGAAAAAACATTTAAAATACCATATAATATAATTAAATGTAATTAATATGCAATTTTACATATTAATCAAAAAATATTTTCCGAATTTTTATACTTTCTATACATTTTTGTATGTTTATTATTTGACAGATAATTTCGAACTGTTATAATATGGATATGTAAAAATTGCTATTTTCTTAAAAGACATGGGAGTCAGATGAGAATTGTGAAAGGATGAGGGGGAGTGGCACAGATTATGTATCACCACACAGCAATTAATGTATTAGGTCTTTTACAAAACATGTCAAATAATAAAATGAACGATATGCAACTAGAGGTGGAATTTAAAAAAATAGAAAAAGAATTCCAAGTAAAGTATGAAGAATTAGTTGATTTACATAATAGAATGGTATTATTCCAAATAGATATAGAAAAAAATGGCGGGATGCGAGCATATGAAAAATCAACAATTACATGGCTGAAGTCTGAACTAGAGCTACTGTATGAAGTGTATCAATTTTGTCAGCGTCACGGTTTAAACATTTTAAATATTTCAAAATACGTAAGTAAAAATGAACTAAATCTTTTTCCTAAAACGGAAAGTCAATTGCAAAATACGTATTATAAATTGAAAAAACGTGAAATACCGTTTGAAAATATTGAAAAACAAAAACCGGGACGAAAGCGAAAATATATACCAGTAAAAGAGACAATCGTTGCAAGAAAACAAGAAAACGAGTACGAATTAAAAGAAGAAATCCAGCATAAAGAGGATGAAAAAAATCTTGTAACAGTTATATCTGGTATCGTTGATAACTTTGAAACAATTAATCAGTGTAGTGAAAGGAAAGAAGACGAACTACATCAGTTTATGGAAGGTATTTATAAGCTTTCTAGCATGGCGGCAGGGCGTTCTAGAGAAGCAAAGAATACACGTAGCTTAGAAGATGAATTGCAGTCGTTACAACTAGAAAATGAAAGGCTAAAACGAGAGAAAGAAGATCTTGTACAAGATATTAAAGGTATGACGCAGCTTTTAATTCATTTCATTACAAGTTCTGATATTGATCAAATACGTAAATTACCAACTTTCGTACAAGATTGTAAAATGGAATTACATAAACTAGGGCTATATAATGCACAGGACGGTAAAATGAAAATTATGGTTGATCGTAGCGGACAAGTTATGACCGTAACACAGTAATAAAATTTGGGTACAAAATAAAAGGGAGATACATAGTTTATATGTATTTCCCTTTTATTTTGTATGGAATCGTTCCAAAGAAGGAAGATGAATTTTTACGAGTGTAGTAGTTTAGAAACCATCTGCGGAATTTGATTTGCTTGTGAAACCATACTAAGCGCAACTTCAGTCAACAATCTGAACTTTAAAAAATCACTTATCTCCTGCGCCATATCCGCATCTTCAACTTGAGATACAGCATCTGTTAACGCCATACTTTGGCTATTTAAATTTTCAATATTGAACTGTAAACGATTTATCATAGAGCCAAGGTCGGCACGGTGAAGTGATACATTTTGTAAAGCCTCTTCAATTTTAAGAATCGCCGCGCTTGCTTCTTGTTCTGTTGAAATCTTGATGTCATGTTGTGTAGGGGAAGGGGGAATATGTTTCGTCATATGTACCGTATGACTGATATCGTCTAATGAAATAGGGCGGTTTTGACCGTCAAATACGGATAAATCATTAAATTCAGTTGTCTCGCTAATATAGCCAATTTGTTCTGTTAAAGATTGAAACTCTGTATTCAGTGAATCACGGTTTTTATTTGAATTCGTACCGTTCGTAGATTGAACGGCTAAATCACGCATACGCTGCAAAATATTCGTCACAGTTTGAAGGGCAGCTTCTGCCGTGCGAAGCATTGATATCGCATCCTCATTATTACGAATCGCCACGCGCATACCACTTGCTCTCGCATGCATTCGAGTCACAATTGCAATATTAGCGGGATTATCAGAAGCATGGTTTAACTTCTTACCAGTCGCCAAATGCTCCATTGACACATTCATACGTTTCTCATTCTCATACAACGACTGCCTAGCATTCATACTTAAAACATTCGTACCAATACGCATAATAGACACTCCTTATAGATTGATATAATCAATATTCAGAAGCTAATAAACGGCTATGAAGAGAAAAAGAGACTTATTCTCACTTTATCTTTTTGTTTTCATACACGGAACGAGAATAAAATAGGCCCTGACCGCTACTAAATATGGCTAGAGCTTCTCTTTAAGCTAAAAAATCTTTCAATCTATCTATATAGAAAAAATAAACCTCTCCGCAAGCAGAGAGGTTTATTCAGGAAACTAACTCAAATGGCTTATTGTAATAATTTAGAAACCATTTGAGGAGTTTGGTTAGCTTGAGAAAGCATGCTGATTCCAGCTTCGTTCAAGATTTTGAACTTAGTCATTTCAGACATTTCTTTCGCCATATCAGCGTCTTCGATTTGAGAAGCAGCTGAAGCCATGTTAGTAGCTTGGCTGTTTACGTTGTTTAAGTTATGGTCTAAACGGTTTAATTGAGAACCGAATGTTGCACGCATGTCAGCAACTGTTTGGATAGCTTTATCTAGTTGTACAATGGCACCTGCAGCATCATTATCTGCAGCAGGTGGTGCAGGCGGTGCAGGAGGCGTTACAGGTGCTGCAGGTGCTCCGATAGTTTTTGTAAGGCCAAGTCCTGTAGTAGCTGTTGCATCAACTGCTGTAAGTGTAAGGTTATCGCCAGATACATCAGAAAGCTGAATACTAATATTCTTATCTGTTCCAGCCTCAGCTAATAAACTTTTTCCGTTAAAGTTAGTTTTTCCTGCAATGTGATCAATTTCCTCTTGTAATGCCTTAAATTCTAAGTTTAGGGAATCTTTATCGTTGCCACCATTTGTCCCGTTTGCGGATTGAGTAGCAAGGTCACGCATACGAAGTAAGATGTTAGAAATAGAATTTAAAGCAGAATCAGTTGTACGTAAAGCAGACATAGCGTCTTGTGTATTACGAGCCCCAACATTTAATCCGCCTTCTTTTGCACGCATACGAGTAGCGATAGCTAAGCCAGCCGCATCGTCAGCCGCACTGTTGATTGATTTACCGCTAGATAAACGGTTCATCGCAGTGTTCATTTTGTCTTGGTTTTGTCGCATGTATTCTTGCGTACGCATGCTGTTAATATTTGTATTAATTCTCATGTTAAGAACCTCCAGTAGTCGATAAAATATAAAATTTACTATCCGTAGTACAGATAGTAAATTTTACTTTAAACGATCAAGTGAATTATTGTAATAATTTAGAAACCATTTGAGGAGTTTGGTTAGCTTGAGAAAGCATGCTAATTCCAGCCTCGTTTAAGATTTTGAATTTTGTCATGTTAGACATTTCTTTTGCCATATCTGCATCTTCAATTTGAGAAGCGGCCGCCGCCATATTAGTAGCTTGGCTTGTTACGTTGTTTAAGTTATGATCTAAACGGTTTAATTGAGAACCGAAAGTTGCTCTATTATCAGCAACTGTTTGAATAGCTTTATCCAGATTAGTAATAGCAGTACTTGCAGCAGCTGAAGTCTTAACATTTGTCCCAGCAGCTGTAAGTAGGTTATCAGCTTTTGCATCAATTGATGTAATTGTAAGTTTATCGCCAGATACATCAGAGAGTTGGATATCAATATTTGCTCCAGTTGCAGCTAATAAATTCTTGCCATTAAAGTTAGTTTTTTCAGCGATATGGTCAATTTCCTTGTGCAATTCTTGGAATTCTAAGTCTAAAGAATCTTGATCTTTACCACCATTTGTCCCGTTCGCGGATTGAGTAGCAATATCACGCATACGAAGTAAGATGTTAGAAATAGAATTCAAAGCAGAGTCAGTTGTACGTAAAGCAGACATAGCGTCTTGTGTGTTACGAGCCCCAACATTTAATCCGCCTTCTTTTGCACGCATACGAGTAGCGATAGCTAAGCCAGCCGCATCGTCAGCCGCACTGTTGATTGATTTACCGCTAGATAAACGATTCATCGCAGTGTTCATTTTGTCTTGGTTTTGTCGCATGTATTCTTGCGTACGCATGCTGTTAATATTTGTATTAATTCTCATGATAAGAGCCTCCAATAGCTTTTAGATATATATATAATTACTCTCTGTAATACAGAGAGTAAGAAACCATCAAATGAATTATTGTAATAATTTAGAAACCATTTGAGGAGTTTGGTTAGCTTGAGAAAGCATGCTAATACCAGCTTCGTTCAAGATTTTAAATTTCGTCATGTTAGACATTTCTTTTGCCATGTCAGCGTCTTCAATTTGAGAAGCGGCCGCTGACATATTAGTAGCTTGGCTGTTCACATTGTTTAAGTTATGGTCTAAACGATTTAATTGAGAACCGAATGTTGCACGCATGTCAGCAACTTTTTGGATAGCAGCGTCAAGTTCTTTAATTGATTCCGCAGCATCACCGGTGCCTGTCGCATCGCCAATAGTTTTTGTAAGGTTAAATCCTGTAGCACCTGTTGTTGCATCAACAGTTTTAATTGTAAGATTATCGCCAGATACATCAGAAAGCTGAATATTAATATCCTTAGTTGGATCAGCCTTAGCTAATAAATTCTTTCCATTAAAGTTAGTCTTACCAGCGATATGATCAATTTCTTCTTTTAATTCCTTAAATTCCAATTGTAAAGAATCTTGATCTTTACCACCATTTGTCCCGTTCGCAGATTGCGTAGCAAGGTCACGCATACGAAGTAAGATGTTAGAAATAGAATTTAAAGCAGAATCAGTTGTACGTAAAGCAGACATAGCGTCTTGTGTATTACGAGCCCCAACATTTAATCCGCCTTCTTTTGCACGCATACGAGTAGCGATAGCTAAACCAGCCGCATCGTCAGCCGCACTGTTGATTGATTTACCGCTAGATAAACGATTCATCGCAGTGTTCATTTTGTCTTGGTTTTGTCGCATGTATTCTTGCGTACGCATGCTGTTAATATTTGTATTAATTCTCATGTTAAGAACCTCCAGTAGTCGATAAAATATAAAATTTACTATCCGTAATACAGATAGTAAATTTTACTTTAAACGATCAAGTGAATTATTGTAATAATTTAGAAACCATTTGAGGAGTTTGGTTAGCTTGAGAAAGCATGCTAATTCCAGCCTCGTTTAAGATTTTGAATTTTGTCATGTTAGACATTTCTTTTGCCATGTCAGCGTCTTCGATTTGCGAAGCAGAAGCCGCCATATTAGTAGATTGGCTGTTGACATTGTTTAAGTTATGATCTAAGCGATTTAATTGAGAACCGAAAGTAGCTCTATTATCAGCAACTGTTTGAATAGCTGTATCAAGCTCAGTAATAGCAGCACTAGCGTCTGTCGCAGTAGTAATATCTTTTGTAATTTTAAGGTCCGCTGCTTTGGCACTAACACTTGAAATTGTAAGTTTATCACCAGATACATCAGAAAGTTGAACGTCAATATCAGTTCCTGCTCCAGCTAGTAATTTTTTACCGTTAAAATTAGTTTCACCAGCAATGTGATCAATTTCTGTTTTTAATGCTGCAAATTCTAAGTTTAAAGATTTTTGGTCTTCTGTACCATTCGTACCGTTCGCAGATTGAGTAGCAAGGTCACGCATACGAAGTAAGATGTTAGAAATAGAATTCAAAGCAGAATCAGTTGTACGTAAAGCAGACATAGCGTCTTGTGTGTTACGCGCCCCAACATTTAATCCGCCTTCTTTTGCACGCATACGAGTAGCGATAGCTAAACCAGCCGCATCGTCAGCCGCACTGTTGATTGATTTACCGCTAGATAAACGGTTCATAGAAGTGTTCATTTTGTCTTGGTTTTGTCGCATGTACTCTTGCGTACGCATGCTGTTAATGTTTGTATTAATTCTCATGTTAAGAAACCCCCATTTTTTTATATTGATTTTTCTGTTAATTGTTAAACGTAAATATGCAAAAAAATCAATTTCGAGATTAATTGTAATCCTTGGTATATATCGTGTCAACGAATAATTGTAATTAATGAATATAAAAAAATGATAATTTCCTATTTGTTCATTTTTTTATTACAATATTATCAAAAGGATTATTGCAAACTTTAAAAAAAAACTCTAATATTAGATTATCTTTGTTTACCGAAAAGGTGATATTATGATAGTTGGAAATATAGTAAAAGAAGTGCTTGCATATAAAAAAGGACAAATTCAGCAAAAGCTAAGTAGTCCACAAGCATTTGTTAGTAGTCGTTTTCAAGAGAAGTTGCAGAGTGAACCTGCGAAGGAGACGAAGGCTACTACGCAGCCGGCAAAAGTAGAAGATATGAGTCAGCCGGTACAATCTACGAAAATAGAAGCGGTTGTTAATAAGCCGGCAGAAACTATTAATAAAGTAGAGGAAGCGAGTAAGCCTGAAGAAAAGGTTGAAACGAAGAAAGCAGATGAAGTGCAAGTTGCGCAAAAAGAGTTTGAACGACGTTTCCCAGAAACGAAAAATGAGGCTGCTGATACGTGGGAATTAACGAAGAAGTATAATATTCAAAAAATACGTTCTTCCAATGAAGGGAAGTATGAGGACATTATTGATCGTGTAAGTCGTACATACGGAATTCCAAAAACGTTAATTCAAAAAATGATTGAAGTAGAGTCTAATTTTAATCCGAAAACGGTATCACATGCCGGTGCGATGGGTCTTATGCAGCTTATGCCAGCGAATGTGAAGGAGATGGGTGTGAAGAATCCCTTTTCACCAGCTGAAAGTATTGAAGGTGGCGTGAAAGAGTTAAGTGGTTATTTAAAGAAAAATAACGGTGACTTAGTATTGGCACTTGCTTCTTACAATGCTGGTCCTGGTAATGTGAGAAAGTACGGAGGCGTACCGCCATTTAAAGAAACGCAAGGATATATTAAAAAAATATTAAATATCGACGTTTCAAAATAAGAAGTTTCATATATAGAGAGAACATGAAATTTTCGTGAACATGATATGGGAGTTGGCTAGATTTGAAATTACAAGATGATATTCCGTTAACAATTTATTTTGAAATCGGAAATACGAAAAAGAAAATTGAAGATCTGCTTCATATTACGAAAGGTACATTGTATCGTCTTGAAAATTCAACGAAAAATACGGTGCGTCTTATGCTTGAGAATGAAGAGATTGGAACCGGAAAGATTTTAACGAAGAATGGAAAAATGTACGTTGAAATCGTTGAATTGAAAAGGTAGGGAAGGGGATTGTCATGAGTGGCGAAAAATTAAGCCAAGAGCAAATTGATGCCCTGCTGAAGGCGGTAAATGAAGGCGAGGAAATGCCAGCTTTCGCACAAGAAGCAGGAAAGCAAGAGAAATTTCAAGAGTATGATTTTAATAGACCAGAGAAGTTCGGTGTTGAGCATTTACGTAGTTTGCAAGCGATTGCTTCTACTTTTGGAAAACAGACGTCACAGACGTTATCAGCGCGTATGCGTATTCCAATTGAACTAGAGCCTTCAACAGTTGAGCAAGTTCCATTTACGAGTGAATATGTGGAGAAAATGCCGAAAGATTATTATTTATATTGCGTAATTGATCTAGGTTTACCAGAGCTTGGAGAAATTGTTATTGAGATTGATTTAGCATTCGTTATTTATATTCATGAATGTTGGCTTGGCGGAGATAGTAAGCGTAACTTTACGATGCGCAGACCGTTAACAGCGTTTGAGTTTTTAACGCTTGATAATATATTCTTGCTTCTTTGTAAAAATTTAGAGCAATCATTTGAAAGTGTTGTTGCGATTGAACCGAAATTTGTAACGACGGAAACAGATCCGAATGCATTAAAGATTACGACAGCGAGCGATATCATTTCATTACTTAACGTAAATATGAAAACAGATTTTTGGAATACGACGGTGCGTATCGGAATTCCATTCTTATCTGTTGAAGAAATTATGGATAAGTTAACGTCTGAAAATATTGTCGAACATTCTTCAGACAAGCGTAAAAAGTATACGTCTGAAGTGGAAATGAAAGTAAATCAAGTGTACAAACCTGTTCACGTTGCAATTGGTGAGCAGAAAATGACAATGAGTGAGATTGAACAAATTGAAGAAGGCGATATTATTCCGCTTCATACGAAAGTTTCAGATGAATTACTTGGTTATGTAGATGGAAAGCATAAATTTAATTGTTTTATTGGAAAAGATGGAACGCGTAAGGCGCTCCTATTTAAAAGTTTTGTAGAGTAGGAGGATCCATATGAAGCATGAAGTATCTCCCGTGTCATTAATGGGATTAGAAGATTTTGCAGGAAAGCGAAATGAAGCAGGTAAAGCACATATTGATACTGTTTCAGATATTTCGATTGAACTTGGTGTAAAGCTTGGAAAGTCATCTATTACACTTGGTGATGTAAAGCAGTTAAAAGTTGGCGATGTTCTGGAAGTAGAGAAAAATTTAGGACATAAAGTAGATGTGTATTTAAGTAATATGAAAGTCGGCATCGGTGAAGCAATCGTAATGGACGAAAAATTCGGTATTATCATTTCTGAAATTGAAGCTGATAAGAAACAAGCGGCGCTTATGAAAGCGCAAAGTCAAATGCAAGATAAAGAGTAGAGGAGGAGTCATATGTCGTATATGACGACCTTATTTCAAGTCGTTTTACTGTTTGGTGCGCTCGGTTACGGTGCATATTATATGACGAAAAAGACGCGCAAACAGCAGTTTTTTAAGCAAGGTGAAAATGGACATATTCAAGTAAAAGACGGCGTTTATTTAAATCATCAAACGAGTGCCTTTTTATTTGAAGTGGACGGAAAGCAAGTGTTCACTGTTATTAGTAATAACGGTGTGCAGTCTGTGCAATTAACCGGAACAGGAAATCAGTTTCAACAAGCACTAGAAGACGCGGTGAAGAGTGAAACGAAAAAAGTAGAGGATCCATCATGAGAATAAAGAAACAGTTATCATTATTAGCCGTTATTTTCGTATTTTCTATCGTTTTTTCAATTATTTTTGTAAATCCAGCGTATGCAGCCCCGAACGGTTTTATTAATTTCGAAAATGGAAAAGAGTTTACGAGTAATTCAAGTGTACAACTATTTGCGCTCGTTACCCTTTTATCATTATCTTCTTCTATCGTTCTATTATTTACACATTTTACTTATTTTATGATCGTTCTAGGGATTACACGTCAAGGACTTGGGGTAATGAATTTACCACCAAACCAAGTGCTTGTTGGACTTGCATTATTTTTATCACTCTTTACGATGCAGCCTGTACTTGGGCAACTGAAGAGCGATGTGTGGGATCCGATGACGAAAGAGAAAATAACGGTAAGTCAAGCTGCGGAGACGACAGCTCCTATTATGAAAGAATATATGTCAAAGCATACGTATAAGCATGATTTAAAAATGATGTTGAAAGTACGCGGAGAAGAGTTGCCAAAAGATTTGAAAGATCTTTCCTTATTTACACTCGTACCATCCTTTACGTTAACGCAAATTCAAAAGGGTTTACTAACAGGGATGTTCATTTATTTAGCGTTTGTATTTATAGATTTGATTATTAGTACACTTTTAATGTACCTCGGGATGATGATGGTACCGCCGATGATTTTAAGTTTACCGTTTAAAATACTTGTTTTCGTATATTTAGGTGGATATACAAAAATCGTCGACATTATGTTTAAAACGGTCGCCTGAAGCGTTTGATGCTATGTGATAGGAGTCATATAAATGAATACGTCACCAATTATAGATATTTTTCAAACCTTTTTTTATAAAGGGGTTATGATTTTAATGCCGGTTGCCGGCGTAAGTATGATTGTCGTTATTATTATCGCTGTCATTATGGCGATGATGCAAATTCAAGAGCAAACGCTGACATTTTTACCGAAAATGGCGAGTATTGTCCTCGTTATTATCATTTTAGGACCGTGGATGTTTCAAGAGTTAACGACGCTTATTTTAGATTTATTTGATAAAATCCCATCGCTATTGCGTTCGTACTAAGATAGGTGAACTGAAATGAATATGGAATTATGGGCGGCGACGTTTTTTGCGTTTTGCCGCATTACTTCATTTTTATATTTTTTACCGTTTTTCTCAGGACGATCCATTCCAGCAATGGCGAAGGTTACAGTTGGACTTGCTCTTTCAATTACAGTGGCTGATCAAGTGGATGTCTCTCACATCAAGACAGTTTGGGACGTTGCAGCTTATGCAGGAACGCAAATTGTAATTGGATTATCACTTTCAAAAATTGTAGAAATGCTGTGGAACATTCCGAAAATGGCCGGGCATATTTTAGACTTTGATATCGGTTTATCACAAGCAAGTTTGTTTGATGTAAATGCGGGCTCACAGTCTACTTTACTATCAACCATTTTTGATATATTTTTTCTCATTATTTTTATTTCACTTGGCGGCATTAATTATTTCGTTGCCACGATTTTAAAGTCGTTTCAATATACAGAGGCGATTTCAAAATTGCTGACGACTAGTTTCTTAGATAGTCTACTCGCAACGCTATTATTTGCGATCACATCAGCGGTTGAAATTGCTCTTCCGCTTATGGGAAGTTTATTCATCATTAACTTTGTTCTAATTTTAATTGCAAAAAACGCTCCGCAATTAAACGTTTTTATGAATGCATACGTAATTAAAATTACATGTGGTATTTTGTTTATTGCGATGAGTGTACCGATGCTCGGTTATGTGTTTAAAAATATGACGGATGTATTACTTGAAGAATATACGAAACTATTTAACTTTTTCTTAACGAAGTAGGGGGACGCGCATGGCAAAGGATAATAAAACAGAAAAGGCCACCCCGCAGAAGCGTAAAAAATCGCGTGAAGAAGGGAATATTGCCCGGAGTAAAGATTTAAATAATTTATTTTCCATTCTCGTATTAGCAGTTGTCGTTTATTTCTTCGGAGATTGGCTAGGGTATGAGATTGCAAATTCCGTAGCGGTGCTGTTTGATCAAATTGGAAAAAATACAGATTCAACCGAGTATTTTTATTTAATGGGGATTTTATTACTGAAAGTATCAGCTCCGATATTAATACTCGTATACGCTTTTCATTTATTCAATTATATGATTCAAGTCGGCTTCCTATTTTCTTCTAAAGTCATTAAACCGAAAGCGTCACGTATTAATCCGAAAAACTATTTTACGAGACTGTTTAGTCGTAAAAGTTTAGTAGATATTTTGAAATCACTGTTTTATATGGGATTAATCGGTTACGTCGCTTACGTTCTCTTTAAAAAGAATTTAGAGAAAATTGTCAGTATGATTGGATTTAACTGGACTGCATCACTTACTGAAATTATTAGGGAAATTAAATTTATTTTCTTAGCAATTTTAATTATTTTAATCGTTCTTTCTATTATTGATTTCATTTATCAAAAATGGGAGTACGAGCAAGATATTAAGATGAAAAAAGAAGAAGTGAAACAAGAGCATAAAGATAATGAAGGGGACCCGCAAGTTAAAGGGAAACGAAAAAACTTTATGCATGCAATCTTGCAAGGAACAATTGCGAAGAAGATGGATGGCGCAACGTTTATTGTAAACAACCCGACTCATATTTCGGTCGTACTTCGTTACAATAAACACGTTGATGCAGCACCAATTGTCGTTGCAAAAGGGGAAGATGAGCTCGCGTTATATATACGAACGCTTGCCCGTGAACAAGAAATACCAATGGTGGAAAACCGTCCGCTTGCTCGTTCTTTATATTATCAAGTCGAGGAAGATGAGACGATTCCAGAAGATTTATATGTAGCTGTAATTGAAGTTATGCGCTATTTAATTCAGACGAATGAACTTGAAGTATAATAGCGCGTTTGGAGGAGATCTCTTTGTTTAAGATAGATTCTGCAAGAACCTATTTTTCTATCTTTTTAGCAGCGTCATTCGTAGTGGCGCTCTTAATTCCACTTCCACCATTTATACTTGATATCATTATCGTTTTTCTACTAAGTATGTCAGTGCTTATTTATATGCGAGCGACAAGTATTAACGAGTGGGATGAATTAAAGTCATTTCCAACGATGTTGTTATTAATCGGGATTTTCCGCGTATCGATTAACGTTTCGACGACGCGAGCGATTTTGACAGATGGAAATGCAGGTCATGTTATTGAAGAGTTCGGCCAGTTCGTAATTGGCGGAAACTTATTAATTGGTATCGTTATTTTTACAGTATTAATCATATTCCAGTTTATTGTTGCAAACGGTGCATCTCGTACAGCTGAAGTAGCAGCTCGTTTTACACTTGATTCTTTACCAGGGAAACAAATGTCTATCGATGCTGATTTAAACCAGCGTATTATTTCAGAAAAAGATGCACAAGCAAAACGTAAAAAATTAAATATGGAAACAGAGTTTTACGGAGCGATGGATGGTGCCGGGAAGTTCATTAAAGGGGACGTTATTTTCGGGATTGTCATTTTATTTGTAAACATTATTTTCGGTTTAATTGTCGGAATGATGCAGCAAGGAATGAGCTTTGCAGATGCAGCTCTTCATTATACACAGTTAACTGTCGGTGACGGAATCGTAAACCAAATCGGTTCATTAATGCTTGCAATTTCAACAGGTATTATCGTAACGCGTGTATTTGACGGCTCACCGGATACAGTAACAGAAGGTATCTTTAAAGAGTTATTAGCGCATGAAGTCGTTGTATATGCGCTCGGTGGTTTATTTATCGCAATGGGTATTTTTACTCCGCTACCGTTTCTACCATTCGCACTCGTTGGCGGAACAATTATCCTCTTAGGCATTCGTAATAAAAATCGAATAAAGAAAGAAAAAGAAGACGAGCTTCAAAAAGAAATAGAAATGATCCAAGGCGAAGATGAGCAACTGCAACAAGTAGAAGATTCATTTGGAGTATTTACAGATAAATATCCAATTATAGTAGAACTCGGTTTAGATTTAGCAGCACTTGTAAAGCAGAAAATTAACGGAGAAACAGCTCGTGATAAAGTTGTTCTTATGAGGAAGTCAATTATTACTGACCTCGGTATTAATGTTCCTGGAATTAACTTTAAAGATAATACGAGTTTTAGACCACGCGGACGTTACATTATTCGAATTAAAGGTGCGAAGGCGGCTGAAGGTGTTTTAAAATCAGGTTATTTATTAGCACTGAAAACACCAAACGTAATGGCTGATTTAGATGCAGAGCCAGCGAAAGATCCAATTTTCGGTGAAGATGGGTATTGGATTTTAGAGCATATGGTGCAAGATGCACAAATGAAAGGCTATCAAGTGTTAGAGCCACTTAGCATATTAATTACACATTTAGATGTTGTCGTTAGACGTAATCTTCACGAATTAATTCAGCGCCAACATGTAAAAGACTTAATTAACTCACTTGAAAATGATAATGGCGTTCTATTAGAAGAGATTAAGAAGAAAGAAATTGATTTATCACTCGTTCAAAATGTTATTAAACAACTTCTAAAAGAAGGTATTTCTATTCGTGATTTACCAACCATTATTGAAGGTATTATTGACGGCAAAGAAATTTATCAAAACCACGTTGATGGTGTGACATCATTTGTTCGTGAATGTATTTCAAAAGTTATTTGTGAAAATGCGAAAAATCCGGACGGAAAAATATATGCAGCGCTCTTCTCTGATTCAATTGAGTTAGATGCAGATGTTGTGAATAATTCATATCAAGGTTACTTATTAAACTGGGATTTAGATTTAGAAACACGTGTCGTTGAGCAAGTGCAGCGTGTCTTTAAACAAGCACGTTTAATGGGAAGAGAACCAGTGTTATTAACACGTAGAAAAGATTTTAGATTTGCGATTGTAAGACTGCTAGAACGTTATCAAGTGGAAGCACAAGTACTTTGTATTAGCGAATTAGCACCAGAAATTGTTGTGGATCAAATTGCCTATATTGAATAGTAGGGGGTGAAGTAATGGAAAGTACAGAAAAGAAAGAAGCGTTAATGCGAATAAAAGCAGCTTCGAAAAATGAATTGTATCGAAAGTTATTTGACCAATATGGTACAGATTATTATTACGTTGTCGATGAAAGTGTAAAACGAAATATACCGTTTTTTTGGAAAAAGGATTATGAAATGTTAGTTGCATTTCCAGAAGAAAAACAGGAAGAAGTGAATGAAGGTACAGCTCAATTTCATGAACAATTAATGGATGTTGTGAATGATCCTTCAGAACAAATTGTGAAGGCGAATGGAATTCAATCAGTACTGCACAATTTAGAAAACGTAACGACTTCTATGTCATACGCGGCGATGCAAACAGGAAATAGTGAAGAATGGGCAAGAAAAAAAGAGAAACTATTAAAGCTGTTTGAAAAAGGAATCGTCGTTGTGAAACCGATGAAAGAAACGGAAGTAACGAAAGTAACGAAAAAGAAAAAAGTTGTGAAACAAGTCGTTCCAGTAAAGAAAGAAGAAGTAGCTCCAAAGAAAGAAAATCAAGAATCTGTACCGTTTATTATTCAAAAAGTAATTCGGATGCTAGAACAAAACGATGTGGAACAATATTTCATTCATGCATATGCTGAAAAGTTAAAAATAAAGTTTGAAAATGCAACGATGATTACGGAAGAAGAAGTTATCAGGTACATATTGGAAGATATGAAATCTCATTTTAATACGGAAAACGTCTTTGAAAAAGAAGTACAAACAATTGCATTAATCGGTCCAACTGGCGTTGGTAAAACGACGACACTGGCGAAAATGGCATGGCAATTTCACGGTAAGAAAAAAACAGTTGGTTTTATAACGACCGATCATTCGCGCATAGGGACAGTGCAGCAATTGCAAGATAACGTAAAGACAATTGGATCTGAAGTAATTGCTGTGCGTGATGAAGCTGCAATGACAAGAGCGCTTACGTATTTTAAAGAAGAAGCACGCGTCGATTATATTTTAATTGATACAGCAGGGAAAAATTATCGTACGTCAGAAACAGTGGAAGAAATGATTGAAACGATGGGACAAGTAGAACCAGATTATATTTGTTTAACGTTATCAGCTTCTATGAAAAGTAAAGATATGATTGAAATCATTACAAACTTTAAAGATATTCATATAGATGGTATTGTGTTTACGAAATTTGATGAAACAGCAAGTAGTGGCGAATTGTTGAAAATTCCAGCAGTATCATCAGCTCCTATTGTATTAATGACAGATGGCCAAGACATAAAGAAAAATATACATATCGCTACAGCTGAACATTTAGCAAAACAAATGTTACAAACATCGTAGAAAAGAGGTGAAGAATAAGGCGCTTGCCTTATTCAAACGAATATGAACGGTCTTTATATAGGTTCTATGGGCATGATGAATTACATGCAGCGCATTAATGTTCATTCGAATAACGTTGCAAATGCTCAAACGACAGGATTTAAAGCAGAAAATATGACGTCTAAAGTATTTGATGTACAAGACACATATCGCCGCGGAGATGGGGCGGTAACAAATATCGGTTCGGTCGATTACGCTGTAGTACCAGCTGCAACGCATGTGAATTTAGTACAAGGAAATATACAAATGACAAATAGCGCTACAGATTTCTTTTTAGATGACGGCGCGGCCGGCACAACATCATTTTTCGTTACTTCTAAAAATGATGAAACGTTTTTAACGAGAGATGGTAGTTTCACATTAAATAGTGATCGTTATTTACAAACGTCATCTGGTGCTTTCGTAATGGGAGAGAATAATGAGCGTATTCGTATTCCAGAAGGAGCAAAGGTTGCTGTACAAGCAGATGGTACATTATATGATGAAGTAACACAAAATAATATTGCTCGTTTACAAACAAAAACAGTAGATGCAGAAACGAATGCACGTCTCGTGCAACGTGAAAACAAAAGCTTTACACTAGCAGAAGGAAACATTGCTAATTTACCGAACGGAACAGGAATAGTAAAAAATCATATGCTAGAAAATTCAAATGTAGATATGACGAAAGAGATGGCAGATCTTATGACAGATCAAAAGATGATTCAAGCATCACAGCGTGTTATGACGTCATTTGATAAAATTTATGAAAAAGAAGCGAATGAAATATTGAGATAGTGGACTCCTAATAAAGGAGTCTTTTATTAATTTCAAATTTCAGAATTATCAATTGACTTTATGAAGCTTCTTTTTTATATTAGTAGGTATAACTATAACTACTAAAGAGGTGGGAGTATGACAACGGCATTATATTTAGAAGATGCATACAAAACGAGTTGCGAAACAGAAGTGATAAGAGTAGAAGGGAATAAAGTATTTGTAAAAGAAACAGTTTTTTATCCAACTGGTGGAGGGCAAGAATGTGATACGGGTGTCATTGTACAAGATGGGTCTGTATTTGAAGTTGAAAAAGTAAAGAAGGAGCAAGGAGAAATAGTTCACTATATAAAAGATGAAGCTCAAGTAAAATTAGGTCCAGTTAAATTAGAGATAAATTGGGAAAGACGTCATAATTTAATGCGTCATCACTCTTTACTGCATCTTATCGGAGCTGTTGTTTATGAAAAGTATGGAGCTCTATGCACCGGAAATCAAATTTATCCTGATAAAGCACGTATCGATTTTAATGAGTTACAAGAGTTATCGAGCGTGGAAGTAGAAGAAATTGTTGAGGAAGTGAATAAACTTATTAAGCAAAATAAAGAAATTTCTACTCGTTATATGAGCCGCGAAGAAGCAGAAAATGCTGTAGGAATGATTAAAACAGCAATAAATCTCCTGCCAACTACTATCCAAGAAATCCGCATTGTTACAATTGAAAATTTAGACGAACAAGCTTGTGGAGGCACACATGTGAAAAATACGAGTGAAATAGGAACACTTGTTATTGATAAAGTAAAAAGTAAAGGGAAGCAAAATCGTCGTTTTGAAGTAAGGGCGATTTAGATTGTGAGGGGTTACCGATGGATGAAATTATAAAGGAGTTACAAAAGTTAGGATTTTCCCAGTATGAATGTAAAGCGTATATTGGATTGTTAAAACATTCCCCAGTAACAGGCTATGAAGTGAGTAAACAAACAGGAGTACCTCGTTCTATGATTTACGAGGTACTCGGTAAGTTAATGGATAAAGGAGCGGTGCATATTGTACCTTCTGAACCAGTTAAATATGTACCAGTACCAGCTACCGAATTAATGAATCGAATGCGAAAAGACTTTGAAAAGTCCTTTGAGTTTTTAGACCAGAAATTAAATGGTTTAGAACAAGAAAGACAGATTGATGTAATTTCGCATATTCGCTCAAATGATCGTGTTTTGAAAGAAATATGCAATATAATTAGTAGAGCTAAGGAAGAGTTATGGATTTCTGTATGGGAAGATCAAGTGCATGAAATAGAGCCATACATTCATCAAAAGGAAGAGGAAGGTGTACATATATTTTCAATCTTATTTGGAGCTCCAGAAACAAAAATAGGAGCGACATTTCACCATAATTATATGACGCCCCACGTTGTTGAAAAGAGAATGGGTGGTCATTTAACTGTTATTGCTCGTGATGGAGAGGAAGTATTAATTGCGAACTTCTCAAATGATAGCACTTCATGGGCCGTTACAACGTATGACCCAGCGCTAGTTCTCGTTGCGACAGAGTATGTGCGGCACGATATTATGGTTGAAGAAATCACAAAGGAATTTGGAGCTGATAAGTTAGATACGTTATGGCGTGAAAATATAGATTTAGTTCATGTCGTAACAGGAAAACGAACTTTAGAGGGAATGGAGGATGATAGAGATGAGTAAAGCTCAGGCACATGTAGCTTTGCAGAGCGATGATACATTTCAGCAAGGAGTAAAAGATTGTTTACCAACTGTATTTGGTTATTTGAGCATCGGTATAGCAGCTGGTGTAATTGCAAAAACAGCAGGTTTTTCTATCATTGAAATTGCATTTATGTCCACTTTAATCTATGCAGGTTCTGCCCAATTTATATTAGCTGGTATGTATGCAGCCGGTGCTCCTGCTTCCGCAATTATTTTCACTGTATTTTTTGTTAATTTACGCCATTTATTAATGAGTGCTGCCCTCGCACCGTACTTTACGAAACTACCTCTATTAAAAAACGTCATTATTGGTTCGCAAATTACAGATGAAACGTTCGGCGTCGCAGTGCAGCATGCAGCGCAAAAAGGATATTTAGGCGAAAGATGGATGATTGGGCTAAATGTAACGGCTTATTTAAACTGGATTCTTGCTACCATTATTGGTGGTCTGTTTGGTGAGTGGATACCAGATCCACATACATACGGGATGGATTATGCATTACCAGCGATGTTTATCGGATTATTTGTACTTCAGCTCATAAGTAGTAAACCAAAGCTAGCAATTCATTTAAGTGTTGCAATTGTAGCAATTATTATCGCATACGTTTCACACCTATTTATGCCAGATAGTATAGCGGTTATTATCGCAACATTACTAGCTGCGACGATTGGAGTGGTGATTGAAAAATGGAAATGAGATTAGATGTATTATTACTTTTATTAGCAGCAGGAGCTGTTACACTCGTGCCACGTATTTTACCTCTACTCGTATTTAGTAAACTACAAATTCCAGACTGGGGTTTAAAATGGTTAAATTACATACCAATTGCAATATTAGCAGCACTTTTAGCACAAGTATTATTTATGCATGAGACGGTGCAATGGGATTACCTGATCGCAGCAATTCCAACATTTCTTGTAGCCATATATACTCGTAGTTTATTAGGTACAGTATTAACAGGAGTGGTTGTGATTATTTTGTTACGTTTCTTTTTCTAAAAAGGATTACGCTCATATAATAGCGAAAGGTGTAATAACATGAAAATATAGGGGTGGTGTTATGATACTTTTAACGATAGGAGCAATTTTGTTAACGTTGTTTATTTTCTTTATTATCGGTTTCGTTACGTTTATGATGTTTGTTGATAAGGCGACACCTCAAATATATTATACACCTTGTGAATCAGTGACAGTGAAAACTAAAGGTAAACAGAGAAGGAAGAAAAGTTGAAAGTTGGCTTTTCTTCCTTCTTCTATTACATCCCCGAAAGAATTAACAACAATAACCCAAATAAAAAACTAATAAAGGAAAGAAGAACGATACATATGGAAAATACACGATTATTTCTCCATTCGCGCCAGAAAGTTATAAAACCTAAAATACAAAGGAAAAACCAAATGGGTAGGAATAGGAACTCACTAATTTTTTCGGGAAGTAACGAATAAAAAGTTGTTACATATAAGGTCCAATTAGTAAAAAATAAAAGGCAAACGATAATAGATTGTAAGTAGGGGCGGTTGAAAAATAGCCCTTTTTTTACGGTTTTAAAAATGATAGTTAGCGCTGAGATAAAGGCAATGAGTATGAAAACAAGTAAGAGTAATGTCAGCGTCATTTAGAGTCTCCTGTATAAGATTGTTTTTATCACGCATGGGCAGTAAGACCCACACCTTAAAACTCAACGTAAGAAAAGAGATTAGGTGGGGGATGAACCCCCCCACTGATTGAAGTTTCACTTTACAAGAAATGAATCTATTAAATTGTATGCTTCTTTTGTAGAGTGCCCGTTATATTTTTCAGTGTACGGATTTAGAAATCCATGTTCACCGTGTAGTTGTTTTATTTCTAATAAAGGATTCTTTTGTTGCTGCAATGTGTGAATTAAAGAGGATACTGAAAAACTAGCTTCTTTTTCAGGGAATATAAGTAGTGTAGCGCATGTAGGCTTTATGTGAACATAGTCACGTATACGAGAACCGTAACATCCGATAATAAAATCTATTTTCGGATTGTTACTACATAGCCATGAGATGGTAGCTCCAACACTAAAGCCGATAAGTCCAATATGTGTATAACTACTAGAAAGATGAGAAATGAATTCTTCAATTTGCTTTTTTCCATCATCAAATCCAATATGATTTACAAAATGTTCATATGCTTTTTCTTCATCACTGTAATGAAATGCATGTTGTAAGTGTAGAAGATTAGGACAGAATACATCTATATGAGATGAAGTAAAGTGCTGGGTAACGTGATGCATATGGTCGTTCACACCATATATTTCATGAACAATAACGAGAGCTAATTTTTCTTTCATAGTTATATTGTGCCTCTTTGAAACTTAAATTCTTTCTCAACAAGGCAAATACGCAGGTTGAAGTTTTCATACCATTGCTCACGACCTCTTTTTTTCGCTTCTTTATGTAAGGTGTTCTTTTTCCAATTTTCAATCGCATCAAGTGATTCCCAATAAGAAATTGTTATTCCGAGTCCAGAATTACCTCGTGCACTTTCTACACCTAAAAATCCAGGTTGTTGCTTTGCAAGTTTCTCCATTTCTTCGGCAACGGTATTATAGTCAGTTGTATCATTTGATAAATTAGAAGTGAATATAACTGCATAATAAGGCTTGTTTTTTTCTAAATTAGATGCCATTATTTTTCCTCCTTAATGTATAGTACGAATAATTAATCCATAGTTTGTATTTTAGCAGGTCACAAAAAGAAAAGAAGTAGAAAATTCTTATTTTTTCAGCTCATGTAAAATAAAGGGTTGAAGAAATTTATAATAAGTAATCTGAAAGAAGAAAAATGCCACTTCAAAAGAGAAGTGGCATTTCTTATATTTCCTCTAAGCTATTAACTGGAACAGTTAATTCGCGTCCTGGGTTTTTTACTTCATATATGCGGGCGGTTTCATTGCTTTCATCGACGTGTTGAATCATAACAGGCATGCCTTGAAAGCTAACATTAGCTTGTTCCGCTGACGCAGAAAGCTCTATTGCACGTTGTATATTCATTTATATTCCTCCCATCATTATTATCTTTGCTAAAAAAGAGGAATAATATACCATTTAGAGACATTCTTAAAGTTTTTGTATTATTTGTAATGTTTCTTTAATAAATGAAGAAAAGATGGAATCAGGATAACCATCTATCGTTTGAACTGCTTCTTTTGCTTCTTTCAGAGCAGCTGGTTTATCTTGAAGTTTTATATGACACAGGGCACGATATGATCCAGCTGTTAATAACCATGACTGATCAAGTGGATGACTCATATAATCTGGAATATTAGCACGTTTTAATGTTTCCAAAGCTTCCTTGTAACGTTTTAAACCATACAGAGATTTTCCTTTTTCAAGATAATATAATCCATCTGCTTGAAAAATCGGTACATCTTTTAGTTTTCCTCGGAATTGTTCTAAATGTTCTAACGCAATTGTATATTCATTCGTAACGGTATTGTAGTAATAAGCTTTTAATATATCTATATTTGCAGCGGATAGAGTATCTTCTGTAAAAATGGCAAATTGCTCCGATTTTTTTATGTAATATAAATATCGTTCTTTATCGGTTGTAATGATTTTTTGATAAGATAAAATACGGTAAAATTCATCTGTTTTATAATACACTTGATGTTTTTTTGAAAATGCAAGTGCATCTAAAATGATTTTTTCACATTTTTCATAATTACCGTATGCGAGTAAAATAATTGCTTCTTTTAAATATAATTGTATATGTGTAATGAGATCCATTTCTAAATTCTTCGTTTTATATTCATCGCGAATTTTGGTAATCAACTGTAAACATTCTTTATATTTTTTCCGTTTGTAGAGCATATAGTAAAACAGTAGTTTCGTTTCAGTACTTTCACGATACAAAGTATATTTTTCAAATATAGAAACAGCTGTTTCAACGTAATATTCAATATTGTAATCGTTCATAATGGCCGCTCCAGTTATGAACTGTTTATATAAACGTGCTGTGTTTAAAGTAAGGGGTAGTTCTTTTTGAACGATAGGTAGTAAAGTCTTGTATACTTCATCGCATTTATTTGATTTTATTAATGGCTCCATTTTTTGAATAAGTTCCACAATTTCTTCTTCATCTTCTTCTAATAAAAAGCTCGTTTCACATTCAAGTTTTTCCGCAATATATTGTAATGTTTTCATAGAAGGTGTAGCTTTTCCATTTTCAATTTGACTAAGCATACTTTTTGTCAGTTCCGAACCTGCCAGTGCTGTTTGCGTAAGCTTTTTTTCTTTTCGTAACGTTTTAATTTTTTCACCGAGAGTAGCCATATAATTGCTCCTTTATAGTTAGAAAGTTAAATGTCATTAAACTTTTTGTTGTAAAAATTGGAAAGTTGATTATATAATAAGTTTAACACAATTTAACTTTTAAGGGGAGAGAGTCAAAAATGGGAGATATAAGTATAGGACAACATGATTCAAGAATGAAGATTGCAACTAGAAATATCATTTTAATGATGATTGGAAAAATGACGTCTTTATTAGGCGCAGGTATTTATACGTTCGCAATGGGGGTATATGTATTAAAGACTACTGGTTCAGGGATGGGTTTTGCAATTACGCTCGTTTGCGGATCACTTCCAAGGATGATCTGTGGCCCAATCGCTGGTGCTGTAGCAGACCGTGTGAATCGAAAATGGCTTGTCATTGGTACTGATTTATTAAGTAGTTTAACAATGCTTAGTATGTTTATTCTTGCTACTATATTTGGGCCATCACTTCTTTTTATTTATATTTCAGCAGCATTATTATCAATTTGTGCAAGTTTTTATTCTGTTGCATTAACTTCGTCTATTCCGAGTTTAGTAGATGAAGGACGTATTCAAAAAGCGAGTGCTTTAAATCAAACGGCGGCTTCTTTATCAAATATTTTAGGACCGATTATTGGCGGAGTTGTATATGGTTTCTTTTCAATTAAATCGTTTTTCCTATTAAATAGTATTACGTTCTTTTTAGCGGTTATTTTGCAATTATTTATCGTATTTGATTTATATAAAAAAGAAGTGGCTGAAAGTAAAGAGCATTTCTTGATGAGTATAAAAGAAGGTTTTTTATATGTAAAAAGACAACGTGAAATATATGGTTTAATGAAAATAGCATTGTGGGTAAACTTTTTTGCGTGTGGTCTAACAGTTGCACTTCCGTACATTATCGTCCATACATTGCATTTATCTTCAAAGCAACTCGGTACTGTAGAGGGAATGTTAGCAGTCGGGATGCTAATGGGAGCGATTGCTTTATCAGTGCGTAAAGAAGTGAATAATCCGTTTCGTTCTATTTATACTGGACTGTTTTTGTTTGCAGGTTTAAGTTTATGTACAGTCTTTCCGTTGTTAGTTATCATTCCAAAAGTAGCAAGTTTTATTTACTATATTGCTTTTATGATGTTAACTGGTATAGCAATTATGATTGTAAACATTCCAATGCAAGTACATATGCAAAAAACGACAGATCCGAGCTACCTAGGGCGTGTGTTTGGCCTACTTGAAACAATTGCGACTGCAATCGCACCACTTGGTATGATTGTATATGGACTACTATTAGATATGTTGCCAACTAGCATTGTTATGATGACAATAGGCGGAGGGTTATTGTTAGTTGTATTAGTTGGAGTAAAGCAACATATGGCGAAAAAACAAGTAGATGTGTCCGCTTAAAAATAAGAAAATAATAAAAATTTGACTTATCATTATAAAAATGACTAAATTAGTATTTTAGTTTTTGAAACTCTTTTTCATGTATGTTAAAGTAAAGTGAGCTTGCAAAGAAAAGGAGACAACAGCATGAAAAAATTAAGTTTTGTTATGCTTTTTCTATTAGTCGTAATGGCTGGATGTAGCAATTATGACACATATATTGAAACAGGTATGCAATCATTGAAAGATGAAAAGTATAGTGATGCAACAATGTGGTTCGAAAAAGCAGAAAAAGAGAAATCAGGAAATGAAGCGAAATCATATAAAGAAGTTGCTGAGAAAATGGATCACGGAGCAACAGCATTAAAAGACGGTAAGTATTTAGAAGCGAAAGACATTGCAAATGAAGTGTTACAAATGAAAAAAGACGATGCACTTGAAAAAGCTGTAACATCAAATGCAGAGAATATGCTTCAAAAAGCAAAAGATGTGGAAGAGAAAGTAAATGAAAGAGTGGCAAAGCGTAGAAAGGTAGAAGAAGAAGGAATCGATAAAATTATTAAAGCTGTCGATAGTATAGATGAAGTGAAAGAAAAAGAGAAGAAAGTATCAGAAGCATTAGATAAGGCTGAAGAGGCGCAAGCAAAAATTGAGGCAAAGAAAAATAAATAGATTTATAGTTTAAAAGGCTGTCGTGCATAACGACAGCCTTTTAATCTTTTGTTGCAAATGAAGTGATGCTCTGTAGTAAAAAAGAAATGATTTTAGAATTCCATCTGTCCTCATGATGAATCGTATAAATATTACGCTGAAATTCAAATTCAGGGATTGGTATATAGCATAGCTCATTTCGTTGTATTTCTTGTTCGATAGCAAGTTTAGAAATCAAGGCAATTCCATTACCATATTTTAAAATTTGTTTCATCGTTTCTAATGAATCTAATTCAATTTCTGATTGGAATGTAATGTTATGCGCCAACGTCCATTGTGTAAGTAAATCTCTTGTTGTAGATGGGTTACGATGCAATAGTATGCGTTCCTTTTCTATATTTTGTAACGATACATTGTCTTTCTTTGAAAAATGATGTTCTTTGGAAAAGGCAAGAACAAGTGTATCGGGCATTATATTCGTTTGTTTTAAAAGTGGTTCATCAAATGGAGCAGCGGAAATTATCCCAAGATCGATTTCGTGATTTTGTAGCATCATTCGAATTTCAGGAGCTGTTTTAACTAGTAGCGTTATTTTTATATTGGGAAATTCACATTGAAATTGATGAACGACTGCTGGCAAAAGATAAGTCGCTGGTACATAACTAGCGCCGATTGTTATAGCACCTTTATGAAAATCTTTAAACTCTTGCGTGACACGTCTAGCTTCTTTCATAAGTGCATCTATTTTACAAGCATAATGGTGCAAAGCCTCACCAGCCTCTGTTAAGAAATACCTTCCAGAACGTAATTCGAATAAAGACACACCGAGTTCTTCTTCTAAGCTTTTTATATGAAAAGTAATAGTTGGTTGTTTAACGCCAAGTTTTTCTGCAACGATTGTAAGCTTTTTGTATTTCTTAATAAGTACTACAATTTCTAATTTTAAGAGATTCACTATGAATTGCCGCCTTTTTTATTTTAACTATAGAAAAAATCTATAGAAATAAATAGTTTATTAGAAGTTTTTTAATTTAATCTTTACAGTACATTAACATTCAGTATAAATCTTCCATATAGAATGAAAGCAGGTTAAGAATGAGGGGAGAGAGGTGAAGCAATGGATATTACAATTAGTGGATTAGAAAAGACATTTGGAAAAATACAGGCGTTAAAGCCATTGCAGATTGTAATGAAACAAGGGGAATTCACTACACTTTTAGGACCTTCGGGGTGTGGGAAAACGACTTTACTTAGAATGATAGCAGGGCTTGAAGAACCGGATAAGGGAGAAATATATTTTGGAGACCAGTGCATGTATTCTGCTGCCAAAAAGATAAAGACATCTCCTCATGAACGGAATATCGGTATGGTATTTCAAGATTTTGCTTTATGGCCGCACATGACTGTTTTTGAAAATGTTGCATTTGGTTTAAGAGCTACAAAGCAAACGAATCAATTGCGAGAAAAAGTAGAAGATGCGATAAAGCGAGTTCGCCTGCAAGGTATGGAGAAAAGGTATCCACACGAACTTTCTGGTGGACAGCAACAACGTGTCGCATTCGCTAGAGCAATTGTAACAAAACCTCATTTTATTTTGTTTGATGAACCGCTAAGTGCACTCGATGCAATTTTGCGAGAAGAAATGAGAATAGAGCTTATGGATATCGTTCATTCCATTGGTTTAACTGCACTGTATGTCACTCACGACCAAACAGAAGCAATGTCAATGTCAGACCAAATTATTGTCATGAAACAAGGAGAAGTATTACAAAAAGGAACACCGGAAGATATTTATGTGAAACCGTCTCATGAATTTGTTGCCAAATTTGTTGGTAAGGCGAATTGGCTTGTAGAGGGTAAAAAAATGGTTCGTCCAGAGCATGTGAGCTGGACGAAAAATGAAGTGTGCGAAATGTATACAGGTGAAATTCAGCACGTTACATATGTAGGAGAACGGTATGAAATAAAAGTAAACATGGGGGCACTCGGAATATGGACAGCTTATCACAATAGTAAATTAAGCATCGGTAAACCAGTATCGTTATATGTGCCAAAAAAATGTATTCATCATATAGGGGGAGAATCGTATGAAGAAATTCAGTTCGCTTAAGTCTTTATTTGTATGTACTTTATTATTTTCGGCTGTAGTAACAGGGTGTAGTTCAAAGACAGGCAATGCAGATGCAAAAAGTAAAAATACGACTGAAAAGAAAATTGTTGTATATAGTGCAGGGCCAAAAGGGTTAGCAGAAAAAATTCAAAAAGACTTTGAAAAGAAAACTGGTATAAAGGTGGAAATGTTTCAAGGGACAACTGGTAAAATTTTAGCGAGAATGGAAGCTGAAAAGAAAAATCCAGTCGTTGATGTAGTCGTACTTGCATCATTACCAGCGATGGAAGGATTAAAGAAAGAGGGTCAAACGTTAGCTTATAAAGAAGCGAAACAAGCTGATAAGCTGCGTTCTGAATGGTCAGATGATAAAGGACATTATTTCGGGTATAGTGCTTCAGCATTAGGGATTGTGTACAATACAAAAAATGTGAAGACAGCGCCTGAAGATTGGAGCGATATAACGAAAGGAGAATGGAAAGGGAAAGTGAATCTTCCAGATCCAGCACTTTCAGGTTCAGCTTTAGACTTTGTAACAGGATATGTGAAAAGGAATGGAAAGGATGGATGGAATTTATTTGAGCAGCTTAAGAAAAATGAAGTTACAGTAGCAGGAGCAAATCAGGAAGCGTTAGACCCAGTTGTAACAGGTGCGAAAGATATGGTAATTGCGGGTGTTGATTATATGACGTACAGTGCAAAAGCAAAGGGTGAACCGGTTGATATTGTTTATCCAAAAAGCGGAACAGTTATTAGCCCACGTGCAGCGGGGATTATGAAGGATAGTAAAAATGTAGAAGGCGCAAAAGAGTTTATTGATTATTTATTATCCGATGATGTACAAAAACAAGTTTCTAAAGCGTATTTATTGCCTGGTAGAACAGATATAAAAGCTGAAAATAGACCAAATGTAGAAGAGATTCCAGTATTAAATATTGATTGGAAAACAGTTGAGAAAGAGCAAGATGAAATAGGAAAACAATTTAAGAAAGTATTTCAATAAGATGGTGATTCCATGGTAAATCGATTCGTATCAGTAAGACAAGTTGGAATGACGGTAGCGTTATTGCTTGTGGCGATGTTAATCGTCATTCCCCTTTTTCTTATTTTGTTTTCTAGTATATATGAAAATAGTAGTTGGAACTTTTTAAAGCCTTTTGAAGTGATGCAGAGTGGTGGATTAGCTGGGATTTTTCTGAATTCGATGCTTCTAGGTGTACTCGTTGTAATAGGAGCTACAATATTTGCATTTCCATTGGCGTTTATTATGAGCAAAACAGATGTAGGAAAGTATAGTAAGTTAGATATTGTTTTTATGATTCCATTTATGACACCGCCGTATATTGGATCAATGGGCTGGATTTTGTTCATGCAACCTAACGGCTATTTTGAACAATTTTTTCCGATGCTAAAGACAGTTTCATCATCGTTTTTTAGTTTAGGAGGTATGGTCTTAATTATGAGTCTGCATTTATTCCCATTCCTTTATTTCATGCTGAAAAACACGTTACTTCAGATTGGGAGTAGTAAAGAAGAAGCTGCAGCAGTTCATGGCGGAAGTTTTTTCTATCGTTTAAGAAAAATAATATTGCCGTTATTAGTATCAAGTTATGTAATGGGTGCTTTACTCATTTTCGTAAAGACGATTGCTGAATTTGGAACACCGGCTACATTCGGACGTAGAATAGGATTCCACGTGTTAACATCAGAAATCCATAAATTTATTTCGAGTTGGCCAATTGATTTTAGTAGTGCAACAGCATTATCTTCTTTATTACTTAGTGCTTGTATGCTTATTTGGTATATGCAAAATGTATTGAATCGAAAGTATTCATATGCAATGGTTAGTGGAAAAGGTGTGAAATCTAAAAGATATACTTTGTCTATATTTACGCGCGTTGTAGCATGGATGTATGTAATTGGTTTATTAATAGTATCAATTGGAATTCCATACTTTTCTATACTGATTGCTTCTTTGTCAAAATTAAGAGGCGGCGGTTTACATGTAAATAACTTTACAACAAGCCATTATGAGGCATTGTTTACAATAGGATCTCCGGGATTAGAGGCTTTATGGAATAGTTTTCTTTTTTCACTCGTAACAGCGATTATCGCGGTAATGATTGGAGTCTTTGTGGCACTTATGATTCGAAAGGGGAAAAAAACCTCTGAAAAATGGCTTGATATGTGCGGTATGTTACCGAATATGGTACCAGGAATCGTTATGGTTGTAGGTCTTATTCTATTTTGGAATTCACCATATATGCCTATGTCAATTTACAATACACCAATCATGGTTATCGTAACGTATGTTGTTCTGTTTTTACCTTACACGGTGCAATATGTAAAATCATCACTCGGACAAATTGATGATTCTCTCATGCAGGCAGGAAGTGTTTTTTCTGGAAATTATATTTATATTTTTAGAAAAATAATATTGCCTCTTATTATCCCAGGCATTTTTGCTGGATGGGCGATGACATTTACAATTTCGATAAGAGAGTTAGTAGCATCGCTTCTCGTATTACCTCCATCAGTAGAAACGTCAGCAACGTTTATTTTTGCTCAATTTGAACAGGGTGAAGTATCTATAGGCATGGCGATGGCCGCTGTTTCTGTTGGACTTACAACAATGTGCTTATTACTGCTGCAACATATGGAGCAAAAAAGAAAAGGGGTAGCATGATGAGAGTAGAAGTATGGGGAGGAGCTGGAGAGTACGGTCGCTCCTGCTATTTTGTAAAAAATAAAGAGACGAAAATAGTATTTGATTGTGGTATTAATCGATCTTATGAGGATAGTTATCCAAAAATAGAGAGAGAAGCTGTTCCATTTTTAGATGCGGTATTTTTATCACATATTCATGAAGATCATACGATGGGTTTACCTTTATTAGCGAAGTATGGCTATAAGAAAAAAATTTGGACGACTCGTTATACGAAGGAGCAACTGCCGTTATATTATGAAAAATGGAGAAACTATAATGTGATGCAAGGGTGGGATTTACCTTATAGCGACCAACACATAAAAGATTTAAATTATGTATGTATTGATGAGATTAGCAATCCAAATGAATGGGTACAAATTACTCCTACATTGCGGTTTCAATGGGGATATAGTGGGCATGTATTGGGAGCTGTTTGGTTTTTAGTTGATATGTATAATACATACGTATTTTATTCAGGCGACTATTCAGCAGAGTCTAATATACTACGAGCTAATTTACCTGAGAAATTGGGCCACAATATAAAAGTCGCAATTGTGGATGCCGCTTATCACACAGATGATGTTTCGCAAAATGAACGTGTAAACGAACTATGTGCAGAAATTGAACGAGTTATGCAAAATAAAGGAATAGCATTATTACCGCTGCCACAACTTGGTAGGGCGCAAGATATAGTATTGTATTTATATGAACGATATAAAGAATTTCCTCTTATAGTAGATAAAGAAATTTTGGCTGGATTTGAAGAGATGTTCGCATATAAAGATTGGATAAAAAATAATAAAGAACTTAAATGGGTTATGAAGAGTCTAAAAAGAAACATAATAGTGATGGATAATGACATTAGTATGCAAAATAGTTACGGAATAGTTGTAATGAGTGATGCGAATATGCAAACGAAACGAGCACAGTTATACTATGAACAGCTTCGGAATGAAAAGCGGAATGCCGTTATTTTTACTGGGCATATTGCGAAAGGGAGTTTTGCAGAAAAAGTTATGAAAGAGCATGTAAGGAATACATGTAGGGTGAATCGAGTTTCGTATAAAGTTCACCAAAGTATAAGAGACGTTAAAAAGATGTTAAATACATTATTACCAGAACATACGGTGCTAGTGCACGCTCTTAAAGAGGATACGGATCGATTACAACAAAAGCTAAGTACAGCAGGATATGAAAATGTATATTCACTTGCAATGGAACGTATAGAAGTCATTTGAAATGTAAAGGGGATAGGTATATGAAAAAAGTATTTGTATTCGTAAGCATTTTCTTTTGTTGTTTCCTTTATAACGTTAAGGAAGGGTTTACTGCTAGTCCAATGAAACCTAGTTTTGAAGTGAAGTTATTATTAAAGCCAGAACAAGTATTAGGTTATAACAAAGAGATGAAGCAAGAGGTGCTAGAACATTTCCAGGCTGGTACAAAATATGAAAGAATACAAGTGCAATTTTTAGATACTGCGAATAAAAGTTTAAGTGATGAAGGTTGGTTTGCTAGAATTCGAAAGAAAGAATTTAGTAAAGATTTTGAACTAACATATAAAAAAAGATATCCTATTCAAAATGGTGTAATTCAAGATGCACTAGAAGTAGCTAAAAAAGAAGGATTCGATAGTAATACGGATAGTTATGAGGCGGAAATAGATTGGGGATTTGAGAAGAAAACATTAAGCATTTCAAATAAGAAAAGCTACAGTGCTAAAGGATATGGGATACTTGATTTACCAAATGAACAAGCTGCTCAAAACATGTTAATAGAAAAATTACCAGGGAAAATGAACAAATGGTTGTATACAAATTGGGGAGAAGAGATGTTAAAGAATTCCCGTATTTACGGTCCTGTATTAATGAAGCGATATACAGGAGAGTTTGAAAACATAAAAGCAAATATTGAAATTTGGCCATTAAGTAATACTGGGAAATTAGAAGATGACTTCGTAATAGAAGTGTCATTTAAAACAAATGAAGAAAGTATTGTGACAAAACAAAGGGAATTATTAATGGCGGGTTTAGAGAAAAAAGGCTGGTTGTTACCGAAAGATAGTTTAAAGACAGAGCTTATTTTTCAGTAAATGAGAAAAAAGGAATCCATATTTCGTGGATTCCTTTTTCTAATATATGAGTATTAAGCTAAATCAGCTGACACGAACATATCACTATTTTGAAGATTTTTAGAGCGTAAACTATAAGCAACTACCTTCTTTTTATATTGTTTTACAACATCAACATGCTCTTCATGACTGTAAATATAAAATGTGAAATCTTTTTTACCACGTTTTGCATGGATAATTAAAGGCGTGCCTTCATTATGGGGTGGTGCATAATAGCGATCTAAAAATAAACCTTCGTTAAAATCATGAATAATTTTTGATTTCTGTTCGCCTTCTACGTTATTTCCGTGAATTGTAATAGTCACATTCTCTTCTTCAAGTTTTGGATGTGTTTCGTACTTGCTAATAATGGATTCAATAACAGTGTTAGGAAGGCTAGAAACGATAATTTTAAATGCTCCAAATACAACTAACATTACAATAAACCAAGTCGTCATAGTAATCATCCCCTTTATTCTATTTAATAATATAACTCATATGGTAATAGTACATATGGTGAAGTTTTGTATAATTTGTGAAAAATATGCCATTTTTACGAACGAAATGTTAGAAAAATCAATTTTGTTACAAAAAGTTGAAATTGAAGTATTTTGAAAGAAAAAGGTTTATAATAAAAATATAACTAATAACCACATTACTAATTATAAGGAAGTGTAACTATGAGTACTGTAGCAATCGTATATGGTATTATTCTTTCCACAATTATTGTTTTGTTTTTCGTTGGGGTTTCACGTTATATTCATAAATGGAAAGAAGGCGTTGCGAAATTAAATCACATTGAAGAAGAACTTAGTGATTTAATGTTACATCATGGTAAGTAAAATTTTTCAACTAAACAATGTGAAGAATATCACAAAACATGCTTTCCTAATGAAGGCATGTTTTTTTGTTGTTTAAGAAAAGAAGTATTTTTGTATAAATAATCTAATTATTACTTAAAAAGGGAAATTTGTTTAGTATAATATATAATATGTTTATTTTAGGGGGATTATCATGAGGGGATTAAAAGTTGTTGGAATTATAGCTGGAATTACTATAGTAGGCTGTATAGCTTTCTTTTCAGTGAAGGAATATGTCAATTCCAAAGAAGACTCTAATTATGTGCTAAATTACATAAAAGAACATAAGGATGATAAAACAACTTCTTTAATTGTTAAAAGAAATGGTGAAACATTGACATCAATAAATGAAAAAGAAAAACTACCGCTAGCAAGTATGTCGAAAATCGTTATAGCAATTGAATATGCTAAGCAAGTAGCTGAAGGGAAAATAAGAAAAGACGAGCAAATTTCATTGAAAGAATTAGAAAAATACTATGTGAAAAATACTGATGGTGGTGCACACCCTGCATGGCTAGATGATGTAAAAGTTAAAGAGTTAGTGAAGGGTGGTCAAAATTCTTTAGAAGAAGTAGTGAAAGGAATGATCCATTATAGTTCGAATGCGAATACATCATATTTATTGGACAAGCTTGGAGCAGCGCGGATAAATGAAAGTTTGAAAGAGTTAGGCTTAAATAGTCACGATGAATTTTATCCAACGTATACAGGGGCATTATATATGAGGGGCTATGTTGAAAAAGAACTGCATATTCCTCAAAATAAAGCATTGGACAAGCTACGTAATATGTCTAATGATGAATATGTTAAGCATGTATGGCAAATACATGAATGGATGAAAGACGAGAAAGAATGGACAAAACGCGAGATATCGTTAAAAGTCGATATGGACTTTCAGCGTATTTGGTCAGATCGGTTTATAGGTGCAAATGCGAAGGATTACATGAGTTTACTGGAAAAGATAAATAGCAGAAATTATTTTACACCACAAATGCAAGGTGAGATTGAGAATATATTTAAAGGAACCGTAGGAGAGGGTATGTTCGAATTTGCTGGACAGAAAGGTGGTTCTACGGCATTTGTATTAACAAATAGTTTCTATGGTACTGATAAAAAAGGGAATAAGATTGAGATTGTCTTTATGATGAACAATTTGAGTGAAAAAGCATTTGAAAAACTTCTAAGTAATATGGATTACTTTATTCGAGATATTGTCATAAGTGAGGAATTCAGAAATAAATTATAATGAAATAATTTTATTATGTAAACAAAAGGCGCTTATGAAAAGCGCTCTTTTGTAATACAGGATTTTCCAATCTTATTATTGAATATAGATTGAAAATAAGAAAGGAGGTTGAAAAATGACAACAATATATTTTGTTCGCCATGCCCATTCTACATATACAAAAGAAGAACGGGAACGACCTTTATCTGAAAAAGGGCACTGTGATGCAGAGAATGTAACGCATTTATTAAAAGATAAACATATTGATGTTGTTATTTCTAGTCCGTACAAAAGAGCAATCCAAACTGTACAAGGAATTGCGAATACATATAAATTATCAATACAAACAGAAGAAGATTTGCGTGAAAGATTATTGAGCACAGAGCCGGTATCAAATTTTAATGATGCTATGCAGAATGTGTGGGAAGATTGGAGTTTTGCATACGAAGGCGGAGAATCGAATGATGTCGCACAAAGGCGTGCTGTAATATGTATGCAAAATATATTAAAACAATATGAAGGTAAGAAGATTGTAATAGGTACGCATGGAAATATTATGGTATTACTCATGAATTATTTTAATTCGAAATATGATCTTGAGTTTTGGAAAACACTTCATATGCCTGATGTGTATCAATTAAATTTTGATAAAAATCGTTTCATTTCTGCTGAAAGAATAGAGAAAACAGGTCATCGGTTAAATATTTTGTAAAAGTTTATCAAAAAAAGAGGAAAGAGAGAAGTTATTGTAGAAGTATGACTTTGTAACATAAAAAATATATGTTAAAGGAGGCTGTTTACATGTTTGAGAAAGAGAAAGAAGGGCTTATTGAAGTTCAAAACGTATATGAAATTGCACCAGAAGATGGAACAATTATTGGTATGGCAACGGAAGAAGAAATGGAAATTGCTGCTGAACTAGAGTTACAGTACTATGCCCATTCTCGTTTGTTAGAAGCAAATATTCAGTTAGACGGTTCCTCCTACAAAGAGTTACTTCAGGAGTTCCAGGAGTACGAAAGAAAATCAATGAGCTTTTGGCGAGCGATACATAAACGTTTAGCTGTGCCATGGGCGTGGGTACTACGTATTGATGTTGCGAATGGCCCTATATATGTAAGTAATGGGAGTTCATATTACGAAGAAATCGATGATGAAGAAGATTATGAATAGATAAGTAAGGAAGCAGCTTTAGTTGCTTCCTTTTTTGATTTGTAAGAAATGAATCGCTTCAATAATAACATCTGGTCGATCATTTTCTATACCGTGACTAGCATGTTCGGCAAGAATATATTGGCTGTTAGTTGAGAGGTGTAATTGTTCGTGAATTAGTTCTTGCCACATTGCTTCAAGTTGTGTTGCTTCCTCTTTTGGCATGCCACCATTAGTCAATTGAGTAATAGAATATTGAGGATCTCTACCGATAACGATTAATGGTATTTCTAATGTTTTACATAGCTCTTTTAGTGAGAGAGCACAGTTTTTCCACGCCGATAGTTCAGAAGCTGTCGCTTTATATAATGAAGGCGAGGTAGAGAATTCAATTTGCTGTTTTGATTGATCGGTGAGAATAGGTTTTAGTTCATTATAAAGTGTGTCTACATCCATTTTGGAATATATATTATATTTTTGAAACCAAACATCATCAGAATCAGTTTGATCAGAAATTGGTAAATGAAGTTCATCTAAACGGTGTAAGTTCATCGAAGTAGAATCAACTAAAATAAGTGCTTGCAGCTTATCTTCATGTAACATCGCAAAATGTTGTGCACATAATCCTCCATAGGAATGACCGATTAGAATAAATGGTTCTTGAATAGCTAGTTTGTTTAGTAACATATGTAGCTCTTTTGTAACTTGCCTTATTGTACGCGGCTGATTGCCTAAATCACTTTTTCCGTAACCTGGGCGATGGTATGAAACAACTGTAAAGTGCTCTGAAAGCTTTTCTATAATAGGAAACCAATCATAAAATGAGCAAGTCATTCCGGTTTGAATGACTACAGTTTGTTTACCATCTCCTTTTATATGTACTTCTATATTTTGCCCCATTATTTCTACAAATTTATGAATGTTAATTCCTCCTAAGCTTGAAATAATTTTTGACAAGCAAAAACGATACACCAAACACCTATACCAAGTAGGACAGATGTACTAAGTGTAAATGAATTTTTCAAACCAATATAGACGATAAATAATAGTAGTGCTGATGCGGGGAATCCATATAATACCCCTAAAGCAAATTGACTCAATTCTTGTTTATTTCCGCCTTCGAATGAAATCCAAAATAGACTAAGTAAACTCACGAGAGGAAGGGCAGCAATAAAGCCACCTATCGTACTGTAATGTTTAGCGACTTCAGTGATAACGCCGATAATAAGTGCCGAAACGATTATTTTAACGAGGAAATGCATATTTTGCCTCCTTCGCTAATAAGGAAAATGCTTTTTCAATTAATTGTTGTTCTTCTGTTGATAACTGTGATTCTAATATTTTTATCTTTTCTTTATCTAGTAAAGTATGTTTTTCTAATACTTCAATTCCTTCAATTGTTAATGTAAGGTTTACCACTCTTTCATCTTTTTTATTTCTCTCTTTAACGATGAAACCCTTTTGAATAAGGCGTTTTATGTGTTCAGACGCTGTGTTATGAGAAAGACTAAGCTCAGTAGCGACTTTTCCAATTGTTATATCTTTCTCACGAGAAACGATTTGTAAAATACGAATTGCTTGGTGGGAAAGGTTGTCCTCGTATTCGTATCGTAAGTGATAATAAATGCTCTCCCAATGTTGATTAATGTTGTTCATAATAATAAATCCCCTTTTTTATATCGTATAGTAAGATATATTCGTTGTTTTAGAAATAAAATCCTTTTATTTGGATAAAAAATGTTGAAAAAGTTTATTTTTATTGAAATATAAGGTAATCTATGTGTAAAGGTATACATTTAGCAAGAGAGAGGATGATAGCTGTGAATACATTCAAATGGATTAGTCATGAACAGATGTATGTAGATGAAATACATGTTGAAAAATGTGGTCCTCTTTCAGTCGGCGTATATGGGGGAAATCAAGAGAGTGATGCATATGAACGAGGAGATGCGGTGCTGGCTTGGTGGGATCCTGAATTACAATTTGAATTTGTTATGATTTTTGATACACATCACAAAACAAAAAATATAGATTATATAATAGAAGCGATTTCGGAAAGAAAAGAAAAACTAAAAGAGTTATTCTCATATCCAATACATTTAGCTTTCCATCATACACATATGTACTTATTAGCGTTATTTACAGATGAGTTATTTATTAAAAAGTGTGATCAAGATGATGAGGAACTCGCTTGCTTAATTTGTTTACGAAAAGGCGAATTTTTATATTGGTTATCAGTTGGTGATTGTTTCGCGTATTTATTCCATTCTGAGAAAACGAAAAATGGAAAAGGACGATTAAATAAACGGAAGAATTACGAATATATTGGCAGGAAAAATATTTTTGCAGCAAATACACCTTGCTTTACGTCAGGTGTAAGAGGATTAGAAAAAGGAATGAATCACATTGTAATGGCAACGGACGGTATTTTAGAGTGTGACAAACGAAGGTTTGATGATGATCAATCTTTAGTAGAAATATTGCACGACGGAAATAGCTTGCAGATTGAGCCCGTATTAACAAATGTACTGCAGTGGAAAGGTAGAGACTGTGCCACGATTATTGGATGGTCTATTGATACTGATAATAAACAATGTGCTAATTAATATAAAAGGAGTTCAAGGTTTTTATCCTTGAACTCCTTTTTGCTAAGCAATATGGATGTGATATGTTTTCAACCATTCATTTACTTGTAGCATATACTCCATGGCACTTCTTGCCTCAAAATTGTTAATCTCTTTATTACTTTGATCAGCAATTGAAAGTAAGACGGAATGGTTAATAAGTGAGAAAATAGGATTGTTTTTATTGTTACACATATCAAGTGTTAAATTACGGATTGTTTGTAAGTAGAGTGGATCTTGTGAAGTTGGATAAGCGCTTTTTCTTCTATTGCGTACATCGTCAGGTAAAGCTGGTTGTAGTGCTCTACGTAAAATGCCTTTTTCAATATTATCAATACTTTTTATGTTGAAAGGAACATTCCATAAATATTCAACTAATCTATAATCACAAAACGGTACACGAACTTCAAATCCAACAGCCATACTCATGCGATCTTTACGGTCAAGTAAGAAAGGAAGGAATCGTGTTAAAAATAAATAAAACATTTGACGTTGTTTCGCGGATTTTTTACTTTCGCCTTCAAGAGTAGGTACTTCAAGTATCGCCTCTTGGAATCGTGTATCAATATAGTCTTCTAGATTACATTGGTTACTTACTTCATTTAGTAGAAGAGGAGATGTATTTTTCCAATTTGTTAGCCAAGGAAACTTATCTACATATAGTAGTTCTTCTTGATGAAACCAAGGATATCCACCGAATACTTCATCAGCCGATTCGCCGGATAAAGCTACGGTCGCATCTTTTTTCATTTCGCAAAATAGTAAATATAGTGAAGTTTCCATTTCACCAGCACTCGGTAAATCTTTTGCATGAAGGGGAACGAATAATTGATTTGCTAATTCTTCAGCATTCACAATAATATCATGATGCGCTGTCCCGACATGTTCAGAAACGCGTTTTACCCAAGGTGCATCTAAACCAGTGCGAGCAAATGTCAGTTCGAAGTCTTTTGCGCTATTTACAAAGTCAACAGAATACGTATGAAGTGTTTTATTTTCAGCAGCAAATTCTTTACCCGCAAGTGCAGTAATACCGCTAGAGTCTAATCCGCCTGATAACATACAAACGAGAGGAACATCGGCAATTAATTGTCTTTTTACTGTATCTTGTAAAATAGATAAAATATGCGAAGATGTATCTTCTATAGAGTCTGTATGGAACTTACTTTCTAAATTCCAATACTTCGTAACTACTTTTTTATGACGTGTAAATGTTATAGAATGTCCAGCACGTACTTCTTGAATATTTTTAAAGACGCCACATCCTGGAGTGCGAAATAAGCCTAATCCAAATATTTCATTAATTCCATCCGCATCAATTTCAGCAGGGACAGATGGATGCGCTAATAATGCTTTAATTTCAGAGCCGAAAATAATACTGCCATTTCTTTCTGTAAAAAAGAGTGGTTTTACACCTAAATGATCTCGTGCTAAAAACAATTGTTGCTTCTGATCATCCCATAAGGCAAAAGCGAAAATTCCGTTTAAATGTCGTACGCAGTCTTCTTTCCATTCTAAATAAGCATGTAGTAATACTTCTGTATCTGAATGGGTTTCAAATGCATGCCCACATTTTTGAAGCTGCTCTCTAAGTTCACGGAAATTATAAATTTCTCCATTATAAGTAAGAGCATAAGTATAATCACCAGCACGAAATGTTTTTGGCTGCGTTCCTCCTTTAGGATCTATTACGATTAATCGGCGGTGTGCAAAAGCTGCGCGAGGTGAAAACCAAAATCCTTCAGCATCTGGACCACGATGCTGAATACTATTTGCCATCTTTTTTAAAATAACATGTTGATTTGAAAGGTCTTCCTTCCAATCTACCCAACCTGTAATTCCACACATACACATCTCATCTCCTAAATTAAAATAGTAGATTAACGAAATAAAATGTACATCAAGTTAAAAAATGACTATATAAATAGTGTACTACATGAATTAAATTACAGACTTGAGAAAATTTTCTTTGAACGCATAGTTATGTGAGACAATGGCTAAGGGAAAGTATTCCATTACATACAAAAAATAAAAAAGATGAGAGAAAAAATTTTTTGAGACGTTATATAGGATGTAAAAGCTTTTACAAAACAATAAGGGGAATCGCTACATGAAATCAAATGAGAAAAATTTTATAAAAAGATTACAGCGGCAAAAAGAAGACGCGTTAGAATTTGTTGTCGATACATACTTACCACTCATAAAGGGGATCACGCATAAAGTTCTACTCCCAATTCAAAATGATGGACTCATAGAGGAATGTATAAACGATATATTTCTTTCCATTTGGAATAACGCAAATAAATTTCATGGAGAGCCGAGTGATTTTAAAAAGTGGATTGCAGCGATTGCGAAGTTTAAAGCAATTGATTATTACCGGAAATCGACTAAAACAGTAGAAATCATTTCAGATGAGTTTCATATCAGTACAGAAAAATCAGCAGAAGACGAATTAATCGTTATGGAAGATAGGGAAGAATTATTGAAGCTCATTAATCAATTAGAACCGCTAGATCAAAAGGTGTTCATTATGAAATATTTACTTGGTATGAAGACAGAGGAAATAGGTGGCAAGTTAGGATTAACTCGGGCAGCAATTGATAATCGAGTGTACCGGGGGAAAAAGAAACTACAACAAAATGCTACGAATATTAGTTTTGGAGGTAGTGCAATATGAAAGACATTTATGAACTATTAAATGATATTGATATAGATGAAAAAGAACTAGAAGAAATTGAGGCTTCTGAAATTGAAAAGGAAAAAGTAAAACGAAATGTAAAACAATCGATACGTACGAAGAAAAAGATGAAAAGTTGGAAAAAAGGTGTCGCTGCTGCATCTATTTTAGTAGGATTATCAGTTGCAACTCTTGGTATCGGTTTTCCTACATATGCTGGAGGGTTGCCAATTGTAGGTGACATATTCCGATTTTTAGATAATGGTAGAACGGGGTTATATGAAAATTATAAAGAATTTTCGACTGAGTTGAATATGACGAGAGAGAGTAATGGAGTTAAGGTTACACTCAATGATGCTGTTTTTAACGGAAGAACTGTAACGATAACATATTCTATTGAAAGTGATAAGGATTTAGGAGAAAATCCAAATGTAATAGAATTTTTACAAATTGCCGGATTTAATGGTACGACTGGTAGTTCTAAAATTACAAAAGTGGATGACAAGAAATACGTAGGTATGAGTACAGCAACTGATGTTGATGGTATAAAAATGGATGCTGCAAATGTCAAGTGGGAGATAGATAAGATAGAAACAGTAGATGGAACACAATCAATTAAAGGGAACTGGAATTTTGCGCTTTCTTTAAATGCGATGGACAGTAAAGAAGTGAAACTTAAAGGAAGTTCTGAAAATAAATTAATAAAAGTAAATATAGACAAAATGGAAGTAACCTCGATGTCCTTTATCGTTTTTTATAATCAAGAAGAATCTAAGGCGTTAAGAAGTATATGGGATAGCGCTGATGTGGAATTAGAAATAAAAGATGATTTAGGAAATCAATATGCAGGTCAAGGCAATGGTGGAAGTAGTACAGTAGCAGAGCCACATAAAAGTAGTTGGAGTGCTACATTCCAAAAACTGAGCGAAAATGCAACGAAACTTATTATTACACCTCATGTTAATTTAAGAGTTCATACACCAGAAAACTTTGGTGGAGTGGAATTTATTAATGGAATCGAGAAGAAAATAGAAGTACCAAAAAAAGAAGCGAAGAGCAAAGATATTGTTCTAGATGATATCGTAATTGATTTAAAGAAATAAAAGAAAGACTGCCTAAAACGATTAGGCAGTCTTTTTTCGTTAAGAACTAGTGACGAGTAGTGCATGCGGATGCTGCGTTTTATATTCATCTTTCCACGGAATGTTTAGTTGTTCCCACGATTCGCCGCTATCATTGGATTGAAAGACGCCATTGTTATTTAACGTGTAAAACGTATGTGGTTCGGCTTCGTTTGTAGCAAACATCGAAATGACTGTACCGATTGCAGATGGTAGTCCTTGTTGTACTTGCTGGAACGGAGTATCTTTCGTTTTTCGATAAATATAAGATTCATAAGGGATACGATGATGAGCGAGATCAGCACTTGGCGCAGCAGAAACGAGAATCGTATCACAATCAGCTGGATCGATAGCCATGCTGTATAAATAATGATGTTCAAGTCCTGCACTACATGAGATCCAACTGTTTCCATTGTTATAACTCTCAAGATAAGCACGATCAGGTCCGCCCATAAATCCGTCACCACATGATGCATAAAGGCGATTTGGTGCTTTAGGGTGCATAAGTAATTGATGAGCATCGATAGGAGCACCGAATTTTTTATCAATCCATGTATGCCCTTTATCGTTACTTTGAATAACAGCACCAGCTTCGATTGAAACGTGTATTGTATTAGGGTTATTTGGGTCAACTGTAATCCAGCGTACGTGATGGGTAAAAGGTCTAGGCGGAAATGCCCACGTATAAGAAGATAATAATGATTTCATATTTTTAAGTTCAGTCCACGTTTCACCACCATTTTCAGAGCGAAATAAAGCGCTCGGTTCTGTGCCGACATAAACGACACCATATCCGTTAACTTGTTCATTTGAGCTTATTGTTATGGAAGTGATAGAGGAGTGCAAAATACCATCTTCTTTAGGGAAATCAAAGTAACGATAAGAATCTCCAATTGGTCTCCATGAATCCCCCCTATCGTCACTTAACCATAGACCTCGTCCAAATGTTCCGCAATATACACGATTCTTTTGAAATGGATCAACAGCGATACAGGTAGGTTGCATATTTTGTAAGTGATAAGTCGTTTCATAGTTATCATTGTGTTCTTTCACTACAACAAGTTCACGTTCCATACAGAGAAATAAACGTTTCATTTAAGTAACCTCCTTAAAAATTCTTTCATTAGTAAACAATATGAAAATAAAAAAGAAGTAGTCTTGTTTTATTTGAGAAAAAGGGATTGTTTAAAAAATAGCGAAGTGTGTATACAGAGGAAGCGGGCGTTTACAATCAGTCAATTCGGGATAAAGATGGGGAGTTTGTTTCATACTAACATACAGATATTGTACTTAAAGGAGTATAAGTATGGGACATTCGCATGATCATGGTCATTCAAAAAATAAAAAGGCGTTACTAATTGCCTTCCTACTAACAACAAGTTTTATGATTGCAGAAGTTGTTGGTGGATTTGTAACAAATAGCTTAGCACTACTATCTGACGCGGGGCATATGCTAAGTGATGCAGTATCTTTAGCTTTAAGTTTACTTGCGTTTAAACTCGGAGAAAAAACAGCAACAACTGCGAAAACATACGGGTATAAGCGAGTCGAAATGTTAGCAGCATTATGTAACGGTGTCGTTCTTATTGTCATTTCGGTATACATTTTTATTGAAGCAATCCGTCGTTTTAAAGAACCAGTTGAGATTGCTAGTAATGGGATGCTCATTATTGCAGTCCTTGGTCTGCTTATTAATATTTTATCAGCTTGGATATTAATGAGAGGCGGAGATGTAAAAGGTAATTTGAATTTAAGAAGTGCTTTCCTGCACGTACTAGGCGATCTATTGGGTTCCGTCGGAGCGATTATTGCTGCGTTACTTATTAAATTTTTCGGATGGACTGCTGCAGATGCGATTGCTAGTATTCTTGTGTCTATTTTAGTCATTATTAGTGGATGGCGTGTAACACGTGATACGGTTCATATATTAATGGAAGGTGCACCACAGCACATAAATGTTGAAGAGGTAAAAAGTACGTTATTAAATATTCCGATTGTCAAAGAAGTTCATGATTTGCACATATGGTCTGTCACATCAGATTTTCAAGTATTAACATGTCATCTTATTATTAAAGGGAATGAAACGCAAAGTGTATTAAAAGAGGCTACGTATGTATTAAAGGAGAAATTTCATGTAGAACATGTCACCATTCAAGTAGAAATAGATGGTGAATTTCATCACGATGAGACAACTTGCAAAGTATGAAAGAAAAAGGATAAGAAAAAGTGTCATAACATTTTTCGCACGGCATACATATATATAATGTGGCCACAAATACTTTGCAAGGTAAATATTTCATGAAATTACTTTACTTATAAAGAGTCATCTTTTATAATCAAAAGTGGTAATTGATAAAGATTATCATTTTCAATGATTGTAGAAAGGAGTTTTTTAAAAGATGAGTAGTCAACTCCGTTTTGCTGTTGAAAATCGTAAGAGGCATTTAATTGATGAGTTAATTGGGGCAGGTGTGTTTAAGATTCGCGACCGACAATTATACGAGCTGTCTTTAGAGGAATTGGAAAAAGAGTACGAAGATATGGAAGATTATGCAAATGTTCAGGCATAGCTATATAGATTAGTCAAAGGAGAGCTGGTTACGATTTTGTGTAACCAGCTCTCCTTTTATTTCGTAGAAATTATTTTTTGTATTTCTTTCATGGGACGGAGCCAGTTTTGGGTCATTATTTGTTCCATTTGTTTTTCGTCCTGCTTCTGTAATGCTTGAATGATAGAGTGATGTTCTTCAATAGATTGACTTGCTGGAACAAAGTTTTGGAAAAACAAATATTCAAGACGTAAAACGTGAAGTTGCATATTTTCTAAAAAGGGTTCAATATATTGGTTTTTAGCAATAGAAGAAATTGTATTGTGGAATTGTATATCTAATTCTAAAGCTTGTTTTGCGTTTTTTTTCTCTATAGAGTGCTGAAAATGATCATTTATTTCAGAAAGTAGTTGAATATCAGCGTCTGTAATGTTTTGAAGAGCTTGCTTTCCTATAATAGAGTGAAGACCAGCCATCGTTTCATAAATGATAGATACGTCGTCTAACTTAATAGGAGCAATTTTTGTTTTTTGCCCTGGTACCATTTCCACTAATCCAGAAAGCTCTAATATTTGAAGTGCTTCTCTTACAGGTGTTCTGCTTACTCCTAGTGCCTCAGCCAATTCCCCATCATTAATTTTTTCATTGGGCTTCAGTACACCTTCAATAATCCAATTTTGTAGTTGATTTAAAACGAGTGATTTTGCTGAAATTCTTCCTGGTTTTTTATAATTTTGAGGGACAGGCATAGTGAATTCAATCCTTTCATTGTATATTTTCCTTTTTTGCATGAACAAGCTTTAATTTTTGTTTCCCTTCATCCGGCTTTTGGCTTAAGATGAGCACCATTACAATGACACAAAAAGCGCCTAATAACTGAAAAGATTGAAATGGCACGTGCAATATAAGTACAGAAGAAATAATAGCTGCGAGTGGTTCTGTGCAACCAAATAATGTTGTTTCTTTCGGAGTCAGGTATCGTATGCTGTCTAAGTATAAATAAAAGGCAATAAGTGTCCCGAAAATGACGACAAATGTGATGAGCGGTAGGGTACTTAGTTTTACATATTTCATAGTTGATAATAAAATGAATTCGTTTGTAGAAATAAAGTGTACAATCGTTACACCAATACCCCCAATAATCATGCCCCATCCAACGATAACGGAGGAAGACCATTTTTCTAACAATTCCTTTGAATATAAACTATAAAAAGCGAGAGATAATCCAGATAAAATACCCCAAATAATAGCTGGTGTAGAAACAGCCAAGTTATGAACAGACCCGTTTGTTAGTAAGAGAAAAGTGCCTACTAATGAAAGGGTAATTGAAATGAAATCAATTTTTGATGGACGAACGTTCCATTTGAAAAGTAAGTATACAGTGATGAATATAGGAGCTAAATATTGTAATAATGTTGCCACGGCAGCATTTCCTTCTTTAATTGAAGCGAAATACGTATACTGTACAGCAAGCATACCGAATAGACCAAACAAAATCATTTTAATAGCATCAGATTTTTGTTTCCAAATGCCAAATATCTCTTTTTTTCTCGTTCCGAATGAGGAAATAATGAGCAAAATAATTCCAGATATAAGTAAACGGATCGTAACTAACCATTCGGTTGAAACATTGTCATATTGAAAAAGTTGTTGTGCAGCTGTACCAGACAAGCCCCATAAACAAGCACCGATTATGACCATTATAATTCCTTTTAATCGATTTGAATCCATATGATCTAAAATTCTCCTTTCTAAAAATACAAATTGAATACAATATGCAATATATCACAGAATGACTCATCAATAAACTGAAATTTCTAATTTGTTTTTTATGTATAGTAAAATATTGTAGAGGAGGGGGAGTATATGTTAGCTGGATTTTTAGTTTGTTTATTTGTTGGGTTACTTATCATTTTTTTAGGGTATCAAATACATGTGAAAAAGAGGTTGTTTTTGTTAGCAGGATATCAAGAAGAAACGTTTGTTGGAGATAAAAATAAATTAGCGAAGCTTTCAGGAGCATTTTCTTATATAGTTGGAGTTGCTACTATAATATTACCGCTTGGCTTAGAAAAAATAGGGGGGGTAGTTGGTATCGTATATGCTATATTAATTGTTTTAGGTACAATTGTATTTATAATTAAAGCAAACCTATTAAACAAGAGTGCTATAAAGTAAAAAGGCTTCATTCTACTGAAGCCTTTTATTAATTATTATGAAGTATAAGTAAAAGCCGGGATAGGATCAATAAATGTATTCCAGTTTTGTTTCATTTCTTTCTCTGTTAATAGACAACTATCTAATGATTGTTCAATTAAAGAACGGTTCATATCAATTCCGATAAATACGAGTTCGGTTATTCGATCTCCATATTGTTTATCCCAGTTTTTCAATACTTCTGGTTCTTCTGTAATCATTTGATTTCTTTCAGTTTCAGGTAATGCCGCTATCCACTCACCGGCTCCTTGAATTGTAATAGAGGAACCTGCTTGAGATAGAAGCCCTATCATATTATTACGAGATGCCAGCCAGAAGAATCCTTTCGCTCTTACAACATCTAAAGGCCATTTTTCTAGCCAATTCATAAGGCGCTTGGGATGGAAAGGATATTTGCGGCGGTAAACAAAGGAATTGATACCGTATTCTTCCGTTTCCGGTGTATGATGGTCACTATTTAATTCTTGTATCCAGCCGGCCGATTGACTGGCTTCTTCATAATTAAATAGATTTGTGTTTAAAATTTCTTGTAATGGTACTTTGCTAAACGAAGATTCAAGAACTTTTGCATTAGGATTTAATTTTTTTAGTAAATGATGAAGCTCTATCACATCTTCTTTTTCTAGCAAATCTATCTTATTAAGAATAATTACGTTTGCAAACTCAATTTGATCTATTAATAAATCAATAACTTCCCGGGTATCATTCTCATCGATTGCTTGTTTTCGGTCTAATAAACTTTCTCCATCTGCAAAATCATCCCAAAATCTATTTGCATCTACAACTGTAACCATCGTATCGAGACGACAATTTTTCGTTAAATCAATGTTAAGAACTTCGTCTGTATAAGTAAACGTTTGAGCAACTGGAATAGGCTCACTTATACCAGAAGATTCAATAATAATATAGTCAATATCACCATTTTCCACAAGACGATTCACTTCTATCATTAAATCTTCTCGTAGTGTACAACAAATACAGCCATTTTGAATTTCTACTAGTTTTTCCTCCGTACGTGAAAAACCACCCTTTTTTATAAGAGATGCATCAATGTTTACTTCGCTCATATCATTAACGATAACAGCTACTTTTAAGTTATTCTTATTAGTCAAAATGTGATGTAGTAAGGTAGTTTTTCCAGATCCTAAAAAACCACTTAATACAGTGATAGGTACTTTTTTCATGAAATGATCTCTCCTTTAAATCGTAATAATTACGTTTTATGTTAAACGATGGGAAAAGAAAAATCAATAATAAATCATAATGATTACGATTTAAGAATAGAAATAGACTATAAAATTTGTGCTGTAGTATGAAGCATTTGGACAAGCATATGTTTACATATAAATAAAATGGAGGCGAGAAGCTTGGTCTTTAATAGAGTTTCAAAAGAAGTAGTAGGCATAGCTCTTATCGCTATGTTTCTCTTTTTATTATTTTTTGTAGATTTTACAAGTCTAGTAAATTTGCATAAAAATATGCCGCAGGAATGGTTGAATGTAAATACGGTATTTTTAAGTATCATTTTTGAAGCAATACCTTTTATTTTATTAGGGGTCATTGTTTCTTCATGTATTCAAGTGTTTGTGACGGAAGATATGATTCAAAAAGTAATGCCGAAATCTCCAATTGTTGCAATGATTCCAGCAGTATTTGTGGGAGTTCTTTTTCCAATGTGTGAATGTGTCATTATACCAATTGTAAGAAGGCTCATTCAAAAGGGGTTACCACTTCATGTAGGCATTGTTATTTTAATGAGTGCACCCATTATGAATCCAGTTGTTCTTTTATCTACTGTATATGCGTTTCCAAAAAATGATTACGTTGTATATGCACGCTTTGGGATAACAATTCTAGTTGCTCTATTCATAGGTCTAATTGTGTATTATTGCTATCGCGAAAGAAATGTTTTAAAAGACGTAGAGGTTTCAGTTCAAACAAGCAAAAAAAAGAGTTGGAAAGATGTTATGAATCACATTGTAGATGAGTTTTTTGATACTGGTAAGTATTTATTGATTGGTGCTTTTTTAGCAAGTGTATTTCAAACGTTTTTTGATCGGAATATACTGGATGCAGTAGCACATAACGAAGTAATTGCCCCCTTTATTATGATGGGATTTGGTTATGTTTTATCAATTTGCTCTGCAGCCGATGCTTTTATAGCGGCATCTTTTGGACATGTTTTCTCGGTAAAGGCACTTCTTGCATTTCTTGTGTTTGGGCCTATGCTTGATATGAAAAATACGTTAATGCTATTTGCGTATTTTCAAAAGAGATTTGTATTCTTTTTGATGGGAATTGTCATTGTATCTGTGTATACCATTCTGCAAATCATAATGTTATAGGAGGTGAGAAAGAATGGGGAACGAGGAGCAGAAGGCATATCATTGCTATATTCGTGGCATTATTTTAATTGGTTTAGCAATGCTCTTATTTAAACTACTTGTAACAGGGAATATTTATAATTTTATTGCTCCAAAAATGATCAAATTTACGTATATAGCTTTTGTAGTAATTTTAATTTTTGGTATTGTACAAGTTTGGGGAGATGGAAGAGAAAAACAGCATGATTGTAATTGTTGTAAACATCATACAACATCAAAATCAGGGATAAAAAGTTTCTTTGTATATGTTTTATTTGTTGTTCCGATAGTTAGTGCTTTTCTCTTTGGAAGTGTAACAATTGATGGAAGTTTAGCAGGAAAAAGGGGTATGAATCAAAGTGTACAGGCGAGAAGTCTGGAAAGGAACGAAAAAGAGGGGAAACAGGTTAAGTTTGATGGGCGAGAAGTATCAGTTGATCCAGAAGAAACATCAAATTTAGCAACGACTTATAAAACGGAAGAGCAAGTAGTAAAAAGTATGTTAGGACAGCGTAAACTACAAGTAAAGGATAAGGACTATGTTCAAACAATGAATGTAATTGGTCAAAATGTTAATTGGTTTAAAGGAAAAGAAATTACATTTTTAGGGTTTATATATAAGGATAAAGATGTGACGGGTAATAAAGCAGTAGTGGCTCGATATGGTATAACTTGTTGTATTGCGGATGCATCAGTCTGGGGGATGATTGTTACCGGGAAAAATATTGAAAAAATTCCAGAAGAAACATGGGTGAAAATAACAGGATTATTAGATGAAACGACATATAAAGGAACAGTCTTTCCACTTGTAAAAGTAAACAAAATCGAGAAAATTAATAAGCCAACTGATCCATATGTATATGATGCTTTACCTCAATAGAAAAGAATAAATTCTTCATATTTTCATGAAATAGAATCATAATCAAGGCGATAAAAAAATAAAGATAAGAGTAATTTGGTTTGTTAAAAATATGTGCAGAAGGAGTTATGCGATGAACTGGGTTACTCATAAACCATCATTTGAATTTGAAACATTTAGTCCTATTATTCGGTCACAATCTGCGTGGAGTGGACATTTAGATTTTGCATATGACTTAGTACGATTTGAAAAACCAGAAACTTTAGTTGAGTTAGGTACACATCTAGGTGCTTCTTTCTTCAGTTTTTGTCAAGGAGTAAAAGATGGAGGGTTATCGACTAAATGCTTTGCAGTAGATACTTGGGCTGGAGATGGGCATACAGGTCCATATGGAGAAGGGGTTTTTCAAATAGTAGAAAAAGTAGTGAGCGATAACTACCTTAATATAGGAAATTTAATTCGATCTACTTTTGATGATGCTGTAGACCGGTTTCAAGATGAAACGATAAATCTGTTGCATATTGATGGCTATCATACGTATGAAGCTGTTTCTCACGATTATAATACATGGCTACCGAAAGTCGCGAAAAACGGTATTGTATTATTTCATGATATTGAAGTTAGAAGTGGTGATTTCGGCGTGTATAAGTTTTGGGATGAGGTAAAAGCGAAGTGCCCTCATTTTCAATTTGCGCATTCATATGGACTGGGAGTGTTATTTCCGAAGGGTTGTAGTGATAAGTTTGAGGAAATAATTAAAAATAAAGAAGAAATACAAAATATGTATAAATAAAGATAGGGCATACATCATTTTAAGGATGTGTGCCCTATCTTTATGTGGAAAATAATGGTGTTAATTAAAAAGTGAAGATAGTTGTAAAAAGTTTTGTTGCAACAAATATTAAAAAAGTTAGTATGGGATTGTACCTTGTAAATAAAGTGAAGCTTTAATATGTTCATATCGATTCGGAATTTTACAGTAGTTAATTTCTTACCCAAGTGCTTTGCACTTACTGAATTTTAAGGTGGAGGTCTTATTGGCCGAAAATATCGGGATAAATAAAAATACAACATTTTTTATATTTTTCATTGCGAAAAACGTAATCTACTTTTACAATAGAAAGGGTTGTGAATATATTATACTGGAAAAATAAATCGAAATAATATGAAAATTTTGTTTTGTCTTCGCTAATTGTATATTACATACATGTAAGACGACATACGTCATGTTATCGACTTGTAAGGAGAGAAAAAAATGAAAAGTGTAAGATTACCATCGATGCTAGAAATCATAGTTCTTTTATTACTATTTCTTGCTGTTGTCTTTTCCTTCCAAACGATTTTTGATCTCCCAATTCAATTAGCGCTATTTATTTCATGGTTTTTAGTAATTGCGCTTGGATTAAGATTAGGATTTCGTTATCAAGAATTGCAAGATGCAATTACGAAAGGGATTTCTAACGGATTAGAAGCGATACTGATTTTAGTTGCAGTAGGTGCTTTAATTGGAACATGGATTGCTGGTGGGGTAGTACCAACATTAATCTATTATGGATTAGAATTTATTCACCCTAGCATATTCCTATTAGCAACATTAATTATTTGTTCTATAACTTCTATCGCAACAGGAACGTCTTGGGGAACAGTGGGAACAGCAGGTATTGCTATGATGGCGATTGGTGAAGGACTTGGTTTACCACTTCCGCTTGTTGCTGGTGCAGTTCTTTCAGGAGCTTATTTCGGCGACAAATTATCACCACTTTCTGATAGCACAGTTCTTGCAGCTTCTATGGCGAAAGTAGATGTTATTGCTCACGTTCGAGCTATGCTCGTATTAGATGTTCCGGCTTATATTATTACTAGTATTATGTTTACTGTAGCTGGTTGGATGTATGGCGGCGATAATGTAGATTTGAATCGAGTAGAATTTTTAAAAGAAGCTTTATTAAAGCAATTTGATATTAAAATATGGATGCTTGTTCCGGCGGTTATTGTTATCGTTCTATTAGCGATGAAGAAACCGTCTATGCCAACAATTGCAATGGGAGCTTTAATTGGTGCAATTTGGGCAACTCTTTTCCAAGGGATGAACTTTGGAGAGGCGATTGGAACAGCTTATAACGGATTCTCAATTCAATCTGGTGTTGAGTTTGTTGACAAGTTATTAAACCGTGGTGGAATTAACGGCATGCTTGGCTCAGTAGCCGTTATTATTTTCGGTTTAGGATTTGGTGGATTACTTGAAAAACTAGGTGTTTTAAAAGTAATCGTATCAAAATTTGAGAAGAAATTAAATTCTGCAGGTAATGTAACATTGTCTACATTAATCGTGGCATTCTTAGCTAATATATTTGGTTGTGCGATGTATGTATCACTAATTTTAACACCAAAAATTATGGAAGATAGCTATGATAAATTAAAAATAGACCGTCGTGTATTAGCGCGTAACTCAGAAGTAGGTGGAACGTTAACTTCAGGTATGGTTCCATGGTCTGATAATGGTATTTTTATGGCTGGTATTTTAGGTGTAGCAACGTTCTCATACGTTCCGTTTATGTGGTTAAGCTTCGTATCGTTAATTTTAGCAGTTATTTACGGATATACAGGCAAATTCATCTGGTATGTAGATGATGCAGATAAAGGAAAGCAAGCATCATAAAATAAAAATCACCTTCTACAATATGTAGAAGGTGATTTTTTTATTTTTTAATAGCATTTGCTGAAGTTATTTCATTCTCATATTTAGCAATTTTTTGTTGTATCTTTTTTAAGTTTTTTTCAGTGTCTTGCATGAGCTGTAAGACATTGGTCTCCTGTTGTTTCATTAATTCTAACCTTTGAAGGATGGTAGATTCTCCTTCCATAGACCAGTCGATAAATTGTTTTATTTTTTGAATTGGCATACTGGTGTTTTTTAAACACAAAATCATTTCTAAATATTTCAGTGCTTCTTCATCAAAAACTCGATCTCCTTTTTCGTTTCTTTGCAGAAAAGGAAACAGTCCTTGTTTATCGTAATAACGTATTTGAGAAATAGTTAAATGTTGCATTTTGGCGACTTGCCCAATTGTATAATACATATCATTCATCCTTTTATTACCAAGGTATAATGCCATCTTTGTTAAGTATTTTACCATTATAGTTTGTTTCACTTAATGCATATTTAATAATAATTTTAGCACTTTCAGTGGTTGTATGGCCACCGGGGGAATTTCCATTAAGATCCGTAGTTGTAAAACCAGGAGTTACCCCAAATACTTCGGGACCGTTAGTGGAAAATTCTTTACTAAAAGCTAATGTTAAAGCATTAATAGCTGTTTTGGAAGAATTATATCCTAGTGTATTAATTGGATGTGTTTCACCATTAGCAAACATTGTTAGTGAGGCCATGTCAGTTGTTACATTTATTATTTTACTGTTGCTTGAATTCTTTAATAATGGCAAAAAGGCTTGCATCATTTGGAAAGTTCCAAAAAAATTAACTTCAAATCCTTGGCGTAAAGTTTCAATATTTAATTCACTAGGTAGCGTATTGAAGTCTAGCGCTATGCCTGCGTTATTAATTAATAAATGTAAGTGGTCAGTCATTTCGTAAATTTTCTTTATTGCTTCTTGAATGGATTGTGAATTTGAAATATCTACTTGAATATAGGAAACGTTTGAAACATTTAAAGATTCTACGGCTTGTTGTCCAAGTTGTTCATTACGAGCACCTAAAAATACGTGATAATCTTTTTCTGCTAATTGACGAACAAGTTCATATCCAATTCCTTTATTTGCACCTGTTATAAAAGCATATTTTTTCATATTGAATTCCTCCAGTAGTGTTATAGTAGGTTACAATGGAAAGGATACAGCCTAAACTTAAGTTTAGGTCAAGAGGAATTTTTTAAAATAAATATAGAATATCTATATATAAGAGTGAGAATTCTTATCATTTAAGAGAAAGTCTGTTATTATAAGAGATGTAGGTATTATATTTTCAAGGGGATGAAAACATGGAGTACAGAATTGAAAGAGATACATTAGGAGAAATAAAAGTTCCAGCTGATAAATTATGGGCAGCACAAACACAACGTAGTAAAGAAAACTTTCCAATTGGAACAGAGCAAATGCCACTTGAAATTGTAAAAGCATTTGCAATTTTAAAGAAGAGTGCAGCGCTTAGCAATCAAAAATTAGGAAAGCTATCAGAAGAAAAAGCAGAAGCAATTGTAGAAGCTGCGGATGAAGTGATTGCAGGGAAATGGAATGAACATTTTCCGCTTGTCGTATGGCAAACAGGTAGTGGTACACAGTCAAACATGAATGTGAATGAAGTAATTGCAAATCGTGGGAATCAAATTTTGAAAGAGAAGGGATCTGACGTACATATTCATCCGAATGATGATGTGAACATGTCACAAAGTTCAAATGATACATTTCCAACGGCGCTTCATGTAGCTTGTGTAATCGCAGTAGAAAATCACGTATTACCAGCAATTACGAAATTAAAAGAAACTTTAGCAGAAAAAGTAACTGCATTTGAACATATTATAAAAATTGGTCGTACACATTTACAAGATGCAACGCCGTTAACTTTAGGGCAAGAAATTAGCGGATGGCACCGTATGCTTGAAAAAACAGAGCGTATGATTGCAGAGAGTAATACATATATGAAAGAGTTAGCAATTGGTGGAACTGCGGTTGGAACAGGTATCAATGCTCATCCTAAATTTGGTGAGATGGTATCAGAGGAAATTAGTCAATTTACAGGTAAACAATTTGTTTCTGCACCAAATAAGTTCCATGCATTAACGAGCCATGATGAAGTTGTATATACTCACGGTGCATTAAAAGCATTAGCTGCGGATTTAATGAAAATCGCTAACGATGTACGTTGGCTTGCAAGTGGTCCACGTAGTGGTCTTGGAGAAATTATTATTCCAGCAAATGAACCGGGAAGCTCTATTATGCCAGGGAAAGTAAATCCAACGCAAAGTGAAGCATTAACGATGGTTGTAGCGCAAGTGATGGGGAATGATGCAACAATCGGATTTGCTGCGAGCCAAGGTAACTTTGAGTTAAATGTATTTAAACCTGTTATTGCTTATAACTTCTTACAATCAGCTCACTTATTAGCGGATGCAATTGTTTCGTTTAATGACAATTGTGCAGTTGGTATTGAAGCAGATGAAGAAGTAATTAATGAAAATGTGAATCGTTCACTAATGCTTGTAACAGCGCTAAACCCACATATCGGATATGAAAATGCAGCGAAAATTGCGAAGCATGCTCATAAAGAAGGGTTAACTTTAAAAGAAGCAGCATTGCAATCTGGGCTACTAACAGAAGAGCAATTTGATGAAATTGTAGATCCAAAGAAAATGATTGCTCCAAAAGAGTAATAGAGAAAGCCAAGGTTCTTAGTATAGAACCTTGGCTTTTTTGATGTTCATTTTTATGTTTCATTTACTTGCAATACTACAAGCTTCAAAATATATTATTTGTTAGCAGGCGTATTCATTACTTTCATCTGTGGGCAGTTCTCTTTTAAGAGTGAAATGAATTTTTCTTCTTCTAGTGGTACGAAAGTGGTCACTGAGTCAAATAAATTGTAATGGATTTCTAATTGTTGTCTAGTCCATTTTTTTGAATGAAGTTTTTTACCAGAGTATTTAACGTGACGAATATCTTCAAATGGAATTTCAGTATGAAAAATGAAACCGTGTTTTACAACAAGAGATGATTCCGTTATGTTGTAGTGAGAGAAATAGAATGAAGAAAGATTCACGATGTTTAATAGCATCATGAGGGTGAAAAAAATAGAATTTTCATTTTGGAAGAATAGCGAAATGAAAAAAATAATTATAAATAATGTAATGAAAATGACGTGGAATGGATTTTTTTTCGCTTTAAACTTCAAGTTAGTCACCTCAGTATACTTGTCCTTTAACTAAATTAAATCATAACATTGTGATAAAACGTGTGAATATGCAGAATTGCATATTCATACATTTTATTATTCATGTAAAATTTCTTGATGGGATAAATTCAAAAGAAGTTTTGTAATAGTGGAGTGGCATAAAGTGACTTACAAGAATAGAAAGATAGCGTTAGTCATAATTAGTTGTATGATGATTATGAGTAGTTGTGCTAATAAATTTGTTGAAGATAGAAATCGAAAGCATACATTTGTACAAGCAAGTAAGGTTTTAGTAGAGACTGTAAATAGAATATATAAAGTGAAACGTTAATCAGTGGGAGGCTTACTGCCCGGTAAATAGCGGGATAAAAAGTAAAAGGTGTTTCTTATACGGAAACATCTTTTTTGTAGTTAAAATTGAATACTGAAGTTTTGGAATGAGTGAATACCGGTTTCATATTCACTAATCGCATATGTATTCTGTGCAATTTACTTAACGGTAAACCATAGGTCTTGAAGAATATTCATGTTCTATTTTACATCCTATAAAATGAATTTGTATAAACATATTCGCTTTTCGTTGTATTAAATCCTTTCGATAGATGTTTTTATAAAAGTTTATAAAATGGGCAAACGAAACGTTGAAATGTTTGTTTGTGTTGTGATAAGATGATGAAGTGATAATAAACGATATAGTGATTTGTTTGGTTTTTAAATAAACATTTTGAAGGAGTGTTTAGTATGAGCGATATTTCAGAGAAGTTTTGGGATGCGTCAATAGAGGAATTAAAGAAAGGGTATGTGTTTGATGAAGAAAAAGAGGGGTACATTTGCTTAGCTTGTGGTGAAACATTTATTAAAGGTGTTATTTATCAAGATAATCAAGTTTTGTATGAAGCAGAGAAGTTCGTCCAATTGCATATTCAAAATGAGCATACGTCTATGTTTGATTATTTGCTAAATATGGATAAGAAATTTACTGGATTAACGGATTTACAAAAGAAAATGGTTCAGTTTTTCTATACGGGACTGAATGATAAAGAAATTGTAAAAGAGTTGGATGGCGGGAGTACATCAACAATTCGTAATCATCGATTTACACTGCGAGAGAAAATGAAGCAAGCAAAAGTATTTTTAGCGCTAATGGAATTATCAGAAGAAAAATCAAAAGTACAAACGAAATTTGTGCCAATTCATAGAACAGCAACGATGGTGGATGATCGATACAATATTACGGAAGAAGAAAATAATGAAGTATTAAAAGCTCATTTTCCAGAAGGATTGGATGGACCTCTCTCTAAATTTCCGAAGAAACAAAAGCGTAAATTAATTATATTGCGCCATTTAGTGAAGAAGTTTGATAGTAATAAAAAGTATACTGAAAAAGAAGTAAATACAGTGATAGAAAATGTATACCCTGATTTTGTAACTTTAAGAAGATATTTAATCGAATATGGATTTTTAGATCGAACAGCCGATGGAAGTCAATATTGGGTGAAGTTATAATCATACGAAAAGAAAATGAATAGAAGCACAGTATTATAACAACTATACAAAGAGATAGAGATTGAAAATAGATTTTTAATAAAAGGAGAAATGACATTTGAAACCACCTGCAGATAACAATAAAGAAGGTGCGGAGTCACATAAGTTGGAAAGTGAGAGTAAACCGATTTGGAAATCGATGTCGATGTTTTTAGTACCGTTATTATTAAGTAATGTACTACAATCGGTTGGACAATTATTTGGTATGGTAGTAGTAGGAAGATGGCTTGGAGTTAATGATTTAGCGGCTATATCAGCATTCTTCCCATTATTTTTCTTGCTCGTTTCATTTGTAATTGGTATAGGTTCAGGAAGCTCTATTTTAATTGGTCAGGCGTTTGGTGCTAAAAACGAAGATCGTTTAAAAGCTATCGTTGGTACGACGCTGACATTTACCTTTATTATTGGAGTTGTGTTGGCGATAATAGGCAGTATTTTTGCGATGGATATTATGCGTCTAATGGGAACGCCAGAAAATATCATTGAAATAAGTGTACATTATGCACGGATTTTATTTATATCGATGCCAGTATTATTTTTATATTTCGCATATACAACATTTATGAGAGGTACAGGAGATTCTAAAACGCCATTTTACTTTTTAATTGTAAGTACAGGGCTAAATATGATTTTATTACCAGTTCTTATTTTTGGATGGTTAGGGGCTCCGAAATTAGATGTGTATGGAGCAGCCTATGCCTCTGTTATATCTACAGTTATTACGTTTATTGTCATGCTTGTGTATTTAAAGAAGAAAAATCACCCATTACAACTAGATGGAACGGTTAGAAAATACCTTCGAATGGATGGGGAGTTATTAAAGCTATTACTAAGGCTCGGTATTCCAGCGAGTATTAATATGATATTAGTTTCATTATCTGAAATTGCCGTAATCGCATTTGTAAATCGTTACGGTTCGGATGCAACAGCTGCTTACGGCGTTGTGAATCAAGTTGCAAGTTATGTACAAATGCCAGCAGTTAGCCTTGGTATTACAGTTTCTATTTTTGCGGCACAATCGATTGGTGCGAATCAATTTGATAGATTGCAAAAAGTTGTGAAGGCCGGAATTATTATGAACTACGTCATCGGTGGTGTGTTAATATCTCTTATTTACTTATTCTCAAGAGACATTTTATCACTATTTTTAACGAGTCAAACTACAATTGAAATTGCTCATAGCTTAGTTATGATTACGTTATGGAGTTATTTAATTTTCGGTCATGCACAAATTATTAGTGCGACAATGCGAGCGAGCGGTACAGTACTTTGGCCAACTGTTATTGGAGTTGTTTCAATTTGGCTTGTAGAAGTACCCGTAGCATATTATCTTTCTTACCATACAAGTCTTGGAATAGAAGGCATTTGGATCGGGTATCCAGCAGCATTTATTGTCAGCTTACTATTGCAGTATGCATATTATAAGCTTTCATGGCAAAAGAAACGAATTACACGATTAGTTAGTTAAATAGAAAAATGTCCCTAAGTTATTAGACTTAGGGACATTTTTTCGTAAGTGCAGGTTTACAAATAGCTTTTTAAAGTTATATCAAAATGTTGTCTAATGAATGTTTTATCACTCATATAAAACTCCCATGCTTTTTCCGATTCACCGATAATCTCAAAGGATTCCTCTGTAATATATAAAGCGCAATTATCCTCCAGTGCAATTCCTTCTATATTCCCTTGATGATTTTGTAAAAAGGAATGGAAGGCGTTCATTCTGTTTAATTGATTATAATGTGGACAGAATCTTTTATTAACAATTCCCCAACCGTTACTCTCTATATAACCAGAACCCTCATAATCTGATCGGATACTAGACGTGAACCAACACATAGCACCAGCGCTATAACCAGCAATAAGTGTTCCTTGTTGCAGAGCCAATAATAATTTTTCATCGAGTCTATGTTCTTTCCATTGCGTAAGCATGTGAATATAGTTCCCGCCACCTAGATAAATTAAATCAGCTGAATGAATCATCTCGTCTATTTCATACTTAGAAGGTGAATCTGTTGTAATGCGTAAAATTTGTACTTCACAATGTAATTGTTTTTCAAACGTGTCTAAAAATAATTTTATATAGCTTTCATCATCATGACTAGCCGTTGGAATAAACAATATTTTTGGGTACTGTTTATTTGTTAATTCTATAAGGCGTTCATTAATAGGCAAGTGATTTGAATCTTGTAAATCACCGCCACCAATGACAGCTAATTTCATAGTAAAGCACCACCTAATTATTTTTGTTATATAAAAATTCGATAGAAGAGAGTTACATTCCTTCCGTAATGTAATCAATAATTAGAAAATGTAGCTTAAGTATATCGGAATAGTAAAGAAACTACTGACTATATATACCAATGCATTAGAAACCATACATTGATATATAATATTTCATACTAATGTTTCAAAATATGGAAAAAATATGTTTAAATAGATATAATGACGCATTGATTCATATTGAATTTATACTTATATTTTAAAAGGGTATCGGAAATAATAGCGATTTTTTAAAACAGTTTTTACTTTTAATAGGAAGTTGTATTACAATATGTTAAAATTATTTCAATATATTTATTTAATATGAAATACAAAGAAGGAGCGTGAAAAAAGTGGATTTTCGATTTGAATTTACAACGAAGCTGAAAGAATACTTAGACGATGAGAAGGATGAAAAAATAATAAAAGATGGACACAGAGATGTAATTTTTCACTATTTATATGCGTTAGAGACTGAAATTGGCGTTGTTAAAAATCCTAATTTTACTTTTTTTGCATCAGGAAGACGTTCACATATAGTGTTAGAAAACGTTGAATTTAAAACAGAAGTAAATGTAAAAAGTAATATAATTGAAATTACAAAAATAGTGGATAATGTAGCTATTCCGTTAGATACTATCGTAGCGAAAGATCGGGAATTATTTGCACTTGGACGTAATGAGAAGTTTAGTGTACAAATATTAGAGCAGTATCTTTTTGATACATTTGGAGAAAAATTAGGTTTAAAATGAATGGAATAGCCTATGTATTTATGGGTAGTTAATTTTCATATATATCATTTACGTTTGACCTTTCATTTAATTTATACTACAATTCGTAGTGTGAAAGGAGTTGTACAATGTTTACTCAAAACTATAAGTTAAATGAGCACGGGTTAAATCATTTCTTTGGACCGCTTGAAGCGAAAATTATGGAGATTGTTTGGTCTAGCGATGGTATTACTATTAAAGAAGTGCAGCAGAAATTAAGTGAAGAATCACCTGTGAATTTTAACACTGTTATGACAGTTATGAACAGGTTAGTAGAGAAATTACACTTAGAAAAACAGACTGTGAAAAGAAGTGGTATATATCGTGCTGTACAAACAAAAGAAGAATTCTTATCCAATCAAACGAAGAAAATGACACAGGAATTGATGGGGGAATTTGGAGAGTTAGTTGTAAATCATATGTTAGATGAGTTAGAGCAGGCTGATCCGACTTTAATAAAAAAGTTAGAAGACAAATTGAGTCAGTTAAAAAGAGAGGATTAATGAAATGAAATGGCAAATGCGTAAAATCGTATTGTTAGCAGTAATTGTTAGTACCCTCTTTTTCAGTATGTTAGTGTATTACGTTACATATCCATTTCTGTTTCAAAATAAGATGTTCCTTCTTTCAAATTTTTGCTTGTTCCAGTTAGAAAAACATATGAAAGAATTATCGCTGATTCGTATTATAATCGCTGGATTATTATTACTTACTGTATTAATCGTGTGCAAAAGAATTTGGCGACAATTTTTCTATAGTAAAAAATTACAAAAAGTACTTATCCCTTTCGTCCGAAAAAGAAAACAAATATATATATTGCCGACTACGGAAGTTGCGGCATTTACAATTGGGCTATTTCGTCCGAAAGTTGTCATGTCAGAAGGGTTGCTTCAAACATTTTCAAATGAAGAAATTGATGCGATTATTTTCCATGAAGAATATCATCAAAAGAATTGGGATCCGCTAAAATTATTTTGTTTTACGCTATTAGCAGAAGGAATGATGTACATACCGATATTAAAAGGGTTGTTACAGCGATATCATACGTATCAGGAGCTAGCTGCTGATAAATATGCGATGCAAAAAATGGAATCTTCATTTGAGTTAGGTAGCGCGTTATTAAAATTAATTAAAATAAAGACAATGGAAAATCGATGTGTTACAGCTTCATTTGCAAAAACAGCAATAAATTTACGAATCGAGCAAGTGTTAAATGAAAAGGTTGTTAAGCTTACTATTCCGTTACATACGAATTCGGTATATGTAACAGTAGGTTTATTCTGTATGTCGGTTGTACTTATTGTCGGAGAGTGCATATAGCCTCTTTTTTTAAGAATAAACACTACTCATTGTAGTGTTTTAGGGGGAATAAAATGAATGCAGCAGATTTAACAATTTGGCTTGTGGCTGGGGCGGGAGTATTGTCATTTATATCACCGTGCTCTTTACCGCTATATCCATCTTATTTATCTTATATTACAGGTGTGTCTATTCAAGATTTAAAAGAAAATCGTGGGATTATGCAAAAATCAGCGATTATACATACAGTATTTTTTATGATCGGATTTTCGGTTATATTTTACGCGTTAGGTTTATCGGTAAGTTGGATTGGAATAACATTTTCATCTAACCAAAAATTGATTCAACAAATTGGTGGGATTTTTATTGTTTTAATGGGGCTATTTATGACGGGCTTGTTTCAGCCTAAGTGGCTTATGGCAGAGAAAAAGGTGCAGTATAGAAGTAAATCGACTGGATATATTCGCTCGATTTTAGTCGGTATGACATATGCAGCAGGTTGGACGCCATGTGTTGGACCGATATTTTCAGCTGTACTCATGCTTGGCGCGACGAATCCTGAAGGGGCGCTTCTTTATATTACAGCGTATACTCTTGGGTTTGCGGTTCCATTTTTCGTGATGGCATTCTTTATTGGGAAGGTAAAATGGATTGTTACATATGCCAATGTCATGATGAAAATTGGCGGTGGAATGATGATTGTAACAGGTATTTTATTGTATACAAATCAAATGACGAAAATTACAGCATTCTTTATTCGTCTATTCGGTGGATTTACAGGTTTTTAAAAATGAGGAGGAAGAAAAGTGAAGAAACTAATTGCTATTATACTAGTAGGTGCTCTCGCTTGGGCGGGGGTTAACTTTTATAATTCAAAGAAAGAAGAAAAGGAAAGAAAAGCAAAGCAAGCAGAGTTACAAGAGAAAGAAGTATTACCACAAGTAGGTTTTAAAGCACCTGGCATCACATTAAAAGGATTAGACGGAAAGTTGCAGTCGTTAAATGATGCCAAGGGAAAACCATATATTATTAATTTTTGGGCATCATGGTGTGGGCCGTGTGAAATGGAGGCACCTGACTTAGTTCATATGTATGATAAATATAAAAAGGATGTTGAAATTTTTGCGGTGAATGCAACTGTTAGTGACCCAGTACAAGAAGCAAGCGCATTTGCTAATCGCTATGGATTTGAGTTTCCGGTTCTACTAGATATGGACGGAGTAGCTGGACTAGATTATAAAGTATTCTCTTTACCGACGACATTTTTTGTTAATAAGGATGGAATTATAGTAGATCATGTACGAGGTGTATTGCCACCAGATCAATTAGAAAAGAAATTTAAGAAATTGATTGAGAGCTAAAAGGGGATTTCGTGATGATGGAGTGGATCGTGAGATTACAACCCGTATCTCTTATAATTGGAAGTCTATTTGGATTTATGTTGATGAAACGAAAGATGAGGCATCAAAATGTATCATATGAAAAAATGATGGATGCCGTAACAAATGCGTTTCTTATCATCGTATTTGTATGGAAGTTTGCACCAGCAATTTTAAATCCTGTATGGGCTTTTGGATCGCCAGTGCAAGCAATATTAGCTGTTGGAAGTATGCAACATATTGTAGTAGGATGCGTAATTGCTAGTGTATACATTGTTTGGAAAAGTAAAAAGGAAGAATTTTCGCTTCGTATTTTACTTGATGTACTGCCTTTTGGATTGTGTGTGAGCATTATCTTTTATTTTCTATTTCATCATGAAGTAGGTGCACAAACGACACTACCATGGGGAATGAAAATATATGAATCTAAACTATTATATCACCCTATTTTCGTATACGAGATCATCCTTGCTCTTTGTATAATGGGCTTGTTATGGATGAAAAATGAAAGGCTCGGAAATGGAAGGAATATAAGTATTTTTCTAATTGTTGAGGGGTTTGCTCATATTATTATTTCGCTTGTTAGTGAACAAAATTCGGTTCTGTTTGGTCTATCAGCACAGCAAATAATGAGCTTTTGTATTATTAGTTTAGGGATTTTGTTGGTGCCTAAAAAATAAAAAATAGCCATTAACGGATATTCCCCGTACATGGCTATTTTTTTATTACATATATTAAAAAATCGGCGGAGTAACAGAAAATAAGACTACCGCATTTTTCTCAAAATGATTCACCCATTTATGCTTTAAATAAGCAGGTATTTTTACACTGTCACCAGTTTCTAATACGTATTCTTCCTCATTTAAATATAATGTGATTTTCCCTTCTAAGACAAATGCTAATTCTTCTCCTTTATGTTCTAGCACATTTTCTGATGAAGCTGTATTAGGCGGGACGGTCATAATTGCTGTTGCTAAATTTCCAGTGAAATCAGGTGAAAGCATTTCATATGATAAATTATCGATAATCATTTTCTTTCGTTTATGGGAACGTACAATTAAATCGTCTGTATTTGTATCTTCAAGTAAAAAGCTAAATGTTGGCACATCAAGAGCTTTAGCAAGCACTTTTAATGTTTGAATAGAAGGGTTAGCGGACCCACGTTCAATTTGACTTAACATAGATGGTGTAATATTGGCCATCTTTGCTAGTTCTTTACTAGTTAAACCTTTTTCTTTTCTTTGTTTTTCAATTTTTTTACCAATATCTATATTTTCCATAATGAAAATCTCCTTAAGGATTATTAAATTATATTTAAATAAATTAAATTAAAATTAACTAAAGTGAACGATTTGTGTTAAACTATATTAAAATTAATTTAATTATAATTTATTATATGGTGAGCTACAAGGATATAAGGAGGAAACAAAATGAAAGAAATAGGGGCATTACAAGCAGAATACCCATTAGTGAATAAACTTATTGCAACAGAAGAAGTATTTTGGATAAACCCACACATAGAAAAGTATGAAAGGGCAATAAAAGATTCACCACTTAATGAAGAGAATGTAAAAGATGCGGAAGAGAGATTAAAGCGTTTTGCACCATATATTGCGAAAGTTTTTCCTGAAACGAAAGGGACGAACGGCATAATCGAATCACCTTTAGTGAAAATATCTTCTATGAAAGAAGCTTTAGAGACAAATTACAAGCAACCTATTTCAGGAGAATTATTATTAAAATGTGATAGTCATCTTCCAATATCAGGATCAATTAAAGCTAGGGGTGGCATTTATGAAGTGCTAAAATATGCTGAACAATTAGCTTTGCAGCATGGTATGTTAACAGAAGAAGATGATTATTCCATTTTAGATAGTGATACATGTAGAGAGTTTTTTGCCAAATATTCAATTGCGGTCGGTTCAACAGGAAATTTAGGGCTAAGCATTGGGATTATGAGTGCGAAACTAGGTTTTAACGTAACGGTTCATATGTCAGCAGATGCGAAACAATGGAAAAAAGATTTATTAAGAAGTAAAGGTGTAAACGTTATTGAATATGAAGATGATTATAGTAAAGCAGTAGAAGAAGGAAGAAGACAAGCGGATGCGGATCCTAGCTGTTATTTTGTAGACGATGAAAACTCACATGATTTATTTTTAGGATACGCAGTAGCTGCATCACGATTACAAAAGCAATTAGAAGAGTTAGAGGTTGTAGTAGATAAAGATCATCCTTTATTTGTTTACCTTCCGTGCGGAGTAGGAGGAGGACCGGGTGGAGTAGCATTCGGTTTAAAGTTATTGTATAAGGATAATGTTCATTGTTTCTTTGCAGAGCCTACGCACTCTCCATGTATGTTACTCGGCTTAATGACAGGCCTTCATGACAAAATTGCCGTTCAAGATATCGGAATTGATAATGTAACGGATGCGGATGGACTTGCGGTAGGAAGGCCATCTGGATTTGTCGGGAAAACGATGGAACCATTTTTGAGTGGGAATTACACAGTAAGCGATGAAGAGTTATATAGATTGTTAAAAGAACTAGCTGATACGGAGAATATTTATTTAGAGCCTTCTGCACTAGCAGGTATGATAGGGCCAGTGAAAGTATGTAAAGAAGATGAGTATTTACAAAAGCAACAGTTAACAGAGAAGGTGAAAAAAGGTACTCATATTGTGTGGGGAACGGGTGGAAGTATGGTTCCAAAAGATGTAATGAATGAATATTATAGGAAAGGTTTGGAATTAACGGTATAAGAAAAATGAGGCTAGTTGTAGCCTCATTTTTTCATGTACATAAAAATCTTTGTTATTTTCACAATAGTTCTTTATAGTATATATAAAGGATAACTAATATTGAATAAATATAACAAAAAGCTTTATTTTACATAATAAGAGGATGTGTATACGATGTCATTACAGACTAAATATATAGCGGGTATTTCGCTTGGGGTTATGGGTATAGGCTTTGCGGCTTCTATCCCTTTTCAAGGAACGATAGCTGGAGAGATTATACAAGGGGGATTTGAAGCTGGGTTAGTTGGCGGGCTTGCAGATTGGTTCGCAGTTACAGCATTATTCCGTCACCCGATGGGAATTCCAATTCCGCATACAGCTTTGTTACCTAAAAACCGTAAACGAGTAACGAAAGGGCTCATCAATACGTTAGAAAATGAGTGGCTAACGAAAGAAAGTATTACGAATAAAGTAAAAGAAATGCAGCTAGCACAAATGGTGCTACAAATTGCAGAGAGAGAAATACAGTCTGATGCTGTGAAAAAAGGCATTGTAACGATTGCTGAGAAGGCGATTGTTTCAATCGATACAGAAAAATTAGCGGTTATTATTGAAAAAGAATTAAAGACGTATTTACATACAATTAATACAAGTAACATCTTACAAGTGCTTGTTGATCAATTAGTTGTGCAAGAATATGATGAGAAGACACTTGATTACATTTTAGTAAAAGTGAAAGATTGGACAGCGCAAGATGAAGCACGCTACCAGCTTGGAAGTTTAGGTATGAAGGCGATGGAAAATATAAAAGTAGATGGATTCTTACAGTTTACATTGAAATCGTTTATGAATATTGTAGATGAAGATAAAATTGGCGGCATTTTGCAGAAGTTTATTATTAGCAATATTAACAGCTTACAAGATGCAGATAATAGCACGAGACAACTTATATTAGCGAAAATTCGTCAAGAAATTATAAATGTAAAAGAAAATGAAGCGTTACTACAAGAATTAGAAAATTGGAAAGAAAAATGGATTGCCAATTGGAATGCTACTGACAAAATAAAAGAGATGCTAGAGCAAGTACAGCAAAGAGCAGTTGCTTTTGTAAATAATGAAGAATTTGCTGATAAATATGTTATTCCATTTTTACAAAAACAAATGAATAAAATAAAAGAAGATGAACAGACAGTTCAAAAAATAGAAGATTGGTTACAAAAACAAGTTGTAAGTCTTGTTGAGAAGAACCATTCGAAAATTGGTAAGCTTGTACAAGAAAACCTTGATAAGTTAGATGATAAGACGTTAATCGAAATGATTGAAAATAACGTCGGTAAAGATTTACAGTGGATCCGAGTAAACGGGGCTGTTTGCGGATTTATGATTGGATTAGTGTTAGAAGGAATTAAAGCGATTATATGAGAAAAACCTTCCGCAATTGCGGAAGGTTTTTTATTTTTCGAGAACACTCATATTCAAATTATAAGCTTTCTCAATATTTAACTTGTACGTCCCATTTCCAGTTTTAATCGAATTTTTATACCAATGTTCTTGGTTGTTTAATTCTGGATGTTCTTCTGAAGAAGTATTTTCGTTTTTCGTTAAATCTTCTACTTGTTCCCAAGGTGTACTTCCATGTGTTTCTTTTTGATTCGTTACTGCTGTTAAAGATATATCACTTTCTTTTGCAAGATGGACAGACACTCTTGAGCTTTCCTGTACAAACCAATTATTTTGTAATTGACCTGGATAAAGAGATAGTTCGTTATTTGAAGCACGGATTTCCACATTTTTATTTTGCGGAAGAACAAGCGTTGGTTTCACCTGTGGTGCTGAATTAAATAACGTATGCTGAACAGGTAATGATTTTAAAGTGATATACATCGTTTCTCCAGCCGTTTGAACTGAAAGGAAATCATCTCGTTTTAAATTGAGTTTTTCATTTGCTTTCGTTGTCATTTCATAAGTTCCCAAAAGATGAATTTGATTTGTATTATTTCCCTCTATCGTTAGAGGTTGATGTCCTGCATCTACTACGATTTTTTTGATAGATTCAGGTATATCAAATTGTCCGTCTGGAATATTACTCGTTTGCCTCGTTGTGTTAATAGAGTGACGAACTTCTTCTAGTAATCCAGTTGATAATAAACAGTAAAAAGCAATTCCGACGCTTCCTAAAACGCCGATAAAGAAAATACTAAAAATATCATATTTAATAAATGATTGTTCCTTCTTAGAAAATAGAAGATATAGTAAAACTTCGGCTCCAAGTATGATAAGTAAAACTGGCCACCATGCAGTTAGTGTATCTAATACTTGAATTCCTTTTACGACTGAAAATAGTAAAAAGCATCCTAACGATATAATAGAAAGCCCCATTGAGAATGTTCCAACACGCCAAGTCCTCATTCGCTTGTCCCACCTTTGTTTTCTTTATTTCCAAGTAACAATTTAAAGCCGCCGCCAATTAAAAGGAGCGCAACGATAGATGTTTGGAAATAGCGATAATATAGTTCACTAAGATGAATATTAAATATAGTTGCAAAATAATCATTCAAAATAGGAAGGACTGTTTGATTTAATAAATAATAACCACCGAGTGTAATTAATCCGATACCGATCCATCTTTGATGATTTATAAAATAATCGATAATGGGTTCGTCTTGAACTCGTTCTTTTCCGTATTTTGCTGTTTGCTGTAACGCATCAAAAAAGCTATAGAACCAAATGATTGGTACTAAAAACAAAAATGCAGAAAGTCTTAATAAGTCGAGTAAATAAATAGATAGTAAGAAGGCTGCCATAAGCTGAAGACCACGGCGTTGTAAGCCTAAATACATATGACCTGCTCCAGGGAACATCGCTAAAATAGAAGCAAATGTTTTACTTTTCTTTCCCTGCTCTTGATGTTCTTCAAAATCTTCGAAAATAGTACGGTCAATTAATTGCTCGTCGCGTTCTTTTTTCTGTAGTTGCTGAACAACGTCAAAGAAATTATAAATCCATAAAACAGGTAACGTAATAAGGAAGATAAGGAAACTTCCTTGAGATGTTAATAAAGTCACAAATATAATCATGCTGCCTAAGCCAGCGCAAGCGACTAAAAACGTAAGACCGCGTTGCATAAGTCCTAATTGGAAATGGCCAAGTCCAGGGATGATAGATAGGAGAATGATATAAAATCGTTCGCTCTCTTTAGAGGAATTTATCAATTCTCCAGCTTCTTGTTTTTTCGTTTGTTTTATAATGGTGATAACTAAATCTAGTAAGTTAATTGCCCATAGAACGGCTAGTAAAAATAGAGAAAGAAAAGCAATATCACGTTCTCTTACTACTATTGTACAAAATACTGCAAAGGAGAATAGAAATAAAGATCCTCCGCTATATAAAATAAACCGTCCTAGCTTTTTTAAGTATAAATGTCCAAGCCCAGGAATTAGCCCTAATACAAGTGCTAAAAAGGGATTTTTATTCATGCTTTGAACCTCCGTTCTTTTTGGATGTGTCTACCGATTTGTTTACAATTTGTTGTGAAATAGAAGACTCGTTATGTTTTGAAGATTTCTCGAAATTTGATGTCGCTGTAAAAATATATTGGAATAAACCACTTACCATAAAAATAATTGTAGCCGCAGTCGCAATTATGTAGTGAATGATTGTGCGCTTTAGTGAGTTTGTTTTTATATTTTTATTAGACTGTAGTGTTTCAAAATTAATTTGCGTCATAACTTCGTTCGTAAATGAATCATCATTTATCATTGGAAGGTTTTCATGTTGTTCATCAATACTTTCCATATAAAGTGCTAAACAATCATCACATTCATAAAGATGTTCTTCCATAGATTCACGTTCATTGCTTTCTATAAAATCTAATGTATAATTGCGCCAATCTTCTTTTGAATAATGCATCATAGAAACTCTTCCTCCTTCCAATGTTTTTTAATCCATTTTCGTGCCCGATACAGTTTCATTTCGACTGTTTTTACTTCGATGTTTTCCTGTAAAGCAATTTCTTGATAACTTTTTTCTTCTAAGTAATGTGCGAGAACGACGTCACGGTAATTTTCGGGAAGTTCTCTCAGTTTTTGAGCAATGAGTAATTTTTGCTCTTTCGTCAATAGTAAAGCTTCAATGTTATGAGAGGATTTTATATTTTCCTCTGTTTCTTTACATAAGGAGAGTTCTTCGTTTTCTCTAGCTTTCTTTCTCTTATAATCAATAGCGTGATTGGTGGCAATACGTGCCATCCACGTTTTTAATCCGCGAAATTGATAATTTGGGAGAGAGGTGTGAATTTTTACGAATACTTCTTGTGTAACATCTTTCGCATCTTCTTCATGTCTTAAAATAGAAAAGATAACTTGAAAAATATAATGACGATATGTTTGTACAAGGATACGAAAAGCATGCTCGCTTCCTTGCTGTGCTTTTTCAATTAATTGTTTTTCCTCAATCGGTCTCTCCCTCCTTTTTGACGCATTCTATTATATAGACGTAAAGAATGATAAGTCACCCTACACATATTGTAAAAAAAGAATAATATATTTTTTGCAGGAGAGCTAGATGAAAAAAGGTGTGAAAAAATGGTAAAGAGAAGTATATAATGAGCAAGTAGGAAATGTTACGGGAAGAAAGGATGTGAATGTTAGTAGGGGAAGGGCCATACTAACAAACATGAAAATTAAAATATTAATAGCGGATGATAACTCTTTTATTAGAGAAGGCATGAAAATTATTTTAAATACATACGAAGAGTTCGAAGTGGTAGATACTGTAAATGATGGGGAAGAAGCTGTAGCATATTGTAAAAAGCATGAAGTTGATATTGCTCTTTTAGATGTTCGTATGCCAAATATGAACGGTGTAGAGGCGACGAAGTTCATTTGTGAAGAGACGAAAACAAAACCGCTTATTTTAACGACGTTTGATGATGATGAGTATATTTTGGATGCAGTAAAAAACGGAGCGAAAGGTTATTTATTAAAAAATAACGATCCGGAGCGTATTCGTGATGCGATAAAAGGAGTATATAACGGTCAAACTGTTATGCAAGATGTTGTCCTCGATAAAATTAAGTCTAATTTAATGGAAAGTAAAGAGGAAGAATGTAAAATTGATAAGAGCCTTTTCACAGAAAGGGAGCTTAGTATTATCGCATTAATTGCAAAAGGTTTCTCAAATAAAGAAATTTCGAAACAGCTTTTTATATCTGAGGGAACAATTGCAAATTATATTACGTCAGTTTTAGGGAAAACTGGACTTGAACATCGCACACAAATTGCGATTTATTGCTTAACAGGGAAAGTAGATTAATGATATGGAGTTTTGGTTAACTGTAAGTAAATTAATTGTCTTTTTATATATTGTGTTTAGTTATATTTACGCAAATGTAGCAAATTTACCATGGGTTATATTTACATTACTTATTTACCTCTCTGTAAACGTAATGATTTCTATATTTAAAAAAGATATGTATAAAAAAATATTAATCTGTATGTCCATTGGCATAGTTATGTTATTTACATGGAGGGTTCATCCATTTTTTATTTTGTTTTTACCTTTGAACTTATACGAAATTACATTCCATTACATAGAAAAGAATTGGCCACGCTTTGTCGTTATGATGCTCCCAATTACGATTGCAGATGAAAGTATTCGAATGACTTATGGATTAATTGTTGCATTTTCTTTTCTCATTTTAACTATGGCAGATCGATATATATCGCGTGTAGTAAAGCTTGAATCACAAAATGATAAGATGCGAAAAGATATGCAACGACTTACGAAAAGCTTACATGAAAATAAAGAGTACATAAGACAATCTGAATACACATTTAAGCTAGAAGAGAGAAATCGGTTATCGCAAGAAATTCATGATAAAATTGGTCACTCGATGACGGGTGCACTTATTCAAATGGAAGCAGCAAAAAGATTAATGGAAATAGATAAAGAAAAATCTGCGGAGTTATTACAAAATGCAATTCACATTTCAAAAGATGGAATTGAAAGTATTCGCATTACATTAAAAAATATGAAGCCACCAACTGAGCAAATTGGTATTCATCGTATGAAATTATTCATAGAGGAATTTGCCGGTAAGAATGATGTGAATATTCCTTTTGTATACAAAGGGAACTTAGATATGATTTCTCCCATTCAGTGGAAAATTATCGGTGAGAATGTTACAGAAGCACTAACAAATGCAATGAAATATGCTGATGCGACAGTTATTTCTATAGATATTCATGTGCTTAACAAGATGGTTAAGGTGCAAGTGAAGGATAACGGGAAAGGCGCAGCTTTTGTTAAGAAAGGTCTCGGTATTATGGGGATGGAGGAGCGAACAGCATCAGTAAACGGAAAAATTATTGTAGATGGAACAAGTGGTTTTTCAGTGACAATGTTGTTTCCGATATAAGAGAATGGGATGAAGATGAACCATCTCATATGAAAAAAGTGAATATTCTCATGTGAAAAGAATGAATTTCTGCACTGAGCAGGTTCATTCTTTTTGTTTATAATAACAGCAGAGAAACCGAAATAGGGGTGAAATGATGAATACATTAGAAATTAAAAATTTAACGAAAAAATTTGGTGATTTCATCGCAGTTGATAATATGTCTTTATCTATTAAAGAAGGAGAAATATTTGGCTTTTTAGGATCAAATGGTGCTGGTAAGAGTACAACGATAAATATGATTGCTGGTTTGTTAAGAAGTAATGAAGGTGAAATTAGCATATTAGGAAAAAATATAAAGAAACATAATCGATTTGCGAAAATGAATATCGGTATTGTTCCGCAAGATATTGCGATTTATGAAGAGCTAACTGCCTATGAAAATGTGAAATTCTTTGCTGGGTTGTACGGATTACGAGGAGCCGAATTAAAAGCTAGGGTAGAGGAAGCACTTCAATTTGTAGGACTTAGTGATAAACAGAAAAGTTATCCGAAAAACTTTTCTGGCGGGATGAAAAGAAGATTGAATATTGCTTGTGCAATTGCACATAGACCGAAGTTAATTATTATGGATGAACCGACAGTTGGAATTGATCCACAGTCAAGAAACTATATTCTTCAGTCTGTCCGGAAGTTAAATGAAATGGGAAGCACTATTATTTATACGAGTCACTACATGGAAGAGGTAGAAGAGATTTGTACGAAAATAGCGATAGTAGATCACGGTAAAGTGATTGCAGAAGGTACGAAAGAACAACTAAAATCGATTATTACTGACACGAAAGATATTTGGATTGAAGTGAAATCGGTAGAGAATTTAGATGTAGAAAAATTAAAAGAGATAAACGGTGTGAAAGCAGTTCAAATTGAAGAAAACGTAATTAAAGTGAATTCTGATGCGGGATTAAATAATTTAAATAAAATCATTCAACACTGTATCAATCATGATATTGAAATTCGTTCATTAGAGGAGCAGGCTCCCAACTTAGAAACAGTATTCCTTACATTGACAGGAAGAAACTTACGAGATAAATAAAAAGTAAATGAAGAAAAGGTAAAGGGAGGTTCATCAATTGAACATCTTCAATATTGCAATTATGCATATTAAAAGAGATTTCAGAGACGTAAGAACTTTAGTTTTTATGTTAGCATTTCCGATTGTGCTTATGCTTGTGTTAGGAACAGCGTTAACCAACGCATTTAATAGTGATAGTCATTCGATTAAAGATATACAAGTGCTATATAAAGATGAAGCGAGTAGCACGTTTTCTCAATCATTTGAAGCATTTACGAAAGAAGTGGATAAATCAGGTATTCATTTTAAAAAAGCTTCCGGCAGTATAGATGGGAAAGAAGAAGTGAAGCAAAATAAATCTGCCGCTTATGTAGAGTTAAATAAAGATGGTGCAAAATTTTATGGGAGTGACAAAAGTAGTATTGAGGGAAGTATTGTGGAAGGAATGCTTACAACATTTGTTGATAAGTACAATGTAGCGGTCGAAGTTGCAAAAGTAGATCCTACTAAGGTTAGTACGGTTATTTCAAACGGAAATCATAATGATTATATAAAAGAAACATCTTTACAAGCTGCGAAAAAACCAGGTTCTATGGATTACTATGCGGTTGTAATGACAACGATGATTGCACTATATGCTGCGATGGGAGCGAGTTCTTTAATTCGAGGAGAACGAATACGTAAAACAGGAGATCGTCTCATTGCTGCACCTATAAGTAAAGCTGAAATATTCATTGGAAAAGTACTTGGTAGCCTAGTAGCAAATGCCCTGTGCATATTACTCGTCATGTTATTTAGTAAATTTGTTTTTCAAGCGAATTGGGGCGACCATCTTGGAATCATATTTCTTATTTTATTAACACAAGTCTTTCTAGCAATTAGCTTCGGTTTAGGAATCGGATATATCACGAAAACAGCTGAAGCGTCTAGGGCAATTATTATGGTTGTTGTGCAATTAGCTTCTATTTTTGGAGGTGCATATTTCGTAGTAGAAGAAAATTTCGTTACGAATTTATCGCCATTAACTTGGGCAAATACAGCTGTTATGAAAATTATTTATGCAAATGATGTAGGGGCAGCACTACCAGTCATTTCTTTAAACATTGGAATTTCAGCACTCTTTTTATTAATTGCAATTATTGCATTACGTAGACGGGAGGGGCTATAGCATGAAGGATATTTTATGGCTCATACAAAAAACGTTATCTGTGCTTTTGAAAAATAAAAAAAGTTTACTCATTATAATTAGCTTGCCGATAATAGGGACGCTCATTTCCTTTTCGATATACGGAAATGCAGGGCAAGGAACGTTAAATATCGGGATTGTAAATAAAGAAAATGAGCCAATAGCAAATGATACGATAAAGTTTTTAGAAGGATTAAATCATGTGAATGTGAGTAAGGTTAAGGAGTCTGAAGTAGAAGATAAACTCACTTCCAAAAAACTTGATGGAGTTATTACATTAGATTCTGGTTTTTCAAAAAGTGTTCGAGAAGGGAAACCAGAGCATATTGAAATTTCATCGATTAAAGGTGATCAAGTAACAGGATTTATAAAATCATATTTATATAATTATATTGATAATATAGCAGCTATTAGTAAAGTAGCAGGAACAGATCAAAGTACATTCGACAATATGTACGCAGGGTATCAAAAAAGTTCATTTAAAATGAAAACTGAGACGCTAGAAGATACTTCGAAAAATAAAGATATGACAAATCAAACGATGGGTTACCTTATTATGTTTATGCTGTTTTCAGCAGCGAACTTATCAGGTCATATTTTAAAAGAAAAAGAGAATAGAACGTACTTTAGACTATTATCAACGCCGATAGATGGGAAGAAGTTCATATTATCTAATGTCGGGGTAAATATGATAATACTAATAGTACAAATTTTGATTACAATCCTATTCCTAACGAATGTTTTTCATACGAATATCAATATGCCTTTCATAGTGATGATGAGCGTACTAATGCTATTTGCATTAATCGCAATTGGAATATCATTAGTCCTTGTAGCTTTTTCGAAAAACTCAGCATCGGCAAATGCGATGCAAAACATGGTCATTGTACCAACATGCTTACTAGCGGGTTGTTATTTCCCATATGACATTATGCCAAGTGCAGTACAAAAAGTAGCTAATTTTCTTCCGCAGCGCTGGTTGTTAGACACAGTATCGAAACTACAACAAGGAATACCATTCTCGGAGTTGTATTTAAACATTTTAATTTTATTCGCTTTCGCAATTGCATTCTTCTTAATTGCTATTTATAAGTTTGGAAGAAATAATGATGCGAGGAATTTTGTTTAATGTGAAAAGGTGTGGCTTAATGCCATACCTTTTTTTGAAATTTAGAGTATCTTTTGTAGTATAGGAATGCTTTTGTAGAGCACTTCGTTATGTGAAGCATGCAAAACATATTTATTTCCCTCTAGAAGAAAAACGCTATGTAGAACAGCGTTACCGTCACCATGTTTTGTAAGTAAATCACCGACGACTTTGCCGTCTGTCCATTTCAGTTTGGAATGTGAAGGGACGACTTGTAAATATTGAATTGTTTCCTCTCCATCTCCGGCAATGAGTGTCGTTTCAATATTTCTTTTTTGTATAATAAATCTATTTTCATTTAATGTATCGAGGAAAGGGTTTTTCGTTTTCATCTTACTATAAGGAAGAAATGTAATAGAAGAGCCGGATCTTATAAATAAATAATTTCCGTAATCTTTACAAGGAATAACATCTTGTAATCCTGGAAAGTAAATGTGTATCGCCTCAACTTTATTCATTTTATGTAAGATGCTTAAGCAACAAATATATTGTTCCATATAAAAATGAACGATATTTATTTTAGAAGAGGCATGGATAGGGAGAGTACCTCCAGTCCAATAACTATAATTTAGTGAAGATCCAGCGTTTGGTGTGCAGAGTATTATAAGCTGATTCACATCATTTTTATATGTTGCACTTTGAACGTAAGAACGTCCAAGAAGGCCGCCCATACTATGACAAATTAGATTTAGTTTATCGCAACCTGTAATCTTTTTAGCATAAGCAATCGTTTGTAATAAATATTTTTGTGTAGAAAAAACAATACGCTGCCGCCAGTCATAAAAACAGATGAACAAATCTTTATTTCGTTCGTACCCCATACTTTCTAGCATCATGATGAATGGTTCGTAAACAAATGCAGAAAGTCCAAAACTCCAATTACCAGTGCCGGGAATAATAATATTGCTCATTGAACCGAAAAGACCTGGGATAAAAACAATAGGAGTTTTTCCTTTTCTCATATTCGTATCTCCTTTAACTGTTTAGTATTAATAAAAATAAGAAATACATTTCGTATGAAAACATATTTAAATGAAACACTACGAAATAGTAAGGAATATGATTGGAAGGAAACCAAAATGATTAAAAAAATATTAAGAGTTACTTCTATTATTATTGCTATTTTCGTTTTTATTTTAATTTGGATGCATATCGATGTTACCTTAGGTAGGAAAATGGAAGCTGGGAAAAACATGCCGACAGAGTATGCGCCTCATTATAGTGACTTTCAATTATATGTAGAAGGGAAGTCTTTTTATAAACAATTATTTACTGATATAAGAGAAGCGAAAAGCTCCATCTACACTTATTTCTTCATTTTGTCGGATGATAAAAGTAGTCATACTTTTTTAAACTTATTAAAAGAGAAGGCAAAAGAAGGAGTAAACGTCTATTTATCAGTTGATCGCATTAATGATTTATCATTTGAAAGAAAGGTGATAAATGAATTGCGGAAAAGTGGTGTACATTTTACATATAGTAGAAAACCTACATTGCCATTCGGATTTTATTCACTTCACCATCGTAATCATCGCCGTATTACGACGATTGATGGGGAGATTGGCTATACAGGCGGATTTAATATAGGAGATGAGTACTTAGGGAAAGATAAGCGATTTGGATATTGGCGTGATTATCATGTGCGACTTAAAGGAGAAGGAGCAAAAGATTTAGAACAGCAATTCGCTTTAGACTGGAAACGAGATACGGAAGAAGAGATAAAGAGAAGTACGAATAAAGCTAGTAAAGGGAATACATTACATACTATGACTAGTTACAATGGGCATTACGTTGCTGAAAAATATATAGAGCTCATAAAACAAGCTCAGCACTCCATTGTAATTGCAACACCGTATTTTATAGCGAAAAATAAAGAATCTATGAATGCTTTAATCGCGGCGCAAAAGCGTGGTGTTACAGTAAAAATACTTTGGTCATATAAACCGGATCTACCTCTTATAAAAGAAGCGGCGTATCCATACATACGTCAAGCTGTTAATAATGGAATTACTGTATATGGTTATAAAAAAGGAATGTTCCATGGTAAATTAATGCTTATTGATAATGAATTAACCGTTATTGGTACAACAAACTTTACTTCGCGTAGCTTCAATATAAATGATGAAATGAATTTTTATATTTATGGTGGTCCTATTGTAGGACAAGTTAATAAGGCGTTAACAGAGGATTTTCATGATTCGAAAGAAATGACGAAAGAGTTTTTTGAAAAGTTATCTTTTTGGGAGCGTTGTAAGGAGAAAGTGGCGGGATTGGTTGACTTCTATTTGTGATGATGAATTAGGAAAGGGTGCCTATAAAAGGCACCCTTTTTTGGTGGGAAATCATTATTTTTCATGCACCAGCATCGTAACATCATCATTGATCAACGTCCCCACATGTTCGCCTAAACATATTTTCTTCATGACACCAGGCTCATCAAAGTTAAAGACGTGTGCTGGTAAATTGTAGTCCCGGGCAAGCAGTAATGCCGCTTGATCCATGACTTGTATATTTTGTCTAACGACATCATTATAGTTTAGTTTGCTGTACATTTTTGCTGATTTATTATGCTTTGGATCACTTGTAAAGACGCCATCGACCCCTTGTTTTGCGACTAATATGGCATCACTATTCATCTCGATGGCTCTTTGTACACTTGGATAATCTGTTGTCACGAACGGTTGGCCGTTTCCGCCTCCAAAGATAACGATATAACCGTTATCTAAATGGTGGACTGCACGCAAGCGAATGTATGGTTCAGCTACTGCATTAAATGGAATGGAAGTCATAACGCGTACTTCTCTATTTGTTTTACTTGTTAAAACACCGCGAAGCATTAAGCTATTAATGATTGTACCTAACGTACCGATATTATCAGCTTCTACGCGATCAATTCCCCACTCTTCAGCTAGATGTCCCCTAAAAATGTTACCGCCACCGATGACGATGGATACTTCGATACCTAAATCAACAATGGATAAGATTTCGTTTGCGATATGTTCTAATCGTTTGGAGTTAAAGCTATTTCCAGTTTGATCGGCAAGTGCACCGCCGCTTAATTTAATTAAGACACGTTTATATGGTCTCATAACAATTCCCCCTATATAGATCGCAATAAAAAAGGAACAAAGGCGAATGCCTTTGTTCCTTTTTAAGAAAATGAAAAAGAAAAGAAGAAGATAGGACGAATTGCTTTGTATAGTTTTTCATAACATCCACTCCTTTTCATTTTGATTTGTTTTAAGTATATATCTTTTTGATTATACGAAACAATCTGATTACTTATCAAGTTTATTTTATCGTTTTTTAACAAAATGGTGTCAATGAAAAAAAGAAGAAAAATATTTGAATTTTTTGTGACGAACTTGTAGGTTTTTGTATGATTTTGTAGGTTCGCTTATAAGATGTGTGAGTAGCTTTTATAAATTCAAATTGAAAGCGTTCGCATGAAGGGGATGAACATAAATGAAAAAATTCGGATTGGCAACACAAATTTTTGTCGCGCTTGTTTTAGGGATTGTAGTAGGGGCAGTCTTTTATGGCAATAAAACGGCGATTTCTTATATCACACCAATTGGGGATATATTTATTCACTTAATTAAGATGATTGTAGTACCAATTGTTATTTCAGCATTAATTGTTGCGGTAGCTGGTGTAGGAGATATGAAAAAGCTTGGGAAACTGGGCGGTAAGACAATTCTTTATTTCGAAATTATTACGACGATTGCTATTTTAATGGGATTACTTGCAGCGAATATATTCCAACCAGGTACTGGTGTTGATATGAGTAATTTACAGCAAAGTGATATTTCTTCTTATAAACAAACAGCAGATGCAACGGAGAAGAAAGGTTTTGCTGAGACAATTGTTCACATTGTACCAAAAAACGTATTTGAATCGATTGCACAAGGTGACCTATTACCGATTATATTCTTCTCAGTATTATTCGGCTTAGGAGTTGCGGCAATTGGGGAAAAAGGAAAGCCTGTTTTTAACTTCTTTGAAGGCGTACTCGAAGCAATGTTTTGGGTTACAAATCAAGTTATGAAATTTGCACCATTTGGTGTATTCGCATTAATTGCCGTTACAGTTGCAAAATTTGGTGTAGCAACATTACTTCCGCTAGGAAAACTAGTGCTAGCTGTATACGTAACTGTTATACTATTCGTTGTGATTGTATTAGGTATTAATGCACGAATGGTTGGCGTAAACATTTTTACATTAATAAAAATTTTAAAAGAAGAACTGATTCTTTCGTTTACGACAGCAAGTTCAGAAGCTGTTTTACCTAATATAATGAGAAAAATGGAAGAGTTCGGTTGTCCAAAGGCAGTTGCCTCTTTCGTAATTCCGACAGGTTATACATTTAACTTGACTGGATCGGCTATTTATCAAGCGTTAGCGGCATTGTTTGTTGCACAAATGTACGGTGTGCACATGTCACTAACGGAGCAAATAACGTTATTATTCGTTCTCATGTTAACATCCAAAGGTATGGCGGGAGTTCCAGGTGCATCGTTCGTTGTTGTATTAGCAACGTTAGGTTCAATGGGGTTACCACTAGAAGGTATCGCGTTAATTGCGGGAATTGACCGCATTTTAGATATGATTCGCTCATCTGTCAATGTATTAGGAAATGCATTAGCGGCCATTGTTATGTCGAAGTGGGAAGGCGAATTCGATAATGAGAAAGCAAAACAATATGTAGAAACAGTCAAAGAAACAAAAGCAGCATAAGAAATCGTTAAGGAGTGAATAATCATGGCAACATTAACTGAAGTTAAAAATGGTGTTCGAATTGAAAAAGATTTTTTAGGTGAAAAAGAAGTACCAAACTATGCATACTACGGCGTACAAACAATGCGTGCAGTTGAAAACTTCCCAATTACAGGATACAAAATCCATGAAGGCTTAATTAGAGCGTTCGCAATTGTAAAAAAAGCAGCAGCGCTTGCGAATACAGATGTAGGAAGATTGGAATTGAACAAGGGCGGTGCGATCGCAGAGGCTGCTCAAGAAATTCTTGATGGAAAATGGCATGATCATTTCATCGTAGATCCAATCCAAGGCGGAGCGGGTACTTCAATGAACATGAATGCAAATGAAGTCATTGCCAATCGTGCGCTTGAATTATTAGGGATGGAAAAGGGAGACTATCATTATATTAGTCCAAATAGTCATGTAAACATGGCGCAATCAACAAACGATGCATTCCCAACGGCGATTCATATCGCAACATTAAATGCATTAGAAGGCTTATTACAAACGATGGGTTATATGCATGATGTATTTGAATTAAAAGCAGAACAGTTTGACCATGTTATTAAAATGGGTCGTACACATTTACAAGATGCTGTGCCAATCCGTCTTGGACAAGAATTTAAAGCATACTCTCGCGTACTTGAACGTGATATGAAACGAATTCAACAATCGCGTCAACATTTATATGAAGTAAATATGGGGGCAACTGCAGTTGGTACAGGCTTAAATGCAGATCCAGAATATATTGAAGCAGTTGTAAAACATTTAGCTGCAATTAGTGAATTACCGCTTGTTGGTGCAGAAGATTTAGTAGATGCGACACAAAATACAGATGCTTATACTGAAGTATCTGCAGCGCTTAAAGTATGTATGATGAATATGTCTAAAATCGCGAATGACCTTCGCTTAATGGCATCAGGTCCACGGGTTGGCTTAGCGGAAATTATGCTGCCTGCTCGTCAACCAGGTTCATCTATTATGCCAGGGAAAGTAAACCCTGTTATGCCAGAGGTAATTAATCAAATTGCGTTCCAAGTAATAGGTAATGATCATACAATTTGCCTTGCTTCAGAAGCAGGACAATTAGAATTAAACGTGATGGAACCAGTACTTGTTTTCAACTTACTGCAATCGATTAGCATTATGAATAACGGTTTCCGTGCCTTTACAGATAATTGCTTAAAAGGAATTGAAGCGAATGAAGATCGCTTAAAAGAGTATGTTGAGAAAAGTGTAGGAATTATTACAGCCGTGAACCCTCATATCGGTTATGAAGCAGCAGCTCGCGTTGCGAAAGAAGCAATTGCAACAGGCCAATCCGTTCGAGAACTTTGTGTGAAAAATGGTGTATTGTCACAAGAAGACTTAGAGTTAATTCTAGATCCATTCGAAATGACACACCCAGGGATTGCAGGAGCAACTCTTTTAAAGAAAAATTAAAAGAAGAGGGGGACAATCCCCTCTTTTTTGTTTACAATATAGAAATGCTATATATGAATAGAGGTAGGGATGTTATGAGCAAGTTTACAGTAGCTTCTAATGGTGCATTAGAAACAACATTAAGAGGAGCAGAAGTATTATCAACACCACTTTTAAATAAAGGGGTAGCTTTCACACAAAATGAAAGAGAAGAGTTAGGTTTAAAAGGGTTATTACCGCCAGCGGTTTTAACGTTAGAAGAACAGGCACGCCGAGCATACGAACAATTTAGTTCTCAGCCGGATGATTTATTAAAGAATGTATACTTAACTGCGTTACATGATCGAAATGAAGTATTATTTTATCGTATATTAACAGATCATTTACGTGAAATGTTACCGATTGTATATACACCAACTGTCGGTGTAGCAATTCAAAGATATAGTCATGAATATCGTAAACCACGTGGTGTTTATTTATCAATTAACGATCCATCAGGTATTGAAGAAGCATTCACGAATATCGGTGCAACAGCTGAGAACATTGATTTAGTCGTTGTAACAGATGGAGAAGGCATATTAGGAATTGGTGACTGGGGCGTTGGTGGTATTAACATCGCAATCGGAAAATTAGCTGTTTACACTGCTGCAGTTGGAATCGATCCTAGTCGTGTATTACCGGTAATTTTAGATGTAGGTACAAACCGTGAGGAGCTGTTAAACAATCCATTTTATATTGGAAATCGTCACCCTCGTATAACAGGTGAAGCTTACGATGAATTTATTGATACGTTTGTACAAGCGGTAAATAAACAATTCCCGAAAGCACTTTTACATTGGGAAGACTTTAGCTCTCGTAACGCACGAAAAATTTTAGATAAATATCGTCATGATGTTTGTACGTTTAATGATGATATTCAAGGTACAGGTGCAGTTTCACTTGCGGCAGTATTATCGGCAGTGAAAGCTTCTGGTGTACCGCTAAGTGAACACCGCGTTGTTGTATTTGGTGCTGGTACGGCTGGAATCGGTATCGCAGATCAAGTTAGAGATGCGATGGTCCGCGTAGGTGTATCTGAAGAAGAATCATATAAGCGTTTCTGGTGTATTGATCGTAACGGGTTAGTTACAGATAATATGGAAGATCTTCTTGATTTCCAAATTCCGTACGCAAGAAAAGAAGCAGAAGTAAGTGGGTGGAAGCAAAATGATGTGATCGGACTTGCTGAAGTTGTGAAACATGTAAAACCGACAATTTTAATTGGTACATCTACTGTTGCAGGTGCATTTAAAGAAGCGATTATTAAAGAAATGGCTTCTCACGTAGAAAGACCAATTATTTTACCAATGTCGAATCCAACGCCACTTGCTGAAGCGAAACCAGCAGATTTAATCGAGTGGACAGAAGGAAGAGCGTTAGTTGCAACAGGAAGTCCATTTGAACCAGTTACATATAATGGTGTAACGTATGTGATTGGACAATCAAATAATGCACTGATTTTCCCAGGTCTTGGTCTTGGAACAATTGTAGTACGAGCAAGTGTCATGACGGATGGAATGTTCGCAGCAGCAGCTGAAGCAGTTGCAAGTATGGTAGATACAAGTCAGCCAGGAGCACCTATTTTACCAGAGGTCGAAGAATTACGTAATATCTCAGAAATGGTTGCAATTGAAGTAGCTAAAGTTGCAGTTGCAGAAGGTGTTGCAAGAGTGAACTTAAGTGATAACGATATCAAGATGGCAGTGAAAGAAGCAATGTGGAAGCCAGAGTATCGCCAAATAAAAGCGGTAGAAAAGGTTAGAATATAGAAAAAAGCCCGTTTATAACAATAAGCGGGCTTTCGCTTTTACTACTGAAAAAAAGTATAGGAAGTGTCACCTTTGAATTGGAATCAATTATGGAAGAAAGATATGTCCCTTTTAATTATATTAATGGTCGTTGTTCCGATTGCTGGGGAGCTGAACTTTCATCCCTTTAATGATACGTTTCGAGTTAGCTTCGGTACACCGCTATTCTTCTTTTTATTATTATTTTTAAGAAGAGTACCAGCAGGAGTTGCAGGTATTCTTGTTGGTATATCTGTAGTCTTATTCCGAGTATGTCTTGACTGGATCATGCAAGGTTCATTTCATATGACAGAATCATTTTATTTGCGTTATCCTGTGTTCTTCTATTATTTTATTTATGGCAGTTTTTTTTCGCTTTGCAGGGTAAATAAGTTCCATCAGAAACCAATCATTATTGGATGCCTTGGAATTTCAATTGAAATTGTTGCAAGTATGTCAGAACTTGCGTTTTATCACATGTTAGTACTAGGTACAACAATAACGATTTCTGAAGTAAATAAACTCATCATTATTGCTATTTTTCGTAGTTTCTTTGCACTTGGTTTTTTAAATATGATGAATTTATATGAAACGAAATTAAAAGAATCGCAAGTTCGAAAAGAAAATGAAAATATGTTAATGCATCTTTCTAATTTATATGTGGAATCTGTTCATTTGAAAAAGACGTTACAAAATGCGGAGTTAATTACACAAGAAGCATATCAACTATATCGAAATTTACAAGTAAGCGCTGATTCAAGTAGTAAAACAGCATTGAAAATAGCGGGGGAAGTGCATGAAATAAAAAAGGATAATCAAAGGATATTTGCAGGATTATCTAAACTGTTATTAGATAAAAATGTGGCTGAATATGTAGAAGGACATGAGTTAGCAGAAATGATTGTTAGAATAAACGAGAAGTATGCTGAAATGCTAGAAAAGGATATACGTTTTTCTAAACATATAGAAGGTGAGCATGCTGCATACCACGTGTATACAGTTCTATCAATTTTTAATAACCTCGCTGCAAATGCAGTTGAAGCAATTGAAGATAAAGGTGTCGTTATTGTTAAGCTATATAAAAGAGATCAACATATATTTTTTGAAGTAATTGACGATGGACCTGGTATTGCACAAAAGTATAAGAAATTAGTATTTAAGCCAGGATTTACTTCCAAGTATGATCAAACGGGAACACCGTCAACTGGTATTGGGCTTTCTTACATAAATGAAATGGTAACAGAGCTAGGCGGAGAAGTGAGATTAGAAGGCCGAGAAAATAAAAGAGGATGTAAGTTTATCGTTTGTTTACCAGAGGGTAGTTTAAAGCGGGAAGGGGAATAGATTTGTTTTATTATATCGTAGACGATGATGAAGTTTTCCGTTCGATGCTTTCGCAAATTATTGAAGATGGAGATCTTGGAGAAGTAATTGGTGAGGCGGATGACGGAGCTTTTATTGAAGCGGATCAACTAAATTTTAAAAAAGTAGATATTTTATTTATTGATTTGTTGATGCCGATGAGGGACGGAATTGAAACAGTTCGTCACATTGCGTCAACTTTCACGGGGAAAATCATTATGATTTCTCAAGTGGAATCGAAGCAGCTTATAGGTGAGGCATATACACTTGGTGTAGAATATTATATTACAAAACCATTAAATAAAATCGAAGTTGTATCTGTTGTACGCAAAGTGATGGAGCGTATTAGATTGGAGCGTTCTATACATGATATTCAAAAATCATTGAATAACGTGTTTCAGTGGGAAACACCGCAATTGCGTACTGAATCAGTGCAAGAAGGAAAAAAGATAGGGGATTTAGGGCGCTTTTTACTATCAGAACTCGGTATTGCGGGGGAGAATGGAAGTAAAGATTTACTTAGTATGCTGGAATATTTATATGGGCAAGAAAAGGCACAGACATTTGAGTTTGGCTTTCCTGCGTTAAAAGAAATTTTTCATCATATTACGATAAGGAAATTAGGGAATCTAGCTTTAGAGGCGGATATTGATAAAGAGAAAAAAGCGTCTGAACAAAGAGTACGTCGAGCAATTTATCAGTCGTTAAATCATTTGGCTTCTTTAGGATTAACAGACTTTTCAAATCCAAAATTTGAAAGCTATGCTCCAAAATTTTTCGATTTTACCGTAGTTAGAAAACGGATGACAGAAATGACGAAAGATGAACTCGCATCTTCTGGTCATACGCGAATTAATACGAAGAAGTTTATTCAAGTGTTGTATTTTGAGGCGAAGAGGTTGATGGAGATAGAGTGAAGAAGATGCTTATAAATAAGCATCTTCTTTTGTTAAATCAACATTTTATATTTTCTCGTGGAGCATGTAAAATGTTAAGTAAGAGAAAATGGTTTTATATTAAGGAAGTGTCAAAGCGATGAGTTTCACATTGAATAAATCGATTATTAAAGAAGTGTGCGGAGAGACCTCATATAAAAGAGGTGAAGCCTATTATAAATCAAATAAAGTGATAATAGATCATTACGATGAAAATAAAGAAATTTGTGAGGCGACAGTAAAAGGGAACGAGGATTTCCGTGTTACAGTAGAAAAAGCTAAAAAAGGTGATATTGTTGCAAAATGTAGTTGTCCTTCATTAGCGTCTTTTCAAACGTACTGTCAACATGTTGCAGCAGTATTAATACAAATAAACTATAATCAACAAACAGGTGGAATGAGTTCCGCTAATAACAGAAACGATCAATTGACAAGTGGTATGTTTCAGCTGTTTGCGGACAAACCACTGAGGCCAAAAAGTAAACAACACCGTTTTGATACACGTGAAATATTAGATGTTGAGTTTATATGTACACCAGTAGCTACGAGAAGTGGTGGGGCTCTACTTGGAATTCAATTGAAACTTGCCAAAGTGTATTTCATAAATTATATTAGAGAATTTCTTTCTAAGGTGGAGAAAAGAGAGTCTTTTCATTGTTCAAATGAATTTACATATACACCAGATGTACATAGTTTTAAACAAGAAACAGATGCGATTATTCAGCAGCTCATTAAAATGTATCATAATGAAAAAATGTATGAAGATACGCTAGAAGTACATGCGAAACAAGATGAAAGTATGATATTTATACCACCAGCTTCATGGAAAGATATGCTCTTTTCACTTTCTAAAGTTGAATATGTACAGCTGAAACAAAATGAACAACTGTTTCAGGGATTACAAGTTTCAAAAGGGTTGTTGCCGTTACACTTTGAATTTACGAAGGGAAATAATGGCGGATTTACACTTCATATAGATGGTCTAAATCGTGTACAAGTTATGGATATGTATAACAATGCACTTTATGGTGGGAAATTATATCACTTACACATTGAAGATTGTATGCGACTTATTGAATTACAAAAGATGATGAGTCGCTCAAATAGTAATCAGTTTTATATTCCAGAAAGTAAGATGGAACATTTCGTCGCGAAAGTTGTACCAGGATTAATGAAGCTCGGAACTGTACACATTGATGAAGTAATATCGGATCGTGTTGAAACACCTTCGCTAAAAGCGAAATTGTATTTAGACCGCGTGAAAAATCGCTTATTAGCAGGTCTTGAATTTCACTATGGGAACGTCATGATTAATCCGCTAGAAGAGGATGGACAGCCGTCTGTTTTTAATCGTGATGAGAAAAAAGAAAAAGAGATTTTAGACATTATGAGTGAAAGTGCCTTTGCAAAAACAGAAGGCGGTTACTTTATGCATAATGAAGAAGCTGAGTATAACTTTTTATATCACGTCGTGCCAACATTAAAAGGTTTAGTTGATATTTATGCGACGACAGCAATCAAATTGCGAATTAGTAAAGGGGATGCAGTTCCTCTTATTAGAGTAAGAAGAAAAGAAAGAATTGATTGGTTGTCATTTCGTTTTGATATAAAAGGAATACCAGAAGCAGAAATTAAAGGTGTATTAGCGGCCCTTGAAGAGAAACGTAAATATTATCGATTGGCGAATGGTTCGTTTTTATCGCTAGAGAGTAAAGAGTTTAATGAAATTAATCAGTTTATAAAAGAATCAGGTATTCGGAAAGAATTTTTACATGGAGAAGAGGTAAATGTTCCGCTTATTCGAAGTGTAAAATGGATGAACGGACTTCATGAAGGTAATGTTTTAAGTTTGGATGATTCTGTTCAAGAGTTAGTAGAAAACATTCAAAACCCGAAAAAATTAAAGTTTGCTGTGCCAAATACTTTAAATGCAGAAATGAGAAAGTATCAAGTATATGGGTTCGAATGGATGAAAACACTTGCTCATTACCGTTTTGGGGGTATTTTAGCAGATGATATGGGACTTGGAAAAACGTTGCAAAGCATTGCTTTTATAGATTCTGTTTTGCCTGAGATTCGAGAAAAGAAACTGCCTATATTAGTCGTTTCACCATCATCTCTTGTTTATAATTGGTTTAGTGAATTGAAAAAATTCGCCCCGCATATTAGAGCTGTTATTGCAGATGGAATTCAAGCAGAGCGCCGGAAAATTTTGAAAGATATAACAGAATTTGATGTTGTAATTACGTCATATCCATTACTGAGAAGAGATATAAGATTGTATGCAAGACCATTTCATACACTATTCCTTGATGAAGCGCAGGCGTTTAAAAACCCTACAACGCAAACGGCAAGAGCTGTGAAAACAATTCAAGCTGAATACCGTTTTGGGCTAACGGGTACACCTGTAGAAAATTCATTAGAAGAGCTATGGTCTATCTTCCATGTCGTCTTCCCAGAATTATTACCAGGAAGAAAAGAGTTCGGTGATTTAAGGCGTGAAGATATAGCGAAGCGAGTGAAACCATTCGTATTAAGACGATTAAAAGGAGACGTATTAAATGAGTTACCAGAGAAAATAGAGCACTTACAATCATCGGAGTTATTACCCGATCAAAAGAGTCTTTATGCTGCTTATTTAGCGAAGTTAAGGGAAGAAACGTTAAAGCATTTAGACAAAGATACGTTACGTAAAAATAAAATTAGAATTTTAGCTGGTTTAACGAGATTGCGACAAATTTGTTGTCATCCTGCTTTATTTGTTGATGATTACAAAGGAAGTTCAGCTAAATTTGAACAACTGTTAGAGATTTTAGAGGAATGTAGAAGTACAGGAAAGAGAATATTAATTTTTTCTCAATTTACGAAGATGCTTTCCATTATTGGTCGTGAGTTAAATCGCCAAGCAATTCCATACTTTTATTTAGACGGGAGCACACCAGCACAGGAACGTGTAGAGCTGTGCAATCGGTTTAACGAAGGAGAAGGGGATCTATTTCTCATTTCTTTAAAAGCTGGTGGTACCGGACTTAATTTAACTGGTGCAGATACAGTAATATTATACGATTTATGGTGGAATCCTGCTGTTGAACAACAAGCGGCCGATAGGGCGTATCGAATGGGACAAAAAAATACAGTGCAAGTTATAAAGCTAGTAGCTCAGGGAACAATTGAGGAGAAAATGCATGAACTGCAAGAAAGTAAGAAAAATTTAATCGCTGAAGTGATTGAGCCGGGAGAAGAGAAATTGTCCTCAATCACAGAGGAAGAAATTCGAGATATTTTAATGATTTAATATAAAAAAGCTATGCCTTCAAATTTATGAGGGCATAGCTTTTTTGTTGTAATAATTATATTTTGTTTTGTACAAAGTAAAGAAATCAAATGTTATTTAAATTACTTCTTTGTACCTTTACTTTTGTAGGGTTTGGCAGCTGCCTTTTTCTTTGCACTTGATTGCCAACGGTTCCATCCTTTACTTCCTGTACCTTGTCCTACACCTTTTTTCGGTTTTGCTTTCGTTTTACTCATATGATCACTCCGTTATATAAAAATCTTATTTGATAATAGTCAATGATTTAGAAAATACTCTTTATAAATGACTATGATTGCTTTAAGTAAAAATAAACTGCTTGAATGCTATAGTATAACATGAATTTGCAAGTAAACTGAAAGGAATTATAAAGAAAATGAAAATAATAAGAAATACTGCAGATTCTATATTCCGAACGATCACATTAATTGTTGTGTATACGTTAGTTTCGGTCAGTGAAACATTTTTGGGATTGACGAGGCAGAAAAAGTAAAGATGTTAAATTAACAACAATCAATAAAGCCGTAAAATAAAGAATTGAAAAATATTTTAAAACTTTTTGTTGACTTTCTTTATTTTTTGTATAGAATAATCATTAATAAAATGTTTCAGAGATGTGACAACAAAACGACTATGAAAGGACGAGTAGTAGTAGGACGTAGTTTAAGCGAGTCAGGGGTGGTGTGAGCCTGATACGAAGCCTATTATGAAGAACCTCCTGGAGTTGCTAACCGAAATCCTTTATAGGAAAGTAGACTTAGCCGGGAACTTCGCCGTTACAAGAAGAACAGTATCGAGATATTTCATCTCCGTATTGTATAAGTGAGCAACCTCTGTTGCTAATTTGGGTGGTACCGCGGAACCAAAGCCTTTCGTCCCAGTTTTTTGGGAAAGAAGGGCTTTTTTTGTTGGCTTCTTTTTACAACATCCAAACATTTTAGGAGGAAACCACCATGTATCAATCATTAATGACAGTAAGAGAGACTCAAATCGCAATTAAGGAAGTTAAAACATTTTTCGAGGACCAATTAGCAAAACGCCTTGAACTATTCCGCGTATCTGCACCATTATTCGTAACGAAAAAATCAGGATTAAACGATCACCTAAACGGTGTAGAACGTCCAATTGAATTTGATATGTTACATTCAGGAGAAGAATTAGAAATTGTTCATTCACTAGCGAAATGGAAACGATTTGCATTACATGAATACGGATATGAAGCTGGTGAAGGTTTATATACAAACATGAACGCGATTCGTCGTGATGAAGAACTTGATGCAACGCATTCCATTTATGTTGACCAATGGGATTGGGAAAAAATCGTTCAAAAAGAATGGCGTACTGTTGAATACTTACAAAAAACAGTACAAACAATTTATGGAATATTCAAAGATTTAGAAGATCACTTATTTGAAAAATATCCGTTCCTTGGAAAGTATTTACCGGAAGAAATTGTTTTCGTTACTTCTCAAGAATTAGAAGATAAATATCCAGAATTAACACCGAAAGATCGTGAACATGCAATTGCAAAAGAACACGGTGCAGTCTTCATTATCGGAATTGGTGATGCACTTCGTTCAGGTGAAAAGCATGACGGACGCGCAGCTGATTATGACGATTGGAAATTAAACGGTGACATTTTATTCTGGCACCCAGTACTACAATCTTCATTTGAGTTATCATCAATGGGAATTCGTGTTGATAGTAAATCACTTGATGAGCAGTTAACGAAAACTGGTGAAGACTTCAAACGTGAGTATGATTTCCATAAAGGTATACTAGAAGACGTACTACCATTAACAATCGGCGGTGGCATTGGACAATCAAGAATGTGCATGTACTTCTTACGTAAAGCACATATCGGTGAAGTTCAATCTTCTGTATGGCCTGACGATTTACGTGAAGCTTGCAAGAAAGAAAACATTCATCTGTTTTAATAGAAGTGAGGGAATAGCTTAAATATAGAGCTATTCCCTCTTTTTTATAAAACATTACTTATTTATTACCGAGTTCTTCCGCTAAACCGATTAAAATTCCTTCGACTCCACGAATGTAGCAGAGACGATACGAGTTCTCGTACTGAACTACTTCGCCAACGAGCTCTGCACCATGCTTAGTGAGTCTAGATACCATTTCGTCAATATCTTGAACGGTGAACATGACGCGTAGATAACCGAGGGCGTTTACAGGAGCTGTTCGGTGATCTGCTATAGTAGGAGGGGTGAGAAATCGCGAAAGTTCAATTCGGCTGTGGCCATCTGGAGTGACCATCATAGCGATTTCTACGCACTGAGAACCGAGTCCAGTTACGCGACCAGCCCATTCACCTTCGACATTTGCTCGACCTTCGAGATTCAAGCCAATCTCCTCAAAGAAAGAGATTGCGTTATCAAGGGATTCTACAACGATGCTGACATTGTCCATTCGTAGTAATTTGTTTTTTGCCATAGTCTTATCTCCTTATGTATAAAAGTTTATTATTTAATTATCCTCATAAGTATACTATTAAGTAGTTACAAATTCCTTTCAGTCAAAAACACCTTGTCACAGTATAGGAAAATGTGACAAGGTGTTTTTTAATATATCATATAGCATCTTGTTAACGAATAGCTTTTTATTTAATAGGAAGGAAGTAGATTAATATGTTTTTTTTATAAGCGTTACTAAACATATCAAATTAGCTCATTTGCACGAAAGGCTCAATTTTCGCCATAAATGATTGATGCAGCGCCTCAACGCCTGTTACTAAATGAAGGCGGTCAATAACGACAGACACTTTAATTTCTGATGTACTTACCATTTTAATATGAATATCTTCTTCTTTTAAAGTAGTGAACATATTTGCAGCGACACCTGGGTTAGATACCATGCCAGATCCTACGATTGATACTTTTGCTAAATGATTTTCATATTCTACTGCTTCATAGTGAAGTGCCTCTTGATTTTGTTCCAATACTTCTAATGTTTCTCTTAAATCATTAGAATAGATGGAGAAGGAGAGATGAACAGTTCCTTCATTTGTAATACTTTGAATGATGATATCTACATTAATATGTGCCGCTGCTAATGTAGAGAAAACAGTTGAAAGTGAACCTTGTTCTAATCCTTTCACTGTGATGCGTGTAATATTATCTTCAAATGCAATACCTTTAACGATTGATTGTTGTTCCATGTTACATTCTCCTTTTACAATTGTTCCGTTTTCTTGTTCCATACTTGAGCGAACTTCTAAAATGACATTATGATTTTTAGCAAACTCAACAGCACGCGGGTGTAATACACCAGCACCGAGGTTTGCAAGTTCTAACATTTCGTCATAAGAAATTTCATCTAATTTATAAGCATCTTTTACAACTCGTGGATCCGTCGTATATACGCCGGTCACATCTGTGTAAATATCACATTTTTTTGCGTTTAGTGCAGCAGCTAATGCGACAGCAGTTGTATCAGAACCGCCTCGTCCAAGCGTTGTAATTTCAAAATCTTCACTGACTCCTTGGAAACCAGCTACAATAACAATCGTACCTTCAGCAAGATAAGATTGAATACGCTCTGTATGAATGTCAGTAATCCGTGCACTACTATGTACAGATTCTGTCGTAATACCTGCTTGCCACCCTGTTAATGAAATTGCATGATAGCCTTTTGCTTGCAGTGCCATTGTTAATAATGAAATAGTTACTTGTTCTCCTGTAGATAGAAGCATATCCATTTCACGTTTACTTGGATTTTCTGTGATAGCGTTAGCGAGTGCGACAAGTTCATCTGTGCTTTTTCCCATTGCTGAAACGACAGAGACAATGCTATGACCTCGTTCATATTCTTCAATAATTAAATTTGCTACATGTTGAATGCGTTCGACGCTTCCGACAGAAGTGCCACCGAATTTTTGAACAATTGTTTCCATTACAGATTCCTTCTTTCGTCTATTTTTAAGAATAGATTAGGAAATATATAAATCCCAATACTCCTGTAGTTACCAGAAAGACAAACAAAAAACACCATCTCAAATAAGTGAGGATGGTGCTGTTACAGGAAAAGGGAAACAGAAAACGGAGCTAATAAAAAAACCGCCAAAAAAGGAATATCATAAAAAATGATATCTCTTTTTTGTAGATAGCTCTTCATACGTACACGTCTGTACATATGACAGTTCTGTTTCTATTCGAAAACAGCCCCAATTGATAAATGCAGAGAAACTTATCAATTTCGGCAATACTTCCTTTCATCTAAGTTCATAGACATCTCTGTGTCTCCATTAGAATACTCATAAGTATCGCAACCTCTATCTCACGTTTTAGGCGAGAGTGTTTGATTTATGAAGTTGTTGGTAACATTTGTTTTATAATAATTTAAATTTTTCGGGGAATCAAGTGTTTTATATATATTTTAAAAATTCTTTCTTTTTTCTGAGGAAGTTTGTGAAAAATGTAGCAAAATAAATTCATTGCATGTACATTAAACTTATAGTGCATAGGAGGTGGGAGAATGAAAAGGAAACAGCCTATTTATGTTGCGACAAAAATGAACACGACGATAGGAAAATTATGGGAATATACGCAAGAACCAGCTATACATACAGAGTGGGATGCTCGCTTTACTGAAATTTCGTATTTAGAGAAAAAAGAAGGAGAACCACAGAAGTTTTTGTATAAAACAAAGATTGGATTTGGGCTTGAAATAGCTGGAGAAGGGGAATCAATAGGTGAAATAAGAAAAGATATTTTAATGCAGTTATGCAATTGGATGGAAACGAAAATGAAATTGTAGATTATTTTGGCGAACCACATTTACTCGTTTCTACACTGCATTTTCATATCGATGAGTTAGGGGCAATGCATATTTCTTCAAAGAAACAATGGTTTTATATGTTTGGAAGAAAAATGCCGTTACCAAAATTTTTGTATGGTGAAGCAAAAATTGTTGAAAGTTATGATGCAACACTACAGTGTTTTCGAATTCATGTACAAGTACGAAACCCGTTAATTGGCTCGCTTTTTTCATATAAGGGAACATTTGTGGAAAGGAAATAAACGATATGAAAAATATAATATTTGGGCTTGCTTGTTATGTTGTTTTTCTAATATATGAGTGGTCGAATATAAATCCTGTTGAAGCAATTATATTATTATCTGTTTTATTATTTATACCAATGTCACTTTGTATTAGTGATAAAAGAAAAAGAGATGGATCGTATTTATTATTTTATAAATTCGTATCGTTTTTATATCCAATCGCAGCAATTTGTGCAATGCTAGCTTTCGTCACAAATTACAATGTATTTGCGCTAGTTTGGTTTGTATATACAGGAATTGTTGCGTTATTTGGTGTAAGTAGATTGCTAGAAAGAGGATGGAAGCCGTTAGAAGAGATCGCCATAGATAGTGCGTTTATTTATTTGTTTTTAGGTGGTTTTTGGTTTTTTGCTTCAGTAGCAAAACTTTCAATTATGCATTTTAGCTCTGACATTGTTTTACTCACAGCTGCACATTTTCATTATTCGGCGTTTCTATTGCCATTATCAGCTGGTTTAATAGGGAGAAAAAGAGAAAAGAGAAGTAAAGTGTATGATGCTATTATGTTTATCATCATGATTTCACCTATGACAGTTGCAATAGGAATTACATACTCAAGAATATTTGAATTTTTTGCAGTGTTCCTATATTTATGTGCAATTTATGGGTATGGATTTTACGTTTGGAAAGCAAAATTTAATGCTATCAGTGCAAAGATTCTTCTAATCGTTTCGTCTAGTACACTCATGGTTACAATTATGTTCTCACTTATATATTCATACGGGAATTTGAAGCATGTCTTGACGATTACAATTGCTCAAATGGTTTGGATTCATGGTGTTGTCAACGGAATTGGAGTAGCGTTACCGGCATTTATCGGCTGGGTGATTGAAAAGAGTGTTCCGAATTATAAATACTATGGGAAACCAATGAGTAAGTTAAGAGGAAATGTGGCAATTGGTGAGGCTTATTTATATAGCAACAATTTAGTAGACAGTAAGGAATACAACGGTTTAGTCGATAAAGTAAATGACTTTCATAGTGAGGCATTTGATGTGACGAAGGTTCCTTTAAGTATGATTCATTTTTATGAAAATACAGCAGAGTATGAATTGCAATCGAATATTAAATGGACTCGTTGGTTCCGTCCGTTCGCACTTTGCTATGAGAAAATGAGTAAGCGTGTAGAACAAATACATTTAGGTATGGGCGGCAATTGGGAAACGATGCATGGCTCTATCATTAGTGTAATAGATGAGAAAGACGGAAGAGAGAATATAAGGGCTTGGATAAGGAAAAATGAAGCAGGTGAATCTATTTTTGTAGCTCTTTATTCAAAGCATACAAATAAGAATGAGACATATATGAATATCGCCTTACCTTTACCTTATTCGAATATGACTGGTATTTTGAGGCTATGTAATGATAATCATGATTTAATCATTACTAGTAAGTTAAGAGAAAATGGCCAGGGAGATGAGGGGATTTATTTACATACTCGGTTCTTAACAATCCGTTTACCGTTAGCAGAGACTTTCATCATTACAGAGGGTAAGGATAAAATGTTAACAGCTCATCATAGCATGTGGCTATTTGGACTTGAATTTTTACATATTCATTATAAGATTGAAAAAATTGCACAGAAGTAAGAAAGGCTTGGATGGGTTTCCAAGCTTTTTTATGTATGGGTAATTGTCATAGAAATTTGTTTATTTAGCTCATTATCCCAAACACGTTGAATTTCAAAAGTGCCTGTTTCAAAAAATAATGGGAATCTTTCTTTAAACCAAGTTTGCATAGGTAGCTTTAGTGCTGTATCAATTGGCATCCATAATAATTCACCCTCAGGAGGGTTCAAAAGAAGTTCACCTTCAAATGAGTCTGTCCAATAGTTGAATACCATATACCGAACATTCCCTTTCGGATTTACATATTCATCTAATCTCTTAAAATTTAAATCCGAAACAAGTAATCCGGTTTCTTCTTTTACTTCCCTTATAGCGGCTTGAACGATACTTTCGGGAAAATCTACTTTGCCGCCAGGAGCTATGTAGCCAGGGAAACCTCGATGATTGGGTCGTTTTATGAGTAAAACTTCATTGTTACGTTGGATCATACACATTGTATAGATCTGGTGTTCGATGTTATGTGAATTTAGAGGCAGAATGATGTATTCTCCTTTATATTTTTTTGATAATTTTACCATAACATAATTGTTTCTTATATAATTAGAAATATAATATTATAAATTTTCAGTCATATATTATGTATTCTATAGTCATTTGAAAAGAGGAGAGAGACATGCAAGGGGAAATACAAAAGGAGAAAAGTTTAGGTTATATTGGAAAATTATTATTACCAGTTAAAGTATCAACGCACTTTAAGTTTTTATGGATTGGACAATTACTCTCGGCCTTAGGTAGTTCGATAACTATGGTCATACTTCCAGTTGTTGTGTATTCATTAACTGGTTCAACAGTTGTAATGGGGATGACGATGGCAATGTACATGCTACCTAATATTCTTGCTTTACCGTTTGCGGGTTTAATTGTAGACCGAATTGATCGGGTTAGGTTAATGTTATTTACGGATATAATCCGCTGTATATTAATGCTATTACTTGCATCGCTTATATTTATGGATTTATTAACAATTACGATTTTATATATTCTCGTTGCCATATACGGACTTATGGAAGGGATATTCCAACCAGCATATTCTGCTGTAAGGGCGAAAGTATTCGTCCCTGAAATTCGTAATGCAGCTAACGCACTCACTCAAATGAGTAATCAAGGTATACGATTAATTGGGCCAGCACTTGGTGGATTAATCGTATCGGTTGCATCTGCAGGGATAGGTTTCGGACTAGATGCAGCAACGTACTTATTATCATTTTTATGTTTATTATTTTTAAAAGAAATTAAGTTTAAAAAAGTAAAACCCATTGAAAAGAGTAAGCTTAATTACAAACAAGAGTTTATGGAAGGTGTTTTAGTTTTAAAAAGTCATCCGTGGCTGTGGATTACAATTTTAGTTTTTTCTTTTATAAATATTTGTTATGCCGGCATTATCGTCGTATTAATTCCATGGTTATTTAATGTTCATCATCATTTTGAAGCTTACGTGTATGGGCTTGGCATGGCCTTTTCTGGTGGTGGGGCTGTAATTGCCGCATTAATATTTGGTGGGAAAGAGCTGTGGCATAAGAGAGGATTACTGGCTTATGGAGGTGTTTTAATGAGTGGCATTGCTTTATTAATTATGCCATTCATTTCTTGGGCACCCGCTTTAATATTCTTAATGGCAATTGAAGGATTTGGCATGATGATATTTGGACTCATTTGGGAAACGAGTTTACAGGAGCTTGTACCAGAAGAAGCATTCGGAAGAGTGGCAAGCCTTGATATGTTGGGTTCTTTTGCTTTATTGCCAGTAGGATACGTAGTTGTAGGCTGGTTAGCTACTGTCATAGGTGGCGAGATAACTATTATAACACTAGCTAGTTTAGTAATTTTAACAATTGGAATCGCATTGTCTGTACCGAGTATTCGTCGATTTAATTGATTATATGGGAAAAGAGGGCTAGACCTATATAGAAAATAACTTAGCATATAATCAACTAGTATTAATAAAACATCTTTGTAATGAAAAGCCTTCCATACACATTTGGCACAAAAAAATTAGTATGGAAGCAACAAAATTAGAAATCACAAAAGAAGTGACGGAAGCGATACAAGCAGGTTTCAAAAATGAAGAATAAGCCCTAAAGAAATTAGGACTTATTCTTCATTAAATACAAATGTTTGTTTCATTTTTTTACCTTCATTTACCGGATGGCCGTTATAAGAGAAATTCTTTTCTTCCCAAGTGATCACAACTTTAAAATTATGACTATTAAAGTCTAATGGGAACACCATGTAGTCAAAGCTTGTATGACTTTTAGAAATATTTTCATTAGGTGTAGTAGGTTTAAAGGTAGCTTTAGAGGTAGGGTTGTTATCAAGTATTTCCACAGATACATTTGATACATCATGACCGATGTTTTTTACGAGTAAACTATACGTATCAAATACACCTTGTTTTGGCTGAATTGCTTGCTTGTTTGAGTTATGAGATTTATCAATTTCGACATACCATTGTTTAGACTTTGACGCAATCGGCAGTGACTGAAATGTGTAAGCATTAGCTTGCATTGGTAGTGCTAAACATATAAGCGTAAAGAGAGTTAATATTTTTCGTTTCATTTTTTAGAGCTCCCATTCTTTAATGGATTTACTTGTTATTATCTTCTCTTTTTGAGATAATATACCATACGATTTTAGGGGAGGATATATTGAAAGAACTCATAAGTATGGGAAGCAGTATTTTTTTACAATTATTATTTTTGTATATATTTATTTCTGGTGTTTTATTAGAACTCAATCCATGGTATGCAGTAGTTGCTTATGTAACTATTGCTATAATAAGTCTTCTTCTGGGGGTATACTCGATGATTTTCTCTATGAAGAGAAGGCCGAATACCCTTTTTCTAACACTACCAGGTGGAATTATAATAACATTATTTTCAATTTTAATTATTGGCTTTACAGTATTCGCTTATTTTTTACCAGAAGGAGGTATTCCGCCTGTCATTCGTTTGTAGTATGAGTGAATTGATGGAGTTCCTATTTTTTATTGTTAATCTTTCTAATTAAGCGACATATATATTAAAAAAAGGAAGCTGTGTAGAGATTTTTTGCATAGTCTCCTTTTTTGTTTTTGTAATTAATAATAGATGTGCTTAAGGATGCTTAAAAGTATATCAGTAATATTAATTTATCGATATAAAGAAGAGGTGCGATTGTTTGTCAAAATAAATTTGGATTTGAAAAAAATCCCAATGGATATGTTAAAATAACATTGTCATACAACAAGGGGGATTTGTTTTATGGAAAATGGACATCTTGCTAAAGTAGACTTAACGAAAAAAATTGAATCAAAATCTAAGTACAACAAGAAACTCGAAAAATATCAAAGGCGCTTATTAGCATTACAGCAAATTTTGAAAGAAGAAAAAATCGCGGTTATGCTTGTTATGGAAGGATGGGATGCGGCTGGTAAAGGTGGGGCAATTAAGCGGGTGACGGAACATCTTGACCCGCGTGGGTTCCAAGTAAATCCAATTGGAGCGCCTGCACCTCATGAAAAACGTTACCATTATTTGCAACGTTTCTGGTGCAAAATTCCACAGTACGGGCAAATCACCATTTTTGATCGCTCATGGTACGGTCGTGTGTTAGTTGAGCGTGTTGAAGGATTTGCTACAAAGGAAGAGTGGATGAGAGCATATGATGAGATTAATGATTTTGAAAAACTACTAACAGATGACCATTACATAATAGGGAAGTTCTTCTACCATATAAGTAAAGAGGAACAGTTAAAGAGATTTAAAGATAGAGAGAAAAATCCTTTGAAAAGATGGAAAATTACAGACGAAGATTGGCGTAATCGTGAAAAATGGGATGAATATGTTGAAGCAATGGAAGACATGTTTGAAAAAACAAGTAAGCCAAATGCGAAGTGGCATATTATTGAAAGTAACGATAAATTGTATGCCCGTGTGAAAACGTTAAAAATCATTATTTCATTCATTGAGGATTATTTCTTAGAACATGGTATAGAATTGCCTTCTTATTATTATGAAATGAAAGAGGATATTGAAGTTTTGCAAGATGTAGGTGTGAAAGAGTAAAAAAGAAAATGGTCCTGTGAATTGGTGAAACCAAATTATGGGGCTTTTTTATTTAGAAACATTTTACAATTAACAGAATAAGGTATATAATCAACAATCATATTAACATTGTTAATATGATTGTTGATTATATACTATGTGGGGGTTTTACTTTGAAGGGAAGAGATGTTGTTTTAGGTTTATTAATGGAAAAGGAATTGTCTGGTTACGATATTAAAATTGTGTTTGAAGACGTATTTACTCATTTTTTTGATGGAAGTTTTGGAATGATTTATCCAACGTTACGACAATTGGAGAATGAAGGGAAAATAAAAAAAGAGGTTGTCATGCAAGAGGGGAAACCGAATAAGAAAATGTACTTTATTACAGATGAAGGACGTGAAGAGTTTTATCAATACATGCAGACGCCTGTAGAGAAGGATGTTTTACGTTCGGATTTTTTAATGAGAATGTATTTTGGCAACTATAGTGATGATGTGACAATAAAAAAATGGATTAAAGATGAAATTGAAAGAAAAGAAGCGTACATTGCAGATCTTCGATTGAAATATGAAAAGTGGAGAGTAGGTATTACTTTCGTCGAAGAAATTTCACTAGATGTAGGTATTGCATCGTATAGTGCACAAGTGGAGACATTGAAGAGAAAATTAGAAGAGTTAGAGGCAAAAGAAAACAATAAAACAGAAGAATGAAAAACGCATTCACAATAAATAAAGGGGTATATAAAGATGGAGCAATCAAAGGGTATTAAGATTGTCTTTTTAATGTGTCTAGGTATCTTTCTTTGTATGATTGATACGACAATTATGAATATAGCTTTACCGGCAATACAATCGAGTGTAAATACTTCATTAGAAAAGATGTCTTGGGTATTAAATGTTTATACAATGACGATTGCAGTACTTGCCATTCCGTTAGGGCGGATAGCTGATATTTTTGGAAAAGCAAAGATGTATATTCTTGGTCTGGTGATTTTTGGTGGTGGATCGGTACTTTGCGCTTTTGCTAATACAGGTGATTTTCTTATTTTTTCTCGTTTTATACAAAGTATTGGGGCAGCGATTTTATTTCCAACAAGTATGGTAATTGGTGTATCAGCTATGCCATTAGCTAAGAGGCATGTTGCGCTTGCAATTTTAGGAGTAACACAAGGATTGTCAGCTGCTATGGGACCAGTAATAGGTGGAATTATTACGCAAAATTTAGGATGGAGATGGGTGTTCTTCGTTAATGTTCCGGTTTGTATAATAGGAATCGTGTTATGTTGCATCATGCTACAAATAAAAAATGAAGAACGTATTATCTCAAAAATAGATTGGATAGGACTACTATTAAGTAGCACAGCAATTTTTTCATTTACTCTCATATTAGTAAAAGGTAATACATGGGGATGGCAAAGTAATATTGCTTTGTCTTGTTATGCACTTAGCACTATTTCTCTTATTCTATTTGTTTTAGTAGAACGAAAGATTCATAATCCAATGGTGAATTTAAAGTTATTTCAAGATCGAATGTTTGTCGGAGCGTCTATCGTTGTTATATTAAGTAATTTATTTTTAATTGGAGTTACTGTATTGCTTCCAACGTTCTTGACGAAACTACAGGGTCGAACGGAAATTGAAGCGGCTTTTTTAGTGACACCTATTTCAGCAATGATATTTTTTGTCTCACCAGTTGCAGCAACTTTAATTAAAAAACTCGGAAAAGTAACTATTATTTTGTCAGGATTTCTTGTTATGGGGCTTTCCTACTATTGGTTGCAAATGATTGATGTTCATTCAACAAATATAGAAATTATTATTCCATGTATGATATTAGGTGTTGGATATGGTTTAGTAGTGGGGCCAATTACAGTTTTAAGTGCGTCTTCGTTTGAAGGAGAATTGTTAACTGCTTCTCAAAGTGTTGTATCAATGTTACGACAAGTTGGAATTGTATTGGCAGTCGCAATATTTGTCTCTAACTTAACTCACAATTTAACTGTAAATAAAGAAAAAGTATATCGTTATGCAGAAGAAAAGGTGCGTACTATTCATGTGAATAGTACTGAGCAAACTGAAATTTTACAAATGACTAAAGAGAAAATAGAGAATCAAAGTTTAGAGTCGAATATAAATAAGAAACAAAATGCAATGACAATGGGATTAAGTAAAGAGAAAAAGGAAGAATTGATTCGCGACAAGACGGATGAAATATTAAGAAAAGTTCCAGTAGAATATAGAGATGTAAAAAGAGAAGAAGTTATGAGGAAAGTGACAAAAGAAGTTGAAAAACAAGGGGAAAGTATAAAGAAAGAGGTACTCACATTTTCAAATGATGTGAATCATTATGCCAAGAATCAGATGGCTATGAGTTTTACAGATTTATATAAAGCAAGTGTGCCAATTATTTTAATTTGTGCTTTCGTAAGTTTGTTGTTTTGGGAAGGGAAAGCTTTGAGTAAAAAGAGAAAGGGAAGGATAGTAGAAGAAGCGTAAAGGAAAACAGGCTGCTATTAGCCTGTTTTTTCATTGTTTTCTCCTTGCATATTGTGAATAGTAGTATTTTTAATATAGCATGGGATAAGTCGAGTATGATTAGAAAGTTTTTTAGAATGAAAGGGATGAATGGAAAATGCCATTGAATATGTAACGTTATACATAGTACATTAACAAGAGGGATTAATTTTAAAAGGAGGATGGGGAATTGCTAGATAAGGCAGGGGCTTTAATAGATAATCATGTGTACACAGAAGAAGAGCAACAAAAACTATACAAACGAACGTTAATAATCGTCAGCATTTCACAAATGTTTGGCGGTGCAGGACTAGCTGCTGGTATTACAGTGGGAGCACTTCTTGCGCAGCAAATGCTTGGAACAGATGCATTTGCAGGATTACCAACTGCTATGTTTACATTGGGATCAGCATTAGCAGCTTTCATAGTAGGGAAGCTTTCGCAACGATATGGACGCCGGATAGGTCTTGCAACAGGGTTTATAGTAGGTGGATTTGGAGCAATTGGTGTTGTAATGGCAGCTTTAACGAATAGCATTATTCTTTTACTTATTTCTTTACTCATATATGGTGCCGGTACAGCCACGAATCTACAAGCTCGTTATGCAGGTACAGATTTAGCAGATAAGAAGCAGAGAGCAACGGCTGTTAGTATTACGATGGTAATGACGACTTTCGGTGCAGTTGCAGGACCAAATTTAGTAGGAGTAATGGGTAGTTTTGCGCATTCAATTGGAGTTCCTAAACTTGCAGGTCCGTTCATACTATCGGCAGCAGCATTTATACTGGCGGGTCTAGTTCTTTTTGTTATGCTTCGTCCAGATCCGTTAATTATTGCTAACATAATAGAAAGATATAAACAGGAACATACATATAAAGGGCAACCAATAACAGAAGAAGTGAAAGAAAATAAACGAGGTATTACAGTTGGAGCAATCGTAATGATACTTACGCAAATCGTGATGGTTGCGATTATGACGATGACGCCAGTTCATATGGGACACCACGGTCACGGTTTAAGTGCAGTAGGACTTGTGATAGGTTTTCATGTAGGTGCAATGTATCTTCCATCTCTCGTTACAGGAATGTTAATTGATAAAATTGGCCGAACTACAATGAGCATAGCTGGTGGAGTGATTTTACTTGCAGCGGGTGTCATAGCTGCGATAGCGCCAAGTGATTCTTTATTACTATTAATCGTTGCTCTGTCTTTACTTGGGCTAGGATGGAACCTCGGATTGATTAGTGGTACAGCACAAATCGTTGATTCCACAACACCGTCTACACGTGCTAAAACACAAGGGAAAATAGATGTTTTTATTGCGCTAGCTGGAGCTTCTGGTGGAGCGATGTCAGGTATGGTAGTAGCGAATTCAAGTTATGCGGCATTGTCATTGGCTGGAGGCGTGTTAGCGTTATTACTTATTCCTGTTGTGATATGGTCTCGAAAAGAGGCAAGAAATTAAATGAAAAAGAGGTTCTAGTTACTGACTAGAGCCTCTTTTTATACACTTAAATTAAATTCCACTCTACAATAAGCCCTAAATGTGTAAGACCACCACCGAATCCGTATAGTAAAAGTGTGTCTCCATTATTTAACTTTCCTTCTTTTATAGCTAAATCTAGAGCGAGTGGAATGGTGACTGAAGAGGTATTCCCCATATATTCCACGCTCGTTAATGTTTTTTGTATTGGAATTTGAGATTTTTCGCAAATAGATTCGATCATTCGTAAGTTAGCGCTGTGGGGTATGAACCAGTCTATATCATCTACTTGCATATTTACGGTATGTAATAAATTTTTTATGCCTTTTGGTACTGTGCGTGTTGCCCATTTATATACTTCTCTTCCATTTTGAACGATTTTTTCATTTGTTTGCAGTGGTGTGCCATTCATAGTAGTAGATAAGTTTGTTCTATATAGATGAATGCCGCCATCACCGTTTGTTCCCATGTGAGCAGCGATAAAGCTTGGGGTGTTTTCATCTCTTTCTAATAAAATAGCTCCAGCACCATCACCGAATAAAATACAGGTCGTTCTATCGGTATAATCAGTAACTTTAGATAATGTCTCTGTCGCTACGACAAGTACTTTTTCATGTGATCCAGAAGTGATTAAGCTATTACCGACGTGTAGTCCATATGTAAAACCAGCACAAGTTGCATTTAAATCAAAAGCTAGTGTATGAGGTATGTTGAAGTATTGTTGTATTTGGCAAGCAACACTAGGGAAAATGTAATCAGCAGTAGTAGTAGCGACAATGATACAGTCGACATCTTCTAAGTTTTTCTTATATGTTGTACATAAATTTTTAATTGCTTTAATGGCTAAGTTTGAGGAGTATTCTTCGTCACTAGCGATTCTTCTTTCCTTTATTCCTGTTCTTTGTACAATCCATTCATCATTCGTATGGACCATCTTTTCTAAATCGTTATTAGACAATATTTGATCTGGAACATAAGTACCAATTGCAGTAATACGAGATTTAGAATGCATAGGAACATCTCCTAACTTTTATTTTTTATAACCTGATACTAATATTAGGTTATAAAAATGTCAATAAAGATTTTTGTTGTATTAAAACGATAATACTTAACTTACTATGAAGGAATTTGGCGAGTGCTGTAAAAATAATATACGAGAAGTTTCTAAAATTGATAATGAAGGGAGTTAAGCTCCTTGAAAAGGATTTTACACATGTTTCCTGTCGTCATCATTTGTAGCTTTATTCTTATTATTTTTCCTGAGAAATCTTATGCTTGTGATTGTATTAAAGTATCAACAGAAGCTGCATTTCAAAAAAACGATGTAGTGTTTGAGGGAAAAGTAATTGAGGTTGGAACTGAAGTGTTATTTGAAGTGAAGAAAATTTGGAAAGGGACAACTTCTTCGCAAATTATCGTATATACAAAGGGTGGTGATTGTATGTTTCGCTTTGTAGAAGGAGGAGGGTACTTAGTATTTTCTACTCAAAGAGGATCAGAAAAACAATTACACACAAATAGTTGTAGTGGAACGAAGAGATTGGATGAGGCAGGGGCGGACAAAGCGGCTTTAAGTCAAATTGCAAAAGAGTCTGTTCCGACGAAGAAAGTGGATTTAAAAGGTGAGATGGTGAGCGGTTTAAATTGGCGGCAAGTTGCTATTATTTCCATTGGTTTGTTATTGATGATTGTTTTTGTTATTTTTATTGTGAGAAAAACTCGCAAAAAATGACGATTAAAGTAAAAATATAACGATTTTCTTTCGTGTGATATAGGTTGTTAAACCTTGTGAAAGCGAATTACTTATGCTACACTTTATGTAACTTAAAATGAACGGAGGGGCTTCCTTTGATCTTAATCAGATTACGTCTCAATACTTTGTGCCAATAATTGAATAGCGCTCAAAGGCTCTGTCTGTGTACAGAGTGAACGGGATTGGTCTGCCTATTTTAAAGGAACCCTTTATTAAGCTTATATGTGAAAAAGAGGGAGGGAAGAATACGCCCTCTTTTTGTTTTGCCTTTATAAATAGAATGGGATTGTATAGGTGAACGCTTATTGTGGATACGTATACGATCTTGGGACTTTTTGACTATAAAATAGGATGAAAGCATAGCTTTCTTCTATTTCTTTGGTGAACCCTTATCCGTTTACGAAAACACAGGCAGCGACCTGTGTTTTTTATTTTACGTAATCGAAATGGAGGAATAAATATATGGAAGAAGTATTACAAAGAGCAGTTTTAGTTGGAGTAAATGTAGGTAATGAAGATGATTTTGCGTATTCGATGGAAGAGTTAACAAATCTTGCGGAAGCCTGCGATGTAGAGGTAATTGGGCAAGTAACGCAAAATTTACAACGAGTAAATCCGTCGCATTATATCGGAAAAGGAAAGATTGAAGAAGTAGCAGCGTATGTACGCGAAATAGATGCGAATATGGTCATCTTTAATGATGAATTATCTCCTTCACAAATTCGAAATTTAGAAGAGGATTTAGATTGTAAGGTAATTGATCGTACCATTTTAATTTTAGATATTTTTGCGCAACGTGCGAAAACGAAAGAAGCACAGCTACAAGTAGAAGTAGCACATCTTCAGTACATGATGCCTCGTTTAATCGGTCTTCGTGAATCGTTAGGAAGACAGAGCGGCGGCGTTGGTACGAAAAATAAAGGTGTCGGTGAGAAAAAGTTAGAGTTAGATCGTCGTAAAATTGAAGAACAAATTTCAGTTTTAAATAAAGATTTAGAAGCGCTCGTTGCTCAGCGTCAAACACAGCGAAAGCAACGTAAGAAAAATGAAATACCTGTTGTAGCATTAGTAGGTTATACGAATGCAGGAAAGTCAACGACGATGAATGCAATGCTTGAAATTTATAATGGTACAGAAGAAAAGCAAGTATTTGAAAAAGATATGTTATTTGCGACGTTAGAAACATCTGTACGAAATATTGATTTGCCAGATAATAAATCATTTTTATTAACAGATACAGTTGGATTTGTAAGTAAATTACCACATCATCTTGTGAAGGCGTTCCGTTCAACGTTAGAAGAAGTAGCGGAAGCAGATTTACTTATTCACGTCGTAGATTACGCAAATCCAAATTATGAACAATTAATTGATATTACAAATGAAACGTTAAAGAAAATTGGAGTAGAAAATATTCCAACGATCTATGCTTATAACAAATCAGATATGGTGGATGTTGAAATTCCGAAAGTACAAGAAGACCGCGTGTATTTATCTGCGAAGAAACATGTTGGAATGGAAGAGCTTGTAGAAATGATTCGTTCCCATATTTATAAAGAATATACGAAATGTGAAATGTTAATTCCGTATGATCAAGGACAGGTAGTTTCGTATTTCAATAATCATGCGCACGTTTTATCAACGAGTTATGAAAATGAAGGTACGAAACTAGAAGTGGAATGTAAGACGAGCGATTACGAGAAGTATAAGCGTTTTGCAATTTAATGTAAGAGGCAACCCAGTTTGTGATTGGGTTGCCTTTTTCTATAATGTTTTACTGCTGAAAGTTACAAGGATGCAAGTCAATGATGGGAGTTAAGTTATATTTCTGGAAAAAGAAATGAAAGCAGTATAGAATAGAAATGTTTCAAAAGTCAGAATTTATTACACCTACTGTAATAAATATATTTTTTGTACAGAAAGGAGCGATTCACATATGCAGGCAGTTTCGCAAAAAAACACAGTAGAAACACCGACAATATATCGAATATTATTTGCGATTAGCTTTGGACATTTTTTAAATGATTCGATGCAAGCAGTTGTGCCGGCGTTGTTTCCTATTTTGGAAAAAACGATGAATTTATCCTATATGCAAGTAGGGTGGATTGCGTTTGCGTTAAATATGACGTCATCGATTATGCAACCGGTGTTTGGTATGTATTCAGATAAGAAGCCGTCACCATTTTTATTACCACTCGGCATGTTTTCAAGTATGCTTGGAATGATTGGACTCGCGTTTGCACCAAACTTTATTATTGTTATTATTTCTGTTTTATTTATTGGTTTAGGTTCCGCAGTCTTTCATCCAGAAGGCGCTCGTGTTGCGTATATGGCGGCAGGTGCAAAACGAGGGTTAGCGCAAGCGATTTATCAAGTTGGGGGAAACACGGGGAATTCTTTAGCTCCTATTTTTACAGCGCTAATTTTCGTTCCACTCGGTCAAATTGGTTCATTGGGTTTTACAGCATTTGCAGCAGTAGGAATTGCATTATTAATTTTCGTATCGAATTGGTACAAAAATGAATTAGCAACCGGTGCTGTAAGAAGGAAGAAGAGGGCTGCACTTGAGGCGGAAAATGCAATTGTAAGTACACACATTAAATTCGTTATTATACTTCTTGTTTTTCTTACTTTTGTACGCTCTTGGTACGGTGCTGGTATCGGGAATTTCTATCAATTTTACTTAATAGAGCATTACGGTTTATCTATAAAAAATGCCCAGTATTTCGTATTCGCATTTATGATTGCTGGTGTGTTAGGCACTTTCTTCGGAGGACCGTTAGCAGATCGATTTGGTAAGAAAAATATCATCGTATTTTCAATGTTAGGTTCAGCGCCACTTGCACTGTTATTACCACATGTCTCACTTGTGTGGGTCGTACCGTTATTTTTATGTATCGGTTTTATTAGTTCAAGTAGTTTTAGTGTAATTGTTGTATATGCACAAGAGCTTGTGCCTGGAAAAGTGGGAATGGTGTCAGGATTAATCGTAGGTCTTGCATTTGGACTTGGAGCATTAGGTGCTGTAGTTCTTGGGAAATTAGCAGATGTATATAGCCTGCAATTTATTATGCTATTATGTAGTTGTCTACCATTAATTGGACTCACTTCATGGTTACTGCCAAGTGATAAGAAAACGATAGAATAGGGGATGCGCTATGAAATTGTGTGAAAACGTTACGGAATTAATAGGAGATACACCTGTCGTCCGATTATCTAAATTTATTCCGGAAGACGCAGCAGATGTGTATGTGAAACTAGAAATGTTTAATCCATCGCGCAGTGTGAAAGACCGTGCTGCTTATAATTTACTTCACGTTGCAGAAGAGAATGGTCTCATCAAACCAGGAGATACAATTATTGAACCGACAAGCGGGAATACAGGGATTGGTTTAGCGATGAATGCAGCAGCTAAAGGGTATAAAGCGATTTTAATTATGCCAGATAATATGTCAAAAGAGCGTATTAATTTATTGAAAGCATACGGAGCAGAAGTAGTTTTAACACCAGCAGAACAAAGAATGCCAGGAGCAATTGCGAAGGCGTTAGAACTGCAAAAACAAATACCGAATAGTTTTATCCCGCAACAATTTGAAAATCCAGCTAATCCGAATATTCACCGTTATACGACTGCACTTGAAATTTACGAACAAATGGATGGAGAGCTTGATGCTTTTGTTGCAACGGCAGGAACAGGCGGAACGATTACAGGGACTGGTGAAACGTTAAAAGAGAAATTGCCAAACTTATATATTGCAGTAGTGGAACCGAAAGGATCTCCCGTTTTATCCGGTGGTGTACCAGGTCCTCATAAACTAGTAGGAACAAGCCCAGGATTTATTCCGAAAAACTTAAATACAGAAGTGTATAACGAAATTATTCAAATTGCAGATGAAGAGGCTTTAACGACAATGAGAAACTTAGCTAGACAAGAAGGATTATTAGTTGGGCCATCTTCTGGAGCATCTGTTTACGCTGCAATCATGATAGCGAAACGCCTAGGCGTTGGTAAAAAAGTTTTATGTATTGCGCCTGATACAGGTGAACGTTATTTGAGCATGGGGTTATTTGAATAAAAAGGATAGAAACACCTTAATAGTGAATAGCTGCTATTAAGGTGTTTGTTTTATGGAATGAAGAGGGGGAGAAGAACAATGAAACTATTAAAACCAATCCATGAATATAGTGAGCATATTACGGCGTATAGACGAGCGTTTTTACACTCAGGGGAACAACCACATGGAAGTAGTTCTTTACAAAACTTTGATTCTCTTGATGAATGGTTTGAAAAAGTGAGTAAACAAGAACTAGGAGAAAACTTACTAGCTAATCGAGTGTCATCTAGTCAGTTTTTAAGTTTTGAAAAAGGGGAACTTATAGGTTTTGTGAATATTAGACATAGATTAAATCCAGAATTATTACGGGAAAGTGGTCATATTGGATATAGTGTCCATCCGAATAAACGTCGCCACGGTTACGCTACGAAACAACTACAACTTGCATTAGCTGAAGCGCAAAAATTAGGATTGCAGAAAGTATTAATAACTTGCGATAAATCCAATATCGGTTCTGCTAAAACGATTCAAAAGGTTGGAGGTGTGTTAGAAAATGAAGTAGTTTCTTCTCGTACTGGTGAAGTTATTCAGCGCTATTGGATAGAAATATGATTAAGTAGGAATTTGAAAAGGTAATGCAAGCTGTAATATCGAAATAGATAAATGAAATATAGGGGATTACTGCAATTTTAGGGGGAAATGAAATGGGATTAAAAGAGAAAGCGATAGAGATGTCAGAGATTTATAGGAAAAATCCGAAAGTAGAAGCTATTATTTTAGCGGGTTCAGTAGCTAGAAGGCTTGAAGATGAACATTCAGATATAGAATTACATATTTTATGGTCAACACCGCCGGAAGATGAGGATCGTAGGGCCCCTATTTATCATATTGATGGGAAAATATTATCGTATCATCCGTATGAGGAAGAAGAATGGTCGGAAACGTATTTAACGAAAGAGGGAATTAAATTAGAGATTAGTAACTTTTTAACAGAGACAGTAGAGAAAGTGATTTCGGATGTGGTGGATCAATATGATATAAGTTATGAAAAACAATGTATTGTATCATCCATTCATGATGGTGTTAGTTTGTATGGAGAAGGGAAAGTGAATGAATTAAAAGAAAAAGTAGCGGCATATCCAGATGAACTAGCAAAACGGATGATTTCAGAAAATCTATGGTTAAGTAATCGTTGGCACAATCGAAAGGCGCTTTTAAAACGGAAAGATTGGCTTATGCTTTATGACGTTATTTGCGAAGTACAAAGGAACATATTCGGTGTTTTATTTGGTTTGAATAAAATGTACGTACATCATCCAGCGTTTAAATGGATGCCTAATAATGTGGAACGAATGACTATTAAACCTGAAAAATTATATGAACGTATGGCGGACACATTAATAGGGAATCCAGAAAAAAGTGTGCAGGAGTTAGAGTTGCTAATAGAAGAAGTGTTGCAACAAGTTCATACATACGCGCCAGGAGTAAATGTGGATGAGCAAGAAAAATCTATTTTTTATTTTGTGAAATAGAAAATAGTAATAAGGGGGAAGTTATGGGGTTTTTTAATAGGTTTTTTAAAAAAGTTGAAAAAGTAAATGAGCAAGAAGCTACTCTTCATGAATTAAGTGAAGAATTGTATGTTGAATCACCGGTAGAGGAAGCGACTAGTTACTGGGTATCAATGGCACAAAATATAATTGTTAATGCTGTAAAAGCGGCTGACAATGATGTGGAACGTGCCTTCGTGTTATTGAATTTGAAGAAAGGTGAGGCTTCATTTGATATTTTTTATCAAATAAATGGGCAATTGTATTTCTGGGATCAGCTAGAAAATGAGACGATAAGAAATAGAATTCAGAACGAGTTGTTACCGCAAGCTCCAGAAGTTTCAAATGCAGTAAATGAGCAATTTCGTGGAGCTGATCATCCTATAATTTCGTTCGCACAATTGCAGTTTGAATGGGAAACGAAAGCCTGGTTCTCACATATAATTTGGGAAGATAGCCTTGCTGCTCAATTGCCCAAAACTCAAATTCTAAATGAATGGTTTCGTGTAATTAAAGAAGAAACGAAAAATAGACCACTGGATAGTGATGCGAAATTTTCTTGGTATCCATCAAACTCTTAAAAAATGAATACAGAGAGACAGGTTATGTTTCTAGATGATTTGTATTATTGAATAAGTATCAATAATACGTAATTCTTTTTCTATTGCCTGTTAGAATTCGTTATGTACTAAGCTACTTGTTTTCTAAACTAAAACTTATATTTCGAATTTTTAAATAGATTGTAATACATAAAAATTCGAAATATAAGTTGACACTATTTTTAATGTGTGATAAAAATGATAGTAATCAATTCGGAAAATAATATTTGGGCAATGAAAGGGTATAGTAGTGAATATCTCCCTATTTCAGAGAGCTGATGGTTGGTGTGAATCAGTATATAGATTATTCATGAAGTTCGTCCTGGAGCATCTTTCATAAATCTCATATTTTGAGGAAATGAAAGACGGTAGTTTATACCGTTATCAAATAAAGTGGTGAAGATTTTTTCACAACTAGGGTGGTACCGCGATATTTATCGTCCCTACGTATTTACGTAGGGACGTTTTTTATTTAGGTCCTAACTTTGGTGTGGCTTCATAACTAGGGTGGTACCGCGATATTTTATCGTCCCTACGTTTTTGCGTAGGGGCGTTTTTATTTAGGTGGTTTCTTAGTGTTCTTCACAACTAGGGTGGTACCGCGATAATTTTGTCGTCCCTACGTATTTACGTAGGGGCGTTTTTTTATTATTAGGGAGGAAGTGAACGTATTAGAAAAGAGTATTGATAGAACAATATAAATACCGAATTGTAACAAAGAAAAAGAGATAGAGAGGAGATTAACAAATGAATTCACAGCAATGGACATCGAAATTAGGTTTCGTATTAGCTGCAGCAGGTTCGGCAATTGGTCTTGGGGCGATTTGGAAATTCCCATATATGGCCGGCATTGGAGGAGGCGGAGCGTTCTTCTTAATTTTCATCGGTTTCACATTATTAATTGGTTTACCGCTATTATTAGCTGAATTTGTTATTGGAAGAAGTACACAAAAAGAGGCTGTCGATGCATATAGAGAGATTGCTCCTAAAACGTTATGGCCTTGGTTAGGTAAATTAGGAATTGTAACATGTTTCATATTACTTTCTTTCTACAGTGTTGTAGGAGGCTGGATTTTATTATATTTATGGAATGCAATTACAGGTAGACTATGGGAAGGAAATGGAGCATACGAAGCTACGTTTGGTGAAATCATTTCCAATCCATATTTAGCAGTTGGATCACAGCTATTATTCATCCTTATTACTATTTTCATCGTAAGTAAAGGTGTACAAAATGGTGTTGAAAAAGTAAATAAATATTTCATGCCAGCATTATTCGTTTTATTCTTTGTATTAATCGTTCGTGCACTTACATTAGATGGTGCTGGAGAAGGCGTTCGTTTCTTCTTACAACCTGATTTCTCACATGTAACATCAGAAGTTATATTATACGCAATGGGGCAATCGTTCTTCTCATTATCTGTCGGGGTAGCCGTTATGGTAACGTATAGCTCATACTTACCGAAAGAAGAAAGCTTACCACGTTCAGCATTTTCTATCGTAGCCTTAACTCTTGTTATTACATTACTTGCAGGACTTGCAATTTTCCCAGTTGTGTTCGCATTTGGAATGGAACCATCTCAAGGGCCGGGACTATTATTTATCGTGTTGCCAGCTATTTTCAGTAAAATGGCGTTCGGAAAATTATTCTTCATTGTTTTCTTATTACTATTCTTCTTCGCTACGATTACATCAGCAATTTCGATGTTAGAAATTAGTGTTGCATCGTTAACATCAAAAGGTAAAGGGAAACGTGAAAAAATGGCCTTAATCGTAGGGTTATTAATCTTCGTTGTTGGGGTACCATCAGCATTATCATTCGGTATATTAAGTGATCTGAAGATTTTCGGGAAGACAGTCTTTGATTTAGCGGACTATGCAGTAAGTAACGTATTAATGCCACTTGGTGTATTATTAGTTTCTATCTTTGTTCCTTTAAAAATGAAGAAAGATGTATTAATGAAAGAGCTAGGTGTAAGTAAAAATAAAGGTTATAAACTATTCGTATTATGGTTATTCTTACTTCGTTATATCGCACCAATTGCGATTATTATCGTATTCTTAAATGTACTTGGCATTATATAAAAAGAAAGGTAGCGTATCATACAAAGATACGCTACCTTTTTATTTTGCTCTTTTTTGCAATTCATTTACTGTTACGAACTGATAGCCCTTCTTAGATAAAGAATCTAAAATACCTTCAATCGTTTGTAAATTTTCATTAGACTCATCATACATAGAGTGCAGTAAAATGATAGAACCTGGCTTTACATTTTTATTAACGTATTTAATTTTATCAGCCGCAGATTTATAAAAAGTATCGGGCTCAAGATCCCATGTGATTGTTTCGATATTGTTTTTATTTAAATAATATGGCAGCCCTATTAACTTCTTACCGTTAGGGGGCCTAAAATCAATTTCGCCTGTAAATCCTGTTTGGCGGATTAATGAATTCGTTTTTTCTATTTCACCTTTAATAAAAGAAGGTGTTTTGAAAACCATTCTATTATGAGAATATGTATGGTTTCCAAGTTGGTGCCCAGATTGCGCGATAGCTTCACCTAACGATAGATTTTTCTCTAATTCATTTCCAATTAAAAAGAAAGTAGCTTTAGCGTTGTATTTATCTAGTAGCGGTAATATTTGTTTTACATTGTTAGTAGGGCCATCATCAAAAGTTAAAGCGATCACTTTTTCATTTGTTTCTACACGTTGTGTTAAATATCCAAATAATTGAAAGCTTCTTGCGTTCATCAATTTGTATGTTCCGAATAATGCCGTGATAATAAAGAATAGTGTAACGATTGTAATGATAATTTTTTTCTTCATAATGTAACCTCACAATGATTTTTGATTCAATTAAAAAGTATTATATCAAACTAAGTAATTTCGTGCTTTAAGAAGGGTGTGGATGCAAGGAGAAGGAATTTATCATATAATAAAATGCAAAAGGTATATTAGGAGGTGTTTATATGGCGATTATAATTCAATTGCCAGACACTGCAACGTCTCATGCAAAGCCAAGTATGGAAATGGCGATACTTTGCGTGAGGTAGACAAGTAATATACAATCGCCTATATGAGCTCGTATCATTTTTTATATTTGGCTTTGCACCTTATTGAAATGAACCATAAAAAATAAGGGGCGAGCAGAAATGAAATACGTAAAAGCTAATGCTGTTTTACCGGAGAGTTTAATTACTGAAATTCAAAAGTATATACAAGGTGAAACAATTTACATTCCGAAACAAGAAACGAAACATTATAAATGGGGTACACGATCTGGCGGAAGAAAACAACTAGATGAAAGAAATAAAGCAATTAAAGAAGCTTTTAAAAGTGGGATTGCTATTCATCAACTTGCAGAAGAATATTTTCTTTCTGGGGAAACGATTAAAAAGATTGTGTATTCTAAATAAGAGGAAAAGAGTCTGATTCATATATTACTTTGAATCAGACTCTTTTTGTTTTATATGTATTGGATATATGAGGTGTGAATGGGCATGATAATAGAAAAAATGTGCCGTTTTTTTATTAAATGGTATACAGAGCATTTGAAAAGTAGAAAGGTGAACATATATGAATCATATTGGACAAATAACGATAGAGCTTTTAGTTGGTTTTTTTGTTCTATTAATTGCTACAAAAATATTAGGGAAAACACAAATATCTCAGCTAACGCCATTTGATTTTATTTCTGCAATCGTCCTAGGTGAGCTCGTTGGAAATTCAATATATGATCCTAAAATTAAAGTATGGTCTATTTTATATTCAGTATTTGTTTGGGTAATTTTAATTTATACTATAGAAGTGATAACACAAAAAGTAAGAGGAACAAGAAGGTTTTTTGAAGGATATCCTTCAATTATTATTCGTAATGGAAAGATTGATCGTGAACAATTAAGCGTAAATCATTTGGATATAAACCAATTACAACAAATGCTTAGGCAACAAAAAGATATATTTTCAATCCGAGAAGTTGAATATATGATATTGGAACCGAACGGAAACATAAGCGTTCTGAAAAAAAGTAAATACGAATCTCCTACTATAAATGATTTAAGTTTAAAACATAAGCCTGTATACTTACCAATTTCATTAATTAGTGATGGAAAAGTAGTTAAGGATAATTTGAGGGAAGCGGGATTTGATGAAGGATGGCTTTATAAACAAATAAAGCAAAAAGGAATTACTAAATTTGAAGACGTATTATATGCGGAATGGAAAACAGATGATGGCTTCTTTTGTCAGGAAATGCAGCGGTAGAGAATAAGTGATATATGTAATGTTTGTTTCTAAGTTATCTTTTACATATCAAAAAACGTAATCATTGTATACAATAAAACTAGATCAACAATTTGTATGGAGTGATAAAGATGGAAGCGTTTATTAGAAGTGATCAATATAATTTTATAAAATCACAAGCTTATATTTTAGCAAACGGGCATGCAACGGCAAATGATAGAGGTGTAATTCAAGCGTTAAAATCGCTTGCGATTGAAAAGATAATACATGTATTTGAGAATTTAACGGATGAACAGAAAGAGTTAATTGATACGGTATTAACAGTTCAAAATAGAGAAGATGCAGAATCATTTTTAATGAAAATAAATCCGTATGTAATTCCGTTTCAAGAAGTTACAGCACAAACATTAAAAAAATTATTTCCTAAAGCGAAAAAGTTAAAACTTCCTGATATGGAAGAAATGGATATGAAAGAAATATCTTATTTAAGCTGGATTGATAAGGGGTCAAGCAGGAAATTTATTATAGCGAAAAATGATAAAAATAAATTTGTTGGTCTGCAAGGAACGTTCCAAAGTTTAAATAAAAAAAGCATTTGTTCGTTATGTCATGGACATGAAGAAGTAGGAATGTTTTTAGTTGAAATTAAAGGCGATGTACCAGGAACTTTCGTTAAAAAGGGAAACTACATTTGCAAAGATGGTGTAGCTTGCAATCAGAATATGAAATCGCTAGATAAATTGAACGATTTTATTGAACGCTTGAAGAAATAACGAGAAAACCTCTAGTATTTAAACTGGAGGTTTTTATTTTTTGAAGAAGTACAATAAGCTTTCTTTGTAAATGTAGATTTATAATGAAATTTGATAAAAATATCTATTATGATACAGTTGCTTATATGCAAGGAGGTAAAACATGGATTACCTTTTATCGAAAGAAAAAGTGAAGCGATGGCCCAAAGATATGATAGCGGCGGGGCGTTGTCATACAGTTGGCCTGAAATCGGATGGCACGGTAGTAGCGGTGGGCCGGAATAAAGAAGGGGAATGTAATGTAAGTGGCTGGCGAGATATTGAAGCAGTCGCAGTGGGCAATGTTCATATGGCAACGAACACGGGTAATGCTCATACAATCGGTCTTACATGTGACAGTACTGCGGTAGCAGTGGGTTGGAATAAGCATGAACAATGTGATGTAAACGATTGGCATAATATTGTAGCGGTTGCGGCAGGGTGGCGTCGTACTATTGGCCTGAAATCGGATGGCACGGTAGTAGCGGTGGGCCGAAATAAAGAAGGAGAATGCAATGTAAGCGGTTGGCAAGGTATTGTGGCAGTCACAGCGGGTGACTGGCATACAGTCGGTCTTAAATTGGACGGCACATTGACGACTGTGGGGAATAATCGATATGGTCAATGCAATGTAAGTAGCTGGCGAGGTATTGTAGCGGTCAAGGCTGGGTATCTTCATACTGTTGGTCTTAAACGAGACGGTACGGTGACAGCAGTGGGGAATGATAAACATAACCAGTGTGATGTAAGTGGCTGGCGAGATATTGTAGCAATAGCGGCTGGTACGAATCATACAATCGGACTTAAATCAAACGGTACCGTGGTGGCAGTGGGTTGGAATGAGTATGGTCAATGTAACGTAAGTGATTGGAGAGATATTGTAGCGATAGCGGCTGGTTGTGCACATACAGTCGGACTAAAATCAGACGGCACGGTGATCGCGGTAGGTAATAATGAATTTGGCCAATGCGATGTAGTTAGCTGGCGCGACATTCGGTTACCTGGCAAATAGTCAATTTACAATAAATCATTAGTAATATTATTCTATTTTAGGAGTAATTATGGAATAGGATATGTAGAAAATAATTAAACTTAAATCTGCTGAATAAGAATCTCTTTTGAAAAGGGATTCTTATTATTTTTCATAAAATGAGGGTGTAAATGGAATTTTTGAACAAATTTTATTTCAAAATTACAGTAGAAGATATAAATTAAAAAGTATAGAGGAGATAAAGGAATGCTTAAAAGGTTTTTACTTTCTTTACCGGATGTTTTACTTATATGTATCGTTCTCTACATAATGTACACAAATTCTTTTAGTTTTGGACAGATGCTAGTAATTTCCATTGCAATCGGAATTATTGGTGGTCTTGCTATTAGAATTTGTAAGGATGTATTCACGTATATAAGATGGACAATTAAACAAAGAAAAAATTGAATATGTTTAATAGTTATTAGGAGGGAATGAAATGACTAAGAAAAAGAATAGAGTGAAAAACGAGATAATACTTTGGTCACTAACAGCAATTGTTCTGTTAATTGTATGGTACTTTTATCAAAAATAAAAACGCAACGTACTAAAAAAGCACGATGCGTTTTTATTATTTTTTTTGCCAATTTTCTTTTATAAAGTCTTCACGCCCAGATTCTTTTTGCTCAGTAGCATATTTCTCTGGATTCTTTTTATAGAAATGTTGGTGGTATTCCTCTGCTTCGTAAAAAGGTGCAGCAGGACGAATTTCAGTCACGATTGGATCTTTAAACATACCGCTTTCTGCAAGAGCTTGTTTTGATTTTTCAGCAAGCCCTTTTTGTGTTTCGTTATGGTAAAAAATAGCGGTACGATAAGATGGACCACGGTCAAAAAATTGTCCGCCATCGTCAGTTGGATCGATTTGTGGCCAATATAAGTCTAGTAATTTCTGATAAGGAAAAATAGAAGGATCGAATGTAATTTGAACAACTTCTAAATGTCCAGATGTTCCAGCTTTTACTTGTTCATATGTTGGATTTTCTACATGACCTCCTGCATAGCCAGAAAGTACTTTATGAATACCAGGAAGTTCATCAAATGGTTTTACCATGCACCAAAAGCAACCGCCTGCGAAGGTTGCGAGTTCGTATGTTTTTTCGGACATTGCTGTAATCCTCCTAAATGTATATGTTTTATATAGTATTATATAAATTGTTTTATTGCGCAATAAAAAAGATTTGAAAATATATGTTTTTTACAAACAAGATCCTCCGCTCACATCAATTAATTGTCCAGTAACCCAGCGGCTGTCTGGAGAAGCAAGGAATGCAGCAGTATCGGCAATGTCTTCTACTTCACCTAAGCGATTGAAAGCGGAAATAGTAGTAGCGTACTGCTTCATCATCGGGTCGCTCAAGAGTTCTGCATTCATATCTGTTTTAATAAATCCTGGAAGTATTGCATTCACCGTTATTCCTCGTGCTCCAAGCTGTTTTGCTAGCGTAAAAGTCATTGTATTAATAGCGCCTTTCGTCATACTATATGCAACAAAATCAGGTAAAGAAATGCGGGTGGCAGCGGATGAAATATTAATAATTCGGCTATTGTCACGTAAACGTGGTAGTGCTAGTTGAATGATAAAGAATGGAGCTTTTGCATTTACTGAAACCATTCTATCAAAAAACTGTTCAGTCGTTTCTTCAATAAAAGCACCAGGACCAATGCCAGCATTGTTTATTAAAATATCAAATTGTGTTTCACCAGTGCGCTTTTGTAATTCAGTATCTAAAGCGTTATAAAGGTTTTCTACACCGTGTAAGGATTCTAGATTTGCGCCGATAGAAAAAGCTTGGCCACCATCTGATCGAATTTCATGAACAGTTTCTTCAGCGTCATCTTTTCGACTACCGTAATGAACAGCAACCAATGCACCGTCATTTGCTAAACGTTTAGCGATCGCTCGTCCAATTCCTCGGCTTGCTCCTGTAACTAACGCTACTTTCCCTTTTAACATAGTTTCCTTATCTCCTCATAAACTTTATAAGTTTTTCTTTATGTAGTAATGCAAACATACTTAAGTAATATATGAGTGTATGTAAGTAATGCATTCCAATTTTGATTTGAGAAAAAATAAATAGAATGAATTTTGATTTTTTCGAAAAAACATATTGACAACGAAAAGAACAACGTCCTATAATACGTGTAACAAATAAAAGTTAATTAAGAATTTTCTAACTTTATATGTTGTATATGCAAAGAAGAGGAAAGTAGATGATTATGATCGTTTCAGAGAGCTACTCCAAGGCTGTGAGGGTAGTAACAATCGAATCATTGAAGATCACCTCGGAGCATCGCTTGCGAAAGGGAAACTGAGTAGAGGGCGGCGGCATCGTCTCCGGTAAAAGGACGGAGGTCTGATTGGACCTACAAAGCTTATATTTCGTGAGAAGTATAAGGAAGCTGAGTGGTAACGCGAAACTCTCGCCTCAGCAATCAAAGCTACTAAATTGTAGTAGTTGATTGCTGAGGCGAGAGTTTTTATTTTTAAAAATAGAAGAAGAGAATGCGTAGAAGAGGAGAGTAAATGATAAAGATTGTTTCAGAGAGCTGCCCCGAGGCTGTGAGGGTGGTAACAATTCAATCATTGAAAATCACCTTGGAGCACTACTTTTGAAAACTAGTAAAAAGTAGCGGGGTTGTTCCCGATAGAAAAACAAAAGTCTAATTGGACTTGCAGAGCTTATATTTCGTGAGAAGTATAAGGAAGCTGAGTGGTACCACGATTCCCTCGTCTCAGCAATGGATTGCTACAAGTATGTAAGTAATCGATTGTTGAGACGAGTATATTTTCAAGGATTATATACTGAATATTCTGTTAAAAATACTCATCTCAGCAATCGATGTAGAAATAGATTGCAAAAAATAGAGAAAAAAAGAGGAGCGATGTGAGATGGGAAACCAGTACATTTACATGAATGGGGAATTTGTAGAAAAAGAAAAGGCAGTTGTTTCAGTGTATGATCATGGTTTTTTATACGGAGACGGTGTATTTGAAGGGATTCGTAGTTACGGAGGAAATGTATTTTGTTTAAAAGAACATGTGAAACGATTATATGAATCAGCGAAATCTATTTTACTAACAATTCCAATGACGGTAGAAGAAATGGAAGAAGCAGTTTTACATACACTCCAAAAAAATGAATACGCTGATGCTTACATTCGCTTAATTGTCTCAAGAGGAAAAGGTGACTTAGGGCTCGATCCGAGAAGTTGTGTGAAGCCGAGCGTAATTATCATTGCAGAACAATTAAAGTTATTCCCACAAGAATTTTATGATAATGGGCTAAGCGTTGTATCTGTTGCATCAAGACGTAATACGCCAGACGCGTTAGATCCACGTATTAAGTCAATGAATTATTTAAATAACGTACTTGTAAAAATTGAAGCAGCACAAGCAGGAGTGTTAGAGGCTCTTATGTTAAATCAACAAGGATATGTTTGTGAAGGTTCTGGCGATAATGTTTTCGTTGTGAAAGATGGAAAAGTATTAACCCCGCCATCCTATTTAGGAGCATTAGAAGGTATTACGAGAAATAGTGTTATCGAGCTATGTGAACGACTGAATATTCCGTGTGAGGAAAGACCATTCACTCGCCATGATGTATATGTAGCGGATGAAGTATTTTTAACAGGAACAGCAGCAGAGGTAATTCCAGTTGTAAAAGTAGATTCGAGAGAAATTGGAGATGGGAAACCAGGAAGTGTAACGAAACAATTGACCGAAGAATTTAAAAAATTAACGAGAGAAAGAGGAGTACGTGTTCCTGGGCTGACGGAAAGCTTAGCATAAATAAGGAGAGGAGTTAATGGAAATGAAGCAGCAGTATACAGCGTATGAGAAGTTACAGTATGAAGAAATGACAGGCGCTGGGCACGTGATTCAATGTTTGAAGAAATTGGGTGTAACGACCGTTTTCGGCTATCCAGGCGGAGCGATTTTACCAGTATACGATGCGTTATACGAAAGTGGTTTGAAACATGTTTTAACTCGTCATGAGCAAGCTGCCATTCATGCGGCTGAAGGATATGCGAGAGCTTCTGGAAAGGTCGGGGTAGTCTTTGCTACCTCTGGCCCAGGGGCGACAAATTTAGTTACGGGCTTAGCAGACGCTTATATGGATTCGATTCCTTTAGTTGTCATTACCGGTCAAGTTGCGACGCCTTTAATTGGTAAAGATGGATTTCAAGAAGCGGATGTTGTCGGAATTACAGTACCTGTTACGAAGCATAATTACCAAGTTCGTGATGTAAATCATGTATCACAAGTTGTGCAAGAAGCTTTTTACATCGCCAAAAGCGGACGACCGGGACCAGTATTAATAGATATTCCAAAAGATGTTCAAAATGCAAAAGTCACCAGTTTCTTTAATGAAGAAGTTGATATTCCGGGGTACAAACCAGAACTTGTACCAGACAGCATGAAACTTAGAGAGGTGGCTAAAGCAATTTCAAAATCAAAGCGTCCACTTCTTTATATTGGAGGAGGTGTCATTCATTCAGGTGGATCCGATGAACTCTTCGAATTCGCAAGGGAGAACCGTATTCCAGTCGTTTCAACTTTAATGGGACTTGGTGCATATCCACCGGGAGATCCATTGTTTCTAGGGATGCTTGGTATGCATGGGACATACGCTGCTAATATGGCGGTAACAGAATGTGATTTATTACTTGCATTAGGTGTTCGCTTCGATGATCGTGTAACAGGAAAATTAGAACTTTTTTCTCCGCACTCGAAAAAAGTACATATTGATATTGATCCTTCTGAGTTTCATAAAAATATAACTGTAGAGCATCCGATTGTTGGTGATGTGAAAAAAGCGTTACACATGTTGTTACATATGTCTATTTATACCCAAACAGACGAATGGCTTCAGAAAGTAAAGGCATGGAAAGAAGAATATCCACTTTCTTATAAGCAAAAAGAATCTGAGTTAAAACCACAGCATGTGATCAACTTAGTAAGTGAATTAACGAATGGTGAAGCGATTGTCACAACAGAAGTAGGACAGCATCAAATGTGGGCTGCTCACTTCTATAAAGCAAGAAAACCTCGGACGTTCCTTACTTCTGGAGGATTAGGAACGATGGGGTTTGGTTTTCCAGCAGCAATCGGTGCTCAGCTAGCTAAAAAAGAAGAACTTGTTATTTGTATTGCAGGTGATGCTTCTTTTCAAATGAACATTCAAGAACTACAAACAATTGCTGAAAATAATATCCCTGTAAAAGTATTTATCATAAATAACAAATTTTTAGGGATGGTAAGGCAATGGCAAGAAATGTTTTATGAAAATCGTTTATCAGAGTCAAAAATTGGATCACCAGATTTTGTGAAAGTAGCAGAAGCTTATGGAGTAAAGGGATTAAGAGCAACAAATTCAACCGAGGCGAAACAAGTGATGTTAGAAGCATTTGCTCACAAAGGTCCTGTCGTAGTTGATTTTTGTGTAGAAGAAGGTGAAAACGTATTTCCGATGGTTCCGCCAAACAAAGGAAATAACGAAATGATTATGAAGAGGTGGGAAGAATGAGTCATACTTTTTCACTCGTTATTCATAACGAGCCAAGTGTCTTATTACGTATAAGTGGGATTTTTGCTCGGCGTGGTTATTATATTTCTTCTTTACATTTAAACGAAAGAGATACTAGTGGTGTTTCTGAAATGAAACTCACAGCAGTTTGTACTGAAAATGAAGCGACATTACTTGTTAGTCAGTTGAAAAAATTAATTGATGTTCTGCAAGTAAATAAATTATAAGGAGTGTATGGAATATGAAAACATATTATGAAAAAGATGCAAATGTAGAGTTATTACAAGGGAAAACTGTTGCAGTAATTGGTTATGGATCACAAGGGCATGCGCAAGCACAAAATTTACGTGATTCTGGTGTAGAAGTAGTAGTTGGTGTTCGTCCTGGTAAGTCGTATGAAGTAGCGAAAGCGGATGGGTTTGAAGTAATGTCTGTTTCAGAAGCGGTTCGAACCGCACAAGTTGTACAAATGTTATTGCCAGATGAACAGCAAGCACATGTATATAAATCAGAAGTAGAAGAGAATCTCCGTGAAGGACAAATGTTACTTTTCTCACATGGATTTAACATTCACTTCGGCCAAATTAATCCGCCAAGTTACGTAGATGTAGCAATGGTTGCGCCAAAAAGTCCAGGTCATCTCGTTCGCCGTGTATATCAAGAAGGAAATGGTGTTCCGGCATTAGTCGCAGTGCATCAAGATGCGACGGGAACAGCGCTACATGTAGCATTAGCGTATGCAAAAGGTGTAGGTTGTACATGGGCGGGTGTAATTGAAACGACATTCCAAGAAGAAACCGAAACGGATTTATTCGGTGAGCAAGCTGTACTTTGCGGCGGGGTAACTGCACTTGTGAAGGCCGGGTTCGAAACGTTAACGGAAGGTGGATATCGCCCTGAAATTGCATACTTTGAATGTTTGCATGAATTAAAGCTAATTGTTGACTTAATGTACGAAGGTGGATTAACGACTATGCGCCATTCTATTTCAGATACGGCAGAGTTTGGAGATTATGTAACAGGATCGAGAATTGTTACAGATGAAACGAAGAAGGAAATGAAGCGTGTTTTGACAGAAATTCAGCAAGGTGAATTTGCGAAGAAATGGATTTTAGAAAATCAAGCAGGGCGTCCGACGTATAACGCAATGAAAAAAGCAGAGCAAAATCATCAATTAGAAAAAGTGGGAGCAGAGCTTCGTGAAATGATGAGTTGGATTCATGCACCGAAAGAATTAGTAAAGAAATAGAGTAAGAGAGTATAAATGAAAAATATGTAAGAGGGGATTTGACAAGATGAGAAGTGACATGATTAAAAAAGGTTTTGATAAAGCGCCGCACCGTAGTTTATTAAAAGCAACTGGTTTGAAAGATGAAGATTTTGATAAACCTTTTATAGCGATTTGTAATTCTTTTATTGAAATTATTCCAGGGCATAAACACTTGAACGAGTTTGGGAAACTTGTAAAAGAGGCAGTTCGTGCGGCAGGTATGGTACCATTCGAATTCAATACAATTGGAGTTGACGATGGTATTGCGATGGGGCATATTGGTATGCGTTATTCTCTTCCGAGTCGTGAAATAATTGCAGATTCAGTAGAAACGGTTGTAAATGCACACTGGTTTGACGGCATGATTTGTATCCCAAACTGTGACAAAATTACACCAGGTATGATGATGGCTGCACTACGTATTAATATTCCGACTGTGTTTGTTTCAGGCGGCCCGATGGCAGCAGGAAAAACATCTAAAGGAGAAGTTGTTGATCTGAGTTCCGTTTTTGAAGGAGTAGGAGCTTATCAATCTGGGAAAATTTCAGAAGAAGAATTAAAAGATATTGAAGATCATGGCTGTCCATCTTGTGGATCTTGTTCGGGTATGTTTACCGCGAACTCTATGAATTGTTTATGTGAAGTGTTAGGTTTAGCTCTTCCTGGTAACGGGAGTATTTTAGCAATTGATCCAAGACGTGAAGAGTTAATTAAACAAGCAGCAGAGAAATTGAAAATTTTAATTGAAAGAGATATTAAACCAAGAGACATTGTAACGGAAGAAGCAATTGATGATGCGTTTGCGCTTGATATGGCGATGGGCGGTTCAACAAATACAGTGTTGCATACATTGGCGCTCGCGCAAGAGGCTGGATTAGATTACGATATGAACCGTATTGATGCCGTTTCAAGACGTGTACCACATTTATGTAAAGTAAGCCCTGCTTCCAATTGGCATATGGAAGATATTGATCGTGCGGGCGGGATTAGTGCAATTTTGAAAGAGATGAGCCGGAAAGAAGGAGTACTTCATCTTGATCGAATAACTGCTACGGGGCAAACATTAAGAGAAAATATTGCTGAGGCAGAGATTAAAGATAAGGAAGTTATTCACTCTCTTGAAAACCCTCATAGTGAGGAAGGAGGATTGCGTATATTAAAAGGCAACCTTGCGAAAGATGGAGCGGTTATTAAAAGCGGTGCAACAGAGGTAAAGCGTTTTGAAGGACCTTGCGTTATTTTTAATTCACAAGATGAGGCACTTGCTGGCATTATGCTTGGGAAAGTGAAAAAAGGAGATGTAGTTGTCATTCGTTATGAAGGACCAAGAGGTGGCCCTGGTATGCCAGAAATGTTAGCACCAACATCAGCAATTGCTGGAATGGGATTAGGTGCTGAGGTTGCATTATTAACGGATGGACGTTTCTCTGGAGCTTCACGTGGAATTTCAGTAGGACATATTTCACCAGAAGCAGCAGCGGGCGGGATGATTGCACTTCTTGAACAAGGGGATATTGTATGTATTGATGTTGAAGAACGTTTGTTAGAAGTAAGAGTGAGTGATGAGGAATTAGAAAAGCGTAAAAAAGAATGGAAACGACCAGAACCGAAAGTGAAAACTGGCTGGCTTGGACGTTATGCACAAATGGTAACATCGGCGAATACAGGGGCTGTTCTGAAAATCCCAAATTTTGATTGAGCCAATTTAAAAGAGATAAGGATGATATATAATGGTGCAAAAGGTAAAGGAGAGAGTGAAAATTGAAGATATCTTAATGGCTCATAATTGCATGAAAGATATCGTTATTAAAACACCGTTACAACGTGATACAGTTTTATCTGAGAAATATGATTGTGACGTTTATGTAAAACGAGAAGACTTACAATTAATTCGCTCTTTCAAAATTCGTGGTGCATACAATTTGATTCAAAGTTTACCGAAAGAAAAGTTACAAAACGGTGTTGTTTGTGCAAGTGCTGGTAATCATGCGCAAGGAGTTGCTTATACATGTAATTTATTGAAGATTCCGTCGAAAATATTTATGCCCACAACAACACCGAAACAAAAAGTATCACAAGTACAATTTTTCGGTGGTGATTTCGCAGAGATTGTATTAGTTGGTGATACATTCGATAGCTCTTTCCAAGAAGCACAGTGTTATTGTGAAGAAAATAGAATGACATTTGTTCATCCGTTTGATGATCCGTATGTCGTTGCTGGTCAAGGGACAGTGGCAGTTGAAATTATGCATGATATGGAGAAACCGGTTGATTATATCTTTACAGCAATCGGTGGTGGTGGATTAGCATCAGGTGTTGGTACATATGTAAAAGGTGTTAGTCCTACTACAAAGGTTATTGGTGTAGAACCGATGGGAGCTGCATCTATGAAAGAGGCTTTTCTTCAAAATGATAATGTCGCATTAGAGAAAATAGATAGTTTTGTTGATGGGGCAGCGGTTAAAAAGGTAGGAAAGTTAACTTTTGAAACTTGTAAAGATGTAATTGATGACATTGTTTTAGTACCAGAGGGAAAAGTTTGTACGACGATTTTAGAACTGTATAAGAAAAATGCGATTGTAGCTGAACCGGCTGGTGCACTCTCTATTGCAGCACTTGATTTATACAAGGATGAAATAAAAGGTAAAACAGTTGTATGTACGCTAAGTGGTGGAAATAATGATATTGATAGAATGCAAGAAATGAAAGAGCGTTCGCTCATTTATGAAGGACTGAAACATTACTTTATCATTGAATTTCCGCAACGTTCAGGTGCGCTAAGAGAATTTCTAGATAAAGGATTAGGACCAGAAGATGACATTACGCGCTTTGAGTATATTAAGAAACATAATAAAGAAAATGGTCCAGCATTAGTCGGAGTAGAATTAAAACATAAAGGAGATTATGAGCAATTAATTACTCGCTTTAAAGAAAATAATATTCAATTTATGGAGCTTAATAAAAACCCTGTTTTGTTTGATTTGCTTATTTAATAGAAGGGAAGAGTTAGCATCTAAATAAAAAAGATAGATACAAGCGAGGAAATATAGTGCTTGTTCTATCTTTTTTATAGTTAAACTAGAACATAAAAGTAGAACTGCTATAGACATTTTATAAATATTCTCTAACAAACTTACATTTTCTAATAAGTCTTTCAGCATGTTTATCACCTATTCTGTAAAGTATATTACAGAGAAATAGATCTTGAACTGTCTAGTTTCGTTTGTTTTTTATTTTCCCTGTATCATCAATTTCTACATCAGTTGAAATTGTTTGTAAATATTGAAGAGCTTTTTTCTTTTCTTCCTCATTTACAGGGGAAACTTGGTTGTTGCGAATGATATAAGGATTGAATGACATTTGGACATCCTTTTCTTTAAAAGTTAAAGTTAATACGCCAGTTTCAGCGCTTTTCCCATTCACATAACTCGGGAATAAAAAGTTACCTAATGAGTAAGCGATAGGAACTTTATTATAATACTCAAACCCTTGTAACCAATGTGGATGGCTTCCGACAATTGCGTTAGCTCCTGCTTCAACCATTTTAGGTACATATTGCTTTTGGTATTCTACCGGACGATTTGATTTTTCAACGCCCCAATGCATATAGACGATTAAATAGTCTGCATCTTGTTTTTGTTCTTTAATTGTTTTTGTTACAAGATTTAAATCATAGCCATTCGCAACGCCAGGTTTATTCTCACCAGCTACCCAATTAGAATCAGGCATAAATCGAACGAAGGAAAGAAATTTAAATTTTTTCCCTTTTACGGTCATTTCTCGTGCTGTATATGCATCTTTCGCATTTTTTCCGGCTCCAATGTAAGGGAACTTTAATTTTTCTACGTGAGAAATCGTATCTAATAATCCGTCTTGCCCATAATCAAGTGTGTGGTTATTCCCAATATTTACGATGTCATATCCAGTGTTTTTAATAGCTTGTAGTGTAGATGGATCACTTTTAATCCAAAACAGTTGCCCAGGTGCTTTCTTTTCTTTCGTTGTAAATGCCGACTCTAAATTCACAAAAGAAATATCAGCTTTTTTTATTTCTTCTTTTACATGTTGGAATGGGTAATCAGCCCCATTCTTTTCGATTATAGGACGTAATTGCCAATCAAACATTGTATCACCAGAGAAGGTGAGTGTGATTTCTTGGTCTTCTATTTTCTTTTCGCTTTTTGAAGCGGTTTTACTAGATTTGTTTTGCAAATCGGGTTTGTCTTTTGCTTTTGAAATAAAAGAGTAATTGATTAATAAAACAATCGGTGTAATGAAAAAGGCTATTAACAAAAATCGTTTTAGTAAAGTTTTCATATATACCTTCCCTTTTAATATTATCCCGCAATTAAATTAACACTGAATCTATTAAAGGTAATTAAAGTTACAAAAAATAGCGGGTTATGTAGTGGAAAACATTTGTTAATATTCTCAATATTAAGTTAACATATAGATAACCTGTAAATCAATGTATAAACCAAAATATAGAAATAAAGAATTCGAAGGGTGAAGAATGAGAAATGGTTATATTAGGAGCAGTTGTAAATGGGATTTGTATTATATTTGGTACTTTACTTGGTAAATTATTTAGTAGGATTCCAGAAAGTATGAAAGGGACGATAATGCACGCAATCGGTTTAGCGGTTACTGTGCTTGGGCTTCAAATGGCATTAAAAAGTGAAAACTTTCTTGTTGTCATACTGAGTTTAGTGATTGGTACGGTAATTGGAGAATGGTTACAATTAGAAGAAAAGTTAAAACATTTAGGGGATTGGCTAGAAAATAAAGTTGGATCGAAAGGGAAAGGTAGCATATCAGAAGGTTTTGTAACAGCTACTTTAATTTTTGCAATTGGCGCGATGGGGATACTTGGTGCACTTGACAGTGGGATTCGCGGAAATCATGATATTTTATTTACAAAGGCGATTATCGATGGATTTATTTCTATTATATTAACGACAACTCTAGGAATTGGCGTAGTATTTTCGGCGATTCCAGTTGTTTTATATGAAGGTGGTATTGCAGTTTTTGCAACACAAATTAATAGTTTTGTCTCGAAAGAATTAATGAACCAATTTATAGTGGAGATGACGGCTACGGGCGGCATTATGATATCTGCTATTGGATTGAACTTGCTTAGTATCATTAAAATCAAGGTGGCAAATTTACTTCCAGGTATATTGGTAGTGGGTGTAATTGTTTCAATTATTTATGGTTACGGTTTGGTAGTAAATTAGTAGAGGATGGAAACACATATGGAGGAATTTCAATTTACAAAACGTGTGCATAAAATATTGGAGATTGCAGCAAAAGAGAGTGAGTATAACATAATTCACCCAGTCCATCTGTTTATAGGTATGTGTAAAGAAGGTACAGGAGTTTGCGCTGAGTTATTTATGTATTTGTTTCACAAAGTCGGTCCAGATTTTTTAGAAAAACTTTCGTTACGAAAACAATTCGATTTACATAATCAAGAGTATAAAAAAATAGGGCAATATAAACTATCTTATAAGGCGATAGAAATTTTACAAATAGCGAAGAAACGTATGGAACGCTTTCAGCAAGTAGTAGTAAATGAAGGACATGTTATGTATGCATTATTTCGTGTAGATACAAATATTGGTGGATTTATACATACACAAATGCAAAAAGATATATTACGTATTACAGCTGCACCGAGAGACTTAGCGGTTGATTTAAATCGTTTTAAAGCTATTTATAATACATTATTTTGTCATGTAAGAAGAGTTAGTCCTTCTGATTTTGATAAGTTATCACGATTTGTAGTGGATGAATTTGGTGAACGGTGGTTACAGTCGATTGATTATGGATTTCGGACATATAACGAAAAGTTACCTATCTATATTGCACAGCAGGAGGAAGTAATAGTTGGTTTCGCCTGTTACGATGTAGTGAGAGGAAAGAAAGGCTTGTTTGGTCCAATGGGCATAGCGAAACAAAATCGTGTGAAAGGTGTAGGAAAAGAATTATTGCATCATTGTTTATATAATATGAAGCAAGATGGATATGAATATGCGATTATTGGACAAGCAGGTCCCATTGAGTTTTACGAGAGAAATTGTAATGCTCGTTTAATACCGATAGATAATAAGTAACCAACTTCATATAGAGGAGTTGGTTTTATTATGAAAATGATGTAGAGATGTAGTGGTTTTTACTAGAAAATAGCGGGTTTTGTAGTAAATCTTGCATATAAAGCAAATTACTAAACTTTTTACAAGAAAGGGTGTAGAATGGGTATCTAAAGAAAGAAGGTGTGAAAATGGCCAGCTGGAAACGGAATTTAATGATTTGTTGGCTAGGTTGTTTTACCACTGCAGCCGGTATGAGTTTAGTAATTCCTTTCTTATCTTTTTATATTGAGGAATTAGGAGTAACTGGCACTTCAAGCATTGCACAGTGGTCGGGACTTGCATTTGGTGTAACATTTTTAATGGGTGCGATCGTATCGCCAATATGGGGAAAGCTTGGTGATATACATGGACGGAAATTGATGCTTATTCGTGCTAGCCTCGGTATGGCGATTATTATGACGCTTATGGGGTTTGTAACGGATGTGTATCAACTAGTCGCACTAAGATTTTTAATGGGAGCAGTATCTGGTTTCCTTTCAACAGCGATGACATTTATTGCAGCAGAAACTCCGAAAGAACATTCAGGTTGGGCGATTTCCACAATTTCAACTGGTGGTGTGAGCGGTTCGTTACTTGGCCCGTTACTTGGAGGTTATTTGTCTGAGTTAATTGGAATGCGTCATGTCTTTCTTGTTACAGGAGCTTTTTTATTCCTTTCCTTTCTCATCGTTTTTTTCTTCTTGCATGAAGAAAATCACTCTGCTCAAGCAAAAAAAACACAGCCGAAAAAAGTATGGACGATGGTCCCAGCGAAGCATTTAATTATTAGCTTATTTGTAACAACATTTATTATTCAACTTGCTAATATGTCAGTTCAACCAATTGTTACATTGTACGTGAAAAATTTAGTAGGTCCTCATACTGCACATATTGAAACAATTGCGGGTGCAGTTATGTCAGCGACAGGATTAGCAGTTATTTTGGCAGCACCAAGACTAGGAAGATTATCAGATCATATCGGTCCTCAAAAAACGTTAGTTGTAGCGTTGTTTGCAGCTGGAATTATTTTTATCCCGCAAGCATTTGTAACCTCAGCTTGGCAACTATTAATTCTTCGATTTTTATTAGGTATCGCACAAGCAGGATTATTGCCTTCCGTACAAACTCTACTAAAACAACATACACCAACCCATGTTACGGGACGAATATTTGGATATAATCAGTCGTTTCAGTTTTTAGGAAATATGATTGGGCCAGTGCTCGGGGGACAAATTGCAGCGCATGCAGGCTTCCAATATGTTTTCCTCTCTACATCATCACTATTATTTATTGCGTGTATTTGGGTTTATTTTCATAATAAGAACGAAGAAGTATCAGAGAAACAACGTTTGGAAGTTAGTTAACTAAGTGAATGAAAAAGAAAAAGGATGAAGCAACATGTGCTTCATCCTTTTCTTTAAAATCGAAGACAAAGATAACTTAATGTACCAAGCTCGTAACTACGGTGAATGACTTCACCGCTATTTTCACTACTTCCCATAGCGATAAATAAAGGAACAAAATGTTCTGCTCTTGGTACTGCTAATTGTGCATGAGGAGCATTTTTCTCCCAATTAAACAATGCATCTTTATCGTTATTCTGCATATGTTTAATAATCCAATCATCAAATTCAATTGCCCATTTTTCAGGTGTAGTTTGATTCCATTTCAGTGCTCGTAAATTATGAACGGTAACGCCACTCCCGATTACTAAAATATCTTCTTGTCCGAGTCCTTTAAGTGCTTCTCCAATTTCAAATTGTTCTTTTGCAGAAAGGAATGGATTGACTGATATTTGCACGACAGGAATATTTGCTTCTAGATACATGCGGTGCAGGAGTGTCCATGAACCATGATCTAAACCTCTCGTCATATTATGATGGACTGAAATACCTTTGTTCTTAAATTTTGTTTCTAAAATAGATGCAATATGAGAAGAGCCTTTCGCACGATATTTGATTTCGTATAACTCAGGGGGAAAACCTCCAAAATCATAAATTGTTTCATACTCGTTATCTGATGAGGAAATCGTTAATACTTCACTTTCCCAGTGAGCAGTGAAAATAACAATTGCTTTCGGTTTATATGTTTCTCCAAGTATTTTTAAAAATCGTGTATAGTCTGTATCTTGAATAGCGAGCATAGGCGAACCATGTGCTAAAAATAATGATGGCATCATAATAGTAGAAACCTCCTAAAAATTATACAATTACTTTATGTAAGTAACTATATAATTTTATTTTGAATTCGTCAAGAGATTAGTTTAAAAGCAGGTCTGAAAAATACATCATTTGTCATAATGAAAGCAATTACATATAATATAAAATAAGAAAAGTGAATGGATATTCATTTTCTTAAAGCTATACATAATAGAGTTGGGGGCTGACGAAATGAATGTACAGGAAAGTTTCGTTACGGCATTGGATGGATCGGAAATTTATTTGCGTAAATGGTTACCAGAAGGAGATCCGAGAGGAATTATTCAAATTGCACATGGCATGACAGAGCATGCAGGGGTGTATACAGAATTTGTAGATGCTTTATTGGAAGCAGGGTATGGTGTTTATGCGCATGATCATAAAGGACATGGGAAAACAGTAAAAAAAGAAGAAGATTATGGTCATTTTGAACCAAATATAGGGTGGAATCAAGTTGTATCGGATGTTATCTTTGTTTCAGAAAGGATAAAAGAAGAGCAGTCAAGTCCTTTGTTTTTACTTGGACATAGTATGGGTTCTTTTTTATCAAGACGTGCTGTACAACTTAGGGGTGAACTATACGATGGATTTCTGATTTCAGGAACAGGTGGAAATCCAGGGCTTTTAGGAGCTATTGGTCATAAAGTAGCAACAATCGAAATGAAATTGCGCGGGGCAAAAACGAAAAGTCCAATGTTAAACTTTTTATCTTTTGGAAACTTCAATTCGAACTTTAAGCCAAATCGTACAAAATTTGATTGGTTATCTTCAGATAATAATCAAGTTGATAAATATATTGCGGATCCGTTATGTGGTTTCATTTGTACGACGAGTTTTTACCGAGAATTATTTTCTGGAGTATTAGAAGTAAATAAACTAGAAGAATACAAGAAGACGCCAAAGAATCTTCCAATACATATATTCTCTGGTGATCGTGATCCTGTTGGCGATATGGGGAAAGGTGTAAAAGAAGTATATGAAAACTATAAAAAATGTGGTGTGAAAGACGTGACACTACGTTTATATGAAAATGGTAGACATGAAATGTTTCATGAAGTAAATAAGGATGAAGTATTTAAAGATTTAATTTCGTGGTTAGATGCGCATAATAAATGAGAAAGATAATCCCAAACTGTTTGTAATTTGGGATTATTTATTATACAGAAATAGGGGCAATAAATTCTTAAATTCACTTTACTTAATAAAAAATAAATCTTATTCTATAGTCGTTCAAAAAATAAAGAAATATTGTATGAGAGGAAACCTCACTTTTCTGAAGTGAGGTTTTTTGTAGTAACGAAGTAATAGTGAATAAAACTAATTTTAAAAGTAACCTAAAATCAAACTTTTTATAAAGCAACAGATGCTCGTTCATAATAGTAGTATAATAGTGAATGAGGTGTTAATAGAATGGAAGATAGAACATTAGGTTTATTACTAGATGTTGTTGGGGAATTATTTTCAGATGAAATTTCAATTGCTGTTTCGAATACGAAAGAATATATTTACTATCGGCCAAGTAAACGAATTGATTTAAAGATTAGTGTCGGGGATCCTATAAAGGAAGGAACGATTGCTCATAAAGCGATGGTGATGAATCAAAAAACATCTGAGTTTATGAATCGGGATGTTTTTGGTATTCCTTATCATGGAATGGCTGTACCATTTTCAAACAATGGAAAGCTTGAAGGGTGCGTAACGGCAATTTATCCAGCTTTAACGGATGGAAAGTCAGTCGTTACTTTAAAAACAACAGACGGCTGGATTCCGGTTCCTTTTTCAAAGGTTATGTATTTAGAGGCTAAAGATAAAAAGACGTACGTGAATTCAGAAGAGTTATCAGGAACACATAAATACTCTCTGCAAGAATTCGAATACTTGCTTCCGAAAGATTCATTTATTAGATGTCACCGTTCGTTTATTGTAAATGTTAATCATATTAAAGCGATTTATCCTGATACCCATTCTACTTTTGTACTTTCGATGGATAATGGTGAGAGAGTACCAGTTAGTCAATCATACGCTAGTTATTTCCGTAAGCTTCTAGGATTCTAAATTTTTCTGCTTTAGAACCTAGATTTGCTGTTCTGTCTGAATTTTCGGCATTGTATACTAAAATCCCTATTTTGATAGTGTTAATGTGTAAAATAATTATGAATATTCAATGAGAGAGGGATTACATATGGAGAATAATTTAGATAGAATCAGAGATCAACGTCTAAAAGATCGGGTAGTTACACCTGAAGAAGCAGCCTCCTGGATTCAAAGTGGAATGACTTTAGGCTTAAGTGGGTTTACACGTGCAGGTGATGTAAAAGCAGTCCCATTTGCGCTTGTAAACCGAGTTAAGAATGATGAATCTTTTAAAGTAAATGTTTATACTGGGGCTTCTTTAGGCTCGGATGTAGACAAATTATTTGCTGAGGCAGGAATTTTAGGGAAAAGATTACCTTTCCAAGCTGACGCGACTATGCGAAAAGGAATTAATAACGGAGACTTTTTATTTGTGGATCAACACTTGTCTCATACAGCAGAGTTACTCCGCGCTGACGTTCTGGATATAGATTTCGCTATTTTGGAAGCGGTTGCGATTACAGAGGACGGAATGATTATTCCAACCACTTCAATTGGAAATTCCTTAGCGTTTTCCTTAAATGCTAAGTCTATTATTATTGAAATGAATATGGCTCAATCCGCGCAATTAGAGGGGCTACATGATCTATATGAACCAGGTAAACAAGGGGAGAGGCTTCCAATTCCGCTTGTGAAAACAGATGACCGAATTGGAACAATCGGTATTCCAATTGATCCTGAAAAAGTAAAGGGAATTGTGTTTACGAATCAATTGGATTCGCCATCGACAATTGTTCCTCCGGATGAAGAAACTGTTATTATGGCACAGCATTTAATAGAATTCCTTCGAGAAGAAGTTAAAGTAGGCCGATTAACAAATCGTTTAGCGCCGTTACAATCAGGAATTGGTTCAGTGGCTAACGCCGTATTGCATGGAATGTTAGATTCAGAATTTGAAGATTTAGAAGTATATTCCGAGGTTTTACAAGATGCAGTTTTTGATCTTATGGATGCTGGAAAAGTCAATTTTGCTTCTTGTTGTTCTATCACGCTTTCTGAAGAGAAAATGCAACAAGTATTTTCTAACTTTGAAAAATATCGTGACAAATTAATGATGCGTCCGCAAGAGATTTCCAATCATCCTGAAATCATTCGTCGCCTTGGATTAATCTCAATTAATACTGCATTAGAATTAGATATATACGGAAATGTTAACTCTACTCACGTTTTAGGTACAAAAATGATGAATGGTATTGGTGGGTCTGGTGATTTTGCAAGAAATGCACGCTTAGCTATCTTTGTTACTAAATCGATTGCGAAAGGTGGTAACATTTCAAGTATTGTTCCTTTCGTTTCTCATGTAGACCATACTGAACATGATGTAGATGTTATCGTCACTGAAGAGGGGTATGCCGACTTAAGGGGACTTGCGCCAAGAGAAAGAGTGGAACTTATTATTGAGAATTGCGCACATCCAATGTATCGTGATCAACTACGTGCTTATTACGAAGAAGCAAAAACAAGAGGTGGACAAACTCCTCATATTTTAGAAAAAGCTTTTTCTTGGCATACGAATTATGCTAAAAATGGAACAATGCTTGAAGCGGTAGTAGAAACTGTATAGGTTTGTATCGTACAAAATAGTAAAATGAATGAGTGAGTTTGAAGATTAAATTTTAGAAAAAGAGAACGCCAACTTTTAGGGATGGCGTTCTTTTTCTTTAAAAAAATTGTTGAAAATTGTACTGGTTATAATAAAGATTTATAAAAATAATCTCTAATTTATGAAAATAAAAGGTTTTTTGAAGTGCTTTCCGAATCAATTTAGTAGTTTACATATCGAAGGTGAGGAAAAAGAATCATGAAGATAAGAGAAGCGTTATTAAGTGAAGCAAATGAATTAAGTGAACTCGCACTACAATCAAAAGCAACGTGGGATTATAGTGAAGAATTCATACTTGCTTGTAAGGAAGATTTAACAATTACAGAAGAATACATAAAAAATAATTTTGTATATGTTTTAGAAAACGATAATGCGAAGATTGGTTTTTTCTCATTTTTACGTAATGATAAAGCTCTCGATTTCTTGTACATTCATCCTGATTACAAAGGAAAAGGTTACGGGAAAATACTTTGGGAGTATGTAATAGAAAAAGCCAATGAACTAGGATTAAAAAGTTTTACGATTGATAGTGATCCGAATGCAAAAGGATATTACTTGAAAATGGGAGCACAGTTAATAGGAGAGACACCATCAACTGTCTTTAAGGGTCGTGTACTGCCTCTTTTGAAATATGATGTGTAAAACTATTAATAGTAGGGGAAGATTAGAATGGATGATGTAAAGGAAAAAAGAATATATGAAGCACTAATAAAATCGTGGTCGATTGAAACAAGTTCAAAGTGGATAATTGAAAACCCAGCAAAGGGACAATGTGGTGTTACAGCTCTTGTCGTTCAAGACATATATGGAGGAGAAATTAAAAAGACAAAAGTAAGAGAGGTATGGCACTTTTATAACTTTATAGATGGGCAGAGATTTGATTTTACAGAGACTCAATTCAATGGGAAATTGAATTATATGGATGAAAAGTCAAATCGGGAAGAAGCATTTGCAGATACAAATGAAAAACAATATAGCATTTTGAAGGGAAAAATAACGAAAGAATTAAAATTATCTTTTGACTCTTAATCTTTAATAAGTTACTATAATGGTGGTAACTTATTAAAGGGAACTTCATAGAGTTGAAAGGGGAAATACTTTTGAAAACAACTTATGTAAACGCTACAATTGTAACGATGAATGAACAAAACGAAGTGATAGAAAATGGATATATCATTGTAGAAAATGATCAAATTATAGATGTAAAGAGCGGAGAATTCGCTAATGATTTTGAAGTAGATGAAGTAATTGACATGAAAGGAAAGTGGGTTTTACCAGGGCTTGTAAATACACATACACACGTTGTAATGAGTCTCCTAAGAGGTATTGGCGATGATATGTTATTACAGCCGTGGCTTGAGACGAGAATTTGGCCACTGGAAAGTCAATTTACTCCCCAAATTGCGGTCGCTAGTACGGAATTAGGATTACTTGAGATGGTGAAAAGTGGTACAACATCATTCTCTGACATGTTTAATCCAATTGGAGTAGATCAAGACGCAATTATGGAAACGGTATCAAGGAGCGGGATGCGAGCTGCTGTTTCAAGGACTTTATTTAGCTTCGGAACGAAAGACGATGAAAAGAAAGCGATTGAAGAAGCTGAGAAATATGTGAAGCGTTACTATAACGAAAGTGGCATGTTAACTACGATGGTTGCACCACATAGTCCATATACATGTAGTACAGAATTGTTAGAAGAGTGCGCACGGATTGCAGTAGAGAATCAAACAATGGTTCATATCCACCTTTCTGAAACAGAGCGTGAAGTACGTGATATTGAAGCACAGTACGGAAAACGTCCAGTAGAATATGCAGCGAGCTGCGGATTGTTTAAACGCCCAACAGTTATTGCACACGGTGTAGTATTAAATGATGATGAGCGTGCATTTTTAGCAGAACATGATGTTCGAGTAGCACATAACCCAAATAGTAATTTAAAACTAGGTTCTGGTATAGCGAATGTAAAAGCGATGCTAGAAGCAGGAATAAAAGTAGGAATTGCAACAGATAGTGTTGCATCTAACAATAATTTAGACATGTTTGAAGAAATGCGCATAGCGACTTTATTACAAAAAGGTATTCACCAAGATGCAACAGCATTACCAGTTGAAACAGCTCTTACACTTGCGACTAAAGGGGCTGCTGAAGTAATCGGGATGAAACAAACAGGGTCACTAGAAGCTGGTAAGTGTGCTGATTTTATTACGATTGACCCGTCTAATAAGCCGCATTTACAACCAGCGGATGAAGTGTTATCACACCTTGTATATGCTGCTAGTGGAAAAGATATAAGCGATGTAATTATTAACGGAAAACGTGTCGTTTGGAATGGCGAATGTAAAACGTTAGATGAAGAGCGTATTATATTTGAAGCAAGTCGTTATAAACGAGGTCTGCAAAGATAGATAATTATGTGGCAGTTGAAAAAGCTATCCTTTTAAAAGGATAGCTTTTTTCTTGAACGAATAAATATTCAAAAGAATGTCGCATCTTTCTGTTAGTATTTCTGCTATAATATATTACGCTTTATAATATTTTATATTTAAGGAGAACAACTCATGAAGCGAAAAAAGAGCCATTTAATGGTAATGGCACTTGTTACATCTTTATTATTAACAGCTTGTAATAATAAAGCGGATAAAAGTGACATAGAGGTTAAAAAACAAGTGTTAAATGTAACAGTATCAGAAGAAATTCCTTCTCTGGACACTGTGAAAACAACAGATGGTACATCAGCACACATTATGCAGAATATATTTGAAGGGTTATATGTATTAAACGATCAAGATCAGCCTACTCCAGCCATAGCAAAATCGTTTAAAAGAAGTGAAGATGGTAAGAAATATACATTTGACTTGCGTAAAGATGCAAAATGGTCAAATGGGGATAATGTAACAGCAAATGATTTTATATTTGCTTGGAAACGTGCAATTAACCCTGAAACAGCCTCTCAATATGCGTCCATGCTCTTTTATGTAAAAAATGCGAAAGAGATCAATAAGGGAACAATGCCTCTTGATGCACTTGGGGTTAAAGCGATAAATAATTATACGTTAGAAGTTGAACTCGAACAGCCAGTTCCGTATTTTTTACAGTTGTTAGCACTACCTATATACTTACCACAGCATGAATCATTTTTGAAAGAACAAGGAAACAATTATGCATTGGAACCTAGTAATCTCATATATAACGGTCCATTTGTATTAGAAAAATGGAAGCATGAACAAGAGTTTCAATTAAAGAAAAATACTACATATTGGGATCGAAAGAAAGTGAAATTAGATGAAATAAACTTTCATATCCTAAAGGATACAATGACAGCTGTAAATTTATATGAAGCCGGAGATTTGGATCGAGTACCTATTAATTCGCAAGTTGTAGACAAGTATAAAGGGAATAAGGAATTACATATGTCGAGTGATCCTGGAATTGCTATGCTTCGTTTTAATGAAAAAAATAACGCGTTAGCAAATAAAAAGGTGCGTCAATCTATTTCATTAGCGTTAAATAAAGATGATTTCGTTGCTCACTTTATTAATAACGGAGCAAAACCTGCAAGTGGACTTGTACCAGTTGGTCATGTAAATGAAGTGACTGGTAAAGATTTTAGAAAAGAAAATGGAGATATTTCCTCATATGATTTGCAAAATGCGAAAAAACTTTGGGAAGAAGCGAAAAAAGAGCTTGGGGTAGAACAAGTAAACCTAGGGTTCTTAACGTTCGAACAAGATAACGCAATACGTATGGCAGAATATATAAAAGGTGATTTAGAGAAGAATTTGCAAGGACTCGCGATACAAATTAAACAACAGCCATTTAAGCAAAAATTACAGTTAGAACAAATAGGTGATTACGATATAACTATGGCAAATTGGGGACCTGACTATAAAGACCCAATTAGTTATTTAGAGTTATTTACGACAGGGAATCCGAATAATAAAATGAATTATTCTAATGTTCGTTACGATGAATTAATAAAGAAAGCGAAAACGGATTTTGTACTAGATACGGAAAAACGATGGGAAGCGTTGCGAGAAGCCGAGCAGGTATTATTAGAAGATGCTGCGGTGGCGCCGCTTTATCATATTGGCTCAGCATATGTACAAAAGGATTATGTAAAAGGAATTGAAAAGCATCAATTTGGTGGTATTTATACTTATAAGAATGCTTATATTGCTAATGAATAAATACAAAAAACCTTACTTTTTAAAAGTAAGGTTTTTTACACATAAATTCTATTAAACTGATTTTAATAAAGCGTAAAAATTCGTATCATATGGGATATCATCTTGATACATATAATTTTTTAGAACGCCTTCTTTTTCAAAACCTAATTTTAATAGTACTTTATTGGAAGCTTCATTTTCAAGAAATACAATTGCTCCAATCCGCTTTAAATGAATCGTATGGAAACCGTATGATATAACCTCAGAAACAGCTTCAGTCGCATATCCTTTTCCCCAGTGTTCAGGCAAAAAGGCATAACTTATATTGGCTCGTTTATGCTCAGAAGACCAATCGTGAAAACCAATGGTACCGATGAGTTCTTTCTTGTCTTTTAATTCGATTCCCCATTTTATACCGCTTCTTGCATTGTAACTCAACTTAAAGTTATGAATGATTTGTTTCACTTGATCAACATCTTGTAACGGTTTTTGGCCATAATAGCGCAGTACATTAGTATTAGAAAAGCATTGTAGTATACGCGGTGCATCTTCTTCGGTAAGTTCTCTTAAAATAAGTCTTTCAGTTTTTAATAAAGGAAACATATTTTCGCTCCTTTTCACATGAAAATAGAATGTATTTGTTATTATATAATTTAATCTGAAAATAAAGATTATTCAAGGTGTAAGGGTAGATTTGATTTATGATAAACTTAGATGTGGAATATATTTCAAAAAAGAGGTTTGGAAATGGAAAAAAATTCGATATTAATTGTAGATGACGATAAAGATATTATTCAATTTATTAATGTGAATTTAAAACAAGAAGGTTTTAAAGTTTTTAGTGCTCATAACGGAGAAGAGGCTTTAGAAATAATAAATAATAACAGTATTCAACTTGCTATTTTGGATATTATGATGCCTCAAATGGATGGTATAGAACTTTGTAGAAGGATTAGAGAGAAACATAGTTTACCAATTATGTTTTTAAGCGCGAAATCATCGGATGTAGATAAGGTAATTGGATTTAGTACTGGGGCAGATGATTATATTGTGAAGCCGTTCAGTACAATTGAATTTATAGCAAGAGTGAAAGCTCAATTAAGAAGGTATACATATTTCAATCAAAATGCTCCCCAAGTAATGGAAAAGAAAATAAATATTAGAGGTTTAGAAATAGATGAAGTGTCGAGAACAGTAATGTTATATGGAGAGAGAATCAATCTTACGAAAACTGAATATGATATTTTACACTTAATGGCAGCTGCAAGGAATCGTGTGTTCACAATTGAAGAAATATATGAGAGCGTTTGGAACGAAAGAGCCTATGAAAGTAATAATACAGTAATGGTTCATATTGCAAGATTGAGAAATAAAATTGAAGAGAATCCAAAAGAACCGAAGTTTATACAAAATGTTTGGGGAGTCGGATATAAAATTGAAGATTAAATCATTACAAGGCATTAGAGCTAAGTTTTTTATCGCATTCATATGTAGCATCTTGTTAGCGACTGTAAGTATAATAGTGTTTCAAATTTTGGTTGGAAATATATATAGTCAGGTTAATGTTTTAGAGGAAAAATATTCATTTTTATATTTTATAGTTTTTTTGATTTTTACTACAACATACTTTGCATTAATGACAAAAACACTGATGAAAAGGTTGTCTCAAATTAACAAGAACGTGAAGGAAATAAGTGACGGTAATTTTGAAATACATATACCTATTTTGAAAAATGACGAGATTGGTGAACTAGCGGCAAATGTTAATAGAATGGCGAAAAGTTTAAAAGAGTCTATCGAGAATGAAAAAAAATCACAGGAAATGAAAAATGAAATGATTAGTAATATTTCTCATGACTTACGAACGCCAGTAACATCTTTAATCGGTTATGCGGACCTGTTAGGAAATAAACTTCATTCGAATGGAGAAGAATGTGAACAGTATGTAAGTATATTAAAGCGAAAAAGTTATGAATTAAAAAATCAAGTAGATGATTTATTAGAATACTGTCAAATAAAGTATAGAGAGATTGAATTACATAAAGATGAAGTAGATATGAAAGCATTAATTGAACAAATCATGATTGACTTTGTACCACAATTAGATGATGCCAATATGAGCTTTTATATTAAAAGTGATGAAGTGCTACATGTAGAAGTTGATGTGACACTTATAGTGAGACTATTTGAAAATGTAATAGGTAATAGTATTATGTACGGGAGAGATGGAAAGGGAATTGCAATTGAAATTTTCAATAAAACAATGAATGTTGAAGTAGAAATTAAAAATTTTGGACAATGCATTCCGAAAGAGGACCTTCCTTACATTTTTGAGAAGTTTTATCGTAGTGAAAAATCACGTAGTTCTCATACGGGCGGTAAAGGAATAGGACTTGCAATTTCAAAAAGTATAGCCGAGCTCCATCAAGGGGATATCACTGTACGTAGTAATGATAAAGAAACAGTTTTTACTGTGAAATTACCGCAGTATAAAAAAGTAAGAAAGTCGTAAGTATTTCTTTTATATGTCGTAATTTTTACTTTGTATCATTGAGAAAAAGGATATGAGAGTAGGGATGCGACATGTGGAAGAAATTTTTATTAGTAATTATAGTTTCTTTTTTAATTATAAGTTGGATCTTAGTTTATGTAGCTAATGGTGTTACATCAGTCTTTGTTTGGTGGAGTATACAGGCTTTTAGTGTAATTTCCGTTTTTCTCTTAATAGGATCAATAATAATATTTTTTTGGAAAGGCATTTTTAGAAAGCGGATAGATAGAACGCTATTTTTAATCATTCTGTTTTCTATAATTGGAGCTTGGCCTTTCGGTTGGTTTGCTAATATAGGTAGAATTGCTTACCCAGCAGATATACAATCTATGAGTCCTAAAGTAGTAGTTCGTTTTCCTTTGAAGGAACGAGCATTAATCGGTTGGGGTGGTGATCGGTTAGAAACGAACTATCACGTTATAAAACCAAATGAAAGGTGGGCATATGATATTCTCATTCCACCTGCTGAAGTGAAAAGTAGTAAGTTAGAGGATTACGGAATATATGGAGCAAAAGTAATGGCGCCAGCTTCTGGGACGGTTGTATCAATTAATAATAATGAACAAGATTTAGTTCCGGGATCGGATAATTTTCAGTCAATGGCTGGTAATCATATTTATTTACGACTAGATGAAACGGGCACATTTTTGTTCCTTGGTCATTTAAAGAAAGGCTCAATTAAAGTAAAAGAAGGGCAACGTGTAAATGAAGGGGATATTCTTGCGCAAGTTGGTAACTCAGGAAGTTCAAGTGAGCCGCATTTACATATTCATCATCAAAGGCAAGATCCGTCCAAAGTAAGTATGTTTTTTGCGGAAGGATTGCCACTTTACTTTCGAACTGAAAATGGTGTGATGATGCCGGAAAGAGGGGCATACATAAGTGGTAACTAGAAGAAAATCATTTCATCCAAAAAGGGTACTCCAAATTAAAATTGGAATACCCTTTTTTCATTACCCTACAAATGTTTGATACAGTAAGAAGATATTTAAAACGATAACGAGTGCTGCAATTATCCAAGCGATAAATGTTGTTATACGGTGGTTAACGAGTGCACCCATAATCTTTTTGTTACTTGTAAACATAATAAGTGGCACTAGTGCAAATGCAATACCGAATGATAAGACGACTTGGCTCATGACTAGAGCATAAGTTGGATTTACACCTAAAGCGATAATAACTAATGGTGGAATCATTGTAATAAATCGGCGTAAGTATAACGGAATATGCATGCGAATGAAACCTTGCATAATAATATCACCCGACATTGTACCGACAGAAGAGCTAGATAGTCCTGCTGATAAGAGCCCAATTCCAAACAAAGCAGCTGATACAGGACCTACTAAGTTGGTAAATTGAGTGTAAGCAACATCTAAATCTTCAACGTGCAAGCCGTTTTTAAAGAATAGTGCAGCAGCAACAATTAACATACTTGCATTAATTGCTCCAGCAATAACCATTGCAATAATAATATCGATAAATTCGAAACGAAAAATCTTTTTCTTTTGTTCGTCAGTTGTTCCGACCACACGGCGTTGTGTTAATGCAGAATGCAAGTATATTGCATGCGGCATAACTGTCGCACCTAAAATCCCTGCTGCAAGTAATATACTGTCTACACCTTGGAATTTTGGAATAAATAGTCCTGAAAGAAGGGGACTTAATTCTGGTTTTGCATAAAAAACTTGAATCCCAAAAGCAATTACTACAATGAAAATCATTCCTGTAATAATAGCTTCTAGTGGACGAAATCCTCTACGTTGAAATTCAAGGATAATAAATGATCCGGCTGCTGTAATTAAAGCGGCAGGTAGCATCGGGATTCCAAATAGTAAGTAAAGCCCCAATGCAGCTCCAATAAATTCCGCTAAATCTGTAGCCATAATAACTAGTTCACCTTGTATCCATAAACCGATAGACACAGGCTTTGGAAAGTTTTCACGAGCTATTTCGGGTAAATTGTTTCCTGTAGCAATTCCTAATTTAGCTGATAAAGTTTGGATTAATACAGCCATTAAGTTAGAGGCGAGTATAACCCATAATAGTAAATATCCATATTGTGAACCAGCTGCGATATTTGTAGCAAAGTTGCCAGGATCAATATAAGCAACGGACGCTATAAAAGCGGGTCCTAAAAATGGTAACAGTCTTTTCCAGCCTTTTGTTTCTCCACTTAAAGCTAAGTGAGCTGATTGTACGGTTGTACTTTCAGAAGGGAGATGTTCATCTTTTGTTATATCTTTATTCATAGTAGTTTTCCCCTTTAAAATGTTAACTTGATGAAATTATTGTATTTATTCTTACTCATTATTTCAATACATTTAGATATGTTATATGATAATTTCATTTGAACACGAAAGTTTCCTTAATGCAAATTATATGCCTTTATGCAATGGATGGTGTGATAACGTAAAATAAATTGGGAGTTTATGGTGTGATGACGTGGGGAAACATAATAAATTAAAGGGTCAATTTTGAAATTTATGTGAACATAAAGCCGATAATCCAGCATATTAATTGATGGAATTGCATTTGTATGATATATAATATATTGGGATTACAACATAACCATAGTGTTTTGATGTGTAATCTTGTTTTTTATTTTTGTTAACTGATAGAAAATAGTATAAAGAAAAGAAAATGGGATTCATTTTCTTATTATATATGTTTTGATATGAACGTTAACTTATACATGATTTTAAAAATTAGATAGGTGGTAGAAATACATTGGCAACTACAAAACCATACAGAGTATTACTATATTACATGTACACAACAATTGAAAACCCAGAAGAATTCGCGGCAGAGCATTTAGAATTTTGTAATTCACTTGAATTAAAAGGAAGAATTCTTGTAGCGAAAGAAGGTATTAACGGAACTTGTTCTGGAACTGTAGAACAAACAGAGAAATACATGGAAGCAATGAACAATGATCCACGTTTTGACGGTATCGTATTTAAAATAGATGAAGCTGATGGTCATGCATTCAAGAAAATGCACGTGCGTCCTCGTCCAGAGTTAGTTACACTTCGTCTAGAAGATGACATTAACCCACACGAAATAACTGGGAAGTATTTAGAGCCAAAAGATTTTTATGAAGCAATGAAACAAGAAGATACAGTTATCATTGATGCACGAAATGATTATGAATTTGATTTAGGTCACTTCAAAGGTGCGATTAAACCTGATATCGAATCATTCCGTGAATTACCAGATTGGATTCGTGAAAATAAAGAAGTACTTGAAGGTAAAAAGATTTTAACTTATTGTACAGGCGGAATTCGTTGTGAGAAGTTTTCTGGTTGGTTAGTTCGTGAAGGCTATGAAGATGTAAGTCAGCTTCACGGCGGAATTGTAACGTACGGAAAAGACCCAGAGGTACAAGGTGAGCTTTGGGATGGACAATGTTACGTGTTCGATGAGCGTATTGCTGTACCAGTAAACCAAAAAGAACATGTTATCGTTGGTAAAGACCACTTTACAGGTGAACCTTGTGAGCGCTATGTAAACTGTTCAAATCCAGAATGTAATAAGAAAATTTTATGTTCTGAAGAAAACGAAGCGAAATATTTACGTGCATGTTCTCATGAATGTCGTGTAAGTCCACGTAACCGCTACGTAATACAACATGAATTAACGGAAGAGCAAGTAGCTGCTGCATTAGAGCAAATCGAAGCAGGGAAGTAAACTGAATTCGTATAATAAAAGGGGTACTCCAAGTTTTATTTTGGAGCACCCTTTTTTTATTATCCGGTCCTGTCATTTGTCGGTAAGTCGATATATTAAAAAAATCGCTGATATATTTCGAGTTGCGCCGATATAATCGGAAAATCGCTCATAAAAATTTCACTTAATGCAGCGCGCCAAGAATTTGAAAATAACCTTTTTTAATTTTTATCTTCTTTCTCTTTAACGGCAGAAAGTACAGTTTGTTTTACCCAAGCTTTTCTTCGTTTATGCTGTAGACCCCATTGGTATAAACTTTGGGCTCCTAAAATAAGTGAAATGACAATGCCGCTAATCGCAATTAATAGAGCGAAAAATTCAAGAGGTGACGATATTTTGTTTGAATCGGTGTTTCTTAAAAGGTCAATCATAGTAAACCCTAACATTTGGCCTACTACAGAGTAGAGCGTTAAAATTAATAATAAGAGGCTATCTTTTTTAGAGGCGACATTTTCTTGATATTTAAACAAACTATCAAGATTTTGTTTCGCGTTCGAGTATAGAACCTCAATATTAAAAAGTTTTCTTAAACGAAAGAAAATATCTTCACTTTGTGATTGGGATACTAATTCTAAAGAAAAATAATTAGCAGTGAACGAATTGATCGAATAAATTAATTTCTCTATTTCATTAGTATCTTGTTCAATGTTTAGCTCAGCATAGGCGTTAGCCATTTTTAATAAAACAATTTTATGGAATAGGTTTAATAATAAAGCGTAATAAAATTCTCCGTACATTTGACTAGCAAGTTTAGCGATTTTACGTTCTCCTTCATTTGTTACACATGTAAAAATATGTTCTTCCATTATGAAATAACGATTTGGAGCCCATCTCTGGTAAGCGTGTTTTTTTAAATAGTCATGAATGTAAGGAAGGTTATTTGCGCTCACATATGGCTTACCATCACTTGTTAATCCGGAAAGACTAGAAGTACGATAAACATCCACTTCATTAAGCTCCATACCTTCTTTTAGTGACAATAAAGTTTGGACGTACATTCTTTGGTCTTCGAAGAAAGGGAAGGTTTGAAAGTATGAACTTCTTAATCTCTTCTTTTCAAAGAAATCAGTTACACCATGAAATAAATAACCAAAAATGAATTTTTCAACTTGGGAATACTTTTTTCCGTTACATTCAATACAAATAGTCTCATTTGTATCATTTTTAGTTTCAAGTACACGGAAGCGAGCAGCGAATTCGATTGCTTCAGATAAAGTCATGTTTGGAGCAGTGTTTACTTCTGTTCGAATTGTTAAGAAGCCAAGTTCATAAGGACAAAGTGTGACATCAATAGAGTGTATCTTGAATGGAATTGAAATAAGGTTTGTTGTTAAATGTCCAGTTAAGTTAAGGTCCTTTGAATAACGTTGCAAGCCCTTTTGATGCTCTGAGTGAGGAAAGAGAATTTTATTTGTAAATGAAAGATAGTATGCTTCCATATTTTGATGTGAAACTTTAAACTCCCCATAATATGTATTTTCATCATCGAGATGATCGAGCCGAAAAGGACGAAAATCGTTTTTTTGTAAGAAAGGGAACATCTCTTGTTCATGTCCAGCTTTAAACGAAAACGGGAATATAAATTGAAATATAGCTGTTGCTACACCTTTTTCCTCAATTGATTGTATTGCCTCCATCTACATTGTGTCCTTTCCATATATGCTATAGAAACAACATGCCCAAATTTATTTGAAAATAACCACTCTTTTATACTCAATTGAGAGTGAAAATTCAGCTTATTTAGCAGGGAACATGTATAATGTTATGTATACTAAAAGTTATAAAATTGTATTTTGAAAAGGGGGATGCTGTATGCGGATTTTAGTATTAGGCGCTGGTGGAGTCGGAGGATTTTTTGGTGGCAGATTAGTCGAGAAGGGAGAAGATGTCACGTTTCTTGTTCGTAGTAAACGGAAAAAACAATTAGAGGAAAGAGGACTTGTAATCCGAAGTGTTAACGGGGATTTTTCCTTCCGACCGAAATTAATAACGAAAGAAGAGCGAACTTCTCCATTTGATGTTATTTTATTTTCAACAAAAGCGTATCACTTAAACGAGGCAATTCAAGATTTGAAGCCGTTTGTTGGCGAAAATACTGTAATCATTCCATTGTTAAATGGTATCGCTCATTTATCGCTATTACAAAAAGAATTCGGCGAAGAAAAAGTAATTGGCGGTTTATGCTTTATCGAGACGACGTTAAACGATCAAGGAGAAATTGTACAAACCAGCGCTGCCAACAGACTTGTGTTTGGAGAAATTAAGTCTCAAAATTCAGAGAGAGTAAAGCATATTTCTAAAGCATTTTCAGGTACGAAATCTAGTTTTGTTTTAAGTGAAAATATTACGCAAGATATGTGGCATAAATATTTATTTATTACTGTAATGTCAGGTGTGACAACGTTAATGCGTGCACCAATTGGACCAATCCGTGAAAGTGAAGGCGGCCGTGATTTTATCCGTAATGTGTTTGAGGAATCTGTACAAATCATGAGAGTATTAGGAGCTCCAGTAAAGGCTAATATTGCCCAGGAACATATGAAAACGATTGATAAAATTTCGTATGATATGAAGTCATCAATGCAACGTGATATGGAAAAGGGTTCGTTTATTGAAGGGAAGCACTTGCAAGGATATTTACTGGATGTAGCAGAGAAATTTTCTATAGCGGCACCATTATTAGAATCTATATATCAAAATTTAAAGGTGTATGAAGAGATGACCTTTAACAAATCTGTAATAGAATTAGATGTATGAAAAAATAAAAAAGATAGCAATATATAAGTGTATTGCTATCTTTTTTATTTTTTTGTATGACAAATTATTTATTTCTTTTCGTTCTATCTGTCAAATTTATTTCCTGTTCACGTTTACCATATAACTGATTAATTTCATTTGCTACTGCATCTAAATATGAATCGGAAAAAATAGGCTTCTTTTCTTTAGACATATGGGTCTCCTTTGCGGATTTTTAATATTCATTATGTATATTTCTCAGCGGATTATGCGCAATCATTTTAATTTTTTTCTTATTAAAAATTTTTGTTTACTTTTTGAAAATAAAGGAGTATTATAATCCACAGTTTCAATTTTCTAAATCGCTGAAACCGCATGGTACGGGGGACCCGTTTTTACGGATTAGTACATAATCCGATGGGGTGAATCCTTGAAAAAGGTAGGGCTACTCATAGGCCCGAATCCGACAGCTAACCTCGTAAGCGTTATATTGAGAAGGAAGGTGGAGCTTGTGCGACAAAAAAAATAATGTCTACAAGTCTATTTCGCTATGGCTTGTAGACATTTTTTGTTTTCTGAAGAAATCGTTTACTGGCTGTAACAAGCAGAAAAGTTCGTACAAAATTATTGGAGAGTGGACAGCATTGGTTTCATCTATTAAAAGATTTTTAATTGGAAGACCGTTAAAATCAACAGAGCTTGGAGAACAAAAGCTTAATAAAACGAAAGCTTTAGCTATTTTATCTTCTGACGCATTGTCATCAGTTGCTTACGGTCCAGAACAAATTTTAATTGCTTTAGCAGGTGTGGGAGCGATCGCTTATTGGTATTCCATTCCAATCGCTGTTGGGGTATTAGTATTATTGACAGCCCTTATTTTATCTTATCGTCAAATTATTTTTGCTTATCCGCATGGCGGGGGAGCGTATGTTGTATCAAAAGAAAATTTAGGGATGAATCCAGGCTTAATTGCTGGAGGATCTTTATTAGTCGACTATATTTTAACTGTTGCGGTAAGTGTATCTGCAGGTACAGATGCGCTAACATCTGCTTTTCCTAGTTTACATGCACATAATGTAATCATTGCGATTATATTTGTTATATTTATTACGATCTTAAATTTAAGAGGAGTAACGGAATCAGCTTCTGTTTTAGCATATCCTGTTTATTTATTTGTTTTAGCCCTATTTATATTAATTGGTGTAGGCATATATAATATTTTGACTGGTCACGTTTCACCAACTTTACACACGCCGATCGGAACGCCGGTTGCGGGTATTAGTTTGTTTTTACTGTTAAGAGCATTTGCATCAGGTAGTTCTGCTTTAACAGGTGTTGAAGCAATTTCAAACGCAATTCCGAACTTTAAAGATCCTGCGCCAAACAATGCTGCAAAAACATTGCTTGCAATGGGTGCATTACTTGCTGTGTTATTTTCAGGAATTGTATTTTTAGCTTATTATTACGGAGTGACGCCGAGTAAAGAAGTAACAGTTGTTTCTCAAATTGCTGAACAAACATTTGGACGTAATTTCATGTACTATTTCATACAAGGTACAACAGCTTTAATATTAATTCTCGCAGCTAATACAGGCTATTCTGCATTTCCTTTATTAGCGGTTAACCTCGCAAAAGATAAATTCATACCGAGAATGTTTACGATTAGAGGAGACCGTCTAGGTTACTCAAACGGTATTATAATACTTGGAGTTGCTTCGATTATTTTAATTGTAGCTTTCCAAGGACAAACAGAACATTTAATTCCGTTATATGCAGTAGGGGTATTTATTCCATTTACACTTTCTCAAACAGGGATGGTATTAAAGTGGCTTCGCGAAAAACCTGAAGGATGGGTTTTAAAATTAACGGTTAATTTAATTGGTGCAGTTATTAGTTTTATCGTAATGAGCATGTTCTTTTTAACTAAATTTGCACAAGTTTGGTCGATTCTTATTTTCTTACCAGTTATTATCTTCTTGTTTCATCGAATTAAGAAGCATTATGATGCAGTGGGTGATCAATTAAGTTTAAAAACTTGTGAACCTCTTATTCCAATTGAGGGGAATGTAATTGTCGTTCCTGTAGCAGGTATGACGCATGTAGTAGAAAATTCATTGAACTATGCGAAATCTCTTTCTGCAGATCAAGTTATCGCTGTATATGTTGCTTTTGACAGAGAAGAGGAAAAGAAATTTGAAGAGAAATGGAAGGTGTGGCAACCTGAAGTAAGGCTTGTTACATTACATTCTCATTATAGAAGTATTATTCAGCCGTTAACGAAGTTCATTGATACAGTGCAATATAAGGCAAGTGAATCGAATTACCGCGTTACGGTCGTTATACCACAGTTCATTCCGAAAAAAGGTTGGCATAACATTCTTCATAATCAATCCAGTTTACTCATACGTGCGTATTTACTTTATAAAAGAAATGTTGTTATTACGACAGTTCCATATCATTTGAAAAAATAAGAAGATTTTTTAAGGATAGTTTCATGAAAATGAAGCTATCCTTTTTGTGTATATGCTATGCATAATTGCATACGGGGTTAAAAATTATATCAATATAATTTTACCGGTTGTTTGCAAGTAGTGTTTTCTGTTGTGATATGTAGATATTTCAATCGATAAAGTGAATAGGATTATATTTTGAAATAAGGACATGAAAGCTTGAAAATAAAGGGAATGAAAATACTTCTTTACGTTATATAAACAGCTGTGTTTAAATGACCTTACAGTACAAAACTTATATGAAAACAAAACGAAATTTCATATTTACGTATGTTGTTTAGTTTAAAATGAATAATATTTTTATGTAATATATTCACTGTGTGAATGTGAGAATTTCGATGAAATAGAAAATTTATACAATATTATTCATACTAAACACATATGAAAAATAATAAAATGTTTTGTGACGATAAGTAAGTACTGTAGCAATACGAGAGAGGTGGTTCATACATGGATCACGGTGAGAACGTTCTCTATTTTAATCATCTCAAATTATGGGCAAGAAAATAGAATAATAAAATGCGATAGTAATAGTTGCTAATACATAGGAGGAGTTAAAGTGAAAAAGACTTTAATTACAGGGTTATTGGTTACAGCAGTATCTACGAGTTGCTTCATTCCTGTAAGCGCTTACGCTAAGGAGGGGCAAACGGAAGTGAAAACAGTATATGCGCAAAATGTAATTGCTCCAAATACATTATCCAATTCAATTAGAATGTTAGGATCACAATCACCGCTTATTCAAGCATACGGATTAATTATTTTGCAACAGCCAGACATTAAGGTAAATGCGATGAGTAGCTTAACGAATCATCAAAAGTTTGCAAAGGCGAATGTACGAGAGTGGATTGATGAATATAATCCGAAGCTAATTGACTTAAATCAAGAGATGATGAGATACAGCACTAGATTTAATAGCTATTATAGTAAGCTCTATGAACTAGCAGGAAACGTAAATGAAGATCAGCAAGCAAAAGCAGATTTTATGAGTGCATATGGAAAATTACAATTGCAAGTACAGAGCATCCAAGAGAGTATGGAGCAAGATTTATTAGAGTTAAATCGATTTAAAACAGTATTAGACAAAGATAGTAACAACTTATCAATTAAAGCCGATGAAGCAATAAAAACACTACAAGGATCAAGTGGAGATATTGTGAAATTAAGAGAAGATATTAAAAGAATTCAAGGAGAAATTCAAGCTGAACTAACTACTATTTTGAATAGACCTCAAGAAATCATTAAAGGTTCTATTAATATCGGTAAACAAGTATTTACAATCACAAATCAAACTGCACAAACGAAAACAATTGATTTTGTTTCTATCGGTACTTTAAGTAATGAAATTGTAAATGCTGCAGATAGTCAAACGAGAGAAGCAGCTCTTCGCATTCAACAAAAGCAAAAAGAGTTATTACCACTTATTCAAAAGTTATCACAAACTGAAGCAGAGGCGACTCAAATTACATTCGTTGAAGATCAAGTAAATAGCTTTACAGAATTAATTGATCGTCAAATTACAACTTTAGAAACGTTATTAACGGATTGGAAAGTTTTAAATAATAATATGATCCAAATTCAAACGAATGTTGAAGAAGGCACGTATACAGACAGTAGTTTACTTCAAAAACATTTCAATCAAATTAAAAAAGTAAGTGATGAAATGAATAAGCAAACAAATCAATTTGAAGATTACGTTACAAACGTTGAAGTACATTAAACAGAAAAATAATTAGCGATATAGGGAGAGAAGAAAAATGACAAAAAAACCTTATAAAGTAATGGCTCTATCAGCACTGATGGCAGTATTTGCAGCAGGAAATATTATGCCGGCTCATACGTATGCAGCTGAAAGTACAGTGAAACAAGCTCCAGTTCATGCGGTAGCAAAAGCTTATAATGACTATGAAGAATATTCATTAGGACCAGAAGGCTTGAAAGATGCAATGGAAAGAACAGGTTCAAATGCTTTAGTAATGGATCTGTATGCTTTAACAATTATTAAACAAGGTAATGTTAACTTTGGAAATGTATCGACTGTTGATGCAGCTTTAAAAGGAAAAGTGATTCAGCATCAAGATACAGCTAGAGGAAATGCGAAGCAATGGTTAGATGTATTAAAGCCACAGCTTATTTCAACGAATCAAAACATCATTAACTACAATACGAAATTCCAAAACTATTATGATACTTTAGTTGCTGCAGTTGATGCAAAGGATAAAGCGACTCTTACGAAAGGCTTAACTAGATTATCAAGTAGTATTAATGAAAATAAAGCACAAGTGGATCAGTTAGTAGAAGACTTGAAGAAATTCCGAAATAAAATGACTTCGGATACGCAAAACTTCAAGGGTGATGCAAATCAAATTACATCTATATTAGCTAGTCAAGATGCAGGGATTCCGCTTCTGCAAAATCAAATTACAACGTACAATGAAGCAATTAGTAAATATAATGCAATTATTATCGGTTCATCTGTTGCGACAGCTCTAGGACCAATTGCAATTATCGGTGGTGCAGTAGTTATTGCTACGGGCGCAGGAACACCGCTAGGAGTAGCATTAATTGCAGGTGGTGCAGCAGCTGTAGGCGGTGGTACAGCTGGAATCGTATTAGCGAAGAAAGAGCTTGATAATGCACAAGCAGAAATTCAAAAGATAACAGGACAAGTTACAACTGCGCAATTAGAAGTAGCAGGATTAACGAACATTAAAACACAAACAGAGTATTTAACAAATACAATTGATACTGCAATTACAGCGTTACAAAATATTTCAAACCAATGGTACACAATGGGATCAAAATACAATTCTTTACTTCAAAATGTAGATTCTATTAGTCCAAACGACCTAGTTTTCATTAAAGAAGATTTAAACATTGCGAAAGATAGCTGGAAAAACATTAAAGACTATGCAGAAAAGATTTATGCTGAAGATATTAAAGTAGTAGATACGAAAAAAGAATAATCGAATACGAATCGTTAGAGCGTTAAGTGTTGATGAATGATTTGAAGCTCCTGTTCAGTTGTGAGCAGGAGCTTTTGATATCCTTATAAAGAGAATAGGTGAAAAATATGCAGAAACGATTTTATAAAAAATGCCTTTTAGCGGTAATGATTGCTGGGGTGGCAACGAGTAACGTATTTCCTTTACATCCTTTTGCAGCAGAACAAAATGTAAAGGTGCTACAAGAAAATGTGAAAAACTATTCTCTTGGACCAGCTGGATTCCAAGAAGTAATGGCACAAACAACATCAAGTATATTTGCAATGGATTCATATGCAAAATTAATTCAAAATCAACAAGAGACGGATTTAAGTAAAATAAGTTCGATTAATAGTGAATTTAAAGGGAATATGATTCAGCATCAAAGAGATGCAAAAGTTAATGCAGCATATTGGTTAAATAATATGAAGCCTCAAATTATGAAAACGGATCAAAATATTATAAATTACAATAATACTTTTCAATCGTATTATAATGACATGTTAATAGCGATTGATCAAAAGGATAGCGGAAAATTAAAAGCGGATTTAGAAAAGTTGTATGCGGATATTGTAAAGAATCAAAATGAGGTAGATGGATTATTAGGGAATTTGAAAGCTTTTCGCGATAGAATGGCGAAAGATACAAATAGTTTCAAAGAGGATACAAATCAGTTAACAGCGATATTGGCAAGTACGAATGCTGGTATTCCAGCTTTAGAGCAACAAATAAATACATATAACGATTCAATTAAAAAGAGTAATGATATGGTCATTGCTGGTGGCGTACTTTGCGTAGCGCTAATAACATGTCTTGCTGGCGGGCCAATGATCGCGGTTGCGAAAAAAGATATCGCAAATGCAGAAAGAGAAATCGCTAATTTAAAAGATAGAATTTCAGGAGCGCAAGCAGAAGTCTTAATTTTGACTGATGTAAAAAATAAAACAACAAACATGACAGAAACAATTGATGCAGCAATTACAGCACTACAAAACATATCAAATCAATGGTATACAGTAGGTGCAAAATATAATAATTTACTACAAAACGTAAAAGGAATTAGTCCGGAAGAGTTTACGTTTATAAAAGAAGATTTACATACAGCGAAAGATAGCTGGAAAGATGTAAAGGATTATACAGAAAAATTACATGAAGGCGTGGCGAAGTAAACAGTGGACTAGTTCTGCTGTTTATTTTTTTATCCTGTTTTTTGTGAGAGTTGAACTTGCAATTATATATAAGTTTGTCATGTGTTTTATCCATGTGTGTATAAAAATCTTTTCGTTATCGCTCCCTTTGATAGAATCTATTTTTATATGGTTTTTTACCGAATTTTTTAAAAATTAAATTTTATAGCTTGATAATTCATTTAAAATGATTTAATCTTATGTCAAATGATATGTTTATCTATCAAAAATACTTTTGTAAAGATAAAGGAGTGATTGAGAATGTTAAACGCCCCATTGATGGTAAGTCTTTAGGTACAGCAGCATTGAAAAGATTGGGAAGAACTGAGTGAGCTTTCACAATAAAGAACTCTATAACTTTATGTAGTGTTTGATACCCTTCGATTAGATTTTTTGAAAAACAAATCAATATTAATTGAATCAAAGTTTAGAAATTAAATATATGAGTAGTAGAAAAAATCCATTAGTTGTTATCATGTCCTGATAAAAAATGTAAAAAATAGAAAATGGAAATTCTGAGAAAACCTGTTCAGAAAGTATGGTATGAAAGTAAGTTAGTGAGGGGAATTCAAAACCAATTTAATAAAAGCGAGGTAAATAATATGACTTTTGAAGAAAAATTACAAGCATATGCAGAACTTACGGTGAAAATCGGTGTCAATATTCAACCAGGGCAATACTTATTAGTCAATACATCAGTGGATGCATTGGATTTCGCCCGTATAGTTGTGAAAGAGGCTTATAAGGCTGGGGCAGGGCGTGTTCATGTTAATTTTTCGGATGAAGAAATGGAACGTGCTTACTTTGATTATGCCTCAGATGAAGAATTTAATCGCTTCCCAGAGTGGATAGTCAAAATGAATGATGAGCTGATCGAATGTAAAGGAGCACTATTAATGATAGATGCTACAGATCCTGATAAATTTACAGGTATTTCATCTGATCGTCTAGCTACCTATCAAAAGGTAGCAGGAGCTGCTCTGAGAAACAATCGCAACGCCGTAATGAAGGATTCAATAGCTTGGTCGATGGTAGCAGTTCCTTCACCAAAGTGGGCATCGAAGGTGTTCCCAGGTTTAGCAACTGAGGATCAAGTACCAGCATTATGGGAGGCTATTTTTAAAGCTGTTCGTATTGGTGACGGCAGTGCTATTGAAAAATGGCGTGAACATGTAACAAATTTAGAATCTCGTGCGGTCCTACTGAACGATAAAAAATATATGAAGCTTCACTATACAGCGCCAGGTACTGATTTAACAATTGCATTAGCACCACAGCATAAATGGGTTACTGGAGGTGGTAAAACTCCTGATGATACTATCTTTATGGCTAATATGCCGACAGAAGAGGTTTATACGTTACCGATGAAACAAGGTGTAAATGGCTATGTAAGCAATACAAAACCATTAGTTTATCAAGGGAATATTATCGATGGCTTTAAACTGACATTTGAAGAAGGAAAAATTGTTAAAGCTGAAGCACAGGTAGGACATGATTTATTACAAGAGCTTATTAATGTGGATGAAGGCTCTTGCTATTTAGGTGAAGTAGCACTTGTACCACATGAATCACCAATTTCAGCATCGGGAATTTTATATTTTAATACATTGTTTGATGAAAATGCATCGAACCATTTAGCGATTGGTAAAGCTTATCCAACTTGCTTAGAGGGTGGAAGAGATTTAGAAAACGATCAGCTTGAAACGTTAGGGGCAAATATTTCAGTAACACATGAGGACTTTATGATTGGCAGCAGTGAGATGGACATTGACGGTATTCTACCAGATGGAACTGTAGAACCAATTTTTCGTAAAGGTAGCTGGGCATTTTAAGTTTTTAATTTGAATAAAGGAGTAGAGTGGATGAAACGGTTACTAAGCATAATTGGTGCAACTATATAGGTGTTTCATCTGCTTTTGCTTAGGCTGAAAACTACCTCTTTAATTAGAAGTAAAATGCATGCAAAGGAGATAGGCCAATGAATTTCTGGGAAGTTGTTTTGATAGTAGTGAATTTTAGTCTATTGAGTTGGATACTGTTAATAGGCAGAGAAACGAAAAAGTGGTCTAAATTAGCTACTTTGATTGCCGTTGTAATGGTTACAGTTCAGTTATTGGCAGAAGGTTTTAGGTGGCAGATGATTCCGGCATATGTATCCCCAGTTATCTTAATTTTATGCTATTTATTAGCTGGGCGGAAAAAGGGCTTTAGAAGTTCGGGTATATTCATAGTTAAGACTTCGTTACTATGTATCTATTTGTCTGTAGCAGTTGCGCTACCCTTACTTATGCCAGTATTTTCATTTGAAGAACCAACTGGTCCACATAGGGTCGGTACGAAGCTATATCATTGGGTTGATCATCAGAGAAATGAACCATATTCAAAAAATCCAAACGATCGGCGCGAACTGATGGTGCAAATTTGGTATCCTGCAGCTGAAAAAAGCAAGGGGGATCCAGAACCTTATATTCGTAACATAAATGAGCTCTCCAAGGGATTGGAAAAAACATTGTCTATTCCTGCATTTGCATTCAGCCACATGGAATTGGTAAAGTCTCATTCGTTTATGGATTTACAACTCTCAGACTCAGAGAATCACTATCCCATATTACTCTTCTCTCATGGTTTTAATGGTTTTCGTAATCAAAACACGTTTCAAGTTGAGGAGTTGGCTAGTCAAGGATATATTGTTCTAAGTATCGATCATACCTTTGATGCTGCAGCTACCGTCTTTCCAGGTGGTCGAACTGCTTACGTACAGCCCATCAATTTAACTGATGAAGGAGATAGCCACATAAAATTATGGGAGGAAGATGTCAGCTTTGTCCTTAATCAGATAGAGAAACTTAACGAAAACGATGAGACCGGTTTCTTTACAGGAAGACTGGATACCTCACGAATTGGAATGTTTGGCCACTCTTACGGTGGAGCTACCGCAGCACAAATACTTGCAAAAGATTCTCGTGTCAAAGCAGCTATCAATATGGATGGTACATTGTATGGTGAAATCTTGCCTGAAAGTGGCATTGGAAAACCATTTCTGCTCATGAATGCAGAAGAGCCTGATGAAGCAGATCCCTTTGAAGTGAGGGAGCGATACGGACGCGGGTTAGCTGGCGGTGGTATGTCAATAGTCATTCCTCATACGGATCATACAAGCTTTACCGATTTACATTTGTTCTCACCTCTGTTGCAGAGCCCAGGTGAAAATCCAAAGGAAGTTCATCGTATTATTAACGAATTCAGCCTGGCATTTTTTGACCAGTATGTAAAACAGAAGGATGACGGCTCAACCCTTAAAAGGCTGATAACCAAATACCCGGAAGTGAATTTTAAAATAAACCGATAACTTTATGCAGAAAGTAACTCGTACCATTTCCTTTGGCTCTTGTATTTATTACATTAAAGAATTTAATTTCTTCATCGTTATCTAAATAATGAAATGCTAAAAATGAAACATTCAAAGTACTATCAGTTTCAGGAATATAATTCTTTTTGAAAAGCTACATTCAGCAGCTGGACACTTTATTTGAGATTGTTTATTATAATATCAAATGATATATTTATCTATCAAAAATGACGACTTTATACAGAAAAAGGGAGAGATTGACGATGAAGAAAGACTTGTCAGCGTTGAAGGAAGCGAGATTTAATGCAATTCTTGATTCAGCTACTATATTGCTTGTTGAAAATCCTACTGCTTCGATGAATGAAATTGCGGAATATGCGGGAATTGGAATTGCTACACTCCATCGCTACGTCGAAAGCAGGGAGAAATTGATGCTGTTCTTGGGCCATCGGGCTATACAACTGGTAAGTGATACTGTAAACCAGATTCCACTGGATGAGGAAAGAAGCGAAAACTATATCCCGGAACTCATTGAAGCGTTAATCCCTTTAGGTGACAAAATCTATTTTCTAGGTCATGATGCATCTGTATTTAACAACAAAGAATTAGGTGAAGCAGAAGAGAAGCTGAGGGAACCCTTAAGACGCGTTATTGAATTGCTACAACAAAGAGGTTACTTTCAGCAAACAGTTAGCAGTGAATGGATTTTGAATACGCTTTATGCTCTGCTTTTCCATACCTGGGAACAGGTACATGAAGGAAATGTGGCTAAAAAATCTGCTGCAGAGCTTGTTTTAAATACATTTTATTATGGTTTCAAAGCTAAGGATGAATTGAGAGGGAAGTGAACTGATTCAAATCCATGATAATTAATATTAATAATATAGAAAGTGAAAAGGAGCAATAGGATAATGAATAAAATCTCTATTGTAAAGGCTGTTCATCAATCCATGGTCGGCGCCCAGCTAAATGTAATGGCATTGGAATACATGGCGTTTCCACTTGCAGGATCTGAGGAGAAGAACACAGTCGATTGGACATTTTGTAAGCTATGGCGGCAGGAGAACAACCGTTTTAGTCATCAATACGCCTATGAAGCTCAAATGGACGGGAAAACTTTAGGGATGATTACTTGCTATCCCATACCCGTTTTAAATCGTCTTGCCTGGCCCACTTTTAAACAGCTGCTTTCGTTCCGAAAGCTGGGTTTTGTTGTTTATAACATTCTGAATATCAAAATGCTTTATTCCATGTTTACCTTGAAGGAGGGAGAAGATGACGAGTTTCACATCGGAACAATTGCCTTACTGCCCGAAAGTCGAGGACTAGGGATAGGTACCAGATTAATTGAGTTTGCTGAGGAACAAGCTTCGCTGCAAGGCTTTGCCAAGTGCTCTCTGACGGTAAAGAAAGAGAACCAACTTGCCATTAAATTGTATCAGAGGATAGGCTACCAGATTACAGGTGAAATCAATAAACCAAAGTTATCGTTGTACAGAATGGTCAAAAACGTAGAACCTTACAACCATTTATAAAAAATTTGTACAGTATTAGAGGGTACCAGCACATGCCCATAAGCTTAAGGATTCAAAATTACCCCAAAGTAAAAAAAGTACATTTTTTACAATTTAAAACAAAATTTTAGCTTGATAGTGATGGGATGAGGCTTCTATATAAAAAAACACAGTTTACAATCAAACTGTGTTTTTTCGACGTATAATGCTTTATCAACATCTCTTTTTATTCTTTAAAATCTGCAACAGAACCAGGCCCCTCCTCAAAGTATAAATTCCAAGGGAGGAACCGTTTTTTTATTTACTTATATACGTACAGCTGTACCACTGACAGCAACCATTAACATTCCATCACGTACAACTTCGTAATCTACGTCAATACCAACGATAGCGTTCGCACCTTTTTGTTTTGCAAGTTCTTTCATTTCGTCCATTGCAATATCACGAGCGTCTTTTAGCTTACTTTCATAAGCACCAGCACGGCCACCGACAACATCACGAACTGAAGCGAATAAATCGCGGACAATGTTTGCACCCATAATAGCTTCACCATTTACAATATCAATATACTCAATAATTTCTTTACCTTGAATTCCAGACGTTGTTGTTACAATCATAACCGACACTCTCCTAATAAGTTGTAGTTTTGATAAGATTTCTTATGATTTAGAAAAAGTGGTTCTGGTACCAAAAATACTCGATAGAAACATAGAGTATTTTTGCATCAAAACCTTCAATTACATATGTCTTGTTATGACATATGCAATTAAATAAAAGGAATAAAATTGTTTAACATATGTATCGCTATAACATATGCAAGGGATCTATTAGAAATAAGATAAGCCGCAGTAAGCATCACCGTACCAGGTAAATATATAGCAAGATCCGAAAGTTGATTTGAATGAAGACCTGCAAAAATTATAATCGAAACGATGGATGCAATAGCAGTACCAACATATTCCGAAAAACGATTCACTAATATATGACGAAATATGATTTCTTCAATTATTGGCCCTATAATCCCAAATAGAAGTAATGTGAATATAATAGGCACCTCTGCGCCCCTTGTAAGGACCTGTTCTTGGTTCTCTGGCTGACCTATGTTTAGAAAATGCATAATAGAATTTTCCACAATTACCATAAGTAAAACCACCATAGGAATGCTTACTATTTTCAAAATTGTTTTCTCTTTAAAATAAGTAAAACTTTCAATAATTTCTTTCCTAAAGAAAATTATTCCTACAATAGCAGGTACAGTCAAACCGATGGCACTAAGAGCAAATTCTGATTCAACTAAATTACTGTTAGTTAAAAGTGATAGGCCAAATAATATGAACAAGCCAATTTGGAGTAGTGCAAACATTGTATAAACTATTAGCATAATAATTTCTTTTTTATTCATTTTTATAAAGTTCACTTTATTACCTCCATAATTAAGTTACTTAGAATCTTTGATTTTTCTTGCTGCATTAGGTTCTCCTTCTAAAATATATTTATTTAATACCGAACCGGACCGTTCGGTTCGGAAACTAATGATACTATAAGTTTCTAGTTTTTTAAACCCCTTTTATAAATTATTAATAAAATAAAAATGGTAAATAACAAATATATTTATATCTCAGTTGCTTATTCACAAGCAAATTTCAGTACTCATTAATTTTTGACAATTAGCTTTTTATAGAATGAAGTGATAAGGCTTTTAACTGCAAGGACTGCGGGAGATATCCTAATATACGAAGTGAAAGTGGGAGTAGTTCAAACACTTTAGCTAAACATATTAATAAAAATTATATATAATAATCATAGTCTATACGTTAAAATTAACTATATATTTTTACACCTTCTACAATTGTAGGTGAAATTAGTTGTATAACAGGACTGAATTAAATAATTGGACATGTTAATTTTGACAGAAAATTTATTTGAATGATATAGATAATACAATTTGATTACCTCTTTTCAAACTGTATTGTTTGAGGTTCACATAATATAGGGATGGATAATATATTTTTGTTCCAAACTTATTTATACTTACAAAAAAATTCAAGAAAATAGATGGTAAATATCACCTGGAATATTAAGCTCGTTTTTATTAGGAGGATTACAAAGTATGACTAAAGTTGATAAGATTAAAGAAAAAATTATTGAAACATCTTTATATTTATTTAATACTAATGGGATAACTCGCACATCCATACAGGATATAATGACAGCTACTGAACTACCTAAAGGATCTATTTATCGTAGATTCAAAAGTAAAGAAGAAATTGTCCTTGCTGCCTATGACAAAAGTGGTGAGATTATGTGGAGTCATTTTCATAAAGCAATGGAAAATAAAAAGACAGCAATCGATAAAATCCTTGCAATTTTCCTTGTATATCAAGATGCAGCTAATAATCCTCCTATTGCTGGAGGCTGTCCATTACTTAATAGCGCAATTGAAAGTACTGGAGTATTTCCAGAATTACAAAAAGCAGCAGCAAAAGGTTATGATGATACAGTAATGTTAATGGCTTCTCTCATAAAAGAAGGAATAGAGAAACAAGAACTTAAAGAAGATATAGATATTATATCGCTCGCTTCTTTTCTTGCATCTTCAATGGAGGGAGCTATTATGGCAAGTCGCGTATCTAACGATAATATACACCATCATTATTTTATTGAACAAATAAAACATCATCTTTTCTCTTATTCTAAATAAGTGAGAACTTGCAGTGTTTCCATCCGATTTTTATAAACTTAAATTGAATACATACCCCTTATGAACAGTATCTTTTGTTTATGAGGGGTATTTGAATAGCTTTTAGACGATGTTTCATGTTTCTTATTGAACGGCTTTGTTATCGTTACTACAGGAAAAGCAATAAAGAATTACATATAAACCGATTTATATGTTTTAAGTGTTTCTATATTGGGTTTGTAAATCTACACAATAAGGTTTCATTGTATATAATAAGTGGAATAGAAGTTCAGTTAGATAAAATTCGGTAGTCGAATTTTTTTGCATAAAGCTGTATAATGCTTGTAACGAAAGGGAAATACAGGAAGGGATTTGTAATGAGTTACTATGGAAAAAGATAAACAACAATTAAGCGTTGAAGTTGCAAGATTATATTATCAATCAGATTATAGTCAGCAAGAAATTGCTAATAAATTAAATATTTCAAGACCGACGATTTCTAGATTGTTAAAGTACGCGAAAGAAAAAGGGTTTGTTCAAATTAGCATCGCTGATCCATTTGCTGATTTAGATAACGTCGGGAATTTACTGAAAGAAAAGTACAACTTGTTAGAGGCACATGTGGTATTTTCTCCAGTGCCGGAATATGCAACGATTACAGAGTATATAAGTAAATATGCTGCTGAGTATATGGAAAAGACGGTTAAAAACGGTGATATTGTTGGTGTAAGCTGGGGCATGACTATGTATGAAATCGCTAGAAAAATCGTACCGCAACATGTAAAAGGGGTAGAGGTTGTCCAGCTAAAAGGTGGTATTAGTCATTCAAGTGTAAATACATATGCGAATGAGACGATAGCTTTATTTGCAGATGCTTTTCAAACGACGCCAAGAAATCTACCTCTTCCGGTTATATTTGATAATGCAGTGACAAAAGAATTAGTGGAGCAGGATCGACATATTCATCACATTATCGAAATGGGAAAACAAGCGAATATTGCAATTTTCACTGTAGGAACAGTGCGAGACGAAGCGCTATTATTCCGATTAGGTTATTTCGATAAGGATGAAACAAATTTACTCAAAAAACAATCGGTCGGTGACATTTGTTCACGTTTCTTTGATGGAGACGGAAATATTAGTAGTGAAGAAATCAATAAGCGTACCATTGGAATTGAGTTAGAGGAACTGAAATTAAAGAAACGCTCTATTTTAGTTGCAGGTGGTAATAGAAAAATAAAAGCAATTGATGGTGCGTTACGTGGCGGGTATGCAAATGTATTAATTATCGATCAGCATACAGCAAAAGAACTGTTACATTATCAAAAAGGTTAGAAATAAAAGGAGTTCTCAAAATTAACATATTGAGAACTCCTTTTATTTTGTTATGTATGAATGATAGGAGTCTTTTTTGAACACAATTTGCCTTTTTAAAAATAATTATGGATATGGAGATACATACTACCATTGTTAACATAGAAAATTTGATTATATATGAACTGTTCTTTGTTAGAATGCGCTTTATTTACTACAAGAAAATGCTTTTTAAAAAATAATGAACAAAATTTCAAAAGTGTATTTACATTTGTTCAACTAAGAGTTAGAATGAAGTTGTTAAAAGATATGAGGAGTGAAGATAATGAACATTGCAAAGTTAATTGACCATACAATTTTAAAAGCTAATACTACTAAAGAAGATGTTATGAAAGTAATCGAAGAAGCAAAGGAATATAAATTCGCTTCTGTTTGTATTAACCCAACATGGGTAAAATTAGCGGCTGATGAACTAGCTGGACATGATGTAGACGTTTGCACTGTAATCGGTTTCCCATTAGGAGCAAGCACTACTGAAACAAAAGCATTTGAAACAAAAGATGCTATCGCAAAAGGTGCAACTGAAGTTGATATGGTAATCAACGTAGGCGCTTTAAAAGATGGCGATAACGAATTTGTTGAAAAAGACATTTATGAAGTAGTACAAGCAGCAAAAGGAAAAGCTCTTGTAAAAGTAATCATTGAAACTTGCCTATTAACAGATGAAGAGAAAGTACGTGCTTGTGAATTATCAGTAAAAGCTGGTGCTGATTTCGTAAAAACTTCAACTGGATTCTCAACTGGCGGAGCAACTGCTGAAGATATCGCATTAATGCGTAAAACAGTAGGACCAAACGTTGGTGTAAAAGCATCTGGCGGTGTTCGTACACGTGAAGATGCAGACAAAATGGTAGCTGCTGGAGCTTCTCGCGTTGGAGCAAGTGCTAGTGTTGCAATCGTATTAAATGATGCAAAAGGTGCTACAGATAACTACTAATCGATAAAAGCTTAAAGCAATAGATATACGTTTAAAGTATATCTATTGCTTTAATAATTGAAAAAAATGTAAGCGGATACGAATGGGAGGAAACGGCTTATGAAATACTTAATCGGTGTTTTTGGCCTCGTATTGATTTTAGGTATCGCTTGGCTTGCTAGTAATGATAGAAAGAAAGTCAAATATCGTCCAATCATAACGATGGTTATATTACAATTCATTTTGGGGTTTCTATTATTAAATACAAGTGTAGGGAATATATTAATTAGCGGAATAGCAGATGGTTTTGGAGAGCTATTAAAATATGCCGCTGACGGTGTGAATTTCGTATTTGGTGGATTAGTAAATCAAAAAGAGTTTTCGTTCTTTTTAAGTGTATTAATGCCAATCGTATTTATATCAGCCTTAATAGGTATTTTGCAACATATTAAAGTATTACCTATTATTGTGAAATCTATCGGTCTAGCATTAAGTAAAGTAAATGGAATGGGGAAACTAGAATCATATAACGCTGTTGCATCTGCGATTTTAGGACAATCTGAAGTATTTATTTCAGTTAAGAAACAACTAGGGTTATTGCCAGAGAAAAGAATGTATACATTATGTGCATCAGCAATGTCTACAGTTTCTATGTCTATCGTTGGATCATATATGGTGTTATTAAAACCACAATATGTTGTAACCGCTTTAGTGCTTAACTTATTCGGTGGTTTCATCATTGCTTCTATCATTAACCCATATGAAGTTACTGAGGAAGAAGATATGTTAGAAGTACAAGAAGAAGAGAAGAAGACCTTCTTTGAAGTATTAGGGGAATACATTATTGATGGATTTAAAGTTGCGATTACAGTAGCAGCTATGTTAGTCGGTTTCGTTGCTCTTATCGCATTCATTAATGCAGTATTTAAAGGTGTAATCGGTATTTCATTCCAAGAAATTCTTGGTTATGCATTTGCACCATTTGCATTTATTATGGGTGTACCTTGGCATGAAGCAGTTAATGCCGGAAATATTATGGCAACAAAATTAGTATCAAATGAATTTGTCGCTATGACAGATTTAGCACAAGGAAACTTTAATTTCTCAGATAGAACGACAGCGATTATCTCTGTATTCTTAGTTTCATTTGCAAACTTCTCTTCAATTGGGATTATTGCAGGGGCAGTTAAGAGCTTAAATGAAAAGCAAGGGAATGTAGTCGCAAGATTTGGTTTGAAATTACTATTCGGTGCAACATTAGTAAGTTTCTTATCAGCAACAATCGTTGGCTTATTATTTTAATAGATTTATATAATATAAAAAGGAATGGTGATTGTAATGAGAATGGTAGATATTATTGCAAAAAAACGTGACGGCAAAGAATTAACGACTGAAGAAATCAAATTCTTTATTAATGGATATACAGACGGAAGTATTCCTGATTATCAAGTGAGTGCGCTTGCAATGGCAATCTTCTTTAAAGATATGACAGATCGCGAACGTGCAGATTTAACGATGGCGATGGTTGAGTCTGGAGAAACGATCGACTTATCAGCAATTGAAGGAATTAAAGTAGACAAACATTCAACTGGCGGTGTTGGTGATACAACAACATTAGTATTAGGACCATTAGTAGCTGCTTTAGATGTACCAGTAGCAAAAATGTCTGGTCGTGGTTTAGGACATACGGGCGGAACAATTGATAAATTAGAAGCGGTAGAAGGATTCCACGTTGAAATTACGAAAGAGCAGTTCATTGATATTGTAAACCGTGACAAAGTAGCTGTTATTGGACAAACAGGAAACTTAACACCTGCAGATAAAAAAATCTATGCATTACGCGATGTAACCGGAACGGTTAACTCAATTCCTTTAATCGCAAGTTCAATTATGAGTAAAAAAATTGCAGCTGGTGCTGACGCAATCGTACTTGATGTAAAAACAGGTGCTGGCGCATTTATGAAAACAGAAGAAGATGCAAAAGAATTAGCACATGCAATGGTACGTATCGGAAATAATGTAGGACGTCAAACTATGGCTGTTATTTCAGATATGTCACAACCTCTTGGATTTGCGATTGGTAATGCTCTAGAAGTGAAAGAAGCGATTGATACGTTAAAAGGTGAAGGTCCAGAAGATTTAACAGAATTAGTACTTGTATTAGGAAGTCAAATGGTTGTACTTGCGAAAAAAGCAAATACGTTAGAAGAAGCTCGTGAAATGCTAATTGAAGTGATGAAAAACGGAAAAGCAATTGAGAAATTTAAAGAGTTCTTAAGTAATCAAGGCGGAGATAGCTCAATTGTAGACAATCCAGAAAAAATGCCACAAGCTAAGTATGTAATTGATGTACCTGCAAAAACTTCAGGTGTTATTTCTAACATTGTTGCAGATGAGATTGGTATTGCAGCTATGTTACTTGGTGCAGGTCGTGCAACGAAGGAAGATGAAATCGATTTAGCGGTAGGTTTAATGTTACGTAAAAAAGTTGGCGATGCAGTAAAAGAAGGCGAGCCATTCGTAACAATCTACGCAAATCGTGAAAATGTAGAAGATGTAAAAGCAAAAATTTATGAAAACATCTCTATCGCTGAAACAGCAGTGGCTCCTAAATTAGTTCATACAGTTATTACTGACTAATCATCATTTCATTTACTTTGAGGGGGAAATAATATGGATAAGAAAAAATATATTGAAGAAGCAAACAAGATGTTATCGAAAGCGTATATTCCGTATTCTAAATTTCCTGTTGGCGCAGCGTTAGTTACGAAAGAAGGGAAAATCTATACTGGTTGTAATATAGAAAATGCTTCTTACGGTTTATGTAACTGTGCAGAAAGAACAGCAATATTTAAGGCAGTATCAGAAGGTGAGCGCGATTTTAGTTATTTAGTTATTACAGGAGAAACTGATGGACCTATTTCACCATGTGGTGCGTGTAGACAAGTAATTGCTGAATTCTGTGATCCGAAAATGCCTGTATTATTAACGAATGTAAAAGGTGATGAAAAAGAAGTGACTGTTGAGCAATTACTTCCAGGTGCTTTCACAATTGACGATTTAAAATAAGTTAAAAAGCCATTCTGCAATAATTAATTGCAGAATGGCTTTTTTGTTCATATTCCGTTCATAAACTTTGCATAAAATGATTGCAACGAATATGGAAAGTTTACAGCAGGAGGAATATAATGAAGAAATTCTATAATGCGGGATGTAGTTACTTATTGGTTTATGATTTTGTTAAAAAAGTCATTTAAATAGATAGGAGTGAAAAGTATGATAGCACTTTTATCAAGTGTCGTAGCAGTTTGTATGGCTGTTGGGGTAATGTTTCTACGTTTTAAAGCAGCGAAAAAGCCGGTAACGAAAAAGAAAATTATATTGCCGCCAATTTTTATGAGTACTGGAGCAATGATGTACTTTTTACCGGAATTCCGATTAACGTCGTTAGAAATAATAGAAGCAATTATTGCAGGGCTTATTTTCTCTGTATTTCTTATAAAAACAACGAAGTTTGAAATAAGAGACGAACAAATATATATGAAACCGTCAAAAGCATTTATATTTATTTTAGTCGGATTATTAGCTGTACGAGTAGCGTTGAAATCATATTTAAGTCAATCGATTGATTTAGCGGAGTTAAGTGGAATGTTTTTCTTACTTGCATTTGCGATGATTGTGTCGTGGAGAATTGCGATGTATCGCTCGTTTACTAAATTAAAAAAGAGAATAAAAAGAGCTGGAATTTCTATATAGGAAATCCAGTTCTTTTTATGTTTTATTAAAATTCTTTAGCTCGGAACTCATTTGCTTAATTTTAAACGTATTTGAGCATCTTGTAATGCAGCAGGTGTAACGTTAAGACCATTTTGATCAACAATTTTTGTGTTTAATAAAATGGAATCTAAGCTTCCACGAAATGTTTGTGTATAGTTTTGGCGCAACATTTGTTGTTCTTGTTTTTCATCAACTGTTAATCCAGTTGCTTTTTCTTTTTTTGACAATTCGTTAATACGGAATAAAATATTTTTCATTTGTTTCACCTCTAGTTAGATTTAATTACATTAGCTACTTACTAATGTATAGTTATTTTAACCTATCTTTTAATAAGTGTCAATGTCTATAAAATGCCTTGTTTTGTAAGTGTATGGGGTGAGAGAGAATGTAAATGACTACTAATACTTGAAATAGAAAAGATGTTAATATACAATACTGTGGTAGGGTATATTAACTTGTTGTTTTACATTATGAAAGCAATAAGCAAAAAGGAGTATGCAATAATGAATGCAGTAATTTCAAAGAAAGAAACAATCATCTCATATACGATTGCTATTTTATTTATTTTAGCTATGGTAATAGCTGGTGTGTTATTAAATGATCCAGAAGTCATTTTGCCGGAAATAGCAGCGATGGCAATTGCTTTATGGGCGTATCGTGAGCCAGGATGGTTAAGACAACCAGAAAAAATTTTTATTGCACCGTCAATAACAGCTGTAATCGGTTTTATGGTGAATCAAATGGATATAGCCTATTTAGAGAAAGTAAGCTTAACGCTTGTATTCATGATGCTGTTTTTGCGTGTAATTCAATCCAATTTAGCACCATCCATTGCGACAGGTTTATTACCGTTAGTAACAAATGCGACGGAATGGTCATTTGTTATCGCGGTATTTGCTTTAACATTTATTTTAATGATAGGTGTTCTTATATTTAAATTGAACAACGGTATTGAGCGAAAAGTGCAAATACAGTATAAATATATGACTGTATTTCTAATACTAAATTTCGTATGGATTAGTTTATGCTGGATAACTGGTTATGAACAATTAGCAGTTATTCCACCAATATTAGTTGTTGTGTATGAATCACTTCAAAAGCCGATGTATAATGAAAAAATGGCTTTTAAACAAATATTAGTATTAACTGCATCGGCAACTGTTGGAACAATATTGTACTTTGCGATTGATTCATGGATTGTAGTCACGTTATTAAATATGATATTAATGGTTATTTTATTAAAAATCGTTGGAGTACGTATTCCAGCAGCGTATGCATTTCCATTATTGCCACTCGTATTTCCTGATGAAATGATAAAAATGTTACCAGTAGCTTCATTTGTTGCGGGAGTATTTTTATTTGGTGCAGTACTACTGTATAAAAAGTGGGAGATGAAGCAAAAGGACATGTAGAAGAGTTAAATATAATTTTTAAAAAAGGTAAGTTCAAATGAATTGAACTTACCTTTTTGTATGTATTACCAATATAGAGCAGTATCATAAAGTCCGATTAAAATAAGGAGAACACCGGCTATACGTTGAATGTTTTTTCCTATTTTTCGGCTCTTTTTAAGTAGTGCCCCATTTAATCCTAGATAGGAGATGATGGACATTAATACGACGATAGGCAGAGCAGTTCCTATCGAAAAGAATGTAGGAAACAAGTACCCGTAATTATAGGGTAAAGATAAAGGGAGTAACGTTCCGAAAAATAGCACAAACATAGTCGGACAGAAAGCTAAAGAAAAGAAAAAACCAAGTAAAAATGAGCTGACTTCATTTTGTTTTCGAATAAATTTAATAGGGAAAAGGGTAGAGAAGAAATTTCTTCCTCTTATAATATCTGATAATATTAGACCTATTATTATTAATAAAGGTCCGATCAGTTTGCGTAACCATGGGAAATACAAAGTTAATGTTTGTTGAATTTCTTTTCCTAATAACCAGACTAAAAGTCCAAGTGTCGTAAAAGCTATTACTTTTCCTAAAATGAATAACAGTATATGTTTCCAGGTATGTCCCTTTTGTAAAGATTGATTTCCATAAAGTGTAATAGCGCTAATGTTTCCTGTTAATTGGCAAGGAGCAAGTGTACCTACAATGCCTAATAAAAACGCAAATAAAAGAGGTACTGATTTCGTAGCATTCGCGACATCTATTAAAGGAGACATGAGTTGATAGCTCCATTCACTAATTATTGAAAACACGTTATATTCACCCTTCTAATTAATTTGGAATGTTCCTTCTTTAGTAAGCTGCTTCCATGTTTTACCCTCATCTGTAGAAAGGAACACATTTGCTTTCATTGTAGCAAATACAATTTCAGCTGAATTTTGAGGGTTTTGTGATATATACATAATTGTATCTTTAGGATCTAAAGGTGGAATTTGTATGTTTGTCTCCTCATTTGTAGCAATTGATTTCTTCGTTACGATTTGCTTATTGATAGGTGCGTAAATAACATCTTCATTACTTAATGTAATTGCGGTCGATTCAAGTGATTTAGCGAATATTTCAAACGTATTTCCGTAATCTGTAGATAAGTAAACACCGTCTTTGGCACTTACTGCGACTACACTAGATTGATTCGGATGTACGGAAAAGGAATGAATCGTACTTGAAAGACCTTTTAACTTACTATTTTCCCAATCTTGTCCGTTGTTCGTACTGAAATAAAAACCTTGTTGTAATTTAGAATTTGGACGCTCATTGTATAAATAAATTGCTTCTGTATTATATCCGACAGCAAGGTTATGAAAATCAGATTCTCCGTAAAATGCTAGCTTTTCAAGAGTATTACCACCATCAGAACTTTTCAATAATCCTAAAGGGTTTTTTAAATTTGCACCTGGTTCAGGGTGACCGCTGGCAAAGAATCCGTTCTTCGTTGCCTGAAATCCCATATAATCATGTAGCTCAGTCTTAGTTTCAAACCATTTGCCATCTTGATAAACTTTTATCCCGCTATGAGTGGCAATAGAAACACCTGGCATATTTCCTGCATAGCCAATTCCATGAATGTGCTCGATTTTTCCAGATGTAATTTCTTTATAGAAGTCTTGCGGATTCGTATTTGCTGTTTTTGTATTTTTTGGTTGAGATTGCGCCGTTTCTTTTTTCACTGGTGCTGTTTCGACGTTGCTAGAACATCCTGAAATTATTAATAAAGAAGTAATTGCTAACCCTGTTGCTACATAATGTTTCAAATTTGTAGGCCCCTTTCCTATATACGTGATTTTAAGTATATGGAATAAATGTCAAGAAATTGTGGAGTGGTATGCATAATTTAGCGTGGAAGGGACCTTAGTAATGAAAATTCTCCTTTGGCTATGAGTACTATTAATTGACGAAAAATTATAACAATAATAGAATGAATTGTATTGATGATTAGTTTCACAAGCATACATAGAACACTAGGGGGATTATTATGAAATCAACATTTTTTGCTCAAAATAGAGAACGATTAGCAAACACATTACCAGAGGGATCTATTACGATATTATTTGCGGGACAAGCACCGCATATGTCAGCTGATGCACATTATAAATTTGTACCGAATCGTAATTTTTACTACTTAACGGGAATCGATGAACCAAATGTTATTTTTATGCTGAAAAAGGTTGGAAGTAGTGTTGAAGAAACACTTTTCATTGAAAAGTCAGATCCAGTAATGGAAAAATGGGTCGGTAAAACAGTTTCTAACGAAGAAGCAGAGAAAATTTCAGGTATAAAGAAAGTTGTATATTTAGATAGCTTTGAAAAGACAATGTCAAATATACTTTTTACAGAAAATGCGAAGCATCTATATTTAGATATAGAACGTCGTGATTGGAATGGTACGGAGACAAAAACATTAGCATTTGCTAAACATGTAAGAGAAAAATACCCACATGTAACAATTGGTAATGTATATCCGAACATTTGTGAATTACGAGTATTTAAAACAGAGGAAGAAATTGAAATTATTAAAGAAGCGATTGCTATAACGAAAGACGGTATTTACAACGTACTTAAGCATGCAAAAGCAGGCATGATGGAGTATGAATTAGAAGCACAATTTGATTTTACACTGAAGTCATCTGGCATTAAGTACCATGCGTTCAATACAATTTTGGCGAGTGGGAAAAATGCTACAGTTCTTCATTATGAAGATAATGATGCACAAATTCAAAATGGTGACTTAGTATTACTAGATTTAGGTGCTCAAAAAGACTACTATAACGCTGATATTAGTTATACATTCCCGGCAAATGGAATATTCTCTAGTCGTCAAAAACAAATTTATAATATTGTATTAAAAGCATTAAAAGAAACAACAGCACTTATTAAGCCAGGATTAAAGTTCGCTGCATTAAATGAGCATACAAAAAAGGTACTGGTAGAAGAGTGTAAAGCAATCGGTTTAATTCAAGAAGATGAAGAGTTATCAAAATACTATTATCATGGTGTCAGCCATTTCCTTGGTTTAGATACACATGATGTAGGAATATATAAAGATAGAGTGTTAGAAGAAGGTATGGTTATAACAATTGAACCTGGTCTTTATATTGAAGGAGAATCAATTGGAATTCGTATTGAAGATGACATTCTTGTAACGAAAGACGGGTATGAAAACTTGTCAAAAGATATCATTAGGGAAGTTGAAGAAATTGAAGAATTTATGAGTGTAAATAATGAACATGTAAAAGGAAACCAAGCTGTAGTTAAATAATAAAAGAGTCATCACTAATTTATTTGAACTTTATCTCGAATCGTGGACAATTAAAAAATCCATGATTCGGGATAGGGTTCTTTTCTTCGAAATACTAATCTTTAATTATTAATCCTAATAAAGTAGCAAACTGAACAGCTTGATATGTTGATACTTTACATCCTCTTAAATCGTTCACTGAAACTGTAAGTGTATCAAAGGTAGAAGAACTAATATCTATCCCCTTCAGTGATGTCTGATCAAAATTAGCTTCATCAAGACTACATAATTGGAATTCAACTTTTTTAAGTTTACAGTCAAAAAAATCTGCATTATTTAATGAAGTTTCATTGAAGATGATTTTTTCTAGTTTGGAATTTCCAAATGCCGCTAAATTCAAAATTGAATTCTCAAATTTAACATTTCCTAAGCTAGATTCTGTGAAATTTACTCCGATTAATTTACTGTTTTTAAATTCGACTCTGTGAACAGAAGAATTGCTTAAATTAACATTTGATAGATCACAGTTTTCAAAACAAACATCTGTAATATCAATATTGCTAAAGTCTGTATTAGTAAACTTACAGTTTTTTATCACCGCATCATATAATCGCACTCTATCTACAGATTCATTTTCGAAAGTGGAGTCTATAATTTCACACACTTCCAATGTTGGATCTTCTTCATAAAAAATATCTTGAAAATTCTTTGAAGATAACTCTGGTGAAATTTTTGGTCTATCAATTTTCATCGTATATCAATCCTCTTCTATTTGATATATTTGTGTAATTTGAGTCCATTGTTTCCTTGTGAGGAACATTAGTTCTTATTATACAAAAATCTAAGTTCTTTTGTGAAGAGCATTTTAGCTACATTTTTCTTATTTAATAATAGCAGTGTTATTGTTTCTTAAGAAATAACGTCAAAATAAATATGAGAACGGCTAATATAGTCGCTACAAGGGAAGTATTTTATATTTTTAAAATATTCGCCTCTTGTAATGTCTCCGCTTTTAGTAATCTTCCAATTAGCTTACGTATTATCTAATTACATCTCCTTATTTTCTTGAAAATCAAGTTCTATAATGATTTTGAAAAAGAAAAAGGAGGGATTTTCCATGAAGCGATTTGTATTAACAGCTGTTACGGTCTCTGTAATATTTTTAATTGCTGCATGTTCTTTGGCCACAAATACAACAAATGATCATAAAAATATGAAAGATAAAAAAACAATACAGGCTGAAACAGCTACAAAACCATTGAAGGTTGAAAAAGGACCAGAAGTTACTTTAGTAGCGAAAGAAGAAAAGCAAAAGTTAGGTAACGGTGTTATTGTTCCAGTCTGGACATTTAATGGCTCATCACCTGGTCCAGAAATTCGGGTGAAAAAAGGTGAAAAGGTGAAAGTGACATTAAAAAATGAATTATCTGCACCAGTATCTATTCATTGGCATGGATATCCTGTCCCAAATAACATGGATGGAATTCCAGGCGTGACACAAGATGCAGTTGAACCAGGAAAAAGTTTCACTTACGAATTTGAAGCGAACGTACCAGGAACGTACTGGTATCACTCGCATCAAGATTCTGTAAATCAATTAGATAGAGGTTTGTATGGAGCGCTCATTGTAGAAGATACAAAGGAAAAATATGATAAAGATTACACATTAATGTTGGATGAATGGGTTACAGATAAAGAAGAAATGAATAAGCAGTTAAAAGAAATGACAAAAGGGCAAATAGGTAATAAATCTAAAGGTAATGAAAATGAGGAAAAGAATGATGATAAGAACGGCATGGCTCATTCTGGTATGGACATGGGCAGTGATCAAAAAGACTCTGGCAATATGGCAGGAATGGACCATGGAAATATGAAGATGGAAGGTCATGATATGAGTATGTATGATTTATTCACAATCAATGGAAAAAGCGGTGATTTAGTAGTGCCATTGAAAGTGAATAAGGGAGATAAAGTTCGTCTTCGACTCGTTAATGCTGGTTATCTATCACATGATATACATGTTCACGGTCATGATATAAAAGTAATTGCGACAGATGGTCAACCAATAAATGATCCAAAAGTTATAAAGGATAAAGTAATTTCAATCGCACCGGGTGAACGTTATGATATTGAATTTACTGCTAATAAAACTGGGAAATGGTATGTTGAAGACCATTCGAAAAATAAAGGTGCAAAAGGAATGAAAGCTGTTATTGAATATGATGGCAGCAAAGAGATGAAAGATAAAGCAGACGAAAAAGAAAAATTACCGAAAGTAGATATCATGAAATATGGTACTAAAAAATTAGGAAGTTTCCCGTTAAATCAAGAGTATACTGCCACATATAATATGGACTTAAATACGCAAATGAATGGAAATGAAATGGTATATACAATTAACGGAAAGGTATTTCCGGATATTGACCCAATTCAAGTAAAAAAGGGTGATTTAGTAAAAGTGAAGTTGGTAAATCGTTCTAAAATGGATGATCACCCAATGCATTTACATGGTCATTTCTTCCAGGTGTTGAGTAAAGATGGAAAACCGATAGAAGGTTCTCCGATTGTTAAAGACACATTGAATTTGAGGCCAGGAGAAGAATATGAAGTAGCCTTTGTAGCAGACAATCCTGGTGAGTGGATGTTCCACTGTCACGACCTACATCATGCTTCAGCAGGGATGGTAACGGAAGTGAATTATACAGATTATGAATCTGGTTATGTTCCAAACCCTAATATTCCTAATAAACCAGAATAATGTGAAAATCATGTAGTTTATTAATGATGAAAGCAGTTATCTTAATAGGTTGCTGCTTTTATATGTCATGTTGTGAATTGGGAATATTATTTTTATAAAAGTTTAGATAATACGAGAAGGTTATCCTGTAGAAAGAGTTTACAAGGTGAGAATGTTTTTTGTTATTTAAGAATTAAAAAACATGGTGGTTTTTGATTAGAAGTGGATAAATTTATTGTATTATATTGTAGTTCCGCAAGATTGAATACTTATATTTGACCTTTCTTTTATTTTATACTACAATTCGTAGTGTGAAAGGAGAAGTCAGATATTCAAGCAAAATTATGAGTTAAATGAAGAAGGATTCAATTATGATTTTTTTATTTTTGTAGTATTAATTATAGGTGATTATTTTTTCGGTATTTTTTTGGTAATTAAAACTACATTGTGTAGTGTTTGGTTGAAAGAATGAGAGGATTTTCAGAGTGTTATGAATTTAAATTTCTTTTATTACTAGATATAGATTATTGTGAATGATTAGAAATTTAATATGGGAAGTAAAAGAATAATTTTGCTGAATGGTTTAAGTGGGAAAAATATAATGATACTTGAATGTGTTTATAGGAAGGTGTTTTGTACTTATGAAAAAGATTTTAGCTAGTGTAGCAGTAGCTTCTGTTACAGGAAGTGTATTTATTAGTACTGCTCAAGCGAAAAATACTGTTATACCAAAAGACACGAAGCATGAGCAAACGACTGATGTAGTAAAATATGAAAATCAAGTAACAGTAAATACAAATGCTCTACGTGTCCGCACACAACCAAATATGTCTAGTGCAATAATGGGACGCGTGTATGAAGGAGAAGTTTTACAAGTTATTGGAGAAGAAAACAGTTGGCTGAAAATTAATCATAAAGGAAAAACTGGCTATGTAAGTAGTGAATTTGTTTCGGGAAATAATGTATCAGCGAAGACAAATGTAAGCATGAGTCGTAGTAAAACTGTAACTGCTAATGTATTACGTGTTCGCACACAGCCAAATACGTCTAGTGCAATAATGGGGCGCGTATATGAAGGGAAAGCTTTACCAGTTATTGGAGAAGAAAACGGTTGGTTGAAAATTAATCATAATGGAGAAGTAGGTTATGTAAGCAGTCAATTTGTAATAGACGGTAGTTCAAATGGAAGCGACAATAACAATGGAAAAGTTCAAGTAGCGAGTGGCAATTACAAAGTTAACGTATCTTCTCTCCGCGTACGTACAGGTCCAAGTACTTCCCATGCAATTTTAGGCTCTATACATAAAGGACAAGTTGTTCAAGTAACTGGTGAAATTCAAGATTGGGTCAAAATTAACTATAGTGGACAAACTGCTTATATTAGTAAAGATTATATTTCAAAGAGTGGTTCTAATGCAAATGTAGACCAAACAAATGAACAACAAAAGAATGTTACGGTTCAAACTGACGGCACATACATTGTAAACGCTACTTCTTTACGTGTTCGCACGGGCCCTGCTACTTACCATAGTGTAATTGGTGGTGTATTAAACGGACGAATATTGCAAGTAACTGGCGTTGAAAATGGCTGGTTGAAAATTAATCATAATGGAAGAACTGGTTATGTAAGTAGTGAATATGTAAAATTCGTTAAAGGAGGTACACCATCAAAACCTGAAACTAGTAATCTATCTACTGGGGCAACAGTTGGTGACTACTATGTTAACGTAAACGTGTTAAATGTAAGAAACGGCGCTGGTACAAATCATGGTGTAATTGGTGCATTATCAAAAGGAATAAAAGTACAGGTTCTATTTGAACAAAATGGCTGGTTGAAAATTAATTACAACGGTAAAAACGGTTATGTATTAAGTGAATTTTTATCAAAAACAAGTGAGACTGATGCAGAGAAGCGGCGGCAATCCCAAGAGGTAAATAAAACAAATGACTTTATTCAACCAGCTGCAGGAAGATATACTTCTAGATTTGAGAAACGTGGTGGGAAAATGCATCATGGATTAGATATTGCTGCTTCAGGAACAGTGCCGGTTGTTGCTGCCGCAGAGGGGGTAATCACTCGCTCTTATTATTCTACAAGCTATGGTAATGTTGTGTTTATTTCTCACAATATTAACGGACAAACATATACGACTGTATATGCTCATTTAAAGAGTCGTCCTGTTTCTGCTGGTCAAAAAGTGAAGCAAGGACAACAAATTGGCATAATGGGGAATACAGGACAATCTGAAGGACAGCACTTACATTTTGAAATCCATAAAGGTGAATGGAATGCAAAGAAGAGCAATGCTATGGATCCAAAAATATATATTGGTTAATTGAAAATTTATCCCGCATTAACGGGCAGTAAGCCCCACGTCTCAAAATTCAGCGAAAGCGAAGAAGTTAGGTTGGGGATCAACTGCCCGTAAAAGCCCGATTGGTGAGGGCTGATAATCAGTGGGGATGAACAAAACCCCTACTGATTAAAGTTTCGCTTTATTATTTCAACCTGGAATAGTATATTTTCTCAAGCAAAGAGAATTTCATAGATTTAGAAGTTTTGAACTAACAATTCAAAGTGTTTTTATCTTTGTCTGTTAAGAAATAAAAATAATGAAATCGATCCCCTCTACTATGATGAAATAGTAGAGGGGATCGATTATAGTTGTTAATGTTTATGTTGTTCTTCTGTGGAAGAGGTGGGCGGGATATGCTCTGGGAACGTTACAAATATAGTCAGGATAATTACTACACCAATTGAGAGTAATAATGGAAAACGTCGCTGAATAACAGCAGAAAAACTTTCTGATAAAAACTGAATCATACATGACATAGTTATTGTTATAGTAAGTAAAAGGCTAATGAACAATATACTATGAGCTTGTTGAGCATTTAACATTTCTGTAATCATTGCTCCCATCATACTTGCCATTAATCCAGAAAACATTCCTTCTAAAGCAGTATATAGGTGAAAACGTAGACCCACTAAAAAACCGATAAAACCACTAATTAAAATAGCAAGTAAAGTAGAATATAGTAATTCCCCCTTAAAGAGAATGCCTAAATAAAAACCAATACTTAAACCGATACTCATACTAAAAGACATAATAAATACCATATACTCCATTAGGGTACCCTTACGTTTAGAAATATTGGATGTAATAAGAATTGAGGTACAGCAAAGTGTTAAGGTAGTTAACGTATAAGCAAACATTATGATACCTCCTTGTCCTATCGTTCATTTCATCATATGTGTACTTATGATAATTTATATCTGCATATTATCTGCACAATTTCATAGATGTAAGCAAAGGAACGCTTGATTTTTTAGGGCGTCTTTTTTAATTGTAAGCATGTGAAAGAAATTGTTATATTATGAGTTTCTATTGTGAAGCCATAAAGAATAAGCGTATAATATTATAGGTCTCCCATTTGCGAGACAAACCGCGAATGATAAATAAGATTGTTGTTTTATCATCGCTTCTAAACATATAGACAATGAAAGTAACACTGGAATACAGATAGGGAGTTATAAAATGAAATTAATTATTGCCGAGAAACCAGATCAAGGGTTGGCTCTTGTTTCACAGTTTAAATATCGCCGGAAAGATGGATATTTAGAAGTAGAAGCGAATGAGTTATTTCCAAATGGAGCGTACTGTACATGGGCAATTGGTCATTTGACGCAGTTATGTAATCCAGAGCATTATCACGCAGAGTGGAAAAAATGGTCACTTGATACGTTACCGATGATTCCTGAACGATTTCAATTTGAAGTAACAAAGTCAAAGTATAAGCAATTTAACGTTGTGAAACAGCTGTTACATAATCCACAGGTAACAGAAATCATTCACGCAGGAGATGCTGGGCGTGAAGGGGAACTGATCGTACGAAATATTATTAATCTTTGTAACGTGCAAAAGCCGATGAAACGTCTATGGATTTCATCTTTAACGAAGCAAGCTATTTACCAAGGATTTAAAAATCTACTTGATGAATCAGATACAATTAATACGTATTACGAAGCATACACAAGATCTTGCGCTGACTGGGTTGTTGGTATGAATGCATCACGTGTCTTTAGTATTTTGTTAAAGAAAAAAGGAATGAATGATGTATTTTCTGCTGGTCGTGTCCAAACACCAACGTTAGCATTGATTGTAAAGCGAGAGAAAGAAATTGAAAACTTTAAGTCAGAGCCTTTCTGGGAAGTGTTTGCAACCTTTAATATAGAAGGAAAGAAATATGACGGGAAATGGGAAAAGGATAATGAATCCCGCTTAAAAGACCCTGATATGGCGAATAAAATTGCGGCATTTTGCCAAGGGAAACCGGCTGTTGTGAAGGAAATGAAAACGGAGCGTAAAGAGTTTCAGCCGCCGCTTTTATTTAACTTATCATCACTGCAAGCAACGGCAAATAAAGCCTTTAAGTTTTCACCGAAAAAGACGCTTGATATAACGCAAGCACTATATCAAAAAGGGATTGTTTCTTATCCACGTTCAGATTCTAACTATGTTACACAAGGAGAAGCAGCGACGTTCCCTGATATTTTACAGAAGTTAAGTCAGTTTGATGAATATAAAGGCTTATTACCGGCTCCGGTTGAATCCATTATGAATAACAAGCGTTATGTAAATGAAAAGAAAGTAACAGATCACTACGCAATTATTCCGACAGAGCAAGTTACAAACCCAAGCAGACTATCAGGTGATGAAAAGAAAATATACGATATGATCGTAAGAAGGCTTATTGCAGCTCATTATGAAGTTGCAATCTTTGACTATACAACAATCATTACGCTTGTAGATGAACGTGCTGAATTCATTTCAAAAGGAAAACAGCAAATTCAAGAAGGTTGGCGTAAAGTTATTTTCCAAGACGATAAAGATGACGAAACCATTCTTCCAATTGTAGCTGAAGGCGAAGAAGGAAAAGTTGTAAAGGTGAAAGTGAAAGAAGGAAAAACACAGCCACCGAAGCGCTATACAGAAGGACAACTTATTACGTTAATGAAAACAGCTGGTAAGTATTTAGAGAATGAAGAGCTGGAGAAAGTATTAAAGAAAACAGAAGGTTTAGGTACGGAAGCGACTCGCGCAGGTATTATTACGATGCTGAAAGACCGTAAGTATATAGATGTAAAGAAAAACCAAGTGTATGCGACTGATAAAGGAAAAGTATTAATTACCGCAATTGGTGACAAAATACTAGCTTCACCAGAAATGACTGCGAAATGGGAACAACGTCTTGCGGAAATTGGTGAAGGTACAGCTTCACCAGCTACATTTATGGAACAGACGAAAAAGCTATCAGCTAAAATTATTGAAGATGCAGTGGAAATGTCAGAGAAATGGGACTTTACTGGATTGCATGTTGAATCGATTGAGCGAAAAGGATCGAAATTTACAACAGGTAAAAAGGTTGGTAGCTGTAAAAAATGTGATGGCGATGTAATTGATAAGTCAACGTTTTACGGCTGTTCTAATTACAACACGACACAATGTGACTTTACCATCTCGAAGAAAATATTAAGTAAAACAATTTCGCAAAAGAATATGACAAAGCTATTAAAAGGTGAAAAGACCGATTTAATTAAAGGCTTTAAAAAGGGCGAGAAAACATTTGATGCGAAGTTAGAGTGGAAAGATAATAAGATTAATTTTGTGTTTGAGAATTAAGTTGTTTTAACAAATAAAAATATGATAATTAAAAAATATCCTATAGAATAGACGCTTAAAAAAGTCTATTCTATAGGATATTTTTTTGAATAAGTAGTACTATATATTTTTGTTTGAAATGAAATATACAATAAAAAAATCTTTATAATTGATAATTATTTATTGTAAAACAATAAATTGTGTATTAAAATCATTATCATAATAAATCAGTGAGATGCTTTTTATAGAAAGGTAACAAAGCTGTTTTTTATTAGAGGAGGTAAAATTATGAACAATCAAAATTTGATTATCGAAAATATGGATAACCCTCATGAGTTGGAGAAGATGTATAGAAAAGATCCGAAAGCTTTTAAAAAATCATTCTCACAAGCATGGGACCAAAATCCTGATTCCCAGGTTCTAGCTGCTTGGTATGAAAGGTTGCATTTCAAGGAGAAGGTAAATAAAGAAAAAACATCTTTGTTTCAAAAAGGTTTCTTATTCATGGGCCTTTTAGCTATTCTGGCCGGCATAAGCACTAGAATCATTTTCCACTTTGTTGAGCAGGAAGCAATTGCTCCAATTAATTTGGCTTTTGGTGTAATTCCCTTTATTGCTGCTTATTTTGTTTACAATAATACTCCGAAAAAAAGTATTATTTATTCCCTTGCAGCGTTGTTCCTAATTTCCGGGTATTATCTTAATACGCTGCCAGTAAATTATAAAGACAGTACCATACTTGTGTATTTACATCTTCCTATATTTTTATGGGGCTTAGTAGGGCTTGCATTTACAGGAAATGAATATTCAAAAGGCAGTACAAGATTAGCCTATATTAAATTTAATTTAGAATATTGTCTTCTCTACGGGAGCATGGCAGTGAGCGGAATGATACTTGCGGTATTCACCATGCGTTTATTTAGCTTTGTTGACTTAGATATAGGAGAATTCTATTTTAGTAATGTTGTTTTATTTGGAGCAGCGGCTCTCGCTATTGTGACTGCATACTTAGTATCAATGAATCTTAAGCTTGCTAAAAATATTACACCATACATATCTAAAATTTTTAGTCCTCTCGTCCTGATTACCTTGCTTATCTATCTTATAACGGTAATTTGGGTCGGAAAAAATCCATTCTTGGATCGCAATTTCCTAATGGCCTTCAACGGAATACTGCTTGGCGTATTGGCTGTTACTATATTTTCTATCGTTGAGAGTGACTCGGACGAGAAAAAGAACATTTCAGATTATATAAATTTTTCCTTAATTGTTCTGGCGCTTATTATTGACACTGTCGCATTGTCAGCCATAGTATTCAGACTTTCTTCTTACGGGATTACACCTAATAGACTTGCTGTTTTAGGTGTAAACATACTGGTCTGGGCAAATTTAATTTGGATTATGTTTTCCTATATGCGTTTCTTGCAAAATAAATCAGGACCAAAAGCTATCCAAGATGCCGTTACGAAGTATTTGCCAATATACGGACTTTGGGCAGCTTTCGTTATATTTACGTTTCCTATCATTTTTAATTAGAAAGGATCTGTTAATGTAACGAAAAGTTAATTCTCTATAACATATAAAATTTTTAGAGCCGATCAATTTATAATTGGTATTATTACGTTTGTAGTTTCGGTAATTTCATTTGTATTGATAAATAAGAAGTAAGTGTTGTATGTAATCTTTCCATAATAAAAAACGTCCCAAAATGGGACGTTTTTTATTATGCATATTGCCGTTTTTTCTTAATAAGCAACAAAACTTGTGACACACAAGCTAGTACCGGTAACTCAATCAATGGTCCAATAACGAGTGCAAGTGCGATAAGAGGTTCGTCTGGAAAAGCGGTCACAGCGATAGCGAGTGCAACAGGTGAGTTTCTTGCTAACGTTGTTAAGCTTAGACTTACTGTATCTTTGTAAGATAAATGCATGATGCGCCCGATAAATTGTCCTAGTAAGAAATTAATGATGAAGAACAATAGAACAGGAACGAGTAATAATAAAACGACATTCATATTTTGCAGTAAATATTTACCTTGTGATGCAAACATCGCTACTATTGCTAAACTTAAAAATACAATTTGAGCAGAGCTGAAAAACGGAATGAGTTTATTCTCGAGAGTTTCAGCTTTTTTCATTTTATTCATAATGAACTTTGTAGCGTGTGCAAGTATAAATGGTAAGACGATTACGATAACAATACTTTCTACTAAAACAGAAATCGCTACAGTTTTCATGACACCAACAAATAAAAATAAATAAATGGGAAGGAGCAGTACTTGCAAAATTAAATTTACAGGTAAAATTGCAGTAGAAAGTGCTACATTACCTTTCGCTATTTCAGTAAAGATTAAGTACCAATCTGTACATGGAGTAACCATTAACATTATAAATCCAACCCAAAGTGCTGGATGATCGGAAAGAAATAGTGCTCCTAACCCCCAAGCGAGTAAAGGTGTCCATAAGAAGTTAATAGTAAGACTTGTTCCAGCAAATTTTAAATTGCGAAATCCGTTTTTTATTTCTTTTAATGGAATGCTGAGGAATAATCCATATAGCATGAAAAATAAGAAGGGGACAATAAATTTGTCTGAATACGTATGTATCATATTAAATTGTCCGAGTACGATGCCGCATGTAACAGCAAAAAGAATAATAAAAGTTTGAAGCTTTTCTATAGTGCTCATGAATAAATCCTTTCTATATATGAATTTTCCTCTCAAAGTTTATTATACAAGTAATAAAGATGTATTTGGTGTTCAATTGTATTTTAGTTAATATTTTTAAGTTGAGATTTTATTTTTTATTAAAAGTTACTTGACTAAAGTAAGTGACTATATTACAATCACTTACATAAGGTAATTAAATAACAAAAAGTTATGATAGCGTAACTTAAGGTATCTATTGGAACTTTTTCTTAGAATAAGAATTTTTATGATGATGAATAATGAATATGAAAAGAAAGATTAGGTGAAGAAAATGGGACTATTTAGCTCATTATTTGGTAAAAAAGAAGAAAATACGAATGTAGAGGGGAATAAAAAAATGTCAAAAGTATTATTTGTAAAAGCAAACGATCGTCCAGCGGAGCAAGCAGTTAGTTCAAAAATGTATGAAACATTTGTAAGTACTTATAAAGAAGCAAATCCAAATACAGAAATTACGGAATTAGATTTATTTGCATTAGATCTTCCTTATTACGGAAATATCGCGATTTCAGGTGGATATAAACGTAGCCAAGGCATGGAGTTAACTGCTGAAGAAGAGAAGGCAGTTGCTACAGTAGATCAATATTTAAATCAGTTTTTAGAAGCTGATAAGGTTGTATTTGCATTCCCATTATGGAACTTTACAGTACCAGCGCCATTAATCACATATATTTCATACTTATCTCAAGCTGGAAAAACGTTTAAATATACAGCAAATGGCCCAGAAGGTTTAGTTGGTGGTAAAAAAGTAGTTGTGTTAGGTGCTCGTGGTTCAGATTACTCTTCAGAGCAAATGGCTCCTATGGAAATGGCAGTTAATTACGTAACAACGGTACTTGGATTCTGGGGAATTACAAATCCAGAGACAGTTGTAATTGAAGGACACAATCAATATCCAGATCGTTCACAACAAATTGTTGAAGAAGGTCTAGAAAACGTTAAAAAAGTAGCAGCAAAATTTTAATTCATGATAGTAAATGGAAAAACCAACATGGATGACCATGTTGGTTTTTTAGTCTATTTTTCATGTTAAAAAATGTATATTTATAAAATAAAAGAAAAGTTCGAAAATAGTATTGCAAAATATTATATAGCAAACTATAATGAGTTCAAGAATAGTTGATACTTAAATTAAATATTCAGAAAATTCAATTAGTTAAAATTGGAAAATGAGATAAGGAAACTTGAATGGGGGTTATATTATGGCGAATAAAGTACCGTTTTCGTTCATAGTAGTTATTGGATTAATGTTATTTGCACTATTTTTTGGAGCGGGAAATTTAATTTTCCCAGCGATGCTTGGTCAATCAGCAGGAGAGAATGTATGGATTGCTAACGCTGGATTTTTAGTAACTGGTGTTGGATTACCATTACTAGGTGTGCTAGCATTTGGTTTTTCAGGTAAAGATGATTTGCAGTCGTTAGCTAGTCGTGCTCACCCAGTGTTTGGGATTGTGTTTACAACAGTTTTATACTTAGCGATTGGTCCGTTATTTGCAATACCGAGAACAGGAAATGTTTCTTATGAAATTGGTCTTAAACCGTTTATGCCAGAAGGAGTAGGTTCTACACCTTTAATTCTTTTCACAATTATATTCTTTAGTATCACTTGTTTTTTTTCGCTAAATCCCGCGAAAATTGTCGATATTGTTGGAAAAATCTTAACACCAATTAAGTTGACTTTCATCGGTATTTTAGTAATCGTTGCTTTTATACATCCGATTGGAGATATGCAAGCACCAGTGGAAGCTTATACATCACATGCATTCTTTAAAGGATTCCAAGAAGGATACTTAACGATGGATACGCTTGCATCATTCGTATTCGGGATTATCATTATCAATGCTATTAAAGAAAAAGGTGCGAAAACGAAAACACAGATTATGGTCGTTTGTGCAAAAGCGACAATTATTGCAGCATCTATTTTAGCAATTATCTATACAGCACTTTCTTATATGGGTGCTTCAAGTGTTGCAAAGCTTGGACATTTAGAGAACGGCGGAGAAGTATTAGCGAAAGTTTCTAACTACTATTTCGGATCATATGGCGGAGTATTATTAGGATTAATGATTACAGTAGCTTGTTTAACAACTAGTGTGGGACTTGTATCAGCATGTTCTTCATTCTTCCATAAGTTATTCCCAAATGTTCCTTACAAAGCAATTGCAATCACGCTATGTGTATTTAGTGCAATTGTTGCAAATGTAGGATTAACACAGTTAATCGCAGTTTCTGTTCCAGTATTAACAGCAATTTATCCACTAGCAATCGTATTGATTTTCTTAACATTCTTCCATTCATTATTCAAAGGAAGAGCTGAAGTTTATCAAGTGAGTTTAATCGTAACATTTATCATCAGCTTATTCGATGGATTAAGTGCAGCTGGAGTTAACATTGAAGTAGTAAGCCAAGTGTTCACTAAATTCCTTCCGATGCAGGAAGTAGGATTAGGCTGGATCTTCCCAGCCATTATCGGTGGATTTATCGGATATGGACTTAGCATTTTAAAAGTGAAAAACCAAGTTCAACCAGCAACTAGAGCGGATAAGAAAATAGGTTAAATAAAAAAAGTTATAGAACTTGTTTCTATAGCTTTTTTTGTTACTATTAATAATGAGAAAAAATAAAGTAGTAGGGGAAATAAAATGAAAAAAACAATTGATCATATCGGAATCGCAGTTCGTGATATAGATAGTACGATACGTTTTTATGAACAGGTTCTATCAGGAGAATTAATAGATCGTTACGTAAGTGAGGCAACAGGTGTAGAAAGTGAAGTAGCCATTCTTGAAGTGGATGGAGATAGAATTGAATTACTTGCACCGACAAATAACACCACTTCACCAATTGCCCGATTTATAAAACAAAAAGGTAAAGGTGTACATCACGTTGCGTATCGTGTCGATGATTTAGATGTGGCTCTAGAAGAGTTAAAAGAACAAGGTATTCGGACATTAGAGCATACACTACGCATTAATAAGCACGGTAGAAGGTTAATTTATCTTAACCCAGCGGATACAGAAGGAACGATTATCGAGTATTGTGATTATCCGGAAGAGAAATAGAAGAGGGATATTTTTTTAAAGGTGTTACGTAATAACGTAATACCTTTTTATTTATGTATTTCACATTTTCTTCACAAATGATTCACGATAACTTTTCTTCTTTGATAACTTACATAAATATATTTTATGATATAATAACAATTGACTTTAAAAATGTAAGTTGTATCTATTGTGATAGTTACTATTATATTAGAAGTTTAGAGGTGGAAGAGAAATAAAGAGTCATACTTTATAGAATTTTATATTTAATCAGGTTAATATTTCGCCCGAGAATCAAACTTTGGAAGTTAAAGGAGTGAAAATAGAGCAATGAGGAAGAAAGAAGTGAAATGAGTGTGAAAGTAATGAGAAGATTAGGGACATGGTTATTACTTGCATGTGTGCTTATCATATTGATACCGAAAAGTGCATCTGCTCATGCGTACGTTGTGAAATCAAACCCTATGGAAAATGAAACGTTGAAGAGAGCACCATCTGTTGTAAAAATTGAATTCGATGAGGACATACAAGTTTCACGTTTTAATACATTGTACGTGAGAGATACATCAGGTAAAAGGGTCGATTTAAAAGATGCTCATATTGATACAAAAAATAAAAAACTATTAGAAGCCGGATTAAAAGAAAACCTCAAAAATGGTCTCTACTCTATTCAGTGGAAAGCAATTTCAGCTGATGGACATCCAATTCAAGGGGTTATTCCATTCCGTATTGGATTAGCGGAAGCGGAAACAGACGATGTACAAGTGGAAGAGATGGGGTATGTTCCGCAAATTGATATGATCATGGAACGTGGAATTTTATATACAAGTTTCTCACTATTTATAGGAGTGCTATTCTTTAATCTTATTATGTATAAAGGAAATGCAACCTCGGTTCGATCAAGGAGTAAGAACATAATATGGATTTCCTTATTAGGGATATTTATTAGCTTGTTATTCAATCTACCACTGCAAGCGAAAATAAATGCTGATGTTTCGTGGCTAGAAGCATTCAACCCTTTACTATTAAAAGAAACATTACAGCTTTCTGTTTTTGGTTATGTATGGATTACTCAAATGGTTCTCATTAGTACGCTTATAATTGTTACGTATTTTGCGGTGAAGCATGAGAAGTATTCGTCGTTTAAAGTATGGAGTATTCCAATACTATTATTTATAGGGTTACTTGTTATGAAAGCCTTTAATAGTCACGCATATGGTTTAAAGTTTAAAGAGATTGCTGTCGTTATGGATTTTCTACATTTATTCGCAGCTTCATTATGGGTTGGTGGTTTATCATCTATTATTCTTCTTTTACGTAAAGAGGATAACAAGTGGCATATGTATTGGGATATGATTAAGCGTTTTTCACCGTGGGTAACAGGTGCTGTTATCGTGATTTTAATAACAGGCCTTTTTAACAGTACATTTTTTATTCCAACAATCCACTCGTTATTTGATACGAAGTATGGATTGGCTTTATTAACAAAGATACTTTTATTCATTTTCATGGGGATATTGGGAATTATTCATTATATGAAAGGGAGAATGCGAGCGCAGCAAGGATTAGGTGCTACGGTGAAAGTAGAGTTTATCATTGGAATTATCATTTTCGTAATCGTAGCTTTTATGACAAACGTACAAACACCACCGATGCCTCCTACTGGACCTTTTACAGAGAGTAAACAATTAGATAATGGATATGAAATGACGCTAAATGTAAGTCCTAATAGAGTAGGACAAAATATATTCCATATTACTTTAAAGGATGAGAACGGACAACCCGTTACTGATATGGAACAAATTATATTAACGACTCAATCGTTAGATATGAATATGGGAAAAGGATCATTTAAAGTTTCGGCAGTTTCACCGGGAGAATATGAAGCAGAAGGTATGTATATTAACATGACAGGAAACTGGAATATACAAGTACATGGATTAACGAAACCGCTTGATAGCTTCGATACGGATTATAAATTTATTGTAGGTGGCAGATAAAGTGAAACTTTAAGCAGCCCTCATCAATTGGGCTACCCGGCGAATAGCGGGATAAAGAGTAGGTATAGATAAAAAGGAGCTAATTGAAAATGAAACGCATAAAAAAATTAGGAACAACAATGATCGCAACAGTAATTGCAATGGGAATGTTTTCGTTACCTGTTAGTGCGCACGTTACTGTGAAGCCAGCAACTTCTGACATCGGTTCTTGGGAGACTTACACGATAAAAGTACCAGTTGAAAAGAATATAGCAACAACAAAAGTTACACTGAAAATACCGTCTGGTGTGGAATTCCAACAGTATGAACCAGTGCCAGGGTGGAAAATGGAAGAGCAAAAAGATAATGCCGGAAAAGTGAAAACTGTAGTATGGGAAGCAATAGGAGAAGGGATTTTACCCGGTCAGTTCCAGCGATTTACTTTCGTCGCTAAAAATCCGGATAAAGAACAAAAAATAGCTTGGGATGCATATCAACAATATAAAGACGGAGAAATTGTTGAATGGACAGGCGATGAGAGAGCTGAAAAACCGCATTCACTTACTACAATTGCAAAAGGTACGTCATTAACAGGAGAACATGGTGAAGTATCTAATGTAGAAAAGAATAAAGGTACTAGTAATATGCAATTGATAGCGATTGTTTTATCTATTTTGGCAATTGTATCTTCGGTAGGTGCGTGTGTTTTTGTAGTGCGTCGTAAAAAATAAGATATAAAAAAGAGCCTACAAATAGCAGGCTCTTTCTCATATTTATTTCACTTCAACCTGCTGCCTTACAGCAAGTGTTTTCGGCTTTATATTTACAAAACAAATGCTCACAACAATAAATAATAGGCCAATAAATAAGCTCATTGTAATGGCTTCATGTAAGAAGATTGAACTTACAATAATAGCGATAAGGGGAATAAGGAATGTATAAGCCCCTACTTTACTCGCTTCACCAGCTCCAACGAGTGTGAAGTATGCAAGCCACCCCATTGCAATAACAAAGAATGAAATAAAGAGTAGTACACTAACAAATGGCATACTCCAAGCAATACTAGACCAACTTTCAAATTCTGAGCCAAATCCGATTAAACAAAGACCACCAATAAGAAGCTGAATTGTTACCATCCAAATGGCATTCACACGGTGACCAGTTTTCTTAATAAATACTGTTCCAAGTGCCCAGCCAATCGCACATCCTAATGCAAGAAGAATGCCAATGACAGAAATATGTCCAGTTAAACTACTAGAGCTAATAACACCTACACCAATAAATCCGAGTACAAGCCCGAAAATTTTTAAACCGTACATTGCTTCTTCAAGCCATATCCATGAGAAAATACCAAGTAAAACAGGTTGTAAAAATACGATAGCCGAAAATAGACCAGCAGGCATATATTGAAGACCAACAGTTTGTAACCCGTAAAATATAATGATGTTAAGTAAAGAAGAAATAACGTATAAATGCCACGTTTCTTTTAAATGTAATTCTTTATATTTGGGTAGAGCGAAAAGGAGTAAAATGAATCCTCCAATTAAAGTTCGAACGCCTGCAAATAAAACGGGTGGTGTATAATGCAGGGCAAACTTAGATAAAGGCCAATTGATTCCCCACATAAAAACGAGGAAGGTAAGGATTATGGCCGTCTTAGTTCGAGAAAGCTGTGTCACGGTAAAACCTCCTTGTTGTTATTCATTTCACTATGATATGATATCGAATGTAATAAATAAAATGAATCTTTTTTATAAGGAGTATAAGTGATTAGTTATGACTATTACACAACTGCAAGTATTAATAAAAACTATTGAGTTAGGTAGTTTTACGAAGGCTGCCAGGGTGTTAAATATGACGCAGCCAGCTGTAAGTCATGCCATTTCAAGTATTGAGTCAGAGTTAGGAGTTACGATTCTTATACGTGATAAACGACAAGGATTACTCGTTACGGATGTAGGAAACAGAATTCTTGTACATATTAGAGAGATTTTGAACGGTGTAGAGAAGATTGAACAAGAAGTTGCGATGGAGAAAGGACACGAAGTGGGGACGATTCGAATTGGGAGTTTTCCGAGTGCTTCTGCACATTTCTTACCGAAAATGATAAACCATTTTAAGGAGAAGTATCCGAGCTTAGAGGTCGTTCTTTGCGAAGGAACAATTAAAGAAGTTGAAGATTGGTTAATATTGAGGGTTGTTGATATAGGAATTGTTATTTTGCCTAATAAAGAGATGGAGATTGTCCCGTTAACGAAGGGAAAAATGGTTGCTATCTTAAGAGAGGATCATCCTCTTTGTAAGAAGGACTCTATTACAATTCGTGATTTGGAGAATGAACCGATCATATTATGTAAGGGCGGATACGAACCACCCATCATTGATATGTTTAAACAAGCCAACGTACCACTTCGGGCTGAGTATGTAATTTCTACCGTTACTACAGCTTTAAATATGATTCAAGAAGGATTAGGCATTGCAATATTAGCTGAATTATCTTTAACGAATTTACCACATAATGTGCAAACGAGAGAATTGGAACCGCAAGTATGGAGAGAAATTGCTTTAGCTGTTCCTTCATTAAAGGATTCTTCAATCGCTGTACAGCTATTTATTGAAGAATTTCAAGCGCTATTTGCAGAATAAAAAGGGGTGTCTCATATATCATAATGGGGCACTTTTTAATTTGCTTATAAAAAATCTATGAAAAGGATTGACTTATTTTTTAGTTGTAACTATAATGATTACATCAAGGTGGTGATTACGATGAAAATTAGTAGCCGCTTTTCCATAGCTGTTCATATTTTATCTATTTTGAAAAACAATCCATCTTCACTTTGTACTTCAGACTATATGGCTGAAAGTGTAAATACGAATCCGGTAGTCATTCGTAAAATGATGTCGTACTTGAAACAAGCTGGCTTTGTTTACGTAAATCGTGGACCGGGTGGCGCGGGATTACTAAAGGATTTACATGAAATCACATTGTTAGATGTGTATCATGCAGTGAACGTAGTCGAAGAAGACAAGCTATTTCATATTCACGAGCAACCGAATCCAGATTGTCCAATTGGGGCGAATATTCAAGCGGTGTTAGAAATTATTTTAATTCAAGCACAATCCGCGATGGAAGAAGTTTTGAGAAATATTACGATGGGGCAGTTGTTTGAAACTTTGCAAGAAAAAATGAATGTTTAAATAATATTTATATTTTTTTATCATCAATGTAACTAGTTTGATTACAACGATAAGGTAAGGTGTAAAAGTTATGACTGTAAAAATGAAAGTATACTCAGATTTTATATGTCCGTTTTGTTTTTTAGCAAAAGGTCCATTAGATGAGGTAGCGAAAGAGAAAGATGTAGAGATTGAATGGATGCCATTTGAATTACGTCCAAGTCCATATTCAAAAATAGATCCATGGAATGAACCAGAAAAATTAGGTTCATGGGATGCTTTCATTCTTCCGACAGCAAAGAAGTTAGGAATTGATATGCGCTTGCCACGTGTTTCACCACATCCATATACACATTTAGCTTTCGAAGGATGTCAATTTGCAAAAGAACGTGGACTAGGTAATGAGTATCATCACCGCGTATTCACAGCATTTTTCCAAGAAGAGCAAAACATTGAAGATATTGATGTGTTAACAAAATTAGCGGTAGAAATAGGACTTCCTGAGGCGGAATTTAAAGATGCTTTAGTAACTCGTAAATATAAAGAAAAGCATCAAGAAGCAATTCAACACGCATATGATGAAGCGAATATTATGGCTGTTCCAACTGTCATGATTGGAGATGAAGTCATTCAAGGGCTTGCTAGTAAAGAAACACTAGAAAGGGTCATTGATAAAGAAATTGAAAAGGATAAAACAAATTCATTTGAAGGTATGCAATGTAATACCGATGGATATTGCTAATTCGCTTGTTATGAAATAACAAAAAAAATTATAAAACAAACATTTGGAGGAATTAAAATGTCAGCAACTACAACAAACTTAAAAGAAGCAATCGTGAACCGCCGTTCAATTCGTAAAGTAACAAAAAACGATGCAATTACGAAAGAAAGAATTGAAGAAGTGTTAAAAACAGCTTTACACGCACCAACATCTTTCAATATGCAAAGTGGTCGTATGGTTGTATTAATGGATGGAGAGCATGAAAAGTTTTGGGATATCGTTAAAGAAACACTAAGAGCACGCGTACCAGCAGAAAACTTTGAAGCGACTGTAGAAAGACTAAAAGGCTTCCATGCAGGTGTAGGAACAGTTCTATTCTTTGAAGATCAAGCAACTGTAGAAAAAATGCAAGAAAATGCCCCATTATACAAAGATCAGTTCCCATTCTGGTCTCATCAAGGAAATGCGATGTTACAACATACTGTGTGGATGCTATTATCTGCTGAAGGAATTGGGGCGTCATTACAACATTACAACCCAATCGTAGATGCTGAAGTGAAAGAAACTTGGAACATTCCGGCAGAGTGGAGCTTAGTAGGTCAAATGCCATTTGGTGAACCAAACGAACAACCAGCAGAAAGAACGTTCTTGCCTACTGAAGATGTAGTGAAATTTTATTAAGAAATACAATATGTAACGAGAAGGAAGCTGTGCTAAAAAACAGCTTCCTTTTTTGTAGTGGTGTTAATTTATGCGCATTTAGGGAAGAAATATAAGAAATAATACGGTGAGAAGGGAATTAGAAAAATGAATGATGAGAAAAAATATACAGTGGTAGGTACTGATGTTGAGGAAGTAAAGCGTTTAAATAAAAATTCAGGATTAACGTATAATCAAGTGAAAGAAATGTTAGCAAAGCAAATGCAAAAAAAGAAGTAATTAGATTGAAATCTTTCATTTTTTCATTTAGCATTTTGATTGGAGAGAGTTAAGTAAAAGGTAACTCTCTTTTTTGTATAGCTAAGCATCTTATAGAGTGGAGGAAGCAACATGAAGAAATGGGTAAAGGTAATGCTGTCTATCACTGGAGGCATTGTCTTATTAGCGTGTGCCGGCGGATATTACGTGTATAAAAATTATTTTCCAAAGGAACCTGAGCGTATTGTATATGATAAAGAAAGAGTGCTACAACCGATACATAATCAGCTTAAAGGAATCAATATAGAAAATGTAAAGATAAAAGAAAAAGAAGTCGTAAATGCGACTATAGATGAGCTTCAAAAAATGATTGATGATGGAAAGTTGTCATATGAAGAATTAACGAGTATTTATCTCTTTAGAATACAAGAACATGATCAAAATGGAATAACATTAAATTCTGTTACAGAGATAAATCCTAATGCGATGGAAGAAGCAAGAAAGTTAGATCAAGAGCGGGGGAGAAACAAAAAGTCGAATTTATATGGTATTCCTGTCGTTGTAAAAGATAATGTACAGACGGAAAAAGTGATGCCGACTAGTGCAGGAACTTATGTATTAAAAGATTGGATTGCAGATCAAGACGCAACAATTGTGAAGCAGTTGAAAGAAGAAGGAGCATTTGTTTTAGGAAAAGCGAATATGTCTGAGTGGGCGAACTATTTATCTTTTACAATGCCAAGCGGGTATAGCGGGAAGAAAGGACAAAATTTAAATCCGTACGGTCCGATTACATTCGATACTTCAGGATCAAGTTCAGGATCTGCTACAGTAGTTGCAGCAGATTTTGCGCCGCTTGCAATTGGAACAGAAACGACGGGATCGATTGTTGCACCAGCGGCGCAGCAATCAGTAGTTGGGTTACGTCCATCTTTAGGTATGGTAAGTAGAACAGGAATTATTCCATTAGCTGAAACTCTTGATACAGCAGGACCTATGGCAAGAACAGTAAAAGATGTAGCAACGCTATTTAATGCAATGATAGGTTATGATGAAAAAGATGTTATGACAGAAAAAATGAAAGATAAAGAAAGGATTGATTATACAAAGGATTTATCAATAGATGGATTAAAAAGGAAAAAGATAGGGCTTCTTTTTTCTGTAGACCAACAAGATGAAAATAGAAAAGCAGTAGCAGAAAAAATTAGAAAAGACCTTCAAGATGCAGGTGCGATATTAACTGATAATATCCAGTTAAGTGCTGAGGGTGTAGATAATTTGCAAACATTAGAATATGAGTTCAAGCATAATGTAAACGACTATCTTTCACAGCAAAATAATGTACCGGTAAAATCGTTAGAAGAGATTATAGCGTTTAATAAAAAGGATAGTAAAAGACGAATAAAATACGGACAAACATTAATTGAAGGGTCTGAAAAATCTGCTATAACGAAAGAAGAGTTTGAAAACGTAGTGCAAACGAGTCAAGAAAATGCAAGAAAAGAGCTAGATAGGTATTTAGTAGAAAAAGGTTTGGATGCTCTAGTTATGATTAATAACGATGAAGTCCTTCTATCAGCTGTAGCTGGTTATCCGGAATTAGCGGTTCCTGCTGGATATGATAAAAATGGAGAACCAATCGGTGTAGTGTTTGTAGGGAAACAGTTTGGTGAAAAAGAGCTTTTCAATATTGGATATGCGTATGAACAGCAGTCTAAAAATAGAAAATCACCTAGTTTATAAAAGATTATATGAAAAATAACTGGAATCCACCGAAATTATGTTGGTGGATTCCAGTTAAACGAATCTAACAATATGAAAAGAAAAAAAGGATTCTTCTCAATTAGTAAGAAAGATTGTCTATAGGAGTTCATAAAATGTAATATATTCAATTTCCATCCATTGAAGGGGGAGGTTAATTCTTAATGAATGAAGTAAAGAGTTTTTTTCGAAGTAGAGGGTTTCAACGGTTTCTCGTTTTAATAATAGTAGCGCTTGTATTATACGCATTAAAAAGTATGATTAATTTAATATTAATTACGTTTATACTGACGTTTTTAATGGATCGATTTCAACGTTTTATTTCAAGAAAATTGAAAGTAAATCGGAAAATTGTTATTGCATGTTTATATATAATACTAGTTTCCTTTATAGGCACAACATTATATAAATATTTACCTGTGCTGACGATACAAATTTCACAATTAATTTATCAATTTAAACTGTTTTTTCAAAATCCACCTGATAATGAAATCGTTAAATATGCACTTTCGACAATTAATGGGATGGAAGTATCAAAATATATAGAACAAGGTGTAGACGTCATATATCAATCAATAGCAAATATAGGGAAGGTAAGTTTACAAATATTATTATCTCTAATTTTAAGCTTATTTTTCTTATTAGAAAAAGAGCGTATTATTACATTTACATCTAAGTTTAAAGATAGTAAGTTAAAAATCTTTTATGAGGAAATTGCATATTTTGGTGAAAGATTTGCAAGATCGTTCGGCAAAGTAATTGAAGCTCAGTTTTTAATTGCCGTGGTAAATTGTATTCTTACTGTTATTGCATTAATCGTTTTAGGATTTCCACAGCTACTTGTATTAGCTGTTATGATTTTCTTACTAGGCTTGATTCCTGTTGCAGGTGTGATTATTTCTTTGTTTCCACTTTGTATCATTGCTTACAACGTAGGCGGAGTTATGTACGTAGTATACATACTCGTATTCATAACAGTAATCCATGCTCTTGAAAGTTATTTTTTAAATCCGAAGTTTATGTCTGCAAAAACAAATTTACCAATATTCTACACATTTATGATTCTTATCTTCTCAGAGCATTTCCTCGGAATATGGGGGCTTATTATCGGGATACCAATCTTTATCTTTTTATTAGATGTACTTGATATAAATAATGAGGATGCGACTAAAAAATAAGAAATGATAGAAAATCACAAAAAGTCATAGGAGATAATGAAAATAAAAAGCAATCCAAAATAAATTGGATTGCTTTTTATTTTCATTAAAGAACCGGAGCCATTGTTTCTTTCAATACTTGAACAGAGTGATCGAATTTTAATTCTTCATCTTCACTTAATTCAACTTCTAAAATTTCACGAACACCGCCGCGATTTAAAACAGCAGGTACCCCTATATAAACATCTTTTTGACCGTATTGACCTTCTAAGTAAGCTGATACAGTTAATACACTATTTTCGTCGTTTAAAATTGCTTTTGTAACACGTAGAAGTGACATGCCGATACCATAATAAGTTGCGCCTTTACGCTCAATAATATGGTAAGCTGCATCACGGACGTTTATGAAAATTTTGTCTAAATCTTCTTGATTATACGTGTTGTCTTTTTCAAGCAGTGTTTGTAGTTTTTGGATACCAACGGAAACATGACTCCAAACAGGAAGTTCAGTATCGCCGTGCTCTCCGATAATATAAGCGTGAATGTTGTGTGGACCAATATCGAAGTACTCACCTAACATATAGCGGAAACGAGCAGAATCAAGCGTTGTACCAGAACCGATTACACGTTCTTTCGGTAAACCAGATTCTTTCCAAGTTACGTAAGTTAAAATATCTACAGGGTTTGTTGCGATTAAGAAGATGCCATCAAATCCGCTATCCATAATACTGCGAACGATTTGTTTGAAGATTTTAGCGTTTTTCTCAACTAAATCTAAACGTGTTTCGCCTGGCTTTTGTGGTAATCCAGCTGTAATAACTACAAGGTCAGCATCTTTACAATCTTCGTAGCTGCCTTTCCATACTCTAGTTGGAGCTGGTGCGAATGGAACAGCATGACTTAAATCCATTGCTTCCCCTTCAGCTTTTGCCTCATTTACATCGACTAAAACAAATTCTTCAGCTACGGCTTGGTTAATCATGCAGTAAGCATAACTACATCCAACTGCTCCTGTTCCTACTAATACAACACGGTTAATACCTTTTTTCATTTCAAAATTCCTCGCAATTTCATTGATTTTATTATGTAAGATAATACGTCTTACTTCTATAGAGTCATATCTAGTTTATTACATTTTATAAAAGATATTCAAGTATTTGAAAATGTATCCGTGCAAATCAGCGAACAAAACATAGGAATTCAGTGAACCGAATATAATTCAGTAAAATCCTTTGTAAAAGGGGAAATGGCATGGGGAATCCATTAGCAATGGAAGAAATGCTTCATATTATTCATGCAGGGCTTGTTAAAAAGAATAACCCAAAACGGATTACGATTGCAGGTGCAGGGATTTCTGGATTAGTTGCAGGTTCTTTATTAAAAGAGGCTGGGCACGAAGTAACGATTATAGAAGCAAATAACAGAATAGGTGGCAGAGTGTATACGATTCGGGAACCATTTAGTGTGGGTTTATATTTTAATGCAGGCCCGATGAGAATCCCTGACACCCATAAGTTAACCTTAGCGTATATTCATAAATTTAAACTACCTTTAAACCTTTTTATAAATAAAACTTTTGCAGATATCATTTATACGAATAACATTCAAACGAGATTGAATGTGTTTGAAAATGATCCAAGTGTACTTGAATATCCGGTTTTGGATAAAGAAAGAGGAAAAACGGCAGAAGAGCTAATGATTGAAGTATTAGAACCAATACTAAATTACATTAAGAAGGATCCTGATAAAAACTGGCTTATCGTTGAAAAAAAGTATAAAACGTATTCGCTTGGTTCATTTTTAATGGAGTATTATTCAGATGGTGCGATAGATATGATTGGGGTACTTCTTGATATGGAAGCTTATATGGGAATGTCCTTAATTGAAGTATTACGTGAAATGATTTTCTTTACTTCAACAACGAAATATTATGAAATAACTGGTGGAATGGATAAGTTATCGAATGCATTCTTACCACAATTAAGGGAACATATTTTAATGCCGTATAAGGTTGATAAAATTATACAAGAAGATAATAAAGTAATGTTACAAGGAAATCATGAACAAACGTTAGAGCAATTTACAATAACAAGTGATTTTGCTATTATTACAATTCCATTTTCATCGTTAAGATTTGTAGAAGTTCAGCCATACTATTTATTCTCTTATTTTAAAAAAAGAGCAATTCGTGAATTAAATTATATTGCTGCAACTAAAATTGCAATAGAGTTTAAAAGTAGATTTTGGGAGAAAGCGGGACAGTGTGGCGGTAAATCTATTACTGATTTACCGATACGGTTTACATACTATCCGAGTTATGGCATTCATACTCAAGGACCAGCTATCGTTATAGCAAGTTATACGTGGGCAGATGAGGCGTTAACATGGGATAGTCTCCCGCAAAGAGATCGTATTCGTTATGCATTAAAAAATTTAGCGGAAATATACGGTGACATCGTCTATAGTGAGTTTGTCACTGGAACATCTTTTAGCTGGAGTAAAAATCCGTATTCTTGCGGTGCATTTACAGCTTTCGAACCAGGCCAAGAGCTCGAGTTATTTCCGTATATTACACCACCATCTGGAAAAGTACATTTTGCAGGAGAGCATACGACATTAACACATGGATGGATGCAAGGGGCAATTGAGTCTGGAGTTAGAGTTGCATATGAAGTAAATGAACAGTGAATCTCTTATATTTACAAATGGTCATTCTTTTAATAAAATGATAAATATAAATCGTAATTATTACGCTTTGAATACATTTGAAGTAAAGAAATGGATGGTCGGTTGAATGAATAAAGTGGAGATTCATATATTAGGTGGTTTTTTAGGTAGTGGAAAATCAACATTATTACAAAATTTATTGTTAGCAGAGAAAAAGAAGAATAGAAAAGTTGCAGTATTAATGAATGAAATTGGTGAATACTCAGTAGATACAGATATTATTGGAAAAGAGAATGTTTTAAGAGAACTTCTTAAAGGATGTATTTGTTGTACGTTAAAAGAAGAGCTTGAAATACAATTACATTCGTTATACCAACAAGAAAGACCAGATGTAATTTATATAGAAACGACAGGTGTTGCGCATCCAATTGAAGTGTTAGACGCGTGTGTCTCGCCAATTTTAGCTCCTTTTCTGGAAGTGAAATCAATTGTAGTCGTTTTAGATGCAGTAAGGTGGTTAAATCGAAGTATATTAAGTGCAAATGTACAACAGCTATTGCATGAGCAACTGAAATTTGGTAGTCACATTCTTGTTAATAAAGCAGATTTACTAACAGATGAAGATAAGAATACAGTATTTGAAGAAGTAAAGGCAATAAATGATCATGCGAAAATGTATGAGACAAAGTATTGTAATATATCTTTAAAAGATATAGAAGAAGCAGAATTTCCAAATGATGAGGAACACGAGACACTACATGTCAAACAGCATTTACATATACAAACAATGACATATCAATTTACGAAACCGATTGATCAAGACAAATTATATGAATGGCTTTCGAATTTACCAGATAGTATTTATCGAGTGAAAGGTTTTGTGAAATTCCATGGAGATAAATACCCTCACCTATTCCAATATTCGTTCGGAGTACCAACTTTATTAGAACAAGACTTCGGTTTCCCGACAAACTTAGTAGTAATAGGAGAAGGACTAGATAAGAAACAATTGGCTGAAGGGTTAGAGAAAGTAGAACTTAACTCTAATTAAGGGGAAAAGACTAACTTAAAAATAAGTTAGTCTTTTTGTATGGTCATTACTGAAATGAAACAGTATTTTCAATTGGATTGCAGAATATATATTGATTGTATGTTCGTTTCCATTACATAGGAAGGTGATTATATATTTGTGCCGAATGTAGAGGGTACTACAAGAGTTTTCCATTATCTATCGAATTAGTTAGTCATGATTACGGACAGGGGATTTTGGCGTGTTTGATTCTATCAGAAAGTAAAGTATGGGGAGGATCACAATGTCGATGAAAAAACGTAAGTGGCTAAAAACAATGTTTACTGGTTGTGTTTTAGGTTCGTTATTAATAACGGCAGCTTGTTCAGGAAAGAAAACAAGTACAGAGGATGAAAAAACGATTAAGGTAGGAGTCCTTGCTTCTTTAACAGGACCGCTAGAATCGTATGGAAAACAAACAGTGAACGGATTTGAATTAGGGTTAGATTATGCAACTGGTGGAACTGGGAAAGTAGATGGGAAAAAGATTAAGTTTGTTGTAGAAGATACAGAAACGAAAGCGGATGTAGCAGTTAAAAAAGCTACGAAGTTATTAGAAGAAGAGAAAGTTGATTTTTTAGTTGGATCGTCTAGTTCAAGTGATACGTTAGCGGTTTTACCACTGGCTGAAGAATATGAAAAGATTATGGTTGTAGAACCGGCAGTTGCGGATAGTATTACCGGGAAGAACTGGAATAAATATATTTTTAGAACTGGAAGAAGTTCCTCACAAGATGCGATTGCAGGAGCAGCAGCAATTGCGAAAAAAGATGTAAAGATTGCAACATTTGCCCCAGATAACGCTTTTGGTCGTGAAGGGATTGCTGCATTTAAAGCGGGTGCGAAAAAATTAGGTGCGAACATTGTGAATGAGCAATACGCGGATACAAATTCAACAGATTTTACAGCGAATATTCAAAATATCATTAGTTCAAAACCAGATTATTTATTTATCGTTTGGGCAGGGGCAAATTCACCTTGGAAACAGTTGAAAGATATGAATGTGGAAGCGCAAGGTATTAAAATTTCTACAGGTGCGCCAGATATACCAGCATTAAAAACAATGGATGCATTAGTAGGTATGCAAGGTTTTTCTGTATATTATCACACACTTCCAAAAAATGAAGTGAATGATTGGCTAGTTGAAGAGCATAAAAAACGTTTTAATGGTGCAGTGCCAGATTTGTTTACAGCGGGAGGAATGTCAGCAGCAATTTCTATTGTAGAAGCCTTAAAGAAAACAAAAGGTGATACAGATGTAGATACCTTGATTAAGAAAATGGAAGGAATGGAATTTGATACACCGAAAGGAAAGATGAAGTTTAGAGAGAAGGACCACCAAGCGATGCAGACACTGTATTCTATCACATTGAAAAAGCAAGACGGTGTTGATTATCCGGTGCCAGTGTTAGAGCGAGAATTAACGATGAAAGAAACAGAACCACCAGTTCAAAATAAATAGACTGAATTTTCTGTTGTTTTCGTATAAAGAGGGGGGACCCTCTTTATACATATTTCTTTCATACTCACGGCTTTAAAGGGAGGGATTTCGTGACACATTTGCTAGAGACGAAAAATCTTAGTGTATCTTTTGGTGAACATCAAGTTATTAAAGATGTAAATTTAACTGTCCAAAAAGGAAAGCTCATTTCTATTATTGGGCCAAATGGTGCGGGGAAGACAACGTTATTTAATTTACTAAGTGGACAGATTTCACCCACAACAGGTGAAGTGTATTTTAAAGGGCAAGATATTACAAAACTATCGATTTCAGATCGAACACGCTTAGGAATCGGTCGCTCTTTTCAGCTTACAAACATATTCCCAGAATTAACGGTACTTGAAAATGTCCGTTTAAGTGTTCAATCATTCGTACAAGATTACTATAGTTTTTTCCCGAGTTCAGCAAAATTAAAGCAACAAGTTGGAGAGGCGAGACGTTTCTTAAAAACAGTATTACTTCATGAGAAAGAGAACGTATTAGCGAAAGATTTGGCACATGGAGAGAAAAGGAAGCTAGAACTTGCGATGTTATTAGCTTTAAAAACGGATGTGTTATTACTTGATGAGCCGACGGCAGGTATTTCGGTTGAGGAAGTCCCTGCTATATTACAAGTGATTGAAAATATTAAGAAACATCCAGAGAGCACAATTGTACTTATCGAACACAAAATGGATATGATACTAGGTTTGTCAGATCATCTTATCGTTTTATTTCATGGAGAGTTATTGGCTGAAGGATTGCCAGAAGAAATTATGAAAGATGAGCGTGTACAAAGTGCTTATTTAGGGGGATTATATAGTGGCACTATTACAAGTGAATAATATAGAAACGTATTTAGATCAGTTTCATATTTTGCAAGGAGTATCTCTTGCTGTTGAGAAAGGGACGATTACTGTACTGTTTGGTAGAAATGGGGCAGGGAAAACAACGACATTACGTTCAGTGATGGGGTTTCACCGCATTGCAGATGGTGAAATTTATTATGATAGTGCAAAAGTGAGTGGATTACCTACACATTTAATTTCAAGGAAAGGAATAGGGTATGTACCAGAAAATCAAGGTATTTTTCATGATTTGACAGTAGAAGAAACTTTCGCTCTTGCTAGGGGAAAAGGTGAGGAAGTAGAAGGGAAAATAGAGTGGATGCTGGAACTATTTCCGGATTTAAAGCAGTTTTGGAATAAGAAAAGTGGGCTCTTGAGCGGAGGGCAAAAGCAAATGTTGGCTATTTCAAGAGCGTTTATTAATAGTGATGGATTATTACTTATTGATGAACCGAGCAAAGGGCTATCCCCGATAATGGTGGAGAAATTAATGGTAGCTATTTTGAAGATGAAAGAGAAAACAACAGTTTTACTTGTTGAGCAAAATTTTATGATGGCCAGTCAAATTGGCGATTATTTTTACATTATGGATAACGGACGAATTGTTCATAACGGTTTTATGAATGAATTAAAAAAGGATAAGGAAATGTGTCATAAATATTTAGGAATCTCTTAACATGAATCCGAGGTGAAAAGGATGGATGTGTTAATCAATTTATTTGTAAATGGGATTTCAACAGGGATGCTCATTTTTTTGTTAGCATCAGGTCTTTCACTTATTTTCGGTCTAATGAGCGTTTTAAACTTTGCACACGGTGGTTTATTTGCATGGGGAGCATTTACAGGTGTTTGGTTATTTAATATGACAGGAAGTTATATATTAGCTTTAGTTGGAGCAGTAGCCATGGGAATGTTCCTAGGATTTATTTTAGAAAGGTTTCTTATTAGACCGGTATATGGAAATCATGTTCGACAGCTGCTCGTTACGCTTGGAGGAATGCTCGTTCTTAGTGAGTGTATTAAAATATTTTGGGGGCCAAACCCTATTAGTGCAAAATTACCGTTATGGTTACAAGGAAGTTTTACATTCGGAGGTATTATATTAATTAAATATCGTCTATTCGTTATTTTAATTGGGATAATTATTTACATTGCACTACTACTATTACTCAAAAAGACGAAGATAGGTCTTATGATCCGTGCAGGTGTAATGGATAAAGAAATGGTTCAAGCGCTTGGTATTAATGTAAAAGCGATATTTTCTTTCGTCTTTTTATTAGGGGCAGGGATGGCAGCTTTGGGAGGATTCTTATTAGCACCGTATTCGGGCGTTATTTTCGCCGAGATGGGCATGCAGTATGCAATTTTAGCTTTTATAGTAGTAATTATCGGTGGATTAGGAAGCGTTCAAGGTTCAGCTATTGCTTCTTTAATTGTCGGATTAGCTGGTGCTTTTACAGCGTATTTTATACCAGATTTATCACTTGCAATTAATATGTTAATGTTACTATTTTTCTTAATAGTGAAGCCAACTGGACTTGTTGGTGAAAAGGGGTGAAATGGTGAACAACACATCGGACCGAATTAAAGTATACTTCGGAGTATGTATGCTCATTTGTTTAAGTGTATTTCCGTTCGTAAATGATTCACGGAGCCTGTTAATTTTGTTCACTCAAATCTTCATCTTTGCTATTTTTGCAATGAGTTTTGATGTATTGCTTGGGTATACAGGAATTGTATCGTTCGGTCATTGTATGTTCTTTGGGATAGGAGCATATGGGGTAGCGCTTTTATTTGATCGACAAGGCGTATCAATAACGAACTTTTTAATTGGAATAGTAGCTGCAATTATCGTTTCAGCAATCGTTAGTTATATAATTGGTTTGCTTTCTTTAAGATTGAAAAGTCATTTTTATGCAATGTTAACACTTGCTATTTCACAGTTATTTTTCGTACTTGCTGAAAAATGGCGTGGGCTTACTCACGGAGGAGATGGTTTTACATTTGGGGTACCAGACGTATTCCGTGATCGTTTTACGTTTTATTATGTAACACTTATATGTTTACTTATCATTTTTGTTCTGTTACGTCTTTTCACCAAATCTTCTATTGGAAAAGTATTAAAGGCAATTTCCCAAAATGAGCAACGTGTTGAAGCACTAGGATATAAAGTGCTTCATTATAAAATTATTGCTAGCATTGTTGCAGGAGTAGTAGCTGCGATTAGCGGTGGTTTATTTGTTATCACATTGCGTTTTGTTAATACGACTGTATTTTCAATTGAAATGACATTAAATGCATTATTGATGACGATGATTGGTGGGGTTGGAACGTTAATTGGAGCAATTGCAGGAGCTGGAATTATTGAATCTCTAAAATATTATTTATCAGAACTAGCTACAGAGTATCCGATCTTTGAACGATGGACGATTATTCTTGGTTTATTGTACATTATCGTATTGCTAGTTTTCCCGAAAGGATTAGTTGGCACGGTTAAGGGACTGAAGAATATGAAACGGAATAAGAAGGAGAAAAGTGCAGAAGTGGAGCAAAATGTGTGAAAAATCAATTGTATAGAATATGAAAATCCCTCTTTTAGATTCATAAAGGAGGGATTTTTTATTAACCAAATAGTTCATCAGGGATTTGTTTGAAAGAGTTTTGATTTGTAAAAAAATGAACAGCTAATTTCTCAACTGGAACATCTTCAATTGGTACCAATTTATCATCTTTAATCGGCAAAAAGGCTATCCCTTTTCCGTCCTGAATAAACTCTTCCATAAGCGAATAAGAATCTAATTGTTGAAGTTGACGCTGAGATAAATTATTTTCTTTTAGAAATTGTATCGTCTTATTTCTAAAAGGGCACTTTTTGTCATTACTAACGAAGAAAATTTCTTTTGAATAATCAATGGTACATTTTTCTTTCGCTTTTAATAAGCCTACAGAAATTGAGATCGTGAACACTTTTTTAAACGATGCGTCAGGATAATCCTCATAAGTTATGACCATATCAACTTTTTGTTGCTGCAGTAATTTTTGCAAATGACTACTACTTTCTACATATATTTGATAATTTCTAAAGTTTTCTTCAATACGCTTACTTAAATAATTAGTCAAAATCGATTGTGACGTCGCGATTATATAAGAAGAACCACTCGTTTTAATTTCATCTTTTACTTCTTCTAATAGAGTTAATATTTGATTCGTGTAATCTAATAAAATGTCACCAGCAGGTAATAAGGAAACGCCTTTGTTATCTCTATGTAGTAAAGGTGTTTCTAACTCTTGTTCTAATTTTTTAATTCGCTCAGTTACGTTCGGTTGAACATATCCTAACTCTTTAGCAGCTTTACTAATAGAACCCTCACTGGCTACAGTTTTGAATATAATAAGATCATTTATTTCCAAGTATCTCAGCCCCTTATGCACTATCATTATAAATGATACCAAACATAATTTATACCTATTTTACGTTAGCCACTTATCGATTTATCATAATGTATATAAGATTGAAAGTGAGTGATAAACATGATTGGAATGCAATATAAGGTCATTCTTCCAAAGGATTATGACATGGAAATTATTAAGAAAAGGGTAAAGGATAATGGCTATAAAACTGATGGTTTCCAAGAACTAAATTTTAAAGCTTATTTAATTACGGAAACGGAGAAAAACGGGAATTTTTATAACTGCTATGCACCTTTATATATTTGGAATGGTCATGAAGGGATGAATAAATTTATCTTTGAAGGGTATTACGATAATATTTTACAATCGTTTGGGTGGCAACAAATACATATAGGTGTTCCGTTAGTTGTTAATCTATGTGATGGATTTAAGAAAAGTAGATATGTTGTTGAATATGCAGGAAGTATTTCTCAAAGTAAAACGTTGATTGGGACTGAATTAAACAAGATGAATGAAAATGTACAAAACAATGAAAAGTGTTTAGGGAATGTAATCGTTTATAATCCGGATAAATGGGGATACAGTAGGTTTGAGTTTTATGAAGAGAAGCCTGATATTGTAGTGACTAAGGGTGTTACAGTATATGAGATTTTACACATTTCACGATGAAATTTTGTTGTATATTAAAATTAAGAAAAGGAATGAAAATCTATGCCTTTTGTGAAGGTTTATTATCCTGAAAACATATTAAATGAGGAAAAGTTGGGAGAAATAGGTAAATGTATCCATCTTTCATTAATTGAACATTTTAACATCCCTGAAAATGATTATTTTCAAATGTTCTTACCTTATCAACAAAACAAATTTTTATATAATCCATATTATTTGTTGGAAAGAGGAGAAAAGAGAACAGAGAATATGATATATGTTTCTATTACATGTGGACCGGGAAGAACGGTACAACAGAAAAAAGATTTGTATCAATCTGTATCCTTAAAAATCCCGCAATATTCCGACGTTAAAGTTTCGGATATTTTTATTACACTAAATGAGACAGCTGCTGAAAACTGGTCATTTGGTCAAGGAATAGCACAAATGGTGAAAATAAAGGGAGAAAAAAATGAAGAATGAACTTATTGAAGTACAGATTAAAAAGAAAATGAGAGAAATGGCACCTGCATTTGCTCATTATAGTGAAAAGATATTGTTTGAGGAAGTGTGGCGGGATGCCACTTTAACATTAAGAGAAAGAAGTTTGTGTACTGTGTCAGCACTAATCAGTCTCGGTAATACAGAACAATTACCATTTCATCTGAAGCTAGCTAAACAAAATGGGGTTATGGAGAATGAATTGGTTGCATTAATAACACATATGGCTTTTTACGTTGGTTGGCCAAAAGCTATGGCAGCTTTAAATATAGTAATGAATGAAATGAAAAGTTAAGAATAATGATAAGTAAGAATTCATGTTTATATGAATTCTTACTTATCATTATTTATGCAATACTCTATCGCTATATTTATTACATTTTCTCTTGCTTTTTTATCACTTGCGTAGTAAAGTGATAGTAAGATTCACGATAGGAAGTGATCAAACATGCGTGATAATACGATAGGATCATTAATATGGTTACGTTTAATACGATTTACGAACCAAAGTAATCAAATGTCAAATGAGTTTTTAAAACGTTTTGATTTAACGACAGCTCAATTTGATGTGCTTTTGCAAATACGTACGTATCAACCACTAACACAAATGGAGTTAGCTGAAAAGGTAACTGTTACACAAGGTGGCATTTCTCGAATGTTAACTCGTCTTGAAAAGGAAGGGTATATTGTACGAAAACAAGATTGGAAAACGAAAACAATTAGTCTTACAGAGCAAGGAGAAGCAGCTTTAGAGAGAGCATTGCCAGAGCAACTTGCATTTCAATCATCGTTTTTTGATGATGTATTAAATGAAGAAGAGCAGAAAATATTATATGAGCTGATGACGAAAGTTCATAAGCATAGTGAAAAAAAAGAATTACCGCAAGAGTAATTTTTTTTACACTATCAATTGACTAATCAAGTGAAGTTATAGGCAATAGGAAAATACATTTGACTTACAAACGTTTTTAAAAGAGAAACTAATAACACTTCATTAAAGGAGAGAGTAATGATGGAAAAATACCGTATGGATACAAGTAAAGGGATGGAGTTTGGATTATATTCGATTGGGGATCATGTTTTAAATCCGCATAATGGAGAGAAAATTAGTACGGAACAAAGAATTCATGAATTAATTGAAACAGCTAAGTTAGCAGATGAGGCAGGGCTTGATGTGTTTGCTGTCGGTGAAAGTCATCAAACACATTTTACAACACAAGCTCATACAGTTATTTTAGGAGCTATTGCACAAGCTACGAAAAATATAAAAATTGCAAGTTCAGCAACGATAATAAGTACATCTGATCCGGTACGAGTATATGAGGATTTTGCTACAATTGACTTGATTTCTAATGGACGTGCAGAAATTGTGGCTGGTCGTGGATCTCGTATTGGAGGATATAGTTTACTTGGTTATGACGTGAATGATTATGAAGAATTATTCGAAGAGAAGATGGATCTTTTATTAAAAATTAATAACGAGGAACATGTAACATGGAATGGACAGTTTAGAGCACCGCTCGCACATGCATCGGTTATTCCAAGAGCGAAAAATAATAACTTACCAATTTGGCGTGCAGTTGGAGGTCCACCAGCTAGTGCAATTAAAGCAGGACGTGCAGGTGTGCCAATGATGATAACAACACTAGGTGGTCCAGCTATTAACTTTAAAGGATCAGTAGATGCTTATCGTGAGGCGGCTGCGCAAAGTGGATTCAATCCAACAAGTTTGCCAGTTGCAACAACGAGTTTATTTTATACGGCAAAAAATTCACAAGATGCACTTAGTGAATATTACCCTCACATTAATGCTGGTATGCTTACACTGCGCGGTGGTGGGTATCCGAAACAGCAATTTACAAATGCAATAGATTACCGTGATGCTTTAATGGTTGGTAGCCCACAACAAATCATTGAGAAAATGCTTTACCAATATGAATTGTTTGGCCAACAACGCTTTATGGCACAAATTGATTTTGGCGGTGTATCATTTGATAAAATTGAGAAAAATATTGAATTCATTGCTACTGAAATTTTACCAGCCGTTAGAAAACATACAGCAAAATAAATAAAAAAAACTGAGAGTTTAATCGATTCTCAGTTTTTTTATTTGTTCTGGAAACATGACAAAAAAATGAACTTTTAGTCGAGGGAGAGGGAAGTTATTTTCTATTTTTGAATAACATTATTTCGAGTTTGAATTTTGGAAATACATTTTTCTCTTGACAAAAAATAAGCATTTATCGAGGTTGCTTTCGAGGACATTTTTTCGGGTAAAAGTCAAGCGTATGAAGAAAAAACGATTGTTTTATAGATATAAAAGTAAGAAGTATATTGAAAAAACACATTTTGCTAATGAGAAAAATCTTCTTCAAAAAAATGACAAAAGACATATTTCAGACAAAATGATGTCAATAATACGTCAAAAATAACCTGAATTTACTATGCAGGTATATTATACAATTCGATTAACGAATAAAACACTACAGAAATAGTGAAAAGGTAAAAAATAGCATTAAAATAGTTTGAAAAACTGAAACTTCATATTTTTCGACAATACATACAAAATGTTTTTGTCTTTTCGTATTTCTTAATAATTGAGTTTGATAAGATTGCTCAATTAACTTTTATTATAAAAACTATGAAGGAAGTGATTTTAGTATGGAAACGCTCGAATTGGCACGAATACAGTTCGCATCAACAACGATTTTCCATTACTTTTTTGTTCCGCTGTCAATTGGTTTAGCTTTTATTATTGCGATCATGCAAACGTTGTATGTGGTAAAAGGGCAAGAAGTATATAAGAAGATGGCAAAGTTTTGGACGCAATTATTCCTTATTAACTTTGCAGTAGGTGTAGTAACAGGTATTTTACAAGAATTTCAGTTTGGTATGAACTGGTCAACGTATTCACGTTTTGTAGGTGATGTATTTGGTCCCTCGCTTGCAATTGAAGGATTACTGGCATTTTTCATTGAGTCTACATTCCTAGGTTTATGGGTATTCGGTGAGGATAAATTACCGAAGCGAATTCACTTAATGTGTATTTGGCTCCTTTCAATTGGAACGATGTTATCAGCATTCTGGATTTTAACTGCAAGTGCATTTATGCAGTCACCTGTCGGGTATGAAATGGCAGCTGATGGTCGTGCGCAAATGAATGATTTCTTAGCCATTATTCAAAACCCACAACTATGGGTACAATTCCCGCATACAATTACAGCGGCAATTGCAACAGGTGCATTCTTTATTGCTGGTGTAAGTGCATGGAAAATTACAAAAGGACAAGAAACTGTAGTATTTAAAAAATCTTTCCGTATTTCTATCATTGTTGGAACAATTACAACGGCGCTTGTATTATTCTTTGGTCATGCACAAGCGCAACAATTAATTAAGACACATCCAATGAAGATGGCGGCAGCTGAAGCGCTATGGAATACAAGTGAGGATCCAGCACCATTTACAGTATTTTCGAAAATTGATACAGAGAAGAAAGAAAATTCGTTTGAAATTCAAATCCCTTATATGCTAAGTCTATTATCGTATGATAAGTTTAGCGGTCAAGTTGAAGGGATGAATCAAATTCAAAAACAATATGAGGAAAAATATGGGCCTGGAGATTATATTCCTCCAGTGCATACAATGTTTTGGAGTTTTAGAGCGATGGTAATGAGTGGAACATTCATGGTTCTTCTAGGAGCTTACGGATGGTTCTTATCAAGAAAAGATCGTTTAGCTGAAAAAACGTGGTATTTAAAATTAATGGTGTATGCAATTTCTCTTCCATTCATCGGTAATACAGTAGGGTGGATTATGACTGAAATGGGTCGTCAACCTTGGGTAGTATTTGGGGTAATGAAAACAGAAGATGCTGTATCACCAAATGTAACATTCGGTGAAGTATTATTCTCACTTATTTCATTCACATCAATGTATTTAATTATGGGTGGAATTTGTGTGTACTTATTTGTTCGTACCATTAAGGGCCACACGAATAAGAAAACGAAAAAGGATTATCAAAGCCATGATCCATTTGATAAGGAGGAAGAGTATGTTATCTCTTAATGAGTTGTGGTTTTTAGTTATTGCAATCTTGTTTGTTGGATTCTTCGTACTGGAAGGTTTCGATTTTGGTGTAGGAATGGTTTCGAGGTTTTTAGGAAAGAATGATTTTGAAAAACGAGTTTACTTAAATACAATAGGACCGTTCTGGCACGCGAATGAAGTATGGCTTGTTTGTGCTGGTGGAGCCATGTTTGCGGCATTTCCGCACTGGTATGCAACTTTATTTAGTGGTTTTTATATTCCATTTGTATTTATGCTTCTTGCTTTAATTTTAAGAGGTGTTTCTTTTAAATTTCGTGCGAAAATAGATAATCATAAATGGAAGAGTGCATGGGATTGGGGGATGTTTATTGGAAGTATGTTACCTCCTATCCTTTGGGGAGTTGCGATTGCAAACTTTATGGTAGGTGTACCTATTGATGAGAGTAAAAATGTTGTAGGTGGATTCTTGCAATTACTTCATCCATTTGCGTTACTTGGAGGAGTAATGTTTCTCCTACTATGTATTGTTCACGGATTACAATTTCTTACGATACGTACAACTGGTAAATTAAGAGAACGTGCACGAATTGCTGCAATAAAAATTGCACCATTTTCATTAATTACACTTCTTGTTTTTGCTGGTGTGGGGTTATGGAAAACCGACATTTTCACTGCTCATGGAACAGAATGGATTATGGTACCAATCGGAGCTTTTGTAGCACTATTAGTGTCCACTTTATTAAATAAAAGAAGAAGAGATGGTTGGGCTTTCTTTATGACGAGTTTAACGATCATTTTACTAAGTGCGAGTGTATTTATCGGTATGTTCCCACGTGTTATGATTAGCTCTTTAGGAGCAATGAATGATTTGACAATTTACAACGCAGCATCAGGAGCTTATGCATTAAAACTTATGACTTACTTTGCGATTGCTATTTTGCCTTTCGTTATCGGAAGTCAAATATGGAGTTATTATGTATTTAGACAACCTGTTAAGTCAGACAACGATTTGGAGTACTAATGAAAAGAAAAAGAGGACTTCCGTCTTATCCCGGTAGCCGTATTTTATATGTAGCGTTAACGATTATTAGTATTTTAGAAGCTTTTAGTATTATTGCGCAAACAATCTTTTTAGCACGAGCTATTACGTTTTTATTTCATGGAGAGACAGTACAAACAATATTAAGTGAAGTTGTTTATTTTGGTATCGCGTTTGCAGCGCGTAACATAGTAGTTCGAACATCACAAATATTAGTGGAACGTTTTGCTGAAAAAACAGGGTCGTTACTAAGAAAACAATTGATAGAGGCATATTTCACATTAGGTCCAAGGTATGTTCAAACTGTTGGAACTGGTCATCTGGTTACCTTATCAATTGAGGGGATTGAGAAATTTAAAACATATATTGAATTAACGATTCCTAAAATGATTAGAAGTAGTATCGTTCCAGGTCTAATTGTACTATATGTTTTTACGCTAGATATTGAGTCTGGAATCATTTTAGTTGTAACGATTCCTATCGTGATCATATTTATGATTCTTCTCGGATTAGCAGCGCAAAAAATGGCAGATAGTCAGTATGAGATATATCGTGTACTTTCGAATCATTTTGTAGATACGTTAAAAGGTTTAGAAACATTAAAGTATTTAGGGAAAAGTGAACAGCACGAAGGAAAGATTGAAAAAGTAAGTAAAAGATATAGAAAAGCAACGATGCGTACTTTGCGAGTTGCTTTTCTTTCTTCTTTTGCATTAGATTTCTTTACGAGTTTATCAATTGCGTTTGTGGCAGTTGGATTAGGGATACGTTTAATAGATGGAACAATTATACTATTACCAGCCCTTACAATTTTGATTTTAGCTCCGGAATATTTTCTGCCGATTAAACAAGTGGGAGCAAATTATCATGCGACATTAGATGGACAAATTGCGATGGAGCAAATAGAAGAGATTTTGCAACAACAAAAAGGAATACAAAAGAAAGATTTAAATGAAGATATAGTATGGAATGCCTCTAGTAGCTTGAAATTACAAGATATCAAAGTTAATAATACTGAATCTGAAAAGGCTATATTAGAAGGAATTAATTTTACTTGGGAAGGTAACGGTGCTATTGGTGTTATTGGTGAAAGTGGTGCAGGGAAATCGACGTTAATCGACGTATTAGCAGGTTTTTTATCTCCTTCGAGTGGAAAGATGTTAGTAAATGGTGTAGAAGTTGATGGATCTACTCGTGAAGATTGGCAAAAAAATATTGCTTATATTCCGCAGCAACCTTATATTTTTCCGCTTTCATTAAAGGATAACATTCGTTTTTATGAAACAAATGCAACAGATGAAGAAGTTGAAAGAGTTATTAATGAAGTCGGCCTTCGTTCACTCGTTACATCACTTCCAAATGGGATACACGAAAGAATTGGAGAAGGTGGACGTATGCTAAGTGGCGGACAAGAACAGCGTGTTGCTATGGCGCGTGCGCTTTTAAGTAAAAAACCAATCATTTTATTAGATGAGCCTACGGCACATCTTGATATTGAAACCGAATTTGAAATAAAGCAAGCGATGTTACGTCTATTTAATGGAAAGTTAGTATTTTTAGCAACTCACCGTCTACATTGGATGAAACAAATGGACCATATTCTTATTCTAAATAAAGGGGAAATGAAAGAAAGTGGGACGTATGAAGAACTTTTAGAGAATGAGACATTACATTTTCATAGGGAAGAGAGGGGAGAGAAATGAGTAACTGGGTTAAACCTTATATAAAACAAAATAAAGGTAGAATGACTTTAACTATTTTCCTTGGTCTTCTTGGAGTTAGTTCAGGAGCGATGTTACTTTTTATTTCAGGTTATTTGATCTCAAAATCTGCCCTTAGACCAGAAAATGTAATGGCTGTATATGTCCCTATTGTTGCAACAAGAGCGTTTAGTATAGGGCAAGCTGTATTTCATTATATAGAGCGCCTAGTCGGACATGATGTCGTACTACGTATATTAGAAAAAATGAGAACGAGGCTATATAGAATAGTAGAACCACAGGCGTTATTTTTCCGTTCTCGATTTCAAACGGGTGATATGTTAGGAGTGTTATCCGAAGATATAGAGCATTTGCAAAACCTATATTTACGTACAATATTTCCTAGCATATTAGCGCTAGTTGTTTATAGTATCTTCGTACTTGTTATCGGTGCATTTGATTTTGTTTTTGCACTTATTGTAGGTTGTATGTTAGCTATTATCGTTTTTCTTCTTCCGTTTGTATCATTACTTTTGATGAAGAAACATCATGTTACTTTAAAGCAAGGAAGAAACCGTTTGTATCAACAACTGACAGATGCTGTTTTTGGATTATCTGATTGGCAAGCAAGTGGTCGTAAAGATGAATTTATTAATGAGTATGTAAAACAAAATGATCAGTTGTTAAAAATCGAAAAGAGAGTGAAACGCTGGTATCATATTCGGGACAGTATCATTCAATTAGTAGTAGGTATTGTAGTTATTTCGATGATCATATGGACTGGGAATGAAGCGGCAAGTGAACAAATTGCTCCTACAGTTATCGCAGCTTTCGTATTAATGACTTTATCTGTAACAAACGCGCTTATTCCTATTGCAGATGCCATCGATCGAATACCGTCGTACGTAGAATCTACCCATCGTCTTAATGGCGTAGAAAGTGATAGTGTTTTACATGATGAAACGGATTTGCATGGAGAGAAAGATTATATTGAACCAAAACATGTAGATATTGAACTGAATCACGTATCGTATAGTTATCCAGATAGTAATGAGATTGTATTAAAAGATGTATCATTACAAATAAAAGCAGGGAAGAAAATTGCTATTTTAGGGAGAAGTGGGACAGGGAAATCTACTTTACTAAAATTGTTAACAGGGGCGTTAAGCCCAGTAAATGGCCAAGTTGTAGTGAATGGTGAACGAGCTCATACGAATCTTTTATCTAAATATATTTCTGTATTAAATCAAAAGCCGCATTTGTTTGATACGACAATTGGAAATAATGTACGAATTGGCAAACCGGAGGCGACGGATGAAGAGATATGGAAAGCTTTAGAGAAAGCACAATTAGCTTCACATGTTACTTCTCTTCCAGACGGATTACAAACAAAAATGCATGAAATGGGAAAGCGGTTTTCTGGTGGGGAAAGACAAAGGGTTGCTTTTGCTAGAACTCTTATGCAAGAAACACCAATTATTGTACTTGATGAACCGACTATCGGTTTAGATCCAAAAACAGAATTGTCTTTAATCGAAACAATGTTTTCTGCAACGGAAGAAAAGACGGTTATTTGGATTACGCACCATCTTGTAGGAATAGAACATGTAGACGAAGTTATATTCCTTGATCGTGGTCAAATTGTCATGCAAGGTAGTCATAAACAACTTCTGAAAGAAAATGAAAAGTATCGTAAACTTTATGAGTTAGATAAAGGAATATGATTTAAATAAGCAATAATTGTAAAAATAGCTACGCCTAATGGTGGAGCTATTTTTTTTGTTAGATTGCAGGTGTATATGATTGTTACGAATTAAAAATGAATTTCATATTATACATATAATGGAGGGGATGTACATGAAGGAGCAATATAAAATCATTGTTTTAAGTGATGAGTTATCAGGGGAGAGGATTCGAAATACGTTAGACAAAAATAAATGTAAAACAATAGTTCATGTTGTAGACGTTTCAGATGTTGTTCGTATAGAAAGTTCTTTTCAATATATAGTCATTTGGAGAGGGGACGCAGAAAAACTTACAAATGACTTGATAAATAGGGGCGTGCAAAGTTCAAAAATTATTAATTTAACAAAATACATGTATGAATGGAAGGATAAATTAATTTCTATCTATCAAATAAATCCAGATCTTATGTCTTTATACATTTCTATGAAAAAAACAAAGAGTGATCCGACGTATGAATTGTTTGCTACCGGTTTGTCTTATCCACATTGTGGCATAAGTACGGAGCTTCTCTCAAAAAAGTCAATAAAATTAACACTTCCATCGCAAGATCTATACTATGATTATTTAATAGCGTCACAACTTTTATCAAACAATCATTCATTTCAATATTGTTTAATAGGAATAGCCTATTTCTCGTTTTACTTTGATATGTCGTTATCATCTGAATCATATAGAATTCACAAAGTATATTATCCATTGTTTCAAGATGGTCATCATACTGTAGTTCATTCTCCTCTACCCACTGATGGATTCTCACATCTAAATACTCCGAAGCCACTTCTTTCTATTTTTAATTTGCATTTTGAATATATTTTATTAGACGAACTAAAAGATGAATCATTGACGCTGCCTTGGATAAATGCTGAATGGAATACTACTTCTCTTCATATTCCTTTTGAAGAACACGGGAAAATAAGAGCAGCTTCACATGCTAAATTGGCGTATCCTCATACTTTAGTTGAAAATAAAATGATTTTTAAGAAATATTTAGAATTACTGTTAAAAAACGATATAAAGCCATTAATTGTTGTGTTCCCTGTTACTTCACATTATTTCAATTGTAGTAGTAAGAAATTAAAAGAAGATTTTTATAAAGTTATAAATGATTTTCAAACTCAATATTCTTTTCAAATTATAGATCTATTTGATTCGCCATTATTTTGTGACGATGATTTTTATGATAGTGATCATATGAATAAAAAAGGTGCAAATAAAATGTCCGCATTATTAAATATGTTTATTCAGGAACGAAAAGTATGATATTTTGTTTCCTGTTTGCATAAAAGTATATAGGCTCCATACAGTTAAAGTAATGTGATTTTTGTGTCGCGTATATAAATAATATGCGAAGAGGTGAGAGAGTTAAAATGAGAACTCGTATTGAAAGAACTGAAGAAATGGTAGAGCAACTTCCGTTGGTAAGTGTATTAATTCCTACGTATAATCGTCCTAGTTACTTTGAAAAGGCGTTATGTAGTGTGTTAGAACAAACGTACCCTAATATAGAAATTATAGTTGGAGATGACAGCACGAATGATGAAACAGAAAAATTGTTACAAAAATACTTATGTGATCATTCAAATATTATTTATATAAAAAATAGGTCAACTCTCGGACAATTTGAAAATGCGTTAATGTTATTTAATGAAGCGAACGGTGAGTATATAAATTTTTTAATGGATGATGATGTATTTCATGTGAATAAAATTGAAAAAATGATGAAGTATTTTTTCAATGATTTAGATAATGAAATTAAGCTTGTAACATCTCATCGTCAAGTCATTGATGATAAAGGGAAAGAACTGCGACATATTTATTCGACTGTCCGTTTATTTGAAGAGGATACCATTATAGAGGGAACAGAATTAGGAAATAAGGTAATTGTGGATCAAAAAAATTATATTGGAGAACCGACAACAGTTTTATTTCGTAAAAATGATTTACAAGAACCATATGGGATTTTTGATAAGAGGCGGTATTTATGTAACGTAGATATAGCTTCATGGTTATCTTTATTAAGTAAAGGAAAAGCAGTATATATAGCAGAGACACTGAGTTACTTTCGATTACATCCAGATCAACAGTTAAATGAATCTAATAAAATGATGGATGGGTTAGAAGATTTTTCACACAGTATTATAGCAGGAGAACAATATGGTTTCTTATCCACCGAAAAAGAGTTAGACAAAGCGATAACTAATTTTCTAGATTATGCAAGAAGGATAGTTCCATCATCAATATTATATACATTAGACTATTACCAAAAAATTAGAGCGAAGAAAATAAACATAGAAAAGAAAAAACAACATATAAATAATAATTCTTCATTACCGAAAGTAAGTATACTTATTCCTGCATACAATAGACCTTATTACTTGGAATTAGCACTCAACAGCGCTTTGAATCAAACATATGAAAATATTGAAATTATTATTTCTGACGATAGTACAAATAATGAAGTCAATGCTATGATTCAACCGTACTTACGTGAATATGAGTGTATTACATATGTTAAAAATGAAACGCCGTTAGTTGCCGAAAACTTTAATAAGTGTGTAGAACTTGCGAATGGGGACTATATAAACTTTTTATTAGATGATGATTTATTTCATCATGAAAAGATCGAGAGAATGATGAAATACTTTTTGACGTTAGAAAATATTTCATTTGTGACGTCATATCGTGAACTGATTGATGAGAATGGAGAGATATTACCACCTTCAACATTAAATATGAAAATCGCGAAAGAAACTACACTTTTTGAAGGAAAAGAATTAGGAAATTATATGTTAAAAAACTTAAAAAATGTAGTTGGTGAGCCGACAACTGTTTTGTTTAATCGGGATTTGTTTGACGGGAAGTTTGGATATTTTAAAGGAAAGGCTTATTCTGCTATTAATGACATTGCAACTTGGCTAGATATGATGAGGAAAGGAAAAGTAGTTTATATGCAAGAACCTCTTAGTTATTTTAGACAACATAGTGGACAAAATCAAAAACAAATGCATTTTATTTTAATGACAATTGAAGAGTGGATTGAATTAATTATAGATGCATATAATAGTGGATTTTTAAGCTCCGAAAGTGAGTATAAAGAGAGTTTATCTTATTGTTTAGAAAATGCGGGATTTATAGTTAAGGATGCAGTAAGAAATGGCGAACTAGATCAAATTTATAATGAAAAGATAAAAAAAGGGTTAAACAAGTTAGTTGCTCATATGTTTGAGAAAGAATCTTGTTATTGTCAATATTGCAATCAACAATTTGAAAAATTTTCACCTTGGCCAGCGCATTATGATTTTCCGAAATATAAATTTGAGATGTGGAATAAAGATACAGGGATATGTCCAGTTTGCAATTCGATGGATCGTGAAAGATTGTATCGTGCGTACATTGAAACGGAAACGGACTTGTTAAATAGAAACTATACAATGCTTCATATTGCACCTGAAGCGAAGTTAAGAGATTGGTTTAACGAGTATAAAAATATTACGTATGTATGTGGTGACTTAGAACCAAAGGATCCATTAATGAAGGAAATTGATGTTACAAGGATTACATATGATAGTAATACTTTTGATGTAATAGTATGTAGCCATGTGTTAGAACACGTTCCTGATGATGACAAAGCAATGCGAGAGTTATATAGAGTGTTAAAGCCAAATGGATGGGGAATTATTCAAGTACCGATCGTAATGAATGTAGATTTTATTATAGAGAATGAATTAATTGTAACACCACAATTGAGGAAATTAGCTTTTGGTCAAGAAGATCATGTGAGAATTTACAATCAATCGGGATTTATTCAACGATTAATGAATGCAGGATTTAAGGTAGAATTATATAACATAGCGGAAAAACAAGGAATGAAAAGTGCTAGGAAGTTTGGATTATCTGAAACAGATATGCTCTATATTGTCCGAAAATGATAGAAAGGAATAGATGCATATGGAGAATATTCCTTTTTTACGTGCGTCAATTGTACCTGCAAACGAGTACTTAGATGAATTAGAGCGAATTGATATATCCCACATATATACAAATTATGGACCAATAAATCAACGTTTTGAAGAAACAATTATGTCGGAATTTTTTCAGAGCAGGGGAGCAGTTACAACAGTAGCAAACGCAACGCTAGGGTTAATGGCGGCAATTCAATGTAAGAAAAGAGAAAAAGGAAAGTATGCTCTCATGCCTAGCTTTACATTCCCTGCGACTGCCTTAGCCGCTATTTGGTGTGGATTGGAACCGTACTTTATTGATATTTCAATAGATGATTGGTATATGGATAAAACCGTACTTTTGGATAAAATAGAAGAATTAAAAGAAGAGGTTGCGATTGTTATCCCGTACGCCACTTTTGGATCATGGATGAACTTAGAAGAATATGAAGAACTAGAGAAGAAGGGGATTCCGGTTGTCGTAGATGCGGCGCCGGGATTTGGATTAATGAATGGAGGGATGCATTACGGTCAAGATTTTAGCGGAATGATTGTATATAGCTTTCATGCAACAAAGCCATTCGGAATTGGTGAAGGAGGGCTCATATATAGTAAAAACGAAGAAGATATACAACGTATTAAAAGAATGGGGAATTTCGGATTTGATAAAAATCGTGAATGTACGATGATGGGGTTTAATTGTAAAATGTCTGAATACGCAGCAGCTATTGGGATTGCGACTATAAAAAAGTGGGATCAAAAATTAAAAGAACGCAGCCGTATTTCTGAATGGTATAAACAGTTGTTACAAAATACTGGGTTAATGAAAAAAGGGTGGAAAGTCCAAAAGACAGAAGCAGTTATTCACCAATTTATGCCTATCATTTGTCCAGAAGAAGTTCGCAACATACAAGTAATAGAAGAACTGAAAAAACAGAAAATAGAAGCTAGATTATACTTTTCACCATCTTGCCACCAACAAGTTCTTTTTAAAAACTATAAGTCTACAGATTTAACAAAGACGAATAAAATAGCAAAACGAATCGTAAGTTTACCTTTATGGGAAGGAATGACGAAAGAACTAGTAGAGCAAATTGTAATCTGTTTAGAGCAGAAGGTGGTGTCGGTAGATGAATAGTTTTTATAGTCAAGAAGAACTAAAGCAAATTGGATTTTTATCTGTTGGGAAAAATGTATTGGTTAGTAAAAAAGCAAGTATATATAATCCGAGTGCTATATCAGTTGGCAATCATGTAAGAATTGATGATTTTTGCATTTTAAGTGGTAAAATCACAATTGGAAGTTATTCGCACATATCAGCGTATACAGCGTTATATGGAGGGGAAGTTGGGATTGAAATGCATGATTTTGCAAACATCTCAGCTAAAACAATCGTATATGCAGTACTTGATGATTTCAGTGGAAATACATTAATGGGGCCAACCGTCCCAAATCAATATAGGAATGTGAAAGCAGAAAAAGTTATTTTAAAAAAACATGTGATTATTGGTGCCAATTCTATTATTTTTCCAAATGTAATTGTAGGAGAAGGTACGGCAGTCGGCGCGATGAGTATGGTAAAAGAGAGTTTAGATGATTGGTATATTTACGCTGGAATTCCCGTAAGGAAAGTAAAACCTCGTCAAAAAAAGATGCTAGAGTTAGAAATTGATTTTTTAAAAAGCATTCATTCTTAACAAAAAAGAATGAATGCTTTTTATTTTTATCCCGCTATTTGCCGATAAAGATTCCACTGGTGAGGGCTAATTAAAGTTTCACTTTATGATAGAGCAGAGAGTATCTTAACTTATTGTGTTTTAAATTTTGCTGACCAAGGCAATACTGAGCCATAGTGAATGTAAAGTTGGAGGGCGAGCGTATATGTTTGATGAAGATGGGATTGTTTTAATAATGGAACCAGCTGATGAAAGAAACTTGAGGAGATTTATTTTTTCAGTGCCAAAGTCAGTGTATGAAAAGAAGGGGCTTACATTACACTATGGAACAGCTATAGGACAAGGGTATATGGATATAATTGAAGATATTATAAGCGTACATATAGAAATAGATGTTGTAACGATAATAGGGCATGTAAGAGGATAAATAGCTATTTGAAAAAGGTTATAAACAATTTAGCTAGAAGTTATGTATAGAGAAAATTACAGACAATGATAAAGACGAAGGGAGCCTAACATGAAAATAAAATCAATTGTATTAGTATTTATAGTTTCAATTGGTTTAATGGGATGTTCAATAGTGGAAGAAGGAAAGAACTCCATAGATTATGCTCAAAAGGCGACAGACTATGTAAATGAAATAAGTGCATTTGCAAATGATGCACCAGCATTAGCAGAAAAGGCCGTTAATGATAGCGAGGCTCGAAAAGAATTAGAAACGAAGCTTAGTGAAATTAAACAAGATATACCCGCATTCAATGAATTAACGCCACCTGATGTAGCAAAGGATATTCATCAACAAATCGTCGGATATAACGAAAAGTTAAATGCGTTAATTGATACGGCGATGACAAAGATAGAAGAAGGAAAAGTGGATGTAGAGCAATTTAAAAACTCCGAGCTTATGCAGACGGTAGATCAAGTTCGAGATTTGAAAGATAAAGTGCAAAATTTAGGTCAATAGTAAAAAGCTCCGTTTGTGATAAACGGAGCTTTTTACTATTGGATACAATAAACGATTACACCAACGATAATAATCATGTTGCCGATGAGTTTACGTTTCGTTATTTTTTCTCCTAGGAAATACCAACCGAAAATTAATATGATGATATAACTTAAGGATTCTAATGCTGATGCTTGTTTTAATGCCATGCCCTTCATGGCGATAACATTTAATCCGGCGTTAATTACAAATAAAGAGTAGCCGATAATAACATAAGGATTCACATATTCTTTTATTCTAGAATCGTATTGTTGCAAAGTAGCTTTTTTTAATAATATTTGTGAGTAATTAGCTAAAATTATCCCGAAAATAAATAATAACATATAACTATTCATCTTTTGTCACCACCACAATTCCGACGATAATAATAGCTGCACCAAGTAAATGATTCCACTGAATCGTATCTCCAAATAGAAATACTGACCAAAGCATTGACCACAGTATAATAATCCCGCGATGTGAATATGCTTTTGAAATTTCGAAATGTTTAATTACTTGTTGCCATAAAATTGCATATCCGAATAAAAGTATAACTAATCCGAAATAAGCAACAAAAAATGAGATGGAAGCAATGGGGAATTTAGCTGCCCATTTCATGTAAACCATAATGATAGAATATATTAAAAAAGCTACATGTAAAAATACGTAATTTTTAATAGTTGGTTTCATTTATTCACTCTCTTTTGCATATAAATATATATTTATACCTAATTTTTCTAGTGTTAGATATTGGAACGTATTGTGTTTAATCTTTCACATTCCAAATTATATAGTATCATGGCTTTTATTGTAAAACAATAGAAGCTATGCATTCATTTTTTCCAAGGTTCTACAATGTGTATCGTTTTATTTGTTGCATCCAATTCTACTTGAACACCGATAGGCATGGTAATCATTGGATGTGTATGACAACAATCGAAGTCAGCTAGAAAAGGAATTCTTTGATTTTGAAGTACTTCTAATAGTATTTCAAAAGGTTTTCGATTTGTACCACAATCATCAAATTGCTCATGTTTTCCAAGAATGATACCTGAAATTTTATCGAATACACCGTTAATTTTAAGTAATGAAAAGCTTCTTTCAATAGTAGCTGCATCTTTTGAACTGTCCTCAATAAAGAGAATGTCACCTTCTTGAATATGTGGCATATAGGGGCTACCCCAAATTCCTTGTATCGTGTTTAAATTCCCGCCAATAATACGCCCAGTAGCTTTTCCATCAATTACTGAAATCCAATCGTTTGGTCGAAGTTCTTTCTCCTTTGTCTTTTCTTCCCAATTAATAAATTCATCTGACCAAAATAATGGTTGTTTTATATGATAAGGAAGAGAATGATCATGTAGTAAAGTTTCAGCGAAATATTTGTATGTGCAATCAACAAAAGGTTCAAATTCGCCAAAGGAAGGGACGAGAGCTGGTCCATAAAATGTAGGGATTCCTGTTTTGGCGTAAATTGCTAGTAATAAAGCAGTTGCATCTGAATACCCAATCATTATTTTAGGGTTATTTAGAAAAGCATCATAATCAATATAAGGTAATATTGAATTTGAATTCATCCCACCAATTGTTGACATAATACAAGAAATATTAGGATTTCTTATTAAGACATTTAGCTCCTCAGCACGCTCTTGTATACTACCAGAACGATAAAAATCATATCGACCTGTTAATGAACCTTCTAATATATGAAACCCTTTCTGTTGTAAGTAAGATTTTGCTCGTTCAAATCTTTTTGGAGAAGTGTAGGTTACTGGTGAAGAAGGGGAGTAAATCCCAATTGTGTCTCCGTATTTTAATGATTTTGGAAGTAGCATTTGTATGAATCCCTTCTATTAAATAGTTTATCTCGCTATTTGACGGGTAGCCCGATTGGGGGACTGATTAAAGTTTCGCTTTATTTACGAGATTTTATTATTAAATATTCTTACGTTTCAACATTGTAAGTTTAACATAAATAAATTAAAATAATCATTGCTGTATATGAATAAATATACCTTTTACCTTGACTATATAAAGGAATTGTTGATAAGGTTAAATGTGAGTGTATAAAAGGTTTGCTAAAGGAGTTTTGAAATGAATCGGTTAAAATGGGGAAGGATGACAGTCCTATTAGTCATTATTTTAGGGATATGTTGGTTCTTATTCCAAGGAAATCAAAAGAGCGTAGCGAATGTAGAGGGACAACCTTTGCAAGTGGCAGAACTACCTAAAGCAGGATTTACTGAAAAAGTAGTCCCGCCAAAGTACATCCCACCAGAAATTAACGCAAAAGCAGCTATGATTATCGATGCGAGTGATGGAGATATTATTTATCAATATAATGAAAATGAAGCTTTTGCACCGGCTAGTATGTCTAAGATGATGACAGCGTATCTTCTACTAGAGAGTATACATAACGGGAAAGTTCGCTGGGAAGATCCAGTGAAAATAAGTGCGAAGGCGGCACAAACAGAGGGAGCGAGAATCCCAGTACAAGTTAATGACACATTAACTGTTAAAGATTTATATCATGCATTAATGATTGAGTCAGCTAATAATTCAGCTGTGGCTTTAGCAGAACATATGGCAAAATCGGAGCAAGATTTCGTTCAGCTTATGGATGCAAAAGCGAAACAGTTAAAAATGTCGGAACATGCTAAATTTGCAAATGCTTCTGGATTACAAGAGCCAGATGGAAGTGAAACAAAAATGACGGCTGGTGATGTAGCACAATTGGCATATCATCTTATAAAAGATTATCCGGAAATATTAGAAGTGACTCACTTACGTCAAAGTCAGCTAGCATTTAATAATATTAATGTTATAAGCACAAACGACATGTTAAATAAAAATAATAAAAGTTTATATATAGAAGGAATGGACGGACTAAAGACTGGATTTACAGATAGTGCAGGATACTGTTTTACTGGGACTGCAAAGCAAGGCGATAATCGAATTATTACAGTGGTCATGGGGACATCAAGTAAAACAAAACGTTTTACAGAGACAAATAAGTTAATGTCGTATGCATTTGGATTAGTTAATTAAGTAAGTAAAATACGAATCTAGATCGCTACATAAGTAAGACTGTTTGTTGTTACTAATTTTAGATAACAACAAACAGTCTTTTTATTTTCATTTTAAAAAGGAAAAAGGCTCTAAATACAAGTGTTATCATTTGAGTTTATTTGTTGCTGTGATATTATAAAGTTATAAGCTTATTAATAATAAGTTTGAGGGGGCGTAATATGATATATACATATGAAATAGCCTCAATTGAAAATTGGAGGGAATTATGATGGCAAAAGATTTTTACTCAGCAATTGAAGACAGAAGATCTATTTATGCAATTAGTAAAGAGCAAGTAGTTTCTGATGAGAAAATTCAAGAAGTGATTTATCATGCTGTAAAACATACACCTTCAGCTTTTAATTCTCAAAGTGCTCGTGTTGTTGTTTTATTAGGAGAACAACATGATAAATTATGGGATATTACGAAAGAAACGTTACGAAAAATTGTACCTGAAAATAACTTTGCACCTACTGAAGAAAAAATGAATGCATTTAAAAGTGGTTATGGAACGGTTTTATATTTTGAAGACAGTGAAGTAGTGGAAAGCCTTCAAGCTAACTTTGCATTATATAAAGATAATTTCCCAACTTGGTCTCAGCAATCATCAGGAATGTTACAATTTGCAATTTGGACAGCTTTAGAAATTGAAGGGTTTGGTGCTACGTTACAGCATTACAATCCGCTGATTGATGAAGAAGTGAGAAAAGAGTGGGATGTTCCAGAGAATTGGAAACTTATTGCGCAAATGCCATTTGGTAAACCGGTAGTACATGCTGGTGAAAAAGAATTCCAACCGCTAGAGGACCGTGTGAAAATTTATAAATAATTTAAAAAGGTGAACAGGAATATAACCTGTTCACCTTTTTTTATACGTAATAAGGGTTTTTTTGTCCGGCATTTTTCATCTGATTTTTTAATTCATTTTTACGTGTTTCAATAGCTGATACTTTTTGTAATGTTATCATTGAAACGAATTGAATAAAAGCATAGTATAGCTCTATATTTTTTTGTATTGGATCATCTATTATATTTCTCACAAATATGCCTCCTCTTTTTATTCCAATAAAAATCCGCATTAACGGGCAGCCCGAGTGGTGAGGGTTAAAAATTAGCGGAGGATGTATAAAACCCTTACCGATTAAAGTTTCATTTTATAAAATGAAACTTTAATCAGTTCGCTAAAATTCTTGTTTATTAAGATATGTATATAATACTATAAATATCCTATAAATTCCATTATAAGAAAAAGAGAACAGTTGATATAGTGTGTGTTTTCTTTAAAGGAGAAATGGCTTTTGTGAAATAAATCTTACAATTCGTCAAATTATTTCAAAATTGTAGATAGTATAGAAATTTAGTTTTCTAAAAATATTATACTATTGATAAATAGAGTGATTTTTGTCATGATGAAAGTATACTTCATGTAAGGAGCTTTATAAGGAAATACATACTTGAGTTTGTATTAGGTTAATAGAATTTTTTATAATAGATAGAAAAGGGATATTTTATATTAAAATATTAAATAGAATGTCGAATTTTCATGCGATATATAAGAAATTTGAAAAAACCATTGCAAAAACACTGTGTTTAATGATAAAGTTCACATGAAGTTCACACGGATTTCACTTTGTTCATTTAAAATGAACTCTGTGTGAAAAATAAAACTCTTGCTAAAAAATGGAACTGGATGAATATTTTACTTTGATAATATTGTAAAGTATTAAAGTTTTAGTTTTTTTTAAGAGGATAGTAGGGAAAGGAAGTAAAGACAACTTATGAAAAAAGTAATTGCAGGTTTAGCAGCAGCTTCTGTAGCTGGCGTTGCAGTTCCAGGAATGGATTCTGCTCATGCACAAGTTTCAAATGAAGCGCTAAAAGAAATTAATGGACAAACTCAAACTCAAACTCAAACGACTGTAACTGAAACAAAAACTGTAGAAACAACTTCTGAATTAAAATACACAGTAACTGCTGATGTATTAAATGTTCGTTCAGGTGCTGGTACAGGACATAACGTTATTTCTAAAGTAAAATCAGGCCAAGTGCTACAAGTAGTTGGACAAGAAAATGGTTGGTTCAAAGTAAACGTAAATGGTCAAACAGGTTATGTAAGTGGTGACTTCGTAACGACTGGTGGCAAAACAGGAACGACTGTTCAACAAGGAACAGGTACTTACACAGTAAACGTTTCTTCACTTAACGTACGTACAGGCCCAAGTACATCTCATACAGTATTAGGTTCTGTAAACAAAGGTAAAACAGTACAAGTTGTAGGTGAAGTACAAGATTGGTTTAAAATCAACTTCAATGGTGGAACTGGATACGTAAGCAAAGACTTCGTAACAAAAGGTGGTTCTGCTGTATCTAACGAAACACAACAACCAACTACAAACAACAATACTACAACAGTTCAAACTGGTGGTTCTTATGTTGTTAACACTGGTGCTTTAAAAGTACGTACAGGCCCAGCTACATACAACGCTGTAATCGGTGGAGTAACAAATGGTAAAGTATTAAACGTTACTGGTGCTGAAAATGGTTGGTACAAAATTAACCATAACGGCCGCACAGGTTACGTAAGTGCAGACTTCGTTAAGTTTGTAAAAGGCGGAGTAAACAACGTTACAAATAACAATAATGTTACAAATAACGTTCAACAACCAGGTAAAGACGTACAAAAACCAACAACAGGTGGAGATACATCTTCAATCGCTGGATTCGCTAGATCTTTAAATGGTTCACCATACAGAACTGCTGGTACAACACCTGCTGGTTTTGACTGCAGTGGATTCATTCACTACGTATTAAATCAAACTGGTCATAAAGGCGCTCGTCAAACAGTTGCTGGATACTGGAGCTCTAAAACAAAAACTAGCAATCCACAACCAGGTGATTTAGTATACTTCCAAAATACTTATAAATCAGGTCCTTCTCACATGGGTGTTTACTTAGGAAACGGTCAGTTCATTAGTGCAGAAACAGATGCAACTGGTGTACGTATTAGTTCTGTAAGTAACTCTTACTGGAGCAAGCACCTATTAGGTTACACAAAAGCATACTAAGAAAAAGTAGTTTTATATACTTTTCGTATAGAGAAAAGGCTTTCCAAGGAAACTTGGGAAGCCTTTTTATAGTTGAATAAATTGGAAGTTTAATAGTTTTTATTTTAACTTTCCATTTAAAAATCGATCATATAAGTCATGGAAATAGTTAGGACGAAATAAGTTCGCTGCATGTCCCGCTAACGGTATTTCCTTATATAGAACGTTAGGCAAAATAGATTTCAAATCAAATAGACAAGATTTATAGAGATGATCATGCTCTCCCATTACCCATAGTATAGGGTGAGGAAGTGATTTTAATTTAGATTTTAAATCGAATTCTAACCGATGTCGTAATGACTGGGCAATTATGGATGAATGTAATTGTAATCCGAAACGGTAGTAAATATTTCTTGAAATGACTGCGAACGGATTTGCTTTTAATATACCGCTTGGAAAAATAGTATTTGCGTATTGAGAGAGCCATTTAGAGTATTCATCTCCTCGCTTCTCCCAAAAATTTTGAAATACATTATATAAACGAGAAGGGTTATTGTAATGTCCTCCAATATGACAAATACTTAATACTTTTTCTGGATGCATTTGTGCGAAAATTGTAGAGATGTAACAGCCGTAACTTAGCGCACAAATATGTGCTTTTTTAATACCTTCTTGCTCATATAAGTTTAATAATTGATCTACGAGGCGCTGTAATGAAAAGTCGATTGCTTCTCCTTTATCATCACCGTGACCTAATAAGTCATAAGTTATAATGTTGTAGGAGGAAGAAAAACGTTTTTGCTCCTTTTTGAAGGCGCGACGATTGCCAACTAATCCATGAATAAAAATAATTGTTTCCTTTTCAGAATGTATATTTGTTTGCAAAAAGGATACTCCTTTCACTAACTGGAGATTTATATCGTGTTGTAAATTATTTATCTATAATTTACATAGAATAATATTAAGTACCAGGTAATAATATCAGATATTTATATCTGTTGTAAAGATGAGTTTTTATGTATATTTTGTAAAAATAGAAAAAGTGTGTTTACATTCAGTTTACATTTGTATCGTATTCTAATTTTAGAAAGAACAGTTTGGTTTAACACGAGGAGATGAACAGGAATGGAAGTTAGAAATGAAATGAAGAAAAAAGGGAGTTGGAGGCAGTTTTTACGCCTTATTCAAGATACAAATCCTCCGAAAGGAATTTTAGTTTTTGCGTTATTAATGAGTTTGCTTTCTACGGGAGCGAGTTTATTTATTCCTATGCTTACAAAAGGATTAGTAGATAATTTTTCGCTTTCTTCAATTAGTGCAGGACAAATTGTTGGATTAGTTGCTTTCTTTGTAATGCAAACTATTGCGGCAGGGTTGTCTATATATTTACTAAATTATATTGGGCAGAAGATTGTAGCGGGACTAAGAGAACGTTTGTGGAAAAAGGTACTTATCTTGCCGGTATCTTATTACGATCAAAATAGAACAGGTGATACAATTAGCCGTATGACGAATGATACAGGTGTAGTGAAAACGTTAATTTCTGAGCATTTGTCAAACTTATTAACAGGTGGTATTTCAATTGTTGGATCGTTAATTGTATTATTTGTTTTAGATTGGAAAATGACTGCGTTACTTTTAACGGTTATTCCGTTGTCTGTATTAATTTTAGTTCCACTTGGACGAAAAATGTATAAGATTTCAAAAGCGCTTCAAGATGAAACGGCATCTTTTACAAGTGTGTTAACGCAAGTGTTATCAGAAATTCGTTTAGTGAAATCTTCAAATACAGAAAAAAGAGAATATGAAACGGGTAACACAGGTATACAAAAGTTATTACAATTTGGTTTGAAAGAAGGGAAAGTGCAAGCATTAATTTCGCCAGTTATGTCGTTTGTTTTAATGGCACTACTTGTTATTATCGTAGGATATGGCGGGATGCGAGTTTCTAGCGGTGCATTAACAACCGGTGAACTTGTAGCGTTTATTTTGTATTTAGTTCAAATTGTAATGCCGATGAGTCAATTATCTATGTTCTTTACACAATTCCAAAAGGCAATTGGTGCAACGGAAAGAATTAGTACGATTTTAGAATATGAAGTAGAAGATCATGAAACTGGTGTGAAAGTGACAAATGCTAAGCAACCGATTGTTCTTGAAAATGTACATTTTGAGTATAACGAAGAAGAGCAAGTTTTGAAAAATATTGATTTCACAATTGAATCTGGAAAAGTGACAGCAATTGTAGGACCAAGTGGTAGTGGGAAAACAACGTTATTCTCATTATTGGAACGTTTTTATGAGCCAACTAGTGGCGCCATTAAATTAGGGGAAGAATCAATTACGAGTTATTCATTAGAGTCATGGCGACGTCAAATCGGTTACGTATCACAAGATAGTCCGTTAATTGATGGAACGATTCGTGATAATATTTGTTATGGTGTCGAGGGCGAAGTAACGGATGAAGAAATTGAAAAAGTAGCTACAATGGCATATGTTGATGCGTTTATTCATGACTTACCAAACGGTTATGCAACAGAAGTTGGAGAACGCGGTGTGAAGCTTTCTGGGGGACAAAGACAGCGAATTGCTATTGCCCGAGCGTTACTTCGAAATCCGCAAATTCTTATGCTCGATGAGGCAACTTCAAGCTTAGATAGTAAATCTGAGTCTGTCGTTCAAAAAGCATTAAATAACTTAATGAAAGGCAGAACAACATTAGTGATTGCACATAGACTTTCTACTGTTGTAGATGCAGATAAAATTATCTTTATTGAAAAAGGGAATCTTACAGGTAGTGGTACGCATGATGAATTATTACAGACGCATGATATGTATCGTGAGTTTGCAACGCAGCAATTGAAAATTAAAGAGGGTGCATTATAAAATGAATCATCAGTGGGATTTTACTCCACTGATGATTCATTTTTAAAAAATATATTAGATGCTAAGTAGAAAGGAAATGGTTCCTTTGATACCTAAAATTTTAATAGTAGACGACGATCCACACATTAGAGAACTCGTTTCCGTATTTTTAGAACGAGAAGGTTTTCAAACATATGAGGCAATTGATGGAGTAGATGCACTTCAGAAAATGGATGACGTAAAAGTCGATATGGTTATTCTTGATATCATGATGCCAAATATGGATGGATTTGATGTATGTTTTGAATTAAGAAAATACTATGATATCCCGGTTCTGATGCTAACTGCCAAAGGGGAAACATCACAAAAAGTAAAAGGATTTCACCTTGGGACAGATGATTATCTTGTAAAACCATTTGATCCTATAGAACTAGTAGTGAGAGTAAAGGCATTATTGAAACGTTACCAAATTACTGTTTCGCAATCGATTCAAGTTGGAGATGTATTATTAAATCGTAAAACATTCGAAGTTACATGTGGAGAACAAACGGTTACGTTACCGTTAAAAGAATTTGAGTTGCTCTTTACTTTAGGGTCTAAATCGGGAAGAACTTGTTCGAGAGAGCAATTAATTGAAGAAATATGGGGATATGATTTTGAAGGAAATGAACGTACACTAGACGTTCATATTAATCGGTTACGTGAGAAGTTTCAAGAAGAGCAGTCGAAATTTAGTATTAAAACAATAAGAGGATTAGGGTATCGCTTAGAGGTAAGTAAATGAGAAAAAGAAAACGAATGAGTAAGTTGAAGATGCTGAAAGTATTTGGGGCGGTATTAGCGCTCTTTTCTTTTCTTACTATCATTTGGTCTATCGCATTTTATGTAGCAACTAGTTTATTGAATGCTTTTGACGTAAACGTATCGCCGTTTGTTGCCTTTCTAATTAGTGATATGGTCGGTTTTGTCTTTATTATTCTTATTTGGACATTGATTGGAATATTAATGAGACCAAAACGAGAGGCGATGATTTGGACTATTATTGAACCGATACAAAAAATTGCAAAAGGAGACTTCTCCGTAAAAATAAGAAATGAAGAAAAGTATGATGGTGAAATTGGCGTGCTCGTAAAAAGTATAAATGATATGACAGATGAACTGAATACGATGGAGAAAATGAGACAAGAGTTTGTATCGAATGTTTCTCATGAAATACAGTCACCGTTAACTTCTATAAAAGGATTTGCTAGAGCACTACAAGACGATAATCTTTCTGAGGAAAAAAGAAAGCATTATCTTACCATTATTGAAACTGAAACAACGAGATTATCTAAACTAAGTCAAAATTTACTAAAGCTAACTCTTTTAGAATCAGAAGAGTATACACCAGAAAGAGTGAGCTATCGATTAGATCAACAATTAAAGCAAATTGTGTTAAATAGTGAACCACTCTGGGCTGAAAAAGAAATTGAGTTAGAACTAGATTTAGAAAAAGTATATGTTATTGCTGACCAAGAAAGTATGAGTCAAGTGTGGATTAATTTAATTCATAATAGTATTAAATTTACTCCAAGCGGTGGTACGATTACTATTCAGTTAAAGGAACATGAGACAGTAGTGGAAGTGCGTATCCGTGATTCAGGAATTGGTATATCAGAAGAACAGAAACAACATATTTTTGAGCGCTTTTATAAAGCGGATTCTTCACGAAATCGTGCCTATGGAGGAAGTGGCTTAGGTTTAGCTATTGTAAAGAAAGTACTCGACCTTCATCAAGGGGAGATAAAAGTGGAGAGTGAGGAAGGAAAAGGTACTGAATTTATTGTGCGTATGCCGAATCATGAAGAGAAATAGTGTTAGAAGGTTCTCCTTCTAACACTATTTCTCTTTAAAAATGCATTTACCGTTACTGCAATTATATTGATAAGCTTTTCCTTCGCTATTCATACGATATGAGTAATCGGATTCTTTATCTTTCTTAAAGTCAACGTATGCTTCTGCACCGTTTTTATCGTCATCTATATCAATGAATTGAACGTGTCGTATAGAATAATCTTTCTTTTCTCTTAAACCTCTTCCTTGCAAGTTTGTATGAATACCATCTACTAACTGGTCAAACAACGACCAGTTTAAATGAAGATGTTCAAATGACTCAGTGTGTCTTCCTAAAATACCGTTGTCTTGTATTATTTTTTTATTATCATCGTATGTATAAGAGTAGGTGAAATATGGTTCGTCTTTATATACTACTGTTGCATAATAGCCAATATTATAAAGGGGAGTATATTTTCCGATTATGTTTTGTATTTCTTCTTGCTTATAACCTTTTTTAGTATGGAGATAATGGCTAGTATCTTTTTCAATTACTTTATAATTTAGTGGGTTACCAAATATAAAGTACAGTGCAAACAATATGATACATAGTCCGACTGCAGTTAGTGACAAGCACCGTTTTTTTCTTTTCATACTCATACACTCTCCTATGCTGGATTTGTTTTTATTTTACATGAATAATGGTAAAAAAATGAAACTTATAAATAAAACCTTTCTATAGTTACCTACAAGTAACCTACGCACATGAAAGTGCATCATTGCCTTTTTACATAAACATAGATACAATTTTAATATAATACATAACTGAGATGATTAAGGAGTGTTATACTTGGCAGAATTATTACAAGGTAAAAATGCTTTAATTACAGGAGCAGGTAGAGGGATTGGTCGCGCTGTAGCAATCGCATTAGCGAAAGAAGGCGTAAATGTAGGCTTATTAGCTCGTTCAGAAGAAAACTTAAAAGCTGTAGCGAAAGAAGTAGAAGCAGAAGGTGTAAAAGCTGTTATTGCAACTGCTGATGTTTCTTCATACGAAGAAGTAACAACTGCGATTGAAACGTTAAAAAATGGTTTAGGATCTATCGATATTTTAATTAATAACGCTGGTATTTCTAAATTCGGTAAGTTTTTAGAACTAGACGTTGCTGATTGGGAAAAAATCATTCAAGTAAATTTAATGGGTGTATACTATGCAACTCGTGCAGCTTTACCGAGCATGATTGAACAACAATCTGGTGATATCATTAACATTTCATCTACAGCAGGACAAAAAGGCGCACCTGTAACAAGTGCATATAGTGCTTCTAAATTTGGTGTCCTTGGCTTAACAGAATCGTTAGCGATGGAAGTTCGCAAACATAACATTCGTGTAACAGCTTTAACTCCAAGTACAGTAGCAACTGATATGGCTGTAGATTTAGGATTAACTGATGGAAACCCTGATAAAGTAATGCAAGCAGAAGATATTGCAGAATTTATCGTAGCGCAGCTGAAATTAAATAAACGTACGTTTATTAAATCTGCTGGGCTTTGGTCTACTAATCCATAGGAATTAAATTTATATTTAAAAGAAGGGATATCTATTCTGTAAGGGGTAGATATCCCTTCTTTATTTTTTGTATTCGAGACAGAATTTTCGGTATAATTAAAAGTAAATGGTAGAAAGCATTGGGAAATTGAAAGGGATGGCAGTTGTAAAAGAGTGATGTAAGGAGGAAAAAGGGATGAAAAAGAAGTTTCAAAAATTATAACATGTATCGTGTATAACGAGATTAGCTCGTGGACCTCCAGTATACATAACACTATATTATATATTAAAAAATTGGAGGATATAAGTAGATGAGAACTGAAAAAGAAATGTTAGACGTAATTATAAATATAGCAAAAGAGGATGAAAGAATTCGAGCAGTTATCATGAATGGATCGCGTGTAAATCCAAATGTGAAAAGAGATTGTTTTCAAGACTATGATATTATGTATGTTGTAAATGATATACAATCTTTTACGTCTAATCATAATTGGGTTCATAGATTTGGAGAAATAATGATAGTACAAATGCCAGAAGAAATGTCGTTAGTTCAACCAGATGAAGATGGGAAGTTTCCGTATTTAATGCAGTTCATGGATGGGAATCGGATTGATTTAACGCTAGTTCCAGTTGAGTTAATAAAAAAGTTCGTTGGACAAGATAGTTTAAGTAAACTGCTTCTTGATAAAGATAATTGTCTGGAAGAATTCCCGCCAGCAAGCGATAAGGATTACTTAATAAAAAAGCCTACAGAAAAAGAGTTTTTGGATTGCTGTAATGAATTTTGGTGGTGTAGTACGAATATCGCAAAAGGGTTATGGCGAGAGGAACTTTCTTATGCAAAAGGAATGCTTGAAGGACCAGTGCGAGATATGTTCATCGTAATGCTAGAATGGCATATTGGTATGAAAACAGACTTTACAGTTAATACAGGGAAGTTTGGAAAGCATTTCGAGCAATATATTGAAGAAGATATGTGGGAGCAATTTAAAAGGACATTTTCTAATGCTGAATATGAAAACATATGGGAGTCATTCTTTGTCATGAGTGATTTATTTAGGGAAGTGGCGAACGAAATCGCTAACACATATGAATATCAATATCCGCAAGATGAGGATGATAAAGTGACGAATTATTTAAAACATGTGAAAGCTTTGCCAAAAGATAGTACATCAATTTATTAATAATATAAAGTAGTAAGGCTGTCCTAATTAAGGACAGTCTTATTTTTGTTTATGACTAACAATTTCTCTAACAAAGTGCAGATGAATCACATATGAAAATTTAGGGAGGTTTTTTATCATGTATTATTTTTATTCGCCACAAATGTTTGCTCCATATCAATGGGGACTAGAACGAGATGTTTCGTATGCTTATATGCCATATAACTCATTTTATTATGGAGAATATATAAGCGCATTGCCATACGTATATATTCCTCAAAACTATGAAGTGAAAATGAAAGCAGATGATCGTGGATCGTGGACACTATTTTCATGGGTTGAAAAATATGCGTACGCATTTTCAGGACCGTATAATAAAGCGGAAGTCGCTCTTACATTTGATGATGGACCAGATTTAGAATTCACGCCAAAAATTTTAGATAAGTTAAAACAACATAATGTAAAAGCTACTTTTTTCTTACTTGGTGAAAACGCAGAAAAATTTCCGAACGTAGTAAAGCGTATTGCAAATGAAGGGCATGTAATTGGTAATCATACGTATAGTCATCCGAACTTAGCGAAAGTAAATGAGGATGAGTACCGTAATCAAATTATAAAAACGGAAGAAATATTAAATCGTTTAGCTGGTTATGCACCGAAGTTTATACGTCCGCCATACGGTGAAATACTTGAAAATCAATTAAAATGGGCCACAGAGCAAAATTTTATGATTGTACAGTGGAGTGTTGATACAGTTGATTGGAAAGGTGTGAGTGCTGATACGATTACAAATAATGTGTTAGGGAATTCATTTCCTGGAAGTGTCATCCTCCAACATTCAACACCAGGTGGGCATTTACAAGGATCTGTAGATGCACTAGACAAAATCATTCCGCAGTTAAAAACGAAAGGGGCACGTTTTGTAACACTTCCAAGTATGTTCCAGACATCAAAAGAAAGAAAGTGAATGTGTTATAAATTAGGAAAATAAGGGTTATGTCGTATAATGAAAGTGTAAGTTAGGGGGATATAATTGATTGATGCACTAGTAAACATAGGAATAAGCATATTGATTGGTATTGTTTTTATATTTGCGGCAATTATTCTTCAAAAAAATCCACCGACCGATATTAATGCGGCATATGGTTATCGTACGAAACGATCTATGAAAAATAAGGAATTATGGGATGCGGGTAACAGGTATAGTGTAGAAGTGATGAAGCAGAACGGATTCATCATGATGTTAATTGGAAGTGTTATTAGTATACTGTTTAGATATCCATATACAATAATAGCGATTATGGTGGTTATGGTATTGTTAATCATTCGCTTATTTATACGAGTAGAGAACAGATTAAAGACAATTGAACAATGATGATAAGGAAAATAGGACTCTCAGTCAATGATAGATAGGAGTCCTATTATATTTACAAACTATTATTTTTTAGTAGTTCTTTTCCTTGTGCAACAACAAATTCATAGTATGCAAGATCATACGGATAAATATCTTCAAATGTTATCGTAATCGGTTTATTGTTTAAGACTGAAATCGTTTTTAAAGATGAAATCTCTCCATTTAATAGTTGTAGAAAAGAAGTTGCATGTACTTTCATCACATCGTCTACTTCTTCACCTGGTGCGAATGGAAGTGGATTGATGACATTGTGAAAATACATATGACAAAATTCACGATCAGTAAGATTTGAAATTTTATAGTCTATTTTAAAGATTCCTTTGTATACTAAATCAGTAGTTTGAAAGGAAAGCCCCAATTCTTCTTCGATTTCACGAAGACCACCAATTTGTACATCTTCATCATGCATAATATGTCCAGCTGAAGTAATATCCCATATACATGGAGCTTCTTTTTTATTTTTAGAGCGTAACTGGAAATATAAGAATATATCTTTAGCATCTTTTTCTACAAACCAACAGTGAAATGTTTCGTGCCAATCACCGTCACGATGCACTTCATCGCGTAATTTCTTCCCAAGTGTATTTCTTTCAGAATCAAATATTGTTAACCACTCTGTCATTTTAATTCCCCTTTCTGCAAATTTTATTATACAATATTCGTATTGAATTTTGGGAAAATAAAGAAAAAGGGGCGATTATAAGTGGAGATAGAGCGTATGGAAATAAAATCGATTATTTCAACAGAGGAAGAGTTACGAAAAATATTGGGGCAACCAAGTGAGCGAGCATTGAAAAAAGTTATTTCATCATTAGACCACCATTGTGTAGATTTCCTTTCTAAATCTCCTTTTCTAGTATTATCTACTGCAAATAAGTTGGGGGAGTGTGACGCCTCGCCGAGAGGAGACGCACCTGGATTTGTATACGTACTCAATAATAATAAAATTATCATTCCAGAAAGACCAGGAAATCGTCGTATAGACTCCATTTTGAATATTATTTCAAATCCACGTGTAGGACTAATCTTTTTTATTCCAGGTCTTGGGGAGACACTCAGAATAAATGGCCGAGCATATATTACAAACGACGAAGAAATTTTGAAAGAAATGCAGGCGAATGGACGCAATCCGTTACTTGGAATTGTTGTTGAAATAGAAGAGTGTTACATTCATTGTGCAAAAGCGTTTATTCGTTCTAAGATGTGGGAATCAGAATATTGGTTAAATAAAAAAGAGTTACCTTCAGCAGCAAAAATGTTGCTGGAGCATGCGAAAGTGAATACTTCAGAAGAAGATGTTGCACGTTCTTTAGAAGAAAGTTATACAAAAAGATTGTATTGAAAATTTTATTGATATAGTTTTGTAAGGTGGGTATGTACGGGTTTTAGAATGGGGAATTTATCCCGCATTAACGGGCAGTAAGACTCCTACCTCAAAATTCAGCGAAAACAAAGAAGTTAGGTGGGGATAAACAAAATCCCCACTGATTAAAGTTTCACTTTATATATGAACCGTTGATTTATAAACTGGAGAAATGACAAAATAGGTAAATTGAGTGGCAGTTGCATAATGTTATTGTGAAATATAATAAAAAAATATTTTGAAAATAGTTAGTAAAAATAGGCTTGCTTTTTAAAAAGTTGATAACTATAATAAGTTAACAAATAGACATGAACGAAAAAGTAATGATAAGGACACGAAATCATTTTTACGGTTTACAGAGAGGGAAGTCAAGGGTGTGAGCTTCCTAACACGAGAAATGGTTTTACCACCTTTGAACTTCAATAGTGAACGAGTAATCTAGTAATTATTGGCGGTATCAGCCGTTATCTGAACTTGAGCAATCTAGGAGGAGGTACGTCTAGATTGGAACAAGGGTGGAACCACGAAAACACATTCGTCCCTTTCCTAGGGAAGAGTGTGTTTTTTTATAGTATTATAGATTGAAAATTTAAAATAATTAAAAAATAGTATTGATTTTGTTTTTTATGCGAGTATAATGAGTTAACAAATAAACATGAACGAAAAAAGTAACGATAAGGACACGAAATCATTTTTACGGTTTACAGAGAGGGAAGCCAAGGGTGTGAGCTTCCTAACACGAGAAATGATTTTACCACCTTTGAACTTCAATAGTGAACGAGTAATCTAGTAATTATTGACGGTATCAGCCGTTATCTGAACTTGAGCAATCTAGGAGGAGGTACGTCTAGATTGGAACAAGGGTGGAACCACGAAAACACATTCGTCCCTTTCCTAGGGAAGAGTGTGTTTTTTTATTACTTTGAAAGGAGGTGCGGTAATATGAAACGATTTATAAGTACGGAAATAACCACCACCTGCATGACAAAAAAGCAGAGTAAGGTGATTTATAGATGTAACAATTAAACTTTTAGGAGGAGATTAGAAGATGAATAACGTTATAAATGTTGGGGTATTAGGTTTAGGTACGGTCGGAAGTGGTGTTGTTCATATTTTGAAAGAACATTATAAAAAAATCGCACTTGATACAGGATACGAAGTGAAAGTGAAAACAGTCGTTGTACGTGATTTGGAAAAAGAACGCGATGTTTGTATTGATGGAATTGCAGTAACAAGTCATGCAGATGAAGTTCTAAATGATTCAAATATTGATATTGTAGTAGAGGTAATGGGTGGAATTGAAGAAGCAAAGCAGCATATTGTTAAGGCTTTACGAAATAAAAAGCATGTCGTAACAGCAAATAAAGATTTAATGGCTGTATATGGTGCAGAGCTTCTTCAACTGGCGAACGATAATGATTGTGATTTATGTTACGAAGCGAGTGTAGCGGGCGGTATTCCAGTGTTAAGAGGACTAACTGACGGGCTAGCATCAGATCAAATTGAAAAAATAATGGGAATTGTAAATGGTACAACAAATTATATGTTAACAAAAATGAGTCAAAATGGATGGTCTTATGAAGAGGCTTTACAGGAAGCGCAAAAATTAGGTTTTGCAGAATCGGATCCGACAGCAGATGTAGATGGACTAGATGCGGCGAGAAAGGTAGCAATTCTTGCAAACTTAGGTTTTTCGATGAATGTTTCATTAGATGATGTGCAAGTAAGAGGGATTCGAAAGGTCGAAAAAGAAGATTTACAAATGGCTGAAAAGTTAGGATTTACTATGAAGTTAATTGGTAAGGCTGAAAAACAAGGATCAGCCATTCATTTAAGTGTAGAACCGACGCTTTTACCGAGCCAGCATCCATTATCAAATGTGAATAATGAATTTAATGCAGTATATGTTCACGGTCAAGCGGTAGGAGAAGTAATGTTTTACGGACCTGGAGCTGGAAAGTTGCCAACTGGTTCTGCTGTAGTAAGTGATATTATTTCCATCGTTAAAAATATGAATCAAGTGCCGAAAAATAAAAGTGCGTTAAAAGAACCAGTTCCTTATGAATTACAAGGTGATGAAGAAGTAGTTTCGAAATATTTCTTGCGTATTTCATTACGAGATGAGCCTGGGATGTTACAAAAAATAACAGAATGTTTCGTTAATTACTCTGTAAGTTTAAAAGAAGTTATTCAATTACCTTTAAACCGTGAACTGGCAGAAGTTGTTGTTGTGACACATCGAACTTCCAAGTATCAATTTGAACGAGTTTTAGGAGCGATAGAAGCTGTCGCAAGTGAAATAAACAGTTACTACATTATTGAGGAGGAAAAACAATATGTATAAAGGACTATTAAAACAGTATGCTTCTTATTTACCGGTGAATGAAAATACACCTGATGTCAGCTTAATGGAAGGAAACACACCACTTATTCCATTATTAAACATATCAAAACAATTAGGGATTCAGCTATACGGTAAGTACGAAGGAGCGAATCCGACAGGTTCTTTTAAAGATCGTGGTATGGTCATGGCAGTTGCTAAGGCGAAAGAAGAAGGTTCAGAAGCAATCATTTGTGCATCAACAGGTAATACATCAGCATCAGCTGCAGCATATGCGGCACGTCTTGGGATGAAATGCATTATCGTAATACCAGAAGGAAAGATTGCACATGGAAAATTAGCGCAAGCGGTCGCTTATGGAGCTGAAATTATTTCAATAGAAGGGAATTTCGATGATGCACTTAAGGCTGTAAGAAATATTGCTGCAGAAGAGCCGATTACGTTAGTAAATTCAGTGAATCCTTATCGAATTGAAGGGCAAAAAACGGCAGCATTTGAAATTTGTGACCAATTGCAAAATGCACCAGATGTTCTAGCTATCCCTGTTGGGAACGCAGGAAATATTACAGCATATTGGAAAGGTTTCTGTGAATATGAGAAAGAAAAAGGTTATAAGAAGCCAAGAATCCATGGTTTTGAAGCGGAAGGAGCAGCTGCAATTGTAAAAGGGCATGTAATTGAAGAACCTGAAACAATTGCAACAGCGATTCGCATCGGTAACCCAGCAAGTTGGTCATATGCAGTAGAGGCTGCCGAGCAGTCTCGTGGTGAAATAGATATGGTATCAGATGAAGAAATTTTACATGCGTATAGGTTATTAGCAAAAACTGAAGGAGTTTTCGCTGAACCAGGATCAAATGCTTCATTAGCCGGCGTAATTAAACATGTTGAATCTGGAAAAATCAAAAAGGGAGAAACAGTTGTTGCAGTATTAACTGGAAATGGTTTGAAGGATCCTGATATCGCTATTTCTTCAAATCAACTAGACATCGCAAGTGTGTCAAATGATATAGAACAAATTAAAGATCATATTAAAGGGGTGATTATGTCGTGATACCATTTAGCGTTCGTGTCCCTGCTAGTACGGCGAATGTTGGTCCTGGATTTGATTCAGTTGGAATAGCTTTGTCATTGTATTTAGATGTGGTGGTTAAAGAAAAAGCTGATAAATGGCAAGTAATCCATTCCTTTGAAGAATCAATTCCAGCAGACGATAAAAATTTAATCGTTAGCACGGCATGTAAAGTATGTCCTTCTATATCACCCCATATAATAGAAGTTACTAGTAATATCCCATTAACGAGAGGGCTAGGAAGTAGTGCATCAGCGATTGTAGCTGGGATAGAGCTTGCGAATCAACTAGGCAATTTGAACTTAACTGCTGATCAAAAAGTTCAAATTGCTACAAATTTTGAAGGACATCCTGATAATGTTGCTGCTTCTATATTAGGTGGAACTGTAATTGGAGCACTTGATGGAAAGGATGTTTCCGTCGTAAGAATTGAGAGCAAGGAATTAGGTGTAGTTTCTCTCATTCCGAATGAAGAATTAAATACAGATGAAAGTCGATCTGTATTACCAAAGATGTTTCCGTTTCATGAGGCAGTTAAAGCGAGTGCGATAAGTAACGTATTAGTAGCTGCATTATGTCAAAAGCGGTGGGAAGTTGTAGGTGAAATGATGGAGAGAGACCATTTTCACGAGCTATATCGTTTAGAACTCGTACCGTTATTACCATCTATTCGTAAATGCGCAAAAGAATTTGGTGCGTACGGCACAGCACTTAGCGGTGCGGGACCATCTATTTTTATATTAACACCATATGAGAAACGTCAAGAAATCGCTGGGCAGTTAGCGAGAGTATTTACAGATATGAAAGTATGTGAGCTTGAAATCGACCATAAAGGTATTATTGTAAATAAGGAAGAGCATATTGGATCGTAAAGAAAGCTGGCATGGCTAGCTTTCTTTACGTTGCAAACCTATTTTAAATTAGGTTTTTTCGGAAGAAAATATAAAACAAATGTTGATTTTGAATAATGTAAGTAAAGAGTGCATTCATTTTGGAGGTGATTACATGAATAAAGAGTCACCAGAAGAAAAAAGAGAGCGTATGAGACAAAGTGAATTAAAAAGTAATCTTACGGGTTCTTTACATGACGGACTCAATAGAGCGGAAACAGGTAGTCCAGTTGATATAGCAGGCGGTATGAATTGGAAAGGCACAGGAATAATCATTTTAGTACTATTTTTAGGATACATTGTATACACTTATTTTTTCAGTTGAAGAATGCTTGTTAAAATTTTGATTTGTTTAGTTTCATAATTATTGAGAAAAAACGCAGTTACTGTATTACATATCTTCTAAGCAAGTTATAGTTGTTCATATCAACTTTTAATACTCCAAATAGAGCTAGCAAAATGCTAGCTCTATTATTTTTTGCCACATTCCTGTAACAAAGCACCTGTATATTCATTGGTGGAGGTGCAGAGGATGAAAAAAATGATAGCGATATGTCTTCTTACAACTATGTCGTTTTCGACTTTAGTCGGTTGTGACGTAAAAGGTAGTAATGCTGTACAAGAGTCTAAAATAAAGAAAGCGACGTATAAAGATTTTACTTATGATGTAAATCCAGAAACATTCACATTAACTGTAGAACATGAGGGGGTAAAGGAACAGGCATCACAACCCCTACCGAAAATGAAGGTATCGAATGTAAAAAAAGAAAAGGATCGTACATCGTGGGAATATCCAGATCAAAAAGTAAAAATAAAATTAGAAAAGAAAAAAGACCACTTAAACATTGAAGTGGAATCGACTGGTGCAGAAAGCTTTACATGGCCGAAAGTAGAAGCTGAAAATTATACACTTCCGTTATGGGAGGGTAAGCAAATTCCGAGCAATGATGAGAATTGGAAGAAGTTTTTAAAGGATGATGCATATTCATTTGCTGAATCATTTTCTATGAAGTTTTTCGCATTAAATGGTTCGAAATATTCAATTGTATATATTGCAAAGAATATGTTTAATAATGAATTGAAATTTCATTCGGATCCGAAAATAGGATTTGATTTTACACATGAATTTCCGAGCATAAATAAAAATAAAACATATGGATTTCAATTATATGTGACAAATAATGATGCGGTAAGCATTACTAAACTGTATAAGGATGATATTGTTCGAAAAGGTGAATTTAAAACATTACAAGAAAAGGCTAGAAAAAATAAAGAAATCGAAAAGTTATATGGAGCGGCGCATTTTTATTTTTGGAATCAAAATGGTTTATCAGAAAGTAATATAAATTGGTCAAAACTAAGAGAGCAAATAAATAGCCCGCTGTTTAGTCATATAAAAGAACTTATTCAAAAGAATAGTTCAGAGCCTGGGGAACTGAATGTATTAGATCAAGTAAGTAAACAAGATTTTATTGATAAGTATCAAAAAAATGTTATTTTACGTTATATAAACGAAGTGTTATCTATGAAGGAATTTTATAAAGAGGATATTTTTCAAAACGTTAATCAGGAAGCTAGTGTGCTATTAAAGAAAGGTGTAGGTCACTTAACGAATACAGAATTGTATAGCTTAAATAAGCATTTATTAAAGTCGCTACTTGGTGATGCGGTTGAAGAGGTAAGTAAATGGGGTAATGCAGATGGAACGGACATACTAAAGGAAATGAAAGAGGCAGGAATAGAAAAAGCATGGATTGGTCTGCCGAACTGGGAACAAGGATTTATGCAACCTAATTTCGTGACAAAAGCTAAGGAAATGGGGTATTTAGTTGGTCCGTATGATTCATATCATTCCATTCACGAAAAAAGTGATAAAAATTGGAACACAGCATCCTTTAATGACCCATCATTATACGAAGAGGCTACTGTAACGAAGAAAAACGGAGAAAAGGTGCAAGGCTTTTTAGGTAGAGGTCGCAAGTTAAACCCGACTTTATCGCTGCCTAGTGTAAAGGAACGCATGAATGATATATTACAAAATGGTCCTAAATATAATTCATGGTTTATTGATTGTGATGCGACAGGTGAAATTTACGATGACTATTCAGCGAAACATATAACGACGCAAGAGCAAGATTTAAAAGCACGTTTAAAACGAATGGACTACATTGCGCAAGAAAAGGGTATGGTCGTTGGTTCTGAAGGCGGAAATGATTTTGCTAGTAGTACGATTGCATTTGCACACGGAATTGAAACACCTGTTATTAAATGGGACGATGAAGATATGCGGAAAAATAAAACAAGTCCGTATTATGTCGGTGGATATTGGTCACCAAATCAAAATGTGCCTGAAAAATATGCAAAACAAGTACCATTGAAAGAAGAATATAAACAAGTATATTTAAACCCAGTATATTCGGTACCATTATATAAATTAGTATACAATGATTCCGTTATTACAACGCATCATTGGGAATGGGGAAGTTTAAAGGTAAAAGATGAAGTTGGAAATCGAATGCTGTCTGAATTATTGTATAATGTTCCTCCGTTGTACCATTTAGATGAAGTAGAGTGGAATAAGCATAAAAAAGAAATTACAGAGCATCTAAAAGTTTGGAATGAAGTTCATGAAAAAGCAGTAAAAGAAGAGATGACGAATTTTGCGTATTTGTCAGAAGATAAGCTAGTACAATCTGTTTCTTATGGAAAAGATATTAAAATCATTGTGAACTTCTCAAATGAAGACATGGAAATAGAAAAAACGAAAATAAAAGCAAAGTCGGCTTACATTGATAATCAGGGGAAGAAAAGTGTGTATACGCCGTTTGAGAAATAATAAAGTTAAATATACTGTATTCATAGAGATTTTATAATTAGCTGGATTCTTTATTCATATCGTTTGTTAGAAAAAAGACATTCTAATTTAAAATGAAAGAGTTAATAAATTTGTAAATCCGCATGTTGCGAAGTGCTAAATTTTTGAAATTGGTAAATAGTGACTTGCCAAAAATAAGTACGAGAGTATAATGTGAAATGGAATACGTATTGGGTTTAAGTAGTAACCTTACAAAATTGTAAGGTTAGTGAAAGGAAATTCAATATGAAGATAAATAGACTTACATTATACTTGGTAAAGAGAAAGAGAGGCGAATGGGTATGAGCTCTGAATTAGAACAAAATACGAGAAGTAATAAAAAGCGTTCTAAAAGAAAGTCAATAAAATGGTTCATATTAATTCCATTTTTCCTACTTATTTTTGGAGGAGTAGGATATGGTTCGTTTATATATAATAAAGCAAAAGCTGTTGTAAATGATGCGTATGCAAAAATTGATAAGTCATCAAAGCGTGATAAAGAAGTCGAACCTTTAAAGGATAATATTTCAATATTAATCATGGGTGTAGATGGAAGTGAAATGAGAAAAAGCCAATATGGCGAAGCAGTTCGAACAGATGCACTTTTATTAGCAACAATTAATAAAGATGATAAGTCTGTTAAGCTAGTAAGTATTCCACGTGATTCACGTGTTTACATTCCAACTAGAAAAAAATTAGATAAAATTACTCATGCTCACGTATTTGGTGGCGTAGAAAGCACACGCGATACAGTGGAAAGATTTTTGAATGTCCCTGTTGATTATTATGTGAAGTTTAACTTTGAATCATTCGTACAAATTGTCGATTCAATTGGTGGTATTGATATTGATGTACCAGTTACTTTCACTGAACAAGATAGTAAAGACCAAGCTGGTATGATTCATTTAGAAAAAGGTTACCAACATTTAAATGGAGAACAAGCACTTGCACTTGCAAGAACGCGTAAAATTGATAGTGACGCAATGCGTGGACAGAGACAGCAACTTGTAATAGAAGCAATTGCTAAAAAAGCGATGTCTGTTCAATCAATTAGCAAAATGGGCTCTTTACTAGATGCGGTTGATAAAAATATGAAAACGAACTTAACATTTGACGATATGCTTGCCATTACAAAAAATATGGCAGGATCTAATTTGGAAATGGAAAAATTGCAAATAGAAGGTACAGATAAACGTATCGGTGGTATTTATTATTACATTCCAAATGAAAAAAATGTAAAAGATATTTCAAAAAAATTAAATGATCATTTAGGTGTAACGCCAAAATCAGTCCGAAACGAATAATAAAAAAAGATTGGCTTTTGCCAATCTTTTTTTTTGGAATGTATTTGTAACTTTTCTGTAACGATTTTTTAGTTTAGAAAAATTATACTCATATGTATGAGTATAATGGATAGGTAAAAAAGTAAAAGGACATATTCAAAATTTGTGGTAAGGAAAGATATCATATGCAGAAATGGTTAAGCATGATGGGAATTATCTTTATATTGACTGGATGTAAAATGTCTGAAGCTCCAACAAGTCTAATGGAAGCTCCTACAAATGAAAAATGGATTAATGAATTAAAGGAACAAATTGATAAAGATTTACCTGTTAATTATCGCTTACTTACTCCAATGTCTAACAAAGATAAACAGATGATTTGGTCAATGAATTTTAAACAAGATAATAAGAAAGAAGCCATCTTATTTTATAAATTGCCGAATGAAGATCATAGCGTATATTTAGCCGTATATGAAGAAATCGGAAATGGCTGGAGAATAAAGTCCACACATAAATTTGATGGTGGAGATGTAGATATCGTTGAAGTCGGTGATTTTACAGGGAACGGGAAGAGAGAGTTGTTAATCGGAATCTCTGTAAATCGTGAATCGTTAGAACATGTTATGTATGTTTTTTCGGAAGAAAATGAAGAGATGAAGGAAATATATAATCGAAGTTATACGAAGTTATTCATAGAGGATCTAAATGAAAATGGACTGAAAGATATAAGCCTTGTTACATTTGAAAAAGATGAGAAGCTGACAGTTGAGTTCATGGAACAATTTAAGACTGTATCTGAAGTGTCATACGATCCATTTATAAATAGTATTCAAAGAATACAAATGGGCCGTATTTCTAAATCATTAAAGGCAGTTGTAATCGATGCGGGAACAGGGGCTCATTCAGGTATAACTTATGTAGCAAAATTTGATCAGGATCATTATGAAGTATTACCTATAGGTGGGAAAGAAGATTTATTTAATGAATATGTTGTAGAAAGTAAAGATGTTAATGAAGACGGCATTATTGAATTTGTTCGTACTGTACGTCCAAAAGGTTGGGAGGATAAATCACATGGTGATAGTCCGCTTTTTGAACGTTACATACAGTGGAGTGAATCTGGAATTAAACCAATTGAAGAACGATATATAGATATAGAAAAAGGGTATTATGTGAAAATTCCTAAAGAGTTAATAGGGAAAATTACAATACCAGATCAGCAAAAAGAATCAAATTCTCAAAAGTTTTTGGATACAAGAACAAATAAAATATGGCTTGAAGTTCATATTTTTAAGCGGAAAGAATGGTTCAATATAAAAGGCTACAGCGCAGCAATTAAAACGGCTTCTCACGTATATGCAGTACCGAAGCAATCGGAATTTGAAAAAGTGAAAGCATATATAAAACCGCTAGCGGATTATCAACAAGAGTAGGAGGTGGGAATTATGTCAAAAATTTTAGTTTTAGAAGATGAATTAACGATCCGTAGCTTTATTGTTTTAAATTTAAAACGTGCTGGATTTTATGTAATAGAAGCTACTACTGGAGAAGAAGCGTTACAGATTTTGAGTGAACAAACTGTTGATATAGCACTGCTGGATGTAATGTTACCGGGGATTGATGGTTTAGAAGTTTGTAAGGCTATCAGGAAAGAAAATAAAAAAATGGGTATTATTATGTTAACCGCACGTGTACAAGATGAAGATAAGGTGCAAGGACTAGGAATAGGTGCAGATGATTATATTGCAAAACCGTTTAGTCCAGTAGTATTAACTGCACGTATACAGTCTTTATTAAGAAGAATAGAAGTACATGAAGAAAAAACGAATATTGTTACGTCAGGTCCATTTTCGTTAAATATTATAGAAGAAAGATTGTATAAAGATGGACAATTAGTCGATTTAACACCTACAGAGTATATGATATTACAGTATTTAATGAATCAGGCTTCAAAGCCAGTTTCGCGTGATGAAATTTTAAATATGATTTGGGGAACCAATTACGTAGGTGAGACGAAAGTAGTAGATGTAAATATGAGACGGTTACGTCAAAAGATAGAATGTAATCCATCAGAACCTGAATTTATTCTTACGGTGTGGGGAAAAGGATATGTGTGGAAGGAAAGTATGAGATGAAACGGAAAGTGACTTTATATTTTATGACGGTCATTACACTTATGCTTGTATTATTTGAAGTTGTATTTTCAGTCTCAATTTATCGATACTATTATAATGGTATTGTGCAATATATAGAGTCTCATGCGAAAACGAGTACACGTTTTTTTTCAGAATACAATTCACTATACTTTATTCGATTACAAGAATATAGTGGTGACATAATTAGTAGCTTTCAATTAGAAGGAACAGAATTACAGTTAATTGATCGTCACGGCTCGGTTATACAATCTTCAAGTGGTGAAAAGGTAAAAGGTAAAGTGAATATTCCACAATCATTATTAGAAGGTGAAATGTATAATCAAGTTACTACGAAAGGTAATAAAAAACAACTAGAGGTGCTAAGCCCACTTATACATCAAGGACAAACTATTGGTGTTTTAAAATATACGACTGTTTTAACAAATGTAAATAAAAAGATTATTGAAATTATTACGTTTACTATTTCTGTAGGTATTGTTATTTCGGGAGTCGCCTTCTTAATTAGTAGACGTTTGGCAAATTCATTTGTTGAGCCAATTGAATCCATTATTCAAGCCTCTTCACAAATTGCAGAAGGCACATTAAAGCAAAAAATTAAAGAAGATTATCCTGGAGAATTAGGTGAATTGGCACATAGTTTAAATTATATGGCCTATAAAATAGATAAGGCTGAGCAGATGAAAAATGAATTCATTGCTTCTATCTCGCACGAAATACGAACGCCTTTAACAGGAATTAAAGGTTGGAGTGAGACGTTAAAAACAGTAGATCATTTAACAGAAGAAGAAATAAAGCAAGGTATGGGCATTATTTCAGGTGAGACAGATAGATTGATTCATTTAGTAGAAGAATTGCTAGATTTTTCAAGATTACAATCAAATCATTTTAATTTATATAAACAAAAGGTGCAGTTGTACGATATACTAGAGGAGACGATTTGGCAATTAACTCCTAAATCGGAAGAGAAGGAAATTCAATTTATTACTACTATAGACCGAATTGAATTGATGGGAGATCGAAATAGGTTAAAGCAAGTTTTCTTGAATATTGTTCAAAATGCAATTAAGTATTCACATAAAAAAAGTACAATACACATTGAAGCGACTAAAATAGAAGGACAAGCAGTGATTAAGGTAAGAGACGAAGGGATTGGAATTGCTAAAGAACATTTACCATATATTGAGCAATCATTTTACCAAATTAATAATCATGTTGCAGGTGCAGGTATTGGTTTAGCTATCGTTAAAAAAATGGTAGAGCTTCATGGCGGTGTGCTTAGTGTTACAAGCAAAGAAGGAATAGGAACAACAATTTTGATAAAACTCCCATTATAATACAAATAAAATCTATTTATATGGTGAAATAAAAATAAATAGATGTATAATTATATTGGGCGATTTATATATAAGATTAATAGGGAGAGGAATTCGATAGAATGGAAAAAGCTTTAAAAATTAAACAAATAGTAGTCGTTTTAATAGCGATTGCCGCAGTAGCTATTGGGTATTACATGTTTCAATCAATTACTTCACCAGCAAAAGCTGTTGCGAAACAAGAAAATGTAGTGCAGCTTGCAAGTGAACAGCCGAAAGTTGAAATGAATAAAACGGCACCAAGTCGTTTTAATGGAAAAGAAAGAAAAGTTGCTTATCTTACATTTGACGATGGGCCAGGGAAATATACGGCTGAATTATTAAATACGCTAAAACAACATGATGCGAAGGCGACGTTCTTTTTAATTGGAGCGAATGTAAAAGAATTTCCTGATTTAGTGAAACGTGAAAATGCTGAGGGTCATTATGTAGGCATGCATAGTATGACACATAATTTCGCAAAGTTATATAAAAATGGCGAGTATGTAAATGAGATGAAAGAAGATCAAGGTTTAATCGCTAATATTATTGGGAAATCACCTAAATTAACACGTCCTCCATATGGTTCGATGCCTGGATTGAATGAAGGTCTTCGAAATAAAGTGGTAGAAGGCGGATTTAAAGTATGGGATTGGACAATTGATTCATTAGATTGGAGATACAATAAAATGCCAGTTGATGCAGCTGCAGCACAAATTGCTCAAAACGTATTAACAAACGCAACAAAACCACAAGAAGTAATTTTAATGCATGATATTCACCCGCAATCAGTTGCTGCTGTGCCAGCAATTTTAAAGGGGCTAAAAGAAAAAGGTTATGAGTTTGAAGCTTATCATGAAGAGAGTCACTTCCCAGTGAACTTCTGGCATGATAACCGTATGTAATGGAGGAATGAACGTTGAAGTATGGAAAAGTAGCAGTAGTTGGAGCATTATCAGTAGGACTTTTAACAGGTTGTTTCGGTGAAAAGCCAGAAGAAAATCTATATACAGCTTTTGAAACAGCAGCAACACAAGAAAAATCTTTAGTGGATGAAGCAAAAAAATTAGAGCAGTTAGAGAAGCAAGGGCAAGAATTATATGCTCAAATTTTGCAAGAAGGTAAAGATCATAATGAAGCAGTTGTGAAGAAAATAGAGCAAGCTACTGCAAATGTAGATGATCGTGAAAAAGTATTGAAAAGTGAGAAAGAAATGCTAGAAAAAGCACAGAAGGAAACGAAATCTGTTCAAAGTAATATAGAGAAGATTGAAGATAAGAAGTTACAAAAACAAGCAAAAGCAGTAGAAGAGTCGTATAAGAATCGTTATGATGCATTCCAAAAGATGAATGAAAATTACACGAAAGTGTTAGCGACTGAAAAAGAACTGTATGAAAAATTAAAAGTAAAAGAAACGAAATTAAAAGAAATCGGTGAAAAAGTTAAAACTGTTAATGAATTAAATGTGGAAGCACAAAAGTCGAAAGAGCAGTTTAACAAATTTACAAAAGAGTATAATGACAGTAAATTAGCATTCTACAAAGGTGCAGAAATTAAGATTAAAGATCAGAAATAAAGAAGAATCTAAAGTGTAATAAAAAGCCGGAGAAACATCGTTATAAATGTTTGTTCGGTTTTTTATGTTAAATGAATAGAAAAGACTGGAATTGATATCATAAAAGAGTTATAGTGAGTTATTCTAAGGGAAACATTGTAAAGTAAGGAGAATGGGAATATGTCATATGAATTTTTACTCAAATTAGGTTTAGCACTCTTTTTAGGATTATTCATCGGGATAGATAGGCAGCTAAAGAATAAACCACTTGGTGTGAAAACAAGTATGGTTATTTCTGTAGCAAGTTGTTTAATTACGATGGTTTCAATTGAATCTGTGCATGTATATTCTGTTCCAGGACATACAAATATGGATCCGATGCGACTGGCCGCTCAAATTGTTAGTGGAATTGGTTTTCTTGGCGCAGGTGTCATTTTACGAAGAAGTAATGACGTTATTTCTGGATTAACAACAGCTTCTATGGTGTGGGCTGCTTCAGCTTTAGGAATCGCAATTGGTGCGGGATTTTATTTACAAGCGACAGTTGCTATGGTTTTAATTATTTTAGCGATTAATGTACTTCCGCAACTTGTGAAAATTGCAGGACCGTATTCATTAAGACAAAAGGATTTATCTATAAAAATTACTGTTAAAGAGCATCATGAGTTAGATGGTATATTTAAGCAAATTAAAAATTTAGGCATGCATGTGAAACGCGTGAAAATTAAAGATATAGATAGTGGAGCATTTCAGCAACTAGAGATGGTTATTTTAGCTCCAGAAGATTTATATACAACAGAGTTATATAGTTCCCTGAAAGAGATAGATCGAGTAGTTTCAGTTGAAGTGGAAAGTAGATAATTGTGATAAAAAAGAGTGAAGTGAATTCACTCTTTTTTATTTGGATTTTTAAGGAATGAAATTGATATAATGATGAGTAATAAAGGGGGAGAAATGATGGGAATACATATTAGAAGAGCAATAAAGGATGATATACAAGGTATAGCAAAGGTGCATGTCGATAGTTGGAAAGCAACGTATAAAGGGATATTTGCTGACGAAATTCTAGATAATATAGCATATGAGAAACGAGAAAAACAATGGGAAGATATTTTTCAAAAAGAAGGTAATCATCAATTTAGATTTGTAGCAGAGAATTTAAATGGAGAAATAGTTGGATTCATCGATGGGGGGATAGAAAGAACTGATACATATAATTGTGATGGAGAATTATATGCAATCTACCTTTTACAAGAGTATCAAGGAATGAAAATAGGACAAAAGTTATTTCAAGCGTTACTATCAGAATGTGTAAAGAATGATATGCAATCACTTTTAGTTTGGGTTGTTACGAATAATCCTTCTAAAAAGTTTTATGAAAAATTTAACCCAGAAAAAATTGATACAAAATTTTTAGAGCGATTACAGGTAGAAGAGACAGCATATTGCTGGAGAGATATAAATAATATTATTATGTAAACTTTATGTTTGAAAGAGGTATACCAATTAAGGTATACCTCTTTTGTTTAACCATTTTGGATAGATTACTAATGAAAAATAGTAAGTATGTAGTTTGAAGCTGAGTATTTTTAACTAGATTAAAGAAAAGGGAGAAAACAAGGAAAATTAAATCAGATAAAAAAATTCTGAAATATACTCTTGAATTGAATATCATTATCAATTAGAATCATAATTGATAACGATGTTCAATTATCGTTTATTATATAAAATTTCGATAGCTTTAATATAAAGAGGAGGACCAGTATGCAGCATGCGAAACAAATCGCAGAACATGCAACATTACAAAGCTTTTTAAACTGTTATTTAAGAGAAACAGGGAGTGGAGAATGGATTACAGAGGATGAAAGAATGAAGAGTATCTTCAGTAATACGTTGAATAGAGATACAGTCCCCACATATTTATGTTGTCGGCTATCGGCACAGAACGTTACTTTGTATGGAGAAGTTATATTTAAATCATCAACAGATCGCCATTTGTTTGGAGAACAATTTTATTATCAAATTGGAGATAGTAATTCCGTTATTACAGCAGATTACGTTACAGTTATTACGTTTTTAATAAAAGAGATGTCGATCAACTACGGAGAAGGAACGAATCCTGCGGAACTTATGCTTCGAGTTATCCGTAGTTGTCAAAATATTGAGGAATTTACAAAAGAGAGAATAGAAGATACATCCGCATTATACGGTTTCCATACAACTTTTATAGAAGCGGAGCAGTCTTTATTATTTGGGCATTTAACTCATCCTACACCAAAGAGTAGACAGGGGATATTGGATTGGAAAAGTGCAATGTATTCTCCAGAATTAAAAGGGGAATGTCAGCTTCATTATTTTCGAGCACATAAAAGTATAGTAAATGAAAAATCATTATTATCAGATTCTACAACAACGATTATAAAAGAAGAATTAAGTAATGATGAGATGGTTAGTAAGGAATTTATAGCGAAGTACTGTAAGGAAGATCAATATGCATTAATTCCAATTCATCCGCTTCAGGCAGAATGGCTCTTGCATCAAGCTTACGTACAAGATTGGATAATTCAAGAATTGCTTGAGTATATTGGTCCTGTAGGTAAGTATTATATGTCAACATCATCACTAAGGACGCTATATCATCCCAATTCGAAGTATATGCTTAAGTTTTCATTTCCGGTGAAAGTAACGAATTCAATGCGTATTAATAAACTGAAAGAACTTGAGAGTGGTCTTGAAGGGAAGGAAATGTTAAATACGGCTATTGGTGAAGTACGAGAAAGATTTCCAGGATTTGATTTTATTTGTGATCCAGCCTTTATTACATTAAATTATGGAACACAAGAATCTGGATTTGAGGTGATTATTCGTGAGAATCCTTTTTATAGTGAACATGCAAACGACGCAACATTAATTGCGGGGCTAGTTCAAGACGCTATACCTGGGGAGCGTACGCGGTTATCGAATATTATTCATCGCCTAGCAGATTTAGAAAGTAAAAGCTGTGAAGAAGTAAGCTTAGAGTGGTTTAGACGATATATGAATATTTCTTTAAAGCCAATGGTATGGATGTATTTACAGTATGGTGTTGCATTAGAAGCTCATCAGCAAAATAGCGTTGTTCAGCTAAAAGATGGTTATCCGATCAAATATTATTTCCGTGATAATCAAGGATTTTATTTCTGTAATTCAATGAAAGAGATGCTTAATAATGAATTAGCTGGTATTGGAGAACGTACTGGAAATTTATATGACGACTATATTGTGGATGAGAGATTTCGTTACTACTTAATTTTCAATCATATGTTTGGCCTCATTAATGGTTTTGGCACAGCAGGATTAATTAAGGAGGAAATTCTTCTCTCGGAATTAAGGTCTGTACTTGAATCATTTCTTCCATATAACCGGGAACCTTCTACATTTTTAAGAGAATTATTGGACGAAGATAAGTTAGCGTGTAAAGCAAATTTACTAACGAGATTTTTCGATGTCGATGAGTTAAGTAATCCATTGGAGCAAGCTATTTATGTGCAAGTACATAATCCACTCGTTAGAGAAGTGGCTGTTCGTTCATAAATAACGTTAAAATTTCACGTAATACAAATAATGGTATTTTGTCATAAGGTGGAGGGTTTTATGAGAGTGGACATGTATCATACGAAAGTATTGAAGGCGCTCGAATCAGAAGATTACATTTCAGTACGAAGAAGAGTGCTACGTCAATTAGTAGAATCGTTAATTTATGAGGGGATTATTACACCGGTTCGCATAGAAAAAGAAGAACAGCTTCTTTTTCTAATACAAGGACTTGATGAAGAAGACAAAAGTGTCACGTACAAATGCTATGGCAGGGAACGGATGACATTTGGACGTATTTCGTTAGACTCATTAATAGTAAGAGTTCAAGATGAACAGCAAGAAATACAGTCTGTCTCGCAATTTCTAGAAGAAGTTCTTCGGGTTACTACTGTAGAACAAGCTAAATTAGATTCTTTTATGCACGAATTAGAACAAACAATATTTAAAGACACGATTGCACAATATGAAAGAAATAATAAGAGAGAATATACTCAAAAATCTTACGATGAGTTTGAAAGCCAATTAATAGATGGCCATCCATATCATCCTAGTTATAAAGCACGTGTTGGATTTCAATATCGTGACAATTTTCAATATGGTTATGAATTTATGCAGCCAATAAAACTCATATGGATTGCAGCATATAAGAATTATGCGACTGTAGGTTATGAGAATGAAGTGATGTATAACAACCTTTTAAAAGAGGAGATTGGCGATCGTAAATTAGAAGAGTTTATGGAACGAATTCGTAATAAGGGATGTAATCCAAAACAGTACGTGTTTATACCTGTTCACCCATGGCAGTGGGAGAATTTCATCATTTCAAATTATGCGGATCATATACAGGGTAAATTTATTATTTATTTAGGAACATCAGAGGACGATTATTGCGCGCAACAGTCAATGAGAACGTTAAGAAATATTACGAGTCCAAAGAAACCGTACGTTAAATTATCGATGAATTTACTCAACACTTCAACACTTCGTACGCTGAAACCATACTCTGTTGTGAGTGCACCAGTAATATCAAATTGGTTAAATGATGTTGTAAGTAATGACGCCTATTTAATGGATGAAGCACGTTTAATCTTGTTAAGTGAGTTTTCAAGTGTAACGTATGACACGAATAAGAAAGCTATATATGGTTCATTAGGATGTATTTGGCGCGAAAGCGTTCATAAGTATTTAGATGCACAAGAGGATGCAATTCCTTTTAATGGTTTATACGCTAAAGAGAAAGATGGTACACCAATTATTGATGCGTGGTTGAATAAATATGGAATGAAGGATTGGCTACAATTACTTATTCAAAAAGCGATAATACCAGTTATACATCTTGTTGTAGAGCATGGCATCGCACTGGAATCACATGGACAAAATATGATTCTAGTCCATAAAGAAGGGGTGCCTGTTCGTATTGCGTTAAAGGATTTTCATGAAGGGCTTGAGTTTTATCGTCCATATTTGAAAGAAGTTGACAAATGTCCCGACTTTACTAAAATGCATAAAACATATGCGAATGGAAAAATGAATGATTTCTTTGAAATGGATGGCATTGAATGTTTGCAAGAGATGGTGTTAGATGCACTATTCCTGTTTAATTTAGGAGAATTAGCATTCGTACTTGCGGATGAATATGGATTGAAAGAAGAACATTTTTGGATGATGGTTGTTGAAGAAATTGAAGATCATTTAAGAATATATCCACATTTGAAAGGTAGATTTGAAAATATTCAATTATATGCACCTACATTCTATGCTGAACAATTAACGAAACGTCGATTATATATGGATGTGGAATCGCTTGTTCATGAAGTTCCAAATCCATTGTATAGAGTAAGAAAACTTATGAAACAAAAATCAATTGTTACAGGGGGAAATTATGCTAATCGTTAATAAACAAGAGTATAGCAAAAGTGATTTTAATTTGAGATTACAAGTTTATGAGGAATTGGAACAATTTCAAGAAGCAGAAGGAAATAGATTTGCACTTTGTCTGAAAGATCCATTCGATATTATTACGCTTGTGTTTTTCTTAAAAGAAAAGAAATCATCAGTATTACTTATACATGAAGATACGCCAAAAGAAACGGCTATTGAAATGGCAAAGCGTGCAAATTGTGTAGGAGTTTTATATGGAGAATATGGCGATTTTACAAAATTAGAAGTAGGGAACTTTTTACTAGAAGAGCCTTCTTTATTGCAATATAGTTCGGGAACTACGGGAGAACCGAAACTGATTCGTAGAGCATGGACGGAAGTTGATACAGAAATTACTGCCTATAATGAAGCTTTAAACTGTGAAGTAGATGAAGTTCCAATCGTTATGGCTCCTGTTTCACATTCATACGGACTAATATGTGGTACGTTATCAGCAATTACGAGGGGGAGCAAGCCTGTAATCATTACGAACAAAAATCCTAAATTCGCATTAAATATAGTTCGCAATACAGAAAAACATATCATATATGCAGTACCACTTATGTTACACATTATGGGGAGTTTTCCATTAGGAACGTTCCAGTTTCATAAAATTATGACATCAGGATCGCCTTTGCCAGAAGCACTATTTTATAAACTAAAAGAAATGACAACATATATGATGCAGCAATACGGTTGTTCTGAAGCAGGTTGTATTAGTATATGTCATGATATGAAAAGCCATTTAGATTTAGGAAACCCTCTACCTCATGCAAGTATTAGCATAGGTTCAGATGAAAATGCACCGGAAGAAATTGTCGTGAAAATGAATGATAAGGAAATTTTCACGAAAGATTTAGGTTATAAATCTGAGCGTGGCATTCATTTTATGGGGCGTATGGACGATGTAATTAATGTTTCAGGATTAAAAGTCTTTCCTATAGAGGTAGAAGAAACGATGCTTCGATTGGAAGGTGTGCAAGAGGCAATTGTATATCGAGGGAAACATCCTGTGATGGGCGAAATAGTTAAAGCGAAAGTGATCTCTCATGTTGATCCAGTGAAAATAAGAGAATGGTGTATTCAGCACTTACCTTCTTATAAAGTTCCGTATGAAATTGAAAGTGTAAATGAAATTCCTAAAAATAAAACTGGAAAAGTAAGTAGAAAGTTACTAGAGATGGGAGAGGTTACAACATGAGACGGGAAGCGTTAAAGAATGCCGTGTTAAAAATTATGATAGAAAAAATGGAACTGAAAAATGTAACGCATTTAGAAGAAACGATGCGCTTAAATCAAGATTTATATATAGATTCGGTAATGATGTTACAGCTTATTGTATACATAGAAATGGATGTAAAGCTATGCGTTCCAGAGGATGAGGTAGATCCAAAGGCATTTCTTACTGTAGGATCTTTGCTTGATTTTATGGAGGAGTTAGAGCCGTTACAGGAAGTAAATGTGAATAACTAACCTTTAGGAAAGTGGATGAGAGTATGACTTCAATTAAAGTGCACTGTTTAGTGAGTTGTTTTTGTGAAATTATAAAAAGGCGTAGCGACATTGATTTTCGTCCATTTTATTTTGGACTATGGGATGGAGATTTTGATATAACACAAGGCGGAATTATTTCATATCACTCTGAAAACATTAACCATGATCATTATTTACTTTGGTTTGAAAAATTGTACGGTATTAAAGTAAACGAATGGTATGATCATGCAAAAGATAAAGATAGCAATGTAGAAACGTTTTTAGAATTAGTAGAAAACAAGCCGGAAAATCGTTATGTCATTGTAATGGTTGATATGTCTCTATTACCAGAGAGGGAAAATAAATTTCATCAAAAACCGTTTCCACATTATTTAATGATATCAAAAACAGAGAAAGAAGAAGAGTGGTTCATGCTAGATCCTGATTTTCGTTGGGAAGGAAATATGGAAAGAGAAAAAGTACTTCACTCTATTCAAGATAACCCATTTGGTGGAGGTTATTTCATTGATATAGAAGGAATTGGGGAGCCAACGCAAGAAACAGTAGCTAGTTATTTCACAGAAACATTCAAAAAGAACGACAATGAACTGACTATGGAACTGAAAAATTTAATTGTAAAAATGGCAAATGAGGAAGAAGGATATGCGCTTTCTGGACTTGTAGCAGCAGTAAAACAAATACCAGTACTTGCAATTCGTAAATATAGTTATGAGCATGCCTTTGCATACTTCCGTGAAACGTTGCAATATTCGGAGCAAGAATTTGATTATTGGTGTGATCGGGTAGAGGATATTGTACAAGGATTTACAAATGTACAGTATCGTGCAATTAAAATGGCAATGACGAATAATAAAGGTATGCTAGTATCGATTATTGAAAAACTGGATGAAATGAATGCAATTGAACTGCAAATTAAGAAGGAATTAGAGAGACAGTTTCTATCATGGAAAGGTATGAAAACAAATCAATCTGTCGCAACTCTTTAATAAGCTAACTGAATTTAAGATAGGGGAGTTTAATGCTATGAAATATTCGCTATGTACCATTTCATTTCGTCATCAATTAATTTCATTTACTGATATTGTTCAATTTGCATATGAAAACAGTTTTGAAGGAATTGAATTATGGGGGACGCATGCACAAAATTTGTACATGCAAGAACGTGAAACGACAGAACGAGAATTGACTTTTCTAAAGGATAAAAACTTAGAAATTACGATGATAAGTGATTACTTAGATATATCATTATCAGCAGATTTTGAAAAAACGATAGAGAAAAGTGAACAACTTGTAGTACTAGCTAATTGGTTTAATACGAATAAAATTCGCACGTTTGCTGGGCAAAAAGGGAGCAAGGACTTCTCGGAACAAGAGAGAAAAGAGTATGTAAAGCGAATACGTAAGATTTGTGATGTATTTGCTCAGCACAATATGTATGTGCTGTTAGAAACACATCCCAATACACTAACGGACACATTGCCTTCTACTATAGAACTATTAGAAGAAGTAAATCATCCGAATTTAAAAATAAATCTTGATTTTCTTCATATATGGGAGTCTGGCGCAAATCCAATAGACAGTTTCCATCGATTAAAGCCGTGGACACTACATTACCATTTTAAGAATATATCTTCAGCGGATTATTTGCATGTGTTTGAACCTAACAATGTATATGCTGCAGCAGGAAGTCGTATTGGTATGGTTCCGTTATTTGAAGGTATTGTAAATTATGATGAGATTATTCAGGAAGTGAGAGGTACGGATCTTTTTGCTTCCTTAGAATGGTTTGGACATAATTCAAAAGAGATATTAAAAGAAGAAATGAAAGTATTAATAAATAGAAAATTAGAAGTAGTAAGTTCGTAATGTGAAATGATGTGAGAGTCTCGTTTTAGAGGCTCTTTTTTTATGGTAAAAAATAACCAAAAATTTCCATGTATTTTAATTTGAATTTAACACAATTTATATATAAATAAGGAGGTGATTGGTAATGGCTAGAAATCGTAATTCTAATCAATTAGCATCACATGGAGCACAAGCAGCTTTAGATCAAATGAAGTATGAAATTGCACAAGAGTTCGGTGTACAACTTGGAGCTGATACTTCTTCACGTGCAAACGGTTCTGTAGGCGGTGAAATCACAAAACGCCTAGTAGCGATGGCAGAACAACAGCTTGGTGGCGGATATACTCGCTAAATGTAGAAGGTTATAGGAGAAAGGAAGGATTCTTCCTTTCTTTTTTTTTCAATTAATTGGTATGAATATATTGCGAACAGAATTCAAAGAATAGAAGTAATACTATATTTTACCCAATTTCTTTTGTTGTGAATGGGAAGTATTAAAGATGTAATAGCCCTGGTGGAATGAAAACTATGTTCCAGCAGGGCTATTATATGGTAAGAAATATATGATGAAAGGTTCCGAAATCAACATGTTAAAAAAAGAAAACTGTTGTTTAATTGCGCTTGCATCAGTTCCACTTGTCATGACATTAGGGAATTCAATGCTCATTCCAATCTTGCCGACAATTGAAAAGAAATTACATATTTCATCGTTTCAAGTATCCATGATTATTACAATTTACTCTATCGTAGCCATTTTACTTATACCGATTGCTGGTTATTTATCAGATAGATGGGGACGAAAGATGGTAATGGTTCCGAGTTTGCTGATTGCGGCTATAGGAGGAGCGATAACTGGTTGGGTATCTTGGAAAGTTGATAATCCCTACACTTGGATATTAATCGGTAGAGCGATTCAAGGTATTGGTGCTGCTGGGGCAATGCCGGTTGTTATACCGTGTGTTGGTGATTTATACAAAGACGAAAAACAAGTTAGTACAGGCTTGGGAATTATTGAGACATCCAATACATTTGGAAAAGTGCTGAGCCCTATTTTAGGATCTGCTCTTGCTGCCATTGTATGGTTCTTACCATTTTGGGCGATTCCAGTTTTATGTATCATATCAATTGTTTTGTTACTTGTTCTAGTAAAGGCAAAGAAACAAGAAGGAGAAGTACCACCACTTAAAGAGTTTATAAAATCTATTCTGTCTACGTTTCGAGAAAAAGGAAGATGGTTAATTGCCATTTTTGCATTAGGTGCAATTATTATGCTTATTTTATTCGGAATTCTCTTTTATTTGTCGACTATACTGGAATCAAAGTATGACATTCATGGTATATGGAAAGGGTGTGTGCTTGCTATCCCGTTACTTGTACTGTCACTTAGTTCATATATGGCCGGTAAAAAAATTGGAGATAATCAAAATGTTATGAAGAAGTGTATTTATATTGGTTTTTTAATGGCAGCTGCATCAGTCATCATTCCTTTATTTATAAAAGGGATTTATTTACTACTTCTTTGTCTCGTTATTATGGGGATAGGGATTGGTATGGCACTCCCATGTTTAGATGCCCTCATTACACAAGGAATTGAAAAGGAGCAAAGGGGAACGGTTACGTCATTTTATAGTTCAATGCGATTTATCGGTGTAGCAGCTGGACCACCTTTATATTCTTTTTTCATGAAAGGGGCGGACCATGAAGTGTTTTATTTGACAAGTATTTTCGCTGCCATTGGTGCTATCATAGCAATCATTTGGATTAAACCAGCAAAGGATGCAAAGACGGTAAAACAGAAACCAGAGCCTACTTCATAATTTGTAAGAGAATTGCATGATGTTTTGAGTAACATGCAATTCTCTTTCGTTCATTAAGAATAAATAACTTGTTTTAACATATAAAGCGCGACACCCCATATGATGAGACCAGAAAATTTATTTAATAATAAAATTGTCTTTCCGGTTGAGTCTAGTCTTTTTAGAAATTTCCCTGCTAACGCTAAGCTTATAAACCAAATCCAAGAAACGATAATAGTTGCAAGTGTGAAAGCCCATTTTTCACTTCCTATGTATTGAATAGAATTTGTTCCAATTACACCGATTGTGTCTAAAATAGCATGTGGATTTAATAACGAAACGGATGCTGCGAAAAGGATTTGCTTTTTTAAGGGCATACTTTTTTCTTGTTTTACATCGTTGGAAGGGTTACTTCTCCAAATAACAAAGCCCATGTATAGGAGAAAGAAAAATCCAACTATATATAACGAGTTAGTTAGCCAAGAAAAAGTAAGGAGTACAAGGGAGACACCTTGCACTGCAATCAATATGAGTAACGTATCACATATAGAGGCAGTTAATACTACAGGGGCTGCCCTCCAAATGTTTGGTTGGCTCGCACCTTGGTTAAAGACAAAAACATTTTGTACACCTAATGGAATGATAAGTCCAAATGCAAGAATGATACCATGAATAATTGCTTCACTCATCATATTACCTCCTATTTTAATTCATTATGATAGTGTATATTGTATAGAAGAAATGAAAATTTGTATCCATCCATATGGTTGGGGAGGTTACCAACCAAAAAGAATATAAGGTGATATAATGGAAAGATTCGTTTGGAAACCGAATATGTCTCTAGCGACTCCTCTGTATAAACAAATAGAAACGTATATAAAAGAAAGGATCGTTAATGGAGAATGGACCGTTGGAACGAAATTACCTTCACAAAGAGATTTGGCACATACATTTGGTGTGAATCGAAGCACAATTGTAATGGCTTTCGGTGAACTAGTTGCAAAGGGATACATAGAAGGGAATGGCAGGAAAGGAACAATTGTTGTAAATAATAATGAGAATGCTTCAACTTACGCACCCCCGCCTAATTGGCAGTCTTATGTAGAAACAGGACTTCATTATCCGAATCTCCCAGCTATTCAGGAGATTAATCAAGCTGAATTTTATCCACATGTAATTCGATTAGGAACAGGTGAGCTCGCGCCGAGTCTCTTACCTGAGAAAAAGATGAAAGAAATTATGAATAAGCTTTTAAAGTCAAATGTGACGCTTGGGTATGAAGAGCCGAAAGGAAATTTTTATTTAAGGGAAAAGATTTCCGAATACTTAAAGGGGCATGGTATATGTGTATCTCCTGACTCTATATTAATTGTTTCAGGAGCAATTCAAGCGCTGCAACTTATCTCTATGGGGCTTCTTCCAAAAGGGGCATCCATCTTATTAGAAAAACCATCCTATTTATATTCGCTTAATGTTTTTCAATCCGCAGGAATGCGTTTCATTGGAATACCAATGGATGAGAACGGTTTAAATACATCATATATTACAAAATATAAGAAGCAATTTAATGCATCTATTTTATATACAATCCCGTCTTTTCATAATCCAACGAACTTTAGTATGAATGCGAAGAGACGAATAGAAGTGATGGAAATATGTAATGAAATTGGATTACCTATTATAGAGGACGCAGTGTATCAAGACTTATGGTTTGATGCACCTTGTTCGAAACCTTTAAAAGCCTATGATAAAAATGGAATCGTACTACATATTGGAAGCATGTCCAAAGTAATTAGTCCAGGGTTAAGAATTGGATGGATTGTTGGACCTGAGCCAGTAATTCAAAGATTGTCAGACATAAAAATGCAAACAGATTATGGTTCAAGCACTATATCCCAGCAAATTGCAGCAGAGTGGTTTACAAATGGTCTATATGATGAGCATTTGCGCTTTGTAAGAAGTGAATTGAAAAAACGAAGAGATTTTATGTTACTAATGTTAGATAAATATCTTCGTGAAATAGCAACTTGGCATGAACCAACAGGGGGATTTTATATATGGGTACATATAAAAGTAACCATTTCATATCGCAGTTTATTTGATAAAGCTCTGCAAGAAAAGGTTTTATTAAACCCAGGTACTTTATATGATAGAAGTGCAAATCAATTTTTGCGCCTATCGTATTCATACGCAACGTTAGAAGAAATTGAAATAGGTATAAAAAAACTTGCACAACTAATGAAAAAGTAAGAGGAGAAAGTAATGAAACAATATGTAATTTGCCAAATGATCAATGGAGAAAAATATTTAGCTGCTTATGCGGAGACGAAGCAAGAAGCGATTGAAAAAGCAGAACTGTTAGGATTAAGAACGGGAAATCGTTACATAGTTATTACTGCAGAGGAAGCCGAAGGGTTAACGTATCCTTAAACAATGTACGAGATTATATAATAATAAATAAGTCTAGTAATATAAGAAATTACTAGACTTATTTATTATTAAGTTGTTAAACGTTCTCGTATTTATACGCAAAGTAATAATATTATGAGTCAAGTTGACGAAAAAATCGATTTGTCTTTCGGTCTTGCTTTCCTTTTCTATATTCATCGATATATTGCCTAAAGTTCCAAGCTTGTAAAAATTTATTAGCAGAGTTATAACCAGAATTGTAAAGCCATTCTTTTTCTTCCTTTGTCAGTTCAAAATTAGTACTTGTAATCGTTCCTGTTGGAATTGTAATCGTTCTTGCTTTTGATTCCTTATCTAAATGACGTAAATCATGAGCTTGCATCATTGTTTTAAATAGTCCTTTGAACATGGAAATAGGCTCGTTATAGTGAGCAGGATCAGCTTGAATCTCATCTTTTACAAAATGAAATCCGAAAGTCGGCCAGCGAGGAGTGGTAGGTGAATCGAAGATCCAAATTGGATAATTACTTAGAATTCCTCCATCAACCATATAACAAGGCTGCTTCCATTTTGGAGTTCTCCATTTTACGGGTTCAAAGAAGAAGGGGATTGTACTACTCATTCTTACCGCTTTAGCGATAGAGAAGCGATAATTTAAAAATCCGTAGTTTGGTAAGTCGTCAGGAAAGACAACCATTTTACCATTACTAATATCAGAAGCGATGATTTTGAGTTTGTTTAGATCCGGTAAATCAGTAAATAAATGAACACCTTTTTTTCGAAGTAATTCTTCAATCCATTCTTCTATAAATACATTAGAGTATATACCTAGAGTAGTCCATGCACTTATTCCTTTTCCGATAAAGGGGATTTTGTCAATAAAGGTTTTCTTCGTAAATTTGTTATAATCGATATCAGTTATAATCGTTTTTAGCTCTGAACAAGAATATCCTGCCGCTACAAGTGCCGCAATAATTGCACCAGCTGATGTTCCAGCTATACGTTCCCATTCATAACCTTTTTCGGCTAATGCACAAATTGCTCCAACATGTGCAATACCGCGTACACCGCCTCCTTCAAAAACACCATCGATCTTCATTAAACATACTTCCTTTCAAATAAAAGATTTGGAAATGGCAAAAAAGCACGTATTGTACGTGCTTTTTTACAATGGTTTTTAAGTTTACTAGCAGCCTACAAAGCCGCCCCAACAGCTAGCTCCGATGATGATTAGAAGGATGAATAAAACGATTAATAAAGCGAAACCTCCGTAACCACAACCACCACAGCTACCGCCGTAACCGTAACCGCCGCAACTATATCCGTAACCCATGTGGAATTCCTCCTTATATTAAAAATAAAAATGAACGAGGGGAAAATGTACTGGAAGAACTAAAGAACTATCGTGTTTGTAGGAACAATGTATAGTATGCTTTTTTAAACTTGTTCGCGTACGAAGGATAAGCCCGTTTTTGGGAGGCTTGTTGATTTTGTAAAGAATGAAGTATAATCTTTGTACTATGATATAAATAAGTATGTAAATGTAAGGAGAATTTATGAATAAAAAAATTGAAGTATTAATTGATAAATATGAACTAACACACTTGAAAGAAGAACTTATTAATACTGTATTTCCTTGTATAAAAGTTGTGCCAAAGCAGCAGGGAACTGTTGCGATAGGTAGTTCGAAAATGGGAGGAGTTCCTGATCTACCAGCTTTATTTGAATATCCAAAGCATAAAGGAAATCCACTACAATTTATCGCGCAATTTAACTTAAGTGATTTACAAAACGTTGGTATGGATCACAATCTTCCTAAGACGGGGATGCTGTATTTCTTTTGCATTGAAAATTATTTTGAAGAAAATGTGAATCTAACAGAAGCTGGGCGTGTACTTTATTATGATGTTCCTGTAGAGCAATTACGAAGAGAAAATGAAATACAAGCGAAATATAACCAGTGTGCAATTACTTTTGAGCTGACATACAAATTACCAGAACTTTTCATTGAAGATGAGGCTGATTCAGATCGTTTCTTGCAATTACTTGAAGAGCTAATTCCAGATAACTACGATAACCATCAAATGTTTGGTGAGCCATTCTCTGTACAAGAAGAAGTGTTATATGAGACAGGAGAATATATGGGAGTAGACCCGCAGCAAATGACTCTTTTATTCCAAATTGATTCAGATCATAAAAATTGTAATATGGTTTGGGGAGAACTAGGGATGCTATATTTCTGTATTAGTAATGAAGATTTGAAAAATCAACGTTTTGAAAATACATGCTGTGTATTACAAACATGCTAATGAAAAAGGTTGTTCTTTTAAAAAGAACAACCTTTTTATGTGAATTAGTTAATATGCATAATCTCATATGACCTATACGAAAAAGTATTGTATACTCTGAAACTATACGATACTTTTTCGTATAGTTATAGAATATAAGGAGTGACAAGATGGGAAAGACAAGTAAGTATGTGACAGCTGCCGCACTTTGTTCAACTATAGTAATGGGAGGCTTGCAAGCGTCATCTGTATCTTATGCAGCTACAAATCCGACTACAGTGACAGCACAATCAGATGTAAAGTTATTAGATGATTTCAGAAAAGAATTAAAAAAACAGATTGATAATCGAGAAGAAAATATTACAATCACATATAAAACAAAAGATAGAAATGCTAGAAATATTATGGATCAATTGTATGGTGAGTTTAATAAAATTGTAGATGCTGATGAGTATGTAAAATATAATGTAGCATCTACTAGATATTCTATTAAAGGAATGCCAGGGGACTATACGTTTACACTGCAAGTAAAATACCGTGAATCAAAAGAACAAACTCAATATGTAAAAGCTCAGGCGAAATCAATTGTTGGATCAATTGTAAAACCAGGGATGGATGAGCATGAGAAAGTAAAAGCTATTCACGATTACGTTGTTAAGCATGTGTCTTATGATACGTCTTATCAAGCGTATACAGCATATGAAGCATTAGCGAATCGTTCTGCCGTTTGCCAAGGATATACATTATTAACGTATGAGTTGTTAAAAGAGGCAGGTATTCAAAACCATGTTGTAACAGGCACAGGAAACGGACAAGCTCACGCGTGGAATTTAGTGAACATTGAAAACAAATGGTATCACCTAGATACTACATTTGATGATCCAGTACCAGATAAAGCAGGGCGTGTAACTTACTCATATTTTAACATGTCTGACGAACAGTTAAGTAAAGATCACGACTGGGATCGTAGTAAATATCCAGCAGCAACTACAAGTTATTTTGGTGAATTAACAAACAAAATAAAAGCTGGTAGCTCAAAAACTGTCGTATATGAGCAGATGTTAAAAGAAACAAATTTACAATACTTATCTGCAGAATACGGAGCAGAAAATTATAATGAATTTAAGCAAAAGTTGCAGCAACAGTTTGCAGCCAAACCAGAAAAAGTAGAAGTGCGATATAAGCAGTCCATGGATGGGACGATGCAAGATATAAAGAAAGTATTAAATGAAATAAATTGGCCAAAAGGTGCAAAGCGTGTGTCTTATCAAGTAGCGCCTTATAGTGCATTGGCGGGTTATTCATTAGCGACAATTACATTTACGTATTAAGCAATGGGAAAAAGCACCTGTAAAAGGTGCTTTTTTTATTTATTGATTGATTACTTTTGAATATTAAGAATTATGTGATAAAATAAAAGGATAAGGATGTGAATGTGGAATGAACTTGTTCGAAAGCGATATTTTTACATTGATATATACTTGTTTAGTAATCGGACTTATCGTTTTGTTTTTCATATCATTTACTTTGTTTATTAGAAGAGTATTACAAAGCAGTGCTGCAAAGAAACACCACGTGATTAATATGAACCAGAAGCTAGATCGAATCATTGAATTGCTTGAAAAAGATAAGAAATAGCGATAGAAGAGGTATGAAAAGGGGAATGAGAATGGCGAATTATATAAAAGAATTACGTGAAAAAGTAGGACATGATTATGTTTTCTTAAACTTTGCCGGTGGTTGTGTATTTAATAAAGAAGGAGAAGTATTACTGCAAAAAAGAGGAGACTTTAACGCTTGGGGCTTTCCAGGTGGTGCAATGGAGATAGGAGAATCAGCTGCGGAAACTGCAATCCGGGAAATAAAAGAAGAAACCGGGTATGATGTAGAAATAAATGAGCTTATTGGAGTGTATACAAAATATTTTCAATCATATCCAAATGGAGACAAGGCCCAGTCAATTGTGATGTTCTTTTCATTCTCAATAGTTGGAGGTGACAAAAAAGTAGATGGTGATGAAACGTTGGATTTGAAGTTTTTCCCGTTAGACGACATGCCACCGTTATTTTGTAAACAACATGAAGATTGCCTGCAAGATTTATTGGAGAAAAGAGTAGGGGTATATCGTTAACATATAAAAAAGAAGCTAAATGAAGATTAGCTTCTTTTTTATGTTTAATTTATTTCCACCAATCATCAAACATTGACGCTGGTACTTGTCTTTTATGCTCACTCACTGTGTAACGTTTTTCAATTTTCTCTGCAACGTCAGCTGGAACTGCTTTACCTTCTAAATAATCATCTAATTGATCATAAGTAATACCTAACTCTGTTTCATCAGCTTGACCTGGTTTTTCATCTAATAAATCAGCTGTTGGCATTTTTAAGTACAGTCGCTCGTCTGCGCCTAACTCTTGTAATAATGCACGTCCTTGGCGCTTCGTTAATCCCGTTAATGGTAATAAATCTGCACCACCATCTCCGAATTTTGTAAAGAACCCTGTTACAGCTTCTGCAGCGTGATCTGTTCCGATAACAAGTAGCCCTTTTTGTCCACCAATTGCATATTGAGTAACCATACGGATACGTGCTTTCACGTTACCTTTATTGAAATCTGTTAGTGATTCACCCAATAAGTTTTCATATTGATTTGAAAAAGCATCAACAGTTGAAGCAATATCAAATGCAACAGATTGATCTGCTTGAATGAATTGTAATGCTAATTGTGCATCATCTTCATCTTTTTGTACTTTATAAGGAAGACGCACGGCGATAAACGTTGCATTACCACCTTCGTTACGAATTTCTTCAACTGCAAGTTGTGCTAAGCGTCCTGCTAATGTAGAGTCTTGTCCGCCGCTAATACCAAGTACAAATCCTTTTGCACCTGTTTTTTTTACATAATCCTTTAAGAAATCAACTCGTTTACGAATTTCAACTTTTGGATCAATTACAGGCTGAACATGTAATGCTTTCATAATCTGTTCTTGTAATGTCATTATGTTTTCCTCCTATTCATATTAAAGCGGTAAATAAGTTTATATGTATAATGGTACATACTTCTATCCTTTATTATTTCGCAAAACTAACGAATATACAATAGGATGTGTGTATGAATATGAATGTAGTCATTATAAATAAAGTAATACGTATAAGCAATTTTTTAAACCTTTCAAAAATGTAAGGTTTTTGTCATTTGAATCGATGGAAGGTATTTCCGCACTTTACTAATATAAAAACATAGATAGTAGAAGGGCGGAGAAGTAATATGAACATTAGAGAACTAGCATATCGGAATGTAACCCGAAATAGACGGACATACTCAGCCTATTTTTTGAGTAGTGCATTTGCAATTATGGCCTTTTTTGTGTATTCATTTTTTGCGTTTCATCCGGCATTAAGTGCAGGAGAATTAGGTCAGTACGTATTCGTAAGTATGTCTTTTGCACAGTCTATTATTTACTTATTTACATTCTTCTTTATTTTATATTCGATGGGAATGTTTTTAAAAACGAGAAAGCGTGAACTAGGAATTTTAATGATGCTAGGTATGACGAAATATCAATTAAAGCGTCTGATCTTTTTTGAAAATATTATGATTGGAATAGGGGCAATTATTTTTGGTATTCTTTCAGGTATGTTATTTTCAGGGGTATTACTATTTGTCGCTCCGATGATATTGAAACTAGATATCTCCTTATCCTATTACATACCGATGAAAGCAATTGTTGTAACGGGTATTATGTTTTTTATTTTATTTATGATCATATCATTGTTTAGTGCAGGAATGATTCGTAAAAATAAGATTATGAAGTTGTTTAGAGGATCAGCAGAGGCGAAACCGGAACCGAAAGCATCAATCATTTCTTCAATATTAGCAGTAGTATTGCTTAGTGCTGGCTATGTAGGAGCTCTTCTATCACATGGAGCAATGGTATTTATTATGATGATTCCTGTTACAACGGTAGTTATTATCGGGACGTATTTGTTGTACAAGCAGCTGAGTGTCTTTATTATTCGATTATGTAAAAAAAGTAAACGTTTCTATTGGACACAGACTAATATTATTACGTTATCAGATTTAGCGTATCGTATGAGAGATAACGCAAGAATGTTCTTTATTGTAACCATTATTTCTACTGTAGCATTTTCCGCAATAGGGACATTAGTAGGCTTCGCATCCATGACGAAAGGTATAATGGAGAGACCAATTGCGTTTCATTACCATTCTAAGCAAGGGAATAGTAACGAATCACAACATATACAAATGATTGACAAAGGATTAAAGAAACATAATATAGCAGCTTCAAAAACTAATATTTCGACAAAGAAAACGGAGGAACAGTCGTTAAGAAGCGCCACTTTTATAAAAGAATCAGACTATAAGGAATATGCAAAGTTAACGGGAGAACCATTTAATACTGTAGCAAATAAAGAGGTTGTATTTTTGTCAGCTGATATACCAGGGCCAGCGATGAAAGAAAGAAAAGAAATTACTTTACCTAATATGAATGAAAGTTTAAAGGTGAAAAAAGTTACTTCATCTTCATTGGGGAAAATATTAAGAGGAAATGTTTATGTAATCTCTAATGATCAATATGATTCATTACAAGATGGATTTATAGAGACAAAAGATTATATGTATAAAACTGAAAGAACGAAAGATGAGATTGAAATTGGTAAAGAGCTTACGCATCAAATTAAACCGTATCAAGAATATTCAACGTTTAGTGCGGAAGAGTACGAGCAAAACCAAAGTTTACAAATTGCAGGACCGATTTTATTTGTAGGTTTCTTTATTGGTATAGTATTTTTCGTTTGCGCAGGAAGTTTCCTTTACTTCCGTTTATTCTCCGATTTGGAGGATGATGTTCGCTTGTTCGAAATGATTCGAAAAGTTGGATTGACAAGCAGGGAATTATCGAAGGTAGTTACAATTCGATTGGCGCTTTTATTCTTCGTTCCAATTGGTGTTGCAACATTACATGGGGCAGTAGCCTTAACGGCGTTAGGGCAAATGTTTGAGTACTCATTGTTTAAAGAAAATACAGTTGTATTAAGTATTTTCATAGGTATTCAAGTTGTATACTTCTTACTTATAAGATCCCGTTATGTAAAACAATTGAAAGAGAGATTACGTATGCATTAAATGTGTTTTTTTAACTCGAGTACAAAATTTTCTAAAAAGAGGCAAGTATTGCCAAAAAGTGATAAAATGGAAAAAGCGAGGTGAAAAAATTAATAGAGAGAAAGGGGGGAGAAATATGAAAGCAACAGGAGTTATTCGAAAAGTAGACGAATTAGGACGAATTGTTATCCCTAAAGAATTACGCGATGTATTGGGAATACAAATCAAATCACCGCTTGAAATTTTTGTAGAAGCAGATAAAATCATTTTACAAAAATATCAACCTTACAATGCTTGCCAAATCACAGGTGATGTTTCAGAACAGAACATATCATTAGCAAATGGAAATATTACTGTTGGGATAGAGGGAGCGGAATATTTAGTAAAAGAAATAGAAAAGTTTTTAAACAAGAGTGAGGTTTAGTCTTAATTTATATTATTTTTCAAATTACATATCATTCTTTTAAAAGACTGTAAGAGGACCATTAATTGGTCCTTTTATTTTGGTTATTAGTTGAATGACCCAGGCTGTTATTTCCTATAAATCATAGGGGAAATACAAAAGTAGTATAGAGTTAGTAAATGATGTTGAGAAATATTTGAAAAGAAGGAAAACAAAAAGAATAAAACGAATGTTACATTTACACGTATTCAAAAGTGGTCTGAAATGAAAATAATACATTTTCAGGAGGGATTACGATGAGTAGTACAGTGAATAAACAAAAAGGTATACAATTGATTCCATTTACCGTAAATAAGGTTGTAGAACAAGTAAATGAAATTCCACCAGGTGTACAACTGATTCACGCTCCGCAAGTATGGGGAAAGAGTGTGAAGGGGCAAGATGTAGTCGTTGCCGTATTAGATACAGGGTGTGATACTAATCATATAGATTTAAAAGATCGTATTATCGGCGGAAGAAATTTCACAAAAGATTATGAAGCTGATCCAAATGTGTATCTTGATAATAACGGACATGGTACTCATGTCGCGGGGACGATTGCAGCAACTGAAAATGGTGTCGGTGTATTAGGAGTTGCACCGCTTGCTAAAATGTTAGTATTAAAAGTTTTAGCGGGAGATGGTTCTGGAAGTTACGAGCAAATTATTGAGGCAATTCATTATGCTGTAAATTGGAGAGGGCCGAATCAAGAGAAAGTGAGAATTATTTCAATGTCACTTGGTGGTCCGCAAGATGTTCCAGAATTACATGAAGCAATTCAAAAGGCGGTAAAGCAGGATGTTCTCGTCGTATGTGCTGCTGGGAATAATGGAGATTGTAATGATAATACAGAGGAACTAGATTACCCAGGTGCTTACTCGGAAGTAATTGAAGTCGGCGCTGTCAATTTAGAACGGAAAATCACATGTTTTAGTAATTCAAATCAAGAAATTGATCTAGTAGCGCCAGGTGATGAAATATTATCTACGTATCCAGATGGGAAATATGCAGTGTTAAGTGGAACTTCCATGGCGACGCCGCATGTTGCTGGAGCGCTTGCCTTGCTCATTAAACAGTGTGAGAAAGAATACGGTCGAAAGTTATCAGAGCCGGAAATATATGCACAACTTATTAAAAGAACTGTACCTTTAGGGTATGAACGTACATCCGAAGGTAATGGATTATTAGATTTATTAAAAGAATAGCCATATTAAAAAAACATCTCATATGAATATGAGATGTTTTTTTAATATGGCTCTGTCGCATGTAATACAACTTGTAATAAACCTGGGAATCTAGCATTTAAATCTTCTTCACGAATTGAAATGAAACGTTGTGTTCCTTCAAGGCGCGTGTACATAACACCTGACTCACGTAAAACTTTGAAATGGTGAGATAAAGTTGATTTTGCAACAGGGATGTTTAAAGCACCACAAGATTGTTCATTTTTCTCTAGTAACATATTTACAATTTGTAAACGAATTTGATCGCTAAGTGCATATAAGACAGAAGAAAATTGAATTTCTTCTCGATTTGGATGATAGAGTGTACGCATATTTCACCTACTTGTATAAGTTAAGATATTTGCACTATAACATATAAAGTGGTATATTTCTATTGTTCGAATATGTTCGAACAATAGAAATATAGGGGGAGAAAAAATGAAGTATACAAAATTGCAAAAGGCAGGATTAAATATTTCAAAGTTGGGTTTAGGTACAAATGCAGTAGGGGGACATAATTTATATGCTGATGTGAATGAAGAAGAAGGAAAGCGATTAGTAGAAGAAGCTATTCAGCAAGGGATTACATTTTTTGATACAGCAGATTCATATGGTTTCGGTAGATCAGAGGAATTAGTAGGAGAAGTATTAAAGGGAAAACGTCATGAGTTTATACTAGCTACAAAAGGTGGAATTCAACCGTTGTTAAATGGAGAAACTTATATTAACAATGAACCAAGTTATTTAAGGAATGCTGTGGAAAATAGCTTAAGAAGATTACAGACTGAATATATTGATTTATATTATTTACACTTTACAAATCCTGAAACAAGTTACATAGATTCAATCGGAGAGCTTACTCATTTAAAAGAAGAAGGGAAAATTCGTTCAATTGGAATATCGAACGTAAACATAGAACAATTAAAAGAGGCGAATCAACATGGTCATATAGATGTTGTACAATCTCCATACAATATGTTAGAACGTACAGCTGAGGAAGAACTGTTGCCGTATTGTATAGAAGCGGGTATTTCATTTATTCCATATGGGCCTCTTGCTTTTGGAATATTAGGCGGAAAATATACAGAAGATTTTAAATTAAATGAAGTCGATTGGCGTCAAAATGTAAATCTATTTGAAGAAAATACATATAAGAGTAATTTTAAGAAAGTGAATAAGTTAAAAGGGCTAGCTAAAGAAAATGATATTGAAGTGTCTCATTTAGCGTTAGCATGGTTATTAAATAAAGAAGGAATTGATACTGTTATACCTGGTGGAAAGCGGGCAGAGCAGGTAAGAGAAAGTGTGAAAGCGGTAGACGTTGCATTGAATGAAAGAGTCATGAAAGAAATCCAATCTATTTTAGAAGATTAGTTAAACAGAGGGAGAGTACCCTCTGTTTATATAAGGAGAAGGTCTAAATGAACAGAGTACTAGCTGTATTTTTTATGATAATGTTTATGATCGGTACAGATACTTTCTTAATTTCACCACTGTTGCCGACATTGCAACAGGTGTATCATGTTTCAACTGAGTTGTCAGGATGGATGGTGAGTTCGTATGCTTTAGGGTATGCTGGATTTGCGCTTATTGCTGGTCCTATATCAGATGGATTAAACAGAAAAAAAGTGATGGTACTAGGTATGAGTTTTTTTGCAATAAGTACGTTTTTGTGTGGAATTACACCGAGTTTTTTATGGATGCTAACATTTAGATTTTTAGCAGGTGTAAGTGCAGCTTTTGTATCTCCACAAGTGTGGGCATCTATTCCGCTCCTTATAGAGAAGAAGCAAATTGTGAAAGCAATTGGGGTTGCAACAGCAGGGTTATCAATCTCTCAAATTTTAGGGCTGCCACTGGGAGCTTATTTAGCAACGATACATTATACAATCCCATTCTATTTCATTGGTATATTATCAGCACTACTTGTCATTCTTATTTATGTTGTATTACCAGAAATACAGTCGGTTCATATAGGTGGAAATAAAAAAGCGATTTTACAGCGTTATAAACAATTACTTACAGATTCAAAGGTTTCACTTTCTTATTTTGCATACTTTGTTTTTCAAACCGGAAATTTTGCTGCATTTTCATTTTTTGGTGTATGGCTTTCCATTCAATTTGGCTTACAAGTTCATGAAGTAGGTACAGCTATGCTCGTATTAGGGTTAGGAAATTTAACTGGTAATATTTTTGGTCCTAGAATCGTAAATAAAATTGGTTATAACCTTTCTTTCTATGGTGGAATTATATTTACAGCAGTGCTATATGTATTACTTCCACATGTAAAGAACATTGTATTGGTGGAGTTATCGTTCTTTGCTTTGTTTTTTTGGACAGGAATTTTGTTTGTATTAATGATGAGGCACTTACAAAACATATCTAGTGCAGCAAGAGGAACAGGAGCCGCGCTTGCAAATGCTTCTATGTATATTGGTCAAATGATTGGTGCGGCAATAGCAGGAATGTTATTTGCAGTATCTCACAATTTTATACTTATAGGTAGTTTTACTGCTTTACTATATATAGGAGCTTTATTTTTGTTTAGAAAAAGTGAAAAACTTACTGAAAGTAGTGAAACAGGAATTGCATCATAAAGTTTTAGTAAATCAAAAAACAATTTTTTAGGATAAGTCTAGAAGGTGCTTTTTGATTGCATAGTTGCTGTATTTTTAATAATTCGTCGTTGAGCTGTATGATTGAAAAGGATTTGTAATAAAATTATGGGGAAATAAAAAATCCCTATATAGATAGGGATTTATATATCGGCATATAGCTCCTCGGAAAAGGATATACCTAGTTTAACATATAGGAGTACTTATAATTGTGAAATAGATGTGAAAGTAATGTGAAAAGTATTGTAATAAAAAGCACTGTTTTAGCTAATGTAGCTAAAACAGTGCTTTTCTCTTTGATTGAACAGTTGCAGCATTTTCATCATGTATACCTGCATCTTTAATAATTCGTTGTTTTGCTTTATTTAATAGATGGTTTACTGCTTCACCAAAATAGTTAGCTTCGCTTTTTGTGCGGGCTTCTCGTAAACATTTATAGTTTTCTAGCAGTTCCTCTTTTTCGGAGTTTGTTAAGAAATCTTCTATTTTCTTTTTTGTCATACGAAACACCCTTTCTCCTGACAAACGACGCAATAGAAAATATTTATTTCTCATTATAACAATAATTTTAAAAGAAAGTATACACTAACGTCGCAATAATTTGTCAATTTCTTGAATCTTCTCATCAGCTTTCCCAATTTGCGTATTTTTAGCCTGTTCGCCACCAAGAGCTTGATGTAGTAAGAAAGTTTGGCCAGAAATAGCAGTTACAATGGATACTTTTATAATTTCTTTTATCGCGGTGACATCGAATAAAACGAGCCCAAGAAGTGCGGCTAGGCTACCAGTAAAAATATCAGTTAAAAATCCAAAATGAAAAAATGTTTTCAAACGGCGTGGAAGCAATAACTTACCTTGGTTATTGATTAGATGGGAAACGAAGCCGGTAATGCCACCAACGAGAACAGCGGTTAGCCATTGATACATTTCCATCGAATCCACTCCTTTTAGTGAATAAGATTCGATTATTTTATATTGATTCCTTTTAATATTTCATATAAGCATATTGAGAAAGTTTGTTTGGGTATATTTTGTATTCAATTTAATTATAACAGAAAATTTCGAAAGGTTTCAGTCTATTATATGAATCATTTTTACAATAATATGAATGCAGAAAGGGGTGCGTGATATGAAGATAGATTATCGAATAAGAAGTGTAGATGGTTATACAAAAAATATAGGGGAATTAGTAAGCATGCTGGAGCATACGAGGGCTGTAACATTAGGCGAAGTAAAAAATTTATCAGTTGAGCAATTAGATTTAATTATGCAGAGCAGCGGAAATTCAATTGGCGCCTTATTAAAGCATATAGCAGCTATTGAAAAAGTTCATCAGCTTATTTCATTTCAAAATCGTGACTTTACAAAAGAAGAATTAGAAATATGGGAAGATGCACTGTATTTAGGGGAAGCGGGTAGAGCGATCCGTGGTCATGAAATACAGTATTATGTACAACTTCTACAAAGTGTTCGAGAAGAATCTCTGAAGTATTTAAGTGAACAAAGTGATGAGTGGCTCATGTCAGAAAGAAAGTGGCCTAACGGTGTAATATATAACCAGCACTATCTTTGGTATCATGTGCTAGAAGATGAAATTAGTCACCGAGGACAAATTAGAATGCTCAAAAGAAAGTTGTTTGAAAATTACGTTAAATAATGTAGCTTTTTATAGGAGAATTCCATATAATGAGAGTAATTAAAAGAAGAACGGGGTGATGTATTATGGCGAAAATAACTTATATGAATAATAAACCAAATACAAAGGTGGATGGAAAGGGCGAGACTATATAAGTGAGCGCACGATCCTTCCGCTTAGCTTACACTAGGGAGGATATCAATTTGAATCAAAATATTTTAGAATCGTTCGGCTGGGATTCTTTTTTTGAGGAACAAGCTGTTGAGAACTTTGAAGTAGGACGAATTTTACTCGAGCATAAGCATATATATCGAATTATTTGTAATGATGGTGAGTATATGGCAGAACTGTCTGGGAAGTTTCGGCATGAAGCAGTTACGAAAGGCGATTATCCAGCAGTTGGTGATTGGGTGTATATAAAGAAAATAGAAGATGAAAAGAAAGCGATTATTCATCGTATTTTCCAGCGAAGAAGCTCTTTCTCAAGACAAGAGGCTGGAACAAGAACAGAAGAACAGATTATAGCAGCAAATGTAGATTATTTATTTTTAGTGAATGCACTTAATCATGATTTTAATATTAGAAGGATGGAACGTTATTTATTATTAGCGTATGAAAGTGGCGCTATGCCAGTTATTGTTTTAACAAAGAGTAGTATATGTAATGATATAGAACAAAAAATTGTAGAAACGGAAGCTATAGCAATTGGTGTTCCTATTTTTGTTGTTGATAGTTTAGAGCATACAGGTATTGATTCGTTGAAACAATTCGTTTCTTCAGGGAAAACAATTGCTTTAGTTGGGTCATCAGGGGTAGGAAAGTCAACTTTGTTAAATGCGCTAATAGGAATTGAGGTAGCAAAAACGGGAGATATACGTGAGGAGGATAGTAGGGGAAGGCATACGACAACGCATCGAGAGTTATTTCAATTGCCAAGTGGCGCTCTCGTAATTGATACTCCCGGTATGAGGGAATTGCAACTTTGGGAAGGAAGCGAAGCGATTCAAACAACATTCTCTGATATTGAAGAACTTGCGACAACATGCCGTTTCCGTGATTGTAAGCATGAGAATGAACCAGGGTGCGCGGTGTATAGTGCAATTGAAAACGGACTTATTACGATAGATCGTTTGAAAAGCTATAAAAAATTACAAAGAGAACTGGCGTATTTTATAAGAAAACAAGATGCAATCCTTGCCAGAGCAGAGCGTGATAAGTGGAAAAAGCTTTCTAAACAACATAAAAAAATGTAAAAACCAAAGGGTGCCCCTTTGGTTTTTTCTATTTGTAAATTTTATAATAATATTATTCATATATATAGACAAAGGGAAATTAATTGTTTAAACTTTACAAAGTATTCATCATAATAGGTTATGAAAATAATAATTAGGGATTGGGAAATATTCATAATTAACTCAATTTAACTTTTAAATTTGAAAATTAGGAGGTTCATAATGGGTAAACTATTAAATTTGTTTCGTGATATGAAAGTAGCAAAAAAGCTATTAATTTCATTCTTTGTAATTTTAATTGCGGCTGTGTCTATTATCGGAGGCATGTCTTATCAAACAGCCAAAAAGAATTTTGAATCGCAAATTAAGAGTAGTGCCAACGACAATATAAAAATACTGGATAATTTAATCAATCAAATGATTGATGCAAAATTTAATGATGTGAATAATTTTGCACGGGTGATTCAGGGGAATATGTATCAAGGAGATAATCAGGATGAATTAAGAAAAATGTTATCTCAATATATAAATTTAAATAAAGATATTGAACAAGTATATGTTGCCGGAAATGATAAAAAATTTGTACAAGAACCAAATATACAAATGGCAGCAGACTATGATCCAACAGAGCGTTCTTGGTATAAAGATGCGGTTGAAAAACAAGGTGGTATTGTTGTTACTGAGCCATATAAGGCAAAAGGAAATGGACATATTGTCGTAACAATCGCAAAACAAACAGAAGATAAAAATGGAGTTGTTGCGCTAGATTTAAGTTTAGATAATTTATTAAAAACATCAAAGTTAATTAATATTGGTAAAAAAGGATATGCCTTCATTTTAGATGGAAAGCAAAAAATAATTGCTCATCCACAAGAAAAATCAGGGGAAAAAGCGGCTGATTCTTGGGCAAAGAAAATTTATGAAGATAATCACGGTGCTTTTTCATATTCTTATGGCGGTAGTGAAAAGAATATGGTATTTGCTACAAATGTAAAAACAGGTTGGAAAATTGGTGGGACGATGTACTCAAGTGAAGTAATTGAAGCTGCTCAACCTGTATTTTATAATATGTTAATTGTTATGCTTATCTCATTAGTAGTAGGCGGGGCACTTATTTATTTTGTAACACTTTCAATTACGAAGCCTTTAAAGAGATTAGTTGTTACCTCTAAAGAAATAAGCGAAGGGGATTTAACGCAAACAATTGAAATTCATTCTAATGATGAAATCGGCCAACTTGCTAAAGGCTTTAATGAGATGACGAATTCGTTACGGACGTTAATTGGAAGAATTAACGATTCAGCTGGGCATGTTGCAGCGGCATCAGAAGAGCTAACTGCAAGTGTAAGGCAAGCGAGTGAAGCGACTGAGCAAATCACAATCGCAATGGATGAAATATCAAGTGGGGCAACGACGCAAACAACAAGCGTAGAAAATGGCGCTATGTTACTGTTTGATGTAACGGAAGGAATTCAACATGTAGCAAATAGTTCATCATCTATTAATACGGCTTCTGCACATACTCGTGAAAAAGCAGAAGATGGTGGGAAACTAGTAGGAAGAACAGTAAACCAGATGCAGTCTATTGCAGAATCGGTTTCACAATCAGATGCAGTTATACAATTACTAAATAATAAATCAAAACAAATTGGTGATATTTTAGAAGTAATTCAAAATATTGCAGATCAAACAAACCTTCTAGCTCTAAATGCGGCGATTGAAGCCGCAAGAGCCGGTGAGCATGGAAGAGGTTTCGCAATTGTTGCAGATGAAGTGCGTAAATTGGCAGAGCAGTCTAGCGTATCTTCTAGTGAAATTAGTAAATTAATATGTGAAATACAAGATGATATGGGTAAGACAGTCAAATCTATGAATCATGTAAATGAGGAAGTTCAATCTGGACTTGTTATCGCAAATGAAACGAAGCAAAACTTTGCTGAAATCTTACAATCTACAAATGAAATAGCTAATCAAATTAAGACGATGGTTGAAACGGCTAATGGAATGTCAAAAGGGGCAAATGAAGTATCTATTTCGGTAGGACAAATTGCAATGACAGCACAAAATAATGCGACAAGCACACAAAATGTTGCGGCTTCAGCTGAAGAACAGCTAGCTTCGATGGAGGAAATTGGATCTGCAGCAGGCACGTTATCTCAAATGGCTGAAGAGTTGCAAGGACTAATTGAGAGATTTAAAGTTTAATAGAGAACAGACTATCCCCTAGTAGCATTATGCCAATAGAGGGTAGTCTGTTTTATTGTGTAAAATCAAATGGAGATGTAAACTTCCTTTATGACGTTTAAAATGGTATTTTGCATAATGTTTGTCGAAAAATAGAGGTATTTGTTAGCTTTGTGTATAATTATTAACGTATAGAATACAAATAAAAGGAGAGTATTATGGGAGTGTATTGGGGGACAAAAAGACATTCTTGGCTTAGTTACGTCTCATTTTGGCTAAGTATTTCATTTTTTATTGTTTTTCTAATTGAAGTGTTTATATTAAAAACACTTTCGAATAGCTCGTTGCAAATTGTTAAATATTTTTATTTTATATTTGTACCAGTAAATATTTTTCTTAGTTTAAAGTTACTATTTAAGAAGAATGAAAAGAAAGCGTTACCTATTTTTAGTTTCATTGTCTCATTATTATTTGCAATTTTAATAATCGTATTAGTTTTAGCAGCTATAGGGAAGGTCTTTTGAGGGGAGTGGTATAAGTCACTCTCCTTTTTTATTTGTGGTAGTCTTACTATATGTAAAAGTGTGAATGCTGTGAGCTAATAAAAGCAGAGAGTAGACAATATTTGCATGGATTAAAGTCTGTCGTTATTTGAACTTGTAAGAGTGTATGGAGTAATGAGGTAATATACATAATAATGGAGATAGAATTAGTTATTTTATAAGTATGTATGAAGCAAATGAATACGGTAAGAACGTTGATATATGGTACAATAGCTATGGATAGTGATAGAGATAAAGGGTATATAAAATACTCATCGTTTTTTAGTAAGAGAGGGGTTATCTTATGCTATACGAGGATTTGGAGACATTATTTCAAACAGCTCCGAAAGAAGATAGAGGCGGATGGAAATATATAATCCAAGAACAAAATAATACATTTAAAATTGTTGATGAAATACTGAAAAATCAAATGAGTGTCGAATTATATTTTAATGAATACGATGAGGTGAAAATCACTTTATATAAAGATGGAATTCCCATTACGACTATGCAAAGAATTGCGATTTCAAAAGTTGAATTAGACGAAGATGAAGAAGGTATTCAATTTGTTTTAGAGCGCATGCCTAGTCGAATGATTCGGTTGCAGTTAAAGCCATATTTAGCATTAGAAATGGGACCGTATTGGGAAGTATGTGATGATTGTGAATGAGCATAAAAAAGCATCCAATAACATGGATGCTTTTTTATGTTTTTTGAAGTTGTTTAAACGCAATGATTGGCAGTATAACAATACTTACCCATCCGATGATAGGATATAGAATGTGAAGTAAGTCACTGTAACCGATGTAGCTAAAGCAATAACTAATTAGTAAAATGAAGAAAATAATATTGTTATTTTTCCACCCAGTAATAGATTGCATCTGTTTTGTCATTCCGAACACATTACCAACTAAAGTTGTGAAAACTTCACCGAAAATAATGAGAACGAAAAAGAAGTGAAAAGTTGCATTAAATCTTCTTATGACTTCAGCCATTGGGATGTTATATTGGTAAAATTGATCGACTGATAAGATTGCTAAATGGCTGCATAATAAAATTAAAGAAAGTCCAGCACCACCTAAAATCCCACCCCAAAAAATGGCTTTTCGATCTCTTACTTCACTGGCTAATGGGACGAGAACACTTTGGGCGAGAGAAAGATTTAAGGCGACATATGTAATAGGGCTAGTAATCCATTTCATATTCCAGTTCTCTGCAGGAATAGTGTTATTAATGGAAGGTGTACCGTGAAAAAAGGTTGTAATAGCAAGTCCGATAATAAAAATCATCATAATAGGTACGACAAGTGTATTTACTTCAAAAACACCTTGTAATCCGCGGCTACTTATAATGAGACAAGCGATAACTGTAATAAGAATACCGAGTTGTCTTGGTAAGCGAAGTTGCTCTTCAAATACTGCACCAGCCCCTGATAACATAACGCTCGTTACGCCGAATAAAACGAGTAATAATAATGTGTTTACAACATTCCCAAATACATCCCCAAATAAATATTTGTTAAATTCTTGCGCTGAAAATGCCCCGATTTGTGATGAAAGTAACATCATCTTTGTGCCAAGCCAAATAAAAAAAAATCCACTTACACATATGCCAATTGTCCCGTATAATCCATTCACTGTGAAAAATTCAACAATTTCTCGTCCAGTAGCAAATCCAGCTCCAACGACAGTTCCGATATAAGTAGCGGCTACTTTCTTTGCTACTTGCCATTGTTGATTGTCCATGTTATCCCTCTTTCTACTATGATGAGCTTGATGTACTATTATGCATATGTATGAGCTTGGACAATTAGACGTATGAAGTGTTTAAAAAAATACATGAATTTAATGATATTAGGGAAGCATTAAAGGTGTTAAAACTTTGTTACATATAAGCCAATTGTTCGAAAGGAAAGGGAATGTATGGTAAAATGTAATTAGGTTATTAAAAGATAAACATTACAAAATGATAAGAGGAGTGATTGTATGAGTACGAAAACAAATGTTGTTGAAGTATTAAACAAGCAGGTAGCAAACTGGAATGTGTTATATGTGAAACTACATAATTATCACTGGTATGTGACAGGGCCACACTTCTTTACATTACATGAGAAATTTGAAGAGTTTTATAATGAGGCTGGAACGTATATTGATGAGTTAGCAGAACGTATTTTAGCTTTAGAAGGTAAACCATTAGCGACAATGAAAGAATATCTCGCAACATCTAGTGTCAGTGAAGGGACAAGCAAAGAATCTGCAGAAGAAATGGTGCAAACATTAGTGAATGATTATTCTGCACTTATTCAAGAATTAAAAGAAGGTATGGAAGTTGCAGGTGAAGCTGGCGATGAAACATCAGCTGACATGCTGTTAGCAATTCATACAACATTAGAACAGCATGTATGGATGCTAAGTGCATTCTTAAAATAACGATAAATATAATAGAAACCCATTGAAAAATTATTTCAATGGGTTTTTTTATGATTTTTCAGTTTTCTTTTATGCTATAATATAGTAAAAAGGAGGCGATGCGATGTTTCGCTTTTTCAGAACTGGAAAAGAAGAGCGGGAAATTACGAAAGATGAATTAGAACAAGCGATGGCTCAGTTTTTAGAAACGAATGCTAATATCGTTTATACAGTATTAGTAAATGAAGATTATACAGTAAATTATGATTTGTTAAAACCGTATTTACCTGCATTTCCAACAAATGATTTTCTCATAACGAAGGAAACGCTTGAGGTATTTGAACATACAGCAGAAAATTTAAGCCTAGTGAAAGAAATTGATGTCGTACAAAAAGCAGTAGACCAATACGTAACAGAAAAAGAAATGTTCCCAATTGTTGAAGGTAGCGAAGATCGCCTCATATGCGGAATGAAGCTAGGACCTTACTTAAATCGTAGCTTAAAAAGAGACTTATATATTTCAGAAAAACATTATTTAGTTTCAAGTAAACCAGATAGAAAAAAACAAAAGAGCGGGTAGATGTAATGAAAACAACAATACATATATTGTTGTCTTTTTTTGTTTGTTAAAATATTGATTTTTCAGTCTATTATTATTTATACTAAATGTATTGGACAGGGAAGAGTAACTATTAAGCATCATTTTGAGAATAAGGTATTGTTAGCGTGGGTTATACAAAGTGGTATAAAGATTCGCAAAAAATATTATAAAAGGTTTCGGGGGAATTGGTACATGAAAAATAGCATGACTTACATTCAATTATTAAATGAAACGTTACGTTGTTATGCAAATAAAGGAAGTTTTGAAGCGTACAATTATATAATGGAAAACGCTACAGGTGTAATAGGGAATGAGGCGCAAATATATAATTTTAAGTATGCACTCGCAAGTGCATCGGGACTTGAAAAAGAAGCATTACATTTAATGAGAGAGGCCATTATAGAAAAGGGATTCTGGTATGGAAATGAGTATTTAATTTCCGACGAAGATTTAAAATCACTACATAAATTTGAAGAATTTCATACAATGGTGCAATTATGTAAAGAAAGAGAAGAATTAGCACATAAAAAGGAAAGACCAGATGTGAAATATATATACAGCAAGAAAGAGGGAAATCTACTACTTACATTGCACGGTGACCAAGAAAATATACAAATAGTAGAACCATATTGGAAATCTGTGTTGACACAAGATTATATGTTAGCTTTACCACAGTCTTCACAAATTGAGTTTTCAGATGGATTTGTTTGGGATGATATAGAGAGAGGGAAAGAGGAATTAAAAGAGCATTACAATAAGTTTATAGAAAATCATACAGTAGAAAGTGTAATCATTGGTGGTTTTTCTGCAGGGGCGAGAGTAGCTTTATATACGATTTTACAACAAGATATAAATGTAGATGGTTTTGTTTTTATGGCACCATGGCTTCCCGAGATTGAAGAATGGGATGAGTTGTTAAGAGTGCTGCAGGATAAACATATAAAAGGATATATAGTATGCGGGGATCAAGATGAAGATTGTTTCGAATCCACGCAGCAATTTGTACAACTATTAAGAGAGAAGAATATAGAACATAAGTATAAAGTTGTGCCTGACTTAGATCATGATTATCCTATTAACTTTGAAGAGCTATTAAAAGAAGCTATTGAATATATAGGAAATGAAAACAATAAGTAGTAAGAAAAAGAGATGCATCACATGTGATGCATCTCTTTTTAGAATTATAAATTAAAAGCATTTGCTAATAAGCGATAAGACTTTAATTTATGTTCAAATTGATGAGTAATCGTGACAATCATAAATTCGTCAGTATTGTATGCTTTGCTTAAGTTTATTATTTTTTCTTTTACAGAAGACGGATCACCAACAATCATACGTTGACGATTTTCTTTTATACGGAATAAATCATAAGCGCTGTATGAATAATTTTGAGCAGTTTCAATAGAAGGTGTACCAGTAGTTCGTTTTCCTTGCTCTAATAATAAGATTGATAAATCTAAACTAGAAGCAATTTTTTCCGCTTCTTCATTTGTTTCTCCGCATATAACAAAGATGGCAACGATTGAATTAGGCTTATCTCCTAAAAATGAAGGCTGATATTGTTCTTGGTAAGCCCTCATAACTTCAGGGCCTCCGAAGCCGTTAATAAATTGTGCAAATGCGAAAGAAGCTCCGTTGTTTGCAGCAATTTTAGCGCTCTCTCCGCTAGAACCGAGCATCCACATTTCAGGAGACGTTGGGATAACTGGAGTGGCTTTTAAGTTTGCATAGTGATGGTTTTCTGGTACTTGATCATGTAAGTACATTGCAACGTCTGCAATTTGTTCTGGATATTGATCAAGTGAGACCATTTTCCCTTCTTGAAGTGCGCGAGTTGCTATTGGCATACCACCAGGAGCTCTACCAACACCGAGATCGATGCGGTTCGGATACAATGCTTCTAGAACACGGAAATTCTCAGCAACTTTATATGGGCTATAATGCGGTAACATAACACCACCTGAACCGACTCTAATACGGTCCGTTTTTGCGGCAATATGAGAAATAAGTATTTCTGGACTTGAACCAGCTAAGCTTACGGAATTATGATGTTCGGATACCCAAAAACGTGTGAATCCGAGTTTTTCAACTTCTTGTGCAAGCGTAACTGTATGTGAAAAAGCTTGGGCTGCTGTGCTACCATCTGAAATAGGTGATTGGTCTAATACACTTAACTTGATCATAGAATATACCTCTCAATCTTAATGTACATCCTATTATATATTTACTTATGAAAAATGCGTAGTGAAATGCTCAAAATGAAAAGCGGATAATCTTATTTCCGCTTTTAACGAGAAAATCCGCGTTCATAATGATTCATTTCGACTAGATTTAAAATATATTCATAGTTGTCAATTTCACGTTTTAGTTGTTCACGTTCTTTTTCAGATAGTGTCATATTGCTAAGTTTTTTACATAAGTTTTGTTTCTTTAATTCTAAATGTTTTTTTGTAGCATCATAGTCATAGGTATGTTTCATTTTTAACCACTCCTTCTTTGTAGTTGCTATATTATACGAAGTATAAAGAAAAGTGAGATCTGTCTCTTATGTACTTTTAGTGAATATTCAAATTGCAATGGTGTTATGTTTATGGGGATTTATGAATAAAATGCACTAAACCACTAACGTCCATTTGATGAAGTAAGGGGTGGAATTGTGCAGAAAGATATAATGTATAACACTGAAATGGATGAAGCGTTAAAAGTTATAGATAAAGGATTGAATAAGACGACAAGCCCAAAACAAATTATTGTAGTGGGAGCTGGTATGGCTGGGTTAGTTTCAGCCTCTTTATTAAAGGCTGCAGGACATGATGTGAAAATTTTTGAAGCAAATAACCGGGTAGGTGGCCGTATAGAAACGGTTAGAATGGAAGATACCGGATTATATTTAGATGTTGGAGCAATGAGGATTCCATATTCGCATACATTAACGATGACATATATAAGAAAATTTGGGCTACAGGTGAGACCTTTTATTAATAGGAATGAGACGGATATTATATACGTAAATGGACGGAAAACGACGTTAAAACAATATGAAAAAGATCCAAGTATTCTAAGATATCCTGTGGAAATGAATGAAGTTGGAAAAACGTCAGAGGAATTATTATTGTTAGCGGTACAGCCCATTATAAATTTTATAAAAAAGAACCCAGAAAAAAATTGGGACGTTGTAGTAAAGGATTTTGGAAGATACTCTACTGGGCAATTTTTAAAGTATCATCCTTATCAGTATAATACTTACTTTTCGCCAGTAACAATTGAGATGATTGGTGTTCTATTAGATTTAGAAGGTTTTTTGGAACGATCGTTTGTAGAGACTTTACGCTTTCTATACATTATGCAAGAGGAGAGCGGATTTTGTGAAATTGTGGGCGGGAACGATAGATTGCCAAAGTCATTTTTACCGCAATTAGAAGAGAATATTATATATAATCAAAAATTAATGAAGCTACATCAACACGATAATGGTGTGACAGCTGTCTATCGGAACGAGGAAACTTTTGAATATAGTAGTATTACAGGAGATTTAGTTATTGTTACCATTCCGTTTTCGACAATGCGTTTTGTAGAAGTAGATCCGTTTGATTCTATATCTCATGAAAAATGGAAAGCAATTCGTGAATTACATTATATGCCTGCGACGAAAATAGGAATTCAATTTAAAAGCCGATTTTGGGAAGAACAAGGACAATTAGGCGGCAGAATTATAACAGATTTGCCAATTCGTTATGCCTATTATCCAAGTTATGGAATTGGGCAGAAAGGGCCGGCTATGATGTTAGGTAGCTATACATGGTCTTATGACGCGTTGTTATGGGATGGTTTATCAAAAGGTGATCGTATTTATTACGCATTACACAACTTAGCAACAATATTAGGTGGTCAAGTGTATGATGAGTTCATATCTGGAATATCAAAAAGCTGGACATTGGATCCGTATGCGCTTGGAGGATTTGCACTTTTTCAAGCAGGTCAAGAATCTGAGTTGCAACCAGCGATTGTCAAACCAGAGGGGAGAATATTCTTTGCTGGAGATCATACAACGCTATATCACGGATGGATTCAAGGTGCGATTGAATCTGGAATTCGTGTAGCGGTGGAAGTGAATAAGTAAAAGGTTTTCAATTCAGAAAATTCTTTACTATATAACTTGAGATGGATATTATTATATATAAAAGAAATATAGGGAGTGTTTACAGTGAATCCGTTATTATTCGATTTTCCTTCTGAATTTTATACTGACAGGCTTTTTATTCGAATGCCGAAACCAGGAGATGGTAAAGTTGTATATGATGCAATTCAGGCTTCAATAGAACAACTAAAACCTTGGATGGTGTTTGCACAAAAAGAGCAAACAGAGCAAGAAGTAGAAGAAAGTATTAGAAAATCACATATTCAATTTTTGCAACGTGAGGATTTAAGATTACTAGTATTTTCGAAAGAAACAGGTGAATTTATTGCTTCAGCCGGATTGCATCGTATTAATTGGGATATACCTCAATTTGAAATCGGATATTGGATTGATACAAGGTTTAGCGGAAAAGGCTATATGGTAGAGGCTGCGAAAGGTATAACGGATTACGCTTTTTCTGAATTGAAAGCAAACCGTGTAGAAATTCGTTGTGATTCTTTAAATAAGAAGAGTAGAGCGATACCTGAGAAATTAGGTTTTAAGTTAGAAGGTACGTTAGAAAGTGCGAGTGTTGCGGTAGATGGAAACGGATTAAGGGATATGTGTGTATTTGCCATGACTAGAAATACATATGAAAAAGAAGAGCTGTAAGAAAATAGCTCTTCTTTTTATGCATTATGGTACAGGATGTCCATTAGAGCTTTCGAAAATTGTAAACCATTGTTGACGGTCTAAGTTAACTTTTGTAGCAAGAGCGGCAGTTTTTACGCGATCTAATTTACCAGAGCCAACGATTGGCATCATATTAGCTGGATGAGCAAGTAACCAAGCATACATAACCGTATCGATATTAGAAACACCTAGCTCAGTAGCAACTTTTTGCACAGTTTCGCGTACACGTACAGCACGTTCTGATTGACCAGTAAAGATCTCACCACCAGCAAGAGGTGACCAAATCATTGGATTGATTCGTTTTTCTTGGCATAAGTCAATTGTTCCTTTTTCAAAATGCTCAAGCTGCAATGCAGAAACTTCAATTTGGTTCGTAATAAGTGGAAAATCTAAGTACGAATTTAACATATTAAATTGTGAAGGTAAGAAGTTAGATACACCGAAGTGACGAACTTTTCCTTCTTGTTTTAATTGTGAAAAGGCTTTTGCCACTTCATTTGGATCCATAAAAGGATCGGGACGATGAATAAGTAATACGTCAATATAATCTGTATGTAAATTTTTAAGTGATGCTTCTACACTTTGCATAATATGCTCTGTACTAGTATTGTAGTGAGCAACATATCGTTCTGGAAATTTCGGTGATGGGGGAGCGATTCCACACTTTGTAATAATTTGCATGTTTTCTCGTAAGGAAGGCTTTAATTGTAAAGCTTCGCCAAATAACCCTTCACACGTATATGCGCCGTAAATATCAGCGTGATCAAAAGTAGTAATTCCCATATCCATACAATCTTCAATGAAAGAAAGTAATTCTTGTTTTGTCATATTCCATTCTGCTAAACGCCAAAATCCTTGAATAATACGAGAAAATTCTAGTGTTTCAGCCATTTGAACTCGCTCCATTATAAGTACCCCCTTGATGAATAATAATGTTTTGAAAAGGCTTTCTTACTACGTATTATTATATAGTTAATTAGGTGTACAGACAATAAATATGTTTTGCTACAAAAACGATTTTCTCTATATGTTATAATGTAGAAACATATAGCTATAAGGAGATGTACGAAATGATTCCAGTAACAATATTAACTGGTTTTCTTGGATCGGGGAAAACGACATTATTAAATCGTATTTTATCAGAAAATCACGGTAAGAAATTAGCGGTGATTGTAAATGAAATAGGGCAAATTGGCATTGATAATCAGTTGATTATGAATGTGGAAGAAGAAATTATGGAAATGACAAATGGCTGTTTATGCTGTACTGTACGTGAAGACTTACTTGTTGCTTTAAAACAGTTATTGGACGTAAAAGCAGAAGGGAAAATGGATTTTGATGGTTTAGTAATTGAAACGACTGGCCTTGCAAATCCAGGCCCGATTATTCAAACATTCTTTTTAGATCCAGTCATCCAATCTGCTTACCAAATTAACGGTGTTGTAACGGTGGTAGATAGTTATCATATACATAAACATTTTGAAAAAGGATTAGAAGCAAAAGAGCAAATTGCGTTTGCTGATGTTGTTTTAGTAAATAAATTAGATTTAATTGAAGAGAATGAGAAAGAAAATCTCTTGCATGAAATTCAAGGAATTAACCCGACTGCAAAGTTAATTGAGGCGACTAACTGTGAGGTAGATATACCATCTTTATTACAAATCCAAACGTTTAAAACGAAAGATACATTGCAAATTTACCCTCATAAAGAACATAACCACTTAGAAGGTGTGAAATCATTTGTATTACGTGAAGAACGTCCGCTGGATTTACAAAAGCTTAATGAGTGGATGTCAGCTGTCGTGCAAGAGCTAGGGGAATATTTATATCGTTACAAAGGAATTTTATCGATAGACGGAGTAGATAAACGTATCGTTCTCCAAGGCGTACATACGTTATTTGCTGCTTCGTACGATAGAGAGTGGCAAGAGGGCGAAGAGCGAGTAAGTGAAGTAGTTTTTATCGGAAGAGATATTAATAAAGAGTGGTTCCAAGAACATTTCGAGGAGTGTGTGAAATAAGTCTGCGTAAATTGTAGGCTTATTTTTTATGAGCATTCTATTAGATTGTAAAACAGAATTAAATAAGGGAAAGAAACTAAAAATTGATAACTGTATAATAAAAAGCCTGTTTTCACAGGCTTGTATTTTCGTCTATTAGTAACTCCATTACAACACCTACAACTGGACCTTCATCATCAATATCCCCATTTAAGCGGAAACCAAATGATTCATACAGTCCCATTGCAAGTTTGTTGTCTGGATGTAAACTTAAGTAAATTATTTTACATTCAAATTTTTCTTGTAAGAATTGAATAAGTAAGCGAAGGAAACGTTTTGCGTATCCTTTTCCTTGATATTGTTGGTCAATCATAAAGCGATCGAGCCATACACTTTTATGTTTTACTGAATACCATCCATACATTGCGTATCCTACAAGTGTTTCGCCATCATATAAACCTACTGACGTTCCGTTTCCTTCATATAATGATTCTGCTAAAGAAAACGCGTTACTTTCAATAAATTGTTGCTGATCTTTTGTGACGTCTAAAGCAACTACTGAACGCCAATTTTTTGCTGTTACTTCACAAATGTGAAGATTCATAATTCCAACTCACCTTCTAAATTAATATAGCTTTCAAGCTAATATGGATAATTTTACTTGTTATTTTGGCCAAGTCAAGGATAAATACATAAAAAGGCAGCTGAATAACAGATTCAGCTGCCTAGAAAATATAATGGATTAGTTTGTTGCTTCTTTCAATGTATTTACGTTTTCTTCCATTAAAGTGAAGTAATCTTTATTATTTTTTGCATCATCTTCAGAAATAGTAGCTAAGTGATTTAAGCGTAAAACTTTTGTACCAGTTTCTTTTTGAATTACGGATGCTACTTTTGGAGTAGAGAACGTTTCGAATAAAATATATTTTAGATTATGTTCTTTTACTGTTTTTGTAATGTCAGCAAGCTGCTTTTGAGATGGTTCATCAGAAGCTGAAATTCCAGCGATAGGAATTTGTTTTAGGCCGTATCGTTGTTCCCAGTAACCATAGGCAGCATGAGAAACTAAAATTTCTTTCGTTTTTGCGTTCGCTACAGCTGCCTTAAATCCATCGTCTAAATCAGTAAATTTAGTTTGAAGTGCTGCAAAGTTTTTTTCAAATTCTTTTTTATGTTCAGGTTGTAATTCTACAAGTGCATTTTTAATTTTTTCTGCTTGTTTCATTGCTAGAGTAGGATCTAACCAAACATGTGGGTCTTTATCGTGATGATGTTCATCTTCTTTATGGCCATCTCCATGATCATGATGCTCTTCTTCAGTAGAAGCACGAAGCTCAATACCTTTAGATGCATTTACAATTTTAACATTTTCTTTTTGTAATGTTTTTTCCATTTTTTCAGCAAATGGTTCTAATTCAGCGCCGTTATAAACAAATAAATCGGCTTTTGCAACTTGTACTGTTTGTTTTTGACTTGGTTCAAATGTATGTGAATCTGCACCAGGTGGGTAAATTGCTTCAACATTTACATAGTCGCCACCAATTTTCTTTGCGAAATCAGCAAGTGGGAAAATCGTTGTATAAACTGTTAGCTTTCCATCTTTCTTGGCATTACTTTCTTTTTTATTTGAGCAGCCAGCGAAAATTAAGGTAAAAATAAGTAAGAATGAAAATATAGTCAATCTTTTAGGCATGAAGTTCTCCTCTTTTCTTTTTTACGGATATATTTTCCCCAATTATAGAAGAAAAATATCATTTTAATACAAAACGGAATAATTACGTTTTAGTTTGCGAACTTAGTATAATACATCTTTAATAAAGTTGCAATAAATAATAATCATTCCGATTTGTTTTTGTTATAAATTTGTCAAATATAGGTGTATTATTTTTGCAAATGCATGCATATGTGACAACGCTGTTTTCATATATTGAAAAGGAGGTAAAGAGGGGGATGAGCGCTTGGGTTACTTAATGGAAGCTATTTTATTAATATTAGCGGTAGTATTGCCATTATCTTTCGTATTAATTTTTTTAAGAAGATTAATAAGTAATTTAGGGGACGCTACAACAATAACGAAATTACAAGAGAGAGATGAGAAAAAAGAGTGAGTAAAGCACTATGCGTACGCATAGTGTTTTACTTGTGGTAAAATAAGAGCAGGAAACTCCTAAAGGTTGTATTTTACTGAAGGAGAGAAAAGTAAAATAAGAGGTATATGCATATATGAATAAGCGAACAGCGTTAATACTTGGTGCAAGTGGTTTAGTTGGACAAGAGATAACGCGTCTATTACTTGAATCAGATTACTACGATTCGGTTACTATTTTTGTAAGAGAGCCAATGCAATTGCAACATGAGAAGTTACAGCAGAAACAAGTTGATTTTTTGGTATTAGAGGAATATAAAGAGTTCTTTGCTGTGGATGATGTTTTTAGTTGCTTAGGAACAACAATAAAAAAAGCAAAAACAAAAGCAAATTTTAAAAAAGTAGATTATGAATATACGTTACGAGCTGCTTGTTTAGCTGAAAAACAAGGGGTACAAAATTTCCTTGTCGTGTCTTCTATGGGAGCGAATCCTAAATCATTTTTCTTTTATTCACAAGTGAAAGGGAAAATGGAAGAAGAATTGCAAAAGTTAGTGATCGGTGGTATTCACATTTTTAGACCATCATTATTAGTAGGAAATCGACAAGAATTTCGTTTCGGCGAACAAATGGCTGAAAAGTTATCTCGTATTATTCCTTTTATCTTTAAAGGGGCTTTCAAAAAGTATAAACCAATTTCAGCTAAAGATGTGGCGAAAGGGATGTATATAACCGCGCTGCGAGAAGAATCGGGTATCCATACTTATAATTCAAATGAAATTACAACGATAGAATAAATAAAACCGAGAAGAATGACTTCTCGGTTTTATTTATTCGTATGAATTTTCCCTGGCGCTCGCTTGTATTGATATGGTTCTTGCAATTCAAAGCCAAGTTCATTGGCCGCTATTCTCGGGAAGTACGGATTGCGAAGTAACTCACGTCCGATGAAAATTAAATCAGCTTCGTTATTGTTTAAAATTTGCTCTGCTTGTACTCCGGTCGTAATTAATCCAACTGCACCAGTTGCAATGTTAGCATGCTCTTTAATATGTTTAGCATATTGTACTTGATACCCAGGATAAACATCGATGCTTGCAGGGACAACAGCTCCAGAGCTACAATCGATTAAATCTACTCCTTGTTCTTTCATCCATTTTGTATACTGAACATAATCTTGAACTGTTAACCCTTCAGGATGATAATCATTTGCTGAAATACGGACAAATAACGGTCCGTTCCAAACTTCATTTATCGAGTCAATGATTTCGCGTAAGAAACGATAGCAGTTTTCAGGTGAGCCGCCGTATTCATCCGTCCGTTTATTAGTAAGTGGTGATAGGAATTCATTGATAAGGTAACCGTGAGCGCCATGTATTTCAATAACATCAAATCCAGCTTGTTTTGATCGTACTGCAGCTTGCTGAAAAGCTAATACAGTATTTTTAATTTGGTGTTTGCTCATTTCTATTGGCATTTTCATTGTTTCATTAAATGGAATGGCTGAAGGAGCTAACGCATCTGTTTCTAATTCTGCTTTTCTTCCGGCGTGAGCGAGTTGAATGGCAGCTTTTGCGCCGTTATCATGTATAAAAGTAGTCGTTTTATGTAAGCCTTCAATTAGGTTGTCATCCCAAATACCTAAGTCTTTGTTAGAAATTCGTCCTTCAGCTAACACCGCAGTTGCTTCAACCATAACTAAACCTACTTGGCCAGCAGCGCGAGTTCCATAATGAATGAGATGAAAATTCGTAACGCTGCCATCCTCATTCCCCGAGGAATACATACACATAGGCGACATAACGATACGATTTTTTAGTGTAACGTTCTTAATTGTATAAGGTGAAAAAAGCTTGGAATTCATCAAATAGCCTCCTTGATTGAATTTTCTTATATTTTACCATTCTCTTTTTTGTTTCTCTAATAAAACGCTTATACGAAAAATTTTGTATATTCGTGTTACAATGACTAATATGAACTGAATTGGAGGATGGCATATGTACCAGGCTTATTATGAAAGCGAATTAGGTTTGCTTGAAATTACAGCGAATCAAGAAGGAATTACGTCTGTTATATTTGTTGATGAACGACAAGAAGAAAATAAAAATGAAATGATAGAACAATGTATAAATGAGTTAGATGAATATTTTAAAGGGAAAAGAAAAGAGTTTACGGTCCCGCTGTCTGCGGAGGGAACAGCATTTCAAAAAAATGTATGGGATGCACTTTATACTATTCCATACGGCGTAAGTGCTTCATATTTAGATATTGCAGAGAAAGTTGGAAATATAAAAGCTGTACGGGCAATAGGAGGGGCAAATAGTCGGAATCCAATTTCAATAATTGTTCCATGTCACCGTGTAATAGGAAAGAGTGGAAAGCTTGTTGGATATGCTGGTGGTTTATGGAGGAAAGAGTGGTTATTAAAACACGAAGGTATTTTGAAATGACGTATGGATGGGAAGAGGGATTGTTTTGAAATGTATAAATTGTGGGCAACCTTGCGAGGAGGAACAGTTAAATTGTGCAAGTTGTCAGCGAAACTTGGATAATGAACAAGAGGAAGGTAGCTCGTTAATAGATAAAGAATTGGAAGTATATGTAGGGAGACAATATCCGTATTACAAAAGGAAATGGGATCTTGAGAATAAGCGGATTGCTAGATGGAGCTGGAATGGTTGGGCTGCTATTTTCAATATAGGCTGGCTAGGATATCGTAAGTATTATGTACCAGCTGCTTTATTTATGTTGTTATTAGTAGCGTGTGATGCATTTTCGTATTATATGGGATTTAATGTAGCGTTGCCAATCATTAATATGGTGCCTCTTACGTTTTTATTACTCATTTTTATTCTGTTTGGAATGGGGATTTTTGCAAATGGATTATACTATCAATTTGCGGAAAGACGTATATACCGAATAAAAGCAAGAGAAATAAAAGATAAATCAGTTGAAAACTATCTAATCAATGATAGCGGCGGAACGAGCAAAATGGGAGCGACAATTGTTACTATTTTAGCAGTTGCTAGCATATTTTTTAGTCATTTCTTTTTTCCGACTGATCGAGACGTTATTCAAAAGGTTCGTACAAGCTCGCTTTATGAATATCCTTTCTTTTCAATAGGTGAATCTTTCGAAAATTATTTTCAAAATTCAGGTTGGATATATTATCGTGGAACGGAAGGGTTAGAATTAGTAGAATTCCAAGGATATAACACCAGAACGCCAAGACAAAAGGTGAAGATTCAATTTGTTGTCGATTATAAATTAGGTGAAGTGGAACCATACTCACTTATGGTTAATGGTGAATCTAAAACTGAAGAAGAGTTTTTGAAGCTGATGGAAGAAATATTTAAAGTTCAAAATCCATTTGATATAGAGGATGGATTACAAGTAAATGCTATTCAAGAAAGCGGCTGGAAAGAAATTTCCGATCGCTTTTTTCTATGTTTGTTAAAATAAATATTTAAAATAATCAGAATCTTTTGTATAATGAAATATATTATATAGGATTTAACTTATACATATAGATTGGGGGAAGGAAGAATGAAGAGAAAGACAACAACAATTGCTGCACTTGCGTTAACGACGAGTGTATTGGTTGCAGGATGTGGGAATGGTGAGAAGGCTTCGACAACGAAGAAAGAATCGAATAAGGGAATGGCCGATAAACAAGTTTTAAATTTGCTAGAAACAGCTGAAATTCCTTCAATGGATACATCTAAATCAACAGATTCTGTATCTTTCCGTGTATTTGTAAATGCAATGGAAGGTTTATATCGTCTAGATAAAGATAATAAACCAACACCGGGTATGGCAAAAGATGTGAAGATTAGTGAAGATAAAAAGACATATACATTTGAATTACGTGATGCGAAATGGTCAAATGGTGATCCAGTTCGAGCACAAGATTTTGTATATGCATGGCAACGTACATTAGATAAAGCATTAGCGGCAGAATATGCATTCATTTTATTTGATGTGAAAAATGCACAGAAAGTAAATAAAGGTGAATTACCAGCAGATCAATTGGGTGTTAAAGCGAAGGATGATAAAACGTTGGTAGTAGAATTAGAGCAACCAGCACCTTATTTTCTTGAGCTTACGTCGTTCCCTACATTTTTCCCATTAAATGAAAAATATGTGAAAGAGCAAGGAGATAAATACGGATTAGAAGCAGATAAATTATTATATAATGGACCATTTACAATGAGTCAATGGAAACATGAACAAAATTATCAGTTGAAGAAAAATCCTAATTATTGGGATAAAGATACTGTAAAATTAGACGAAATTAATGTAAGTATTGTGAAGGAAACAAGCACGGGAGTAAATTTATATGATAGTGATCAAGCAGATCGAGTTATTTTAACTTCTGAATTTGTTGATAAATATAAAAAGAATAAGCCAGATGAATTTAAAACGAAGTTAGATCCACGCATATATTTCTTGCGTTTTAACCAAAAAAATGCAACATTTAAAAACCAAAAAGTACGTGAAGCGATTGATTTAGCATACGATAAAAAAGGAATTGCTGATGTCATTTTAAATGACGGTTCATTGCCAGCATATTTCTTAGTACCTGAAAAATTCACGACAGGTCCGGATGGAAAAGATTTCCGCTCTGTAAATAAAAACTTCCGTGATAGTAAAGATAATGCAGAGAAAGCAAAAAAATTATGGGAAGAAGCGAAGAAAGAGCTTGGTCAAGATACAATTACGGTTGAATTACTAAACGATGATAACGGTAGCCGTAAAAAAGTAGGCGATTTTATTAAGGAAGAACTAGAGAAAAACTTGCCTGGTATTAAAGTAAATTTGAAACAGCAACCATACAAGCAGAAGCTAGATTTAGAAAAGAAATTCCAATACGAATTCTCATTATCTGCATGGAGCCCTGATTATCCGGATCCAATGACTTATATTGATATGTTTGTTACTGGAAGCTCATTTAATGAAATGGATTATTCTAATCCGAAGTATGATGATTTAGTAGCGAAATCAAAAGGAGAGCTATTAAAAGATGATAAAGCACGCTGGAATGCACTTGCGGAAGCTGAAAAAATCTTAATTGGTCAAGACGCAGCAATTTCTCCTACGTACCAACAAAGTACAGCTTATTTAGAGAAGCCGTTTGTAAAAGGCATTGCTAATCATACGTTTGGCGGGGACTTCAGTTATAAATGGGCATATATTACAAAAAAATAGTATAATGAAAGGTGAGTGAATTTTCGCTCATCTTTTATTTGTATAAGGAGGAATTATAGTTGTTAAGGGGAATCAATCATATTTGTTTTTCGGTATCTAATTTAGAAAACTCTATTATGTTTTATGAAAAAGTATTAGAAGGAGAATTATTAGTTAAAGGAAGAAAATTGGCTTATTTTAACATATGTGGAGTATGGATAGCGCTTAATGAAGAGACGCATATTTCGAGAAATGAGATTCATCAATCTTATACGCACATTGCATTTTCTGTTGAACAAGAAGACTTTAAATGTCTAATACAGCGATTAGAAGAAAATGATGTTCATATTTTACAAGGAAGAGAACGTGATGTAAGAGATTGCGAATCTATATACTTTGTTGATCCTGACGGTCATAAATTTGAGTTTCACTCAGGGACACTGCAAGACCGTTTAAATTATTATAGAGATGAGAAACCTCATATGACATTTTATTAGGGAGGGATAGCATTTGCATGCACTTGTAATTGGTGGAACAGGAATGCTAAAGAAAGTTTCTATGTGGTTTTGTGAGAAAGGATTTTATGTTTCTATTATCGGGCGAGATGAAGTGAAATTAGAAAATGTTAAGCGAATGAGTTCTGCACCAGAAAATATTACATGCCTTTCGTTAGATTATCATAATGATGAAGATGTAAAGCTAGCTATTAAAAGTACAATTGAGAAAAATGGCCCAATCACATTAGTTGTTGCATGGGTACACACAAGTGCAAAGCATGTACTATCAAATATTTGTAAAGAACTAGATTTGTCGTCTAAAACATATAGTTTATTTCATATTTTAGGTAGTAAAGCATCACGTATGCCTGCACAAAAAATAGGGAGTACGCGATGTATTTATCATAGAATTATTTTAGGTTTTATTTTAGAAGATACATATGGAAGATGGCTTACTCATGAAGAGATAGCTGATGGAGTTATAAAAGGGATTGAAAGTAAACGAGCGGAGTGGATTGTAGGGAGAGTTGAACCGTGGGAATTACGACCAACATGGTGAGGGGGAGTAAGAAATGAAAACAACTATATATGTAACAAGGCATGGTGAAACAGAGTGGAATGTAGCGAAGCGAATGCAGGGACGGAAAAATTCTGCTTTAACTGAAAATGGTATAGTTCAGGCGAAACAATTAGGGAATCGAATGAAAGATTTACCAATCCATGCGATCTATAGTAGTCCGAGCGAAAGAACACTTCATACGGCAGAGTTAATAAAGGGGGAACGTGATATACCCATTATAGCGGATGAGCATTTCTATGAAATCAACATGGGTATATGGGAAGGACAAACAATCGCGGATATAGAAAACCAATTTCCAGAAGAAGTGCATCTGTTTTGGAATGAGCCACATCTTTTTCAGTCAACATCAGGCGAAAATTTTGAGGCCGTTTATGAAAGAGTAATTGAAGGGATGCAGCTTCTTTTAGAGAAGCATAAAGGACAAAACATATTGATTGTTTCTCATGCGGCAGCAGCAAAATTACTTGTAGGGCATTTCGCGGGAATTGAAATAGAAAATGTGTGGGATGATCCATTTATGCATAGTGCCAGTTTGAGCATAATAGAATTTGAAGAGGGTATTGGTAAAGTGAAACAATTTGCAGATATAAGTCACTTTCAATAAATGTAAAAAAGGCCGCAAAACGGCCTTTATTGGGTGGTATAAAAACTAGCAGTTACGTTTTTTATACCAGAAGTGATCGAATTTCTTATTTTTGCAAGATGGGAATTTATGTCCGCCTTTGCAATCATTCCATTTGTGTCCGCTATCGTGACAGTCTTTACCATGATCACATGAATCATCGCAAGAGTGACCGTGTCTGTTAGGGAAGAATTCGCATTTTTTACAGAAACTTCGTTTTGTCCAGAAAAATTTCTTTTCAAAGCGTATGCATTTTGTAATGAATGTACAATGTTTTCTGCGAGTACGTTTTGTAACTAATACGCATTCTTTTCTACGCGTTACTTTCGTAACGAACGTCCATTTTTGAACACGTACACGTGTACATTTCGTAACAAATGTCCATTTTTTTACGTGCGTACATTTTGTAACGAACGTACAATGTTTCACGCGAGTACATCTTGTTCTTGGACATTTACCCCCAGTTGTACATTTACATCCAGTTGTACAATGATGATGAGTGAATTTATCATCATCGCATTCAAAAGTACTTGGATCTTGGTGTAAGAAATCCTCCATCCCAGCACTTTTGATTTCTTCAACAGCTTTTCTAATATCACGTTTCATAGAAATCCTCCTTATCATGTATTAAAGTGAAAAGGTATTCTTTTTCCTTAACATGATATGTATGTAGGCATCTTTCTGAACAGGACAAGAGTGTAATTTTATATAAATAGATGATTGCGGATGTATGGACAAGACAAGGCGCATACATTGAATGAAGAGAACTGAGAAGGGATGAGAAAACATGCTGCCTTCATATGATTTTTTTGTTCATCCAATGTACTTAGTGGAATTGAAAAAGGACATTTGGTCAGATAGTCCAGTGCCAGCAAAATTAACTTATGGAAAAAAGAAGTATGATATTGATATCGTATACCGAGGAGCTCATATTCGCGAATTTGAGAAAAAGTCTTATCATGTTATGTTTTATAAGCCTAAAAAATTTCAAGGTGCGAAAGAGTTTCATTTGAATTCGGAGTTTATGGATCCGTCTCTCATACGAAATAAATTATCTTTAGATTTTTTTCATGATATTGGTGTACTTTCGCCAAAATCACAACATGTATTTATAAAAATTAATGGTCAAATTCAAGGTGTGTATTTACAGTTAGAATCGGTTGATGAAAATTTTTTGAAAAATAGAGGATTACCGAGTGGTTCTATTTATTATGCGATAGATGATGATGCGAATTTTTCATTAATGAGTGAACGAGATAAAGATGTTAAGACAGAGCTCTTTGCGGGTTATGAATTTAAATATTCGAATGAAAATAGTGAAGAACAACTGAGTGAATTTGTATTTCAAGCGAATACTTTGACGAGGGAAGCCTATGAAAAAGAAATTGGGAAGTTTCTACATGTAGATAAATATTTACGATGGTTAGCAGGAGTTATTTTTACGCAAAACTTTGATGGTTTCGTTCATAACTATGCACTATATCATAACGATGAAACAAATTTATTTGAAGTTATACCGTGGGATTATGATGCGACTTGGGGGCGAGATGTACAAGGGAGACCACTTAATCATGAATATATTCGCATTCAAGGGTATAATACGTTAAGTGCAAGATTGCTAGACATACCTGTATTTAGAAAGCAGTATCGAAGTATTTTGGAAGAAATATTAGAAAATCAATTCACAGTTTCGTTTATGAGGCCGAAAGTAGAAGGGTTGTGTGAATTGATTCGCCCATATTTACTACAAGATCCATACATGAAAGAAAAATTAGAAACATTTGATCAAGAGGCTGATATGATTTATGAATATATAAATAAAAGAAGAAAGTATATACAAGACCACTTACATGAATTAGATTAATTTTGAAAGAGATTGAAACGTTATCAATCTCTTTTTTTTGTATAATAAAGATGTATCAATAAAAATGAAGTAATATATTTGATAGAGAATGGGGATGCGGATATATGACGATTAAATGGATTGATTGGGTAAAACAAATACAATCTATAGCTCAAGCGGGTTTAACGTATTCTAAGGATGTGTATGATATTGAGCGTTTCCAGCAATTACGAGATATTTCTATTTCAATGATGTCACATTACACGAAAACAGATTGGGAAGTCGTAGAGAAATTATTTGCACGTGAGACAGGCTATCAAACACCTAAAGTTGATATAAGAGCGGTTGTTTTTCAAAATGAAAAGTTATTATTTGTGAAAGAAAAAAGCGATGGGAAATGGGCATTGCCAGGTGGATGGGCTGATGTCGGTTATACGCCAACCGAAGTTGCAGCAAAAGAGGTTTTCGAAGAGACTGGTTATGAGGTAGATCATTTTAAGTTACTAGCTATATTTGATAAAGAAAAACATCAACCCTCTCCATCGGCGACGCATGTATATAAGATTTTCATTGGATGCGAGATTATTGGTGGAGAAAAGAAAACTAGTATTGAAACAGAAGAGGTGGAGTTTTTTGGTGAAAATGAATTGCCTAATTTATCAATTGCTAGAAATACAGAAGACCAAATTAAAGAGATGTTTGCCTACATGAAGGACCCGCAGAAAGAGAAATTAATAGATTAATCCTGCTTGAATTGTACATATTGTTAAAATGAAGATATTGGCAGATTGCAGCCTTTATGTAATAATGGGATGGTATGTGAAGAAAAAAGGAGATAAAAAAGAACATGTTAGCAAACATAATAGATCAGTTATTGCAATTTTTTGCAAGCTTAGGTTACTTTGGAGTAGCTCTTGCTTTAATGATTGAAGTAATCCCGAGTGAAATTGTACTTTCGTATGCTGGCTTTTTAGTAGCGAATGGTAAAATTAGTTTTGTGGGTGCAGTTATCGCCGGAACGATTGGTGGTACTTTAGCGCAAATCTTTTTATACTGGCTTGGATACTACGGAGGGCGTCCGGTTGTAGAGAAATATGGGAAATATCTACTTATTAATAAACATCATTTAGACATAGCGGAAGGTTGGTTTAAGCGTTATGGAGCAGGCGTAATATTTTCTGCGCGCTTTATCCCAGTAGTACGTCATGCGATCTCTATTCCAGCAGGGCTAGCTAAGATGCCATTAAAACTATTTACACTTTATACGGTTGTAGCGATCATTCCATGGTCAATTCTATTTATATACTTAGGTGAAAAACTTGGTGGGAATTGGCGACAAATTAAAGAGTATGCATCTGATTACACACATTACATAATTATAGGAGCTGTTCTTTTTATTGCTCTATACTTTGGTTTAAAGTATTTCAAAAAGAAAAAAGCAGCGCGTTAAAGTCAATGATTTTTCATTGGCTTTTTTTGTTTGTTTCGGTTCTAAAGAAAAGGAGTTGTCCATAATGTGTAATAATAAAGCGTAGCGGAGGAATGTGATGAAAGGGTCACCGTTTATACGTGGAACGATATTTTTAACGATGGCAACGATGATATCAAAAATGTTAGGGTTTATATATGTTATACCATTTACAGCGATGGTCGGTACGAGTGGTTACGTTCTATACACATATGCATATCGTCCTTATACCATCATGCTCAGTATAGCAACAATGGGATTACCGCTAGCTGTTTCAAAGATGGTATCAAAATATGATCAACTGAATGATTATCATACGGTTAAGAGAGTGTTGAAAAGTGGAATCGTGTTTATGTTTATAATGGGAGTCATTTCGTGTTTTACGTTATATATGCTAGCTCCGCATTTAGCTAAACTTGTCATCGATGGGAATGATCAAACGGGGAATAGTGTAGGAGCGGTTACTACTAATATTCGAATTGTAAGTTTTGCGTTAATACTTGTGCCAGTAATGAGTTTATTAAGGGGCTTCTTTCAAGGATTCCAATCGATGGGGCCTTCTGCATTAAGTGTAGTTGTAGAGCAATTTTTTCGGGTTTTAACCATTTTAATAGGAAGCTTTGTCGTTTTATATGTTTTAAAAGCTTCTGTTTCGCTAGCAGTTGGTATTTCAACGTTCGGTGCATTTATGGGAGCTGTAGGTGGCTTAACTGTTTTAAGTGCGTATTATATAAGAAGGAGAAGGCACTTAAAGAAAAAAGAGATGGAAAGTATACCACAAACAACGAAATCTTTTTTCTCATTGTATAAGGAGCTCTTTACATATTCTATTCCTTTTGTTGTGGTGGGCTTAGCAATTCCGTTGTATCAGACGATTGATACATTTACAATTAATAAACTACTTATACAAATAGGGTATATGCAAGGAGAAGCGGAAAAAATTAATGCGATAATTGGTCTTGTTCAAATGGTTGTGCTTATCCCGGTATCCGTTGCGACAGCTTTTAGTATGTCTCTCGTACCAGAGATGACGAAAGCTTACACAGCAGGAAATACGAAGCTATTGTACAAACATTTTACGAGAACAAATGTATTAGTAGTAGCAATTACGGTACCGGCGGCAATTGGAATGATGGTGTTAGCCAAACCTGTATATACTCTTTTATTCGGTGCTGGAAATGATCCAGAGATGGGGAGAATCATTTTACAGTATTATGCTCCTGCTTGCATACTATTTTCTCTTTTTACAGTAACGGCTGCTATGCTACAAGGAATCAATCAACAGCAGAAGACGGTGCTAGGACTAGTGATTGGAATTATTGTGAAGATAGTTTTAAATATTGTATTGCTTCCGTATTTCGATTATGTAAGTTTTATCATTTCAACATACGCGGGCTATACGATTTCAGTCGGGTTTAACTTGTGGATGCTTTCTAAATATGTTATAAAGGCAACATAAGCTTTTAAGGCAGAGAGCACTCTGTCTTTTTCTATGTTTATCCCGCTTTAACGGGCAGTGAGACCCTCACCTCAAAATTCAGCGAAAAAAAGAAGTTTGGTTGGGGGCGGATAACCCGTAAAAGCCCGATTTGTAAGGGCTAATAATTGGTGAGGATGAAGCCCCCCACTGATTAAAGTTTCACTTTATAATATTTTTCTTATAAAAACGTTTTCAAAATAATTTTTCTATTGAAATTTAAACGTATGTTTCATATGCTGAGAATGGCGGTTTAAAAACTGTGATTTAAGAGAGGTAGATTCCTACATGTAAAAAGAATCGGGGTGATAGTATGTTAAATATATATTTAACAGACCGAAACGGAAAACTACAAGAGATTGAGGAAATGCAAAAGGGGTGCTGGATTAATGTACTTCATCCAACAGAAGAAGAAATTCAATATCTAGTACAAACTTTAAATGTAGACTTAGATTTCATTAAAGACCCTTTGGATGATGAAGAACGCTCTCGTATTGAAAAGGAAGACAATAATACTTTAATTATCGTGGATATTCCGACAGTTAGACATGATGAAGAAGGAAATTCGATTTATGACACGATTCCAATAGGTATGATTGTGATGCCGGATTGTTTTGTTACAATCTGCTTAGAAGAGAATCCAATTTTTGAACGTTTTATTAATCAACGTATTAAAGAATTTTATACGTTTAAGAAGACGCGCTTTGCACTTCAGCTCTTATATACGATTTCTACTTATTATTTAAGATACTTAAAGCAAATAAATCGAAAAACAATTGATTTAGAGCATCAATTAAATCAGTCAATGAAAAATAAAGAGATTTTCACATTGTTAGGCCTTGAGAAAAGTTTAGTATACTTTACAACGTCATTAAAGGCTAATAAAATTGTAATTCAAAAGTTAATGCGTAATAGTACATTTTTAAAAATGTATGAAGACGATCAAGATTTATTAGAAGATGTATTAATTGAAAATAAACAGGCTATTGAAATGGCGGAAATATATAGTCACATTTTAAGTGGAATGATGAATACTTTTAGCTCCGTTATATCAAATAATTTAAATAGTGTTATGAAACTGTTAACGTCAATTACGATCATTTTATCTTTACCGACGATGGTTTCTAGTTTCTTTGGAATGAACGTAAAGGTTCCGTTTGAAGGGGAAGCCCACGGTTTTGTAATTGTACTCATCATATGTGTAACACTATCTTTCACGTTAGCTTTTGTTTTTTGGAAGAAACGTTACTTTTAACGATAAGAAAGCTGCTCTAGCATAGTTATATAACTACGCTAGAGCAGCTTTTTTGCTATGAAATCTCAAATTTTGAATAGAATATAACTTGTACAATGTAATGTATATAAAGGGTATGTATGCCATATAAACCTTGTTCAATTAATGAAATGGGGTTAAAATTACATATTGTTAATGAAAAGTTGGAGGAAATACATCATGGAATTGTTTCAATTACCGAAAGCATTCCTGCAAATGAATACAATTTTTATCTCCATATTGATCGAAGCACTTCCTTTCGTGCTCATTGGTGTATTTATTTCAGGATTCATTCAAATGTTCGTGACAGAAGATATGGTGGCAAAATGGATGCCGAAGAACCGATTTCTGTCTGTTTTATTAGCTACTTTTTTAGGTATGTTGTTTCCAGGTTGTGAATGTGGAATTGTTCCGATTGTAAGACGATTAATTGGAAAAGGCGTTCCACCATACGCAGGGATTGCATTTATGTTAACTGGACCTATTATTAATCCAGTTGTATTATTTGCTACTTATGTTGCCTTTGGGAGTAGTATGCACATGGTATGGTATCGTTCTATTGTAGCGATTATCGTAGCCATTATCGTTGGAATTATATTATCCTTTATGTTTAAAGAACATCAATTAAGAGATGATCACTTCCCAGAAGTGAATAATAAGCGTCCACTGCGTAAAAAAATGTGGGATGTATGTACACACGCTGTTGAGGAATTCTTCTCAATGGGAAAATATTTAGTACTAGGTGCGTTAATTGCAGCAGCGGTACAAACGTTTGTACAAACTTCAACACTTCTTGCTATTGGACAAGGTCCGTTTTCTTCATCAGCTGTTATGATGGGACTTGCTTATATATTATCACTTTGTTCAGAGGCAGATGCATTTATCGCTTCTTCGTTCCAAAGTACGTTTTCAACAGCTTCACTTGTCGCGTTCCTCGTTTACGGACCGATGGTGGATATTAAAAATATGTTTATGATGCTTGCGACATTTAAAACTAAATTTGTAATTGTTGTTATAGTTACAGTTACTCTTGTTGTTTATGCAAGCTCACTACTCATTTATGCGATGGGGTGGTAGGTTATGTTTCGAGCATATATATTATTAGGTTTTACAATATTAATTGCGCAGCTTCATATTTCCGGTAACATTACGAAGTATATCAATATGAAGTATGCCTATTTATCAACAACAGCAGCAATTATTTTAGGTTTCTTAACGATTATACAAATTATCGTCGTTTTCCAAAAAGAGCACCAAAAGGAAAAAGAGAAAAATGATTGCAGTTGTGACCATAGCCATTGCGGGCATGATCATTCAAAAGATGAGAATACATGGTGGAAAAAAGCATTTTCGTACTCCTTGTTTTGTTTTCCAATTATCTCAGGGTTATTTTTCCCAATTGCGACGTTAGATTCGGATATTGTTAAAGCGAAAGGATTTCACTTTCCTGTTGCACAAGCAGAAAGTAAGGATCCATTTATGACAAGACAATTTCTAAGACCTGATACGAGCATTTATTACGGGAAAGAAGGATACCGTGGTGTAATGGAAAAAGGGAAGAAAGAGTTTGTTACGAAAGACAATATTAATTTGAAAGATGAAGACTTCCTAAAGGGTATGGAAACAATTTATAATTATCCTGGCGAGTTTACTGGGAAAAAATTATCTTTTAAAGGGTTTGTTTTTAGGGATGATTCTTCTAAAAAAGAACAATACTTCTTATTCCGTTTCGGTATTATACATTGCGTAGCAGATTCTGGTGTGTATGGTATGTTAGTGAAAAAGCCAGAAGGCGTAGAGTGGAATAATGATGACTGGATTCAAGTAGAAGGAGAGATAACTACTGAGTTTTATCAGCCGTTTCATGCGAATATTCCTGTATTAGAAGTAACAAAATGGAATAAAGTTGAACAGCCGAAAGAACAATATGTATTTAGAGGAGCCGATTGATAAAATCGGTTCTTTTTTGTGGACTAAAAGTTCTGAATGTTGTTAATATTAAACGTGTAGTTCATTTAGTATAGTGATTATTGAAATATTAGGGATAAATCATTAAAGGGGTGATAACAATGACAGAAGTAAAGGGGAAAACAGCCAATGAGTCAAGGGTGTTCAAAACGAGCCGAGTATTCCCAACAGATTTAAATGATCATAACACGCTATTTGGTGGGAAGATATTAGCGGAGATGGATATGGTTGCTTCTATTTCAGCATCCAGACATTCGAGAAAGGAATGTGTCACAGCATCTATGGACTGGGTCGATTTCTTACATCCTGTTCGTTCTTCAGATTGTGTTAGTTATGAATCTTTCGTAATTTGGACGGGAAGAACTTCGATGGAAGTGTTTGTGAAGGTAGTAGCTGAAGATTTAATTTCAGGTGAGAAGCGTATAGCGGCAACGTCATTCGTTACTTTTGTGGCACTTAGTAAGGAAAATAATCCAGTTCCAGTACCGCGTGTTATCCCTGAAACAGAAGAAGAGAAAGAATTACATCGTATTGCTGTGTTACGTGCAGAACAGCGTCATATACGTAAGGCAGAGAGTAAGAAAGTAGCCACATTGTTAACCTTTTGAGATGAATATTTAGCCATTTAAGTTACTATAGCAGTCGGAAATGGTTTTAAAATGAAAAGCGGACACCTAAAAATAGGTGTCCGCTTTTATAGTTTTTTCATCCACATATCATATGACAGTAGCTACTTAGCAGAAGCAAGCAGCACCGACGATGATTAAGAGGATAAATAATACGACTAATAGCGCAAATCCATTACCATGTGCGAAGCCCATTGTTATTTCCTCCTTTTATTTTAAGATACAACATACAATATGCAAATGAGCTATTGTTTGATATGGACATATATCATGCAATGACATATTTTCTTGAATGATAATGTAATAAAAAAGGGAAGATATAGAAATAACAGTAAGTGGAGAAAGGAATTTATCCATGAAGCACTTTTTCGCTATAATCCTTTGTTTAATAGGTGTATTCATTTGGATGAACATCGATGTGGAAATGGGGAAGGAAATGGCTAGTGAATATGAATTAGGACAAGTTCGATTAGGTGAATTTCAATTATATACGAACGGTGAAGAGTTATATAGAAAATTATTTGAGGATATAAACGATGCAGAAAAGTATATATATATCCATTTTTATATTGTAGGAAAAGATGAAATAAGCCAAGAGTTTTTACAGTTATTAGAGAAAAAAGCATCTAGCGGAGTAGAAGTGAAATTGTCAGTCGATCGGATAGGTGGATATAAGCTGAAGAAAAAGGTAATTAGCCGATTAAAGGAAAACGGTGTGAAGTTTACATTTAGTAAAAAACCGAAACTGAAAAATGTGTTCTATTCTTTGCATCAACGGAATCATAGACGTATTGTTACGATAGATGGAAAGGTATCATATGTCGGTGGTTTTAATATCGGAAAGGAGTACCTTGGACAAAATCCAAAGTTTGGGCCATGGCGTGATTATCACGTGCGCATCCATGGTGAGGGTGCAGCGGATATGGAAAGAAAGTTCGCCGAAGATTGGAAAGAAGATACAGGAGAAAAAATGCCTATACATGAAAGTATACCTACATTAGGGAATGTGAAATATCAATATTTATTTTCAAATGGAAAAGGCTTATGGGAAAAGTATGGGGCACTTTTAAAAAAGGCTAAAAAGTCTTTAATTATCGCTACACCATATTTTGTACCAAGTAAAGAAATGGTGAAAGAGTTAAAAGCTGCATTAAATCGTGGTGTTAATGTGAAAATTCTCGTGCCATTTAAAAGTGATGCCATATTGTTAAAACAAGCTGCCTATCCATATTTGAAAGATATGTTACATGCTGGAGCGGAGATTTATCAATATCGAAATGGATTTTTTCATGGGAAAGTAACAATTATTGATGGAGAAATTGTTGATATTGGGACAGCGAATTTTGATAATAGAAGTTTTTATTTAAATTGTGAGTCTAACTGTATCATATATGATAAAACAGTTGTTGATGAAGTATGGAGTCGATTACAGGTAGACTTTCATAAATCAAAACGATTTTCTGAAGAAGATTTTGAGAAAATTAGTAGATGGGATTGGTTTTTAGCGAGAATAGCGAATGTTTTAGCATCATATTTATAGTATATGGACAAAAGAGAAGGGAGGCGCTTTAATGGACTGTATGAAAGAATTAATGAAATATAGTTATATGCTAATATACAAGGTTGGAGAGTATGCTGGAAAGGTCAGAGACGAAGAATTAAAAAATCTATTACAGCACCATTTACCATATATGTTACAAGCATATAATGAACAAGTAAATTTTCAAGAAGGAGAGAATGTGCAGCATATAACCTGTGAAACAATGGAGTTTGATTTGCATGAAATGGGAAAGGAAACAGTTAGTAAATATACAGGGGATATTCATATTGCAACCAGTTATATTGCGCATTTGAAACGATTAGCTTTAAAGTTTGCTCAAGTTGCAGTGGAAGTTGCTAACCCAGAGTTTCGCTCATTTTTGGAAAATTGTTTCCTGAAAATGAACCGTTACGCTTATAGTGTGTGGCAATATGTTATGAAGAAGGAATATAAGATTACACATCTATATGAAAATGAAAAGTTTGCATGAGAAACTAAGGCGAAATGGTATGCGCCTTAGTTTTTTTTACGTCTATTGAGAGAAAAAACTAGTTTTATTGTGTATCGATTGGAAATGAAATATATAAATTAAAATTAGGTTTTGTTATCGGAAAATTTACAAAAATTTACCGTATATTTACTGTTTTTCAATCTCTCCTTTAAAAATAGAGAGTAATATGAGGTTGTACATATTCTATCACAAGGAGGAAACGCAAATGAACAAATGGGTTAAATCATTAACTGCTATGGCACTTGCAAGTTCTTTATTAATGGTAGGTTGTAGTAAAGGTGAGGACAAGAAGAAAGAAGACGACACAACAACACAACAAGAGGACAAAAAGGATAAAGAAACAAGCGGAACCGAGAAGTCTACTGATTCTAAAGAAAAGAAATAAAGTAATAATAAAGCTTCCTCTTATATATGAGGAAGTTTTTTTGTTGTAAATTGACTGAGATTATTGAAAAATAGAAAGAGAATGAAAGAGGGGGAAAACAAATGAAAGTATGTATATTGGGAGCAACAGGACGAGTAGGTTCAAACATAATTAATTTAGCATTAAAGGATTCAGCTGAAGTGACTGCATTAGCGCGTGATTTAAATAGAATAGAAATACAACATGAAAGGTTAAGAGTGATAGAAGGGAATGTATTGAACGAAAATGATATAAAGAAAGCGATAGAAGGAAGTGATATAGTAATTAGTGCACTTGGAACGGATCAAAATGGAACATTAGCGAAGAGTATGCCACAAATTATAAAGAAAATGGAAGAAGATGGGGTTCGTAGGATCATAACAATAGGAACAGCTGGTATTTTACAAGCAAGAACAGATCTAAATTTATATCGTTTTCAATCAACGGAATCAAAAAGGAAAACGACAACGGCAGCGGAAGATCATTTGGCTGCATATAAGGTACTAAGTAATAGTAATAATTTATGTTGGACAGTTGTTTGTCCGACACATTTAATAGATGGTGAGGCGACAGAGGTATATCGAACTGAAAAAGATATATTGCCAGAGGGTGGATCAAAAATTACAGTGGGTGATACAGCACACTTTGCATGGGATCTATGTAAGAAAAATATATATGAAAATAGTCGAGTAGGTATTGCATATTAAAAAACCATCCCGAAGTCGGGATGGTTAAAAGATGATATAACACAAGAAGATGATAATCATAATGATTTGGAGAATTGCTTTCGCTACTGTACTGCTTAAAAAACCAACTACAGTAGCGACTCCAACTAGAAAAGCATCTTTTGGCGATTTTTTATGTACTAGTTCTGATATAAATACTGATAAGAACGGTATGATAATAAGTCCGAATGGTGGGAAGAAGAACGAGCCGACAATGATAGAAATCATTCCGACACGTTCACCCCATTTAGAACTACCGTATTTTTTTAAGAAATATCCATTTGCAATAAAATCAGCAACGAAAATGAAAAGAGTGAAAATGACTTGAATAATCCAAAAAGAAGTTGTTAATTCGCCTCCATTTATACCGAAATGGTAAATCAAATATCCAGCCCAGACAGCTAGTATGCCAGGGATAATTGGATAAATAAAGGCGAGAAATGAAACAACGAAACAGGCAATGATACAAATTGTTAATAAAACAGTCACTTTATAGCTCCTTTTTAATATCTAGTTTATGTACAGCAACTTTTTTGACTTGATGTCCATCAAGTTCTAATACTTTAAATTGAAAACCAGCGTATTCAATGGAATAGCCAGCTTCAATATTTAAGTCAACTGCTTGAGAGAGAAGCCATCCTCCGATTGTATCTAAATCACTATCATCAATATGTAGGCCAAACATATCATTTACTTCAGAAATAAGCACCTTTCCATCTAAAACAGTAAGCTTAGGTGTACGCTTTTCAATCATAGGTGATTCATCAGCATCGAATTCATCTTGAATTTCTCCAATGATTTCTTCAAGAATATCTTCCATCGTTAAAAGTCCGGCAGTACCACCATATTCATCCATAACGATTGCCATCTGAACGCGATTTTTTTGAAGGTGGACTAACGTTTTACGAATTGGAACTGTTTCAAATACAGTTAGAACAGGATGTATATAAGATTCAAGTGGTTTATAAATACCTTTCGTTTGATCATGGAATACTTCTTTCGTATTGATCATCCCAATGATATCATCTTTATCTTTTTCAATGATTGGATAGCGTGTATATTTTTCAGTAGCGACGATATCCATATTTTCTTCTAACGTATTTTCAGTAGACAAGCAAATCATTTCGGTACGAGGAACCATAATTTCTTTCGCAACTCGATCATCAAATTCAAAAATGTTATTTACATATTTATATTCGGTTTGGTTTATTTCACCGCTTTTAAAACTTTCACCTAAAATGAGTCGCAATTCCTCTTCAGAATGAGCAAGTTCACTTTCCTTCGCAGGTTCTAATCCGAGTAGTTTTGTGAAAAATATAGCTGTACTATTGAGTAGCCAAATGAATGGATACATAATTTTATCAAATAAAATAAGCGGTCTTGCAAATTTGAGTGTGATTGCTTCTGCTTTTTGAATTGCGAAAGACTTTGGAACTAATTCACCTAATACAACGTGGAAAAATGTAATAACACTAAAAGCAATAACAAAAGATAAAGTGTTAGCCATTGTTCCAGTAATATTAATTTTTTCAAAGAGCGGTCGTAGTATATGTTCCACAGTCGGTTCACCAAGCCAACCAAGCCCTAAAGAAGTGATTGTAATTCCGAGCTGACAAGCTGATAAATAAACATCTAAATTAGATAGGACGCTTCTTGCAGCTAAAGCTTGTTTATTACCTTCATTTGCAAGTTGGTCAATTCGACTTTTTCGTACTTTTACAACAGCGAATTCTGATGCAACGAAAAAGCCAGAAATAAGAATAAGTACAAAGATGAGAAAAATATTTAATATGTCCAAGCGTGTTCTCCATTCCAAGGTCTGGAATAAAGATGTCACCTCCTGCAATTATGTTATACTTTTATAATAAATCCAAATGAAAAGAATAGTCAAAGGAAAAGGGTAAATATTGGTATGTTTCTGTAATAGTTTTTGAATTTGCTGTTATTTTGTCCGCTATACAAAAGGAATAACCCCCTACTTTTAGATTATAGAGGGTTATTTTAAATTAAGGTTTTGGAACACTTCTCGTTAAAGTGTATGACTGTTGCTTGGAGTAGTTTGTGGTCCATAGTGTTTGAAGGAAAGAAAGTATGCTATATGGGATATAGAGTAGTAATAAGCCGATTGTAACAATTATAGGTGAATTTCCGCCAAATTGAACGATAAATTGTAACAGTCCATTTGCATGAAAAACGCATTCCATAAAAACGAATGAAAGAATAATGGAACCTAAAATTGATTTATGATTTGAAGTAAGCGCTAAAAACAATGTGTCTACAAGAAAAGAATCATGTTTTATTTCATATTCATTTGTGTTTTTTAAGAAAGGAATCCATTTTTTTACTGCTTGCATAACGATAATCATGGAAGTACTACATACGATGATAAATGATGAGTAGTAAGGAAGGTTTATAAATTGTGCGATGTATAGAAGTAGTAATAAGACTGAACATTGTAATACTACAGTGCAAAAAGAGTAAGGTATCCATTTCAATACAGTAGTAAACTTTTTAAACGAGTTAGGTACTTTGAAAAATAAATGGCCGATACCCAAACTTATGAAAAATCCGATCGCAAGGGTAAAAGTAAAACGAACAATCGATATAAAATATATTTCCCATATGTAAGGGAATAATGGTGTTGAATGATTAGAAGTATGTATCATTTGGTTTGCTGAGAAAAAGATAGATTCATGCATCCAATCAACCTTTGGAATTGATATAGAAGAAAGCTGTGCGAAGTTTTGAAAAATGCTAATAAATCCATTTTGATAAGAGTAATTGTGTGTAATAAAAAGAGCTGGAATAGGACTTATGGCAAAAATAAAAATAACACCAATTATAAATTTACATATATGTGAGCGTAATAAGGACATATAACCACCTACTCTTAGAATATTCAGAAAATTCTTATTCTTATTTTAGCTTTTTTTGAAAGAAGTTACAATATATTTTTCATTTAGTAATTCAGAGAGAAGATTTGATAGCAAAAATATACAAGTGAAGGATTCATGAATAAATTATGACAAGAAAATGAATAATTTTCAGAAAAATAAAATAAATTATTTATTTTTTTCTGAAAATATAATATAGTTATGGCACAGAAAGTATTTTAACATAAGGAGGCTTTTTATGAGGATTAAAGGGAATTACGTGCCGAAAAGGGAAGTTTTACTGTGCTCAAGTTCGATTACGATTGGGGAAGCGTTAGAGCATTTAAATAAAACGGGGTATCGTTGTGTACCAGTTTTAGATGAAAAAAAAGAGAAATTTTTAGGGAATATATATAAAGTAGATATTTTAGAATATAAAGGATCACTTGATGAGAGTGTAATACAATTATTAAACGATAAAGAAGGATTTGTGAGAGAAGATTCATCTTTCTTTAAAGTATTTTTTACAATAAAAAAATTGCCTTATTTATCAGTAGTTGATGAAAAAGGGGTTTTCCTTGGAATTTTAACGCATAAAAAAGTTTTTGAGTTATTAGAGGATGCATGGGGCGTTCACTCTAGTAAATACTCTGTCATGATTGGAACGCAAGACTATAATGGAGCAATCCAAAAATTATCGACAGTTTTAAAGAAATACACTGGTATTCAAAGTTTGATGACTTTTGATAATGATGCCTTATTAGTTCGTAGAATTATGTTTACATTAGGAGAAGAGTTTAACGACGGTGAATTAGAGACATTATTGAAAGATTTAGAAGATCACGGATTTAGAGTTGTGTATGTGGAAGAGATGAAAAATCCACGTGAAGTTGAAACGATAGAGTAACATACAAAAGCCATCTAATTATATTATTAGATGGCTTTTGTATGTTACGTGTATAAAGTTATTTGAAAATAACAATTGAATAATAGGTGAGATTGTAACAATATTTGTGTAAGAGAATAAAAAATGTAGATAATTTCGATTTTCAAAAAAATCAATTTGAAAATATGTTTTTATTTTGCAACTAAATATGTTACTATATGTGTGATAAAAACAAAGAGGTCTGACATCTACACTCCACGTAATAACACTCTAATGATTTGAAAATTCAAAAAAATCAAAATTCAAAATAATAATTGTATTAATGATTAGAGTAAAAATAAGGGGAATGGAGAAATTATGGAGAAAGACACTGCTTTGTAAGGGGCATATTTTATCATCTTGAGCAGAGAGGAGGATGCATAGCATATTGTAAAATATAGAGATAAACAATGAAAAAGTGCTATGCAAATGAAGAGCATGAAGGGACGTTTAAGGCCAGGTGATACGGTAGCAATTGGTTTAATGCTATTTGCATTATTTTTAGGAGCAGGAAATTTAATTTTTCCGCCAGTTTTAGGTCAACAAGCAGGAGAGAATGTTTGGATTGCTACAATAGGATTCCTTGTAACGGGAGTCGGATTACCCCTACTAGCTGTAACAGCTGTCGCGTTTGTAGAGGGGGACTTGAAAGCGCTATCTTCTAGAGTCCACCCTATATTTGCGTTTATTTTCCCATTGATTAGTTATTTAGCAATTGGACCATTTTTCGCGATTCCTCGTACTGGAGCTGTTTCGTTTGAAATGGGTATGAAGCCGTTTTTATCAGAGGCAATGGTTTCAGAGTGGTACATGCTATTTCTTTTCACGATAGTTTTCTTCGGAATAACGTGGTATTTATCATTAAATCCATCTAAATTAGTGGATTGGTTCGGAAAGTTTCTTACACCATTATTAGTATTAATTGTCGCTGTTATTGTCGGAAAGGCAATTATTGATCCAATTGGAGAGCCAGCTGCGCCGTTAGCTGCTTACAAAGAAAATGCTTTCTTTGGTGGATTTATTCAAGGATATTTAACGATGGATGCAATTAGCGCGCTTGTATTCGGAATTGTCGTTGTACAAGTTATCCGCTCTAAAGGGATAAAAGAGAGTAGTCAAATTGCAAAAATAACAGTAGTATCAGGTATTATTGCTGTACTTGGTTTAACGTTAATTTATTTATCACTTGCTTATCTTGGTTCAACAAGTACATCACTTGGTATCTCAGAAAACGGTGGCCTTATTTTAACGAATGTTGTAAATGAGCTATATGGGACGAGTGGTAAAATTTTATTAGGGCTTGTTATTATACTCGCTTGTTTAACAACTTCTGTTGGGTTAACATCTGCGTGTGCAGGTTTCTTTACAAACTTATTCCCAAAACTTTCGCATAAAACGATTGTAACAATGGTATGTGTATTTAGTTTAATTGTATCTAACCTAGGTTTAACACAATTAATCGCAGTAACATTACCTGTGTTAATGATCATTTATCCAGTTGCAATTGTATTAATCGTACTTTCGTATTTCCATAAGTGGATTGGGAAGCGTAATACAATTTATATTGGAGCTATTTTAGGTGCATTGTTAATTAGTTTCTTTAACGGTTTAGAAAGTGCGAAAATTAAAATTGACGCGATTTCTAATGTACTACAAATGTTACCGTTATATAACGAAGGAATCGGATGGTTAATTCCATCATGTATTGGCGGGATTCTCGGTTTCTTCTTCTATAAATCAAATGAATCAAGTGAATTACAAAAGAAAGGTGCTTAGGCACCTTTCTTTTTTTGAAGGGGATTTTTGTATTTTGTCTAAGTAATAATTGGGGGGAATGATAAATGGCTAATTTTGAAGATTTTTTAAATTTGGATTTGAGAATTGGAACTGTAATACATGCAGAGGAATTTAAAGAAGCGAGAGTACCAGCGATTAAACTAGCAATAGATTTTGGAGAAATCGGGATAAAGCAGTCAAGTGCTCAAATTACGAAAAGGTATATTCCAGAAGATTTAATCGGTCAACAAATCGTTGCTGTTGTAAACTTTCCACCAAAGCGTGTAGCTGGATTCAAATCAGAAGTGCTTGTGCTTGGTGGTGTTCCTGAAGCTGATGATGTTGTGTTACTTCAGCCTAATATGGAATTGCCAAATGGAACAAAAATTAGCTAGGGTGAAGGTAGGGGCTAATATGGATATCGGACGAGAATATTTGCAATGTGCGATTTCGAACTTTAAAGCAACAAAGAAACAAGGGGAACGGGCACTTTCTCAATTATCATATGAACAAATACAATGGTTTTCTCATGAAGAAACAAATAGTATAGCGATTATTATTAAGCATCTGCACGGTAATATGCGTTCTAGATGGACGGATTTTTTAACGTCTGATGGTGAAAAAACAGATCGTAATCGAGATGGTGAATTTGAAGGATGCTATCATTCAAAAGAAGAAGCCCTTATAGCTTGGCAAGAAGGATGGAAATATGTTTTTAATACGATGAATACTTTAACGCCGGAACACTTATTGAAGACGGTATACATTCGCGGTGAAGCACATACTGTCATGCAAGCAATTGAAAGGCAAATTTCTCATTATGCATTGCATATTGGTCAGATTATTTACATTGGGAAGATGTTAAAAGAAAATGAGTGGGAATGTTTAAGTATTCCGAGAGGTCAGTCTGCGCGTTATGTAGAGAAAAAACGTTCAACATAATAATAAGAAAGAAACCGATAAAAAATAGGAAAAAAGAAAGTCAGCCAAATAATAGATGGTTCTGTAATCATAAGAATACTGCCAAAAATAAGTCCATATATAATAAGAAAGAAATTGAAAAGTGTATTCACAGGGAGAAATCGTGAGATGAACACTTGCTGTCGTTTAAAACAATCACTGTGAAATAAATAAAAGCGGAAGTACCATGTGGCTGTAATAAGGTCTTTCTTTCTCACAATTCTTTTTTTGCATGTATGACAGATAAATGGTGGTTGCATTTCATTACGCTCCATTTTTTATTTTCATAATAATGTGAGACAAAAGTAGGTACAAAGTGTATGTTCCTATATACGCTCCTGCAATAAGGAAAAATGGATTCAGTAAAATTCCATGAATGCTCGTCATGAAAACTAAATCTTGTATTAAAACATCGTATATATTAATGGAAATAATTGTACCAAGTGCATATAGTGCCAAGTACGCAGAAATATGTAGCACAATAGAGATTTTTGGTTGCTTAGCGGACAAATAAAAAATGAATGATAGAGCGATTGGTAATATTCCTATTAATAGCTTCAATTCATTTCACCTCATTAACAATATAGCCGAAATTTTAACGGTCTATTCTCTAGGGCTTGTACATAACTTGAAATAGAGAGGTGATAGTATGAATCGGGGCTTTTTTTTTATGAAGTTTACAAATATGCGTAAGTTAGTTTTATTTGTTATTACTACAGTGCTAGCGACTTTTTTTCTTATTAGTCTGATGGTAACCTCTATGAAAGAGACAAAGTCAACGTATTTATATAATTGGTTAAATGAGTTATCGATGAATGGTTACATGTATGTACTTGGAAAAGAGAATCATTATTTTACACAGGAGTATCGAAATTTGAATCAAGATTTTTCAATTTCTTCTTTTCTCTTTTCTATGGCTACAAATATTCGCTTTAATGATGTACGCAGTTTTGTCGGGAAAGAGCTCCCGGGATTTGGTAAGTACGATACAGAAATTGTAATTGCGGGTGAGGGTACAAATTATTCTAACTTACCGATAGAGTCGAGTGTTCCTCTTGAAGAAGTAGTGAAGGAACGGACTAGTGGAACTGGACAAGCACCTAAACAAGATACGAATAAAGAGAAAAAACAGCCGTCCCAAACGACTGGGAAGAGACAAGTTGCGTTTATTTATCATACACATAGCTGGGAATCTTATTTACCTTTACTTAACTTAACGAATGACCCGAATCCGAATAAAGCAACGAGTTCTGTGTCGAATATTTCTATATTAGGAGATCGTTTCCGTGAACAACTAGAAGGTGAAGGGATTGGAGCTACTAACGATAAGAGTGATGTTGGTCAAAAGTTAATAAGTAAAGGTTTAAACAGTAATAGTTCGTATAAAATGTCACGAGAAATTGTGCAGCAAGCTATGGCTGGAAATAAAGATCTTCAATACTTTTTTGATTTGCATCGTGATAGTGCCCGAAAGAATGTAACGACAAAAACAATTGGAGATAAATCATATGCAAAGCTTGCATTTGTAGTAGGGAAAGGAAATAAAAACTATGAAAAAAACTTACAATTAGCGACAGCTTTACATGAGGCGATTAATAAGAAATATCCAGGAGTGAGCCGTGGGGTCATTCAAAAAGGGTTCCAGACAGGAAATGGAATCTATAATCAAGACCTATCAGGACAAGCGATATTAATAGAAGTTGGCGGTGTAGATAATACAGAGGAAGAATTGAATCGATCAATTGATGCACTTGCTAAAGCATTTGGTGAATATTTTTGGCAGGCAGAAAAAGTGAATGGATAAAGTGAAATTTAAATTGGTGAGAGACCTCACCTGATGAGGAGGAATTCACAGTATTTTTGAAAAAACGTAAGTGTAATGCTTGCGTTTTTTCTTTGTAATGATGAGACGTCACAGAATAGACATAATTTGTCGTTGTTATAGTAATATCGAAATTTGTCAATTTATAGCAGGAGATTTACAAAGGGATTTTCAGGAAAGTAGAGAAAATCTTTTTATAAGGAAAACTTTTTATGATGAAACTGGTAGGGTGATTGAAGTGATTAGGGAGATCGAAATAGAAGATGCATCATCATTTTTGCAATTAAGTAAGCAATTAGATGAAGAAACGAAGTTTATGTTATATGAACCAGGAGAAAGAAAAACTACAGCTGAGCAACAAGAAAAAATGATCCATCGCTTTATAGAAAATGAATGTGCAACAATATTTGTAGCAGTTGAAGATGAGAGGATAGTAGGTTTTATATTAGTGAATGGAAATAACATTCAAAGAAAGAGGCATGTGGCAACCATTGTAATTGGTATTTTACAAGAGTATAACGGGCGAGGTATTGGGACGAGGTTGTTTAAAGAGGTTGAGAAGTGGGCAAAATTACATGATGTATGGCGTTTAGAATTAACAGTAATGGCCCACAATACAAGAGCTCAGGCACTATATAAAAAAGCTGGATTTGAGAAAGAAGGTGTCAAAAAAGCTGCTCTTATTATCGATGGAAAGGGCATCGATGAGTATGAAATGGCCAAATTATTAAAATAAGAGGTCGTTATATGAAAAAAAGATGGGCACTACTTGGTATTGTAGCTGCAATAATTATTATTGGAGTAGCAGGAATCAATTATAAAATGTATAAGGATAAGCAGGCGCGGGAAGTAAGTGTAAATAGCATATTTCCGAAAGCGAAAGAAACGATTGCTAATATGGATGGGGATATTGCGGTAATTAATAATCCGAATTCAATGCTTGTACTTGTAAATAAAAGTAGGCGTTTACCAGATGGGTATAGACCGCCAGATTTAGTTATTCCGAAAGTGCGCTACTCTAGTGAAGGGGATCAAGAAAAGAAAAAGATGAGAAAAGAGGCAGCGAGGGCGCTTGAGGATATGTTTCAGCAGGCTGACAACGAGCGTATTTTTCTTTTTGCAGTTTCTGGATTTAGATCTTTTGATCGACAAAAAGCATTAAATACGATGTATAAAAAACAAGACGGGGAAGCAAAAACAGCAATGTCTAGCGCGGTTCCTGGCACAAGTGAGCATCAAACTGGACTAGCTATGGATATTACGTCTCAATCTGCTAAATTTCAGTTAGAGACAGTTTTTGGGGAAACGAAAGAAGGTCAGTGGCTTTCTGAAAATGCCCATAAATTTGGTTTTGTGGTTCGATACACAAAAGCGAAAGAAACGATTACGGGCTATCGGTATGAACCATGGCACGTAAGGTATGTGGGAAATCCACAAGCTACATATTTGTATGATAATCAACTGACACTTGAAGAAGTAACAGAGTGAACAATTGAGGGGAGAGACGTACAATGACGATGTTATATAAGAAAAAAGTACATGCATATATTACAAGAGAACAAGAGGGGGTTATGCAATTACTTGTTTTTAAACATCGTGATATACATGAAGCTGGTATTCAAGTGCCAGGGGGAACGGTTGATGAAGGTGAAACGTTAGAAGCTGCTATATTGCGTGAAGTACAGGAAGAATCCGGATTGCGTCATTTATGCATAGAGCGTTTTTTAGCAGATTACATTATACATATGAAAGAAAAACAGGAGTATGAAAAACGCCACTTTTTCCATGTAACTTTACTAACAGATGTAAAGGATACTTGGGAACATATTGTAAGTGCTGGTGAGGAAGATAAAGGATTAGTATTTTGCTACGAATGGGTTGATATTGCAAAATGCCCTGAATTAGCTGGAAAACAAGGTGAGTTATTACATTTATTAGATGAAGTATACGCACAGTAATGTAAGAGTCTGAAGCGAAGGTTAATCCGTTTCAGACTTTTTTTATTTTTCGGGAAATTAAAGGTGTTTAAATAAGGATATTGAATTTCTTTAAAGGGATATTAATTTAGGATGTGTTGAGATGAAAAATTGAAAAAGTAAGGGGTATATGCTAAAAAAAGTTCATATAAGGGAGAATATAAATGGAAATTCAGTTTAATCCAATCTTAAAAAAGGAATTAACAATTCAAGATATTCAAAATGAAATGGAATCTGGAAAGCTAACTTCAAAAGAGCTAGTGATGTATTATCTCTATAGAATCGCAAAGTATGATCAAGACGGGCCGAAAATTAATTCAATTTTAGAAATCAATCCAGATGCTATTTTTATTGCAGAAGCGTTAGATTATGAAAGAAAGATAAACGGCGTAAGGGGACCATTGCATGGAATACCTGTTTTGCTTAAGGATAATATTGAAACGAATGACTTCATGCATACAAGTGCAGGTACAATAGCTCTAGAACAAAATATAAGCAGTGAAGATGCATTTCTCGTTACTAAACTGCGAGAAGCAGGGGCAGTGATAATAGGAAAAACGAATATGACAGAATTAGCAAATGCAATGTCTTTTGACATGTGGGCTGGATATAGTGCAAGAGGTGGTCAAACAATCAATCCATATGGAACTGGCAAGGATCATATGTTTGTTGGCGGATCTAGTACAGGATCTGCAATAGCAGTTGCTGCTAACTTTACAGTAGTATCTGTTGGGACAGAAACCGATGCTTCTATTGTGAGCCCCGCTGTTCAAAATTCTGTAGTAGGTATTAAACCGACTGTCGGTTTAATTAGTCGTAGAGGAATTATTCCATTTACTTATTCGCAAGATACAGCTGGACCATTTGCTAGAACGGTAACCGATGCTGCTATTTTGCTAGGAAGTTTAACTGGAGTGGATGAGAAAGATGTAGTTACTCACAAAAGTGACGGTAGGGCATATCGGGATTATACATCTTACCTTGATGCAAATGGTTTAAATGGAGCGAAGATTGGTGTGTTTAACGATGCACAAAAAGATTATTACGAAAATGGTGAGTATGATGAAATCTTGTTTAAGGAAACGATCCAAGTATTACGTAATGAAGGAGCGACAGTAGTAGAAAATATTGATATTCCTTCTTTTCATAGAGAATGGAGCTGGGGAGTTCCGCTTTATGAGCTGAAGCATAGTTTAGATAACTATCTTTCTAAATTACCTTCTACTATCCCGGTACATTCTATTTCGGAGTTAATGGAGTTTAATAAAAACATAGCAGAAAGAGCTTTAAAATATGGACAAACTAAGTTAGAGGGAAGAAAAGATTTTCCTAATACGTTACGAAATCCAGAATATTTAAATGCGAGATTAGAAGATATATATTTTTCTCAAGAACAAGGCATTGATTTTGCATTGGAAAAATATAATCTTGATGCGATACTGTTTCCTTCCTATATAGGTTCTACTATATGTGCGAAAGCGGGTTATCCGTCTATAGCAATACCGGCAGGGTATATGGAAAGCGGGAGGCCTTTTGGAATTACCATTGCAAGCACTGCCTTTAGTGAAGGGATATTAATTAAATTAGCTTATGCTTTTGAACAAGCGACAAAGCATAGAAAAATCCCCAACTTATCATGAATAGAATAAACGAAGAGGACAGGAATCCCTGTCCTCTTTGTTTTAGTGATTAAATTGAAATATCGTTCTGCTCTGTCTTATGATATTTTAATAAACTAAAAGATAAACAAGCGGAACATAAAATAAGAATAGAAGCGATGATATAAATTGTACGAACACCGAACATATCAGTAATAATGCCAATGATAAGCATAGATAGTCCAGAGGCTGTTGAAAGAAGTGCGCCATGTGCTGTATACATTTTTGATAATAAAGAAGGGGCGACACTTGATTGTAAAACAGTCGTTTGGGAAATATCTCTAATTTGATAACAGGGTCCCATTAGAACACATAGAAAAAGCGCAATAAATCCGCTGCTTGTCATACCATATAAAAATGTAAGAATGCTAAATATAAGAGAGCCAATCGACATAGATCGTATTAAATTGTTTTGAATATAGGAACTCATTTTCCAGGCTAATAGACCACCGATTAACGTGCCAACATAATAACTTGTATTAATATACCCCCACCATTCTTCGCCCTTATGAAGGATAGTCGTAACGTATGCCATCGTAATAGCGCCAATCCATATTGTCCCTGCGAAAGTTTCGATTAAGTCCATATATGTAACGGTACGGAGAGAAGGATTTTGAAATAGGAGTTTCCAACCTTCCAATAAAACAGTACTTTTGGAAGAGGGAGAATCTGCTATTCTTTCAGTATGTATGGAACGTAATGAAAAATGTAATGCAATGCATCCGAAAATCATTAAAATGTTATTAATCATGAGTGTAGAAGTAGCGCCAATGAGAAGAACGACAATACTCGTAAATGAATAAGCAACGGCTTGCACAATTTGTGTTGAAAAGGAAAAGATACTATTTACTTTTACTAATTTTTCTTTCGGTGTAAGGCGCGGAAGAATACCGTATAATAATGGAGCACTCCACCCACTACATAATGAAATGACAAAAATAAAAGTTAATAGAGCTATAATGTTTGTGGATAAGACCGGGAACAAAATCATTAATAATAGTAAAAAGACTGTTTTCAGCCATTGGAGCGTATATAACAACGTATAAGATGGAAAACGATTTATTATAAGTGGTGCAGAGATGTTAGCAATTAGATTTGTGATAACTTGTAATAATGGAAAAAGAGCAGTAATAGTAGCTGATTTAGTTGCTATATAAATATGAGTTGTAATAATCATTACATATACGATGTCAGCGAGAGTAATGCATATTTTGGAACCTAAATAGTAGATTAGTGACAGGTTTCTCAATAAGAATATCACCTCTATAAAAAATAGTATTTAGTAATTTGAATAATTATAATTTAAAAATTAAAATTTTAAAAGAATTTAATTTTTTGTCACTTTTTGAAAGGGATTTTCATGTATAATGAAGAATATATTGATATAGTATTATATTAATGATCATTGTAACAGTGAATATGTACAATAGCTTGTAGCAAACGCCCAAGTGTAAGAAAGGGCGGATAAACCATTCTTTTCTTCATATACATATAGAAAATGAGAAAGAAAGTGAGGGTTGCATATGGCTGCTTGGGTAATTTGGTTTATAATAGCTGGTATTTTATTTATCGCGGAAATGTTGTCGATTACATTTTACATGCTTTGGCTTGGAATTGGAGCTGTTGTCGGAGGTCTTATTGCTTTGTTTGCTCCTGATGCACTACTGTTACAAGTTACTGTTGGTGCAATTGTAAGTTTAACTTTGACATTCTTTACGAAAAGAATTTCAAAAAACTTTCGAGAAGCAAAAGGTTTTACTGATACAGTAGATATGCTTGTTGGTAAAAGAGGGCTTGTTATGCAAGCGATTACAAATGAAGCGAATGGTATTGTGAAGGTGGATGGAGATACTTGGACAGCTATTGCAGATTCTTCAATTGATGCTGGAGAAAAAGTCGTTGTTATAAAGAGGCATAGTACTATATTACAAGTGAAAAAGGAGAGTGAATAAATATGGTAGCATTAACGTTAACGATTATATTCGCACTAATTGTAGTTACATTTATCGCATTAACAATTAAAATTATTCCTCAGCAAAAAGTTGGGGTTGTTGAAAGATTTGGTAAGTTTCAACGTATAATGCACCCAGGGTTAAATATTTTAATACCAATTGTAGATCGTGTTCGTGTATATCATGACTTACGCATTCAACAAACGAATGTACCACCGCAAAAGGTAATTACGAAAGATAATGTTCAAGTAGAAATTGATACAATTATTTTCTATCAAATTGTTGAACCAGAACTTGCGACATATGGTATTTCAAACTATGAATATGGTGTTCGTAATATTACTTCAGCAACGATGCGTCAAATCATCGGTAAAATGGAACTGGATGAAACGTTATCTGGTCGTGAAAAAATTTCAACAGAAATCCGCTTAGCGCTTGATGAAGCAACAGAAAAATGGGGCGTACGTATTGAACGTGTCGAAGTTGTTGATATTAACCCGCCAAAAGATGTGCAAGCATCAATGGAAAAACAAATGAAGGCTGAGCGTAATAAACGTGCGATTATTTTAGAAGCTGAAGCAGCAAAACAAGATAAAGTCCTTCGCGCTGAAGGAGAAAAGCAAAGTAAAATCTTGATGGCTGAAGGGGATAAAGAAGCACGTATTCGCGAAGCTGAAGGTATAAAAGAAGCAAAAGAATTAGAAGCACAAGGGGAAGCACGAGCAATTGAAGAAATTGCAAAAGCAGAACAAAATCGTATTGAATTGCTTCGTGAAGCGAATTTGGATGAGCGTATACTTGCTTACAAATCATTTGAATCATTAGCTGAAGTTGCAAAAGGACCAGCAAATAAAGTCTTTATTCCGTCTAATGCAATTGAAACACTTGGTACTCTTGGGGCAATTGGAGAAATATTTAAAGAAAAACAAGCGAAGAAACTACTTTCAAATGATACAGGAAAAGAACAATAAAAGTGAGGAAGAGAAATGGTATACCATTTCTCTTTTTTTGTGTGTATATTCTGAAAAGCTTGTACATATCCATGTATAAAGAAGGTGATGCAGTGAAAAAGTATGCAATTCGAATACATGGGAAGAAGCTGATTTCGTTACTCCTTTTATATGCGCTAATAGTAATTATAATAGCGTCGATTTTGACGTCATTTTTACATACAATGAAATCGAATTATGCAAATCAATGGTTTGGAAAAGTATCGATGCAAGGTTTTGTTCAAATGATAGAAAGTGAGAATCGCTATTACGGATTTGATTATTTTAAGAAGAATAAAAGAGAGTCAGTTGGGAATTTAATGTTCTCTATCGCGACAGATTTGAAAATTAAAGATTTAAGAACATTCGTCGGTAAAGAAGTACCTGGTATGTCAAAGTATTATTCTAATATTATCGTAGCTGGGGAAGGGACAAACTTGACGAATATCCCAAATGAATCTAGTGTACCGATTGAAGAAGTAACGAAAGAACGGGAAATAGCAAAAGATAAAGTTACAGAAGCGGAAAAGAATAATCCGGTTCAGAAAAAGAACGGAGCGAAAAAAGGTGAAAGTGCAGTATATATTTATCATACACATAGCTGGGAATCCTTCTTTCCATTATTACCAGGGGCAACTGATCCATCTAGCCCAGATGTAAATGTGTCTTTACTAGGGAAACGTATGAAAGAGCAACTTGAAGGACAAGGAATTCCGGTAGTTCATGATAAAACGAATATGGGTGATTTATTAGCGAGTAAAAAGTGGGTATGGTATCAGTCATATAAAGCGTCTCATGAATATGTAAAAGAAGCATTAGCACAAAATAATAAAATTGCGTTTCCGATTGATATACACCGTGACGATCAGCGTAAGAAAGTAACAACAAAAGTAATTAACGGAAAATCGTATGCAAGATTATATTTTATAATTGGGATGGAAAATGAAGGCCGTGCTGAAAATGAAAAAATTGCAAGAGCGATCAATAGTTATTTAGATGAAAACTATTACGGATTAAGTAGAGGGATTTTTCCAAAGTATAAAAAAGATGGAAATGGCGTTTATAACCAAGATTTATCGAAAAATGCGATGTTAATTGAAGTTGGTGGTGTTGATAATACGTTAGATGAATTATATAACACAATTGATGTGTTAACAGAAGCGTTTAGTAAATATTATTGGAATGATGCGGAAAAAGTGAATGGATGAGGGACGGGAGACCGTTCCTTTTTTATTTTGGAATCTTAAAATGTGATATAATGGAATTTTATGAATATTAAATAAAGGGAGAGAGAAACATGCAAATACTACTAATACGCCACGGAGAATCAGAAGCTGATATTTTACATGTGCATGAAGGTCGAGCTGATTTTGAGTTAACTGACAAAGGGAGACAACAAGTACAAAGACTTGTACAGAAAGTGAAAAAAGATTTTTCACCAGATTTCATTTGGGCAAGCACATTAAAACGCGCTCGTGAAACGGGTGAAACATTAGCAGAAGCAATTGGTTGTCCAATTCAATTAGAAGAGGAATTAATGGAGTTTAATAATGGAGTGCAAGCAGGCTTATCATTTGAAGAAGCAAAGAAATATCCAGAGCCAAAGTTTCTTCATGATCGTTTTGAAAACGGGGAATCGTTTATTGAGTTTCGAATGAGAATAGAAGGAATCTTTTCTAAAATCTTGACAGAGAATACATATGACCGAATTGCAATTGTTGCCCATGGAGGCGTAATTAATAGTCTATTACGTGCATTTTTCAAAATGCCAATTTCAATGGACTACTATTTCAAAATGGGAGATACGGGAATAAGTTTAATTGAAATTGAGGGTGAACAAAAAACGGTGCATTTCATTAATGATACGAATCATTTGGACGGGATGTAAAGACTTATGTACAAAGTTGTATTTTTCGATGTTGACGGTACGTTATTAAGTGAGATTGATAGAAGCATGCACGAAAGTACAAAAGAAGCGGTACAAAGATTAATAGATAAAGGAATTCACGTAGTTGTTACAACTGGAAGACCATATAGTTTATGCTCACAATTTAAGGAACTAGGTATAAATACGTTTATTTCAGCAAATGGTGCACATATAAAATGTGGGAAAGAAGTTATACATAAATCAGTACTTTCAAGCGAAATCGTTCATGATATTTCAAATTTTGCTGAATTACATGGTCACAGTGTTTCTTACTTTACAGAAGAATTTGCAATGAATAATATTGCTTCCAAAGATGAACGTGTCATGCGAGCGTTAAATGAAACTTTAAATTTAGAGCAGTATCCTGACAAAGTTAGAAACTTATCAGATGAAATGTATTGCATATGTCTGTATGCTGATGACACAGAAGCTCAAAAATTCATTGAAAGATATCCAGCACTTACGTTTGAGCGTTTTCATGGTTACGTTATAAATGTATTGGAAGATAGTAAAGTATCGAAGCTAACTGCAATTCAAAAAGTATTGGAACATTTAAATATTAGTAAATCAGAAGCCATTGCCTTTGGCGATGGTGGAAATGATATTGAAATGTTGCAGTATGTAGGATTAGGAGTTGCGATGGGAAATGGTGGAGAGGAGTTGAAGAGAAGGGCTGATTTCCTTACAACGAAGGCGAGTGAAGGCGGAATTTCTTATGCGTTAAAGAAGTTGCGCATTATTTAAAACTAATAGTTAGTCAGTGTGAAAAATCCTGTTTTAATAATGGCTTTTGTTAATATGTATACTGTTTTAGGGAATTATTTGAGCTCTCCTACTTACAATTTAACTGCAGAACAAATCCTTTATTTTCGCTTAGCAGGGCTGTTTGGTATGTTGCTGTCACCACTTGCAGGTCGTTTAACAAAGAGGTTTGAAGTAAGGAAAGTTCTTCAAGGAGGATTGTTGATTGCTATTTTTAGTCTAAGTTCAATGGGCTTTGTTTCGTATCTATCTCTACTTGTAATGATGAGTGTCTGTTTTGTAATAGGTATTGCTATATCCGTTCCGTCTTTAGTTTCTCTTGTAGGTCAATTAGGAGGGAAAGCAAGGGGAATAGCAGTATCTATTTATACTTTTATTTTATTTTTAGGTACTAGTATAGGACCTATCATTTCTATTTATCTTATGAAAATAGGCGGTTATGCTCAAACATTTATTTTATTAGGAATGATACTTTTTATTGGTTTTGTAGCTTCTCTATTTATAATTAATGAATGAGTGGAAAATCACTCAAATAAAGGAATGCGAGGATCTTTCATATGCTCGCATAATAAAATATGAATTTGTCCACGATGATGATAAAAGTGTGCAACGATTTCAAGTAACCATTCAAAGCGCGAATAAGAAATACCCCAATAGGCAGTCATAACTTCTGCTAATTCTATTTGGGAGTAGGAAAGAAATGTTTTAGAGAGAAGGTTGTATCCTTCAATCATCGTTTGTTGCATGTGAGCAACTGTTACGGGCGTATGTTCTATATAAAAGGTATGTAATTCTTTTTCTGAAATACCATTTAAAATGAGTAAATCAGCATGACAAATAAGAGAAAGATGTGCACACATTTCAAATAATGATCGTTTTGAGTGAATCGGTTGTATTTTTAAATCGTTTTCACTATATTGGTTAAGCATATAAATAGAAGTATCAATAGCAACTTTTAGTTGATGCAATGCAGATTGAACAAACATTGTAATTCTCCTCGTCTCCGTATATAATAGTTTCTTGAGGATATTATATCATACTCAAAATTCCGAAAATTCTAGTAGTTTGACTAGCATAATGAAAAGTATTATATTGTAAAAGGTCATATGAAACGTGAAATAGAATGGAATGCAATTATTGAGTTAGGAGTTAGACCAATGAGTTTGAAATATGGAAGAGATACAATTGTAGAAATTGACTTAAATGCTGTAAAACATAATGTAAAAGAATTTAAAAAACATGTAAATGATGAAGAAATTAAGATGATGGCTGCTGTAAAAGCGAATGGGTATGGCCATGGGGCAGTTGAAGTTGCCAAAGCTGCAATTGAAGCTGGGATACATCAACTTGCAGTTGCATTTGTAGATGAAGCAATAGAATTAAGAGAAGCAGGAATTACTGTGCCGATTTTAATTTTAGGATACACACCAGTAGCGGCTGTAGAAGATGTAATTCAATATGACGTTATGATGACTGTTTATAGAGTAGAAGATTTACATGGTATAAATGAAATTGCAAACCGTCTTCAAAAGAAAGTACAAATTCAAGTGAAAATTGATACAGGAATGAGTCGTATCGGTTTACAAGAAGAAGAAGTTAAACCATTTTTAGAAGAATTAAACCGTATGGAGTATGTAGAGATAGTAGGGATATTTACGCATTACTCTACGGCAGATGAAATCGATAAATCATATACGAATATGCAAACAAGTTTATTTGAAAAGGCTGTTAATACAGCGAAAGAATTAGGAATTCAAATACCATATATTCATAGTTCAAATAGTGCGGGATCAATGGAATTAAGTAACACATTTCAAAATATGGTACGCGTTGGAATAGGCGTGTACGGTATGTATCCGTCAAAAGAAGTGGATCATTCAGTCGTTTCTTTACAGCCTGCGTTGTCGTTAAAATCAAAAGTAGCTCATATTAAACATGCGAAGAAGAATCGTGGTGTAAGTTATGGGAATACGTATGTAACAACTGGTGAAGAATGGATTGCGACTGTACCAATTGGTTATGCTGATGGTTATAATCGTCAATTATCTAATAAAGGCTATGCGTTAATTAACGGGGTTCGAGTACCTGTTATTGGCCGTGTTTGTATGGATCAGTTAATGTTGGATGTTTCAAAAGCGATGCCAGTACAAGTAGGAGACGAAGTAGTATTCTACGGTAAACAAGGTGAAGAAAATATCGCAGTAGAAGAAATAGCGGATATGTTAGGTACAATAAACTATGAAGTTACATGTATGCTAGATAGAAGAATTCCGCGTGTCTATAAAGAAAATGACGAAACAACTGCAGTTGTAAATATATTAAGAAAAAACTGAATCATTTCGATTCAGTTTTTTTATTCATATCAAATGCGAATATACCCTCGTTATGTAATACGGAGTAAACTTTGTGAAACACACTTTTTAGTTCATCTAAATTAAACTATCACCGGCAGAGATGACCAGTCCCGCAACAAAGATCTAATATACGAGAGTAGGGAAGAGCATCTTGTAAAACGAGGCTGGGTAGGAGTGTTAAACAAAATGTCTCCAATGTTTATTATAGATGTTTGCTAAAATATCATAATTAGAATAAATTGTTTTTTTACATATGTATTCACCTAAAAATTCATTAAATTATAATAGTCATGCCTCGTTTTAATTTCAAAACCACATTGTGTATATAGTTTTAAAGCGTGGATATTTTTCGTTTCGACGTCTAACTCAATTGTTGAAACTCCTTCTGTAATAAGGGTATGTACTATATTACAAAGAATATCTTTTCCGTATCCTTTACCTTGATAAGAAGGATGAACGGCGAATCCTGATAGTGTAGTAGATTGCTCTTGTTTAGAAACTGTAATTGTTCCTATCACTTTTTCAGCAATAAGGGCACTGTAAACTTGATGGGAAGATGAATTCATCATTTTTTGTAACCATGTAGCCGTATTTTCTACTGAATCACCAAAAGCTTTACTAGAAATTTTAATAAGGTCAAGAAGTGATTCTGAAGGTGCAAGAGTAAGCTGTATATTATTATCTGTTGTTTTTTGAATTTCGTTTGTTTTGAACGCCATACTATATTCACTATATAAATATGGTAACTTCATATGTTTTACAAATTCATTCCCAGAAATAGAATCCCCATTAATAATAAGAAGAGCTTCATCTGTCGCTCTATTTTGTATTTCTTTCATTGCAGTTTGTAAAAGGATAGTTCCGAAACTTTGTTTTCTAAAATGAGGATGTACAAAGCCTATTAGTTCAAGCTTTGTTGGTCTTTCGAAATCATACATATTTAAAGCGCCAATTAATTGAGTACCGTTATAAAGAAGAAAAACGTTTATATAATCTTCATTTCGATTTTTTAAAAAGTTGATATGTAAATCTGAAGAGTAATCAAGATTATCTTGTTGTCCGCAAATATAAGCTAAATCCTTCATTTGCTGTATTTCACTTTCTGTTACAGAACGCTTTTTCTGAATATCCATTGTATACTCCCTCTCATTTGTATTTAAAAATAGGATGGGTGACTTAACCATTTCTTTAATTCCACATTACCTTGCACAGATAACAGTCGGTATAAATAACGATAAGGCTGTCTATATTCTTCTAAGTGAGGAATAGACATAATTGTTTCGTAACCACTTTTAAAGGCATGTGCTTCTTTTTCGGTAAGTACATATTCTAGTCCGATAAAATCAAACTCTCGCGGAGCAACAGCGTAAGCTTCACTATCTACTAAACCCGTAATAGTTGTACCGTCAGATAAAAATTGAGTAGGATCCATATCAATTAAGACGAGTGTAGATTCCTTTGGTACGGACAGGGAAGAAAGTTGTGATTCAAAGGTAGGGAATGCATTTTTTATGCTTTCATCATCGGAATAAAACATATTCACAAGCTCTTTACTCACGTTTAAAATATGTGATTGGAATTCATCTAGTGGAACTTGGAACGTGCCTGACGGATTTCCTATGAAATCGGCTCTAAATTTATGTATTTCTGCAAGTCCTTTTCCTAGGCTGAATAAAATAGAATCTGGTTGCTCGATAAAAGATTGAACTGTGTTACCTACTAACTTTTCGACCACCACAAATTCACGGCTATTTAAAACATGTTTTTCTAATATTGTTGGGATAGGAAGATTCGTATGTTCTTGCAGCAATGTATGTACAGTTTCTAAATGATGGACGTTCCTTGGATCAATTCCAAATAGATTTTTACATCCCCACCAAAAATCATTATTTGGTTCTTCATTCATTTTAGAAGCACGAACGATAACTTCTGTATCTTCTGTTTGAACGAGAAAAACATCACTTGCATGATCTTCATAACCTGGGTGCAAGGCTTGAACGGATAGAATAGGTGAATTGAATAGTTGTTGTAACATGAAAAGACTCCTTTTTCTGTAAATTCCATAAATTCATTATATAATAGATGATGTGTTATGAGGATAAAGATAAAAAGATTGAAAGCATACTTATATTTATAGTGAAAGCTCATTAAAAATATTATATTTCTCTATTTTTGTATGAATTGTCTAAAAATAATAGTGGTAATACTTGAATGTAAGACTCGTATCTTTAAATCTATGAAGAGTAAAAGTAAGCATTCATTTATAAGATTGTGAATCACAATAATGTAGACTATAAAAAATATTTCTCAATAATAAAATGAAGAGAAAAGCATGAAGAAGTAGAATGCATTCATTTATAATAGACTTAAATTAATTAATATAATTAATTGTTAATTTTGTTATATTAATTGGATAGGAGAGAATGTTATGGCAAATGTACTCGTAATAAATTTTCCTGGGGAAGGTCATATTAATCCGACTTTAGCTATTGTAAGTGAGTTAATTCAGCGAGGGGAAACAGTTGTTTCTTATTGTATTGAAGATTATAGAAAGAAGGTTGAAGCAACAGGTGCGGAATTCCGAGTGTTTGAGAATTTTCTCTCTCAAATTAATATTATGGAACGAGTAAATGAAGGTGGGAGCCCTTTGACGATGCTATCTCATATGATTGAAGCATCAGAGCGTATTGTTACTCAAATTGTAGAAGAAACAAAAGAGGAAAAATACGATTATTTAATATATGATAATCATTTTCCAGTAGGACGTATTATAGCGAATATTTTACAATTACCAAGTGTTTCATCCTGTACAACGTTTGCTGTTAATCAGTACATTAATTTTCATGATGAGCAAGAATCGAGACAAGTAGATGAAATGGATCCATTATATCAATCTTGTTTAGCGGGAATGGAAAGATGGAATAAGCAGTATGGAATGAAATGTAATAGTATGTATGATATTATGAACCATCCTGGTGATATTACGATTGTATATACTTCAAAAGAATATCAGCCACGTTCAGAGGTATTTGATGAATCGTATAAATTTGTAGGTCCATCAATTGCTACTCGAAAAGAAGTGGGGAGTTTTCCTACCGAAGATTTAAAAAATGAAAAAGTGATTTTCATTTCTATGGGAACAGTTTTTAATGAACAACCTGCTTTGTATGAAAAATGTTTTGAAGCTTTTAAAGATGTTGATGCGACAGTCGTATTAGTCGTTGGTAAGAAGATAAATATAAGTCAATTTGAAAATATCCCGAAAAACTTTAAGTTGTATAATTATGTCCCGCAATTAGAAGTTTTACAGCATGCTGATGTATTCGTGACACATGGTGGTATGAATAGTTCGAGTGAAGCGTTATATTACGGTGTTCCATTAGTTGTAATTCCGGTAACAGGAGATCAGCCATTCGTTGCAAAACGATTGACTGAAGTAGGGGCAGGAATAAGACTTAATCGCAACGAGTTAACTTCTGAATTGTTACGTGAGGCTGTAAAGAAAGTAATGGATGATGTGACGTTTAAGGAGAATAGTCGTAAAGTGGGAGAGTCGCTTAGAAATGCCGGTGGATATCAAAGGGCAGTTGAGGAAATATTCAAATTAAAAATGAAGCCGTACGTAAAGATTAAATAGATGTTAAAAACACACTTACTTTTAATTTGTAAGTGTGTTTTTAGTATTACGCGTTACATGTGTTACATAAAAATAGCGATAAAGGAGAAACTTTTGTGTATATAAATCGATACCTTTGAATTAGTAGTAAAATTACGTTAAAATAATACTAAGAAAATATATAAGTTTTGGGGGTAATGAATGAAGAAAGTATTTGAATACGTATTATTAACAATTGGCTCAATTATAGTAGCAGGTTCATTAGAGCTTATTTTAGCACCTAATGGATTAGTAGATGGCGGGGTAACGGCTATTGCTATTATGGCAAATAAAGTCGCAGGATTGCCGCTTTATGGTGTGTTCTTAGGAATTAATATCCCAATTTTATTATTTACTGCAAAAGTAATGGGAAAGAAATTTTTTATCCGTACATCTTATGCGAATGTAGTTACAACACTCGGATTAATTTATTTAAAACCATTTCCAGCAATTACGACTTCTGAGTTATTAATTGTACTTTATGGTGGAGTACTGTTTGGAATTGGTGTTGGGATTGTTGTTAAAATGGGTGGAGCAATTGACGGTTCGGAAATGTTGGCAGTTTGGATGAATAAACACTTTAATGTACCGATTAGTACATTTTTACTTGCAGTAAATGCAGTTATTTTCATTTTTGTTGCCATTTTATTTTCAATCGAACAAGCGATGTTCTCGTTAGCAATTTTCTATATTGTTACGAAGATGATTGATTTTATACTAGATGGTATTAATCAAGGTAAGAGCGTTATGATTATTTCTGGTAAGAATAAAGAAATAGGCGATTTACTTATGAAAGAATTGCAACTATCTGTTACGTATCTACATGGAGAAGGTGGTTTTTTAGGGGAGCATAAGAGAATCATTTATTGCATTACAAACCGATTCATTTATCCGAAAATGAAAGATCTCGTTCTCTCTGTAGATCCAACGGCTATAATTGAAGCTTCCTATTCAACAGAAACGACTGGTGTGAAACGTCCGGGAAGGAAAGCTAGGTCAGGTGAATAACTAGAAGAAGGCTGTCCAAAAAGTTATTTTGGAACAGCCTTCTTTTTTATTTTGTTGAATTGTTAACATGTTACAAGTTAAACCCACTGTTAACAAGTTTCCTTGCAACTAGGAAACCAAGCATCTTTCAATAATATAGCCAACGTTTCAATTTTATTTTCCGGAATACTACCAAAGCCGAGTAATACGTATGATTCCTTACGTAAATCATTCACGAAATCATATGGAGAAAGTGGGTATAATTTAACGCTTTGTTTTTTAGCGGATTCAATCAGTTCATTTTCATTCATACTGTTATTTACACATAAAACAATATGAAGTCCGGACTGTTCGCCAAGAATTTGAACATTAGCCCCCATTTCTTTCATAATGGATTTTACTAATGCATGATGTTTTCTTTTATAAAGTGTACGACTTCGATTAAGGTGACGTTCCCAATTCCCGTTTTGTATAAAGTTAGCAAAAGCAAGTTGTTGTATTGTAGCGACTGTTTGTTTGAAAATTCCATGCAGTTCTTGATATGTTTTTAAAAGATGTGGTGGTAAAACAACATATCCCATTCGTAAAGAAGGTAAAAAAGATTTTGAGAAAGTTCCCATATAAATAACGCGTTCATTTGAATCAAGACTTTGTAAAGAAGGAATCGGCTTACCAGCGTAGCGAAACTCTCCGTCATAGTCATCTTCAATAATGTATCCATTGCAATCATTAGCCCACTTTAACAATTCTAATCTTCTAGATAAAGGCATAATAATCCCGAGTGGAAATTGGTGTGATGGTGTAACGTATGCGACATTGGAATTTGTATTGTATAAACTAGAAATATCAATCCCTTTTTCATCCAATGGTATGGGATGAATTTGTCTATCACAGCTTTTAATAATTGCGTGTATACGGTGAAATCCAGGGTTTTCAATGCCGTATTCTTTTGTAGGGCCAAGCAGTTGAAGTAGTAGCCAGAGAAGTGGCTGTGTTCCGGCGCCGATCACAATTTGATCAGGTGAAGAATGTACACCGCGAGAATGATATAAATATGTTGATATATGCTCTCGAAGAGCGAATTCACCTTGAGGATCTTCTTTGGCAAATAGTGCATTTTCGTATGTAAGTATGGATTCTTGTAATGCTCGTTTCCAATTTGTAATCGGAAATGCATTTTGATCAATAAGCCCTTGGCTACAATCATATTCAAATTTTTCTTCTATCAAATTGTTCGTCTTCTTTGCTGCATTTCGTTTTTTATTTGGGATAACGTCAATATCGAAATTTGCTACAAAAATACCACGTTTCGGTTTACTTTCTGCATAACCTTCAGCTAATAACTGTTGATAAGCTGATTCAACAGTAATGCGGCTAATATTAAGTTGTGATGCTAAATTTCTGTGTGAGGGTAGACGTGTGCCAACAGAAATAGTCCCTTGTATAATTTCAGCTTTTATATATTCGTAAATTTGCAAGTAAATAGGTGTGTTACTTTGTAATTGCAATGGGATAGTAAAATCCATATAAAACTCTCCTTTAAAACTGGCCTTATAAAAAACACTTAAACTGTCACTTAAGTGAAGGGCAGTTACTTTCTATAATAATGATATAACATTTAGAAAATTATTTAAATAGTTAAGGGAGAGTTAAAAATGAATGTTAAAGAAGTAGTAACAGAAGAGCAATTACATGAAGTATTACCTGTTTTACAGCAATTAAGAACGAAACTTTCAAAAGAGGAAACAAGCTCTTTATTTCGAAATATGAAAGAAGAAAATTATAAACTATTTTCGCTGCGTAATGAGGATGATGAAGTTGTTAGCCTTGCAGGTGTAGCAATTTGTACGAACTTTTATAATAAGAAACACGTTTTCGTATATGACCTTGTAACAGCAGAAGCACATCGTTCAAAAAGACATGGGAAAGTATTACTTTCGTATATAGAGAACTGGGGAAAGGAAAACGAATGTGAGTCTATCGTCCTCACGTCAGCATTTTCAAGAATTGATGCTCATCGTTTTTATGAAAGAGAAGGGTATGATAAGGTGAGTTATTCTTTTCATAAAGAATTATAAAAAATAAGAAGAAGTTGTCCCGCAAAAGTTGGGAACAGCTTCTTCTTATTTTTTCAGTTATTATTAAACCGTAAATAGGTTGTAAGTTATGGTATATGTATTTGAAAAGGTTATATAGTGTATTTTGTCGAATTGTTTTAATTTAATAAAGAGAATGATTGGAGCGCTTATACTTGAAAAAAATAAAGAAACTATCAATCCCTAATGATGCTAGAGTTATCGTCATATCTGATATTCATGGAGAATTAAATCTTTTAAAAGAAGCACTACATAAAGTTAACTTTAAAGATGAAGATTATTTAATTATTAATGGAGATCTTTGCGAGAAAGGACGAGATAGCGTAGGCGTAGTAAACTACGTTATGAATCTTGTAAAGAACAATCCAAAGGTTCACGTTGTTGAAGGGAATTGTGAAGTTTTAGTTGATGCTCTTCTAAATGAAAATCCTGATCTTATTAATTATTTATGTATGAGAAAGCACTCGATTTTTAATGAATGGCTAGAGCAATTAGGTTTTTCAGTTCATGAGGGCACTTCAATTCGTGAAGTGAAAGAAGCATTGTTAAGTGAATTTTCACAAGAACTATATTGGCTAACAGACTTGCCAACAGCGATTGAAACAGAAGATTATATTTTTGTGCATGCCGGTCTAGAAGATAGAGTAGATTGGAAAGAAACAGAGCGCAAAAATGCGATAGCAATGCCACAGTTTTTTAATAAATCACATAAAGCAAATAAGTATGTAATAGTTGGTCATTGGCCTGTCGTGAACTATTCTGAAGAAGCACCGTCTAACAATCCAGTTATTGATAAGGAGAAAAAAATTATTGCAATTGATGGAGGAAATGCAATTAAAGAAGCAGGGCAATTAAACGTATTTATTATTCAGAGGAAACAAACGGGCGATACGTTTTCTTATACATATGTAGACTATTTTCCGGAGTATGAAGTAATAGCGGATTTTAATGCGAATTCAGAAATGCAGGGCGGAGTGACATATTCGTATTATTACATAGAGCCTATCGAGAAGATGCAAGATTACACCGTATGTAAACAAAAGGAAACGAATAATTTGCTCACTGTAAAAAATGAATATATGAAACAACTTGAGTCAGGTGAATATACAGTGAAAACCGATATTTCTTGTGCGCAAATAAGCGTTAGGAAGGGAGATATCGTTTCTCTCATTGATGATAGCTGTTCAGGATATGATTTAATTAAAAAAGATGGTGTAGAGGGTTGGATAGGGAAAGGGATTTTAGTTGAGATAGAAAAAGTGAAAAATAAAACATTAAGCTGGAATAGGAGGGATATAACCTCCTATTTTTTTAAAGGAGTAGATTGCTTGCTGTCTTTAATAAGTAAATAAATCGTACTCGGCAGAATGATAAGCGTCATTCCTAAAAGAATTGCTAGTATAGCATAACCTCTATAGGGAGCAGAAACGATAAAAGGAAGTATCGCTAAAAAAATACCTGCTATCATCATTGAAATACTACTAATATTTGAAGCTCTTTTTTTAAGGTGCTTATCATTCCATTCTAATGAAACGGTTGATTTAGTCGTATCAATTTTGGAACTGAAATAACCTATTAATATAAATAAAAGCCCTAATGCTAAAAATATGAAATGATCAAGAGGAAGTGAAAAGCCAAGAGCGATGAGGGCGATGACAATATCGACAAAAAATAAGAATAGTAACATTGTGTTGCCGATCCAATGGAAAAATTTCTGGTTACTCGCTGCTTTAGATAAAGCTAAAAATACAAAGAATAAGAAGGAACATATAATTATATTTACGATTACAAAAGTGCTTTTATCCATTGTTGATGTAGGCATTCCATTAAAGTCCCATTTCGTAACAATACTTAATGGTAAGAAGAAATAGAGAATAATATTTGTCATAATAATAGTAAGAAATAAAGCAATACTAAATCGATTATTCACTGAATCACCAGCTTTCTAAATCAATAATTGGTATCTAATAACAAAATTATACAATATAATATATGATATTAGTTTTGATTTTTCTGAAAAAATATTATAATTATATATGAAATAAAGAGGAATGCAGGAGGGAATTATGCAAAACGTTGTATTAAAGGGGAAGAAAGTTACAATTTGTACAATAGAAGAATCGGATATAAAAACATTATGGAATATCATATTTAAAGAAGAAAGCCCAGAATGGAAGAAATGGGATGCGCCATATTTCCCGTTCTCAATGCAAGAATACTCTTCCTATAAAGAGAAGATGCAAACTCGTTTGCAAGAAGAACCACTGTCAAATTTAATTATAGAAAATAACGGTCAAATTATAGGGACGGTCGGATTTTATTGGGAGCATAAACCGACGCGTTGGTTGGAGATGGGAATTGTTATTTATGACCCAACATACTGGAATGGTGGCTACGGTACAGAAGCGTTAACGTTATATCGAGATTTATTATTTGAAAAGATGGAAATTGGTAGAGTAGGGCTCACGACTTGGTCTGGTAATGAACGAATGATGAAAGTAGCGGAGAAAATAGGAATGAGCTTAGAAGGTAGAATGCGAAAGTGTCGTTATTATAACGGAACATACTATGATTCTATTCGAATGGGCATGATTCGTGAAGAATGGGAAGCGCTATGTGTAACGAAGGGGTGAGAAAGATTGTACGCTATTATTGCTACATTTGATCGTGTGTTTACTAATAAAATTACAGAACTGCAAAATGAATTAACAAATGTAATTGGAACAAATCAACTAGCTGGAGTAGAACCTCATATTACGTTAGCTGATTATAATGAGTTAGATGTTCATTTGTATACGGAGAAACTAGGGGAGTTTGTAGCTATTCAAGAAAATATGGATGTAGTAACTTTTCCTTCTGTTGGAATTTTTCCTACTAATGGAACGGTCTTTTTAGCGCCGACTGTTACCAGTGAATTGTTAAAACTTCATCATTCTTATCATGATTATTTTAAAACTTTTCATGACAACCCAAATTCATATTACGTACCGGGAAAATGGGTTCCGCATTGTACAATTGCAAATAGATTACATACAAAGCAGTTTTTAAGTGTACTGGAATATATTTATGAGAAATTTGATTTTGTAACAGCTTCAATTGAGAAATTAAAATTAATTAAGGTGAATTATGAAAATGGTTCTGCCATTTCTTCTAGTATATTAGCAGAATATAATTTAAAGAGAATGGAGACATCGAGATGACATATATAATTAGAGAAATGAAGCAAGAAGATATTCATGCTGTACAATCAGTAGCAAAAATAGCTTGGCATGATACATATGAAGGCATTATTCCGAGAGAAATTCAAGATAGTTTTTTAGACGAGGCATATTCTGATGAAAAAATGAAATATCGTCTTAAAAATACGCATTTATTCGTTGCGGAAGAAGAGGGTGAAGTAATAGGGTTTGCAAACTTTTCACCTGTTAGACTACAAAACGAAGCAGAATTAGGTGCGATTTATTTGTTACCAGATCAGCAAGGAAAAGGGATCGGAAGTGCTTTATTACAAAGAGGGATTAAAGCATTAAATGGGATACGGAAATTGTACATACATGTAGAAGCAGCAAATGAAAAAGGAAAACGCTTTTATGAAGCGAAAGGTTTTGCTGAATTAGAGCAATTTGAAGAAGACTTTGAAGGACATATGATGCAGACAGTAAGGATGGTTTTATACGTATAAGGAGGACTAGTAATGAAAATGTTTGATTTTAGTGAAAAAGTAGGAAAGCACCTATCAGTATTTGAATCTAATTTCATCATGTCGAAAATATTAAACCATCGAGGAAATATACATATCGGTGCTATGCATTTACACGAGAATGGAATCATCGGTAATCATGAAGCAGTTGTATCTCAACTGCTTCTTATTGTGGACGGGACAGGATATGTATGTGGAGTAAATAAAGAAAAGATAAAGATAGAGGCGGGACAAGCTGTGTTTTGGGAAAAGGGAGAGCTCCATGAAACAAGTACAGAACACGGATTAACAGCAATTGTTATGGAAGCGGAGAATCTTGAACAAGCGATAGTAATGCCTATTATTCAAGGGGAGTTGTGAAAAATGATTGTTAAGGCGAATCAAGAAGATACCAATGAAATATTAAAATATTCGGCTCAATCGCTTTTTGAAGGGACGAGAGGCAATTGTCAATTAAGTACCGAGAAAGCAATTGAGATTACAAAGCCGATTGTAGAAAAAGGAGCATACTATTTAATTATTAAAGAAGAAAATAAAGTAATGGGATGGATATTAATAGGGGAAAATACAGACTATTTTTCTCGTGAAAAACTTGGATTTATATATGAATTGTACGTTTTCCCAGAATATCGCGGGAGAGGATTATCGCGAGAACTGATGGAAGCTAGTATTAAGGAATTAAAGGAGAAGTATTCAGAAATTCGGTTGAATGTATTTGCTGGGAATTTTGCAAAAGAGATGTACGAAGAGTTTGGGTTTGTTGAAAGGCAGGTAATTATGACTTTGAAGTGAGTATTATAGTCTGAATGGGAGGAAAATAATGATTTAGTGGCTACTTTATCGCTGGGATTTAAAGTGAATAAGTCCTTATAAATATATAAAATAGATGGTTTGCCTTTATTTTATAGTAGATTTATGGAGTGTGCTTAAAAAACAAATAAATTAGTATTATACAATATATCGTTATTATAGTAAAAGAGAAATTTTGGAAAAATATCATTTTTTTGTTTAGAAATTTTTAAATTATTGATATAATCAATTTGTAGAATTGATTATTGGTTAATTTTACTATTTTTTAATTTTAAGGGGGATTTAATAATGGCAGGACAAATTCGTATGTCACCAGAGGAGCTTAAATCGAAAGCGACTCGATATGGACAAGGTGCAAATCAAATTGAGGACATTTTACGTCAACTACAAAACTTACAAAATGAATTAAGAGGAGAATGGGAAGGTCGTGCTTTCGAAGGTTTTGACCAACAGTTCAATCAATTAAAGCCAAAAGTACAAAACTTCGCACAGCTATTACAAGAAATTAATATGCAGCTTAATAAAACTGCAGAAGCTGTTGCTAGACATGACGAAGATCTTTCTCGTAATTTCGGTCTACAATAAGACAGATAAAAAGAAATATATAATTTAGCCATGCAACCATACGTTGTATGGCTAAATTACTTTAAAACTAGAGTAAGATACGAAGTCTTTCATTAGATAGACTCGCAGTCGCAGGAGTGATAAGTAGTGAAAAAGTTCAAATGGAGCATCTTGTTGTTTATTATTTTAGCTCTTGTACTATCAACAGGGGTCTCCTATTTAGCATTAAATCAAAATGTTAAGAAAGCTAATGAGAATACTACACCAAAAATGACAGTTGCGTTGGTAAATGAAGATCAGGGTACTGTATTTGAGGGTAATAAAATAGCGTTTGGAGATCAATTTGTTAAAAATGTAAATAAAAATACGAAACAAGAATGGTACGTAGTTAGTCGCGGGGTAGCAGAAAATGGATTGAAAAATAATAATTACAATATGATGATTGTTATTCCAAATGATTTTTCTAGGAAAGCAGTTGCGATTGATTCAGAGATTCCGGAGAAATTAACGTTAAACTACAAAGTAAATGCAACTGGGAATAAGGATTTGAAAGCTGAGGCAGAAAATACAGCTTCTGTTATTTTAGAAGATTTCAATAAGCAAATAATCGACGTTTATTTTGCGAGTATTATCGGTAAGCTACAAGGTGCACAAGATAATATAGGTAAAATAATTGAAAAAGGAAACGTTCAAACAACTATGTATAAAAAAGATATACATAGTCCGTTAGCGAATTACACAAATCAATTTAAAACAGTACAAGATTATACAGGTGTTTCTGTTAATAGTTTCAAAGGATTTCAGGATGTTTTAAAAGGTTTCGGTCAAGCGTTAGATGAAGGGAATAAATCTAACAGTACGTACTTAGATGGTTTTAATAACTTTCAAAAAATGCAAACTGATAACAATTTGTTAGCGAATAATTTCACAAATCAATTCAATCAATATATGAATGATATGAATACAGGCGATGCTTTAAAGCAATTAAGTGCATTGGAATCCGCTAATAAAATTATTTCAAATCAATTTACGTTTTCAGAGAAAGAACCAAATATTTTAACTGATGCTTCAGCAATTCAAAAATATTTAGCAGATGTAAAAAAACAAGTGTCTGAATATGATACAGAACTTGCAGGGAAGTTAGAAAGTGATATTCAAGAGACGGTAATTAAGAAATTAAAGCAATCTATGTCGAATGATGGAAAGCAAGAAATCTTCATAAATACATTAATGAAACAACCAGATGCTCGAATAAAGAAACAAATCGAGAATTTAATTGCGAAATTACCTAGTTTAAACATGGAAGAAATCGGTCAAAGTGATTTGCCAGATACAACGAAATTACAACTGCAAAATGTAATTCAATTTACAAAAAAATATAATAAAGAAAATAATTTTTATTATGATCCTGTAAATAAAATATCTTTAGGAAACGCAATTAAAGAAGTAAAGGATAGACTTTATACAGAGGGAATTACATTTAGTGATACTGCTAAAGTAATTAAAATGGAATCTCCGCAAATTTTGAAGATAAAGATTCCAGAAGAATTTAAACTAGATGGAAGTACAGGATTCTTACATATTGATGATGTGGATCGTACAAGTGACTTTCTTCAAAGCGAAGCAGGAGAAATTACAATAGCTCCTCGTAATGAAGGGGATATAAAGATTAGCTTGGATGTGAAGTTAAAAGATCCAAACATCAATATAGATGTTTTCTCTCCTGTAACATGGCAGTGGGAATTGAGTGGGACTCATACAAAAGAAACTAGTCCTGAAAAAGAAAAACCTAACAAAGAAGATAAAGGAACACAAACGGAAAATAGCAAAGTGGAAAATGTGGTTCATAAATCACAGTATGGCATAATGCCGTTAGTACACAATGCTAAAACGCCTATTATTCAAAAAACAGAACAGAGTAATAATGGTGACAGTGTCAAGCCTGATGCAGGAGGAAAACCTGATACGGGAGGAAATCCAGACACAGGAGGAAAACCTGATACAGGAGGAAAACCTGATACGGGAGGAAAACCTGATACAGGAGGAAAACCTGATACAGGAGGAAAACCTGATACAGGAGGAAAACCTGATACAGGAGGAAATCCAGACACAGGGGGGAAACCTGATACAGGAGGAAATCCAGACACAGGAGGGAAACCTGATACAGGAGGGAAACCTGATACAGGAGGAAATCCAGACACAGGAGGGAAACCTGATACAGGAGGAAATCCAGACACAGGAGGGAAACCTGATACAGGAGGAAATCCAGACACGGGAGGAAACCCTGATACAGGAGAGAAACCTGATACAGGAGAAAAACCTGATACAGGAGAGAAGCCAGACACTGGGACAGATAACGGTAGCAATTCAAAAATTATTGAAAGTACAACGAATCAAGTTGTACATCAAAAAGCAGAAGTATTAACAAAAAATATATCTAGTGTATTAATTAAAGAAGCAGTAGATACAGTCGAAAGTTATCAAGGTTTAATGAGCCTTTACGAAATGTATTATGGGATTGATTTAAGAACGAAAGATGTAGGTCCTAAGTTAGAAGAGGGAAGTTTAGATGCAATTGCGACGGACCAATCTTTGTACTACGTATTAAATAAACAAAGCTTAATTGATTTAATTTCAAATCTTGTTTCATCAAGTATTACTACAGAAATAAAGCAAGATATGTCAGGTTTAAAACAAAAAATAAACTCTTATCAACAATCTATTACTAGTGCGGATCAAAATTCTATGCTACTAGCGGAGAAATTAAATGGAACGACGCAACAAGCAACTAGTATGAATGAAAATTTAGGAGAGTATGTAAAAGGTTTAGCGAAATGGCGTGAGAATAGCTTAAAGCTAGTTGAAGAGCAGCAAGTATTAACAACAAATCATGCTGGTGAGCAAACAGCTATTTTATCGTTAGATTCTGGTATTAAATCATTAATGATGCAAAGTCAGTCATTGGTCGAAAGTTCGAAGCATAGTTTAGCAACTTCAGACGATGTATATAAAACATTTGATCAAATTAATGGACAAGCAAAAGAAATTCAAGACAGCGGAACGACAATTGTTTCGAAAGCTGATTTATTATTAAACGACTTTACGAAGAAAATGGAAGATGATAAATCATTCTCCAAAAACTTTACGAAAATTTTAGCGAATAGTCGTATTGGAGATCGTCAAAATGAAATGCTATATGACTTTTTAGCTAGTCCAGTTCAAAAGCAAAATGATGGAGTAATTGTAGCAGGTAATGCTTTTACACCATACTTAATTGTATTAACTTGTTTCATTGTTGCATTATTTACAGCATACGCAATTGCGAATCAAGAAAAGAAACGAATGCAATCAGATCATTTTGAAGAGAAATTCTCATTAATTGATATGAATGTACCAACTACAGTAGTAGCTTTCGGTATATCAATTGTGGAAGGGATTAGTATAGGTATCATTTCTGGGCGTCTTTTAAAGTTCGGTCAGGATCAAAGTTTACTATGGATTGCGTTCATCACATTTATTATGATGGCGTTTGTATTGGTCTCAACCTACTTATTAAGACAAATAAAAATGGTAGGTATGTTTATACTATTAGTATTTTTAAGCATGTACCTATTTTTAACTGAGGCAGTTGGAAGTAAAGTAGATCAAATGTCCTCTGTCGGAAAGATACGTCAATTCTCACCGCTTCAGTATATAGAAAGTTTTCTAAATGATTTTATTAGTGGTAAAGATACTGGGAAAGTTATTTTTGTCGTATTGTTTGTAATTGCCATTATTGGATTGGTTAGTAATCTATTTGTATGGCATAAGAAATGGGAGGAAAAAGAAGTAAATGATCAAACAATGGAGCATAGTGGCTAAGTTATCATTTCTCTCTATCCTTTTACTGTTTGTCGCGCTACCGATAAGGAGCGCGGCTGACAGTTATCTTGGTGATGATGGGAAGATTAAGTTTAAAGTGGATCGACTTGAAGAAAGCGACCAAGAAAAAAATAAAAAGGAACATAAGGAAACAGAATTAGATAAAGCATCGATTGAGTTATTTAACAAAGATATAGAAGAAGAAATTGAGAAAAAGAAAAAGAAAGAACAAAAAGATATGGAAGCTTTGCGAGATTCTCTTTTTATAAAACAAAAAGAGAATAATAGTGTTAAAGATACGAAAAATAGTTTGTTTAGCAGTGAATACATTGTCAGAAAAAGTGCAGATGAAGTAGCAAGTAATGAAACAATGAATGAAGCGCCAATTAGTATAACAATAATATTATTATTTGGCGGCGGCATTCTACTTATTTGCATCGGTATTTATACGGTTCTTCGTAAAAGTTGGAGGTAAAGCGATGGCAATACAAACACATATCAATGTGACAGTAGATTTTAGTAAATGGAATGGAAATACATATGATTTGCGTATTCCGAATCATCAATCTATTAAATATTTATTGAAAAACTTATTAGATACGCTAAAGATTGATAATCATGAAGGTTCACATTTTGTGATTAAAGTGAAAAATAAGTCAATTGTTTTAACAGATAATGATCGTTTAATTGATCACCAAATAACAGATGGAGATATTTTGCAAGTTTTATAAAGAATATTTTTTACTTTTAGTTATTTGAAAATAAGTTATTACGGGTTATAAAGAAAAGGAGAAGAGGATAAACATGACGGAAAAAATAATTCAAATTGATGCAATGAACTATCAATTTCAAATAGAAAAAGAAAATTGGAAATTGGAGATGACCAAATCTCAAACACGTATAAAAGACTTCCGTCAATTCGATATAATTACGGGCGAATCATCTGAATTTGTACCATTAACAATAGAAGAAACGGATGATATGTTTACGTTTCTATATCAAGTAGATAAAAAATTATATAAGTGGGACGATCTTAGCCGTTTTGGAAGAAATGAGAAATTAAGACTACTTCGGAATGTTGCGCAGTTTCGTAAATATTTAAATAAACGAATCACGTTCTTTTTACATCCAGACAATATAGTTTTTAATGCTAATTTAATACCAAGTATTATACATAGAGGAATTCGAGATATTGTTCCGCCAACCCCGTTATTAGAAGAGCAATTTTTAACACAATATAAGTGTCTAATTATTGCTTTATTCTCCCAAAAACATAACTTTGATGATTTGTATGCTGGGTTACTAAAAGATGCAAAAGAAACAACATTTGAACAAACCGTTGCTCAAATGGAAAGCTTAGATGCATTACTGCAGTTTCTTGATGACAGCTTTGAGAAGGAACAAACAAAAACAGAAAAAAATATGCAGTTAGTACCTAAAAAAAGCTATAAATCATTTAAATACTTAGCTTTTTCCTTCATAGCGGCGACAGTTATTTTAGCTGCTCCTTTAATATATTTCACTTTTATAAAATTTCCTTATCAAAATAAATTGTTAGAAGCAAATGCAAGTTTCATAGCAACTGATTATGACAAAGTCATTACGCAATTGAATGAGGAGGAGTTTGAATCATTACCGATTGCATCTAAATATGAGTTAGCATTTGCATACATTACAGCTGAAAAACTAGGTGAAGCTCAAAAGAAATCGATTATGAAAAACATTAGTTTGAAAAGTGATGAAAAGTATTTGCTGTATTGGATGTATAACGGAAAAGGTAATTTTGATAAATCATTAGATTTAGCTAAGACACTTGATGATCCTCAGCTTATTATGTACGGCCTTGTTAAACAAATTGAATCACTGAAAAATAATCCAGATTTATCAGGGGAAGAACGTGATCAAAAGTTAAAAACATATGAGCAACAATTAGATGAATATAAAAAGAAATATGGCAATTCATCAAGCGATAAAAATTTGTCGGACACAGAGAAAAAAGAGTAAGCACTTGATGAGACAGTTGAAAAGGAGCGGTGAACAAGGATGGAGCAACTATTAGTATTGACTTATGGAGACAAAATATATAAGTGCACATTACATCCAAATGAGCAATCAATAGTGTCGATTGGAAAAGAGTGGACAAATGATATTACGAATCCAAGTTTAGAACAAGAAGTAGAGTTAAAGTGGAATAATGAAGTAAATGCTTGGATGGTACAGGATCAATTAATAGAATTTAATAAGGAAATTGAGATTGGGAAAACAAGAGATGTGAGCTTGAAAATCTTTATATCTATTGTTGGCACAACTAGAGTGTTTGATATCGGAACGAAACATTCTCTTACAGTGAGTCAAAACGATTACGATGATATTTCTATTACCGGGACTAGTGTAGATTTAATGCTATCTCGCGAAACGTTGTACGATTCTTTTAAAGTGAACGTGTATGGCGGGGATGTATTTCATAATTATACGAAGTTAAAAGATAGCGTTATGTTGGAATCAGGAGACGTATTATATTTTGATGGTATTTTATTGGAGATTGGTAGTGAAGACATTCAAGTACTTTCTTCAGAAGATAAAGTGAAATCTGAGTTACCTATTTTAGTAGAATCAGAAACAAATTATCAAAGTGGTTATCCAGACTATCATCGTTCACCACGTATTATTTACCGTGAACCAGAAGAGAAAATGACAATTGCAAAGCCTTCAAGTATGCCATCAAAACCAACGGAGCATTTAGCAAGAATCATTGCACCTTCACTTGTCATGATTGTCGTAACCGTATTACTTGCTATTTTCATGAAATATGGAATGTTTATTATCGCATCGATTGCGATGACATTAGTAACAATCATTGTTTCTGTCACATCGTATATAAAAAATTTAAAGCAATATAAAGTCGATATTGTTGAACGAGATAAAAGCTATAGAGAGTATATAAAACAAAAAACGAAAGATTTACATGCAGAAAGTGAAAAACAGCGTCACGCATTACATTATCACAATCCAAATGTAGAAGTAATACGTAATATGGCAGTTCAAGTAAATCCTCGAATTTATGAAAAAACAATGTTACATCATGATTTCTTAACATTTAGCGTTGGAACAGGACAAGCTAATACGAGTTTTGAAATTCAATTTAATGAAGAAGAATTTAGTCAAACGAAAGATGAATTAATTGATATAGCACGTGAACTAAGACAGCGTTATCTATCGTTGGAAGATGTACCAGTTGTAACAGATTTAATGAATGGACCAGTCGGTTATATTGGTCAACGCTCTTTAGTGTTAGAGCAATTACAATTATTAGTTGCACAAACGGCTTTATTCCATAGTTATTATGACTTGCAGTTTATTACTATTTTTCCGGAAGAAGAAAAAGAAAAATGGGATTGGATGCGCTGGTTACCTCATGGAAGTGTTCGCGATATAAATGTACGTGGATTTGTATACCATGATCGTAGCCGTGATCAAGTGTTAAATAGTTTGTATCAAATATTGAAAGAACGAAAATTAAAACTAGATGAAAAAATTTCTACTAATGAAAAAATGTACTTTGCACCGCACTATGTCGTTCTCATTACAGATGAAAAACTAATATTAGACCATGTTGTTATGGAATTCTTTAATGATGATCCGAGTCAATTAGGTGTATCACTTGTATTTGTACAAGATGTTATGCAAAGTTTACCGGAGCATGTGAAAACGGTAATAGATATAAGAGATGCAAAACAAGGGAACATCATCTTAGAGCAAGGAGAACTTGTTAACCGTCAATTTAAACTAAATCATGTGCCAAAAGGATTCAATTTAGAAGATATTTCACGGGCATTAGCACCATTAAATCATTTGCAAAACTTAAAAAATAGTATTCCAGAAAGCGTAACATTTTTAGAAATGTATGGCGTTGAAAAAGTAAAAGAACTGAATATTACAAGTCGTTGGGAGAAAAATGCAGCGCATAAATCTTTAGCTGTACCACTTGGATTACGTGGTAAAGAAGATATCGTAAACTTAAACTTACACGAAAAAGCACACGGACCACACGGATTAATAGCAGGTACAACCGGTTCAGGTAAATCGGAAATTATACAATCGTACATTTTATCTCTAGCAGTTAATTTCCATCCGTACGAAGTAGCCTTTTTACTAATTGACTATAAAGGCGGCGGTATGGCGAATTTATTCAAAAACTTACCGCATTTATTAGGAACAATTACGAACTTAGATGGAGCGCAAAGCATGAGAGCGCTCGCATCAATTAAAGCTGAATTGCAAAAAAGACAACGCTTATTTGGGGAAAATGATGTAAACCATATTAATCAGTATCAAAAACTGTATAAAGAAGGCTTAGTAAGTGAACCGATGCCGCATCTATTTTTAATTAGTGATGAATTCGCGGAACTGAAGTCAGAACAACCAGAGTTTATGAAAGAGTTAGTTTCAACAGCGCGTATCGGTCGTTCGCTCGGAATCCATTTAATATTAGCTACGCAAAAACCGAGTGGTGTTGTAGATGATCAAATTTGGAGTAACTCGAAATTCAAACTAGCATTAAAAGTTCAAAATACGTCAGATAGTAATGAAATTTTAAAAACACCGGATGCTGCTGAAATTACATTACCAGGACGTGCTTACTTACAAGTTGGGAATAATGAAATTTATGAACTATTCCAATCAGCTTGGAGCGGAGCAGACTATGTAGAAAACAAAGAGGATAAAGAACATTTAGACGCAACAATCTATGCAATAAATGATCTAGGACAATATGAAATATTAAGTGAAGATTTGAGTGGACTTGGTAGCAGTAAAGAAGTAATAACCGTACCATCTGAACTGGATGCTGTTATTGACTACATTCACGATTACGCAGAAATAAATGAAATTGAAGCATTAGCAAGACCGTGGTTACCACCACTTCCAGAAAGCGTATATTTACAAGACTTACACGCTATTCAGTTCAAAGAAGCATGGACGAAAGAAAAGAAACCATTAAAAGCAACAGTTGGTCTACTAGATCAGCCTGAATTACAATCACAAACACCATTAACACTAGATATTAGTAAAGACGGACACGTAGCGGTCTTCTCAAGTCCAGGCTACGGAAAATCAACATTCTTACAATCAGTCATTATGGATGTAGCTCGTCAGCATAGTCCGGAGCATTTGCATGTGTATTTAGTGGACCTTGGAACAAATGGTCTTCTACCTTTGAAAGGATTACCTCATGTAGCGGATACGATTACGATTGATGAATCTGAAAAATGTTTAAAGTTTGTTGAAAGATTAACTCAAGAAATGAAAAATCGTAAACGATTATTAAGTGAATATGACGTTGCAAATATTGAAATGTATGAAAAGGCAAGCGGGAAAGAAATACCACATATTATTATTGCAATCGACAATTATGATGCAGTAAAAGAAGCGAAGTTCTATGAAAGCTTTGAAATGCTAATTATGCAAATTGTCCGAGATGGTGCAAGTTTAGGAATTCATACCTTAATTAGTGCAGGGCGACAAAATGCACTTAGAATTCAATTGTACAATAATATTAAAATCCAAACTTGCCTATATATGATTGATCAAAGTGAAGTAGCTAGTATTGTAGGGAGATCTGATATAAAAGTGGAAGAAACAGCAGGAAGAGCGTTAATAAAACTAGAATCTCCTACATTATTCCAGGTTGCACTACCTACGAAAGCAGAAGATGAATTACAGCAAATTCAATTATTACAACAAGAAGCAAATGATATGGATCGAGAATGGGATGGAGAACGTCCGAAGGCAATTCCAATGATGCCAGAAGTGATTGATATTGCTACTTATCGTAAAAATAAAGACGTTACAAAAGCTCTACAAGCAGCAAGAATTCCAATGGGGCTTGATTTTGCAAACGTAGAAGTTGTAGCTCATGATATTGCAGTGAATGATCATTTAATGATTTATAGTGTAGATGATAGTATGAGAAAACAAATTGTATCTAGCATCCTATCTCAATTGAATAAAGATTATTTTGAAAGTGTGACGTTGGTGGATACAGCAGAGTATAGTTTCGTTCAATATAAAGACGATGTGACGCACTACATTGTAGACGAAAATGAAATCAATATGCATGCGAAGTATTGGATGGAAGTAATTCGTGAACGAGCTCTTGAATTAGCACAAGCAAGACAAGAAGGTAGAGAAATTCCTGCATTCACAAAACAACTCATTATCATGACAAATGTTGAAGAGTTTAGTAAATTTGTTTATTTAGAAATGGAGGATGCAGCGACTTTAATTGATTTATCTCGTACAGTAGGTATTTACTTTGTATTAGCAGGTCACCACGACTACATGGACCGAAATCGTGAAGCTCTACCTATGAAAATGAGAAGTAAGCTAACAGCAGCAATTATCGCAATGCCATTAAATGATCAAAGTATCTTCAACATAAAATATATAAGCAACGAAGCACCATTAGGTAAAGATGAAGTGTATTACTATCAAAAAGGGAACATAATGAAACTAAAAATGCCTAGAGTAACTAACGAGGTGACAGTATGAAATTAAAGAAGAAAGCTAAGGTGATGATAGTCGTGTCAATAATGGCAAGTTTATTAAGTGGATGTGGTTTTGGGGAAAAGCAAATAGATTATAAGCCATTTGTCAAAGCTTTGGATGAAGGTGACATGAGAAAGGTTATGTCTGCGAGTGATGATGGGTATGCGTATGTGAAACAAAGAGGTATATATAGTACATATGAACAAAAGGAAGATGGAGAGCATAGAAAAACAATCTATCAAACTTCGGAAGGGATATATAATACGAAAGATAAAAGTTTATATGGAAGTACAACACAAGCGGTTACTTCAGCAGTAGACAGCAAAGATAATAAAAAAGAAGGTGTTTATCGTACCAATATTATGTATAAAAATGGACAGGTGAAAAGTCCGGATTCAAATCTGGATGTTTCATACGTAAACTTAATTGTTGATCGTTTAAAAGGAATAGGGAAACTAAAGATGAAGCCCGGAGATGATATAAAAAAGTTTGATCAACCTAGTACAGTTGGATATAAACTAAATGAATCAGAGTTTCAGAGTATTGTTAATGATAAGTTGAAAATACAATATGATGAATATGATGGTGGATCGATTGTACTGCATATAGATTCTAAAGATGGTTCAGAGCAGATATTGGAGGTAAGTATTGTAATAAATTATAAGAAGCGAAATGATGAAGGTAAGTTAGTAGAATATATATCACAAATACACACATATTTTGATAGTCAAAAAGGCAATAATCAAGATGCAAAAAAAAAATATATAGATTACAGAGCACAGGATAAAAATAATAAGTAATTAGGAGTGAGTAATATGAGTAAGGATGTGGAGCAAGATAAAGAAATAATAGAGGATATAGAGGTAAGAGAGATAAATTCTGATTGGGGGAAATTGGAGCTAGCTGGAAAGGATATTTATGACTTTAAAGCTGGTAAAGAACCGTATAACCAACTAAGTCAAAAAAATAAAAAGACATTACAGGATAAATTTAACGCAGATTTTATAGATGATAAAGTTGATGAAAATACAGGATTTGCTGCATACGCTTTTAAAGATAGGTCTACAGGAGAAATTGTAATAACATATGTAGGAACGGAAGATGCAACGGATGCAATAACAGATGGTGAAATTGGGGGACATAATATAACAGGTGCAAATAAAATAATGTTAGGTAATTTGGAACACGATTTTACAGTTAGACAGTATGATCAAGGAGAAGAATTTTATTTGAAGGTTAAACATGATAACCCTTCTGCCAAAATTAGTGTAACAGGGCATTCATTAGGTGGTGGTATAGCTAATACTGTATCGTTAAGACACCAAGAAGATAATATTGAAACATTAACATTAAATCCAGCGCCTGTATTAAACCGAGATGTTGATAAATTTGGTAATGGGTTTGATATGAAAAATGTTCGGAATATCATTAATCAGAATGATCCACTACATATTGGGATAAAGGCAGCAGACTTCACACTTCCGGGAAGAATGTATAAAATTCCGAATCAAGCTGGTCACTCATATGCTTTTACAGTGAAGGATTATGATGAGAATGGACATCTAATATGGATTGATAAACTAGCAAGTGATAACGATACGGGGTGGGATATTATCCCAGGATTTATGGAGTTTTCTCAATCTGCTGGGGCTATATACACAGGAACTATACATGATGTATTTCATAGAAAAGTTTCTATAGAAGAAGAAAAGGTAGCTGGAACTGCAATTAATTTGATACTAAATGCAACGCCAATTTCTAGTATTATAGGTGGAATATTAGGTTACTCGGACATTGTACAAGGCAGCAAGGAGCTTGAAAAGCTAAGAGAAAAAGTTCAAGAAGGTTTTTCAAGATTAAATACAAAGTATGAAGGACTAAAGTCTCAAATTACAGCAGAAGCAATCCAATTTAGTATAATGGCTACAGTTGAAATAAAAGGAGCGGTAGATATCGCTGTAGAATGGATTGAAACAACTTTAGCGAAATGTAAGGAAAAAGTTTTAGAAGTATTAGAGTCTGTATTTAATACTGCTATAAATTTTTTATCTGGAAGTGTTGTAGTATATTTAGCTACAAGTGAAATTTTAGATATTGCAAAAGAAGTTGCAGCTTCTTACGTGCAAGATTTACTAGATTTGTTTAAAGGAGATTTTGTAGTTGATACAAATGTAGCTGCAATTGTATCTGAACATATATTAAGTCATCGTCACTCATTGTTAAATCTCTTTATGAATGATAACAGTAGGGGGATAAACCGTTCTTTATTAGGTGAAATTGCTAAAGATGTGAAGGAGTTATCGAAAGATTTAAAACAATTAAACGACGATGTTTCAGAAGCGGTATTTTCTATGTTTGCAAAAGACGAAGAATTAGGAGCAGTTTCATATTATTAAAACTCCAAGTTTATAAATTTAAAAGAGAGGGGTATGAAGGTGGATTTACATACGATAATGTCAAGAGTTCATAGTACATTTCCAGCTAGTGGTGGACGAGAACAAATTATAAACGTTGTAGTGCAATTGGAAAAAGCAGCTACATCTTTAACGGGAGATATTAGAAGGTTAGAGAGTAGTATTGATAGTACATTACAAGGAAAAACACGTGAGGCATTTATTGATCGTATCCGTCAATTAGAGAAAAAAAGACAAAAAATAGAAGAGAAAATTAGCGTACTAAAAGGGACAGTGAATTAATATGAAAGACTATATGGATAAAGTATTACCTTTAGGCAGTGTTGTAAGATTGGGTCTTAAAGAAGAGGAAGATGTGGAGTATGTAATCACTACGAGAGGTTTATTACTTGATGAAAACACATTCTATGATTATGGTGGAGTGTTGCATCCAGTGGGTTTAACCGAAGAGACGTATAAATTATTTAACCACACGGATATTGCAGAGGTTAAATTTGAAGGGTATCGAAATAAAATTGAAGGTCAATTCGCAGCTAAGTTTAAAATGTGGCGGAATGAGTTTGTTGAAAAAGTAATTGAAAAAAATAAAAAGCAACAACAAGCACAAGAGTTAGAAATAAAGGGAAAAAAATAAATTTAAAAGGAAATAAGCTTTCCTCTTCCAAAATGGAAAGAGGAAAGCTTATTTTGATTGAATAAGGGTGTCAGTATGAAGTTAAAGAAGAAAGCTAAGATGATAATAGTTCTGTCAATAGTAGCAAATTTATTAAGTGGATGTGGTTTTGGGGAGACGAAGATAGAGTATGAGAGATTAGTAAAGGCATTGGATGAAGGTGATATGAAGACGGTTATGTCTGCGAGTGATGAAGGGTATGCGTATGTGAAAGAAGAGGTTAGGAATAGTACTTTTATTGAGGATAATAATAGGCAAATAGGAGTAGTTTATCAAACAACGCAAGGTATTTATAGCATTAAAGATAATATTCTTTTTGGTGAGACACAAAAGAAAATCAATACTCCAGTTGAGGATGAAAAACATAGTGACAACCCACAATATAAAGAAGAATTTGTATTCAAGTCAGATATAAGATACGAAAATGGACAGCTAGAAGCTTCAAATCGAGGGAAAGATATGTCTAATATAAAATTAATGCTCAATAGAGTGCAAGGAATAAATGAATTGAAACCAAATGTGAATAAAAAAAGCTTCAGCCAACCAACTACGATAAGCTATAATTTATCAGAAACTCAATTTAAAGAGATATTTAATGGGAATTTAGAATTAGAGTATGAGAAGTTTAGTTATGCAACACTACTAATTGAATTTAATTCTGCTAAGGATACAAAGGAAAATCCGATGAAAATAACAGAGATAACAATTTCGATAGGCTATAAACAAAGAAATGAAGAAAATAATATGATTAGGCATGATCAAGAAATAACAACATATTTACGTAATAAAGAAGAAAATAATCGGAAATCAAAAAAAGATTACTTACAATATGAAAAGAAATTTAAAGAAAGCCATTAATATATAAGGGGGAGAATATGGTGAACGAGGAAGATTATAAATTAAGTAGTGATGTAGGAAAATTAAGATTATCGGCAAGAGATATTTATGATTATAATGGACAAGAAAAAAATATAATAATTCTGATCCAATAATAAATAAACAGAAGTTACAAGACAACTTTAATGCTAATCTTATAGTTTCTGATGATATTCATTCAGTGACTGGATTTGGGGCATATGCTTTAGAGGAAAGAAACACGCATGAAATTTTCATTGTATACGTTGGAAACCAACCGAGCCAAATAGGCTATTTAGCAACCGATGGAGCAATTTGGCTGCATAATTTAACTAATTCACCTATATTGGGATCATTAGCGGAATTTCAGTATAGTCAAGCAGAAAAATTTTATGAAAAAGTCAAGGCGAGTAATAAAGGAAAGAAGATAACTTTACTAGGGCACTCTTTAGGTGGCGGAGCAGCGAATACAGTTGCATTAAGACATCAAGAAGATAATATAAACGTATTAGCTTTAAATCCTGCGCCTGTTTTAAATAAGGATGTGGTTAAGTACATATACGGGACCAATATGAAGAATTGCCGCAGTCTTATAAATGAATATGGTCCTTTGGATGGCGCCATTAAAGCCACAGATTTTGTAATACCTGGACAGGTTTATAAAATGGAAAATGGGGATATTTCGGTATTTTTATAGTTAGGAAAAAGTTATTCTAAAAGGAGTAAGTTGGGTGAATCATAGACGTAAGAAAAAGAAACCGAAACAAATAAGAAAAGAAGCTGTTCAGATAAAACCGATAGTAGAAGAAAAACCACTAAAGAAGAGTAGCAATAAGTTGGTCGATATTTTCCTAGGTATTCTTCTTTTTCCAATTCTTATATGGGCTGTCTTGGAAGGTTGTGCAACACAATTAAGCAAAGGGAAGACTTTCCTTATTATCGTTTTCTTTCTCTTAATTGCAATAGGGTTATCTATGATAGGAAACAAATAAGGGGGAGTGCAGATGTTTAAGAAGAAGGAGAAAAAAAACATTTACGTTAGATTGGTAAACACACAAGGGGAAATCATTCGAGAGTTTAATTGTACAGAAAAAGACTTGCGAAAAGTAAAAGAAAATGGTACTGAAATTCGTTTGGTTGGAGATAACTCATATGAGATGGTAGCAACCGATGAACAACTAGAAAAACTAGCAAGAGCTGAAGCAGAAATCGAAGCGGAAATTAAGGCATGGGAAGATGCTTTAAATGAGAGTTTGGATGAACGCGAAGAAAGAGAAGCGAGACAGAAGGAATTGAAAGAAAAGAATAAATGGAGTACAAAGAAGAAAGTAATCGTATTTGGACTGATATTCTTTGTATTTATTGGATTACCTATTATCGAAGGGTATCAAAATAGTAAATTAGTTGAAGAAGGTACATCATTACATGCAGAAATTGTAGGTAGGCATGTAGAGAAGGAATTCATGTTTACACACCCCACATTAGTAGTTGAGGTAGATGGTAAAAAGCATAATGTATGGGTAAGTGAAGAGACATATAAGGGAGCAGAGTGGTTAGGTAGACTAAAAGTCATCAAAACAAAAGATGGTAAAGTTGAGAAAGACCCTAGATATGAGGGTGAAGACTTAATTACGAGTTATTAAGCAGTAGGTTTTTAATATTCGCTTCTCTCAAATTAAATAACATTATTATTTGCAAAAATCGAATCCATTAAAATAAAAACAAATTTAAAATAACTGTAATAACCTCCTAGCATATTGTTGATGGGAGGTTATCACCTTTCTGAAGATAAAATTAAAGAGCTTTATTATCTCGATACAATTGTGATGACAGTAATGTTTTTACTAAGTGAGTGCAGTTTCGGGGGAAACAAAAATAGAGTATGAGGGATATGCTTAAGTGAAAGAGAGAAGAATATTTAGAGCTTTTGAGGAGAAAGAAGGCTATTTGAACTATCAAAAGCATTCTGATTATGTACGGTAATTAATGTAGAGGTAATATTATCTGAATATAGTTACGCAAAGATGAATGTACTTAAAAAGTTAGGAATGTAATGGGATTTTAGTGCCTGGAAATTATTTAAACTGTATAGAAGGTGAAAAACTGAATGTGGAACATAAAAGAAGAAGATTTAGATGGATTTCGAGTAACATGTAGCAGCCGTTTAAGTCCTGAGGGTACTTTAGGTTTTATGATAGGAACAATAGTGTACGTTTCAGTTATGATGTTTTTTCTTATTGGTACTTTAGTAACCTTTGGTTGGGATTACTATACTACTTTATTCGAAAAAACAATTTTTAAAATTGAACTTGTGCTATATAGCTTACAAATAATTTTTTTAATTCTATATTCATTTCCAAAAGCTCGATTTAAATTTCAAAAATTACAAACGATTGTCGTGTTATTATATGCATTTCAATTAGGTACAATATTATTCACAGCTCTGATTCTTCCTGGAATGTCTGATTATACAATCGACGGAATTACATTAGTATATGTAAGCTTCTTATTTATAGGAGCAGTGATTGTTCATATTGTGACAACGATTGATACGTTTAAACAGGCAAGTGAAGGTACATTTAGTATGAATGAAAGATCCGCTTCCTTTTTTAGTAAAACAAAAGGAACTATGATGAAAGTAACTTCAATATACGCATTAATCCTACTTATTTTGATTTATTTTCATAATGATTATGCGATTGATACTTTTATTGGATATGTAATAGGTACTGTTTTACTGTACACAGTAGCCGTTGGTGTAGCAGAATTCCAGTTATTGGTGTACTGTAGATTCAAATTTAAATCATTTAATATTACGTGGGAAGAGAATGAGAGAATGCGTGGGAGAATTCGAAAACAAAATACAAAATCCAAAACGAAAAGTAAATAAGGGTGAAATGTATTACTTTTCAAAAAGGAAGATAATGAACTTAAAAAAATGCTTAGGGAAATCAACGGGGTGTCAGTATGAAGTTAAAGAAGAAAGCCAAGATGATGATAGTTCTGTCAATAATAGCAAATTTATTAAGTGGATGTGGTTTTGGGGAGACGAAGATAGAGTATGAGAGATTAGTAAAGGCATTGGATGAAGGTGATATGAAGACGGCTATGTCTGCGAGTGATGATGGGTATGCTTATGTGAAAGAAGAGGTTAGGGATAGCACGTTTGGGGCGGAAAATGATAATCGCATTAGCGTTGTATATCAAACAACAGGAGGAGTATACAATATTAAAGAAAAAAAGTTCTATGGAACAACTTTGCAAGAAATTGCTAGTTCATTAAATAGTGAGCAAAAAAAAGAAGAGATTGTATATAGAACTAGTATTAAATATGAAGATAATCAATCAAAAAGTCCAGATCAAAATTTGGATGTTTCGAATGTTCGATTTATATTTAATAGATTAAAGGGAATAGATAGTTTAAGACCCAAAAAAGATAAAAAAAGATTTAGTGAGTCATCCAAGGTAACATATTACTTAACCGAATCGGAATTTCAAGAAATAATTAATGATAAGTTAAAGGTGGACTACGATAAATTTGATGAAGCAATATTATTAATGGAATTTAGTTCGGCGAAAGATTCAAAAGAAAATCCAATGGAATTCACTACAATAAGCATCACAATGGGATATGAAAAAAAGAATAAAGAAGGCCGATTAATAAGGCATGATCAAAAAATAGCAATCTATTTAAATACTAAAGAAGATAACGATAAAGCTTCTAAAACCCGATATGAGGAGTATGAAAAACAATATTTGAATAATAAGTAATGTATAAAATAAGGGGAAAGGTGTAGTTATGGCATGAGTAAAAGGTTAGTTAAAAAAATAGTTATTGTAATGACAGTAACGTTTTTACTAAGTGCGTGCAGTTTCGGGGAAACAAAAATAGAGTATGAGAGATTAGTAAAGGCATTGGATGAAGGGGATATGAAAACGGTTATGTCTGCGAGTGATGATGGATATGCATATGTGAAAGAAGAGACTAGCGAAAGTACTTATGAAGAAAAAGAAGATGGTGAACATAGCAGGATAATATATCAAACAACCCATGGAGTATATAATGTGAAAGAAGACGACTTATATGGGAAAACAACTCAAAAGGTTGTTACTGATATAAAAAATGATAAAAACGTTGGTAGTAATCAAAATTACAAAAAAGAAACGGTCTATAGTACAAATTTAAAAAATGAAAAATCCCGTTCAGTAGCTCAGGATCAAGCTATGAATGTTTCATATGTAAAATTAATGTTTAGAGGATTAAATGAACTTAGTAAATTGAAACCGAGTGAAGATACAAAAAGATCTAGTGAACCGAGCATAATAAGCTATGATTTAACTGAATTACAGTTTAAAAACATCATGAATGATAAGTTAAATTTAAAATATGATAAATTTGATTCTGCAATATTGATGATTGAATTTAATACGCCTAATGATACAAAAGAAAATCAAATGAGAATAACACAAATAACAATATCGGTAAATTATGAAGAAAAAAAAGAAGATAAGCTTATAAAACGCAATCAAGAGATTTCAACATATTATCATACCAGGGAAGATAATAATCAAAGTTCCAAAAAAGAATATGTAAATTATGAAAAAGAGTATATAAATCAAAAATAATATATTTTAATTGAATTTTGAGAACGATAAATGTTGTGAAAATATGAGTAAAGGGGTAGTGAAAAATAGTTATTGTGATAACAGTTATGTTTTACTGAGCGCGTATAGTTCTGGTAAATCAAAATAGAGTATGAGAGTCTAATAAAGGCATTGGATGAAGGTGACAAGAAGACGGTTATACTTAATTGAAAGAAGAATATTTGGAACTTTTGAGGAAAAAGAACACTACTTGAACCATCAAAAGGCATTCTGGTTAGATGATTATGGTAATTAATATGGTAATGATATACCTAAAAGATTATCTGAATTTAGTTGTACAAAAATCTATGTACTTAAAAATATTAAGAATGTAATAGAATTTTAGTGAATGAAAATTATTTAAACTGTATAGAAGGTGAAATGTCAGGGTGTGGAATATAAAAGAAGAAGATTTAAATGAATTTAAAAGTACTTGCAAGAATCGCTTAAGCCCCGATTGGGCTACAGGGTTTATGTTTGGAACGATGTTTTTTATTTCATTAATAATGTTTTTTCTTATTGGAGGGTTAATAAGGTTTGGTTGGAGTTATTACCCGACTCTCTTTGATAAAATAATTGTTAGCCTTGAGTTGGTGCTTTATAGTCTTCAAGTAATTTTTTTAATTATTTATTTGTTTCCTAAGATGCCATTTAAATTTCAGAAACTACAAACACTCGTGGTACTATTATATGCGTTTCAGCTAGGCACTATAACATTTACAATGTTGATAATTCCAGGAGCGTCAAATTATTCAATTGATCAAGTTACATTAATGTATGTCGGGTTATTATTTTTAGGTGCAGTCATTTTACATATTTTAGCGACTATTGATACTTTTAGACAGGCAAGTAAAGGGGCATTTAATACGGGAGAAGAGTCCTCTTCATTTTTTAGTAAAACAAAGAGGACTGCAATTAAGTGTGCTCTAATTTATGTGTTAACTCTTCTCATTTTAATTTATGTGCATAATGATTATACACAAAATATTTTAGGATTGTATGCGGGAGGAACTCTAATCATGTACGCGGTAGCCATAGGTGCAGCAGAGTTCCAATTATTAGCCTATTGTAGATTTAAATTTCCATCATTTTATATTTCGTGGGAGGAACATGAAAGGGAACGTCAGAAAAGACTAAAGCTTTATGAAGAGAAGGAAAAAAGAAAACTAAAGAAATAAAATAAGTTTTGGTTTCTGAAAATTCGAACAGAATGTATAAACAATTAAGGATTGTATATGAATTAATGCTATTAAAAATTAAAGTATCTTCAATATAATCTGTATGAGTTAATAAATACCGGTAAGTAAAGGTGAACTATATTACTATCAAAATGGGAATGTAATGAACCTAAAAATGCCTAGAGAAATCAACGGGGGGTCAGTATGAAGTTAAAGAAGAAAGCTAGGATGATGATAGTTCTGTTAATAGTATCAAGTTTATTAAGTGGATGTGGTTTTGGGGAGACGAAGATAGAGTATGAGCCATTTGTCAAAGCTTTGGATGAAGGTGACATGAAAAAGGTTATGTCCGCTAGTGATGATGGATATGCGTATGTGAAACAAAGAGGTATATATAGTACATATGAGCAAAAGGAAGATGGAGAGCATAGAAAAACAATCTATCAAACTTCGGAAGGGATATATAATACGAAAGATAAAAGTTTATATGGAAATACAACACAAGAGGTTACTTCAGCAGTAGACAGCAAAGATAATAAAGAAGAAGTTGTTTATCGTACCAATATTATGTATAAAAATGGACAGGTACAAAGTCCGGAATCGAATCTGGATGTTTCATATGTGAACTTAATTGTAGATCGTTTAAAAGGGATAGGGAAACTAAAGATGAAGCCCGGGGATGATATAAAAAAGTTTGATCAGCCTAGTACTGTTGGATACAAACTAACTGAATTAGAGTTTCAGAGTATCATTAATGATAAGTTGAAAATACAATATGATGAATATGATGGTGGATCAATCGCATTGCATATTGATTCTAAAAATGGTTCAAAGCAGATATTGGAAGTAAGTATTGTAATAAATTATAAGAAAAGAAATGATGAAGGCAAGTTAGTAAAATACATATCACAAATACATACATCTTTTGATAGTCACCAAGGTAATAACAAAGATGCGAAACAGGAATATATTGATTTTAAAGCAAAGTATAATAAGACGCAGTAATATTTAGAAGGGCATTTGTACGTAAAGATAATAGCGACATAAGTGTGATAAATGTTTCATAAATATAGTGGAAAGAATTTGAGGATAAACGCCCCAATTGCTGGAGTAGATGCAACAACTGGGGCGTTTATCTGTCTAAATTTAGCTTGAATACATGACATGTTTTAGTTAGGGGCACGGCTTTACAAGTAGTTTCTCCATCTTCATAATAACGGTGAGAGTTATTTTGTAATTTGCTTGTATTACTAAGTTACGACTATTTCCTCTTATAGAGTTACTTCTTATTATCGATACATCGTCCACATTCCAATGTCTTTAAATCCTAGTCGTTTATAAATTCGTCCAGCAACTGGATTGTTATAAAATAAACAAAGTGTTCGGCTTTCTTTCGTAAAGTCTTGAATCATTTTTTGTAATATGAGTGAAGCAAATCCATTTCCACGATAATTCGGGTGTGTACATACACCAACTACCATAGCGGATAATGAATTTTCAGCGGAAGTAGAGGTGGATGCGATGATCACGCCGTCTTTTTCAATATAGTATGTGCGTCCTGTATTCGTTTCGATAGCCTGCCTTAATATTTTCTCTGATTCATTAGTAGTCGGAAATTCAGCAATGTCACTTCGTAATTTCATAATTCGTTCTATATCATCGAGTGACGCAAGTTTAATCGTTTCATGAATAGGCGTGTCAGGTAAGTTGTTGTCATTTAGACATTCACAAAAATACATTTCATTTTTGACGCCTAATTGTAGACTTGGAGCAGTTTCAAACTTTTCTACAATAGTTGACTTACCAGAGAGTTTAAGTGGCTTATATGCGGAAAGAAGTGCCTCAAAATCAGTGGTAATAAATTCTTCTTTACTATAGGGTATAAATGAATCGTGGAATCGGAGTAGAATTGATTTTAATGTTCCATTCTCTTTAAATACTCCCCATAATTCTTGAAAATCTGTGTCATAACCGAAAGCTTCAATATCTCCAATAATAAACAAGTTAAGGGCTGCTTCTTCTTTTAGATAAGCGAATACTTGTTCATGATCTTTCTTTGTTAATTTTCGCATCATAACGAATCGACCTCTTTTTTTATTTTTCTAAATATTACAACTTAAGTTTTTTGAAATCAATATAAAATTTTATGTTTAGTTCACAAACTTTCGGAAAAACTAGGAAAGATATGACAAAGGAGGTTATGAACGGTGGATCATCCAATTCAAGGGTTAATGAAAGCAGCAATGGAAAATTTAAAAGAAATGGTCGATGTAAATACGATTGTTGGAGAGCCTGTTCAAACGGCTGACGGTGGTGTAGTGTTAACGGTTTCTAAAGTAGCGTTCGGTTTTGGAGCAGGAGGTTCTGATTTCCAAACGAATGATGGACAAAGAGCGAACGGTAACCCTGCATTTGGTGGCGGTAGCGCGGGTGGTGTTTCGATTACACCAGTAGCATTTCTTGTGGTGAATAAAGATGGAGTAAATATTCTACATCTACAAAATGCGACACATTTAGCAGAAAAAATGATTGAATTAGCTCCACAAACAATTGATAAAATTCAATCGATGTTCCAAAAAGAAGAAAAGAAAGAGGGAAATCATCATCCTCAAAACCCTGATGAAATCCTTTAAAAACGCCTGCTTATGAGCAGGCGTTTTTTCTTGTAATCACTATGTAATAAAACACATGAAATTGTAAATAGTTTTTGAAGTTTTTTCTATGTTTCTAAAATTTTTCATGTTAAAATATGCTATAGAATTGAAACATATAAAACGAAGGTGGCTAGGTGCTTTGTCTGGAGGATCTGACCAAGTAAAGAATATGATATATATTAATGGTAATCGTCGAGGTCATTGTTTTATTACATCAGGAATTACGTTTAAAGAGTTTGCGAGTAACATCCCTTCACCGCTTCATCAAGTGTTGCTTTTGAAGCACAACTTTGAATGGACGGATTTTCATTATCATACTTTATTTGAATATGTTGAGGAAGAAAATATACATAAGTTAATTCAAGCAGAGATTGATGAATTTGATGAATTTTGTTGGGTAGATTTTGATGATGCAAGCGATTTAGATGAATTAGAGCCGAAAGAAATTGCAGAATTATTATATTTGGCTCACAAAAAAGAACCACTTGCAAGAACATTCTTTCCGTTACTGAAAAATCGATTTGTTTATTTTTCACATGATGACGGATGGTACAACAAAGTGTATTATCGTAGAATTGCTGATTTTGTAGGAATGTTAAGTAAAGTCATTCCGTATAAACTCGGTGCTTTCGGTAAGAAACGTTTTTCTTTCTTCCAAAAATCAAAAATTTTCCCAGCGATTTCAAAAGAATTGATTATGGGACTTATTCCACTAATGGAAGATGGTCTTTACATAGATTTAGCAGGGAAGATTGAGTCAAGAAGAGGTCTTGAAATTCCGGTATATGTAGTTGGTTCGTATGAAAGTACGGATGAGGTGTTAGATAATATCGATGAATTGAAAGAGGAAGCAACAGAAACAGGTTGGCTCATTTTTGATAAGAAAGAACAAGAGTGGCAATGGGTTGTTGACTAAGAAAACTTGGCGTATGAAGTCAAGTTTTCTTGTCATTTGAAAGGAGTACAAATGAAGAAATATTATACAATTGTGGGTATTATAAGTATTATTCTCGTGGCAATATTACTTATAACTTGTCCGAAAGAATCAGATTTTAAAGTGTATGTACAGGATAAGTATGCGTTGAATTGTAATGAGAGTAGTTTTGAATGCACGCAAAATGTAGATGGTAAAAAAGAAAAACTACAATTTGAAAGTACAGATGCACGAAATGGTGTATTCTTTATGACTGTAAAGCAAACATTTAAAACAGAAGCTGGTGTTTCAAAAGAATATAGCGGAGTAGGAATGTTTGGTACATTTCTTTTTGTTTCAGAGAAGACTTTCTAGTAATAGAAGGTCTTTTTTTTATGCTTATGTTCATATAGATGAAGTAAGACAAGCATAGGAGGGGTATTGATGAAGAACACATGTATTGTTTGTGGCGGTGAGGAGTTTTTTTCCTCAACGTTATATGCACGTACGAAACAAGATTGGGCATATGCACCAAACATGTATCGATTTGAAAAAGTATTTATTGAGCATCGAGATGAAGAAAATTATCCAGTGTTTCAAGAAATTACAGCGAAACATTGTTGTGGATGCGGTCATATTATGTTGTATCATGAATGAACACACCAAGTATGACTTGGTGTGTTTTTTTAAAACGCTGACAAAGCAAGCGGATAAAGTAAAGTAAATAAAACAGAAAAACTACCAAAACCAATGGCTGTATATCCAAGTGTTCTTGCTCCGAAATTGACAGCTAATAGGCCAACTAAAATTGCTAGGGAGCCGAGCGTAACTGGATAAAAAGCAATGGAGAATAACGAAAGAAATAAAGCGACATAGCCTACCATTGCACCGGTATTTGTACCTTCTATCTCATTTGCAATTTCTTTACGCTTATGTCTAATTGGAATGCCAGCTGGTGATATTTCAGCAGCATACTCTTCGTTTTTTTCACCACTTTTAAAATGATGATTTCTCTTTCTTCGCATGTACATCCCTCTCTTTCAATTGGGTGTATCTATAGTATCTTTCAAAATGAGAAGAGCATGAGTATGAGTTAAACCCAAGTAAAGCAAAAAATGGAGAATACGTATTCCATCGTTAACATATCCATCTCCTATTGAAGATAAAGTGAGGGATTTTTTCCATCACGACTGATTATCAGCCAGTAACAATTGGATTTTTATGAGCAGTTCTCTCCCATTAACTGGTCCGCATCCATTGAATTTTGAGGTAGGTGTCTTACTGCAAGCGGGATAAAACAGGAATTTTGGAAAATGATGTAGAATGAAATGAGTGATAAAGCGTGAAGGTAGGGGAATGTATGACGAAATTTAATTGGCATGAATCAGCAGAAAAGAAATGGGATAGTAGCGCAGAGTTTTGGAATCAAAATAGTCAAGAGATGTGGGACAGTGGTAGCAGAAGTACAATTATTCCGTTTTTTGAACAATACGTGAAGAAAGAAGGACAAGTGCTCGATGTTGGTTGTGGTGATGGGTACGGTACATATAAATTAAGTAGCGCAGGCTATAAAGCAGTGGGAGTAGATTTATCGGAAGTGATGATTCAAAAAGGTAAGGAGCGCGGAGAAGGACCGAATTTATCTTTTATAAAAGGAGATCTTTCTGCATTACCATTTGAAAATGAGCAATTTGAATCAATTATGGCAATTAATTCTTTAGAATGGACGGAAGAGCCATTACGAGCGTTAAATGAAATAAAGCGTGTGTTAAAGAAAGATGGATATGCATGTATTGCAATTTTAGGGCCGACAGCAAAGCCACGAGAGAACAGTTATCCTCGCTTGTATGGAAAAGACGTTGTTTGTAATACGATGATGCCTTGGGAATTTGAACAGTTAGCGAAAGAACAAGGTTTTAAAGTTATAGATGGCATCGGCGTATATAAGCGCGGAGTAAATGAGAAGATGTTAGGTCAACTACCTACAGAGTTACAACAATCGTTAACATTCTTATGGGTATTTATGTTAAAAAACGTATAAAGAAATGAAAGAATTTTTAGGAGGTAAATAAGTGCAGAAAATACAAAAAACTGATACAATATCATCAGAACCAATTAAAGGGGGACTAGGGTATATGACAACTACTACAACAGTGAAATCCGATATTGAAATCGCACAAGAAGCGAGTATGAAGAAGATTCAAGAAATTGCAGCTGATTTAAATATTTTAGAAGATGAATTAGAGCCATACGGGCATTATAAAGGTAAGTTATCTCTTGATATTTTTAAGCGCTTACAAGATGAGAAAGACGGTAAAGTTGTTTTAGTAACAGCGATTAACCCAACTCCAGCTGGAGAAGGTAAATCAACAGTAACAGTTGGTTTAGGTCAAGCTTTTAACAAAATTGGTAAGAAAACAGTAATTGCACTTCGTGAACCATCTCTTGGACCGACGATGGGATTAAAAGGTGGAGCAGCAGGTGGCGGTTTTTCACAAGTCGTACCAATGGAAGACATTAACCTTCACTTTACTGGAGATATCCATGCGATCACAACTGCCAATAACGCATTAGCAGCGTTTATTGATAATCATATCCAACAAGGAAACACACTTGGAATTGATACGCGTAAAATTGTTTGGAAACGCTGTGTTGACTTAAATGATCGTGCCCTTCGTAACGTAGTAATTGGTCTTGGTGGACCTGTACAAGGTGTACCACGTGAAGACGGTTTTGACATTACAGTAGCATCTGAAATTATGGCCGTGTTCTGCCTTGCAACAGATATTCAAGACTTAAAAGCGCGTCTATCTCGCATCGTAGTTGCTTATAACTTTACAAATCAACCTGTAACGGTTAAAAATTTAGGTGTAGAAGGTGCGTTAACACTATTATTAAAAGACGCATTAAAGCCGAACTTAGTACAAACGTTAGAAAATACACCAGCTATCATTCATGGCGGACCATTTGCGAATATCGCTCACGGTTGTAACAGTGTTATCGCTACAACAATGGCAGCAAAATTAGGTGATTATGTTATTACAGAAGCTGGATTCGGTGCTGATTTAGGCGCTGAGAAGTTTTTAGATATTAAAGCTCGTGCAGCTGGCATTAAACCAGAAGCAGTTGTTATTGTTGCGACGATTCGTGCGCTTAAAATGCATGGCGGCGTTGCAAAAGATCAATTAAAAGAAGAAAATGTAGATGCATTAGCAAAAGGTATGGAAAACTTACAGAAGCATGTTGAAACAATTCAAAGCTTCGGTGTGCCTTTCGTAATTGCAATTAATAAATTTATTACAGATACAGATGCAGAAGTTACATACTTACAAGAGTGGTGTAATGAGCGTGGCTATGCAGTATCCTTAACAGAAGTTTGGGAGAAAGGTGGCCAAGGCGGAGTTGACCTTGCTGAAAAAGTACTAAAAGAAATCGAAAAAGGTGAAAACAACTACGCACCACTTTATGAATTAGAATTACCATTAGAAGAAAAAATTCGTACAATTGCTCAAAAAGTATATGGCGCAAAAGATATTGAATTTGCTCCGAAAGCACGTAAGCAATTAGCTCAATATGAAGGAGAAGGTTGGAGTAATCTACCAGTTTGTATGGCGAAAACACAATACTCTCTTTCTGACGATGCAACAAAATTAGGTCGTCCATCTGACTTTATCGTTACAATTCGTGAGTTAAAACCATCTATCGGTGCAGGCTTTATCGTTGCGTTAACAGGTACAATGTTAACAATGCCAGGTCTTCCAAAACAGCCAGCAGCACTTCAAATGGATGTAAATGAAGATGGAAAAGCAGTAGGTTTATTCTAAAAGGTTGTAATTCATCTCGTTTATCTGTAAACTATATATACATCAAGTGGCGCCTTTCCATCGAAAGGCGCCTGTTTTTTGGAGGAAATTATGTTTGATCCAACTGCTTTTGACAATTTAAAAGTAATCGTAGAAGGTGCTGTGTATGATTTTGATCTACATGGAGATATTCTTGTAACAGATCGAAAAGATATGATGGATCTTGCTTCATTAAGTCGTATATATCATATCTCATTTCAATTAACAGAACCGTTTGAACCATTAGTAGAAGCAACATTTTCATTATCTGTGGATGCAAAGAACTTGTCTGGTGAAATACTAGAAGTGCCTCAGTTTACACCAGGTTGTGAGATGAAGCTAGCATTTTCATTCCCGTTAGAACAACCAGAAGTAAAATGTGAAGAAATTGAAACATTAATGCGTTCTATATGGGGAAAAGAAAGAATGATTATGCAGAAAGTTTCATACGAATATAATAAGCAAGCGATTTCATATCATAATAAGGTAGAGGTTCTATTTCAAAAAGCGATTACAGAAGACCATGTTGATGATTTAATAGCTGTTATTTCACACATGATAGAAACGGTGCGAACAATACAGCATTTTCTTCAAAAATAGAGATAAAGGAGAAAAACAAATGATAAAAGATATGCAACCATTTTTACAACAAGCTTGGGAGAAGGCTGGTTTTAAAGAGTTAACTGAAATTCAAAAACAAGCGATTCCAACTATTTTAGAAGGACAAGACGTTATAGCTGAATCTCCAACTGGAACAGGAAAAACATTAGCGTACTTATTACCCCTTTTACATAAAATTAATCCTGAAGTAAAACAGCCACAAGTTGTTGTTTTAGCGCCAACACGTGAACTTGTAATGCAAATTCATGAAGAGGTTCAAAAGTTTACAGCAGGAACTGAAATTTCAGGTGCATCTTTAATTGGTGGTGCAGATATTAAGCGCCAAGTTGAAAAATTAAAGAAACACCCAAGAGTAATTGTCGGTTCACCAGGCCGTATTTTAGAATTAATTCGTATGAAAAAGCTAAAAATGCATGAAGTAAAAACAATTGTATTTGATGAGTTTGATCAAATTGTAAAGCAAAAAATGATGGGCGCAGTGCAAGATGTAATTAAATCAACGATGCGGGATCGTCAATTAGTATTCTTCTCGGCGACAATGACAAAAGCGGCAGAAGATGCGGCACGTGATTTAGCAGTGGAACCACAATTAGTACGTGTAACACGTGCAGAATCAAAAAGCTTAGTTGAGCATACGTATATCATTTGTGAGCGACGCGAAAAAAATGATTACGTAAGAAGAATTATGCATATGGGCGATGTAAAAGCAGTTGCGTTCTTAAACGACCCATTCCGTTTAGATGAAATTACTGAGAAATTGAAATTCCGTAAAATGAAAGCAGCAGCTCTTCATGCAGAAGCAAGTAAACAAGAGCGTGAAGCGACAATGCGTGCTTTCCGCGGAGGGAAATTAGAAATTCTACTTGCTACTGATATTGCAGCACGCGGTATCGATATTGACGATTTAACACACGTAATTCATTTAGAGTTACCAGACACAGTAGACCAATATATTCACCGCTCAGGACGTACTGGACGTATGGGTAAAGAAGGAACTGTCGTGTCTCTTGTAACACCACAAGAAGAGCGTAAATTACTGCAATTTGCGAAAAAACTAGGCATTGTATTTACGAAGCAAGAAATGTTCAAAGGATCATTCGTAGAAACGAAACCGAAAGCACCAAAGAAAAAGAAACCAGCATTTACTGGGAAGAAAAAGCCTAGATAAATGATAGGGAAGGCGTAACTATTTGTAGTTACGTCTTTTTTGTTTGTAAACAAGTGATAATGGGAATTGTATTAGTGTTTTTAATGTGCCTATCATATATATGCTTCTACTGGGAGTATCGAAAAAAGGGTAGTTTATTTATTTGGTTTATACGAGGAAATAATATAAAAAAAGTCGAATATTAAACTGACACGAAATAATAAAAAGAAGGTACACATATGGATAGGAAATTAGGAATGTTTTTAAATACGAAACATATTGAAGTAAACGAAGGAATACAAAAAGCAAGGGAATGGGATTTAGAATATATTCAATTATATGCTATGAATAAAAACTTTAACTTAGCTAATATCTCAATGGTAGAATGGAATGCTTTAAAGAAAAGCTTATCTTTTAATGGGATAAAGATTCCATCATTAGCAATTAGTTTTGGAGAAAATGGAATTATGGGAATAGAAGCTGAGAGTGCAATAGATCAGTTTAAATATATTACTGACAGAGGTTTGGGGCTTGGGGCAAAGATCATAACAGCTCATATTGGGAAAGTTCCAGATGATGAAAAAAGTGCCTACTATGATAAAATGGTACGGGTTTGTTATGAGATAGGGGAATTAGCGTTCAAATTTGGGGGATTCTTTGCTATTGAGACGGGATCTGAAAAAGCAATAGTATTAAAACGATTTTTAGAAACTGCAAACTCGAAAGGACTAGCTGTTAACTTTGACCCAGCAAATTTAATAAGTGATGTAAATGAAAATCCGGGAGAAGGTTTATTACTATTAAAAGATTATATAGTACAAACTCATATTAAAGATTGTAAAGAAGTGAAAAGTGATCGTTCAACTAAGTATATAGAAGTAGCAGTAGGGAATGGTGAAGTAGATTTCGATATATTCTTCAAAGTATTAGATAAAATTGGATTCGATGGATATAACATGATTGAAAGAAATGATTATTTTGACGAACTGGATGGGATGAGTCAGTCGATAAATTTTGCAAAGAAGTACATACCAACTCACAAGGAATAACGATAGTATTTGTAGAAAGCTACATAGAATATAAAAACCATTAGGGGGAAATGTAATGATCCATAAAGTAGGACAAATTATGTTATATGTAAATAATCAAGATGAGGCAGTAAATTTTTGGACGGAAAAGGTAGGGTTTCATGTAGTAGCAGAGGAAGATAACAAGCAAGGAATGAGATGGATTGAAATTGCTCCGACTAACGGTGCAGAAACGAGCATTATATTACATAATAAAGAAGTTATTTCTAAAATGAGCCCAGAATTGAATCTTGGTACACCGTCCTTAATGTTCTTCTCAGAAAATCTTGATCAATTATATACAGATTTAACAAACAAAAATGTTACTGTCGGAGAAATGGTAACTATGCCTTCTGGTAAAGTGTTTAACTTTGCTGATAGCGAAGGGAATTATTTTGCGGTTATGGAGAAGAACCAATAATAATATTGCTATGTGAAAATCCCCCTCAAATATATTTGAGGGGGATTAAATTTTTGAAGTGGATTTTTCATTAGAGAGTTGTTTAATAAAAAATACTCCTTTTTCAATCGCTGTCTCAATATAGCCAACGATTTGGTCAAACGTAAATACCTGTAAGTCTTCATGCAAATGTTGCTTTGGATACAACATATCTTCAAAAAGATACTTTCGAAAAGCTAAAACGTTTTTTTTAGAAACCTCTTCAATATCCACAATGTGAGCCTCTTGATTGAGAAGAGAGAAAAGCTGTTGTTCTTGATCGTAATGATGAAGCAACTTTGCATTTAACAATTTAAAATCGTTATAGTACAGGGGTGCGATCGTTTCGTCATTCTCTATTCTATTTTTTAGCCAAGGTAGAAAAAATCCACTTAGCCAATTATCATCGGCAATGAGGTGGGTATAATAGCCTAAAATAAATGGGGAATCTATATGTGATTCATATTTATGAAAAAATGAATCATAATCTATTCTTCTCGTATAGTTCTTCGTTGTACCGGCATAAAAATGTGAGGCTCCTTTTTCTTTTTTTGAATGAACAGCATCAGGGGCTACAGCTCCAAGTAAGAAAGAAGTCTTATCGTGAATAGATAGTTTCTCAGCAATACCGTTAGCGATAATAACATGCATAATTCGTGATCCCATGAATGCCACCTCTGTTTCCAGTATTCATTTCAGGAAGAGGACTAAACAGTTAGTATTACTTTCCCTGTACTTTTTCTACTTTCGACCCATTCATGTGCTTTCCCTGCATTTTGAAGTGGAAAAGATTTCGTAGCCTTAATTTGTAAACGTCCGTCACGCAAATAACGGAAAACTTCATTTGCAGTTTCTTGGAGCAGTTCAGGACGCTTTTTTCGTGTGGTTCCAAAGCTAAAACCGAGTATAGAGCGGCAACTTGCATGTAAATCTTTCGTTTGAAAGTTACCAATTTCACCGCTAGCATTACCGAAATGAACGAGGCGACCGTAATAAGCAAGGCAGTTTAAACTTCTTTCAGAAACAGTTCCAGAAATAGAGTCCAAAATAATATTCACTCCTTCTCCGTTTGTCAGCTCATTGACTTTCTCTACAAAATCTTCAGTTTGATGACAAATTACATAATCAGCTCCAGCATCTAAAGCGATTTTTCTTTTCGTTTCACTTCCGATAGTACCGATAACTGTTCTAGCCCCTAATAGTTTTGCAAATTGAATTGCGGTAGTACCAATCCCGCCAGCAGCTGCATGAATGAGTACAGATTCACCTTTTTGAATCCTTGCAACATTTGCGAGTAAATTATAGCTTGTAAAGGATACGATTGGACAAGCGGCTGCAGCTTGAAAGTCAACTTCATGGGGTAATACGAAAGTAAGATTTTCATTTGCAACAACGTATTCTGCGTAAGATCCATTTTGAGGAAAAGCAATGACACGTTGTCCAGGGTGAATATTTTTCACATGAGAACCGACACGTTCTACAATACCAGTGGCATCTATACCTGGAATAAAAGGTAGTGCTTTATTTCCTTTTTTGCCATAACGTGATTTAATATCAGCGAAATTTACACTAGTAGCAACTACGCGAATTAAAACTTGATCTTCTGAAATAGCCGGTATATCAAAATCTGTATATTTCATCACTTCAGGACCACCGAACGACGTTACAACGATAGCTTACATTATATGTCCTCCTAAATTTGACTATATAAATTATTTTAAATCTTTATCAGAAATTGGAAAATTATATAATAGTTATGTGTGGTTATAAGTGAAGCTTATGAACTCAATGAATCATAATATTAATTTATATAAAAAAACTTTAAAAAAATCGAACGAAATATGAATTACTTGCCAATATATAGTGTAGGACAAAGGAGGGATGGTATGTGAAGGATGGAACAGTGTATACAAATTTAATCCAATTAACTTTATCAGGCAATAAAGAAGCGTATAGCAAGTTGTATGATAAAACGATTCAAGAAGTATATAAAACAGCACATTTTTTAATTGAAGATAAAACGGATGTAGATGATGTCGTTCAAGAAGTATACATACAGCTATATGAATCGCTTCGTAAATATGATAGCGAGAAGCCATTTCGCCCTTGGCTAATTGGGCTTGCGATTAAACAAATTCATTCTTATAGAAGAAAGAGGTGGATGCGACTACGAATTATAAAAAAAGCAGAAGAGCAAAGAAAGCCAGTGCAAATTGATTTTTCTAACGATGTTGTAAGTAAAATATCAAACCAAAAACTAATCGAACTCATTCATAAATTACCGTATAAATTGAAACAAGTTATTATCTTAAGATACTTACACGATTATTCACAAGAAGAAGTAGCACAAATATTACATATTCCAATCGGTACAGTGAAATCTAGAATTCATGCGGCATTAAAGAAACTACGTCAAAAAGAGCAAGTAGAAGAAATTTTTTTAGGAGAGGTAGGGAATGTGAAATGAGTTTAGATTGTAGAGTTAGGGAATCTATACAAGAAGAAGCAAAGGGTATTGTTGCCCCGCCGGATTTAAAAGAAAAAGTAATCGTGCAAATAAAAATGAAGCACGGCGGGAGTAAGAGGAAGAAACGCCTTATCGCAGGAGTACTTGCAGCAGCTCTTTTAATCCCGACGACAGGTTTTGCGTACCAATCTATTATGGCGGATGGTATATATGGATCTTTTGAGAATTTAAAAAAACATGCCGGAGCAATGACATTAGAAACGTATATGCGTTTTAATGCAAAATTATCAGAAGCGAAAGATGAAATGGGTGCGAAGGAATATGAAGAGTTTACAAAAGAACTGAAAAAATTAACTAATGCAAAGCTTGCGTACGGAGATTCGAACGGTAATATAGATTATGATCAATTATCATCAGCTAAAAAAGAGGAATTGAAAAAGGTAGTAATGGAGCTTCATCCATATTTTGATAAATTAAATGGCCATAAATCTAGTAAAGAAGTACTAACTCCTGAAGAGTATGAACAATATATGGAGGCATTAATGTCACATCAAACTGTGTTAGTAAAAACGAAATCGAGTGGAGGGATAACAGTAGAAGAAGTACCTGAGGCGTACAAAGAAAGATTTATTAAAGCGGAGCAGTTTATGGAGTATGTAGATGAAAAGGTGAGATAAGTAAAAAAACTCAAAGCTTTAGCTTTGAGCTTTCTTTATTAAAAGAAAATAGAGGATTCAATTATATTTTTTCATCGTTGCATTGTCCTTTTGTATAAAACAATCTAAAAGGGAATAACCAGCTATTAAACTAATAATCGTAACAAAAGTTGTATTTATTAGAATAATATTAACTAAATAAGGTAGGTATTCGGCAAGTGGTGAAAAGAGTAGTGCTGGGGAAAAGGAAATGAATAGTGTAGGCACTGTAATAGCAATAAATTTATCCGGTTGAAAGCTCCAGTTTTGTTTACTCGTTTCGCGATTAATAGATTGAAGGAATCGTAATAAAATGCCAACTATAAGAGGGAAGAGTGTAAAGTAGAATAATCTTGGATAAACGTTAAAGTTCACTTGTGCATCTGTATCTAAATAAAATTGAATTTTTACTCCTACAAATAATAATAAGACGATAAATAATGTGAAGCAGAGGTATAGCATCAATTTTTGCATTATATTCCACCATCCTTTACTCAAAATATATTCAAAAAAAGAAGAGATATACAATAACTACTGTTGTATATCTCTTCTTTTACTGTTAGTTAATAGTGGAGTTTGCTTTTTCTTGCTTCGTGAAATAATCAATAATACCCATTGCGCTAATTTCTATATCTAAATGTAAAATATTATAAACGGAATGATCTGATGGAACGTTTAACTTTGTAAGATGAGAAGAGATTTTATCCATTAACAAAGTTTGTAAAGCTTTAGTCGCTTCATCGAAATCATTATACTTTTCAAAGACTTCCTTACCAGTCTGAACGAAAATAGGTAGCCAATGTTCCAGTTGATTATATACTTCTGTAACATTGGATGATGCACCATAATGCCCGAAATAAATAGTATCTACATCCATACTTTGAATGTGATTTTTAGAAGCAATCATCGCATCTGGTTGGAATTGTGAAGGGGACGTTGATGGTAGATACAGTTCTACACCAAGGTCTGCGAGTTCTCTATAATAAATTCCAATTGTATCGCCAGTAAAAATCCCGTTTGTTAATGAATCGTGAATGCTAATATGGTGCTTCGCATGTCCTGGTGTATCATAAAATGTAAGGGTGCGGTCTTTTGCAATTTTTAACGTATCACCATGTTGTACAATATGAACACGTTCTTCTTCAATTGGAAGAATTGGGTAAAAGAGTTTATCGAAATCTTCTTTGTAGACAGCTTTTGCACCTAAAATAAGTTTTGTTGGATCAATCATATGACGAGCACCACGAGAATGCACATATAACGTAGCATTTGGACACTGTTCCATCATTAAACCAGCTGCGCCAGCGTGATCTAAATGCACATGTGTAACGATAATGTTTTTAACATCGTTTAAATCAATATGTAATTGTTGTAAGCCGTCTAAAATATACGGAAGAGAAGGGGCTGCACAAGTTTCAATTAAAGTAATATCGTCACCTAATAAAACGTACGTACCTGTTCGTTCATTATGCTGTAAATCGAAATCATCAATAAGATATAGGTGAGAAGATAATTGCTCTACTTTTTTCATATTTACCACTCCTTATATACTGCATGTTTCTATTATACGCTAAAATAGAAAAAAGGCAGAAAACGAAAGCTCGTCTTCTGCCTTTTTGTAATGTTCTTATTGTCTTTGTTGTTTATTAATAGACATAACGAATAGCCCAACAATGCCGCCAACTAATGGAAGCATAATCTCTCCCGCTAAATTAAAGTAGGAGCTTAAGAATAAACCATTTACATCGATTACCCAGCCAATCACATACAATAACATCATATATAGTACGAAATAAAACTCGCGATTTGAAATCGTTTCATGTTGTGCAGTTTTCATAATGAACACCATCCTTTTCTTTTATAATGGAATATAAACTGTCACATTTTGTTCACATTTCAATTGTAAAACTTTCCATCATAAAAGTCTAGTAGTTTGTGTCGAATTTTCGAACAGAAATAAAGCGCTATCATTACAACTTATAAGTACGTAATAAGAGCTGTATATTCACGAATGTAGTATAGTATAAACATAGAATGATAGTGAAGAGAGGGGCAAAGACAATGACAGTTTATGATTTTTCAGCTAAAACAATTACCGGTGAAGAAAAATCGTTAAAAGATTACGAAGGAAAAGCACTTCTTATTGTAAATGTAGCTAGTAAATGTGGTTTCACACCGCAATATAAAGGATTACAAGAGGTGTATGATAAATATAAAGACCAAGGACTTGAAATACTCGGATTCCCTTGTAACCAATTCGGAGGACAAGAACCAGGTACAGAAGCGGACATTACTAGTTTTTGTGAATTAAACTACGGTGTAAACTTCCCAATGTTTGCAAAGGTTGATGTGAAAGGTGATAAGGCTCATCCTTTATATACATACATGACAGAACAAGCACCAGGTTTACTCGGTATGAAAGCAGTGAAATGGAATTTTACGAAGTTTTTAATCGGAAAAGACGGGAAAGTAGTAGGGCGTTTTGCGCCGCAGACGAAGCCGGTAGATTTAGAAGTTGAGATTGAGAAGGTACTTGGAGAATAATTAGGAGTTTCACTTTATTAAAAAACGTCTCAAAGAACAATGTAGTTCTTTGAGACGTTTTCTTTAAACTCACATTTTCAAGATTAAATAACTGTATCAAAGCCATCTGATTTAGGTAGAGAAGCTGCTTTTTTCATAAGCACTTCCCATAAGTGTACAGATTTCTTCCATTCTTCTGCAGCCTGCCCATGTTTATACATAGCGTTCTCATAACTGGCAGTAAGTTGTTGCATATCGGCCGAGTTGTAAAGTGTATCGATATGGAGAGCGTATTCTCGGAATGTTTGACTTTCACTCCGTGGTATGCCAATTCTCGCAAATTGTTTTAAAAGTGCACCGTAAGCTTTTTGATAAACAGCATCATTTTTTCGGTATTTATAGAAATGAATAATAAGAAATGTCATCCATTTCATTCTAGTGGTGAAGAGAATGTATCCTATAATACTAATTAGTATCGTAGAGAGGAATACGTACCACCAAGAAAAACTAGTTTTAGAATTTGTGACCTTTTTAGTAGAAGCTTCTTCTGTATTTTCTATTAAACTTTTAAGTTTTGCTTCATTATTTCGTTGTTGTATTTGCTCGTTATTAGAATTATTTGCTTCGCTATTTTGTGAAATAGGAGCAGGCGTATTATTTATAAAATTATAGGGATTGGTAAATCCTTTTGTTGGTTCGAATGGAATCCATCCGTATCCTGGGAAATATACTTCGACCCAAGAGTGTGCGTTATCGTTCGTGATTGTATAAACATCCGCACCTTCTGCAGAGGCAAGCGTATTGTCAAGAGTTCCTTCTGTATAGCCTTTTACCCAGCGAGCAGGAATCCCGGCAGAACGAAGTAGTACAATCATAGACGTCGAAAAATTATTACAGTAGCCGCTTTTTGTATCGAAAAGGAATTGATCTACATAATCTTGGCTTTTGGCAGGGAATAAGACATTCGTTGATTCGTATGTAAAAGAGTTGTCTGTGAAGTAATTTTCAATAGCTAATACTTTATCATATCGGTTGTCTTTATCATTTGTAAGATTGACAGCCAAGTCTTTTACGCGCTGTGGTAATGACTCGGGAAGTTGTGTGTACTTTGTCATAAAATAAGGGTTTGTTTCTTGACCTTCATTTGTTTTTACAGCTTTCAAGTTTTCTATGGAAAACTCAGGGATCTCATATGTTACTTTATACGAATGTAAAGTAGTAGAAGAGTCTCCATTCATTGTATAAATTTTTTCTGAAAACGGGTCAACACTGTATGATACATCAGAAGAAGCCTCAACTGATACTAATCCTGCTGGATAGGTAAGGTGAGGGTAACTTTTTTGCATGGTAATTGTTGCCTCAGTCGTTTCCGTTTTTGTATTTTGTTCGTACCAGCTTACGACGTCGTTTTTATTTTTAAAAGAAATCTTTTTCGGATTTTCAGAAATTTCCCAGCCTTTTCCTGTATAGAAATCTTTTGTTTCTACTCTCCAATATTGTTTGTTTTGCGTTCGTGCTGTGAAAACAATTGTAGGATCCGCCTTAAAAGGACCACCTAATCGCGAGTCATCTAAACCATACCCAATTGTAGAAACTTTTTGTTCTTTACTTGCTTCAGATGTGTTGAATTTTAAAAAATCCATTGGGTTTGGCCATTGAGGGCCAAATTTTGGAGCAAAGTATGCGATGGTTGCTAATAATACAATAAATATTGTAAGTGGTCTAAGTAATTTTGAGATTTCCCTAGCATAATTTTGTAAGTGTTCACGCTCTTTTATTCGTTCTACTTGAAGAAGACTAAGCATAAAAAATCCGATGACAACAGTTCGAATAATAGCGTAGTTTGCATTGTATAAATGTAAGTTATGAAAAGTTGCGATATAAATAATAGTCAATACAAGAAATAGAAACCCACGTTTTTTATGAATAATCCAAAATGAAGTGAAAGAACTCAAAAACCAAAATGAGAGAAAAAATAAAACCGTCGGAAAAACTGGAGAAATATCTAGTAAATTCCCTTGGAAAAATAGGGAGGAATTTCGAGACATATCAGAAAAGAATGTTGTTAGCCAAGATGGATTTATAAAAGCATTTTTATAATATAGGGAATGAATGATAAATAGGACTGTGACAATTTTTATTGGAATCTGCCACCTCGTTTGAAAAAAAGAGAGAGCGAAGCAAATTCCTATAAATGTTACGAAAATATCTAATCTACCTACATTTGTAATACCTATAAGAGGTCTTAGCCATTCTAGTAAAAGAAGAAATACACATGCATGCATAAAGAATCTGTTCGTATCCCACTTGTATTTTGTTTGTAATGTTATCATTTGCTCACCTCAAAAAACACGTTTGTATACCGGTTTTCATAAACCGTGTTTACAAATATTTGTCGTTTTTTTAGAGTTTCTATTATACTGATTTCTCGGTGTGAAAGTTGATTCGCTTTTTCTTTCACGACAAAAACCATACATTTTCTATTTTTTATAGCAGCACAATCAGCCGCCTTTTGAATATCGGGAGAAAGATTACTGGTCACGAGTATAACCGTGACGGGCTCATAAATTTTTCTTAGTTCCATGTCTACACTCTGGGAGAGCGGGAATACACTGTCTGCTTGCACTTTTGCTAAATGACAAAGGATTTGTTGTAACTGCGTATCTCCATTGTCTAAAGGGAAAATAGTTTGTTCTTTTCCGATAGACACGAATGATGCTGGTGAATTTTGTTTCAAGACAGCCCTTACGATAGAGGCAGTAAATGTGACGACTGATTCGAATAGAGGAGACTCGGTTCTGTCTATGAATATCATGACATTATGGCTGCGCTGCTGTTCAAACTCTTTTGTCATAATATTGTTTGTTCGTGCAGTTGCTTTCCAATCAATCCATGAAAAGCGATCACCAGGTTTATAGTCTCTGACACCGACAGAGATTGTAGAGTCTTTTGCTGAATTTATATTTGCTGAAAGCGCTCCTTGTTCGAAATGATTTTCCAATTGTCGATATGCTATATCTACATACTGGGGATAGACTAAAAATGTATCTGGAACTGAAAAAGTTACTTCTTTCTCTATCATGCCGAATAAATCGCCGGTTTTGACACGAACGCTTGAAAAAGTGTGCTCGCCTCTAGGGATTGTGTCAATAACATATTGAAACGAAATATTTCGTTTCAATCCTGGGAAGAGTACTACCTTATTCATCTTTGTTTGTTTACAACTTATAAATTGTGGTGGCAGTTCATCTTCTATAACTAAATAAAGTAAGGGAAAAGGAAATTTTCTTTTTATTGTAATCGTGCTTACAAATTGTTCTCCTACTACATATCCATTCTGGTTTGTTATTCGCTTTACTTCAGCGTCCCGTAAAGCGTAGAAGGGGAGTAGTAGCGAATAAAGAGCAATGGGAATTATGCTGTAAAACAAAAACCAACTGACAAACCCGCCTTGAAACATAGCGTACATAAATGTTAAGACTAGGCATAAAGGGAGTAGCAATAACTTCATAACGTGATATAGCGCTCGCAGCATTCGTTTTATCAAGGGTTCATCGTCCTTTGAGTAGGCACGGTAGTTCGTGCAACGATTTTTTCGATAACTTGTTCTCCTGTTATTCCTTCAAATTTTGCTTCCATTTTTAGAATGAGTCTATGTGCTAAAACGTAAGGAGCTAAAATTTTAACATCGTCTGGAATAACATAATTCCTGCCATGGATAAATGCATAAGCTTGTGAAGCTTTCATTAAAGCAACCGAGCCACGTGGACTTGCACCTAACTGTATAGAACTGTACGTACGAGTCTGATTAACAAGCTTTACAATGTAATGCTTAATTGCTTTGTCCATACTTACTACCCGTACGCTTTGTTGTAAATAAATTAATTCTTCTATTGTAGTAATGGTCTGTAATTGAGAGAGTGGATTTGTTTTTTCCATCCGGTTTAAAATTTCAAATTCTTCCTCTGGTGTAGGATATCCCATTTTTAGTTTCAATAAGAAACGATCGAGCTGAGCTTCTGGTAGAGAATATGTTCCTTCATATTCGACCGGATTTTGTGTAGCCATGACAAAGAACGGTTTTGGTAAAGGTCTTGTAATGCCATCTATTGTAATATTGCCTTCTTCCATACATTCAAGTAAAGCAGATTGTGTCTTTGGAGATGTACGATTAATTTCATCAGCAAGTACAAAATTCCCCATAATTGGTCCAGGCTTGAACTCAAATTGGAGCTCTTTCGGATTATAAATAGAAACTCCTGTTACATCTGACGGCAATAAATCAGGTGTAAATTGAATTCGCTTATAATCAGCATCAATGGATTTAGAAAGAGCACGTACTAGCATTGTTTTCCCGACACCAGGAACATCTTCTAATAGCACATGACCTTCAGCTAAGAGAGCTGTCAAAGCTAAGATTGTTTCTTTTCGTTTTCCGACCATTATTTTTTCAATATTATTGATTATTTTTTCTACAGTGGGATGTAATGAATCAAGCTGGGGCATCGTAATCCTCCTAATGTTATTATCGTTTTCTAATCAATTTATTGGACATATTTCTAATTCTATATGTAGATAGTAAAAGGTCTACCTTAAATTCTGGGAATATTCAGATTATTTATTTCGATTACATCTAGTATAATTGTTTCCGTAACTAAGGGCAATACAGTAAATAATGATTTGTAGTTTTATGTAAAATCAGACTCAATATAAAATAATAACATTGGGAAAAAATTTCTTACATACAATTTATACTCTTTTCCTTATGGCAGTTTTGAAATAATATCAAAACTCTTTTTCTTTTGTAAAATAGTCGATACCTCAAAATACTATTCTCCTAATAATTACGATTAACCATAACCTTCACAACGGAACAAAAGGTTTTCTCACAAACTTATTTTCTACTGAATTTTTGACAATCTCTTGAACTGTGCGAAATGTCACATCTGCATTTTACAACCTCTCTTATAGTAAGGGTATGTAAGAGAGACGTATTAAAGGAGTGAACAGTATGAAGAAAAAACCTTCAGCACTAATGAGACGTTTAAAATATTTTTCACCAATAGATCGATATAACGATAATCATACACAAGAAACATATGAAGATCGCGAATGGGAAAATGTGTACAGAAAGAGATGGCAACATGATAAAGTAATTCGTTCTACACACGGCGTGAACTGTACTGGTTCATGTAGCTGGAATATATATGTGAAAGATGGAATTGTGACGTGGGAAGGGCAAGAGCTTAACTATCCAACGACAGGTCCTGATATGCCAGATTTTGAACCGCGAGGATGCCCACGTGGAGCAAGTTTTTCTTGGTACATTTATAGTCCACTTCGTGTGAAATATCCGTATGTACGTGGTGTTCTTTGGAGTATGTGGCAAGAGGAATTACAAAATAATGAGTCACCATTAGATGCTTGGAAAAGCATTGTGGAAAACCCTGAAAAAGCACGAAAGTATAAGCAGGCACGTGGTAAAGGGGGATTCATTCGTGTGAATTGGGATGAAGTGTTACAACTCGTTTCAGCTTCATTATTATACACAGTAATGAAATACGGTCCAGACCGAAATGTTGGTTTTTCACCAATTCCAGCTATGTCGATGTTAAGTCATGCTGCAGGCAGCCGCTTTATGCAACTTATGGGTGGGCCGATGCTTAGTTTCTATGATTGGTACGCAGATTTACCACCAGCTTCTCCGCAAATTTGGGGCGATCAAACAGACGTACCAGAAAGTAGTGACTGGTATAACTCTGGTTACATTATGACATGGGGTTCAAATGTACCGATGACGAGAACACCAGATGCTCACTTTTTAGCAGAGGTTCGATATAAAGGAACGAAAGTCGTTTCTGTCAGTCCTGACTTCGCTGAATCTACAAAGTTTGCGGATGATTGGATTAGTGTGAAACAAGGTACAGATGGTGCACTTGCGATGGCAATGGGGCATGTGATTTTACAAGAGTTTTACGTAGATAATCAAGTGGAATATTTCACAAAGTATGCGAAGCAATATACTGATTTTCCTTTCTTTGTCACATTGAAACAAAAAGGAGATCAATTCGTTGCTGATCGTTTCTTAAACGCTGCTGATATTGGACGCGAAACGAAGTTAGGAGAATGGAAACCTGTTCTTTGGAACGAGAACACGAATGATTTTGCAACACCTCATGGCACAATGGGCTCACGTTGGGATAACGAAAAGAAATGGAACTTGCGTTTAGAAGATGAAGAAACAGGTGAAAAGATTGATCCACGTCTTTCTTTACTTGGAATGGAAGAATCGATTGGAACTGTACAAATTCCGTACTTCTCTGATGATGGAAACAAAGTATTAGAACGTACAATTCCAGTGAAAAAGGTTATGACAGAAGAAGGCGAAGTGTTCGTTACAACTGTATACGACTTAACGTTAGCAAATTACGGTGTGAACCGAGGGCTTGGCGGACAAGAGCCGAAAGACTTCAATGATGATGTTCCGTTTACACCTGCATGGCAAGAGAAAATGACAGGAGTAAAACGTGAGCTTATTATTCAAATCGCTCGTGAGTTCGCACAAAATGCTGTTGATACGAACGGTCGCTCAATGATTATTGTCGGAGCTGGTATTAACCATTGGTTTAACTCTGATACGATTTATCGCGCCGTTTTAAATCTTGTACTTGTCGTTGGGGCACAAGGTGTAAACGGCGGTGGCTGGGCGCATTACGTTGGGCAAGAAAAATTACGACCAGCAGAAGGATGGCAAACAATCGCGATGGCAAAAGATTGGCAAGGGCCACCAAAATTACAAAATGGTACATCTTTCTTCTATTTCGTAACAGATCAATGGCGCTATGAAGATACACCAGTTGGACATTTAGCATCACCAGTGGAAGGAAACTCTCGTTATCAACATCACGGTGATTACAATGTATTAGCAGCACGACTCGGCTGGTTACCTTCTTATCCTACATTTGAGAAAAATGGAATTGAACTATATAAAGAAGCTGTTGCTGCTGGGGCAACAACGCAAGAAGAAATCGGAAAATACGTTGCACAAAAATTAAAAGAAAAAGAACTGAAATTTGCGATTGAAGATCCTGATAATAAAAACAACTTCCCGCGCAACTTATTCGTTTGGCGTGCGAATTTAATTTCAAGTTCTGGTAAAGGGCATGAATATTTCTTAAAACATTTATTAGGTACAACAAACGGATTAATGAATGACGATAGTGATTCATTACGACCAGAAGAAATTAAGTGGCATGAAGAAGCGCCAGAAGGGAAGCTTGATTTACTCATTAATTTAGATTTCCGTATGGCTGGAACAGCACTGTATTCTGATATCGTCTTACCAGCTTCAACTTGGTATGAAAAACACGATTTAAGTAGTACAGATATGCATCCATTTGTGCATCCATTTAATCCAGCAATCGGTTCACCGTGGGAAGCACGTTCTGACTGGGATATTTTCACTTCACTTTCTAAAGCTGTGTCAGATTTAGCGAAGAAAATTGATCTTGAACCAATGAAAGAAGTTGTTGCAACACCACTTCTTCACGATACACCGCAAGAATTAGCGCAACCACTTGGTAAGATTAAAGATTGGAGCAAAGGTGAGTGTGAACCGATTCCAGGTAAAACGATGCCGCAAATTCATGTTATCGAAAGAGATTATAAAACGATTTATGACAAAATGACTGCGCTTGGACCGAATGCCGGAAAACAACCGATTGGTACGAAAGGGATCTCTTGGTCTGCGGAAAAAGAATATGAGCAATTAAAGAGCAAATTAGGAGTTGTTCGAACGGATTCTATCGCGAAAGGTTGCCCAGACATAAAAGAAGCAATCAATGCTGCTGAAGCGGTATTAACGCTTTCTTCTACAACAAACGGTCATATGGCTGTAAAAGCATGGGAAGCACTTGAAAAACAAACGGATTTAAAACTACGTGATTTAGCAGAAGAACGTGAAGAAGAATGCTTCACCTTTGAACAAATTACAGCACAACCGAAAACAGTAATCACTTCTCCGGCCTTTACAGGTTCAGAAAAAGGTGGACGCCGTTACTCACCATTTACAACAAATGTGGAACGTCTTATCCCTTGGAGAACGATAACTGGTCGACAATCTTTCTATTTAGATCATGACATGATGAAAGAATTTGGTGAAACGATGGCAACATTTAAACCAATTCTTCAACATAAACCGTTCCGTAAATCACGGCCCGAAGTAGAAGGGAAAGAGATTACACTAAACTATTTAACACCGCATAATAAGTGGTCGATTCATAGTATGTACTTCGATTCATTACCGATGTTAACGCTATTTAGAGGTGGTCCAACTGTTTGGATGAATAAAGAGGACGCTGCTGAAGCCGGTGTTGCAGATAATGATTGGATTGAGTGCTTTAATCGTAACGGTGTTGTTGTAGCACGTGCTGTTGTAACGCATCGTATACCGAGAGGAATGGCATTTATGCACCATGCGCAAGATCGTCATATTAACGTACCTGGTACGAAATTAACAAGTAACCGGGGGGGAACGCATAATAGTCCAACTCGAATTCACGTTAAACCAACACATATGATTGGTGGATACGGTCAATTAAGTTATGGATTTAACTATTATGGTCCGACTGGGAACCAGCGCGATTTAAACGTTGTAATTCGCAAACTGAAGGAGGTAGATTGGCTTGAAGATTAAAGCACAAGTCGGAATGGTAATGAACCTAGATAAATGCATCGGTTGCCATACTTGTAGCGTAACGTGCAAAAACACCTGGACAAATCGTCCAGGTGCTGAATATATGTATTTCAATAACGTAGAAACGAAACCTGGCATTGGTTATCCGAAGCAATGGGAAGATCAGGAGAAATATAAAGGCGGCTGGGAATTGAAAAATGGTGAAATTCAGCTGAAATCTGGTTCGAAAATGAAACGTCTTATGAACATTTTCCACAATCCAGATCAACCAACAATTGATGATTACTTTGAACCTTGGAATTATGATTATGAAACATTAACAAATAGCCCACAGCGTAAGCATCAACCAGTTGCTCGTCCGAAATCAGCAATTACAGGCGAATTTATCGACAAAATTGAATGGGGTCCAAACTGGGAGGACGATTTAGCAGGCGGACATATAACAGGATTGCAAGATCCGAACGTAAAGAAAATGGAAGAAGAAATTAAAACTGATTTTGAAAACGTCTTTATGATGTATTTACCACGCATATGCGAACATTGTATGAATCCATCGTGCGTATCATCTTGTCCATCTGGTGCAATGTATAAACGTGAAGAAGACGGGATTGTACTTGTGGATCAAAATGCATGTCGTGCTTGGAGATTCTGCGTATCATCTTGCCCATATAAAAAAGTGTATTTTAACTGGCAAACGAATAAAGCTGAAAAATGTACAATGTGCTTCCCACGTATTGAAGCTGGTATGCCAACAATTTGTTCAGAAACATGTGTAGGACGTATCAGGTATATTGGGGTAATGCTATATGACGCTGATAAAGTAAAAGAAGCAGCTTCTGTTGAAGACGAAAAAGATTTATATGAATCTCAGCTTACTGTTTTCCTAGATCCAAATGATCCAGAAGTGGCAGCTGAAGCGAAAAAACAAGGCATTCCTGAAGAATGGATTAAAGCGGCACAACAGTCACCAATCTATAAAATGATTATCGATTGGAAAATTGCTCTGCCTCTTCATCCAGAGTATCGTACAATGCCGATGGTTTGGTATATTCCGCCGCTTAGCCCAATTATGAATATGGTGGAAGGGAAAGGCAGTAACTGGCAAGCAGAAGAGATTTTCCCTGCTATCGATAATATGCGTATTCCAATTCAATATTTAGCGAATTTACTCACTGCAGGAGATGAATCACACATTCGTCTTACATTAAAGAAAATGGCTGTTATGCGAACGCATATGAGAGCGCTGCAAATTAATAAAGAGCCAAATGAAGCTGTATTAAAAGAACTTGGTTTAACAAAACAGGATGTAGAAGATATGTATCGTCTTCTTGCTATTGCGAAATATAAAGATCGCTTCGTCATTCCGGGCACTCACCGTGAACAAGTGGCAGATTTATATAGCGAACAAGGAAGCTGTGATTTATCATTCGCAGGTGGTCCAGGCTCTTGTATGACAATTTCTTAAATAAAGGGGGCAGAAAAATATGAAACAAATTTTACAAGCTGCTTTTTCTTGTTCTTCTTTTCTTCTCTCCTATCCTGAACTAGGGTGGAGGGAAGCTGTAACTGAATTACTAGAAGAGATTGAAGCGATTGAACAGGACGATGTTAAAGCTTCACTTGCAACATTTATAAAACAAGCGCTAAATAAAACGAATGATCAACTCATTGATAGTTACGTATATACATTCGATTTTGGTAAGAAAACAAATATGTATCTTACTTATATGAACACTGGTGAACAAAGAGAAAGAGGTATTGAATTACTGGAGTTAAAACAGCATTATAAAAAATCTGGTTTTGAAGTAACAGATAAAGAACTACCTGATTATTTACCGCTATTGCTTGAGTTTTTTGCAAATGCAAATGAGATAGACATTGAACCAATTATGAGTAAATACAAGGAGAACATCCAAGCATTACACGTTCAGTTAAAAGAAGCAGGTAGTATGTATGAACCAATTCTTGCGGCTGTTCTACTCGCTATCGATACATGGGGTGTACAGACAAATTAGAAAGGAGAGTTGTTAAAATGATGGATCAATTTCTATGGGTATTGTTTCCCTATATCATTTTTGCAATCTTTATCGGTGGACATATTTTTAGATACAACTATGATCAATTTGGATGGACATCAAAATCTAGCGAACTATTAGAAAAGAAAATGCTCCGAATCGGAAGTCTATTATTCCACTTTGGGATTATGTTCGTAATTGGCGGTCATGTTATGGGGATATTAATTCCAGAAGCTGTATACCGTTCGATAGGTATTTCTGAGCATACGTATCACATAATGGCAATTAGTTTCGGGCTTCCGGCAGGTGTTGCTTCTATCATCGGTTTAATTATATTAACGTACCGCCGCTTAACTGTAAAACGTATCATTGCAACGAGTACAAAGGGAGATTATATTGCGCTTATTTTATTACTTATCGTAATGCTAGCAGGACTTTCTTCAACATTTTTAAATATCGATTCAAAAGGATTTGATTATCGTACAACAATTGGCCCTTGGTTCCGAAGTCTCTTTATTTTCCAACCGAAAGTTGAATATATGATGGAAGTACCAGTATGGTTTAAAATTCATATTCTTGCAGGGATGGGTTTATTCGCAGTATGGCCATTTACAAGACTAGTACATGTATTTAGTGCCCCAATTAAATATGTAAGCCGTAGTTATGTAATTTACAGAAGACGTATTCCTAATGAGTTGAAAAAATAATACTGCTGTAAACGGATAGGAGCTAATGGTTAAAACGAAACGAGGTCTAATATGGAAGGCCTCGTTTTTGTTTACATAGGGAATAACCGTTAATAAATGGCTTAAATTGAAAAAAGATTAGCATCTAAATAAGATGCTAATCAATGCTACAAACAGAAGCAGAGCAATCTTCACAAGCAATTTCACATTTTAAAAATTGTAAATCGTGGATTGTAATCTTTCCTTTATGAATTGAAATTGTACCTTGCTTTTTTAATTCATTTAACATTCGATTTACACTTTCACGTGAAGTTGCACAGAAATTAGCAAGTTCTTGATTTGTTAATGGTAAATCGATGAGAATCCCATTTTCTTTTAATATACCGTAACTATTTGTCATTCGTATAAGGGTAGAATACAGGGCACCTTTTTTGCCGTGTAATACTAAATCTCGGAACTTCGTTTGCATTCTTCTTAAATGTTCACTAATCCATTTCATAAATTCAAATACGAGTGCAGGTTTTTGGAGTAATGCTTTTTCTAATGCTTCACGCTTTATAACGCCTACTTCCACATCCTCAAGACATTTTGAATTTAATAAGTATTTCGCATTGTCCGTGAACAATGTTAATTCTCCAATAATGTCATATTCTGAACAAATTCGAAGTGTTAATTCTTGTCCGTCAGCACTTAGTTTACTAATTTGTACTTTTCCTGAGTGGATGATATAGAGCTCTGTTGCCTCCATACCTTCTTGAAAAATAAAACTACCTTTTTTTATCTGCATTTTATATTCAACAGATGCAAGTAATTCTTTTAAATCTTGAGATAATGTCATACTGTTTGCCACAGTGATCACCTTTCTTCTTATAAGCAATACATTTCCTATTTTGAGTGTAAATATGATGAAAATGCAAGAGCTATTTTAAAAATAAATTGAAATTTCAATGACCGTAAGGGGAAGAGATTTTCAGTTTTTAGTTTGAAAAATTCAATAGACAAAGTAGATGAGATTAAAGATGTGAACAAAATTCGAACGGATTTGTGAAAAAATTTTGAATGGGGAAAGTAATGTGAGAAAAGTCACATTGAATATGTAGCTTCTTTTTTATAATAAAGGCAAATAAAAAAATGAAAGCTTACTAAGGATTGCAGCAGAAAAGAAGGGATATAGATGCACGAGAACATGAAAGATTCTTTAAAGCGGCCACTTCAAGATTTACGCATTTCAGTTATTGATCGTTGTAATTTTAGGTGCACATATTGTATGCCTGCTGAAGTGTTCGGACCTGATTATGCTTTTTTACAGGAAGAGTGTTTATTAACATTTGATGAAATAGAAAGGTTAGCGAGATTATTTATAAGTATGGGAGTTAATAAAATTAGGCTTACTGGCGGTGAACCTTTATTGCGTAAAGACTTACCGAAGTTAATTGGAAGACTTGCAAAGCTAGAAGGCTTAAAAGATATTGGGCTCACAACAAACGGAATTCATTTAGCAAAACAAGCTAAGGTGCTAAAAGGCGCAGGATTAAAGCGAGTAAATATTAGTTTAGATGCAATAGAGGATCATGTCTTCCAAAAAATTAATGGAAGAAATGTAAGCACAAAACCTGTATTGAAAGGAATTGAAGCAGCGAAGGCTGCTGGATTAGAAGTAAAGGTAAATATGGTCGTAAAAAAAGAAATGAATGATAGTCAAATTCTTCATATGGCTCGTTATTTTAAAGAACAAGAAATACAGTTACGTTTCATTGAGTTTATGGATGTAGGCAGTACGAACGGATGGAACTTTGAACAAGTCATTACGAAGGAACAATTAATAGAGAAAATTAATCGTGTATATCCAATTGAGCCCGTTAAACCTCGTTACTTTGGAGAAGTTGCGAAATTGTATCGATATGTAGGGAGTAATGCAGAAGTTGGATTTATTACTTCAGTCTCTGATTCATTCTGTTCTTCTTGTACGAGAGCCCGTATTTCGGCAGACGGCAAGTTTTATACGTGCTTATTTGGAGAAAAAGGAACGGATTTACGGTCGCTTCTTCGAGAAAATATTTCTGACGCCTCACTACTAAAAATTTTACAACATACATGGCGATATAGAATAGATCGATATTCAGATGAAAGAACGGTGGAAAGTACAAATAAACGTCAAAAAGTTGAAATGTCGTACATTGGCGGATAGTGAAAGGAGGATTCCTTATGCAAGAGCGATATTCAAGGCAAGTGTTGTTTTCTAGAATTGGTAAAATGGGACAAAGGAAAATAAGAAAGAAACATGTGCTCCTAATCGGTGCGGGTGCACTAGGAGCTGCGAATGCGGAAGCACTCGTTAGGATGGGAATTGGGAAATTGACAATTGCTGATCGTGACTATGTTGAATGGAGTAATTTACAGCGGCAACAGTTATATACAGAAGAAGATGCACAGCAGTGTAAACCAAAAGCAATTGCAGCGGCACAACATGTAAGAAAGATTAATTCTGATGTGGAAATTGTACCAGTTGTAACGGACGTCACAATGCAAGAAATGGAAGAGTTAACGAAAGAAGTGGATCTCATATTGGATGCGACTGACAACTTTGATACGCGTCTACTTATAAATGACATTTCACAAAAAGAAAATATACCTTGGATATATGGTGGATGCATTGGAAGTTACGGTGTAACGTACACAATTCTTCCAGGAAAAACACCATGTTTTCGCTGCTTAATGGATCATCCTATGGGCGGTGCAACATGTGATACAGCGGGAATTATTCAGCCAACTGTACAAATGGTCGTTGCTCACCAAGTGACAGAAGCAATGAAAATATTGGTGGATGATTTCGAGGCGCTAAGAGGAACAATGTTATCATTTGATATTTGGAACAATCAATTTCTCTCATTAAAAGTAAATAAACAGAAAAAAAGTACATGTCCATCTTGCGGAAATACACGTACGTATCCAAGTTTAACATTTGAAGCGCAGATGAAAACGGAAGTATTATGCGGACGGAATACAGTCCAAATCCGTCCAGGAATAAAGAGAGTTCTAAATTTAAACGAAATCAAAAAAGGATTACAAAAAATTGTACATGTCCAAAAAACGCCGTACTTACTAGCATTTCTAATTGATGAATATCGTTTCGTTTTATTTACAGACGGTAGGGCATTTATTCATGGGACAAATGATGTGAAAATAGCAAAACGATTGTACGCAAAATATATAGGCTGAATAGAAAGTGAGTTTCACTTTCCAAAAACGAGGTGAAAAAGAATGGTATTAAAACGTATACCAATTCCAGTAGCAGAAGCAGTTGCTCGTGTAATGAAATATGCCTACCAAGGTGAAATGGAAAAGGTTTCTCTTATAGAAAGCTACGGTAGAACACTTGGAGAAGATGTTATTGCAGATCATGATGTTCCGCATTTTGATCGCTCTCCGTACGACGGGTTTGCGATTCGAGCGGAAGATACGAAAGAAGCGAGTAATAGTAACCCCATTCAGTTTGAAGTGATTGGTGAAATTGGAGCAGGATTTGTTTTTACAGAAGAAGTGAAAGCATTTCAAGCTGTCCGTATTATGACAGGAGCCGCAATTCCGAGAGGGTGTAATGCGGTTGTTATGTTAGAACTAACGGCAGGATTTGAAAAAAACGAAAAGACTTATATGACATTAAAACGATCTTTCTCTTCTGGTGATAACATTTCTTTTAAAGGTGAAGATGTAAAACAAAATAGCATTCTTGTGAAAAAAGGGACTGTTATTAATCCTGGAGTAGCAGCGCTTCTTGCTACGTTTGGTTATAGTTTCGTACATGTTATAAAACAACCAGTGATTGGAATTGTAACGACGGGTAGCGAACTGCTTGAAGTACATGAAAAATTAAAGCCAGGGAAGATTCGAAATAGTAACTCCTATATGGTAGCTGTTCAAATTGAACGAGCAGGGGGGATTGTACAGTATTATGGGCAATTCGCTGACGATTTTGAGACGTGTTATAACACTGTAAAAAAGGCGATAAAAGAAGTAGATATATTAATTACAACTGGTGGTGTTTCAGTAGGAGACTATGACTATTTACCTGCCATCTATGAGAGATTACGAGCTAATGTACTTTTTGACAAAATAGCGATGCGACCAGGAAGTGTGACAACTGTAGCTGAGGTAGAAGGAAAATTACTATTTGGTCTATCTGGTAATCCTTCTGCTTGTTATGTCGGTTGTGAATTATATGTTAGACCAGTGATTGGAAAATACTTGCATAGGGAAGATTCGCACATATATCGTGCAGAGGCAATTTTACAAAAAGACTTTCCGAAAGCAAACCCATTTACTCGTTTTGTAAGAGGGCGAGTAGAAATTATAGATGGTCAATTACAAGTTACACCAGTTGGTTTAGATAAATCTAGCGCAATTTCTTCACTTGCAGAAGCGAATGCATTTATCGTTTTACCAGGGGGAACGAGAGGATTTGAAGCTGGAATTACTGTTTCGGTACTGTTATTAGAATCAAACAACGGAAGTGAGTGGCCGTGGGAAGAACCGCTTCGATCATACAAGTAATAGAAAAAGGGATTGCTAACTTATATAAGGATCAGAGGTGCAAGATGACATATACGTATTATGAAGTAATTGATACACCTATTTCAATTGAGGAAGTTACAAACAAAGTAATTCGTCGTGAGTGTGGCGCAGTTACTACTTTCGTTGGTACTGTTAGAGAATTTACAAAAGGGCGTCGTACACTTTGTTTAGAGTATGTAGCTTATAAGACAATGGCGGAGAAACAGCTTGAGAGAATTAGCATTGAAGTAGGAGAGAAGTGGCCGGGGACATATGTCGCTATTACACATCGCATTGGTACATTACAAATTTCTGATCTTGCTGTCGTTGTCGCTGTGTCTACACCACATCGGAAAGCGGCCTATGAGGCGAATGAATATATTATGGAGCGTATAAAACAAATTGTTCCTATTTGGAAAAAAGAGTTTTGGGAAGATGGAGAGTCGTGGATAGGTGATCAGTTAGAGAAAACAGCATATGGTAATGGCGAGCCTGGAAAGGAGATGAGAATATGATTGAAGTACTATTATTTGCACATTTGCAAGAAGGAGCAAGTAAGCCGGCTTTGTATATAGACTATGAAAATATTATGGTTGCGGAATTAAAGGAAGTCCTCACTAAGAAATACAACATAGCAATTTCAAACGAGATTATGGTCGCGATAAATGAAGAATACGCAAATGAGGATGACATCATCCAAATTGGTGATGTCGTAGCAATGATTCCGCCAGTAAGTGGTGGTTGATTCTTTTCAGCCTAATGATGTTAGGACGTGATTGGGCTGGAGAGAATGAATTTAACTATGCATACATAGGAGGGAACAGGATGAAAAGTCCTAATTTTCAATTAAGTTTACAAACTTCTAATCTAATTATCGGTTTTATGGTATGGGTCATTTTATCATCATTAATGCCTTATATTAAAGCGGATATTCCATTAACTGCGGGACAAATTTCTATGGTCACAGCAGTACCTGTTATTTTAGGCTCTATTCTTCGTATTCCAATTGGTTATTGGACGAATCGTTTCGGAGCAAGAAAATTATTCTTTATTAGTTTTATTCTATTATTATTTCCTGTTTTTTATATTAGTGTTGCCAATTCTATGATGGATTTAATTATTGGTGGATTATTTGTAGGAATCGGTGGTGCTGTATTCTCTGTAGGAGTAACTTCTTTACCAAAATACTTTCCGAAAGAGAGTCACGGTTTTGTAAATGGTATTTACGGTGTCGGTAACGCCGGAACAGCAATTACTTCGTTTTTAGCACCTGTCATTGCAACTTCAGTTGGCTGGAGAACGACAGTACAATGTTATTTAGTTTTACTTGCAGCGTTTGCACTTATGAACTTTTTATTAGGTGATCGTAAAGAGAAAAAAGTGAATACACCACTAATGGAACAAATAAAAGGTGTATATAAAAATGAGAAACTTTGGTTTTTATGTATCTTTTACTTTTTAACATTCGGATCATTTGTCGCATTTACAGTATACTTACCAAACTTTCTAGTATCTCACTTCGGATTAGAGAAAGTAGATGCAGGTATGCGGACAGCCGGATTCATCGTACTCGCAACAATTATGCGCCCGATTGGTGGTTGGCTCGGTGATAAGTTTAATCCATTTAAAATATTAATCTTCGTATTTATCGGTTTAACACTTTCAGGTATTATTTTATCGTTTATGCCAAGTATGAACGTGTATACATTTGGTTGCTTACTAGTCGCATTTTGTGCAGGGATTGGTAATGGTACAATCTTCAAACTCGTTCCAATGTATTTCTCAGAACAAGCTGGTATTGTAAATGGTCTCGTATCAGCTTTAGGTGGACTAGGAGGATTCTTCCCACCGCTAATTTTAACATTACTATTCCAATTAACAGGTCATTATGCAATTGGATTTATGGCGCTATCAGAAGTCGCACTTGCTTGTTTAATCATTACAGTATGGATGTATAGCCAGGAGAAACTCTTAGTGATGTTAAAGAATCATTAATAAGGAAAAAGAACCGTCCCAAAGTATATTGGGATGGTTCTTTTAGTAATAGGCTTCAACATGTTTTTATTGCTATCTCAACAAACGCTCGTTTTCTAAAAGAATGTGCTTTTAAAATGAAAAACAGAAGGTTTATGGAATTTTATTTTAAAATATAGAAGTCAAAAGTTATTCAATTAAAGGGTAGATTAGTGAAGGAAATCTTAAATATATTCTAAAGATCGAACTCATTTTTAGAATGCAAATATTTAATTGAATCGGGATGTTTAGATGAAAAAAATATAAGTCCACTCAAGATAAACAAGTATCAGGTGTGTTAGGTAGTTTAAGCGACAAGTATGGGATTGATGTAAGTATTCTTCGCATAGTAACTGCAGTATCAGATTTTTTTAGGGCCAAATTTTTTGGTAAGGCTAACGGATATTGTGAAAAAGTACTACACTAAAGAATACAGTTTAGTTCGATAAGATAAAATTATGAATTTGTATAAATAATCCATAATTTTCTTTATGAGTTATATTTGATATGTTAAAGAAAAGAGAGGGGAGGGAAATGAAATAAGAATTTTTGATGAGTATTTTCATATTATCGATTTCAGTTTTCTGATTATTGAGAACTAAGGGTGTTTTCCGATGAATGAAATGTGTCCACATTTAGTAAAGCGTTTAATCCAACTAAAATATATTTAGAATGAGGTTTTACATGTTTGTATTTATTATATTAGACGTAATATTACCGATATTAATATTGATGCTAATTGGTGCAATCTTACAAAGAAAGTTCCAATTTAACTTAAAGCAGCTATCTACACTTATTACTTATTGCTTAATGCCAGCGGCTGTATTTGTGAATATATATGATATTCGTATAGAAACAGGTTTTTTGCTCCAGATAATATACTATTTAATGCTTTATAGTCTGAGTCTGATCATAGTAAGTCATTTCATTTCAAAAATATTAAAGTTAGAAAAAGGAGAAAGTGCAGCTCTAAAAAATAGCATTTCGTTAATGAATTCCGGTAATTATGGGTTACCAGTAAGTCAATTGATTTTCAGTCACAATCCAGTGGGGGTTTCCATTCAAATTTTTATTGTTATTTTCCAGAATCTTTTAACTTATTCATATGGGATATATAACTTACTATCAGCAACAAAAACAATCGGAGGTATTATTCAATCATTTCTAAGACTGCCTGTATTTCATGCGCTCGTATTAGGGGTTCTCTTTCAATCTTTTAAAATTCAAATACCTAATTCTATCTTGCTACCTCTTAATCAGCTTGCGAATGGTTTTGTTGCAATAGCACTCATATTGCTAGGGGCACAATTATCTAACATTAAACTTAATTTTTTCCATCGAGTCATAACATGGGCTTTAATTGGAAGGTTACTGATGGGACCATTATTAGCACTTGCCGTAATATACATACTAAACATCGATGGTATTGTTGCACAATCATTATTTATTGCAAGTTCTTTTCCTACTTCAAGGAATACATCAACCATTGCTATGGAATATCAAATAGAGCCTGAATTACATGCACAAATCGTTTTATTTTCAACACTTTTCAGTATTATTACAGTAACTGTTGTTATTTATTTGTCATATATTTTGTTTTGAATATACGTGCAAAAACGAATAGATTTGAGGCGGTAAATGATGGACGGAAACCCCATCGATATGAGAAGAAAACAGTCTATGATATATGGGGGGGCGTTTACAATTGTACCGTGTCTGATAATCAAGTGGTTTAATTCAAAAAAAGGAAACTCGTTGCGGGTGATTTCGTATGAAAATCTTTAAAGTATCTACATATAGACTTGCGAAAAAAGACACAATTTCGCTTATAATTGACGTTACATAAGCTTAGTTTGATAGCGGTGGGGTGGGAGTGTCAAGTAAGAATTTTTTCTTTATTGATTTTATGCGGTTTTTCCGCAAAATTGTAACTAAGGGGGATTCCAAGTTGAGTAAACAGAATATCAGCACAACAGTTTCAGGAGATATAATTGTTACCCATCTAGTTGGCAATATAAAAACAGATGATGTGTATGAATGGTTTAATGGTTTTGAGCAGGTTTGTCAGCAATTCATTTCTGAAGGGCGGAAATACAAATTGTTGGTGGATAGAAAAGGATACACGCCAAATCATTTTTCTGTTCAAAAAGTATGGAAAGAGAAGTTCTTCAATGAAATCATTTTGAATAACAGTAAGGCAATTGCATTTCTCCTTGAAGAGGGGGAGATAATGGATTATTTACAACAATCTAACACGAAAGAATCTGTGAGATTTTTTGATGATTATGAACAAGCGCTAATTTGGTTGAATGAATATCCAATATAAAACCTGTATTGAAGCAGTTGCTCTCAAGCAACTGCTTTTTTGTCCGTAATTGTTGCCGTTATTTTTCTTCACAGATTCTTGTCCAATTGTTTGTCTGATCCTAAAAAACGAAACTAAAGCAAAAAGAACAAACGCCTCTAAAAAACGTTTGTTCACAGTTAATTCCTATTTTAGCTAAGTGATAGATTCCATTTTATGAGTACGAGAAATTCTTTTTATAAGTTTAGGAAGGACAGAAGTTAATTCCTGTTTCATACGCTTCGTAAACGATGGGTCCTTACCTGAAGTCGAAATAGTGACAACATATTCATCATTTCGAATGACACCAGGTGTGTGAAACGATGATGCTGTACCATCACTTACAACGTTAACCCACTGGAAATCATGAGCGGCCTGTTTGACCATCATATTTACAGCATGTTGATTTGTAGCTGCATAAATTAGATGAGCATCTTTAATATCATCATTACTAAAAGTTTTTTGCTTCCAAGTAATATAAGAAAGTTCCTTCATTTCCTCGCAAATTTCTGGGCTGACAACAGTGACGAAAGCGCCTGTATCTTTTAATCCAGACGCTTTTCGATATGCAATTTTACCTCCACCAATGATAATGACAACTTTATTTTGTAGATTAAACATAAGAGGGTACATGTTATACATATATGCATTCCTCCATTCGTTCTAATAATGTTAGTTTCATATATGTATCAAACTGAAGACAGTTACAGGGCGTAACATGATTATATTTTTTTGTATGCAATTTAATTTTTTGAAGTAATAATCCGGTAAAGAGAAGGTACGGCATGACATATACATGGGACGCAGTCGATGTTATAGCCTTGAGCTCAGCAGCAAAAGAGGGAGTTCCTTTCGTTAAAAAGGAACAGGATACTGGCATACCAAGTTTTCGTTCGACAGCTGCTCCGATTTGTTGTAATTCATGTATCGGTTGTGGATCACTACTGCCTCGCCCTACGAGTAAAATACTACTATTTTGCATTGGCATAGCTTCACGTATTCTTTTCACTACAAGTTCCACCATATGTGGATGTGTACTAAAAGGAGGTACAACTGAAAATGTTATTTGTGGATATTTCTTTTGTAGTTGTTCTATTTCAAAAGGAATATCACGTTTATAGTGAGCTGCTGCAAATAATAAAACAGGTACAATCATTATTTCAGTTACTCCCTCTATTATCGTTTCTGTAACTGCATCCGAAATAGTAGGTGTCGTTAGTTCTAGAAAAGCTATTTTTTGAATTCTTTCGTTTCGCTCTTTCATAACAGATTGAATAAATTGAATGAATTGTTCATTACCTTCTTGTAGCCGGCTCCCATGTCCAACATATACAATTCCTTTCATTGTCTCACCATGTCTTTCTTCATAAGAGTTTCTTGTAATTGATGATCTACGTTATGAAACCCAACTTTATTTGCATAGTGTAAAGTTGGAACGTCGGTATACGAGAATGGGAGAGTAAGAATATTGATAAAGCCAAGGCGTTTTATTTCTGCTAGAAACGTATCAATAGAAGCACGACCTTCAAATACAATGCTATCCCATGAGAATTCAGAAAGCATACGGGAATGAATTTCATCGAAGCGATGATCAATTGTGTACTCATGAGTCATCATATAGGAACCAGCACCAATTTTTTCTTGAATAACAGCAATTCGGTTAATGTTTCGTCCTAAATAAATCGTTGAATTCGAAGAAAATTGCGCAGGTTTACTGAACAATCCATATTGCATGAGCTTTTCTTGAATAGAAAGGTTCATATACTGAAGTTCTGCCTGTAAGGAACGAATATCTTTATGATATTTACTGCATGATTGCATTAAGATGTCTACACTGTCAGCGGAACAAAATACAAGACGATCAACGTTAAAAATCTTATTGATTTGTTCAGAGGTTAATGTGTATTCTTTCTTTTTGAAAGTTGGAATTTGATATATTTCTGCACCGGACTCTTGTAACTTTTGCTTTATTGCGCTTTTTTTATTTGTTGCAGCTGCAAATAAAACTTTCTTGCCGTGCAATGGTTTACGTTCTTTCCAAGAGATTTGATTCCGCAAAGTAACAACATCACCAACAATTGTCATAGAAGGATTAGAAATATTTTCGTTTTTGACAATAGAAACAATGGTAGACAGTGTCCCTGTGACAACGCGCTGTTTACCAGTTGTACCCCATTCAATGACTGCTACTGGCGTATCTTCTTTTTTTCCTGCTTGTAGTAAGTTTTTACAAATTATAGGTAAGTTTTTTATACCCATGTAGTAGGCAATCGTGTCGCTATTGTGAGATGAATTATATTTTCCATGATCGGTTAAGGGACCTTTTGCATGTCCGGTTAATAAAGTGACACTATTACTGTAGTCACGGTGAGTGAGGGGAATACCTGCATAGCTACTAGCGGCGATGCTAGATGTAATGCCTGGTACAATTTCATATGGAATATTTGCTGCTGCTAAAGTTTCTGCTTCTTCACCAACACGGCCAAAAATAGATGGATCTCCGCCTTTTAATCGGACAACAATTTTGCCCTCTTTCGCAAATTGAAGAAGGTGTGTGTTAATTATTTCTTGACGCATAATATGATTCTTTGGCATTTTTCCGCAATACATAAGTTCACATGTTTGTTTTGTATAGCTAAGAAAGAAAGGGTTTAGTAAACGGTCATATAAAACAATATCTGCACGTTTTAAACACTCTATCGCTTTTTTTGTAATAAGCCCTTCATCACCTGGTCCTGCACCAACTAAATATACATATCCGTTCATAATTGCACCTCATCAATTTTTATTTAAAAGGAAGCCAGAGGAGGCTTCCTTTCGAAAATTACATGTATAAATAAATGTCACCGTCAATAACTTCTACTTCGTATGTTTGAATACAGCCGTCATCAGGTTTTTGAACTTCACCTGTTAGTAGTGAGATTTTCCAATCATGCAGTGGACAAAAGACGAATTCTCCAGACACAATCCCTTCTGCTAACGGTCCGTTTTTATGAGGACAACGATTTTCTACAGCTCGAATATCGCCATTTGAAAGGCGGAATAGGGCGATAGACATACCTTTCATTTGCACTTCTTTACCGATTTGAATAGCAAGATCTTCCGCACGCATAACTTTTATTTTTTCTTTCGTTTGTATCATTTAGATCACAGCTCCTTATTTCACAGTTTCTACTTCATACATCGCTTTTAATGATTTCGTTTCTAGTGCTTGTCCCCATGCTTCCGTATATGTTCTACGAGCTGTTTGGAAACGTTCATTTAACGTAGTAACCATACTTGCATCTTGTAGTATTTCTTTTATATGATCGAAGCCTAAACGTTCTGTCCAGTAGGCGGTACGCTCTCCGTAAATACCAGTTTCACGATAATATTGCATGTAAGCTGCAGCGATGCGAAGGACATCATCTTCAGTAGGGACAATCATTACAAAATCAGCTTCACGTACTTCTGTACCACCATTTCCGCCAATATAAAGTTGATATCCATTTTCGACACAAACAACGCCAAAATCTTTCGTCAGTACTTCCGCACAGTTACGCGGACAACCGGTTACACCCATTTTCATTTTATGAGGTGTATCTACCATTTCTAATGATTGTTCAAGCAACATACCAAGTCCTAATGAATCTTTCGTACCGAAACGGCAAAAACGAGAGCCAACACATGATTTTACATTACGAAGAGACTTTGAATACGCATATCCAGAAGTCATATTTAAGTCAGCCCATACGTTAGGTAAATCTTGTTTCTTGACACCGTATAAGCCAATTCGGCTTGCACCGGTAATTTTCACAAGTGGAACATCATACTTCTTCGCAACTTCAGCAATTTTCATTAAATCATCAGCTGTTGTAACGCCTCCGTACATACGTGGAATAACAGAGAATGTACCATCGTGCTGGATGTTACCATTCATTCTTTCATTAACGAAACGGGACGATTTATCATCTTCATATTCTTCTGGAATCGCCATACGTAAATAGTAGTTTAAAGCAGGGCGGCATTTCGAACAGCCGTCTTCATGTGCAAAACCAAGAACATTTCGTACTTCTTTTGGAGATTTTAAGCCTTTCTCGTGAATGGCCGCTACGACTTCATCACGGGATAAAGGTGTACATCCACACATACCGGCAGATTGCGCTGAGGCATCAAAAGCATCTCCAAGTGTATGAGATAAAACTTGTTCCACAAGTGGACGACATTTACCACAAGAACCTGCGGCTTTCGTACAGCTTTTAACTTCTTCAAAAGTCGTTAACTCTTGTTCTAAAATGGCGTGAACGATTGTACCTTTCGTAACACCATTACATCCGCAAATCGTGTCATCCGCACTCATAGTAGCAACGTCAAGTTCACATTCTTCACCAGCTTTGTGAAGAAGAGAAGCGGCTGTATATTCTTGTATATCTTCTTCTTTCTTTAACATGCTAAAGAGGCGTGTACCGTCAGCTGTATCACCGTATAAAACGATACCGACGACTTTATTATCACGAATTAATACTTTTTTATAGGAACGTTTACATTCATTAAAGATGGATATTGCTTTCGTTTGATCATCTTCATAAATTTGGCCAGCAGAGAATAAATCACAACCAGCAACTTTTAATTGTGTACCGACGATACTGCCCGAATATCCATCAGTTTGTAAATTTGTTATATGTTTTGCTAATATCGCACCTTGTTCATAAAGAGGAGCAACAAGTCCATATGCGATACCGTCATGCTCTGCACATTCTCCAACTGCATAAATGGACTCATCATTTGTTAGCATATAGTCATTGACTACAATACCGCGATTTACAATTAGACCAGCATCTTTTGCTATTTGCGTATTTGGGCGTATTCCGACAGCCATTACGATTAAATCACAATCTACAACTTCACCGTCTTGAAATTGAATGCCCTCAACATGGTCTGTACCAAGAATTTTTACAGTTTTCTTTTCCATTAGAAATTTCATGCCTTGTGCTTCTAAATCTTCACGCAGAAGAGCAGCTGCTTTCGTATCTAGTTGTTGCTCCATTAAGCTAGGCATTAAATGAACAACATGTACGTCCATTCCTAAATCAATTAGACCTCGTGCTGCTTCTAAACCGAGTAACCCGCCACCAATAACAACGGCCTTTTTCTTTTCTTTAGCGGTATCTATCATAAATTGTGTATCTTCAATAGTTCGAAATCCTGTTACACCAGAAAGTGCGGAACCTTCAACAGGTAAAATAAAAGCACTAGAACCTGTTGCGATAATGAGCTTGTCGTATGTAAGAGTACGCTTCTTTTCTGTAATAATAATTTTTTCTTCTCGGTTAATACTTTGAACTCTTTCATTCGTATACAAAGTTATTTCGTTTTCTTCATACCAACTGTATTCATTCATAATGATATCTTGCATATTTGTTTTGCCTTGTAAAACATGAGAGAGCATAATACGGTTGTAGTTTGGATGCGGTTCATCTCCAAAAATAGTAATCTCATATGAATCACTATCATGTTTTAAGATTTCTTCCATACAGCGAATGCCAGCCATACCATTTCCGATCATAACTAAACGTTTTTTCATTTTCGTTTCCCCTTTTTATGTGAAATGTTGAACAAAGGATTATATTTTTATTATAGAAAATCAAATAAGGGGGAGATGTGATATTTATCACATTTTTATAATGATTCACAAATTGTTAAAATTCGGATTTATTCGAGAGGGATGTGTATAGTCTTTACCAAATGAAAGAGCAGGACATAAGTATGTATACTCATGTCCTGCTCTTTATTTATGCTCTCGTAATGGCACGTGGAAATAAAATATTATTTTCTAAATGAATGTGCTCAAATAAATCAGACTCTAGCGCTTCAAGACGTTGGTAAACAAGTCGATAAGTACCGCAAGCACCTTCTGGAGGAGTAAAGTCATTTGTCACTTTACGAAGTTCTTTTATAATATTTCCAGCATGATTGTGCTCATTTTCTAGTTCATTTACTACTTTACGTAACTTAGCATAGTTTTCATTAGTTGGATTTTGTTCAAATTCTAAAATTAATGGAAAATCTTCCATTTCTTCTTTAATTAAATGCTGTTCTAATTCCATTTTAAGTTCATGAAATAGCTTATGAATTTGAGCTAAATGAGGCTGACTTGCCCCATGAACACGTAATACTTTTGTCACATATGGACTTAACTGTGGTAATTCTTCATTTAAATAGCGGTGATGCTTATTTATAACATAATCAATCAATTCACGATAAGAAGCATTTTTTCAATCAATTTTCGATTCATTTAATCGTTTCGTATTATGATAAAGCGTATTTAACTCTGTAAGCACTTCAGTAGCTGATAAATTTCTTTCATGAATTGCATCAATAAGTGGCTTATTACCGCCACAACAAAAATCTATTCTATATGATTTAAAAAGATCACTAGCTTTCGGAAATTGTGTAACAATCTCACCAACAATTGAAGTTTCAGTAAATGTATGTTCCATATGAATGCCTCCATAAAGTTTGAATGTAATATCTGAATTAAGAATAGCGATAAATGAAAAACAATGTGGTGATTGAAATCACTTATAATGTGTCAATTTTGAGGATAATAAGATGAGTTTTATAAAAGGAAGAGGGGGAGGGGGAATTCGTCATAATAGTTTCTGATAATAAAAAAGAAGCTTACTAGAAGCTTCTTTTTTACTACTATTTTTCACATGCAACTCCATCGCCATCACGATCAAGATGTGAGTCATAATCTGTTTGTCCTTTATATAGAGGAGCTTTCCCGGCAGCTCTAACTGCAGCACAATTTTTGTAATATGCACTGCTAGTATTTCCTGAAGCAGGTTGTGTTTGAGCTTGCTGTGCTTTTTGCTCTTCTTGTTGTTTACGAGCTTGTTCATCAGCCTGACGTTTTTGCTCTTCTTGTTGTTTACGAGCTTGTTCATCAGCCTGACGTTTTTGTTCTTCTTGTTGTTTACGAGCTTGTTCATCAGCCTGACGTTTTTCATCCTCTTGCTTACGAGCTTGTTCTTCGGCTAGACGCTTCTCATCTCCTTGCTTTTGAGTTTTTTCGTCCGCCTCTTTTTTTTCTAGCTCTTTTTTCTTTTCGATATCTTTCTGTTCTTCATTGTTAGAAGCAACTTTTGTACTAGTTGCTGTCGTTTTTTCAGAAGAAGGATCTGAAATACCTGATAGCGCAACAAAAATGACAAATAATACGGCTGTAATAATAAATTGTTTTTTCGCTACACCTGTTTTCTTAATAACAGATAAGATTGCTAGAACAAGGAAGAATATAAATAGAATGAAACTTAAAGTAGAAAAAAACTCGACGACGGGGTGTTCCGATTTTGTTGTACCGGCCGTTATTAATATAATAGAAATCATAAAAAAAATAACGGTAGGACGTCCATATTGTTTTGCTTTTCCATTTTTCTTAAAGAATGAAATAATACATAAGATTAAAAGAATAAAAGCAATAAGAAATAGAGCTGCACCAATATTACTCAAAATCGCCATTTTCATACTTCCATTTGTAAGATTTTTCTTATTGATTATATAGGAACTTATTGGATATTACACGTTTTATATAAATTTAAAAAATTAATATTTTTACTAGACTTATAAACATTTATTTTATATATAAGGAAAAATAGATATATATCCTATTACGTTTTGAAAGAGATTTCATAAATTATAGTATATCGATTGAAAGGAGGAGATTTGAATGGAATTTCAATTGTTGGTAACTTGTATATTACAAGAAGGTAATGCTTACTTTTTAGTAACGAAGGTAGACGATGTTATTACGTTAAAAGTACCGATTACTGCGGGAGTAGCAGGTTTATTTTTAGCTTTAGGTGTACCAAGATGTTCTTAATTTAAATCTCTATAGTAGAAGGGGAAGGGACATGCCTTCCTTTTCTACTATTACATAATATAATTATGTAAACTTAAATATCATATTTGTGATAGCACGTTTGAAATGGACATGCATATACTATAATGTTTCATTGGATGTTAGCGGTGAAAGGTAGTTTTAATAAGTGCATCCAGTGATGTTTTTAAGTTATGAAAATAAAAGAGGTGCTATTATATATGAAAAGAAAAACATTGGATATTCCAGTTACATTGCGAAGAGAGTGGTTTTTAATAGAGTTAGCTCATTTAACGAAAAAATATGGAATTGAAATTGCAACTAGCAAAATGGATGCTGCACCGTTTTTAAGAGATCAAGTTACGGAGTCAAAGATAGGGGAAGGGCTACAATATGATAAATATGATGATGAATATATAATTGAAAATTAAAGGGTAACAACAAAATTAAATTAATTTATAACAAAGTATAAAATAAAGCAGATTCTAAATATAGAATCTGCTTTATTATGAAATACTTGTAGTCAACTAACCTCTTTCTAGTGTTTTTCCTACATATTTCTCTTGCGTTATTCCAAAAGATTCACGAAGAATGCGAGCATAATCTTTAGATTCTATTGGTCGTTTATTTTTAGTGCCTTTAAAGGTTTCTGTATAATTTTTATTTGTTAATGATATGTGACCATAAGTAGTTAATTTACAAGTGATAGCCCCTTTATTAAAAGGAGATTCTTTATGCTCTACAATCACTTTTTGAATGTTATTCACTTTTTTCTCATCTATTGGATCTACAGTGAAAGCATAGCCTATTTTCCATTCGTTTGAAGGTTCAGATTGTAAGAAACTTGTAGATTCCCCGTTAGCTCCTTTTCTCATTTCTAAAATATGCGTACCTTTTCGAGTATTTCGCTTACGAATTCGATATTCTCCTGTTTGAGAGGAGATGACTTCTCCGTTAAAAGGGACTGGATGTAAAGGGAGATGAGATGCAAAACCTGCATCCACAACATAATCTTTATCCTCATGACTTAATATGATAATGACATGACCATCATCGGGTTTCCATTTATTATCGTACAGATCATAAACAGTACCGGCTACTTTGTATACTTGAAACCCACAATCAATTAAAAAATAATACAATAAGGAGTTTAATTCATAACAAAGTCCACCTCGTTTTTGAATAAGTAACTTTTCTATTAAGTTATCTTTTGAGATATTTTTAATAGTACCAGCCATAATATCAAGATTTTCATAGGGGAGAATCATTCCCATTTTCAAGAGAATTTCATCTAAATCATCAAATGTTATTTCTTTTGCAGGAATTTCTAAGCGTTTAAAAAACTCCTTTTGTAATTTGGTCATCATAAAGTATTCTCCTTTCTTTTTACAGAATTTTCTTCTGCTCACCGATAGGTTAGTACTTCTAAAAAGTTAATTCAAGTGTGCGGAAATTATCATAATATATGTTTCTGGAAATATGATTTTATATTCCGAAATTTCAATTTAATTTTCAATCGTAGGAAAGTCTTATAACACAAGCTCCTTTAAAATTAGTTTGTATTTAATGAAAAGAAAGTACATATCTTTATTATATTTTTAAATAACTAACTAGTAATAAAATGTTTTTTTACTAAAATTTTTTCAAGATTTGTATGCTTTATATAAACAATAATGATTTAAAAAATATCTGGGTGTAGCGAAGTTAACAATTATTGAGAAACTTTTTTGTCGTATTCTATCAAAAGGAAGAGGTAGAAACAAAGAGAATAACGAGAGTTAAGGAAGAGGGTATACAACTAGTAACCTTCTAAAAATAGGGCTATCATCTTTTAAAAATAAAAGATTAGCTATTATTAAGGAAGGGAAAATATAAAATATTATAAAGAACACCTTCTTTCAAAAAAATAGGGGGAGTAATATGCGACTGATGAGAAGATGTGTGGCCTTACTAATTGTATTTTTTATCATGGCTCCAACGATTAGCACAAATGTACAGGCAGAAGTTGTAAAAGAGCTTGGAAAGGGGTTTCCTGATACAGAAGTATTCACACCTGGAGAATGGTTTTTAGGCCAAAAACCTGCTAATTATGATGAGAATAAACCGCCAATTCTCTTTGTACAAGGAAGAAATGGTAATGCTGATAGTTGGTATGGAAAGACAGTATATCATGATATAAATGATATGTATGATTATGCTTTAAAAGCAGGCTATCAAACAGTGTTTATACAATTGTATGATGCAGCGGGGAAAGGTTCGGCTAGTCAGTGGGATAACGGAAAATTGTTGGCACAAAAACTTGAAGAAATATATAATCATTTCGGTAAGAAAGTTAATATTGTAGCGCATAGTAAAGGTGGAATTGATACACAAGCTGCATTAGTTGAATATGGTGCGAATCGATTTGTTGGAAATGTTATTACACTTGCTACACCGCATCACGGCTCAAATTTAGCAGATTTGTCATATAGTTGGTGGGCAGGGTGGCTTGCTTCTATATTAGGTCAAAAAGATGATGGTACGTACTCGTTACAAATAGGTGAAATGGCAAAGTTTCGTTCAATAATAGATAACAACCCAGCAGCTAAATTAAACCGTTACTATACGGCTACTGGAACTAGCTGGGGGCCAACATTTTCTGCATTATCTATGGGTGGGTTATATTTATCATCGTACGGTTCAAATGATGGACTAGTAAATGAATGGAGTGCCAAGCTATCGTACGGTACACATTTATTTACAGATTCCAGATTTGATCATGACAATATAAGAAAAGGATCAGCTGTTTTTGCACGAATTGAACCATATTTACGTACGACAAATGTGGGATTACCAGCTTTAGTAGCATCCAGCACTAGTTCAAATGAAAATCTAGAACAATTAAATACAACTTCAAATCAAAATATTTTAGGAGGCGAATTACCACAAAATCAGTGGATAGAGCAAAGTATTTCTGTTGATAAAAAGGCTGAAGGAATAGTTTCTGTACTAACTGCTTCTTCTGATGTTGAAGTACAAATGGTATCTCCAAAAGGAAAAATCTATGCAAATAAAGATAGCGCTATAACTACTAGTGAAGGCGAATCTTTCTTTAACGGGGCGACAATTAGAACATTTAAGTTTGATAAATTGGAAGTAGGCGAATGGAAAATCAAAATGATGGCGAAGCAGTCGAAAGATGCATATTTAGTTGTAAGCGATTACAAGGATGGCGCGCCATTTGTTCTTCAAATGCCTACAAAAGTTAAAGTAAATAAACCTGAGTATAAACTGAAAAAATCACCTGTAGCACCTGAAATGAAAGGGGATCTTTCCATAACAGTAAGAGTCGTTAATAAAGAAGGTAAGTTAGTCTCTGAATTTAATGAATTACAAAATGTTAATACGAATACATTTACAGGTGCTTTGAAAGATATAAAACAACCGGGAGTATATAACGTTACGATGGATATAAAAGGGATGAATAAAGAAGGAAAACCATATAATCGTACGATTGTTAAGTCGGTTTATGTAGAGAAATAAGGAAGAATAAATAAGCATAATATAAAAGTGCAGAAATCTTGTGTTAGAAAGAATTCTGCACTTTTTTTGCGTGATGAAAGATAATAAAAGTCGAAGAAAACTGTTATTCAATAAAAAAAGATGCTGAAATAGCATCTGAATGTAAAGAAATAATATTAACTTAGTTTTGTAACTGTTAATTCAACTGAATTTATACCATTGTCACAAGTTACAATACTTTGACGATTAAAACCACTATTATTTCTAAGTTGAAGAGTTGAATTAGCAGGCACTGTAACAATCGTTTCGCCAACAAGTTGAAGACATTCGTTATTTGATGAAGTATTCATTTGAATAGCGAAGTCACCTTGACTATTAGCAAGTGGATTGTTATTTGAAAATATGGTTATGACTGGGATATGTGGAAATACAGGATTTAAAGTAGTATTAATACTGGAAATGAACGAAACTCTATAATCACCAGCTTGTCTAAAGTGTATAGTAGTAGGATTTAGTAAGGAAACGCCTCCTGCTAAAGGTCCAACGTGATTAAATGGAAAAGGATCGCCAAAAGGAACAGTTATAAATTCAGTTTGCCAAAAAGTTCCGTATGCAGGACAGCTTCGTTTATGTGAATGGTCACATGAACATTTTTTATTTGAACTGGAAGAAGATTTGCATGAGCATTTTTTATACGAGTTTGAAGAATGATAGTATGAACCCAATATATTACCTCCTATTCTTAATAAATTTAAACCACATAGTAGTTTATGAAGATGAATCAAAATTGGCGTGTATGCTTGTACTATAAAAGGAGATAGATGTGGAATATAAAGTGCTCAAATGATGAAATGTAGTATTTGGGTATTACCTGTAACACCTTTTGAAGATGATAAGGTTCATAATTTGATAGAAAAATAAATGGAATTTCTAAATAGATTGAAGTAACGAGGAAACGTTTATCCCGCTATTTTCCGAGCAGTAAGACTCCCATCTCAAAATTCAGCGAAAGCAAAGAAGTTAGGTGGGGGATGAATTAAACCCCCACTCATTAAAGTTTCACTTTACTATATTTATTTAGTCTGACAAAACAGCAATATTATCTTTAGCTGTATGGATGTTATCATTTGGTGAAGTTATGACATTTAACTGTATGTATATTAGGTTATTCAGTTTATTTTTTTATTTGCGTAGCTGAGCAGGAAGGAGTCAGAAAATATAGAATAATGTACATATGAAGCATCGTTTGTTTTTGGTGTGAATAGTAATTAAAGATACGCTAAAATATTTAAAATTGTAACGAAAGAGAGATTAAATAATAGAGGGAGCAACTTACATGGAAAATATATTAAAGGTATCTTCAAAATCAAGCCCAAATTCAGTCGCGGGTGCAATAGCGGGTGTACTAAGAACAAGTGGTAATGTGGAAATTCAAGCGATTGGGGCTGGAGCTATAAATCAAGCGATTAAAGCAATTGCGATTGCAAGAGGGTTCGTCGCTCCAAGTGGTATTGACTTAGCCTTCGTACCAGCATTTCAAGAGATTTCTATCAATAATGAAGAAAGAACAGCGATTAAATTAATTGTAGGCCCTAGAAAGAAAAGGTCTTAGTAGAAGAGAGTGTTACTATAAGGAGAAAAGACCAATAGACTTCCCATGTTAGATACGTTATTTTATGTAACCGATCCTTGGGTGTGGACATGGCATTATGCCGGACGCATGTCTGTTAAGTTCTCCTTAAACTTAGCGAGTGTTCTAGATACTTAAAAATGCCAAATCCTTTATGATATAAGGGATTTGGCATTTTTGATGTTTTAAAAATAAACACCCTTAAAACTGCTCATTCTTTTCCCAAGATTCAACGATATAGTATGGGAAACCTTATTATATCAAGGTTTTTAAGTGGTGATTTCCCTCGATGCTCACATTTTGCTCACATTAAATCTTTTCATTTTTTATCAGGTGTTTTCATTAGATTTGATTATGCTCTCGAAGTTTTCCGCTGCTTGTTGCTGCATGTTCTGTGTGATGTGGCTATACTTGTCTAACGTCATTTGAATAGATGAGTGTCCTAAGCGATCTTGTACGATTTTAGGGTGTTCTCCAGCCTGAAGCATGAGTGTAGCGTGAGTATGTCGTAAGTCGTGTATACGAATTCGGGGAACACCAGCTTTTTTATAGTGATCATTCAAAAAGCGATGGGGAGCATCTATATGTAAGGGCGAATGTATCGTATTGCCAGTGAAAATAAAGGCCTCTTCATTCAAGTGTATACCCCAGCGGAAAAATTCTTTCTTTTTATAGGAGTAGTAGGATTGTAACTTCTCTATAACAAAAGAAGAGATACTAATGCTTCTATTTGAGGACTTAGTTTTTGTAGCAGCTTTAAAAAGTCCTTTTTCTGTTTTTACAAGCGATTTATTAACCAGGATACGTTTATTATCAAAGTCAATATCTTTCCATGTTAGTGCAAGTAATTCTCCGCGTCTCATACCTGTATAGAGTGCAAGTAAGAAGAACATATGGTACTTAATATTTTTTTCTTTTAGATACTGGAGGAATCGATTACATTCTTCGCTGGACCATGTTTTCATCTCACCTTGCTCTTCACGTGGTTTTTTAACCTTATTCATTATATTATCATGTATGATTTCCCATTCTACAGCGTGTTTGAAAATGCATCTTAGGCAGCGGTGGATATTGCTGATTGTACCATTTGATAGTCCTTTTTCTTTAAGTTCAGCATAGTAGCTTTGAATCATTACGGGCTTAATACTTTTAATTTTTTTGTAACTAAATGGGGGAAGGATATAGAGCCTAACTAAGCTCATGTCTTTTTCATAAGATGTAATTTTTAATTCAGCTTTACGAAGAGGCATTAACTTTTCCCATACATCTAAAACAGTTAATTGTTTGTCATCAAAATATATTCCTTTCTCTATCTCTGTAATCATTGTTGCAGCAGCATTTTGGGCTTCTTTTTTTGTTCTAAATCCACTCTTACTTTTTTGCTGGCGTTTTCCTGTGGCCGGATCTATACCGATATCTATTGTAAAAGACCACGTATTTCCACGTTTACGAAAACTTCCTTTCATATTCAATACCTCCTGAATCGTTATTTTTGAAAATTACAGTATTGTGATATTTGATTCTGTAATTTACTTGCTAATAATTGATTTTCATAATGTAAAAGCCTTTTTTCAGCAAACTGTGTTGTTACATTGAATTTTTCTGAGATTATATATGCTTTTAACTGTAGGGGAGGAAGCTTTCTTAACATAAAAGTAGGTACACAAAATTGTTGTGCGAAGTTTTTAGCCTTTGCTTCTTGGTAATCTAGAAACATCTGATGCATTAATAATTGATTACCTGAATGAAATAGGATATGACAAGTCTCATGACCAAAATCCTCCCATTGTTCTTGCTGAGAGATACGATTATCAATAACTAAGTTAGCTATTTGATTCCTTTCCATTGCATGACTTCCAAACGGAGCAAAGTACAACCAAATGTTTAGCTTTTTCGCAATCTCTATCATATCAATTTGCTCGGGAACAAAAATAGATAAGGATTGGTACAAGTGCTGGATATAGTCTTCAAGTTGTGTTGTATAGTAGGGTTGCGATTGAAACATATTTTCACTCCATTCGTATTTTGAGAACGTATGTTCTTATGATATAACAAAAATGAAGAAGTTGGAAGAATATTAATGAACAAAATTTAAACAAATATGGATTAGTTAATGGCTTGTATTTATTATTCGTACTGCAAGTAAGGGGGATTAGGTAGTGGAATGGATAAGAAAAGTTGAATGAACACATTTGTAAATCACTGTCTATATTTTAGAAATTAAGGTAAAATATAGACAGTGACTTATTCGTAAGTTTTCGTTTTTTATCATAGAACTTAAATAACGATTTAAAAACATATAATTATATTATTAAAGCAGATAGATAAAATACAAATCTCAAAAAATCTAAATATATTATAGTAGAAGGAAGGAAAAATGTTAAAATGATATCTCCTAACCAACTTTTGGAAATACCTGATTTTCAAAGTGATTTACAAAATGAAAAATTAATTTTATTTGTCGGTTCTGGATTTTCTCTAGATTGTGGAAATTATAATTGGGTTGATTTAGTAGAACAAATTATTATTCATCTTCAAAGGGAAACTCAGGATAAAAAGTATGAAGCGCTAAAGATTTTATTAGAAACTGGGACAGATGTTCTAGATATACTAGATTTAATGGAAAAATCTACACCTAAACGTAAAATGATAGAGGGATTATTAAATAATATTAAAGACCCAATAGTTTCAGAAAAGCATGAGAAATTAATCCATATTAGTAAAAAGTTAATTACTACTAATTATGATAAGTTAATTGAATATAATTCTGATATAAAACATATTTTCACATATGATAACTTATATCATATTGCTGGTATTCGGGAGAAAGATGAGTTTATATTAAAACTTCATGGTTGTATAAATGATCCGGATAAATGTATATTATTCAGAAAGCAATATGATGATATATATACGAAAGAAAGTGCTGCAATATTAAAAATGGAGACATTAATTCAAGATTATACATTTCTATTTCTTGGTTTTAGTTTCAATGATCCATATGTAAAGCAGTTATTTGATCACATAGATACTATTTTAAATGGATATTCGAAAACTCATTATTTAGTATCAACAGAAAATAGTTTACCATCAGCAAAATACATAGAAACCGTAAAAATTGAAAATTGGAATCAATTAGATTTATTATTAAATGACCTAGAAGAATTTAAAAAAAAAAGAATAATTAATGAGATAGTTACAGAGGAAAAGTTATTTGAAATAGATGATGACGATGATTTTAGAGATTTTATAATTGATTTTCATGAGAAATCACCTAGCTATAGACCATTAGCACTAGGGTCGGAGTTTAAAGGAATTACAAGAAAATTCAAGGATATGAAATGTAGTCCTACCATGAAAATTAACTTTGATAAGCGTTTGTCAGTAAGGTTTCCATTAATTACTGAAATACTTGATACAGAAGATTATATTGAAAGTGATAAAAAAGAATTAATTACGGATTTAATTATTACTGAGTATTGTAAAATTGATTTGTCGAGTTATAAATCTGGAGATATGGTTTTTGAAACCTTAGTAACAAATATAACGGAATTATATGAAAATAAAATCCCACTTAATGGTGATAGACTGAGGTTTTATACTAAAATTTTTGTTGCATGGGTGATTAATGAGTGTGATATCTTTAATGAGAGTATTGAAGATGTTATATAGAGAGTGAAAGTAGGAATAAAGATGAACTATTTTATGATGACCAAACATAAAACTCTTGAAGAAAATATTTTATATACATCTAAAGTTTTATATCAATGTTTAGAAAAACCAATGCATATTGATGAGTTATTCACAAAATATTATGAAACACAAAAAAAAGAAATTAATATAAACATGGAAAAGACACTTTTTCTTAGTTTAGTTTTTTTATATAGTATAGGAAAATTAGAAACTGTCAATCATGTAATAAAGAAGGTGATGTAATGATAATTGAGAAATTAAGCATATATAATTTTCATACAAGAAAATTAATAAAGGATTACACATTTAATACAGTTGGATTGAATGTCATATTAGGAGATAAAAGAAATGAAAACGAGGACACTAATGGTGTAGGAAAATCAACTTTTATTAGGCAGTTACACTTTTTACTAGGAAAAGACTTTTCAAAAGAAAAAATTCCAGGTGTTTTAATTCAAAATAATATATTAGTAACTTTAAAAATAGTAGTAGATGGAAAAAGTGTACACTTAGCGAGGCTTTTTACTGATCAAGAGCATGGTTATATTTTGGATGGAGAAAGTTTCAATATCGATTTAAGTATATGGGAAAAATATAAAACAAATAGATATAGATTGTATATCGATAAATTAATGAATTTTAATATGAATAATATTAGTTTTGCGGCTTTAAGGGAATACATAATGAGAGATGAGAAAGAAGGGTTTAATTCTGTCATTATTAAGGGAAGGAATGCTTTACAGCAACATAAAGTATTGAATTCATTATTCAATTTACCTAACAACTATGAAACTGATATAGATAAAATGACAAAGCAAATTAAAAAAATGGAAGATGATAAAAAGTTTATAGAATCTTACAAGCATTCGGCTGAAAAATTAGAAATTGAAAAACAGAATATTGAAAAGGAAATTGCTATATTAGAGAAGCAAATTTTAGAACTTAATATAGGGGATTTTAGTACTAAACAAGCAGATGTATATTCAGTGTTAAAAGAACAACAGAGTAAGATTCAATCATCTATCTATAAAATAAAACATAGTATTAAGCAGTATCAGAAAAATATTGAACATATTAATCGAAAAAGTGTTGAGTTAGAAAAACTAAATGGGTTAAAAGAATTCTATAATCAAATCAATGTTGTGTTGCCAGAGAATATTGAAAAGAATTTTGAGGATATCCAAACATTTTATAATTTAATGAGACAAGATAGAGGGAATTTCTTTATAACGAAAATTGAAGAAGCGGAATTTGAATTAAGTATTTTGGAAAAACAAAACAATACTCTGACTGATAAAATTAATGAGTGCACAAAAACTCTCAAAGAAACAAATTTTATTAATGATATTTCTCATATTCAGAGGAAATTAAGCCTTCTTCAAAGTCAACTTGCTCAAATTGAGATACGAATAGCCGATTACGAAAGAATAAATGAAATTAATATAGAAATCCAAGAAAAAAAATTAGAGAGATCCAAAGAAATTGTAAAATTAAACAACAATTTCAAATCATATAATGAACAAATAATTAGACTAAATCAATTATTTAATCAAATTATTTTAGATACATATAATGTTCAAACTGGCTATCTGACCTTCTCTTTTAATAATAATGATAAAATGAACGCAAAATCAGGGAGAATAACAATTGATAGTTTCATTCCTGAAGAAGAGTCATTTGGACGATATAATTCTAAAATAAGAGCAATTGATTTAACATGGTTAATGTATAGAATCGAAAACGGACTACCTATAAACTTCTTGGTACATGATGGTTCATTTTCTGTAACTGATAATTATGCAACATTTAAAATGCTAAAAACCGCTCATGAGTTTTTATGTGCGCATGGAAGAGGGCAATATATTGTTACGCTTAATAGAAAAGATGTAGATGCAGAGGCATTAGCTTATTTTAAAAAGAACAAGCTTGTGATAGCAGATTTGAAAAAGGATCAAGATGAAAATCGTTTCTTTGGTTTTAAATATTGAGTAGAGAAATGATAAGTATTATACAATGTTTTTTGTTCTTTTTATTAAGTAAGTGTTCTTTTTTTATAGAATTGGTTATTTTTGGAAAAAGTGCAATATTTAGTTGAAGTAAAGTTAAGTGTTAATAGCATATCAACACTTAACTTTTTTTATTTGTTGGAAATTGCTTGTTTTCAGATTGATTAATAAATTCCCAAAAACGTTTTAATTCTTCACGTTTCTCAGGAGACGCATCTTTAATATCTTTAAACCAGAGACCTAGTTCTGGATCGTATGTGGTTTTATCTAATATAGATGTTTCTATTCGATTAGAATTGGACACCCTGCCTAGTAAAAAATCAGTAGTAACGTTAAAAAGATCAGCGATTTTTAAAATAGTTTCCATAGGTGGTTGTTTTGTGTTATTTTCATATGCAGTATATGTAGTACGTGCAACACCTAACTTATTAGATACATATGTTTGTGTCCAAATAGAGTCTTTCTTCTTTTTTTCTTCGCGTAAACATTTCAACTGTTCTCCAAAAGTCTTCAAAATAATCACCACCATTGAGTTAAAATAGTATCTCTTATTATAAACTAATTTTTATGTTACTAATAGTAACTTGTTATTTAAGTTCCTAAAAGGAACTTTATTGTTGACTTGTTCCTTTTAGAAACATATAATTGAATTAAGATAATCATTAGTAATATAGAGAGGAGTATTGATATGAGGAAATGGTTAAAAGATTTTAGATGCGTAAAAGGTTATACTCAAGAAGAGGTTGCAAATCAATGTAATATGTCTAGAAGTTATTACACACATATTGAAAATGGAACTAAAACACCGTCAGTTCTAATCGCTAAAAGATTGGGAAGAAGCTTGAATTTCAATTGGACTATTTTTTTTGAGAATAAATGTTCCTTAAAGGAACATAGTGTGATGAAGGGGGGATGTTAATGATTAATTTTGATATTGAATCATTTCGTCAAATCATCCGAGAAGAAGTACAAAGAGCAACTGAACATCTTCAACCAATGAGAGAATTACCGCCATTTTTAACTATTACAGAATTAATGGAACTATTACATATTAAACGTACCAAAGCATCTGAGTTATTAAACCGTTCTGATTTTCCAGTATGTCGCGAAGCGGGAGTTCTTATTCCTACACATCTTCTTTTTAAGTGGATGGAGAATCACACTGAATGGGTAGAAAACAATACTGAGTATTACAATCCATTTAAAGAATCCGTCTAATAGTAAATTACCATAGTAAGTTGTCACAAATAAATATTGCTTTAGGTACGAATGGGGGAAGTAAACGATGTCCATAGGAAAAGAAGTTGCTATGGCACGCAAACGAAAGGGAATCACCCAAGAACAACTCTCCTTAGAAATCCCCGTGAGTCGTGAGTCACTAGCAAAATATGAAACTGAACAACGACGTTTACCAGAAGATTTACGAAGATGTATTACTGAAGGAATTGATGATCCACAGTTGTTTTTTAAAATGTGGAGTGAAGCAGCAGGATATGTAAGTATTCCGTTCTTTAACGGAGAGCATATAGAGCTTCATCCTACAAGTATGAGGTACATGGTCAATCAAGAAACAAATGAAGCTTTGGAACAACTTGATACGGTATGCTGGTTTAAGCCTTCACAAACTTGGTCTGAAAGTGAGAAAGAGGATTTGAAAAAGGTAATGCATGAAGTCTTGGATGCTACAGGTTCAATGATGAGCCTCGTAGCGGTCCTATGTGATCAATATGGTATTTCAATGAAAGACGTCTTTAAGTACTGGAAAGTATCATTACGAGCTAGGAAGTATATAAAAGCTTAATTTAATTATTTTATTGGGGAGGTTTAAGTTATGACAATTGATTATGCAAGTCCAACTTTAAATCAATATAAAACGCTAATTCGTAAGGAAGCAAATTTATATGGTGATATTAGAATTGCAGCAGTTTGTGGGGACTATATGAAAGCTAGGAATTTAAAACAAGAGAAGAAATTAATGGAGATAAGAATTCGAATTATAGAAGCAGCATTTGTTTTGAAAAACAAAAAGAAAAAAGGAAAGGCCACCGCGTAGCCTGCGATAGCCAATCATGACAGTAGATAAATTATAGCATATAACAATTTAGTGCGACAAGCTGTTGTGCTTGTCGTTATGACCAGAAAGATTTGTTAACTCTAACCGCTTAATATACATTACATTCTGGTCATAACGATGCGTACAGTATCAAATTATTAAAAATGGGGAGCAAATTATGAAAGTAGAATGTAATCGTCTGTTCGACTTAGTTCTACCAGGTGATTTTGCTTTTGCAAATGAATTACATAACTGCATGGTGACATGTATTCATAACATGTTCAATGCTGGTTCATTAGATGAAGCAAATCATTGGGAGAAAGAATTAAATAGATGCGCAAAAGAATTCAAGAGCCTTCGTAATGAAAAAGAGGATCACGATGTATCAAAGAGTTATCGTGTAGTTGTTAAAAGCCTTCAAGGGCAGGGGATCAATGCATCAGTAGTTAGTCGTAAAAAATAAAAAATCTATCACTTTGCAGAGTGATAGATTTTAGACCCTTATAGAGAGTCTTTCTAAAAATTGAATTAGATTAAGTATATCAAAGCAAATCAAGCAAAACAATGGAGGATGGAAAATATGGCAGTTTATAGACCAGTTCAAGTTTCATATTGGCAAGATGCTTTCGTTTTAGATCTTACACCGGAGGAGAAATACTTCTACTTATACTTAATGACTAATAGCAAAACTTCTCAGAGTGGTATCTATGAGCTTCCATTACGAGTGATAGAAATGGATACAGGGTATAACCGTGAAACGGTTGAGAAGCTGTTGGAGCGGTTTGCTGATTACGGGAAAATTCATTACAACAAAAAGACGAAAGAAATTATGTTGATTAATTGGCTTAAATTCAATGCTATTACAAATTTGAATATTGAAAAGTGCGTGTTAAAAGAAATCCAGAATATTAAGTGTGAAGATTTTTTAATTGATTTTTATGAGACATGTTTAGAGTTAGAAAAGCAGCAAGATTTTAAAATTCCTCGTATTAAGGAATACTTCCAAGCTCGTTTTGAGTGGCTTATAAGGGGCTTCGAAGACCCTATGAAGGAAAAAGAAGAAACAAAAACAGAAACAAAAGAAAAAGAAGAAACAAAAACAAAAACAAAAGAAGAAGCAGCAAGCTGCTCAAGAGATAAAAAAGTTGCAGAAGAAAATCCAATAGCATTTTATGAGCAAAACTTTGGAGTTCTTAAACCATTTGTGGCTGAAGGGATTAATGCGTGGATTGAAGATTTGAATGCACAGCTTGTTATTAAAGCAATGAAAATAGCTCTAGAAAAGAATGCACCTAATATGTCTTATGTACAAGGTATTTTAAGAGATTGGCATGCTAAGGGGTATAAGAGTATTACTGATGTTGAAGCTGCACAAACTCAATTCCGTAAGAAATACCAGTCACGTGGTGGGAGAAGTAATGCTCGAAAAGAAATTATTCCTGATTGGTTACATACTCAAGATACGGAAACAAATTCTCAGTCAGTAGAGCTTAGTGAAACCGAATTAGAAGCTGAACGTAAACGTTTAGAACAAGTGTTATCTAAATATAAAAAAGAGGCTTAGGAGGATTGTAATGCCAAAGCAGTTAACAATATTTGATGTTGAGCCTGTAGTAGCATTCGATACGGAGAAAGCAAACATTCATCGATTAAATTCTAAAGTTCGTTTTACGGATGTAGTTGTTCAAGTGCCAAAACAAGTAAGAGCTACTGATGAATTAAAACCAACAACAGCGCCAAATGATCAGTATGAATTATTTGAGGAATATACAATTGGAATTTGGAGATTTAAGCGAGTGGAAGATAAGCAGTTCGATTGGGAAGAAGCGGAGGAGCTTTGCAAGAATGCGAGAGATAATAAAGAACCGATTTCTTTACGACTTTATTTATCATTAGAACAATCATTTATTCCCGATAATGTTGTGGAATATCTATAACAAAATAAAAAAGTCGAGATTGCTCCCGACTTGCTGCGACAAAATAATCATAACATACGGGAGTGGTCTTAGTGGGAAGTATTAAAGAAAATCTTGTAGAAATGAAAGCTGAAATAGATTTGAAAATAAACGGAATATATGTTGTTAAAAATGGTCAGGTCCAACTAATAGAACCACCCCAAGGTGGATTTGGTGAACAATCATTTGTATATCAAAGTGGAAAAGTAATTCGTATGGAAGAACGAAAAACACAGTTACTTTAATCAAATTTGAATTTTATTAAAAAGGGGAGATTTAAGTGATTGAAACAATAATAGTGAAGTGGTATTGCAAACATTGTGATTCTTTTAACCGTACAGAGGTACGTGCAAAAGGGAACGTTAATGATGAACATTATCATGGCTTTTGTAAAAAATGTAATGAACAACATTATGTAGTTATGTCAGTTCAATTAGGAGCAATGCAACCTGTAGAAGAAAACTAATCCAAAGCGTTATTTGAATAGAAAAGGGGCAAGCAAAGATAAAATAAGACCGCTCCTTTATAGGAACGGCCGTACAAATATCATGTGCTGGAGGTTGCTCCAAATGGCATAAGATGTTTTCTCTAAAAAGTATGGACAAGAAGTTTTACGGTTATACGTAAAAACGGCAGGCAACTAATTAAGTTACCCGCCTGTTCTCAAGTGGTACGGAGGAGAGAGCTCCGTTTGGAAAGAGTACAGCCTTGGGAAATCGGCTTGCAGATAGTATGTACGATATAAAAAAGATTATTCGTAAAATGAAATATAAATGATTTTTTAATGAAAGTATTATTTTGTAGGATATTAATTAAATCGGAATTTTGTTAAGAGATGAAATGTTGAACAAATGTGAATGATTAGATGATACTAAGGTAAAAGAAAAAGAACCCTTTATAAGGATTCTTTTGGGGAGTCAATCTAACATTCACATTCATAATCACGGTAATATTCATCGCACGAATCATTTCTATCATTGCAGCAGATACAAAATGTCTTTTTAATCAATACTTCAATGAAATTAAGGAATTCGGTATTATTTGTGAGAGTAAGGCTTTGAAAATCTTCTACTTGAAATACTCTTGTTTCATTTGTAGCAAGAGTCGCCATAATTGGTGTGGGAGATTTTCTTGTTTGAATAGTTACTTCGATGGGGAAGACATCTTCGGGTACAGATATTTGAAGTAATGTTTTATTGTGATTATTAGTTAAATCTTCAAAAACTCTTCTTGAAGTGTCAGGGGGTACGATGATGGTTACAGGGACATTTTCAGTTGGAGTGGTATCTGGACCAGCTACGGTATGAGTTTCGATAAAACAGTTATCTTTTTGAAAGTAAGAATATGATTGTTCTTTATAATACTTTTTATGAAAATCATTCCTATCATTGCAGCAGATACAAAATGTTTTTTGAATAAATATACTAATGGTGCTACCGGTATTGGTATTATTTGTGAGAGTGACGTTTTGAAAATCTTCAACTTGAAATATCCTTTGTTCACCTGCAGTTATTGTAAAGGTAATTGGTCCAGACCTTCTTGTTCGAATGGTTACTTCAATTGGTTGAACACCACCAGGAACGCGAAAATCAAGTAATGTTTTATTGTGATTATTGGTCAAATCTTCAAAAGGTGTTCTTGAAGTGTTAGCTGGTACGCTAAAAGCTAAAGCACTATTTGAATCAGATATTGTATGAGTTTTGATAAAACAGTTATCTTTTTGATGGTGAGTATACGATTGGTTTTTATAATACTTTTTACCATCTTTATAAAAATAATCAGCCATACTTATGTTGCTCTCCTTTCTTTGAGATATCTATATATTTTATAAAATAAAGCATAAAGTGCTTGTACAAAATAATAAAATCCGCTCTCGTAATTAATTTAAAAAAATTATTTGATATGTAAATGTAAGAGCACTTCGGGAAGTGCTCTGTAAAGACTATCCATTCTAAAAATAAAATAAAATATTTTATGAATTTATTTTTGATATTTGGTGTATTCTTTGTATAAAAATTTCATTAGAAACTGAAAACTAGATGCCATAATAGCGCCTAGTTTTAAAGGAGTACTGATACTAGTTTAATTTGATAATGTTTAATTCTAAAGCATTTATTCCATTATCGCATGTACGAATGTCTTTTTCGCCTACAAAGCTATTATTTATAAGTTGAAGTGTTGAGTTGGCTGGGACTGATAAAATAGTGTCCCCAATGAGTTGAGTGCAATCTACATCCTCTGAATCTAGTATCGAAAGACCAAAAGTAGCTTTGAAATTGGGAATTAGACTGTTATTTAATAGTATAGAAATGGTAGGCGAATAAGGGAATGAAAGGGCTACAGTCAAGTTAATCGAGGAAATGAAAGAAATTCGATAATCCCCAGCTTGTGTGATATTAATTGTGGTTGGATTTAACAGAGAAATTCCCCCTACCATAGGGTCAGCCTGATCGAAAGAAAAAGGGGATTCGAAAGGGACTGTAATGATTTCCGTTTGCCAAAAAGTTCCGTAAGCTACTGATAGTGATCCAGTCGGTCCAGTCGGTCCAGTCGGTCCAGTCGGTCCAGTCGGTCCAGTCGGTCCAGTCGGTCCAGTCGGCCCAGTCGGTCCAGTCGATCCAGTCGGTCCAGTCGGCCCAGTCGGTCCAGTCGGCCCAGTCGGTAGTGTGAATGGTGGAACAGGTGGTAAAGTAGGTCCAACTAAATTAGGATTTATTGCAGCAGAAGATAAAAACTCGTCCATTATATTTTCACCTCTGAATAGTTAGTATTACTAATAGTAAATGCAGGGATAGAGAAAAGCGAAATGGACAAGTGAGGAATTAGACAATGGAATTTTCATAAAAGCGTTATTTTATTAAAGGAAAATAGGTGACTCAGCAAGTGTGCCAGCCGAGTCACCCAGTACTATCGATCCAAATAATGTTCTTTTTCTATATGTATTTATGTTGAGTTCCTAGAGGCTAGCTCAAAAACCACAGTTAAAGGACAAAGAAAATCATTTTAGAGAGTATTAGATTTTATTATGTTAATGCTACAACAGCAAGAGTTAAGCCCAACGTATTTAATGTATTAGAATATGGTCCTACATTAACAGTAAGAGTACTTGTTATACCTGAAGGTGTAGTGAAAATTGCGGGTGCTGATACAGAAGTGAATCCTGCAGTATATCCAAGAGAAGTACCTGAGCCAATGATTGGATTATTATTCAGATACATAGTGATACCTGCCGAATTACCTCCTGGTTGAATAATAACTTGCACTTCATAGATTGCCAAATAGGTTCTTCCACCTTCAAGTAAAACAGTTGTTGGTGGTGCGAATGAGATTGCTGTACCATTAGAATTTACCACGGTATCTAGTGGGATCGCAGAATTTACAGAAACTATTGTTGGGGTAGTTTGAACAACATTTAAACTGTTAGCCGTGGGGGATGGACAAGTGCAAGGTTTGTGAATTTTAGAGTTGTTATCATTTTGGTAATTCACAAATAATCAAACCCCTTTGTGTAAGATAATTTTTTATCTCATATAAAACGTAGCTTTTTTGTGTATCTATGTTATTTTTAATAAGTTTATAAAATTTAGCCGAATAGTATTGGTCAGTCAATTCTTAAAAGTATTTGATACTGTAGGGATTTCAAAGTGCATTCGATAAATATATATGAATGTTTTTCAAGGACATTACTGTAAGTTAGGAAACATAATAAAATAGTTATTGTATAATGACAAAAATTAAAGAACCTGTTAGTAATAACAGGTTCTGTGTACAAGGAGTTCAAGGAATACAAGGAAACCACTCCAGGGAAACCTGTGTATTTCTTGGCTTAATAGTAATGTATTCAAAATAAGCAAAAAAATGAATGAAAGTTAAGTAAAAGTTTTTTATGACCAAAAATAAAATAACCCGCTATTTAAAACGGGTTATTTCAATGAGGTGTACAAGGAATTCAAGGAAACTGGACCAGAGAAACCTATGAAATTCCTTGTGATAATAATGTATGCAAAGGAATCAATAAGGTTGATGAAATTTAAACAGAATTCTTATTTAATAAAAAACGTGTACAAAAAATGTACACGATTATATAAAAATTATGTCTTGCGTGCTCATTGCATTCTATGTTTATTGTATGTAAAACGTGATACATTGCAATACATTAAAAGAGCACTCTTAAAAGTGCTCTCTGACCAAAACTAATATTGAAAAAGGATACCCAAGATATTATATGTATGTTTTTTAGCTATGTGTAACTTTAAAACAAAATCTTTCTTTTACACAACAAAGCAGCTAGTTAATAAAACTAACTGCTTGTTGTACAAAAGAAACGCTGCGCTTACAGAAATAGTTTGTAACCTTAAGTTACAAAAATAGTATGAACAGGGTTAAAAATGTTATTCAGAAATGAAAGAAAACAAAATAAAAAAGAGCACCATGCATAAGTGCTCTTTAAGATAGGAGGTAACACTTTGAGCTGAATGTTTAGGTTAAAATTATATGGCGCAGAAAAGAAATAAGACCTAAAACTTATTTTCAACTCAATACAAAAGAGCAGCTAGCAAAAGCTAACTGCTTGTTGAAAAAAGAAATCTACACCAGGTTATTTACTGCCAGAGTTTCAAGAAATAAATGATTAAATTAATTTAATTTTTCAATTACAATCGAAGCATTTATATTTGTTTGTGTTCCACCTGCCAAAGTCTGTAAAGTAACTGCAGCAGCGGAAGTATGATTATTAAGGGTAATAATATCACCTGCAGCTAAAGAGAGAATTGTTTGCCCATTGTTTTGCTGAGTTCCTGCACCTGATCCATAAACTGCGTTGGTAACTGGAGCACCATTTAAAAAGAGCGTAAATTGATTAGGTTCAACTCCTGATACAGAAAAAGAAATCTTATAATCTCCTGCATTAATAACCATAATCTGAGAAGTTCCAGGAGTATGAGTAAAACCAGGTGTCATTAAACCATTCGAATTAAAAAGAATAGGTGCTTCTAAGGCAACAACTTGAGCTGCTGTATTGAAAATATAAGCGTATTGAGATAATCCAGATACTGTAAGACCGGTAGGCCCAGTAGGTCCGGTAGCTCCAGCGGTTCCTGGTAATCCAGTAGGTCCGGTAGCTCCAGCGGTTCCTGGTAATCCAGTAGGCCCAGGAATGCCTTGGATACCTTGGATACCTTGAAGCCCAGTTGGGCCAGTCGGGCCGATAGGTCCAATAAGTCCTGGATCACCTTGAATACCTTGGATACCCTGAATTCCAGTCGCCCCAGTTATTCCAGTGGGTCCAATAGGACCAATAGGCCCCGGATTACCTTGAATCCCCTGAATCCCTTGACTTCCTTGAGGTCCAGTGGGGCCAGGAATGCCTTGGATACCTTGGATACCTTGAAGTCCGGTTGGTCCTGGTGATCCAGTAGGTCCAGTGGGGCCAGTCACTCCGGTTGGTCCTGGTGGTCCCCCGGAAGGTCCAGTCGGGCCCGTTGGTCCTGGTGGTCCCCCGGAAGGGCCGGTCGGGCCAACAGCTCCAGAAGGTCCAGTTGGACCTACAGAACCAGGAATGCCAGGAATCCCTTGAGGGCCGGTCGGGCCAGGAATCCCTTGAATGCCTTGAATCCCAGGAATCCCTTGAATGCCTTGAATCCCTTGAATTCCAGTGACCCCCGTTATTCCAGTCGGTCCAATAGGACCTTGAATGCCAGGCTCGCCTTGGATACCTTGGATACCTTGAATTCCAGAAGGTCCAGTTGGACCAATAGATCCAGAAATCCCAGGAATCCCTTGAGGTCCAGAAATCCCTTGAGGACCAGTAGGTCCCAGGTTACCTTGAATTCCAGTAGGTCCGGTAGGTCCGGTAGGTCCCCGAGGTCCACCTGAAGGTCCGGTAGCTCCAGTAGGTCCCGAAGGCCCAGTAGCACCTGTTAATCCAGTAGCCCCGATTTGAGGCAACGGAAGGGCACATGGAAATGGGATGTGACATTTCTTTTTAAATTCACTCATTTTTACACCTCCGTTATAAACTAACTAGCCAATTTATATTTATACTTTAACAACTTATGAGCAAGCAGACATATGGGTGTAAGGAAAAACTATAAAAATTACATGAAAGGTTTTAAGAGCAAGCCTCTATTTTACATTCCATACCAAAAAGAGCACCATATATAAGTGCTCTTCTGACTAAAACTCTTAATGTAAAAGAGTATGTGATACCAAATGTAATTTTTTTATGGACGTGAAGTATTTGAACGAAAACGCTATTTGGCACAACAAAGCAGCTAGCTGAAGTAGCTAACTGCCTGCTGTAAATACTATTCCACATGGATACGCAAATTGTAACTACAAGTTACAGTTATAGTATAAACAGATTTGAAAATGTTATGCATGAAAGAAAACTAAACAAAAATTTCATTTTATAGAAATAAGGAAACTAAAAAGAGCACCATGCATCAGTGCTCTTTAAGATAGGAGGTAACACTTTGAGCTGGATGGTTAGGTTAAAAGTATATGATGTAGAAAAGGAATAAGACCTAAATTTTATTATTAACTCAATATAAAAGAGCAATTAGCTTTTGCTAATTGCTCGGCTCAAGGTAATAGACATAGAGTGGGTATTAGTAAAATTGGCTATTCACGAGCCTGTTTACAGTGTAACCAAGATTTTTAAATGTATTCCCTCTTTAAAAACCTTATTCAAACAGTGTTATTTAAAGAGGGAGTGGAGTAATGAAAAAGAATACTTTCCCTTTATACATGAGATGATTTTTTAATTCTCAATATTATATGAGTGTTAAGACAAAAATGTGTAATTAAAAGAGCAGCTAGCAAAAACTAACTGCTCGCTTCTCCAAGGGGGAAAGGAAAAAAGATTACCGTGTCATCTACATTATTGACGGAATATTGAGTTTTATTCAGGGGAGAAAAATTTATACATTTAAAATTAACATATGCATGTTTGAAATATGTCAGAGTTACTTATAAATAATCATAGCTTTAACGATTTCATAATAGTACTTTTTCCATGTTATTGTTTGTTTGTTTTCAGTAGTTAAAGTTAAAAGAAATTTAATCATTATATCATCACCCTTTCTTAACTTTAATTTTATAAGGAAATATACAAATTTAACATTTTATATGTAATTAATATGAATATTTGTATTTTCATATGAAACTAATAATATCTATTTAGTTATCGAATGGAAATATCCAAAAAAGTTTGTTAACATGGAAATTTTTTCAGATTATTTAACAAAATAATCCTTTTAAAGTGAAAGCAAACAGAATAAAGTCCGGCTAGAAAACTAGAGGACACCAATTCATTAAAGTAGCCATTAAAGCTGTTTTAGGAATAGGTGTCCTTTTTATTTTGAAAAGGGAGATGGGGAAATATGAAGGTACTAAAGGACCAATTACGTGAGTGGAAAAAGCAATCGAATCAAACAAAAAAGAAAACTAAGAAAAAACAGAAAGAGAAATTTAGTATTCGTGAAATTGAAGAGTTAATGGGAGTTCGTGAACCACGTTATGAACGTAGACGTGGAGCGTTAAGACAAAAGTAAAAAAATAAAAAGGAGTGGTCCTACATGACTAAACAATTATCTTTCTTACCAAAAATCGATAGATCAGCAACACAGGAGGAATTAGAAGGTGTGTTGGAAAGCATACGTATACATAGGCAATTTGGGATGATGCGTAAAGAAATGAAAGTTACTCCTTCTTATGAAATGCGTGAGCACGGTCCTACACATGCAGTTGGTAAGCCGTTAGAAGATGTTGCTATAGCGAATATTCAACAAAGTAAACGAGAAGAGTGGCTTGAGAGAATGTCATTACGTATTGATCAGTTTCTAACTCGATTAGGAAACGGTCGTGCTGGAAGTATTCAAAGGGATATTATTTATAAACGTTATTTAGAAGAAGAGGACGTATGTGATTACATGGTTTATAACGAAATAGGAATGTCAGAGCGTACTTACCGACGTTGGAAGTCTAAAGCGTTTTATAAACTTGCTTTTGCGCTTGGATTAGAAGTTTACGAGACAGAAGAAACTGGAGGTAATGAATAATGAATTTTGTTCAGCCGATACGTGATACAGAGCAAATCCAACAAATTAAAGAATATCTAAAAGAAAAGAATGAACGCAATTATATTTTGTTTGTAATGGGAATTAATACAGGTCTACGTATTAGTGATATTTTAAAACTGAAGGTTGGAGATTTAAATGGCAGCCATATATCAATGCGTGAAATGAAGACAGGTAAGCAGAAACGTATTCAGATTACTGCAGCATTAAGAAGAGAATTAAAATGGTACATTGAAGATATGGAAGACTATGAGTATTTAATTAAGAGTAGACAAGGAAAGAATCGACCAATCGGAAGAAGCATGGCATATAAAATACTTAGTACCACAGCAGCAAAGTTTGGTTTAGAAGAGATTGGGACACATACATTACGTAAGACATTTGGATATCATATGTACATGCAGACAAAGAACATAGCTTTGCTGATGGAGATATTCAATCATTCAAGTGAACGAGTAACGTTAAGATATATAGGAGTAAACCAAGATGCAATGGATAAAGCAATGACTAGGTTTAAAATCTAATCATTGCTTTTTTGTTCAAGGATAGCAACACATGCTTATCGACTTAAGAACAGAAACTTACGCTTGAACATAAAATCAAATTTAGATGAGCAAAGCTATTTCAAGTGAATAGAATCCACTCTTTAAGAATACATAAAAAATATATATACAAGCGTAGTCTAATCACTACATCATTGGCGAAAGTAGAATTCTATAAATTTTGGAGGAAGAGATATGCAAAAAAAGGTTCTCCTGTTTACAGATTTAGGGATTGATGATGCGTTTGCTATACTGTACACCTTTTTTCGTAAAGACATTCAACTTGTAGGAATCGTGGCCGATTATGGAAATGTATCAAGAGAAAATGTAATAAGAAATATTAACTATTTAAAGTACATTGCGGGAAGGGAAGAAATACCTGTATTCCTTGGTGCTTCTGTACCGTTGACAGGTATATTGACTCAGTATTTTCCTGAGGTACATGGAAAAGTTGGATTAGGACCTATTATTCCACCAGAAATTTCATATCCAATTTATCCTTTAAATGATATTTATCAAATTATAGAATCGAATTTAGAAGAACTTACAATTATCAATTTAGGAAGACTTTCTTCGCTAGCTACGACTTTTGTATTGAATTTAGAAACAATGCGAAATGTAAGAGAATGCATTTGCATGGGGGGAGCTTTTTTCTATCCAGGTAACGTAACTGCTGTGGCTGAAGCTAATTTTTACGCAGACCCTTATGCAGCAAACTTAATTCTGCAGCATGCAAAGAACTTGACGATTATTCCTTTAAATGTGACTCAACATGCGATTGTTACACCTGAGATGGTCCAGCAAATCGATGCATTTCATCGGAATACACAGGATCTTGCAGGACTCATCATCAAACCTATGTTAGATTATTATTATAATTTCTACTCCAAGTCTAATCCTGGTATAAGTGGAAGTCCTATGCATGATTTTGTAACGGTGTGGTATTTGCTGAATCAAGAGGCTGTTAGTCTTTCAAGGGTACCTATTAAAGTGATTCCTGATCAAGGGGAAGGATTTGGTCAAAGCATTGCAGACTTTCGTTTTGTTACTAATCCAGGCTATAAAACGCATAATGTAGCTTTTCAGTTTGATTATGAATGGTTCAAGAAGGATATTATGGAAACGTTCCTAAAGAAGAGAGTGTAACAGACTTTATTAACTTCAGATAATACGGATTATATGAATGAAATATCACTGCACTTCACGTACAAGAATTCGACTTTTTAGGTTAAAATTCGTCTAACATACATAGCTTCCGAAATGTTGGCTGTACCCTATCGCTATCAAGCTAACAGAATAAAATATTCCTGATTTCTGGTATATTAAAACTTTAAGTTGATGGATGTGGTGCTCCCCCACATCCATCAACTTAAGAAAAGTAAACACCCCAAAAACAAAAAGTGAGCTGACTTCTCAAAATAACTAACTATAGAGAAAGAGAAATTTCATTTAGTGGGTACTTCAAAACCTTAGCTTGATTGCGATGGGGTCACCATATCAAAAAAGAAAATTGTGCGTTTAGACATATTTTTCAACCGCTTCCTGTACGTTAAGGGACTCGTTATTTTTTTACAGTTTTTTATTATGAAATTCAAAATAACTAATTATAATAGGTGAAAAAAACGATCAATAGTTGGGGTACGGAAAGGATTCGAATTTACATTCTTTCTCAATACATATCATGGATAAATAAAGTAAAATATGGGTTGGGGCTATGTCTCATGTTGTGTTAATCCTAACAATAACTAAGGGTACATAATATGCTTTCATACCTTTGAATAATTTTGTTATAGAAGGGATGGAGATTTAACTGGCTCAAATTGTTGGTATTGATAGATACCTTTGTACTGGGGCTTTAATCTATATGCGTGAGGGCCTTTCCCTAAGTCTTTTCAGGAAGTAAGGATCCGTAAGCAAACACTTATACAATATGAATAGAGGAGAGGAATGCCTTATGAAAATATGTAGTCAGATTACATGTGCAAGTCTGGCCCTTTTAATAGCTGGAAGTTCCCTGTTATATACAACACCAACCTCAATTGTAAAAGCAGAGCCTACTCAAAATGTATCTAGTTCGTTACAAACAAATACTCAACGAGATCGTACTTCCGTCAAGCAAGCAATGCGGGATACATTGCAATTTGGATACCCAGGGATACTTGCTAAAACTTCTGAGGGTGGAAAAACGTGGGGGTATGCCGCTGGAATAGCGGATCTGAGAACCAAGAAACCAATGAAAACAGATTTTCGCTTTCGCATTGGGAGTGTGACGAAGACGTTCACCGCAACAGTTGTACTTCAATTAGTTGGAGAGAATCGCCTGAAGCTAGACGACCACATCGAAGACTGGTTGCCTGGTGTCATTCAAGGAAATGGATATGATGGTAACAAGATTACTATCCGGGAGATATTGAACCATACAAGTGGTATCGCTGAATACTCAAGGTCAAAAGACGTTGATTTTACGGATACAAAAAAATCGTATACGGCTGAAGAGTTAGTGAAGATGGGGATTTCTCTGCCTCCAGACTTTGCCCCAGGAAAGGGCTGGTCTTATTCAAACACAGGATACGTATTACTGGGCATTCTTATTGAAAAAGTAACCAAAAACAGCTATGCGGAAGAGATTGAAAATCGGATTATTGAACCACTTGAATTGTCGAATACATTCCTACCAGGCAATTCAAGTGTTATTCCAGGCACAAACCATGCCCGTGGATATGTCCAACCAGACGGAGCAAGTGAGCTAAAAGACGTTACTTATTACAACCCAAGTGCAGGTAGCTCTGCTGGAGATATGATTTCTACTGCTGACGACTTAAACAAATTCTTCTCTTACTTGCTTGGTGGAAAATTACTGAAGGAACAGCAACTAAAACAAATGCTTACTACAGTTCCTACAGGAAAAGAAGGAATCGATGGATATGGTCTTGGAATCTATGAAACTAAGCTTCCAAACGGTGTCTCGATATGGGGACACACAGGTGGCATTCTAGGGTTTACAACTCTTGTTGGAGGTAAACTTGGAGGCAAGCATACGTTGGTCGTCAATTGGAATAGTTTGGGTAGAACTGACAGTCCTAATCCTTTTAAAAAAATTTTACTTGCTGAATTTAGCAAGTAGGAAAAAAGGAAAAATTTATCGTAGTTTTCATAGTTAAAAATATACTTTTCTGGTTCAAAAGCCCCAACTTATTTTTAAGAAAAATTTGGGGCTTTTTTTGTTTTGGTAGCGTTTATTCTCCTTAAGTTGATGGATGTGTGGTGCTACCCGTATTCTATACGGTTACTCATTTTTATTGTGTTGTGTAACTCAAAAGAGAAAGTGCTATGAAGCTATTGATATCAAGGGCTGTAGCGTTTAGATTAGTTACACAAAATATAAGATATGGGTAAGTGGCAGTATCAAGGTATCGAATGGTGTATATACATAAATATAAAATGCAAGGGGGAGGTAATTGTGATTCATGTTAAATGAAGAACTATTAGAAGCAATAATTAGATACAAAAGGAATACTGGAAGAAATCCTGATGTGTTAAAGCTAAATCCAACTTATTTTAGAAATATTCTAGAAGAATTGAATTATCCACAGTGGATTATAAAAAAGAAAATGACAGAAATGAAAAAAAGTATATTCGGTGTATCAGTGAAATTAACAGATGCAGTGGGAAAATTTGAACTATGAAAAAGTTGGCAGAGTCGTGACCGCTTTTTGGCAGGAAATGTGCCGGTTATTTTGTAATTAACGTGTTATATTTGTATTGTGGGAAGTGGCGGGAAACACAACTCATTATGTTGTTTTTTAAATTCTAAACGGTTCGTAATGATGGCGCATAAAATCCGAAACCAGCAGATGGTAACGATTGAATGATACCGTTATTAAGGAGAGCTTTTGCTCTTCTTCCAGTTACTTAATAATGCATAAAAAGATTGGTGCAGCAATATTAGGTGATTGGAAGAAGGGTAAAACTTCATTTACCTTAATTAAAATACAAATAAATAATTGATATCAGAGCATCCGTAACGGTTGCTTTTTTCTTTGTTATATAGAAATTACACATTAAACGTATTTAAATACTGTTTTAGGTATAACATGAATTGACAACAAATATTAGATGTTAAATGTACCGTGAAACTCTTGGAAATACAATGATGGGAAATTATAATGATATTGGTATATTACGGGAGAAGGCGGAATTGTAGGAGTAAAGGGAATGTGCCCAGGTTGCATACCATATTGACCATATGAAGGATATTGAGGTAAATGTTGCCAAGCAGAAGCTGGAGCTACAACAATCCTCATCGGTAAAGGATTCATAATATAATCACTCCTAAAGTAGTATTCATGTAATAGGGTATGCGCTCACTGAATATAGATGTGCACAATCTAGGCCTATAAACATAATAATTAACGAACAGAAAATACGGTTACTAATCTTATGATGTGTCCATTAGGGATGTTTTATTTTTAGAACAAACATGTGTATAGCAATTAGAGCAGGCGCTGCCGTGATCTGGGTGGTGTCTTGTTTGTTGTTAAGGAAAGATAAGCGCAAACGTGTTGCATTTATTATGAGGTGATACATATGGAATTAGAATTATTAAATGATTTAACAGCAGAGTTAAAGACACGAGTTTTATCTGATGCAGTTACATGGGAATTAATTAATATTATTGTATTGGATCATTTAGAGAGAATGACAGATAAAACAAAAATGAATGAAATGGGTATAGGGATGTATGGTGTTAAATGGGAAGATGTTAATTTGAAACCATATGCAGCGCTAGATAATGTTATTGGTGTTAATGATGCTCATCTTATTAGCGGCCTTTCTCCTGGTCATATAAAGAATCTATGTGCAGCAGGTGCTATTGAATCCAAAAAGGTCGGCAATACGTGGATTTTAGATAATGAGAGATTTAGAGTATGGTTTGAATGCTCCCAATTAAACGAAACAAACTCAACACAACCCAAATATTGTAAGGGGTGATGGTATTGTCAAATGTACAATATACTGCTCATGCAAATAATGGTAGTAAAGATGCTACAGAATATGTAAATGCATTAGCTTATATATCTTCATTTTTGTTAGCTTATTCTGATCAGAAAGTTATCGATAAATTGCTAACTCAATCCAATGAAAAAGAAACTGAACTAATTAATGGTATTTTAAGTGGATTGCAACTGCGTTTGTCCGAAAACTAGTGTCTCAAAAACAAAACATTATGAGACACTGAATATATGGGCCTTAAAACCTATAAAAATGGTATAACAAATGTCTCAAAACTATGTCTCAATTAATAATTGAATTTGATACAGGAATTTGATACACTTTTTATATCAAATAACAAGGGATGATGGTGCATGATATTCGGATATGCTAGGGTTTCTACTAAAAAACAAAATTTAGATATGCAATTGGATGAATTAAACCGTTATGGTTGTGAAGAAATAGTTACAGAAAAAGAAAGTGGAGCGAAAAAGGACAGAAAAGAGCTTCAATTATTACTTGGCAAACTTCGTAAAGGTGATACATTGGTTGTTTACAAGTTAGATCGTTTAGGAAGAACCATGCACCAGTTAGTTAATTTATTGCAAGAATTTAATGATAAGGAAATTCACTTTGTTTCTATTAAAGATGGTATTGATACATCTACAACAATGGGAAGGTTTTTATTTCATATATTTGGTGCAATGGCTGAAATGGAACGCGAGGTTATTAATGAACGTGTTGTTAGTGGTGTAGCTGCTGCAAAAGAACGAGGAAAACAAGGTGGTCGCAAACGTGCTCATACTCCGGAACAGATAGAGGGTATGCTAAAAATGGTTGAACAAGGGTTACCTAAAGTTGATGTCTGTAAGATGTTCAATGTTTCAAGGGCAACTTTATATAGATACATAAATGAAGAAGAAAAAAATACGAAAAATTTAAAGTAGCGATTACGCTGCTTTTTTATTTTGTAAAGCAATTAGCGTGAGGTGGTGTAAATGGAGGAAGAAACTATAAACGTTCCTACATGCTCTGTTTGTAATGAGCCGTGCATGTGGACATTAAAAATGCCATTAACTATTACTCATTTTGATAAAACATATCTCCGTGAAGCAAATACGGATAATGCTCATATATGCATTGAGTGTTTAGAAAAGGAAGTGCAAACAATTGGATAAGGGGGCAGGTGTTATGTAATTATGGCCAGACAACGAAGTCCAGACCGTAACAAAGCGTATGAAATATTTAAAGAACATAATGGTGATATTACGAATCGTAAAATTGCCGAATTGTTGTCTACATCCGAAAAAACTGTAAGTGAAAAAACGGTTGGCGGATGGAAATCCAAAGATGGATGGATAGACAAATTAAATGGAGTACTCCATAAAAATGAACGGAGTACTCCAAAGAAAGATACGGAGTACTCCAAAAAGAAACCAGGAGCACCCAAGGGTAATAAGAATGCTATAAACAATCGTGGTGGAGCCAAAAAGGGTAATAAAAATGCTATCGGTAATTCTGGTGGTTCTGCTCCGTTACGTAATGGTAATGCTGCTACTCATGGTTTGTATAGAAAGTATTTACCAAAAGAATTATATGATTTAAAAGAAGAGCTAGAGGAAGCAATTAAGAATGATCCTTTATCGATTCTATGGGAAAGTATAATGTTGCAGCATGCTCAAATTATTCATGCTCAACGTATTATGTTCGTTAAAGACAACGAAGACATGACAAAGGAACTGCGGAAAAATAAACTTACCGAAAGCGGCTATGAGGAAGAGTGGGAGATTCAATTTGCTTGGGATAAGCAAGCTAGTTTCTTAAATGCTCAATCTAAAGCACTTTCTACATTATCTGCTCTTATTAGAGATTTTGATAGATTAGCAAATATAGATGATGAGCGAAGGGCCAAACTTGAGTTTATCCAGGTTCAAATCGACAAAATTAAATCTAATACTAATAATGATGATAACAATATTGAGCCAGTTGTCATTGTAGACAATATCAGTGGTGATTTAAATGTCTAAAAAGCAAATCGCTGAAATACTTCCACCAGCTTTTCATCAAGTATGGTTAGCCCGTAAAAGTGAAGCGATATTAAAAATCGTTTGTAAAGGCGGCCGTGGTTCTGGTAAATCTACTGATATATCTATTTGTATTGTGATGGATCTTATTCAGTTTCCCGTTACAGTACTTTGTATACGTAAAGTAAAGGATACAATAAGAGAATCCTGCTATGAGCAAATAAAAGAAGCTATAGAAATACTAGGTGTAGAACATTTATTTCGTTTTAAAGAAAGTCCGATGGAAATTATCTATAAACCGCGAGGAAACAAAATTATATTCCGTGGTGCCGATGATCCTGCAAAAATCAAATCTATTAAGATAGCAAAGTATCCAGTTGCTATTGCGTGGTTTGAAGAATTGGCCGAATTTAAATTAGAAGAAGATGTTTCTACAATAGAGAAGTCTATTTTACGTAAAGAATTACCGAATGGATTGCGATATAAAATGTATTACTCGTATAACCCACCGAAGAGAAAACAGTCTTGGGTTAATAAGAAGTTTGAAACGCAATTCAAGCCAAAGAATACATTTGTACATCATAGTACATATCATGATAATCCTCATATTTCTAAGCAGTTCGTAGAAGAAGCAGAAGAAACAAAAAGGCTTAAACCACAGCAATATGAACATGAATATGAAGGGAAACCGACAGGCAGCGGTGTTGTTCCATTTAGTAACCTTACATTCAGACGTATTACAGATGAAGAAATCAAATCATTTGATAATATACGTCAAGGGATTGACTGGGGTTATGGGAATGACGCACTGTCTTTTGGTCGTATGCATTATGATAAAACGCGCAGAAAGCTTTATATATTCGGTGAAATACATGGCGTTAAAATCAGTAACCGCTCATTAGCTGAAAAGATTAAACAGCTTGGTTGGGATGACGTCGAGATAATTGCGGATTCATCGGAACCAAAATCAATTGATGAAATGAAAAATGATCATGGTATTAAGAAAATCAAGGGTGCGGTTAAAGGGCCTGGTTCTGTTGAATACGGTGAAAAATGGTTGGATGATTTAGAAGAAATCATAATTGATCCGGAGCGTTGTCCAAAAACTGCAGGAGAATTCGAAAATATTGATTATGAAGTTGATAAAGACGGTAATCCCAAAAATAGATTACAAGATAAAGATAATCACAGTATCGATATGACCCGTTACGCATGTGAGGATGATATGAGTAAACGTAAAGTAGTTATGGGTGGAAAGGTTAAAAGAGTGTAGTCGGACATTTATTGTTCGGCTATTTCTTTTGCTCTCTATTAATAGAAGAAAGGAGGACATACAAAGGATATGAGCGACAAGAAAACCATAAAGAATGTAAAAGTATTTAGTATAAATAAAGCTGCAGATGCTCCAAAGAATAAGGAAGATAACAGCAAACAAATGGCAGTTGACCCATTCGCGCAAATATATGGAGATAGGGGATTGGTTAAGCCTCCTTATGATATGAAGGTATTAATGGATATAAAGGAAAGTAACCCTATTCATTCTGCTTGTATTAGCGCGAAAGTGGATGATATTGCAGGTGTTGGTTTTGACTTCGCGCCTTTTGAAGAAGTGAAAGAAGCAGCAAACCAGGAGCAATATGAAATGCTAAAAAATTTCATGCGGAAGTGCAACCCAGAAATGACAAGTTCAGAAATTCTTAGAGCTGTATGGGAGGATTATGAAACAGTTGGTTGGGGCATTATTGAAGTTGTTCGCGATAATAAAGGTGAAAGTCCGGTAGAGCTTTATCATATACCGGGACATACAGTACGTGCTCATAAGGACAAAATACGCTTTGCTCAAATCGTAAACAATAAAGAAATCTGGTTTAAAAAGTTTAATTATCCAGATGATTATCATCTTGCTGATGGTAGGCCTTTAGGTGCAGAGGATCTCGAAGGAAATGGAACAGAAAAAGCCGGAGAAGTAATTGTTATTCGTAAGTTTGGTTCTCGTTCTTCTTATTATGGGATACCTAATTACGTTAGTTCTATAGGTTCGATAGTTGGCTCACAAGCTGCAAGAGATTACAATATCGACTTTTTTACAGGCAAAACCATTCCTGATTCCATTTTATTTCTTGAGGGAGTCGATGAAGTAGATTCTGGAACAGAAAATGAACTGAAAGCATTCTTCTCTGCAGAAACAAAAGGAGAACACCATAAATTAGCCGTTGTACCTGTTCCAGATGGTGCAAAAGCAAGATTAGAAAAGATTAGTCCAGACGTAAAGGAAGGTAGTTTCCGTTTATATAAGCAGGATAGCGCAATGGAGATATGTGTGGCCCATCGTGTACCACCTTATCGTATCGGTTGGGCTATGACAGGTTCATTAGGACAAACAACTGCTAAAGAAATGAACGAGATGTACAAGCGTTCTATTATTGAACCTGGACAAGAAATATTAGAACATCGATTAAATAATCAATTGTTCCGTGTATTTGCTGAAATACTAGGCGGTTTAGATTGGTATTTCAAATTAAATGAAATCGATACGGATGATCGTGAAGCAGATTTGAAGTATGCAAAAGACAGTTATGAAGGTGGAATATTAAAACTGAATGAGTCCCGTAAAGTAGTAGGTTATGAACCTGTACCAGAAGGGGATAAATTCTTTGATGGTACAACTGCCCCTTCTCTACCGGAACCTATTGCAAAAGCTGCAGACAATGAGCAAGATAACTTAATTGCTATTAATGCATTTAGGGAAAAGCATGAAGAAATAGACAAAGCTATGCAAAAGAAGGTAGCTGATTTTTTTCAGAGCAGGGAAAACGGCTCTTAAACCTGCTTCCCGTAATTCGTATTAATAAAGCAAATGAAGAGATTGATCTTGTAATTGCAGAAGCAGAAGTTGATGAATTTCTGGATAGTGTTGATTGGGATGAGGAACGACAAATGTTTGTCGATGAAGTCACGGGCACACTACAGGATGATGTAACAGAGTTTGTACAGAGTACTATAGCTTCTAACGGTTTAACCTGGATGGTATTAGATCCAATTGGTGACGTTGCTGCAAAATGGGTAGCTACTTACGCTTTTGAATTAGCAAAGGGAATACATGAAACCACTAAAGATAGATTAAGAGAAACAATGCTAAAGAATCTTAGTGAAAGAATGGGTGTCGATGCATTAAGTGTTTCCATTGCAGATGTGATGTCAGAAGCAAGTAACTACAGAGCAATGATGATTGCACGTACAGAAACAACATATGCAATGAATTACGGCAATTTAATTGCTTATAGGGGCGCAAATAGAAACAAGAAAACATGGCTTACAGGAAACGATGAGCGTGTTTGTAAAGAATGTGGTGGTTTACATGGGGAAACGGTAGGTATTGATGATCTATTTAGTAATGGAAAGATGTGTCCGCCAGCTCATCCACATTGTCGCTGCACTATGATTTCAGAAGAGTAGTAAAATACACCTATTTGATTGGGGTTTCATCGTCAAAACGTATATGGCTTTAAATTGGCTGCTATGCGTTTTGACAGTGGAACCCCAATATTTATAGGGAAGGAGGTAAAACGATGGGATACGAACTAAAAAACGCCAATATTAGTTATGTTTCATTAGTTACAAAGGGCGCAAACGGTCGTCAATTTGCCATTATGAAAAGCGAATCTGCTAAACAACCAAATATATCAAAACAAGTTCCAATCCTTAAAACAGAGGAAGAGAAGCAGCTTGTTACAGGTGTTGTGTATGAACCGGATGTAGAAGATTCACACGGGGATACAATGACTGCAGAAGAAATAGAAAAGGCCGCTTATACCTTTATGGAAAATTACCAGCACATCGACAAGCAACATGACGAAATCGCTGGTAAAGGTACAGTAGTCGAAAACTGGATTGCTAAAAGTGATATGACAGTAGGCGAACAAGAAGTACAAGCAGGAACATGGCTTATGACTGTTCGCGTTGATGATGCAGATACGTGGGAAGAAATTAAAAAAGGTGAAGTCACTGGTTTTTCTATGGGTGGATTTGGTGAACGTGTGGAAATCGCTAAGACTGATGATTTTACTCATGAAGATAAAGGTCTTATTCGAAAGATGTTAGATTTCGTTAAAGGTGAAACTCACAAAATCACAAAAGGCGAAGTAAAAGACCGCTTTATTGATGAAAAACAAAAACGTGATTTACGAGCTGTATTTAATTTGTTTGAAGATGTGTTCTATTGGGAGATTTGGGAAAGTAATCCCGATATCGACCGTATGGCAGCTGCTCTTGATGATATGAAGGACATACTTTCTTCTATTAAAGGCGGTTATACCATCGCTAAATCAGAAGATAGTGTACAAACAGAAAGCATTGTATTAGAAAGTATTAAAAAAGCTGGGAAAGTATTGTCCCAAAAGAATCATGCAAAATTAGATGAAGCATTAGCTTTAATTAGTGAAATAAAAGAAGCCGCTACACCACAGGAGGAAGATGAAATGAAAGCAGAAGATATTGCAGAGATTGTTAAACAAGCAGTAGAGCCACTAGCTACTAAGTTAGAAAAGATTGAAAAGCAGGTGAATGGTGAAGAGGTAGAGCCGACGCCAGAAGAGCAAACAGAAGAAGAAAAAGCTGCAGCAGTTATTCAAAAAGCACTAGAACCAATTACAAAGCGACTTGAAAATATCGAAAATGCTGCTTCTATCCGTAAAGGTTTAGATCCAGATGAAGAAGTTACACCAGGACAACAACAAATTAAAAAATCTAAATGGGCAGGATTGAACCTGTAAGAGGAGGATTTATCATTATGACAATGACTAACGCACAATTATTAAAACGTTTAGATCGTATTGAAAAGGCAGCAATGACAACAAGTGGAATGAATGCAGGGTTATTAAATCCAGAACAAAGTAAAGAGTTCTTCCGAATGGCATTTGATACAACACCATTCTCACAATTACACCGTAAAGAAATGCGTAAAGCAAAACAAGGTGAATTAGATAAAATTGCAATTGGTGGCCGTATCTTACGTAAGAAAACGGAAAATAGTGATGATAATTATCGTGCAAATGTTCAAACTTCTAAAATTGAGTACAATACAAAGGCTATTCGCTTACCTTGGGAGATTACAGAAGAATTACTCCGTGAAAACATTGAAGGTGAAGGATACGAAGATACCGTAATGGCCCTCATGTCTACTCAATTAGGTATTGATTTAGAAGATTTACATTGGAATGGCGATACAGAGTCTTCAGACGGAATGTTATCTATCAATGATGGATGGTTAAAAAAAATCAAGAAATCGAAAGAATCTCATATTGTCGATCACGCTAAGTTAGTAACTGGTACAGGTGAAGCAGCCGCAGCGAATGGATTTGGAAAAGGTTCTATCTTCGCTTTATCCAGTGCGATGCCAAATAAATATAAAAACAGCAATTTACGTTGGATTATGTCCCCAAGCCGTAGAGAGAAATGGATTGAGTATTTAACAAATCGTCCTACTGGCGCTGGTGATGCTGCGTTACTTGGAGCAGGAGATCAAGTTAATAAACCAATGGGATACGGAATTGTTACGGTTCCATCTTTAGAAGACGATGTTATTATTCTTGCAGACCCTAAAAACTTTATTGCAGTTAATACATACGACACTCGTGTTCGTAAAACTACAGAAGGTAAAACTGCAGTAATGGAAGATAAACGATTCTATGTAATTCACTTTGATGATGATGCTGTAATTCAAGAAATGGATGCAGTAGCAATCCTAACAAATATTCCGGATACGTTTGGAGCTTAATATCCAGGCGTATTTTTTATGGGAATAAACACTTTATTATTAGGGTTTTGAATGTATACTTTTTTAATATTTTCTTGTTTTTAATGGGAAACGAGATGTAACCAATAAAATCAGCAATACGAATGTAAACTTTCATGTAATAGTTTACATTCGTGAAAGGGGTGTTAATTATGAAAGTAGTTACGCTACGATATGGTGGCACTTACACCGCTTATGGACAAAAGTTTAAGAATGGCCAAGAAGAAACAGTTGCAAATGAAAAAGCTGATTACCTTGTAAGTACTGGACATTTTGAACTTGTAAAAGAAGTCGATAAGAAGGAGAAAGAAACATAATGGATATTACCTTGCAGGACATTAAAGACCGCGTAAATGTGCAAAAGATGCCTGATACAGTAATTCAAGAACTAATAGATTACTATGCAGTTATTACTAGAAAGTATTTAAGAGTTAAGCCGGAGAATCCAATGAAAGAAGTCATCCAAACAAGTAAACTAGCGTGGCTTTCTTTTCCTGCTGAATCTATAGCAAAAGTAACTCATGTTAGTTCGAAACAAGATATGACCGATTCTATTACTGTAAATGGCCGTATTGTTTATGGTTTATCCGAAAATCAATTGTATGAATTCGAATATAAGATACAAGATTATGATGATCTGCAGGTACTTATGAAGAAATGTATTATTGATTTGGTTGTTTCTGCAGTAGTTCGTGCTAACTTACAACGAAAAGGTATGAAGACATCGGAAAGCATTGGGGATTACTCGTACCAGATTAGCCCAGAAACGCTAGATGAACCAGATACAAACAATAAGATACTCAATGGCTTAAAAGGGTTTAGAGCAAGAGTTAAGCCGGTGATGGCTACATGAATACGTACTTCGATGATGGTGATATGGATGATTTATATATTCATGAGGTAGTAGTAAAACGAAAAATGAAAAAGAAACAATCCGCTGGTAACTATGCGGAAGTACCAGTGGACGTTTACGAGAAGATGATTTGCCGTGTAACTACTAATTCTGCTACTGATAATGAGAGGTTTAAGCGTGATAAACAAAATTTTGATACAACCTTTAAGATATATGCACCTGCTTCTTACATAATTAAACCCAATGATCTTATTCATTTCAAAAATGAAGATGTGGGTGTTGATTATACATTTGAAGTAAAAGGAGAGCCGCGTAATCCTGCATTTATGAATCATCACATTGAAATTTATTGCGAAAAGGTATGATTCTATATGGCGAATTCAGTAGAAATTGAGTACTCAAGTAATATGGAGCAAGTAAAGACGCATATTAACGCTATGTGTGTTGAAAAAGTCACAGCAGCATCTATTCATTTACAAAATCAAGTTAAGAAGAATCTCACAGGTAGCCGTAGCGGTAAGCAATACAAAATACCTCATACGAGTCGTAAATATACTGCTTCTAAACCAGGTGAAGCTCCTGCTGTTCGTACCGGTGACTTGTTAAATTCGATTAAATACAATGTTAAACGGTCACAATCAGAGGTATTGGGTGCAGTAGGGAGCGATTTGAAAAAAGCAATATGGCTTGAAACTGGTACAAGTCATATGGAAGCCCGTCCATTCCTATTAAAAGCGTTTGAAAAAGAACGTAGAGAACTTAAAAGAATGATGGGAGGGTAATACATGTCTAACGCTATTGCAGCTATTAGAATGCTTGTAGAGAACGATGAAATAATAAAAGATAATCTATCAGAGTATGGTGAAGGCGAGGACAAAGGGCCTGCTCTTTCATTCCAAACTGCACAAGATGATATGGAAATGCCTTATGTAGTGATGAGAATTGAAGCAGATAATCCGGATGATGTTGAAATTATAGATCGTATGATTCTAAATTTCGATGTGTATTGTGATAATGGGGATTATGATAAGGCAAAGTTAATTGCTACACGTATTGAGAAGTTACTAGATAGAGAAGTGGGTTTAAAAGATGATGGGATACTTTCTATACATCGTGCAGGGAAACTGCCGGTACCGGATGAAGACCCATCTATCATTCATATAAATGCAAAATTTCTTGTCCGAACCATGCGAACGGACTTGTATTAGGGGGTAGGACAAATGAGCTGGAAATTAATTAATGGTGTCCGTGAAGGGACTACAGATAATTTTGTTATCGGTCCTGGTGTCATGTACAAAGGATTTAAAAGTGTAAAAGAATTAGGTGAACTTGTAGGAGCGACTACAGGCGGAACTAAAGTGGGTTTTGATCGTGAGTATTATGATGCAGATATTGATGGTGTGCTAGGTAAAATGGTGCGTGGTAAGTGGTTATTAAAAGATGAACCACATGTAGAACTTACATTAGTAGAGTTCACAAAAGAAAACCTGCAGTTAGCTTTACCTGGTATGACGGTAGATAGTACAACTGAAGAAGAATACGATATTATGAAACCTTCAAATGATATTCCAGATTCAAATTATCATGATATTGCACTCATTGGTATGATTTCGGGTAGTGAGCTACCAGTTATTTTTGTAATTCGTAATGCAATGGTAGTTTCCTCTATTGAAGTAGATCTTAAAGACGGTAAAGGAACGGTTGGTTTGAAATGTAAATTTATTGGTCATTACAGTGAATCTGCACCAACTACACCACCATACGAAATTTATTTACCAAAGAAAAAGAAAACAACAGTACAAAAAGCACCGGCTACCGCATAAATGGTAGTCGGTTTTCTATTACATAAAACGAGCTAAATGCTAAAAGGAGAGAACAAAATGGCTTCTATTTTAGAAAAAATGATGAATACCGGTACAGAAATTACAATCCTAGGCGAAAAAGTAGCAATGCGCCGATTAAATGTAACGGACGTTTGGCGATTTGCAAAAATTATCTCAAAGGTTGGACGCAGTGCAATGGCTAACTTTGCTGGTTTCGGTAAGGATAAGCAAGAAATGGATGAACTAACTAAAGCTGCTGAATCTCTTCCAGAAGAAGAAAAACAAGCGCAATTATCTGCACTTAAAGAGAAGCAACAACAAAAAGGATTAGAATTTGCTTTCCGTGTTCTAACGATGATCCCTGCTTGCGAAGATGATTTTACAGAGTTCTTTGCTAGTTTATTAAAAGTGAAAGCAGAAGAATTTAGACAGTTCCCTCCGGAAGCAATGGTTGCTGTTATACAGGGCCTATTAGAAAGTGAAGACTTAATGACTTTTTTCAACCAGGTCAAGGGACTCGTGAAAGTTCAGAGCGAGAAATGGAACCAATCAGCAGTAATTCCAGCAGCAGCTCCGATTCAAGCGTAAATGAAAATTCAGATGAATATTTAGAAGAAGCCGAACAAAACATGTTACGTGCTTTCGACAAGATCCAAAAGCGGTATGGATGGACAGATGAATATGTCTTATCTATACCGTATTCGCGTTTAATGGACCTATTTTCTTTAATTGCACGAGAAGAGCAGCAAGAAGAACTAAATGAGTGGAAGAAGATGGCGTTCATTGGCTTTCAAACTCGTCAACTAGAAGAAGGTACTACTTTTAATGATTATCTTCAAGCTTTTGGATTAACTGACACCCAGGACAATAAAGAGTCATTTTATGAAATGGGTGAAGTATGGACGAAAGAAGAGTGTGAAGCGCATGTTGAGCAGATTATGGCTCAATTCCAGGAAGACGACGATGAAGAATAAAATGGTTATCGGCCCCAGAAGGGGGTGCGTAAATGTTAGCTGAAATGTTCCAACTGTTCGGAACGATTGGTATTAAAGCAGAAGGCGCTTATAAAGATTTACAACAGTTTGAAGATCGAGTACAAAAGACTGCGAATGGAATGCATGATAAATTCCAAAAGGCAGGGGAATCCATTAGTCATGTAGGTAACAAAATGAAAGATGTTGGTACAAACATGACAACGGGCGTTTCCTTACCTTTAGCTGGTATCGGTGCTGCAGCTGTAAAAGTGGCTTCTGACTTCGATACTTCTCAAAGAAACATCCAATCTTCTTTAGGTCTTACTGAAAAAGGTGCTGAAAACCTTGGTAAAATCGCAAAAGAAACTTGGAAAGATGGATTTGGCCAAAGTATTGAAGAAGTGGATCAGTCTCTTATAAAAGTGTATCAGAATATGAAAGACGTTCCTCACGAAGAATTAGAAGAAGCTACAAAAAGCGCTATGACATTGGGGAAAACATTTGATTCTGATATCAATGAAGTAACTCGTGGTGCAGGACAGTTAATGAATCAATTTGGTATTTCTTCCAAAGAAGCATTTGATTTATTTGCTGCTGGTGGACAAGAAGGTTTGAACTATTCAAATGAAATGTTTGATAATGTGGCCGAATATGCGCCATTGTACAAACAAGCCGGCTTCTCTGCTAACGAGATGTTTACCATTATGGCAAACGGGACTCGTGATGGCAGTTATAATCTCGATTACATTAACGACCTTGTAAAAGAGTTCGGTATTCGGGTACAGGATGGTTCTAAAGGTGTATCTGATGCCTTTGCTGAAATGTCACCCCAAACACAAAAGGTCTGGGATAACTTCAACAAAGGTAAAGGAACTTCTGCAGATGTGTTTAATGCCGTCTTAGGTGATTTAGGTAAGATGGACGATAAAGTAAAAGCAAACCAACTTGGTGTTGCTGTATTCGGTACAAAATGGGAAGACATGGGTGCTCAAGCTGTCTTAGGTCTTAATAATGCAAATGGTGCGTTAGGCGATGTCGAGGGCACAATGGGAAAAATGCAGAAGACGCAGCAAGAAGCTTTTGGTGTTCGTTGGCAAAAGTTAATGCGTACTACAATGGCATCTTTAGAACCATTAGGACAAGCTATTTTAGATATTGCAGAAGTGGCACTCCCTCCAATTATTAAAGCGGTAGAAGTTGCTGCAAAAGCATTTAGTTCTATGCCTAAGCCAATTCAAATTGGTGTTGTAGCAATTTTAGGTATGGTCGCTGTATTAGGTCCATTAGTAGCCATGATGGGATTTATGACAAGTGGAGTTGGTGCATTTGTTGGTTCATTAAGATTCCTAGTACCAATACTTACTAAAGTACCAATGCTATTTACAGGCATTCTTAAAGTCGGCCCTAAACTTATCGGTATGTTTGGTGGAATCGGGAAAGCTCTAGCGCTGTTGGGCAGATCCATGATGACCTTACTGATGAATCCCTGGACGATTGCCATACTAGCAATTGTAGGATTAGTATATCTGATTTACAAAAACTGGGATGATATCGTTAAATACACCAAAAAAGCTGTTAAATGGATTGGTGATGTCTGCTCTAAGGCTTGGAACGCAACTGTAAAAGGTGCGAAAAAGGCATGGAATGGTTTAGGTAAGTTCTTCTCTGGATTCTGGGAAGGTACGAAAAAGGTATTCAGTTCTGCAATGTCATTCATAGGTAAAATATTTTCAAAAGCTTGGGATGGCTATGTAAAAATAGTTAAATGGTATTTTAACTTGTTGAAAAATATAATCGAATTCGGTTGGAATGCTATTAAATTCATTTTCAAATTTGCATTAGATGGATTGAAAAAAATTGTAGATGGCACATGGAAATTCATTAAGAATAGTGCCCAAAAGGCAGTTAACACCTGGAAGAAAATTTTTACTACTGGATGGAATGCTGTTAAAAGAATTTTCTCTATGGCTTTAGCAATAATAAAGCAGTACGTAAAAACCGAATTCGAAAAAATGAAAAATACAATATCCAGTGTTTTTAATACGATTAAGGAAATTGTAAAGAAAGCCTGGGACGCAATTAAATCAACCTTTACTACAGTATTAAAGTTCTTAAAAGATTTTGTGAAATCTTCTTGGGAATCTATTAAAGATACAATTTCTAGCGTTATGAACACAATTAAAAATGTGATTCAATCGGCTTGGAATTTTATAAAGTTTACAATCATTAATGCAGTTCGTGAATTTGTTGGGTTTGTAATTACTAATTTCAACAAATTATATAACACAATAACCGATGTTGTTGGCGGTATAAAAGAATTTATTGTTAGTAACTTTAAAACTATAAAGAAAGCAATCACTGGTGCATTTACAGGCGTTGTAGATACTGTAAAGGATGTATTCAGTAAAGTTGGTTCTATAGTAAAAAATGTAGCAAAAGATGCAGTTAGTTGGGGAAAAGATATTATCGCAGGTATCGGTGAAGGTATGTCCGGCATGGCAGATTGGCTTATAAAAAAAGCTAAAGGAGTTGTTTCGGGGATACCTAAAGCCGTATTAAAGTTCTTTGGTATCCGAAGCCCATCCCGGTTAATGATGGAATACGGGGGTTATATTACAGAAGGTCTTGGTGTAGGGATGGAAAAAATGATTCCTGCAGTAGACAAAGCTTCTGAACTATTAAATAAAGCTGTCGTTCCACCTAAACCAATGAAACTAGTAACCGATGTATCTAATCAAATTGGACAAATGGGAGCACGTTCTGCTGATTTAATTGGTAAAACTGCCCATCCATTTGCTGGACAAACCCACGTTGAGAAGAAAACGGATAATGGCGTAACAATTCAAAATGCTACATTTAGAGTCTCTGTTGAAAAACTACAATCTGCAGACGACTTTGTAAAAATGAGAAAGCTGCTACAAAACGTAGTTGCTGACGATCTAATGGGAATGGCGGTGCGAAATGTATGAGTATATTAAAAACATTACATAGAAGAGCTGGTTCATATCACCTCTTATGGGATGCTACAGAATTAGTAAGTACAATTAAATATACTATTAATTTTTCATGGCCTGGGACATATAACTTTTCTTTTATGTCCCAAGTTCCTATTGGTTCTGATGGTATGTTACCGGATAAACACTTTATTGTTCGAGTAAATGGTATTGAAAAATTTAGAGCAAGAGGTGCTTATGCCTGGGAAGCAAGAGAAGTTTTTGTTGGTGCAGGGCCACAAACAATTGAATTTACAACAATCGGTTACGGTTCCTCTGACGTAGCCTATTTGCGTGATGTTTATTATCATGCATATGGACCTATACCTACAATTGCAATGATTGAACAAACAAAAATGCCTAAATCATTAGACGGATTAAAAAACTATAATATTATGCATGGTTATCCCCGTTTCCAAAGTAACGGGAATAAAGGATGCGAAGTAGAATTCAATGTTTTATTCAACGATATTAGTTATTGGCGTGATTTCATGAAGGAAATATATCGCCCTCATATTATTACTGGGGATTACGGTACCTACGGGGGTATAATCCCGCCAAATGAAGTAGATGCAATAAGAAAAGGAACTCTAGTTATAGCCAAATGTAAATTAATATCTATGTCACAAGCAGGAGTAGGAGTTGATGGAATGTGAGGGAAGGATCTATTTCTTTAATTAGAATGTTGGGGAGCTATTTCCAGGTAGGGAATAACTCCCCTAATTTAATTGTTTATATGAAAAAAAGAGACTCTTCTACTTATGTCCAAATACAACATCGTGTAACGGGACTAGAAGTACAGGAGAACGCAGATCAGTTCGCTAGTACATTTACTATTACCTTTGCGAATGAATACGGTCAAATGGCTCCTGACAACTGGTATGGTAAGTTCTCTTCTATTCAAGAATGGTTTTATAACAGTGAAGTAACAAATACAAACCAGCTATATCCGCAGACTGAATTTAAGGTGTCTATCGGATACGGTGAAGAAGCTTTACCGTATATACATGGTTTTGTATCTGATGTGAAGGTAAATGCCGAAAGTGGGACAATATCCGTCACCTGCACAACATCATATAAAAAGGTTTTACACAAATCCGTTATCCCAACACCAGGATCAGATGAGATCGTAGCACCAACTGGTAATGTTTATGATGTGGTGAAATTCTTCTTTGAAAAAGCCGGAGTTACATTGCACGGTAACAGAGTAAACATTCCTGGCACCAATCAAAGTTGGATTGTTGAGGGAGCAACTGGTAAGAGGTTTCAAAAGTGGGATGAAATTGTTCGCGATATTATAGATACAACATTCCATTATATAAAACATGAACCGGATGGAAGTTGCACATTCATGAAAATGCCGGACTATGCAATTAATGAACCTGCAAAATTTAGTTTTAGAGAAGGGGTAAATTTTATCTCTTTAGATATGCAGCTAACTGATCAGGATATAAGTAACAGTATTGTTGTTAAATGCGGAGATTACGCAAACGGATTTCTTAATTCGTTTCTATTAAAAAATGTATCGCAAGGTGATTTACGTGAGGAAATGGTGGAGGTTCCTTGGGCGACAACGTTCTTTGCAAGAAGAGCGGTTGCTGCAGCATATCATTTAAAAGCAATCCAGAAGTTCAGAACGTTAACGGTTGCAGTTGTTGGGGATCCAAGGATTCAATTATTCGATGTTATTTCAGTTTACAATAGAGATTCTGGTCAACAGTGGAATTACTTTGTCAAAGGTATTAATACAATGATTTCTGCAGATGATGGATTCTATCAAACTTTAGATTTAACTGTTAACTATGGGTATGAACCTGCTCCATATACAGATATAACTGGTATTACAGTAAATGTAGATACATTACGATTAAAACTTTGGGACTATGATTATGAAGATGGCGACTTATTAAATATTTATTGCAATGATAAGTTAATAGAGGAAAATTACTTTATACGTAATAATCCTACATATGTTGATATATCACTCGAATACGGTGCAAACATGATTGTTTTCGAAGGGGTACGGACTCCTTTAAAATGGCTTACCGGACGGATACAAGTATTAGATACACAAAATAATATTTTATATGATTATGGTTCTTTACCCGATTTAACATTTAAACGAGTAAATATAGATGAATCAACTGGTTATTATATCAAACGCCCAGCGAAAACTTGGGCTGTCACAAGGGTGAATTAGGGGTGATCTTATGATAATGCAAAAGAATTTATATGATCCGATTATGTATCTAATGAAAGGGTTGATTGACAGGCAAATATATAACGGCGGTAAACCAATGCCTGGAAATGACCCGAACGATGTATTTAAAGAAGGTATGACAGAAGGCTATACCCTTATTCGTGATGGTGCTCGTTTATCCCAAGTTGATGGAGATAAATATCTTCATTACGATCTAGATTTTAATAACCAAGGGATGTTAGACAAGGTTATATTATCCCACAAGATAACAGGAAAGAAGATGGAAATTCAATTAATATACAATGCACAAAAACAATTACAGCGTGTACAACCGCGTTTACTGGATAAAGGCAGCGGTATACTGTCTGATTTACCAATTCCCGATGTGTCGTAATGATGCACGGGAATTTTTTAATACAAGAAAGGGTGATTGCTCTTGTTTGAAACAACCTATTTAGCCGGTGGCCGATTAGATCCACCTTTTCATCCAACTAAAACAGAACCATTCATACCAGGTTTCATTATGGATTCATTTTCATTCCAAACAAATGAAACTACATATACTTTACCTGCAGACATGGAGCTGTATGCAATAAGTGTAAGTGCATCTATATATGAATTAGATGATAAATGGAGCTTAATTGTAAACGGCAAAACGATTTGTAAAAACATATATACCAAGGATATTCCCGAAGGTATGCACTTTATGGTTTATAAACCTTTAGCAGCAGGAAGTACGGTTCAATTTTCATTTAAAAATCAAGGAATCCTTGATAAAACAGTATGGTTTGAATTGCATTTTTTATCATAAAGGAGGGGTATCATGAGTTTTGCTGTTACATATATGGCGGGCGGTAGATTTGACGCTCCTTATTTCCCTACAAAAACGGAACCGTATATAGAAGGTAGAAGAATCGGAATAGATGCTGCAGTAAAAAAAGATGAATTTTCACTGCCATTCGATACAGAGTTAATTGCATTCTCTATAGCTGCATCAAATTATAGTGATCGTGATTATTGGAATCTATTTATCGATGGAAAACAAATATTTAAAAATGTTTATGTAAAAGACGTACCAGAAGGATTCAATTTTTCTATTATTAGACCTATTCCGGCTAACGCTGTATTAAAGTTCGAATACCACAATATAACCGGAACATCCAAAGTAGTAAAGCTGAATTATCAACTATTAAGAGATTAGGAGCGTGAAACCTATGGCATATATTGAAAAAATAGTATCAGAAGCAGAATTCCATATGGAGTTAATAAATACCATGATTGAAAATGGATGGAAGAAAGTAAGTAGCTTTTACAAGGTTATTTATAAAGCTACAAAATCAGACGATCCTGTTCATAATTATTGGGCTGCAAAGCATGTAATTTTAAAAAACAACGATGGTGGTTTATACGGAATTGTTCAAGCTTGGAAGTGGACCGCAAAGTCTCAATTAGACATTGATTTTTCTAAGCCTGATGGTAAAACTGCATTTAAAACATACTTAGAAAACAACCCACAATATAAAGATCGTTCATGTATGTATTTATATATGATTGAAAAACTTCCAAGCTATCAAGAGGATAGTGTAATTATTATGGGAGCAGAAGACAAGAAAGAGTTCCAATCCATTCTAGATGTAGAATTGGCCGAAGTGATAGCTACAGAAAAAACAGAAATAAACAACGGAAGACCTTATACATATACCGTTTATGACTATACAGATAAGCCTGATTTAATGATGTCTCCTTGGGTTAAATCTACTTTGAGAAACCCTAAATTGCTAAATATAGATGCTGATACAAATTGGTGGCCAGATTCTTTAGTTCGTATTACAGGACAAGTTGATAAAAATAGAGTTGTCCTACTAATACAAGCAGATAAAACGCCAGCATTTGAAAATAATACTGTCCCTGTAACCCCAGTATACATGGGACGCTTAGAAAGCTATGGAAATGACGACACCATAGCAGATGCTCTTTGGGCTGGAACTGCTTACGATGAAGGTGGAGAAAGTTCTTCTCACAGCTTTAATTTTGAAAGTAAAACGCCATTTAGGGACGTATCGAACTATATGCCACGCACAAAGAAATACCCTAAGTCGCCAGGTAATGGAATTGATAATGTAATTATTAAACGTTCCCGTTTTGGTGCAAGATACCAAGCGCATTATATTGCGTGGAATATACCGAGTAATATAATGCCGCCGGATCGGAAAGGTGCTAATGGTGGCCAATACCCTACAGCATGGCAAAGCCACGATAATGACGAATATAAGTATCAATTTAATCCATCTTTATATAGCGGCAGAGTTCATACATCTAGGGCTTATATTGTACATCCGGATGAAGGGGTACGTGGTTATATGCCGTATGTTGTACTTCTCTCCCCGTTAGGATTGCTAAATGGAGATAAATTAAAAGTTAGAAAAAATACATGTCCAGATACACATGACATCTACAGATTCTTTACCGTGGATGCAATTTCACCAATTACAAAAATGCCAGCTACTGCATATCGTCCAGCAGGTTTAGGTATTTTCGAGAAAACTATATAGGGGATGAATATAAATGTGGTTCGATAAAATTGTAAATTTACAAACCTTACCTACAGAATTAGAAAAGTTATTTGTAGATCACGGATGGAAACGTGATCTATTTTTCCGTATTCAAAGAGAAAGCAGCAAATTCATAGATGTGCGATTATTCGAATCAACCGGAAGTGATTTGGAGCGTAGAAGATTTGGTTTTGCAGTTGCATACGATACTGCGGATTCTGATTTCGCAGATTCCAGATATGTAGCCACAGAATCACGATTAGGGGATTTTGGAGTAGGCGATGGTAAGAAAACAAACTTCATTATTCCCACTTCTCCAATCATTGCTAGTTCCTTATCTGTTTATATAAATAGTATCTATCAAGAAAAAAACACTTATACAGTGGATGGTAGAACAGGATTAATTAAATTTAATACACCAGTAGCAAAAGGAGCTAGAGTTACGGGGGAATATCGTTTAGCTAACGATGCCTATGAACCAACGAACGATATTATTTTCTTCACTTATACTCGATACTTTATTGAGAAGGAAGTGAAAATGAGTGATCAAGATGCAGATTTAGGAAATGGTAATGGTACAAAAACAGCTTTTAAATTACCATACCCAGATTTTGATGAAAGCCGTTTTGCAGTATACAAAAACGGAACAATTTTAGATGCAAACAACTATACATTTACAGGCGATACAATTATTTTCAAAGTTGCTCCTGCAAGTGCAGACAACATAAAAATTGCAGGTACACGTTTGCTAGAATCTAGTAACGGTAGCGATGTAACAGAAATACTACCTGCTAAGACGCAATTTACCGTACAGAGTACAAATAGTGTCCTGGCTGAAATTTTTACATCTATCAATTTTGTGAACGCTTCTCCCTATACAGTACTAAGTTTGACACCGGAGCAAAGATTCACAAAGGACTGGAAACGTGATTCCGTTGTTTACATGTACGGTAACGCTCATAAAGATCGTGTTGTAATGTTTATGCGAATTGATCCAACACCAAGCCCTGTACGAGCACTATTTGTTCCATTGTACATCGGAAGAATGTATACATTTGATAATAAACCGCAAAAGAATTTAATTATTATGGGCGGCTGCCGTTCTGGGGAAGAATTCAGCAATTCTACAAAGAAAATTGGTAATGCAAATATGGATTATGGCGAAAATACATCTGGTGGAAATCTTACGCCTGTTTTGTCTCAATCATTAACTGGATCTATGTATCAGCAGCATTACCTTGCCTTTATAACTCATAATGCCGATATCGATAGTGGACAAGGGAGATTTAATCCCTCTATGTATAGCGGTAAATACCATTTATCACAAATTTATATCGTACATCCTAATGATGGATATGTAGGGAAACTTGACGATGTATACGCAGTACATCCAAAAAATATTCAACAAACAGATGAGTTTGAAATTGAAAAAACTGTAACAGATGAAGTAATTGGTAAAGGCGATGGAACTAAAAAGATATTCCATTTAGAGCACAAACCAAAAGAAAATACATTGAACCTATTCATGGATTGTAAGGAAGTTCCTAAAACGGATTACGATTATAATGCGGAAGATAAAACTGTAACTTTTAAGGAATACCCTGGCGGTGAAATTCTAGCTAATTATCAAATGGCGCAATTATATCGCTACACATTGCCAACAACAGCAGTTTCTCCATTCACAAGTAAGTTTTCGCCTTTCAATCCAATTGGCCTAGCAATCTATAAAGAAGATATTTAAACAAGAAAGGGGGAAGGCAAAAGATGAACGAGAAAAATTATTCGATTGCTGCCCCTTCTTTATTTATAAATGAAAAGAATCATATAGTTTCTGTTAGTCCAAATCTTTCGTATGAAAAGACTTATTGTGTTTCTATTTCAATTGCTAATCCTTTTGGTGAAAACGTGCATGAGTTTCCTGTAAGTATGCCACCTAATTCAAGGTTTAAGGCTGTTAAAGAGGATAATGCAGGTGTATTCGCAACAAGAGTAAACAAAATTAAAGGTGTCTTCTCTGATGTAATTAACCAGGCTTCCAGGGACATTGAAGTTGAAGCAAGTATTACAACGTTAAATGCTTTTGATATAGATCGTAACGTTAATATAGATATTTCTGAAATGGAAAACCTCACACAATCAAGATGCTTTGCAATAGATATTACAGCTGATGAGTCAGCGCAGCAACGCAGTCGTATTTTTGATATGGATTATGTGAAAGAAGAACTTGCAGATAAACCATTTGATACGCGTGAAATTAAAATCGTAAATGAATCTATTATGTCTAGAACTACAGATGAATATGAAATGAATGAAAGTATAGAAGAAGAGCTTCTTCATAAGAAAATTCGTGAGTTTGCTACAGAAGTAGAAGAACTTCCCGACTGGGTGAAAGTAGCTCGTGTATTGTATGGAGAAAAATTCTACGAAAGTATATTGGCAGACCGAAAAGAAAAAGAACTGCAGTCTAATATATTTGAGAATGGCACGGGTGAGATTGTATTTAAAGAGTTAACTGCAGTAACAACACATCCTTTAGAAATGGCAGATAGATGTATTCATGAAGTTGCTGCTTCTTATGAAGAGTATGATTTATTTAATGATTTAGGAATACCTGTTTATTTACCTGATTATGATCTATTTGCAAGAATCCAAAGAGAATTAAAAGCAGATTATACAAAATTTGATACTGCAGATAGAAATATTATTCAAGTTGATGGAGGTTCAATATCATTCGAATTAGTTGAAAGAGAACAGATAGAAACCATAGCAGCGGTCCCAACAGACGAAACATTTATACGAAAAAACTTATCTTTGGAACTAGAAACCTTTGATATGGAAGATTCAAAAAGAACTCAAAATGAAGTAATAACATCATCTGCACGATATGAACAGGCAAATAAAATTCACTCATGTCACGAAAGTGAAATTGAAGATGAAACACAATCAATTCGAGTTACAAATGAATTAATTGGGAATTCTATCGAAGTATTGGAATCGATAGATAATAAGGTCCGTGAACTTGCTATTGATGTGGTCGATACTGCAGGTGATTTTGTTTTAACTCGGGATCTTATCGCAGAAAACATTATTGGATTTGATAATGCTACTCGTGAAAAAGAACTAATCTATACCATATTAGACAATGAAACTAATGCTCACAAAGTAGTGCCAGAAGTAATAGCAGATTCCATTGAATCACGGGAGTTTAATAGGAAATCACAAAATATCCTTTCATACATTACAACAGATGAATTGAGCACACGAGAAAACAAACAAATTGATGTTATAGAGGGAGAATCCTCTACAGCAGAAAGAAGTGTTATCGAATTAGAAGCCCAAAATGAAGAAATGGATTTATTTGAAGGTATGGGATTACCTGTTTATTTACCCGATTATGATTTATTTGCAAGGGTTAAACGGGAGTTACAAGCAACGACGGTGTTGTCCGATATAATGGATCGTTCCAAAGTTACTATAACTTCTGAAATTGTTGATAGTATTGATATGGAGCGTTGCACACCAAATATCATGACGGATGTGTCCGGAATAATAGATTTTAAAAGACCTGTATTAGAATTAGATTCAAAAATTGCTAATGATTATGATGCAGCTGACACACCTGCAAAGCAGTCTTTAATACTAGAACTAGATACATTTGATAGAGATGTAAGTATAGCAACTGATATAGAAGAATTCGAGCGATTTAACAGGGATACTTGCATAGAAAGTTCAGTGGCGGAATTTGAACCAGCGGAGAAAGTTCTGGGAATTGATACTGAAATCATCGAAAGTGAACGGTTTATTATTAATAAATTCATTGATACCGAGTGCATACAATTTGATGATTTTATTGTTAATAATGTTTACCCTACTGAAATCATTGAAGTTGATGAAAATAGAAAAGTTCAAAAAGAAAAACCGAAACTATGGTTACGTCATAGCCGTTCTTCTTGGTGGACAAATTCTAATTGGAAGAAAACAAGATAGAAGGTGATGAAATGGCTACCATTGGACAAGTATTAAAGACACCCGAACTGGGGTGGAGAAGATATGACTGTAATTCTCAAAATTTCTCACTATTTGATACAGATTTTGACCTAAGTAGCTCTGACCGATTTTACTCCGGTATTACAAACGGTCAATATATACGATTCAAGTTTTTTGGTAAACAGCTACGTGTTATTGCGGAAGTTTCTAATCTTCCTGGACAAGTTTCTATATCGATAGACGGAAATAAAGATTACTTCTCTTTAAATAGCAAAGCAGATGAAAATTATGTTCTAAAATATGAAAAGAAATTCACGGAACAAGCAATCCGTGAGTGTATTATTAAAATCGAAAACAACAATATATCATTCCATAGGTTTAACGCTTTTGATATTGATAGTTCTGGATACTTAATTGATTTTATGAGAAAAATCTCTTTATATAAAAAAGAAGCAGGGAAAATATTTATAGAGGATTTTGATTCCATAAACCCGGAATGGATTATATCACCGTCCGAATCTTTTAGTATTGCTGCAAGAAAAGGCTTTATAAGATTGAATCATACAGCAGATAAAGATGTAATGTTACTAATCAACAAACCGCAAGGAGATATAGCGATACAAGTCATTGCTGATTATACTCCTGATGTTGAAGGGGATAAGGGCGGATTGATTATATATCAAAACGCTGATAATAAAATAGAATTTCTTGAATCTCATTCTATTAATAGTTCTAAAGAACACAGGGAATGGCTTGCTACTTCTACTGGTGAACAATGGGACTTTTATAGCAAGGTAGATGCTACCTTTGATTATGCAGATAGCGACAAATTAGAAGCGACTAAAATCGGTGTTGTATTAAAGAAAGGTGTCGCAGATCCATACAAGCCGCTAGATATTGATCGTATCATTATCACGAGTGGCCACAAATTAAAGTTAAGACAACTGTTCCCAAATAACAGGGTAATTTTAAGAGATGAAAATGGCACTACAATATCTATTAATCAAGTGGGCAAATTAAATACCGGTATAGATATAAACCTACCATCTTTAGAGTTCCAAGGAACCATTGAAGTTAACGATGAACAAAATAGCCTTATAGCAGAAAAGAAAGCCCTATTTTATGGCGGTGACATCTATAATATGGGTTCTCCTTTAAAAATCATAATGGACTCTAAAGAATTAAACGATACTGATCCAACTAATTTAGGAAATATGATTGAGGGAAAAAGAATCATTAAAATGATGGTCCAAAATGAAAATTCTGTAGCTGTTCATAATCTCAAAATTTCTATTGAGCAATACATGGAAAAGGTGGGATATACGTGGGCAAATATTTCGTTAGATAACTTAGCTTGGGTAAAACAAATTTCAATAAATACATTAAGCGCGAATAGTTCTAGGGAGTTTTGGGTACTGGTAACTAAAGATTTAAACTACATTGGGTTTGAACCTATTTTATTTAACATTAAATTGCTACATGATTGAGGTGTTTACATGGGTACTGAAATGAAAATCAATCGTTACAAAGGAACTGTAGGTGATAGTTCATCGCCCGTACTTATCGAAAAATCTGAACAAATACTCGTACAAAACGGACAAACTCAATACCTTTCAATGAATATGGAATACAACAAATTTGATATTCGAACTATTCATGTAACAAACGATAAAGATGTTGAATCTATTATTTCAATTTTTGATAAGAAACAAAATGGACTACAGATATATAAGAGTAATCAAGAGAAGAAAACTTACGATATATTAGCAATCCCTTGCGAAGATAAAGATACAACAAGCGCTGCTCATGTTTTTATTGAAAACAAAGGAAATGAACCAACTTTATTTACAATAATCATTAAAGCAGTAAGTTTACAATAAAGGAGTGTCTTTTATGACAGAACATATATTCAAGAGATCCACACCATTAAAAAAAGATATATTCGACCTTGTTATTAACGAAATGTTGCGCGTTGGGTGGAAACAGTTAAACGCTAACAAAGAAAATGAAAAAGATATCTACATGATGTACTCCGACGGAAATGACGGTAAAAAAAACATCTTCATAGAATTTAGTCCATATGATGGGAGGGATGTAGAAAATCGTTCCGATAAGTCTAACTTTGATATAAGGAAAACTTTATATTCAGATTCATTTTTCAGATTTTGCACTGGATATGATAGTTCGAAAGGCAGAGGGATTAGCGAAGATTATCAATACCCTGTATCTTGGTATAACGGCCGCCGTAGTTACTCTGGTGTTTCTGCTGGAGACGGACCACAGGTTGATCCTTTACTTACAATAGAATTATATACATTCATTGATAAAGAAAAAATTATTATTTGTACAATTCCACCAAGTAGCCTAAGTAGTTACCCAGTAGTATCCTATGTCGGTGTTTTAGAAGATTTAATGCTTGAAGAGTTACACGAACCCTATACAAGAGCATTAACTTGGTATTCAAGCGCCTTTTCTAGTGCCAGCGAATCAAATACAGGGCTAACTTTTAGTAGGCCTAAAAATAGTAATTGGACGCAAAAGGTAGCTGCATATCGAAGTATATGGCTCTCTATACCTATTCCAAGAAACCCTAATATTGATAATAATTTCATTATGTTACCTTTTTACATTTCTCATAAGGACTATGGAGTTAGGGGAAAACTTGGCGGTATATACTCTACTGCCGATATAGGGATTGTAAGTGGAGATATCTTGGAGGTGGAAGTGAACGAAAAGGTACAAAAGTTTAAATATATAAACGCAAAAAGTAGTTATGGATCATTACCTGCTCCATTAGCATTTCGCATAGAATGAGGTGATTAAAATTAATATTTTTAAAGCTTCTATTTTTGATCCAGACTTACAAAAGATGAACAGGTCAGCATTACAGAGAAAGGGCACAATAATCGACAATATCATTCAAACCGGAAATAGAAAAACAGTAAACAGAAATGGATATATTTTCAGAGATAAATCGATTATCCAAAATGATTCAAAACAAGAAGTGAACTACCCTCGTCAAGAACCATTAGAGCATTCTTGGAAGAGACTAAATACGTAAATTCTAAGCGTACAACAGTAGGCTTTTTTTATTTTGGCCAAAATTTGAAAGTAGGTGAGAACTTGGAAAGAATTCACGAACTCATCAAGGCATTGAATATAAGCGATGTTATTACAAGTACTCAATTTAAAGTAGGTGGTGCTATAGGTGGTGGATTAGGAACAATAATTAATTTGTTATACGGTAAAGCGAACTTAAATTGGATATCGATCTATTGCTGGATTATCATGCTCGACTGGATTACGGGTAGTAAAGCTTCAAAGCTAGATGGAACATACTCATCACAATATGGAATTGAGGGCATCACGAGAACAGTGGTGCTTTTATCTTTACCAGCCCTTGCACATTTATTTGATATTGCTCTTAAACTACCTGATTTCTTTTTCTTCATGGTAGTCGGTGGATTGAGTTATCACATTTTTAATAGTTTTGCAGCAAACTGTGCACGAATTGGCTGGGAAAAATGGATTCCTGCATGGTTATTAGAAAGTGTAGCATCTGAAATTCAAGCAAAGATCCAAAGAAGTGATGCACGAAAAGAAAAACATACTACCAAATAAAAAATACACGCCTTACATAAGGAGAGCATTGTCAAAAGACGGTGCTCTTTTTGTTTGGCAAAAAGGGGAAAATACACAATGAAAAAACCAATTAAACTATTTAGCTCGTTATTTATGACTCTATTACTCTTATTTTCGTTTGCTACGGCTTCTTTTGCTGATAGAGTACTAATTATCCAAGACTTACCGAAACAAGCATATCGCTACGGTGTGGGCGCTTATGAGGGCGTTGTTGCACATAGTACTGCAACGCCAGAAGCACCAGCAATTAACATTCGAAATTATGAAGCTAGAACATGGAGAAATGCATTTGTACATTATGCCGTAGATTGGAACGAAACAGTCCAAATTGCCGATACAAAATATGTTGCTTATGGTGCTGGACCAGCTGCAAATAAAAGATTTGTTCACGTAGAACTTTCTGAAACTAGCAACCCAGATAAATTTAAATCTTCTTACGAGCGTTATGTAAAACTATTAGCTAAGATTTTAAAAGATAGAGGGATTCATCCAAGCAAAGGTTTATGGACACATAAAGATATTACTTACAAATTAGGTGGAACTGACCACGAAGATCCGATTGATTACCTTCGCAGTCACGGTGTATCAGAATCACAATTCAGGGCGGACGTACAAAAGGCGTATGAAGGCGCAACAGTTACAGTTAAACCAAAACCACAAGAACCATCTCAAAACGTTGTAGGCGAAACAGGAGTAGCTTATATTGATGGACTCAACGTAAACCTAAGAAGTGGACCATCAACAAATTATGGTGTTATCCGTCAATTAAATAAAGGAGAAGCATATCAAGTATGGGGAAAACAAGGTGATTGGTTAAATCTAGGTGGTAACCAATGGATTTATAACAACCCATCTTATATTAAATATCAAGGGGAACAAACTACTACTTCAAGTTCTGTAATAGGAAAACGTGTTGTTTCTAAAGTAGATGACCTTCGTTTCTATGACTCTGCTTCTTGGTCTGATAAAGATGTAGCAGGAACGGTAGATGAAGGACTTGGATTTACTATTGATGCTACAGTATCGGTGAATGGTTCACCACAATACAAGGTGCACAACAGTAAAGGTGCAACATACTATATAACTGCAAATGAAGCCTATGTGTATGTGAAGTAGAGAAAAAGGTCTACTCAATATGAGTAGACCTTTTTTATAAGTTTCTAGAAAATAACGTACTAATAACTATTTAGAATAATTTTCAAACCCCTTGCTAATAACTACAAGTCCTATTATGAAAGAAAGTGTTCTTATTATTAATTCAGCAACTAGCAAATCACCCATAGTCTTTGAAACATCATATAATTCACCAGTAATAATAATTGGTGCCATGATTATTAGTATTCCTATTAGAATTTGAATGAACAGAATATATTTAGGTTGCAGAGAGATCACCTCCATTAAATTAGCATGTATAATGAACGTAACATGTAATTAAGAAGTAATCGATCATTTAAAAATTTATCAACTTTAAAAATATACATATCCTTCTTTATAAGTATATTTATAGTGACTCGTCGCATAAGATGCATTAAAACCTACACTTCCTGTCTTCCCTACAGTAATGGATACATTGCCATTAAAAGTAGTTGTGCCATTATTATGAAAATCACCATTAACAATATAGAAAATTCTGTTAGGATCCTCTAAATTTGCTTGAACTGTACCACTGAACGTTTTAGAAAGACCATTTGCATCTCTATTCATATTAATATGTTTTATTTCCTTAATACCCCTGAAGCTTCCACCCCATTCATTTGTTTCACAATAAAACCTTAATGAAGGGCTATAGAAAGGTGTTACTGAAAAATTGGTTGTTAGTGTTCGGTACGTAGCGGCAAGTGTTGCAGCAGATGATTGTCCACGAGCTTTCCCCTGAGCCATGAGCTGCTGAGAAATTTCTTCTCTAGGTTTATTGGTATCTGCAGCAATTTGATTAACAAGTTCCCCAAACGTTAGTACTTCACCTATTTGTACATTCGATTGATCTGTTAAATCTAATACATTACCTTTTTTTATAGTAGAATCAACTGTGTTATTCTCAGCTGCGCTTGCAATTGTTCCTCCTCCGAACATAGCAAGAGATAATCCTGCAACACTTAAAACTTTACTAATCTTTTTCATTTTTCATACCTCCTAAAATATTAATTAAGACAATATCATGCTAATTTACCTTTATTTGTTAGCATAATTCAGATATTAACCCCGAAATAATGGGAAATAAATACTTATAAACCAAATAATTACCAAAACTTTTCGACAAATAAGGTTCACGCTATACCATTACTAGCATTACAATTAGTTTTATATAGATAATTCTTTCTTTACAATCTAACGATTTACCGATGTTTTTACGTCAATTGATAAAAATGAAATTAAATATTCTGAATATTATTTATAAAATTGTTTTTTACAACTTATTACAATTAAACTTTGTTATGATTGATTTTATATAAACTAAATAAAGGAGATTGTGATATGATAATTCTGAATAATGAAAAAGTTACTAGACTATTAAATGAATGGTATAAGGTTATTCTATCTAAACAAATAACAAAGGCGACAAGAATGAAAGAAGAAGTTGATGAAAAGATTAGTGTCTTAATGGTCGAACAAAATCGAGATTTACAAGATCAAAATCTCTTATTGTACTATTCTTTATTGGATTATAGTTATAAAGTGTTAATAAATAAATCATATGTAACTCGTAGTGATTTTGATGCAGTTGAAAAACTTACAACAAAAACTATTGATGAGTATTTAAGATACTACTACCATTTCTATAAAGCTGTGCATAACACTATGATTGCTAACTATATGGAAGCGATGGAGCAATTTGAAGAAGCTGAACGACTTTTAGAGTATATTCCTAATGACATTGAAAAAGCTGAATTTAATTATAAACTTGGTGAACTATATTACCACCTTCAACAACCTTTATTAACAATTAAGCATGTTATGAAAGCAAAAGACATATACAAAAAACATGAAGATTATGTAATAAATCAAATTGAATGCGATACAATCCTAGGATTGGCAAGTGTCACTTTAAGTCAGTTTGAACAAGGAGAAGAGCTTTTTGTTAAGTGCTTGGATATGGCTAAAAAACATAACTGTACTCGACTAATTACCTTAATTCAATACAACTTAGGTTTTCTTTATGCAAAACAAGGTATATCTGCAACTGCAATTCGGCATTTAATGGATGTGTATAAATCTGAAAAACCATATCATAAAACTGTATTCTTACTGGCTCGAGAACATTTCAAAGTAAATGAAATTGAAAAAGCACAAGAATTTTTGACTCAAGGCTTTGAATTAGCTGATGTTGAATATACACATCATTTACGAATACTTCGAGCACAATACGATGAAAATTATAAGCAGAATCTAGAAACAACGATTGCAGATGGACTAGATTACTTTGAATCCCAAAAACTTTATGGATTTATGGAAGAGTACTCTGGAATTTTAGCGAAAAAACTTTATCAAGAAGGTAATCATGAGAAGGCTAGCCAATACTTTAATATATCTTATGATGCTAAAGAATTACTTCAGAAGGGAAGTGCGTTAAAATGAAAAAAGTACTAATAGGATTTTTTAGTTTTGCTGCTGTTTTAACTATTGGAAGTTTTACAGAATCTTTTACATCACAAGCTGATCATGGTAGACCACCTGCACCACAAAGACCAGATTATATTTCTAATGTGGCCGATTTTGATCACGGTAGACCACCTGCGCCGGCATACGAATACGGCGATACTTATATTGATCATGGTGAGCATATCTAAAACAAAAAGAGGACGTGATATATACGTCCTCTTTTTGTTTTATTTTAATTATGACCGAATTATATTTGAAATAATATAAAGGATAATGTTCTAGTATATCAATTCCATCAATAATAATGTCTGCGTGTGGCTTGCTATCAAGAAACTGTCCAAGTGTCAACAGGAAAAAGTGTTAGTTTCTCATATAAATCTCATAATTGAGAATTGGTTTAAATAACCGGTGCAACAACAGCGAAATGCGATTCGTATATTTGCACACATTTTGCACACATTTTGTTCACGTACTATATAAAAAAGTACGAAAATCTATAAAAATAATTATTTCGATAAAATTTTTCTGGATTTTAAAAAAGTGCTAAAACCCTTATATCACAAGGGTTTTGGCACTTTTGTATTTTTGTATTTTATCAAATAAACAATCCTAAAATTGTTCATTCTTCTCCCAAGATTCAACGATATAATGAGCAATCGTCGGATTGAAGCCTTTACCAACTAAAAACATAATTGCAGCAACTTCTGTTAATGCGTGTTCGTGTGATGTATGTTTTGCTTCATTTAAACCGTAATCTACCCATGGTTTTACGAAATCTAGTACAGGTTTCTTGAAAGGTAAAAATTGTGTACCGACAACTTGTTGAATTTGTTGTTGTGTTGGTTCAGTAATTGGTCCAGGTGGTAAGATTTGTGGTTGTGTAATGTCTAGTGTTGGTCCGGGCGGTAAAATTTGTGGTTGAGTTGGATCTATTGTTGGTGGTTTAGGTGGTGAGACACGTGCGTCGTAGTTTGGTTGATACATTTGTTGTTGATATTGCGGTTGTTGTGGCTGAGTTGTGTATGGGTTTTGTGGTGCTACATATGGATTTTGTTGATATTGTTGTTCTTGATTTTGTGGTGCTACATATGGATTTTGTGGATATTGTTGTTCTTGGTTTTGTGGTGCTGCATATGGATTTTGTTGATATTGTTGTTCTTGGTTTTGTGGTATTACATATGGATTTTGAGGATATCGCTGTTCTTGATTTTGTGGTGCTGCATATGGATTTTGAGGATATTCATAATTTGGACGTGTGTCATATGGATTTTGTTGAAATTCAGTTTCTTGGTTTTGCGTTGTTGCATATGGGTTTTCGTCATATTGTTGCTCTTGCTGTTGTAACTCTTGTTCTTCGTATTGTTCTGTGTATCTCTGTTCTTGTTGTTGAGGATACAATGGTTGCCTTGGATAAGGCGGTTGATTATTATAGAACATGTTTATTCCTCCTTCATGATGATGCCTACCACCTAGTGTATGGGCGGACAAGAAAATATGTGATGAAAAAATGCGGGCGTGTTACAATAAGTAACTGGGTGAAGATAAAATGACAAAACAAGAAAAAATTCAAAAAACAATTACTTTTGTAAAACATATTTTAGAAAAAGATGCGAGTGGGCATGATTGGTATCATATTGAACGTGTACATAAAATGGCGATTTCTTTATCTGAGCAAGAAGGTGGAAATCGTTTTATGATTGAAATGGCAGCATTACTTCACGATGTGGCAGATGAAAAGCTAAATGAAAGTGAAGAAGCAGGAATGAAAAAAGTTTCTGATTGGTTAGAAGAGCTACGTGTTGAAGAAGAGGAAAGTAAACATATTCTTCATATCATCGCCAATATGTCTTATAAAGGTGGCCATGGCGGCACAGTAGAGTCACTTGAAGGGAAAATTGTTCAAGATGCGGATCGTTTAGATGCTCTTGGTGCAATAGGAATTGCTCGTACATTTGCATATGGCGGGGCGAAAGGGAGATTAATGTATGACCCAACTATTCCGCCGCGTGAAGAAATGACGAAAGAAGAGTATAGAAAAAATAATGATCCATCTTTAAATCATTTTTATGAAAAACTTTTGAAATTAAAAGATTTAATGAATACGAATGCAGCAAAACAAGAGGCTGAAATTCGTCATCTTTATATGGAACAGTTTATTGAACAATTTATGAAAGAGTGGAATGCACAAATATGAAAATGTTAACTGTGGAGAACTTATCAAAATCATATGGAGAAAAGCCGTTATTTGATGGATTATCATGTAGTATTACAGAAGGACAACGTGTCGGAATTATTGGTGTAAACGGAACAGGTAAATCGACATTATTAAAAATTATTGCGGGATTAGAAACTCCTGATACAGGTGATATGACGCATTCACGAGGGTATACAATTAGTTATTTATCACAGCAACCAGAGTTTGATGAAAAACTGACAGTATTAGAGCAAGTATTCCATGGTGATACACCTTTAATTCGTCTTCTTCGTGATTATGAAAAAGCACTATTAAATATTGAAAAAGATCCAAGTAATGAAAAAGTGCAGGAACAATTATTTGCAGTGCAGCAACGTATGGATGCAATGAGTGCATGGGAAGCAAATGCAAATGCGAAGTCTCTTTTAACGAAATTAGGAATTACGGACTTCACTGCAATTGTTGGGAATTTATCTGGTGGACAGAAAAAACGTATTGCAATGGCACAATGTTTTATTGAAACACCGGATTTATTAATTTTAGACGAGCCTACGAACCATCTTGACCACGAGACAGTTGAATGGTTAGAAGAATATTTAGCGAGATATACAGGTTCGGTATTACTTGTAACCCACGATCGTTATTTCTTAGATCGTGTGACGAATCGTATTTTTGAATTAGATAATGGTAAACTATATAGCTACGAAGGAAACTATAGTACATTTTTAGAAGCGAAAGCACTTCGTGAAGAGCAAGAATTGGCACAAGAATCGAAACGCCAAAATTTATATCGTCGTGAACTTGCTTGGATTCGTCGTGGTGCAAAAGCCCGTTCTACGAAACAAAAGGCGCGTATTCAGCGTTTTGATGAGCTAAAGGCACAAGAAGGACCCGCTGCAAAACAGTCAGTTGATATTGCACTAAGCGGAAGTCGTCTAGGAAAGAAAGTACTTGAGTTAAAAGATGTAACGAAAAAATTTGGCGATAAGACGGTATTACATAATTTTAATCATATTGTGAAACCGGGTGATCGTATCGGAATTATTGGGGCGAATGGAAGCGGGAAATCTTCCCTATTAAATATGCTTGCAGGTAAGTTATCTCCTGATAGTGGTGAAGTGGAAGTAGGACAAACTGTAAAAGTTGCTTATTATACGCAAGAAAATGAAGAGATGAATTTAAATCAGCGTATGATTGAATACATTAAAGAGATTGCAGAAGTTATTCATACGACAGATGGAAAAGTAATTGGTGCATCTCAAATGTTAGAACGTTTCTTATTCCCGACGCATTCACATGGTACACCACTTGGTAAACTATCTGGTGGTGAAAGAAGACGTTTATATTTATTACGTATTTTAATGGGAGAACCAAACGTACTTTTACTTGATGAACCTACGAACGATCTAGATACACAAACATTAACAGTACTAGAAGATTATTTAGAAGATTTCCCAGGTGTCGTTTTAACTGTATCGCATGACCGTTACTTCTTAGATAAAGTAGTAGATGAACTGTTCATCTTTACTGGTGGAGGCGAAGTGCGTGAGTTTCTAGGTAGTTATACAGATTATTTAGAAATGGAAAAAACGAGAGAACTTATGGAGAAAGCGGAAGTTCAAAAAGAGAAAAAAGTTGTAGAAGAAGCGCCAAAACAACAACGTAAACGTAAACTTTCATACAATGAACAGCGTGAATGGGAAACGATTGAAGATACAATTGCCGAACTTGAAGAGAAAATTGATTCAATTGGAGAAGAACTTGCGAAAGTTGGATCTGACTTCACAAAGGCACAAGAATTATCTGAAGCACAGCAGAAAACAGAAGAAGAGCTAGAAAAAAAGATGGAAAGATGGAGTGAACTATCAGACATCGTTGAAGGATTAAAATAAAAACAAGCTGCATATATTGAAAAGTAAAGAGAAAAACTTTACACTATTGGTAGAACCTATTTTAGGAGGGAAAAAATGAGAACATCTAATCCAATGTTGAAAAAAGAGGCATTCCGTAAAGAGGGAGCAAGTGCTTCTGCGATGACGATTGGCGGAACAGTAGGCAAAACGTTCATTATGCTTATCTTGCTACTTGCAACGTCTGTCTATTCATACATACAGATGATGCAGGGGACGATGAAGATGCCAGTATTAATTGGTGCTTTAATCGTTGCGGCAATCATCGCATTTGCGTCTATGTTCTTCCCGCGTATTTCACCTTTTGGTGCACCAATCTATGCAGCGGTAGAAGGGGTTGTGTTAGGAAGTATTTCAGCAGTTTATACAATGAAATTTGGCGATTCTATCGTTTTAAATGCTGTATTACTAACAATCTCAATTCTATTTGCAATGTTAGTGTTATATGCAACACGCGTAGTAAAAGTAACGGATAAATTCCGTACAGGCGTGATGGCAGCAACACTTGGAATTATGGTTATGTATTTAGTCGTATTTCTACTAAATATGTTTGGTGTAACTGTTCCATACATTCACCAAGGTGGTACAATCGGTATTATTATTAGTGCAGTTGTTATTGTAGTTGCTGCATTAAACTTATTACTAGATTTCGATTTAATCGAAAATGGTGTACGTAGTCAAGCTCCGAAATATATGGAGTGGTATACTGCGATGGGATTAATGCTTACATTAGTATGGTTATACTTAGAAATTCTTCGTTTCGTTTCGTACTTTACGAAAAATGACTAATAAAAAAATCCTGCATGAAAAATGCAGGATTTTTTTATTTTCAAAGATATATTGAATGTATGGTATAATATGGATGATAGCAACTTGAAGTGAAGGAGATGGAATATGATGAAAGAGAAGAAGGGGATTATGAAAAAACTATTTTCTAAAAGTTTTTTCATAGAACTAGATGAAGCTTTAACGTATCCATCATCAAAAGTTATTACTTCAGCGATTGAAGGATATGCAACTGAATGCAATGAAAGACTAAAATTTGAGAGTAAAGTTAAACCGATTACTTTCTACTTAGAAAATGCAATGTACCGTGCTGAAATAAAGATGGCTCGCGGAGGATATTACATATCTTGTACTGAAGTGTAATAAATTTTGAAACCATACATGTTTGAACTATGTATGGTTTCTTTTTTTGTTTTGTAAGGTCTAAAATAATACTTTTTACTTACGGATATATCATTTTGTGCTTTTTACCATTCAAACATTTCTCCTTACAATGAAGAAAAACATGTGAGGTGGTATAACTTATGATGAATCGAGTTGTATTAATCGGTAGATTGACAAAGGAGCCAGAATTATACTACACAAAACAAGGCGTCGCTTATGCACGAATATGTGTTGCGGTGAATAGAGGATTTCGAAATAGTTTAGGTGAACAACAAGTCGATTTTATTAATTGTGTCGTTTGGCGCAAATCGGCTGAGAATGTAACTGAATATTGTAAGAAGGGGTCGCTCGTTGGGATTACAGGGCGTATTCAGACTAGTAATTACGATGATGAACAAGGCAAGAGAATATATAGAACTGAAGTTGTGATTGAGAGTATTACCTTTTTGGAGAGAAGGCGGGAGGGGGCATCGTAATAAAAGGTGATTTGAAGTAATAGCTTCGGAAAAAATTGTGGAAAGTATTTTAATAAACTTAAAGAGGGGATACCCCAGCTTTTTTGAAAAAACAAGTAAAGAGTATACAAAGTTTTATAACGTTTTTTGGCTAATCCAGTAACAAACGAGAACCATAAAACCCATCACAGGATAGGAATGTATAAAAAGATGAATCGAGTGATAGAAAATAAAAAAAGGATTCCTTCTGAGAGTAAGGAATCCTCCTTTTTGTTGCTACCAATAACGAAAGTTATGTAAATAAGCTATCCATATGGATAGCTTAATATATTTTTGTGCTTAGCGTGTTTTTTTAAAAAAATACTGGCGGTACCTCAAGAAATGGATAAAAAATAAAAATCATCGGAAACGAAAGCTTTTAAAATCCCGTTCCTAATTTAAAATGTAAAAAGAATGAAATAGTATGGTAGCGGGAAGAAAGTAGTAAAATTAAGCATCCGAGTAGGAGTATAGAGTGATAACATGTTACAATACAGCTAAGATCATGCAATAAAGGAGAGTTTTTTACGTGAAGATTAAAGCAATTGAACCGACGCCAAGTCCAAATACAATGAAAGTTATTTTGAATGAAGTATTACCATCAGGAGCACGTAATAATTATACAAATGAAAATAAAGAACAAGCACCAATGCAAGTGCAAGAAATTTTGAAAATTGAAGGCATTAAAGGTGTATATCATGTAGCCGACTTTTTAGCAGTCGAGCGAAATGCAAAGTATGACTGGAAAGTATTATTACAACAAGTTCGTGCTGTTTTTGGCGAAGAAGTAGTGGAAGGAAGTGAAGAACAACAACTGTCTCATTTTGGAGAAGTGAAAGTGTTTGTTCAAATGTTCTTTACAATTCCAATGCAAGTAAAGTTAACAGATGGAACATCGGAAGAACGTGTTGGCTTACCAGATCGTTTTAAAGAATCAATTATGAAAGTGCAAATGTCTGCACCAAACGTTGTAAAAGAGCGTAAATGGGTAGAACAAAGTACACGTTACGGTAATTTTGAAGAAATTGGGAAAGAAGTAGTGGAAGAGATTGTTGCTGCTTATTCAGAAGAACGTGTAAATGAAACGGTTAAAGAATTATTAAATCAAGCAGGTGCTGTTGAAGTAACGATTCAAAAGCGTGAGCCATATAAAGTAACAGAAGAGATGATGAAAGATTCTGACTGGAAAAACCGTTTTGCAGCATTAGAACAAATGGATCCTACTGAAGAAGATATTCCAGTGTTGAAGATGGCGTTAGATGATGAAAAAGTTTCAATACGCCGTTTAGCAACAGCGTATTTAGGTATGGTAAAAGGTGATGAAGTATTACCGTTATTATATAAAGCGTTGTTAGATCGCTCTGTAAGTGTTCGCCGTACTGCAGGAGATTGTTTATCAGATGTAGGTGATCCGGCAGCGATGTTCGTTATGATTAAATCTCTGAAAGATCCAAGTAAATTAGTACGCTGGCGTGCAGCGATGTTCTTATTTGAACTTGGAGATGAAAGTGCGATTCCAGCATTAAAAGCAGCGCAAGATGATCCAGAGTTTGAAGTAGCGATGCAAGCACGTCTAGCATTAGAGCGTATTGAAGGCGGAGAAGAAGCAAAAGGTTCTGTATGGAAACAAATGACGGAGTCTCGTAAAGGGGAATAATGTATGATTGTTTTCTATGATAGTTGGTGTACGATGTGTACGGCCGTTGCAGAACGTACGAAAAAATTAGATAAAAAGGGTAAGATGAAATTTGTTTCATTTCGAAATGAAGATGTAGTTGAGAAGTATGAGCTTTCTCAAGAACTACAAAGTAAGATGGAACAAAGACTGTATATTTTTGAAAATAATAAGTGGTATGACGGTATTCAGAGCATAGATGTATTAGCAAAGGCCGTTCCATCTTATTGGTTTGCAGTTCCTTTTATAAAGCTATCTATCGTACTTGGTTTTGGAAGTAAAGTATACGATTATATCGCTAATAATAGAAAACTCGTTCCAGTGGGACATTGCCGTGGTGGGGTTTGTGAAATCCCTACAAAAAAATGAAATCATCGTTATCTTTCTTTTGCACCTATTAATAGAGCGTGATATGATGAATTTGGAATGAAAGTTGAAGGAGAGATTACAAGATGTCAAATGCTTATGAAGAATACATGCGCCAAATGGTAATCCCAATGCGCCAAGAGTTAGTGCGTTCTGGGTTTGAAGAGTTAACTACAGAAGAAGCTGTAACAGAATTTATGGAAAATACATCAGGTACAACTTTAGTAGTTGTAAACTCTGTTTGTGGTTGTGCAGCTGGTTTAGCACGTCCATCAGCAGGTCAAGCGGTTGTTCGTGCTGAAAAACAACCTGATCATCTTGTAACTGTATTCGCAGGTCAAGATAAAGATGCTACTGCAAAAATGCGTGAATACTTCGGAGAAATTCCTCCATCTTCACCATCTATGGCATTATTAAAAGGAAAAGAAGTTGTTCACTTCATTCACCGTCATGAAATTGAAGGTGCAACTATGGACGAAATTATTACGAACTTAGAACAAGCTTTCGAAAAGAATTGCTAAAGAAGGGGGAGAGTAAATCTCCCTCTTTTCTTTATATAGAGGTGAAACAATGATCGTAACAACAGCAGGAAGAACGAACAAAGAAATGACAGATTATGCAAACGAGGTAGCAGCAGAATTAAATGCTTCTTTCGTTAAACGTAATGACATACCAGTACATAAGCTACATGAGCAGTATGAACAAGATGTGCTTGTCGTAGGGAAGAACCGATTAGCTATTTATCCAAAAGGTACGGAAGAATCGTTTTTCTTTCATCCAAACTCAGCGATGTTTCGTGTGAAAAGGTTAATGCGTGGAGAACACGATCCGTTTGTACAAGCCGCGCAATTAGAGAGAGGAATGACAGTGTTAGATTGTACGCTCGGGATGGCATCAGATAGTATTGTAGCTAGTTATGTTGTTGGGGAAAGCGGAAAAGTAACAGGACTTGAAGGCAATGAGTATATGGCTTATATTATGGAAAATGGTTTGAAAACATGGTCTTCATCCGTTTCTGAAATTGATGAAGCAATGCAAAGAATCCAAGTAAAGCAAACGGAGCATTTTTCATTTTTAGCGCAATGTGAAGACAATAGTTACGATGTCGTTTACCTTGATCCGATGTTTGAAGAAACTGTCATAGAATCCGATGGAATTAAAGGGTTAAAACACTTCGCTTTGTATCATGATATTACTGACGAAACAATTGCGGAGGCAAAACGAGTGGCGAGAAAACGTGTCGTTTTAAAAGATCATTTTCGTAGTTCTAGATTTGAAAAACACAATTTTTATGTATACAAAAGAAAAAGTGCTAAGTTTCACTTTGGTGTAATTGACCCTTGCTAATTGTTTGAAAAGATGTATAATAAGCAATAATTAATTAAATATACTGTCTGTGATGAAGAGAGTAGTCTTTTTTAGAAGGAAAGCGAGCTAGGGATGGTGTGAGCCTAGTACGGAAGAAAAAGATGAAGCGCACTTCGGAGATGCTTCTTGAACGAATAGTAGAGAAAGCCGAGGCCCCCTGTCCTCGTTATAAACGGGAAAGTGGTTCGTAACGAACAACAAGGGTGGTACCACGGGTTAAAACTCGTCTCTTTTTTAGAGACGAGTTTTTTGTGTTTTAAAAAATAAGGAGGTTGTATCATGGATTATAAAATGCAGTTTGCGGAAAGTTTATCTAATATTTTCACGAATGAATTAACGCAAAAACAAATTTTAGATTTAATTGAAACACCGAAACAAGATGAATTTGGAGATGCAGCGTTCCCATGCTTTTCATTAGCGAAGCAATATAAAAAAGCACCAGCTCTTATCGCAAAGGAAGTTGCTGAGAAATTCAATGATCCGTTTTTTACGAAAGTAGAAGCCGTTGGTCCTTATGTAAATGTATTTTTCAATCGTGAAACTGTAAGTGATGCAGTATTAAAAACAGTTTTAGCGGAGAAAGAAGAGTTCGGTCAAAACCACTTTGGCTGTGAAAAAACAGTAGTAATTGATTATTCCTCTCCTAATATCGCGAAACCTTTTTCGATGGGGCATTTACGTTCTACAATGATAGGAAATTCGCTGAAACATATCGCTGAAAAATGTGGCTATGAAGTTGTAGGGATTAATTATATAGGAGATTGGGGAACACAGTTTGGAAAGTTAATTACGGCTTATAAAAAATGGGGAAATGAAGCAGTAGTTAAAGAAGATCCAATACGTGAGCTATTTAAGTTATATGTCCAATTCCATGAAGAGGTAAAAGACGACGAAGAACTAGAAGAAGAAGGACGTGCTTGGTTTAAGAAACTAGAAGAAGGTGATGAAGAAGCGGTAGAACTTTGGAATTGGTTTCGTCATGAGTCCCTTAAAGAATTTTCTCGCATTTATGAACTTCTCGGCGTAGAATTTACTAATTTTCAGGGAGAAGCATTTTATAATAATTTAATGGAAGATTTTATTGGGATTTTAGAAGAACATGAGTTGCTTGAAGAATCAGAAGGTGCATTAGTCGTTAATTTAGAAGAAGAAGGAATGCCGCCTTGCTTAATTAGAAAATCAGATGGTGCGACGATTTATGCAACGCGTGACTTAACGGCAGCTTTATATCGTCAAAACACTTATGGGTTTGATAAAGCGCTATATGTTGTTGGTCCAGAACAAAGCTTACATTTCAATCAATTTTTCACCGTATTAAAAAAACTTGGCTATACTTGGGTTGATGGTATGGAACACGTACCGTTTGGCTTCATTTTAAAAGATGGTAAGAAAATGTCGACACGTAAAGGAAGAGTTATTTTACTTGAAGAAGTACTCGAAGAAGCAATCGAACTTGCAAAACAAAATATTGAAGAGAAAAATCCAAACTTAAAACAGAAAGAAGAAGTAGCAAAGCAAGTCGGTGTTGGTGCAGTCATCTTCCACGATTTAAAAAATGAGCGTATGCATAATATCGAATTCTCATTAGAAAATATGCTGAAATTTGAAGGGGAAACAGGACCTTACGTACAGTACACACATGCACGTGCTTGTTCTATTTTAAGAAAAGAAAGTGTAGAATTTGAAACATGTACATTTGCTTTAAAAGACGATCATAGCTGGAGTGTCGTAAAATTACTTAATAAATTCCCTCAAGTAATTGAAGCGGCTTTCAATAAAAATGAGCCATCGATTATTTCGAAATATATATTAGATGTAGCACAATCATTCAATAAATATTACGGTAATGTTCGTATATTAGAAGAGAGCAAAGAAAAAGATAGCAGACTCGCATTGGTTTATGCTGTGACGGTTGTATTAAAAGAAGGATTACGTTTACTTGGGGTGGAGGCACCTGAGGAGATGTAATATAGTAGTAAACTGACAAACTGGGTCTAGTATAAACCTGGTTTGTTTTTTTATTGGATATATATTTTTTTTGCAAAATCAATTAAAATCTTTTTAGAGAGGGTGATTCATATTGATTCGAACTTTTATTTTACAAATTCCTTGTCATAGAAGATTAGATAGGAGTTTTTTTAAACTACAAAAGTACATACCTTTATGTGCGCGTTGTACAGGCATGCTTATTGGTATTTTAATGTTTCCAATTTATTTTTATATGACACCTTCATTTCTTTTGGCAATCATACTATCATTTTTCGCTCAAATTCCGTTACTTATCGATGGGTTCACCCAAAAGTGGAAATGGAGAAGTAGCTCAAATTTGCTAAGAATAACTACTGGTGTATTAAGCGGTAATGGTATGGGATTATTCATTTCCTCTAGTGTTATATGGATATTATCTTAAGATATATAGTAATGGAGGTATTTACATAGATGTTCTGGATTTACTTAATTCTAATTTTTATTTCAGGCGGAAGTGGAATTGGTTTTATGATTCAAAATAAGTATACAGAAGCAATAATAGCTTTTGTTATTTGTATACTATTGTTTGGGCTACTGTATTATTATCTTAAAAGAAACAAAAGAAAGAGAAAAGCAGATTGTGACGATTTAGACTGTACGGATTGTTTTGATTGTGATTGTACTTGTTAAATTTTTCTTCCAAATAAAAAGCTAGTGTATTATTAAAAATACACTAGCTTTTTTGCTTTGAAATTTTAAGAAAAGTGTAGGAATACGGCTATTATATAGAGAACTTTAGTTTTGTATATAAAAGGAGGCGTTAGATGTTGGAAACGTATGATTGGAACAATAAACTAACATATTTAAAAAACACGAGAGATTTATATTACAACGACGATTATGTAAGCTTTTTAGTAAATACAGTTTGGAAGATTACTAAGCCTGTACATATCGTTGATTACGGTTGTGGATATGGTTATTTAGGGTTAGTATTAATGCCATTACTCCCAGAAGGTTCAAAGTATACAGGTATTGATAGTGGAGAAACATTATTAGCTGAAGCCAGAGAGTTGTTTCGTTTACTTCCGTATGATTCAGAATTTCTTGAAGGAGATGCTACAGAAATTGAACTGAACGATAAATACGATATAGCAATCTGTCATGCTTTCTTATTACATATGACTACTCCAGAAACAATGCTACAAAAAATGATACATTCAGTTAAAAAGGGTGGAAAAATAATCTGTTTTGAACCACATTGGATTTCTAATATGGCTTCTTATTTACTAGATGGGGAGAAACAATCGGAATTTATTCAGCTAGGTGTTTTGCAGAAATTATTTGAAAGTGATACGCAAAGAAATGGTAAAGATGGCAATATAGGCATGAAAATACCGATATATTTAAGTGGATTAGGTGTGAAAAATATTGAATGTAGAGTAAGCGATAAAGTGAACTTTTTAGATTCAAATATGCATCACAATGATAAAAACGATTTGTATCAATCATTAAAAGAAGAGGGGATTGCAGGTGATCCGGGTGATAAGCAACAATTTGTAGAACGTTTAATAGCCAGAGGATTAACATATGATAATGCGCTAGCTCAATATGGAGCTGAACTACGATTTTTTAAAATATTTCATGTGTATTCTTCTTTTGTATACGCTCCCAATATGAAAATTACATTTGGTGACATAGTTTGTTAAAAGGTATGATGTATAAGGATTGTCGTTTAATGTCGATAAGTCGATATTCGACATATAATCGCTGATAAATGTTAAGAATCGGTCGATATAATTTGAAAATCGCCGATAAAATGAAAGAATCGCTGATATATTTGAATTATCGCCGATATAATTTTATGTACTAATTTCAGCTTCTACAAGATAAAAACCGCATGATACGTTATTCCATATAATTAAACAAAATACGGAGAAAAACAATCGTTTTTACTATATTTTGTTATAAATTTGAATAATATTAATTAATACCATCCATTTTAAGAGATTTTAGTTGAATACATACTATATGGTGTGTAAAATCTAAGCAAGTAGCAGTTTAAATATAAATTCGAGGTGAATGCATGCTAGATTTTAAGCAATTAGAAACTTGTTTAAAAGACAAGAGATTTGTAGATGGATTACAGGAAATAAATAATGAAATTGCATATATAAAAGAAACGAATACTTTATCCTATGTGAAGAATTGGCTTGCCAATATTCCTTCGCATAAGGAGTTCGATATATTAATTCGCCTTACTGATGAAGGGCTTATGCACCAATACAGTTCATTCCTCATTCGTTACGCTTATAAAAAATTCCCAAATATGAGAACGCTCTCTTTATATTGTGATGAGTTAATTGATGAGCGGAAAATTCTTGAAGCAGAGCAGCTGTTAAAAGAAACTTTAGAAGAGAGTAATAAAGAAGAAATAGATGCAGATTTTTTAGCGAAAACATATTTTACGTTAGTACGATGTCTTTTAGAAATGAAACGAAACGAAGAAGCGTTAATGTATATGCAAAAAGCAGAGGAGTACAGTGCACGCGCAGTGTTTGATAAATGGGGCTACGTTTATATGCATACAGGTGAATGGGAGAAAGCGGAAGAACAATTTATTGCTGGCATGCAGCATGAAGATTGTGAAGAGTTATCTACCTATTTATTATCACAATTGTATGCGAATAAAGGAGAACAAAAACGCGCGATACAGTTAATCGATGATGCGATTGTAAAATTCCCACAAGTACCATATTTTCATTTTGAGAAGATAAAGTATTTATTAGATTTAGAGCAATATGAAGAGATGTTAGCGGTAATAGATAACATAAATACTCAGCTGCCGTATCATGCCTATAATACTTACTTTGTACATTTACGTGCAGAAGCACTGTACAAAATGAATAAATTTGCAGATTTACAAAAACTATTAAAAGAAGAAAAGAATTTAAAAGAATCTTTATATCATAATTTAGAAAAAAATCCGGATGGAAAAAAGGTTCACTTGCCGATAGTTCCTATTGTACAAAAGGATAATTATTGTGTTCCAACAAGCTTAGAGATGATGTTGCATATATGGGGAGAGAAACGTACACAAGATGAAATAGCAGAGTTTATTTTTGATATGACAGGTTCGAAGTTTTCAGATACTGTTTCTTATTTAGAAGAATTAGGTTATGAATATCGTTATTTTAAAGGGAATGAAGAGAATTATAAGAGACTGATTGACGAAGGAATTCCTGTTTTATTAAGTATAGATATTGAGCATGCTTCACACGTACAAGTTCTATCTGGATATGATGATACATTGCAAGCTTTCTATGTTCAAGATCCAAACTTTATAGAACCAGTTCTTGTGGAATATAGTAAATTACAAGAAAAATATCGTTATACAGGCTGTTTAGCAATCACGTTTGTTCCGAAAGAAAAGAAGGAGCAACTAGCGTTTCTAAGTGAGGAAGAAAATCGTTACTTTAAATCTATTTTTTCTCTTACGGATCATTTAGATGAACATGACAAAGAGGGAATTAGTAACTTAGTACAATTTTTAAAAGAAACGAGTGATAATCCAAATACGTGGTTATATACGATAAAGCACTTAGATGTTGAAGTAGATAAAGAATTTATTTTATATTGTATCGATAAGTTAATGGAAAAGTTTCCGAACTCGGACTTTGTTAAATTGCATGGTGCACAGTGTTTTATTCGTCTTCAGGAAGTAGAGAAAGCGGAGCAAATGCTGACAAGCGTTGAGAAGAAAAATAATCGTGCTTTATATCATTTAATAAACGGAAGATATGCGTTTGAACAGGAAAGTTATCTAGAAGCGATTTCAAGCTTTCGTTTATCGTTACAATTAGACGCAGATCAGCCTATTGCTTGGAGTTTTCTCGCTTTATCCTATATGTATATTGATCAATCTGAAAAAGCATTGCAATACTCTCAAGTTGCGTTAGAGCGTAGTCCTGAAAGGTTCACTTTAACAAATCACGGTTTAATATTAATAGATTTAGAAAGATATGAAGAAGCATATGAAATCTTTAATGACTTGTTAAAAGAGTACAAATATGAAGCGCATGTATGGTATGAACGAGCGAGATGTGCACATCAACTAGGGAAAGTATATTTAGCAATAAAAGGGCTTAAAGTAGCGATTCATTTGGATAGTAATGCACCTTACATTTATACGAAACTTTCGGAAATATACGAAGCTGATTTGAAGGATGAGGAAAGTGCGAAAGAAATTTTATTAAACGGTATTGAGAATTGTGATGATAAAGCACCTCTTTACGTAAAATTAGGTGATTATCATTTTCAAAATGATAGCTTGGAAGAAGCAGAAGTATTGTATAAGCGTGCTTTAGAAGAAAATGATGAGGATGTTTATTCTCACTTCGGACTTACACAAGTTTATATGGCAAGAGAACAATATAAGGAAGCAAAAGAATATATACTTGGTCTTGAGAAGCAAATTGAAAAGAGCCAAGATTTCCTCATGAATGCAGGAATGGTTTTATGGGATGCTGAAATTGAACTTGGTGGAAATGAAGAAGGGTTTAAAGTAGCACTATCTAAGTTAGAAAATGGTATAAAGAAAAGTGATTATAATGTAGCAAGTGCGTTAGATGAATATGTGAATCGAATTAAAGGAACGGAATTTGTACAACGAGGTATAGCATTTTTAAGAACGTTACACAAAGAAAGAAATGAAGTAAGTGAGTACGGTTGTTATGCAGGTATTTTATATGAATCTATTGGACAGTACGGCCAAGCGATGAAAAGATATAATAAGGCGATAGAACAAATGGAAACGGCATTACCGTATTACCGAATTGGTGAAACGCTTATGGCATTAGGGCAATTGACGGAAGCAAAACAAGCGTATGAAACATGTTTAGAGCTTGATGGGAATTTCGTAGGTGTACATTTACAGCTTGCGGAAATATACGAAAAAGAAGAAAACCGTTCTAAAGAACAAAGTCATATGGTTCAGGCGATGAAAGAAGAGCCGTTGCATATTAATATGGAATATTTAGCACAGCTTTCAGTAGATATGAATCTTCAGGAAGAATTGCTGACTGAACTAGAACAATTAGCGGACGAAGTACCTGAAATATGGCGTTTAGATGCGATTGCATATGTGTACGGAGCGATGAATGAAATAGATAAAGAACAAGCACAGGTTGAATACGCACTACAATTAGATGGTGAGCATATAGAAGTTCTATATCATTATGCAAAAGTATTAGTGAAAAAAAGAAATGTAAAAGCAATTGAAGTTGCAATGAAAGTAATACAAAAAGATTTTGATAATGAACGTATATTTGATGTTTATGTAAAAGCAGTAGAGCAACATAAAAAATTGTCTAACATACGAGATTTTCTTCATACGTTAAAGGTGAAAAAAGCAGAAAGGAGTACAGCATTCATGTATGCTGCAGCTGCGGTTACGGAAATATGGATTGAACGCCAGCTGCATGAACAGCCAAAACGATCTATCATTACGAGAGCTTTTTATCGTATGAAAAATCGTGCGAAAGAAATTTCAATGGTTACTATGATAATTGATTTATATGAAATCTCTTTAAAGTTAAATCCGAAAAATAGTATGGCAGCACAGCGATTTGCGCTATTTTATGAGAATGTAGAGATGAATAAAGAAGCAATAGAGATTCTGCACACGTCACTAGAAAATAAATGGGATTATGACGTAGCGAAGCAACTTGTAAATCTTTTCGTTGAGTGCGAGGAAGAAGATATGTTAAGAGATGCTTTGGAATTAACGAAACAAATGGTTCGAGAACTACCAGATGATTATGATACTCTTCTTCTGCAAGCACAAGTATTCTTTAAAGCAGGGGAAGAAAGAAAAGCAGAAAAGATTATCTTACAATTAACAGAGCAAACACCGTTTGTAAGTAGAGCATTTCTTGCTTTAGGAGAAATATATCAAAGTCAAGAAAGGTTTGAAGAGGCAATTCATGTATTAGAAAATGCTTCTATACATCATCCAAATGAAACAGCAATTCTTCTTTCTTTAGCATCTTCATATCATGGTGCTGGCCAAACGATACAGGCAGAAAAAATAACAAATGAAGTATTAATAATTGACGCGAGTGATTTGTTAGCAAGATATGATCGTGCTTGTTATTTAGCGCAGTTAAATAGAAATGAAGAGGCGAAGGAAGAGCTTGAATTTGTCCTTCGTGAGGATGAATCGGGATTCTTTACTGAACTTATTGAGGATGATGAAAATTTAGCAGCATTGCGAGAATTTGAAAAGTAATTGTATAGGAATAGGGAAAAAAGATAAGGATATATTTTGAATTAGTTGACAATTAGTTGCTAAATGGCATAAAATAACTTTTAACAAAGTATACAAATCTGAAGACGAGAAAGAGTAAAATAGTGAGCTGTTCTCCAGAGAGCCGGTATATTGCTGAAAGCCGGTGTGCAGACGTTATTTGAAAATCATCTCCGAGGAGCCGAGGCTGAAAGTAAGTAAGCCCGGACGGATGTCTACCGTTACAAAGAACACGTATGATAGTACGTTGCTAAGTGCTATTAGTGAAAAAGCTAATAGAATTAGGGTGGTATCGCGGGTAAACCCGTCCCTACTTTATAGGGACGGGTTTTTTGTGTGCTTTAAAATATTCAAAGGAGTGATTGTATATGGAAAAAGTAGATGTAAAAGAATCAGCTGTAGGAAGAGAAATGCGAATTCGCAAACAGTGGAACGAACAAAATATTTTCGAACAATCAATTCAGAATCGAGAAGGCGCACAGTCTTTCGTATTTTATGAAGGACCACCAACGGCGAACGGACTACCGCATGTAGGTCATGCACTTGGACGAACAATTAAAGATTTAGTAGCAAGATATAAAACGATGGCTGGTTATAAAGTGTTAAGAAAAGCGGGATGGGATACACATGGTTTACCTGTAGAATTAGGCGTTGAGAAGCAACTTGGTATTTCTGGTAAACATGAGATCGAAGAATATGGTATTGAACCATTTATTCAAAAGTGTAAAGAGAGTGTTTTCACATATGAGAAGCAGTGGCGTGAATTCACTGAAAGTATTGGTTATTGGGTAGATATGGATGATCCATATGTAACTTTAAAGAATCCATATATTGAAAGTGTATGGCATATTTTGGGGACAATCCATGAAAAAGGATTGTTATATAAAGGACATAGAGTTTCACCATACTGCCCAAGCTGCCAAACCTCATTGAGCTCACATGAGGTTGCACAAGGGTATAAAACAGTAAAAGATTTAAGTGCAACTGTGAAGTTTAAAGTGAAAGATAGTGAAAATGAGTATTTCTTAGGTTGGACCACAACACCTTGGACACTTCCAGCAAACGTTGCGCTTGCTGTCCATCCAAATATGGAATACGTTAAAGCAAAACAAGAAAGTCATGTATACATTGTTGCGAAAGAACGTGTACAAGAAGTATTAAAAGAGAACTATGAAGTATTATCTGTTCATAAAGGCGAAGAATTATTAAACACATCTTATACAGCGCCATTTCCGATGAAAGAAGTTACAAATGGTTACCGCGTTATTGCAGCAGATTTTGTAACGGGAGATAGTGGTACAGGACTTGTTCATATTGCTCCAGCATATGGAGAGGACGATTATAGAGTTGTTCAAAGTGAAGGATTGTCATTCTTGCACGTTGTAGATGAAAAAGGTGAGTATACAGAAGCAGTACCGTTTTTGAAAGGGAAATTTGTAAAAGATTGTGACGTGGATATCGTTCGTTATTTAGCGAAGGAAGGTTTACTGTATCATAAAGAAAAATATGAACATAGCTATCCGCATTGCTGGCGTTGTGATTCACCACTACTTTATTATGCAGGAGAAAGTTGGTTAATCCGAACAACTGCAATTAAAGATACATTTTTACAAAATAATGATTCTGTTACATGGTATCCGGATCATATGAAACATGGGCGTTTTGGTAAGTTTTTAGAAAATATGGTGGACTGGAATATTAGCCGAAATAGATATTGGGGAACGCCATTAAACGTGTGGGAATGTGAAAGTTGCAATCATCAGTTCGCACCGAAGAGCATTGCCGAATTAAGAAAGTATAGTACGAAAGAAACACCAGAAGATTTGGAATTGCATAAGCCGTATGTAGATGAAGTGCAAGTGTGCTGCGGGAAATGCGGAGGCACAATGAATCGTACACCAGAAGTGATTGATGTTTGGTTTGATAGTGGTTCTATGCCATTTGCACAATATCATTACCCATTTGAAAATAAAGAGTTATTTGAAGAACAGTTTCCAGCGGATGTTATTGCAGAAGGAATTGATCAAACACGCGGCTGGTTTTATAGTTTATTAGCAGTATCAGCACTATATACAGGAAAAGTACCGTATAAACGAGTGTTATCACTAGGGCATGTTTTAGATGAAGAAGGGCAGAAAATGTCTAAAAGCAAAGGAAATGCACTAGATCCAGTTGATTTAGTAGATAAATTTGGTGCAGATGCGCTAAGATGGGCTTTACTTGTTGATAGTGCCCCGTGGAATGCGAAGCGTTTTTCTGAAAGAACAGTACTGGAAGCGAAATCTAAATTTGTAGATACATTAGTCAATGTGTATAGCTTCTACGTTTTATATGCAAATTTAGATGAATATAATCCGAAAGAAACGTATGATGTAAAGCTTACAAAATTAGACGAATGGGTATTATCAAGATTGCATAGTACAACGAAAAAAGTAAGAACTGCACTTGATGATTATCAATTTACGAATGCAGCTCGTGAAATTGCAGCACTTGTAGATGAAGTGAGTAACTGGTATGTAAGACGCTCACGTAATCGTTTCTGGGAATCTGGTATGAACGCTGAGAAAGCAGCTGCGTATGAGACACTTCATGAAGTGCTTGTAACAATTAGTAAATTAATTGCACCATTTACACCGTTTGTCGCGGAAGACATTCATCTAAATTTAGAAGGAAGCAGCGTTCATTTAGCTGATTATCCAGTTGTAAATGAGTCACTACTTCAACCGAAATTAGAAGCGGAAATGGATGCTGTTTTACAAGTTGTTGAACTTGGAAGAAGTAACCGTAATCAGCATTCTTTAAAAGTAAAACAGCCGCTAGCAGAACTTGTATTACTTGAGCATAACGAGAATGATATGGATTGGGAATCTTATCGTGATATCGTTATGGATGAGTTAAATGTAAAAGCATTCCATGTTGAACTCGATGAAACAAAATACACATCATATCAATTGAAGCTTAATTTTAAAACAGCGGGGCCGAAATTCGGTAAAAATGTGAATGCAGTGAATGGTTGGCTAAAACAATTATCACAAGAAGAAGTACAAAACTTTGTATCAACAGGAAGAGCAGTTTACGAAGCAACACCAGGAGAAGAAGTAGTTGTAACTGTTGAAGATGTGTTAGTTGAGAAAGTTGCAAAATCAGGATTCTCTAATACGACTAACGGACAATATACAGTTATGTTAGATACGAATGTAACGGAAGAATTGTTGCAAGAAGGCGTAGCGCGTGAATTCATTCGTGCGGTTCAAGAATATCGTAAACAGTTGAATTTACCAGTTAATTTACGAGTCGATGTTATTCTTGATACAGAAGTAGAGCTACAGCGAACGTTAACGAACCATAAAGATTTATTGGAAGAAAACTTACTCGTTAAACAATTTACATTTGGTCACTTAACGAACGAAGACGATGAACTTTCTTTAGGTGAAACGAAAGTTCGAATTAAATTAAGCGCGGCTCATTAAAGGAGAAGGAAGTTGGAATGATTCCAACTTCCTTTTTGTATGATTAGAATTTATTTGACTATACATTCGATAGGACCACTAGCAATTGTCTTTTTTCATAGCGTACCGAACACAATACTGTAGAAATTTATTTCTACAGTATTGTGTTCAATTTATACATGAATATTGAGAAAATTTCACTTACCCTAAATGGAAAGGTAATAGAAGTGTTCATAGAGAATTACTCGTAGATTCAATTTTTATCCATCCGTTTTGCGGGGAATCATTGCCTAGTGGTAATGGGATAAGGTTGAGCTACTTTATTAGGGGGAGTGGTTCTATGTTTAATAAAAAAATGGTGGCAATGGCAATGACTGTGCCGTTAGTAATGGGGACAATTTCTACGGTTTCGGCATTGGAAAAACAACAGCAAGTAAAGTTAGAAGCTTATTCGCCACAGAAAAAAGCAACTGAATATTTAAAAGAAAATGCTGCGCAGTATGGATTGAAAACAGATCTTTCAGACTTGCAATATATTTCTACAACAGAAACGTCAGTAGCTTCATATGTTAGGTTCCAACAAGTTGTTAATGGTGCACCTGTATTTTCAAAACAAATAACAGTTACGCTTAACGGAGAGGGAAAGGGAGTACTCGCTGTTTCTGATTATCAGCCTGTTACAGGTGTGAAGGAAGTAACGACAAAAATTAGTGAAAAAGATGCAATACAAAAATCAATGGCGTATGTTGGAGAAGCAAGTGAGCAAAATTTATGGGCTCCTACAGATAAAGAGTTCGGATATATTGTTGAAGAAGGAATTGCTCGTCCAGTATATAAAGTTGTAGTCCATTCTAATAATCCATTTGGTGCATGGGAAACATTTATTGATGCAGAAAATGGAAAGTTAATTAAAAAGGTTGATATAAACCGAAAAGCTGAAGGGTCAGGAAAAGTATTTTTACCTAACCCAGTCGTATCTAGCGGTAGTAAAGTAGGCTTAAAAGATAATAACGATGCAGATTCAACAGCTCTAACGAACCAACTGAAAACTGTTACGTTAAAAGGTTTAGATGGAACAGGATTTTTAATTGGAGAATATGTAACGATTTCTTCAAAAGCGAAAACAAAATCTACGAATTTACAATTTAACTATACACGCGCAAATGATAGCTTTGAAGATGTTATGTCGTACTATCATATCGACACATTGCAACGTTACATTCAAAGTCTAGGTTTTAAAAATATTAATAACCGTTCGATAAAAGTGAATGTTAATGGTACAACTGATGATAACTCATTCTATTCTCCATCAACAAAAGCTTTGACTTTCGGTACTGGCGGTGTTGATGATGCAGAAGATGCTGGTATTATCGCACATGAATATGGGCATTCGATTCAAGATAACCAAGTTCCTGGCTTTGGTAGTTCAGCAGAAGGTGGAGCGATGGGAGAAGGATTTGGCGACTTCTTAGGTGCTACATATGAAGATGCAGTATCGACTACTGGATATGGTAAAGCATGTGTTGGAGAATGGGATGCGACAGCTTATTCTAGTTCAGATCCAACATGCTTACGCCGATTAGATACGAATAAAGTATATCCGAAAGATATAACGAATGAAGTGCATGATGATGGTGAAATTTGGGCTCAAGGCCAATACGAAATGGCACAAGCTTTTGGCCGTGATGTAGCAACAAAAATCATTTTACAATCACACTGGTCATTAACACCAAACTCTAAATTCAGTGATGGAGCGAAAGCGATTAAGCAAGCGGATGCTCTTTTATATGGCGGACAACATGCTGCTGATATCGATCGCATTTGGGCAGCGAGAGGCATTAGTACGAATTAATATAAAAAGTCGTGGCATTATAAGCCACGACTTTTTAATTTGCTTACGAACTGGTACTAGTAAATAAAGCTATATCAATGATAGTGTGAATATATCCGTATCCCATTTACTTTTTGGCTTCTTTAAAAACAAAATGCTCTTTAAATTTTCTAGATTCAACTTTTTGACCATTTCGCATCGATCGGAATGGGTGTTCTTGCCATGTAATAATAACATCAACTTCATCTGCTTTTGTAGCAACGGGTAAATTAGCGTGTTCAAATCCAGTTTTTCCACTTGCCAAACGACTTTCCTTTAGGGAAAAGAGTTCATATTTCGTTTTCTTATTTGGTTCGTTGCGGAATACTTCGACGTTTACATTATATACTTCACTATTCCCGACATTCTTTACTGAAAAATGATATGTTTGAAATTCATCTTTTTTAGCTTGAAGCATATTCTTGTTTGTTTTTTTCGGTTTATCAATATTCACTTGCCATCGATCAGAGTTTTGAGAGATTGGTAAAGATTTTGGTGAATAGGCATACGTTTCGTTTACTACAATTAAGCAAAACAAAAGGAGAAAGAAACTAATTGCTTTTTGCATATACACACCTCGCTTTAAAATTTTTATTAATATGCGTAAATGAATTAGTTTTTATGTAAAAATTGGAAAATATTAAAGGTGTAATTTCGGATGTAATAAATAAGAATATGTATTACAAAATTAACTTTTCACACTTTAGAAGAAGTTAGGAGTTATAAAACCAGAATGTTTCAAAAAAAGCTTGCGTTTTATAAGGTGAGGAGTTAGAATACTCTGTAAATATAAAAGTGATGATCAGGAAAAGTACATGGTGCAAAGGTCTACAGAGAGCAGCCGGTTGCTGGGAAGGTTGCGATACCGCATGATGGAAAGACACCTGTGAGTGTTGCTTTGAACGTGATTATTAGTAAAAGCAAACGGTACCTACCGTTATCAGGGCTAAGATGGTCAATATGACAATTTGGGTGGTACCGCGGAAAAAATCCGTCCCTATTTATAGGGGCGGATTTTTGTATTCTTTGAAAGGGGGTGAGTGACCGTGGATGATGACGATGACAACAATAACGTAAATAAATATAAAATTACTGGAGGGAAAAATAATGGATTCAATAATGAAGCGTTCACTCACAAAAGAATGTACAAAGAAAAGCGGAAAGGTTGTATTACTTCAAGGATGGGTAAAAAAGATTCGACATCTTGGAAATGTTAGTTTTTTATTATTACGGGACAGAACAGGAGTAATTCAATGTGTATTAGAAAATGAATTGGCCGGATATAAAGTTGATGTAGAAAGTGTCGTCCATGTAATCGGTGAAACAGTCGAGACGTCGAAAACAGAATTGGGTGTTGAAGTACTTGCTCATGAAGTGAAAGTAATAAACGGTGCAGAGCCACTTCCATTTGAAATAAATAAAAAGAAGTTACAAGTTGGCTTAGATCAACTACTTAATGAGCGAGTAATATCATTAAGGCATGAGCGAACCGCAGCGATTTTTAAAGTGAAATCTACACTCGTTCAGAGCTTTAGTGAATTTCTTATAGAGAACGATTTCACACGGATCTTTACGCCGAAAATTGTTTCGCAAGGGGCAGAAGGAGGAGCAAATGTTTTTAAGCTTCCATACTTCCAAAAAGAAGCTTATTTAGCACAATCACCACAGTTTTATAAGCAAATGATGGTGGCAGGTGGGTTAGAACGAGTTTTTGAAATTGCACCTGTATATAGAGCGGAACATCATAATTCTTCCCGTCATTTGAATGAATATATATCGTTAGACGTAGAACTTGGTTTTATTCATGATTTTTATGAAGTGATGCAACTAGAAACGGATGTTTTACGATATATGTTTCAACAAGTAGCGAAAAAATGTGAAATAGAACTACAACTATTACAAATAGAAGTACCTGTTATTACTGAAATACCTAAAATTACATTGTTAGAAGCACAAGAAATTTTGAAAAGTAAGTATCGTAAAGAATCTCCTGTAGGGGATTTAGATACAGAAGGTGAAAAGTTACTAGGGAAATATGTAAAGGAAACATATAATAGTGAATTTGTTTTCATTACACATTATCCGAAAGAAGCGAGACCGATGTATACGATGCAAAATAAAGAGAATCCAGCTATTACTGATTCATTCGACTTATTATATAAAGGGCTAGAAATAACGTCAGGGGCACAGCGAATTCATAATTATGAATTGTTACTCGCTTCGTTTAAAGAAAAAGGATTACATCCAGAGAAATTTCAATCTTATTTAAATACATTCCGATATGGTTGTCCACCACATGGAGGTTTCGGAATTGGGTTAGAAAGGATTGTATATAAACTATTAGAATTAACAAATGTACGAGAGGCGAGTGCTTTTCCGAGAGATTGTACTCGTCTCATACCGTAAAAAGAATCTTCGCGATTATCGCGAAGATTCTTTTTTTATAGTTCGTTTGAAAAGGTGAAAATATAGATTCTTTCTTTTTCTAATAAGCTTAGTAAAAGTCAGTTGAAATATGAACCATTTCGACAAAAAAATCAATATACCCCTTGACAGTTACAAATATAACCGATATACTTCATATTAATTTCAAAAGAAAATATATTCTAAATATTACAATGTGTTGAATAGGAGTAGTAAGGTCATGTATTTGTACAGAGAGCTATGGGTTGGTGCGACATAGTCAAATGACATCCTGAACTCGCCTAGGAGCAGTAAGGTGGAACGGAATCACATTCTTAGTAAATCTTAACGGTTAACCTTCGATATTAGGTTTGTAATCAAACGATTACTACTAAGGTGGATTCATAATGGAATCAATAAGGGTGGTACCGCGTTAAGTAAATGGCTTAGCGTCTCTTTATATAGAGATGCTAGGCCATTTTTTTATTATATGGAAGAAGAAATGGAGGGTTTATTTGAATAGGTTTATAAAATTTATTTATTTATATAAAAAGATTTAATTAGGAGGAAAATGAGATGAAACAGACGGAGCAATGGACTTCGAAATTAGGTTTTATAATGGCGGCAGCCGGATCAGCAATTGGACTTGGTGCGATATGGAAGTTCCCTTATATCGCTGGGAAGAGTGGGGGAGGAGCGTTCTTTTTAATCTTTATATTATTTACTGTTTTAATTGGACTACCGCTACTTATAGCTGAATTTATGATTGGACGCAGTACGCAGAAACAAGCAGTTGGAGCATTTAAAAGCATCGCACCAAATACAGGATGGCATTGGATCGGACGCCTTGGTGTTGGAACTTGTTTTATACTACTTTCGTTTTATAGTGTTGTAGGTGGATGGGTATTAATTTATTTATTCAGAGGAATAACTGGACAACTGATTACTCCAGGACAAAATTACGGTACATTATTTACTGAAACAATTGGGAATCCTGCTTGGGCTATTATGGGACATTTCGCTTTTATGTTCATTACGATATGGGTTGTATCAAAGGGTGTACAAAACGGAATTGAAAAAGCAAGTAAATATATGTTGCCAGCATTGTTCGTTTTATTTGTCGCTCTTATTATTCGTTCGTTAACACTTGATGATGCAATGAAAGGTGTGAAGTTTTTCTTACAACCAGATTTCTCAAAGATTACTTCGGAAAGTATTTTGTTCGCAATGGGGCAATCATTCTTTGCAATTAGTATCGGGATTTCAATTATGGTTACGTATAGTTCCTATTTAAATAAAAAAGAAAGTTTACCAAAATCAGCAATAACAATTGTTGGATTAAATTTATTTGTTTCATTATTTGCAGGTCTTGCTATTTTTCCAGCCGTATTTTCATTAGGAATGGAGCCAACAGAAGGACCTGGATTACTATTTATCGTATTACCATCTGTATTTAGTCAAATTCCATTTGGTGGGTTTTTCTTAACAGTATTTCTTGCACTATTTACATTTGCGACATTAACATCAGCATTTTCTCTACTAGAAACTGTTGTTTCAGCATTAGCAAATGGTGAACAAGAAAAGAGAACGAAATTATCATGGCTGATCGGTTTCGGCATTTTCTTAGTAGGTATACCATCAGCGTTATCATTTGGAGTATGGAGTGATATTACGATTTTCGGAAAGAATATTTTTGATGCAGTAGACTTTTTATCTAGTAATATATTAATGCCGCTTGGTGCACTATTTATTAGTATTTTCGTTTCATTCAAAATGGAGAAGAAGGTACTAGAAGCGGAGTTTTTTGTAGGTGGAAATTATGGAAAGAAAGTATTTACTTGTTGGGCATTTTTACTTCGATTTGTAGTACCACTTGCAATAATTATCGTCTTCTTAAATGTAATAGGGATTATTTAATATTAAATGTTATAATATTCAGTAAAAAAAGAAGATGGGGATGTTTATGGCGAATTTGATAGAAACAGGAGAGTATATGAATATTAGAGGGAAAAAGCTATACGTTGAAACACATGGAAATCCTAAAAATAAGCCAGTCTTATACTTGCATGGTGGACCAGGAGAGAGTTGTTATGATTTTTCATTTCATCAAGCGGAACGTTTAAAAGGTTCTCTATATGTAATTATGATAGATCAAAGAGGTGTTTGTCGCTCAGAAGAAATTACTGAAGACGAAGCTTTTGGATTAAATGATTTGATTGAAGACTGTGAGGAATTAAAAAAAGTATTACAAATTGAGAAGTGGTCTATAATTGGACATTCTTTTGGTGGATATGTAGCATTGCTTTATGCGTCGATATATCCAAGTTCAATAGAGAAAATAATATTTGAAGGACCAACTTTTGATTTTGCATTAACAAGTAGAGCTTTGTTGCAAAAGACAGGGCATTTATTAAAAAAGTATGGAAAAGAAGAAGTAGCAAAAGAGTGCTTTGCTTATTCATCTAGCGATGCTAGTTCAGAAGAGTTGTTAGAAGCTTATATAAGATTAAGCGCTGAATTAGAAGAAAAAAGAATGGAGATTTACAATAATAAGGAAGATAGGACAGATGAGAGTTTATACAGTGATGAAGAGTGGGAAATATTTTCAAATCGCTCCAAAATTCACTTTGATAGATTAAAATTAGAGGGAGCATGTCATACATCATTATTATCAAAAATAAAAGATGTACAAAATCTAATGTTATTAATAGTAGGAAAACATGATGTAGTAACGTGTGAAGAACAAATTAAAACATTTAATAAAGATGCCCGAAACGGCAAGTATATCGTATTTGAAGAGAGCGGTCATTCACCTCATTATGAGGAAGCAGATAGATTTGCAGAAACAGTCATACATTTTTTGAAATGAAGAAAAGGGTGCTTCTATAAATGAGAGGCACCCTTTCTAAATTTCTGGATATGTGATTGTGATGTTAGGCCACTTACTTTGCCAATTCTTTTTTATAACTCTGTTTTTGTACATATGTAATCGTTCTTTTGATTCAAGAAAATGAGCTGTTGGTCTCACTTGTAAAGAAAGGACATCTCCAATACCACATGGGGCTGTTAAGATAACGTTGTTTAGTTCATCAAGTGTAACTCCTAAAGCCGTTGCTGTTTCAGGGAATTTAGAAATAGCATTAACAGAAGAAGAATATGGTGGCATATTATTCACTACATGCATACGAGCTTGATTTTTTACAGACCAAGGGATAGTAGCATCCATATTCATTAATTTCGTTTCTAATGATTGTTCGTATATCTCATCTTGATGTAGACTATCATAATAAATCACATCAACATCAGGCATAGCCGTTTTAGCTTCATAGTCATGTAAAGTATCCCAAATTTTAGAACGAACAAATCCGGCACAAATCCACCAATCAGGTAGCTCTAGTGATTTTGCCATTTGTAATACATTCATCATCCATTCGTCGTTTTCTATTAAGCGAATTATATCTTTCTCTGTTTTGATCTTCATTGATAAATTCACCTTTCTAGTAAATTAATGCATCAGTTCAATAATCCATAAAATCCAGTAAGCACCTGGTACAAATAGCAGTTGTGCTAATAATGTGCCGAGAAGTCTAGAAATCATTAGCCAACCATACATTTTACTCATAGATTCAGCACCGCTTTCTGATTGTAGAGCACGTTCTGTTAAAAGAGCAATGCGTGGATCGAGTAATACAGTTAATAAAATAGTGGCGAAACCATTTACAAGGCCAGAAGCTGTACTTGCATTTGTTGCATAATCTGGATTTAAAAAAGAAGCGTAAAGGGCTGAAAGTACCCCTGCTGTATAAATAGCAGTAGCAAACATGTTAATAAGCATAATACGCTTTGGAATACCACCGATACGCAGTCTATGAATCATTTCTAACTTTGGAAAACGGACATATTTTTTTGTGTACTTTAATTTTTGAATGTTATTCGTTTTCATCATTCGAATGAAAGAACCGTCTGTTTCAAAGTTTTGAATGACATATCCAAATAATTTTGTCAAAGTTGGATAAAGAATGATCGCGATTAATGTACCGATAGAAGCCGATAATAGTACGAGTCGTATAATATGCTCTAAATTAATAGAAGAATCTAGTTTTGCTTCATCGACAATACCACCGATTAAAAAGGCTTGTAGTAAGTTTGATGTTCTTGAAATAAGTAACACCATTCCTACAACAGACAGGGCAACCGCAATCTTCTTTAAACGTACTCCAGCTAATCGAATACTATAAGAGCTTGTTTCAACTGCGTGGATCACAATTGTGAAAGCCATTATAAAAATTAACGTAATTGACATTTGTTTCACCAGTTTCTATTAAAATAATTGTAACTTTTTTACTGTATCATATCTATCGTATTTTGTAACTGAAAGTATGTGACATATGGAAATTGATTTTTCGAAAAAATAGATAATGATAGTATAATAGGGAGAAGTGGAAGAGATGTTAGCACTTATTTATACAGCAAATTAAGTGGAGGAATGAAACATGTATAAAACATTTCTATTTGATTTAGATGGAACTTTAACGGATCCGAAAGAAGGAATTGTAAATTCGGTTTTGTATGCGTTAAAAAAAGTAGGAATTGAAGAAGTACATATAAGTGAGTTAGATTCATTTATAGGTCCTCCTATTCAGCAATCATTCGTAGAGAGATATAATATGAGTGAAGGAGAGGTTGAACGTGCAGTTTTTTACTTCCGTGAGTATTTAAAGCAGCGTGGATTGTTTGAAAATAATGTATACGAGGGGATTCTGAAGCTCTTGCAACAATTAAAAAGTTCAGGGAATCGCATATTCGTAGCAACTTCAAAGCCCACTGTATTTGCGAAACAAGTTATAGAGCATTTTCAATTAACGAATTATTTCGAAGACATCATTGGAAGTAATTTAGATGGTACGAGAATAAAAAAAGAAGAAATAATTGCTCATATTTTACAAACAAATGAAGAACTAAATAAAGAAGAAATGATAATGATTGGTGATAGAAAGCACGATATAATAGGTGCAAATCAGAATGGAATTGCTTCAATTGGTGTTTTATATGGCTATGGCTGTGAAAAAGAACTGACTGAAGTTAGTGCGACCTACATAGTGAAAGATGTTGAAGAACTGTATCATTTTTGTGTAGAGAAAAATTTAATACAGCAGTAAATATAGATTCTAGCAATCCCTTTATAACGTATGACGATGAATTCGTTTCTGTTTAAAGGGATTTTTCATATGTAATCGAATAATTATAATTAGACATTTTTAGCATAAAAATTTGTATGAATAAGAGGAGGGATGTCAGAATTAAAAGGTTAGTAGAAATTTATCAATAAAATTTAGAATATTCTGTTTAATGGAGGGGTAAAATTGGAGTTAGTTATTATATTATTAGCACTAAGTTTACTTATGTTCGTAGCATACAGAGGTTTTTCTGTTATTTTATTCGCGCCGATATTTGCATTATTTGCAGTATTTTTGACAGAACCTAGTTATGTATTACCTTTCTTTTCTAATATCTTTATGGAGAAAATGGTTGGATTTATAAAATTATATTTTCCTGTGTTTTTATTAGGAGCAATATTTGGAAAAGTAGTGGAAATGTCAGGAATTGCAGATTCTATCGCAAAAACAATTATTGAGTTAGTTGGTGAAAAACGTACTATATTAGCGATTGTATTAATGGGGGCTATTTTAACGTATAGTGGTGTTAGTGTGTATGTAGTAGTGTTTGCTGTTTATCCGTTCGCAGCTAAGTTGTTTCGACAAGCTAATATTCCAAAGCGTTTAATCCCTGGAACGATTGTTCTTGGAGCAGTAACGTTTACAATGGATGCGTTACCTGGATCACCACAAATTCAAAATGTAATACCTACAACATTTTTTAAAACGGATATTTATGCTGCACCGATACTTGGGATTGTAGGAGCAATTTTTGTTCTTACAGTAGGTTTACTATATTTAGAGAGTAGACGTAAGAAGGCAAAAGCGGCAGGTGAAGGATACTTTGGTTTTAATGATGGAAATACTGAAATGGCAGCATCTTTGCAAGTAGAACAAAAAAATATGCCATTAACTAATAACATTGAAATCACAAGAGCACAACAACTTATTGCATTTATACCACTTATTTTAGTAGGTGTAATGAATAAAGTGTTTACTATTATGATACCGAAGTGGTATCCAAGCGGTTTTGATTTTTCTGCAATTGGTATGAAAGCATTTGGAAAAGTAGAATTAAGTGCAGTAGTAGGAATTTGGTCTGTAGAATTGGCACTTATTATAGGGATCTTAACAACGTTATTATTATATTGGAAGCGAGTAGTAACAGGTTTCCAAGCTGGATTGAATACAAGTATTGGTGGAGCGCTACTTGCAACGATGAATACAGGAGCTGAGTTTGGATTCGGTGGTGTCATTGCAGCACTTCCAGGTTTCGCAATTATGAGAGATGGCATCTCTGCTACTTTCGCAAATCCGTTAGTGAATGGTGCAGTAACGACGAATATTTTAGCTGGAATTACAGGCTCGGCATCAGGAGGAATGGGAATAGTATTAAGTGCAATGGGAGATAAATTTATTGCAGCGGCCAATCAATTTGATATTCCATTAGAAGTTATGCACCGTATCGTATCAATGGCATCAGGAGGAATGGATACACTACCACATAACGGGGCTATTATTACTATTCTTACAGTAACAGGATTAACACATAAACAGTCATATAAAGATATATTTGCTATTACAATTTTGAAAACGGTTGCTGTATTTTTAGTTATCGCATTCTATACTTTAACAGGACTCTATTAAAAAATTTGAAACGTAAAGATTCATCAAATCGATAATTTATGTTATAAAATATTAATTAGGATAAGAAGGGGTGGGGGACTTGCAAGAGGTTTCTGAGTTTCGTATGCCAAAGTCGGTATTATATGGAAGGAATTCGCTTGAAAAACTGGGAGAACAATCAAAAAAGTTAGGGAAAAGAGCTTTTATAGTTACTGATACAATTATGGAAAAATTAGGATATGTTGAAAAGTGTATGCAACAATTAAATAAGAAAGGTATTACTGTTAGTACATATAATAAAGTGGATGCTGAGCCTACAAATATACACGTATTAGAAGCGTTATCTCTTTGTAAAGAGGAAAAGTGCGATTTTATTATCGGTATTGGTGGTGGAAGTTGTATTGATGCTGCGAAAGCGGTAGCGGTTTTATATACAAATGGTGGAGAAGTTGAGGATTATGTCCAAAAGGATATTAAAATAGAAAACAATCCACTACCACTTATTGCAATTCCAACAACTTCTGGTACTGGATCGGAAGTTACAAGTGTAGCAGTAATTACGAATAAAAAAACAGATGTAAAAATGATGATGAAGCATCCTAGTTTTATACCGAAAGTAGCAATTATAGATCCAGTTTTGACAAGTTCGTTACCCCCACAAATTACGGCAGCAACAGGAATAGATGCGTTATGTCATGCGATTGAAGCGTATATTTCTAAAGTTTCACAACCACTTACAGATGTACTTGCTCTTTCAGCTATTGAAAGTATTATGAAATATTTACGTATAGCATATGAAGATGGACGTAATATGGAGGCAAGAGAAGCGATGATGATTGCTTCCTTACAAGCTGGAATTGCATTTTCTAATGCATCAGTTACATTAGTTCATGGAATGTCAAGGCCAGTGGGAGCATTATTTCATGTACCGCATGGAATATCAAATGCCATACTATTACCTACAGTGTTAGAGTTTACAAAAACAAGTGCAATGAAAAGGTTAGCAAAAATTGGACGTAGTTTAAATAAGGATTTGTATTCGAATTCTGATGAGGAAGTAGCAGACTACACACTTGGTGAAATAAAAAAACTTTGCTTTGATCTTCGTATTCCAAATTTAAAAGAATACGGAATCGATGAAATTGAATTTGAAAATGCTATTTCTAAAATGGTATCAGATGCAATTGAAAGTGGTAGCCCAGCTAATAACCCACGTGTTCCATCATATGATGAAATCAAAGAGTTGTATCGAGAGTGTTTTAATTATAAGTATAAAGAATTTATAAAAACATCAGATTGTTAATTTCAGAATATTCTATAAAAATTTCCTTGGAAATGAAAGTAGAATTATTCTTTATTTTTCCGTTAAAACAAGACTTTATATTCCAAACTTAAAGTCTTGTTTTATTATGTATAATATACATAATAAAACATTGTTATTAGTTTTATAAAAATAGTTTAGGTAGGTGTTTATATGAAAACGATAGGTCTTATAGGTGGTATGAGTTGGGAATCAACTTCTGAATATTATCGAATTATTAATGAAGAAATAAAAGAGAGATTAGGAGGGCTACATTCAGCAAAATGTTTGATTAATAGTGTGGATTTTGAAGAGATTGAACGATGTCAGTCTAGCGGAGATTGGGATGGTGCTGGAGAAATTCTAGGGAATGCGGCATATTCATTACAAAAGGGGGGAGCAGACTTTATAATCATTTGTACAAATACAATGCATAAGGTAGTTGGAAAAATAAAGGCGAAAATTGATATTCCAGTCTTACATATTGCTGATGCAACTGCAAAAGAAATTAAAAGAAAAGACATTCAAAAGGTTGGTCTGCTTGGAACTAAATATACAATGGAGCAAGATTTCTATAAGTCACGTATAGAAGAAAATAATATAAAAGTAATAGTACCATCAGAAAAAAATAGAAAAGAAATAAATAAAGTAATATATACAGAATTATGTTTAGGAAAAATAGTATCTCAATCTAGAGAATATTATAAAAGAGTCATCGAAGAGTTAGTGCAAAAAGGAGCACAGGGAATCATATTAGGTTGTACAGAAATAGGATTATTAATAAAGCAAGAAAACGTATCTGTCCCGATATTTGATACAGCTCATATACATGCAATTGAAGCGGTCAAGGTAGCTCTAGATAGAGTATAATTATATTATGTAAACTCTATTCGTATATCTGGAAAACATTCAGAAAATATTTTATAATGTAAGTGGTTACATTTAAGGGGGAATGCGTATGTTTTCAGTTCAACCAATCGCATTTGTACATAATGAAAGAAAGGAAATAAAAGATGATGAGTGGGGAGAAGTAAGATCCCGTATAACTTTAACTGAAATGTATGCAGAAGAAAGTATACAAGGGATTGAAAATTTTTCTCATATTGAAGTTGTTTTTTATTTTCATAAAGTAACTGACGAGCAAATTCAGTATTTTGCTAGACATCCTAGAAATAATAAGGATTATCCTGAAGTAGGTATTTTTGCACAGCGCGGGAAAAATCGTCCGAATCGCATAGGTGTAACAATTGTAAAGGTGATCAAAAGAGAAGGTAAATCAATTATTGTTGAGGGATTAGATGCTATTGATGGCACTCCTATATTGGATATAAAACCAATAATGAAAGAGTTTATGCCGACAGAAGAAATACACCAGCCTAAATGGGCAACGGATATAATGAGACAGTATTGGAAGGGGAATGGAGTAAAATGAGAATATATGAGGCAACAATTGCAGATTTAGATGGACTGGCATCAGTTTTTAATAACTATCGCATGTTTTATAGACAAGATTCTGATTTAGAAGGGGCAAAAGTATTTTTACGAAATCGAATTGAGAGAAAAGAGTCCGTTATTTTCGTAGCAGTTGAAGACGACGAATATATTGGGTTCACGCAACTATATCCATCATTTTCTTCCATTTCAATGAAAGAATTATGGATTTTAAATGATTTATTTGTACAAGCGGCGAAGCGTGGAGCCGGAACAGGTAAAAAATTATTAGAAGCTGCTAAAGAATACGCATTAGAAAATGGAGCAAAAGGTGTAAAATTGCAAACAGAGATTGATAATTTATCAGCACAACGATTATACGCTGAAAATGGCTATTTGAGAGATAATCGTTATTTCCATTACGAATTAACGTTTTAAAAAATTAAGTTGAAAGAGGCATTATCAAGAAAAAGAATTTCTTTGTAATGAGAAATTCTTTTTTATTTTTGCCTAAATTAAAAAATACATTAATGAAAACGATATTTATTTATTGTTAAGCGATAAACGTTGTGATAAAATTATGTTGCCATTAAATAAGTGAGGTATTGTAAATGAATCTTAAACGAAGTTCAACAACGTTCTTAAAAGTAATTATTTTTCTTGCTGGAATTTCAGTACTTGCTTTATGCATATTTTTAGTGCCGGAAATGGCGAATTTCGCAGCAAATTTGTATCCTAATATTGCTCCGATGAAATATCTTGTTTTCATTGTGATGTATGGAGCAGCTGTGCCTTTTTATGTTGCTCTTTATCAGGCTTTCAATCTTTTACAGTACATTGATGAGAACACAGCGTTCTCGGAATTATCAGTAAAGGCGTTAAAGAATATAAAGCGCTGTGCAATTACAATCAGTGGTTTGTATGTATTAAGTTTGCCACTTTTTTATTTTATAGCGAAAAAAATGGACCCTCCTATTGGGTTAGTGGGACTCATTATCGTTTTTGCTTCGCTCGTTATCGCCGTTTTTGCTGCTATCCTCCAACGACTTCTACAAGAAGCAATTAACATAAAATCAGAAAATGATTTGACGGTCTGAGGTGGCGGATATGACAATCATTATTAATATTGACGTCATGTTAGCAAAACGAAAAATGAGTGTAACGGAGCTTTCGGAGAAGGTTGGAATTACTATGGCGAATCTTTCTATTTTGAAAAATGGGAAAGCAAAAGCGGTTCGTTTTTCAACATTAGAAGCGATATGTAAAGCTTTGGAGTGTCAGCCAGGGGATATTTTGGAGTATAAAAACGATGAGAATACTCAATAAAAACAGATAACAAATGTAAATAATAGAAGTCAATAAAGAAGGAATAGCAACTAAGCTATTCCTTCTTTACGTTAATTGCTGTTACTAATAAAAAATATAATTTGAATTGCAATGTTTGCGTATCAAAAGGGAACTTGCTACCTTTTGAGGTGATCTGTTTTGTGGAATACAATTATTTGCCAAAAAGGCTATTTTAACTATGTTTTAAATTATTTCGGGTGAATCAAAATTTTCATTTGTATTATAGTTGATTTAAAACCCAGTTTGTTGCATCTTCAAAGTTATCTGCAATGTAGTTTGGTTCAATATGTGCCCATTTGTCTCGGTACGTATGCAAAGCATCATACCCAGCGCCTGTTCGGACTAGAATCGTAGTCGCATTTACTTTTGCTCCTGCAACAATATCAGTCCAACGATCACCAACTACAGCACATTGTGTTAAATTAAGTCCATGTTTTTTTGCTGCTTTAAGCAGCATGCCTGTACTTGGTTTACGGCATTCACAACCATCACCGTGTTTATGAGGACATACATAAATATCATCAAAACCGAAGCCTTCTAATTCTTGTACAAAATCGGCTACAGTTGCTATTCCATCTGCGATACCGGGTTGATTTGTGAAAGAGAAAATTTTTATATTTTTAGCTTTTAGTTTTTGCAAGGATGTTTTTGTGAATGGAAATAATGTAAAGGATCCTGGATAATGTATTGTAGTGTCACCACCAATTGTACCGTCACGATCAATGAAAATTGCTTTAATGTTTGTCATAGTTATAGTCCCTTCACTTTATAAAGTAGTTTAAAAATATTTTACAAATCGGTAGCCATTTACTTCATAACCTAATTTTTTGTAAAAAGGATGAGCTTCTACTCTTTTTGTTCCACTAACTAGCCATGTGCCAATGCAATTATGTTTCTTTGCTAATTGCTCGGCATAATCCATCAAAACTTGTCCAATGCCTTTCCGTCGTATGTTAGAATCAACGCTAATAATTGAAATCTCTCCATAACGTGTTACATCTTCTAAATTTTCACGTATACGAAATCCAAGTAATCCAAATATAGCTTCTTCTTCCTCGTAAACATATAAAAAATCAAACGGACTCATTTGTACGAATTGTAGGCGGTTGTTCATATCTTCATAGGAAATAGAGGAACCTTTTAATTCTTTCGTTAAAGAACAAAGTGCGTCTATATCATCTATCGTTGCTTCACGAATTTGAAAAGACATATTATCAACTCCAATAAAATGTAATCAAACATTTAATATTCTGTTAAAAAATGTTTTTTCCTGCTATAAAAATAAATATTTTATAATGATATATAGATAGTTATATGTTATTCTTTTCCTTGATTGTATTGGAAATGGAAAGAAGGGGAATGCATGTTAAAAGTAAATATCCGCTCAGCTGGATATGAAATAGGTGAAAAAACAATTCATGATATAGCTTTTTCTATCGAAAAAGGTGAACTAGTTGCTCTTATTGGAGCAAATGGTGCTGGGAAAAGTACGACGATTAAAACGATACTCGGATTACTTGTAAATATGGACGGTGAAATATCATTCGGTGAAAAGAAAAATCCGTATGCATACGTACCAGAACATCCAACATACTATGATTACTTGACGCTCTGGGAACATATTGAATTATTAATGGCAGCTCGTGGAAGTGAAATGGGAAGTTGGGAAGAACGAGCGGAACAATTATTACATACTTTTCGAATGAATAAGCATAAACATGAGTATTTATCAAAGTTTTCAAAAGGCATGAAACAAAAAGCTATGCTAATATTGGCGTTTTTAACTGAGCCAGATTTTTATATCATTGACGAACCTTTTATCGGTTTAGATCCAGTAGCTACGAAAGAGTTTTTAAATTATTTATATAAAGAAAAAGAGCGCGGGGCAGGAATTTTACTTTGTACGCACGTATTAGATACTGCTGAAAAAATTTGTGAAAGATTTTTACTCATTTCACAAGGTACATTAGTCGCAGATGGACATTTAGAATCTATTCAAATATTAGCGGAAATGCCGGGTAGTTCATTATTAGACTGCTTTGATGTAATTGTAAGGCGTGAACAACATGATTAAACAACAATTTTATAAGAGATTACGCCATGAACTCCAGCGGAAATGGAAGTCTATATATTCGGTAACAGATTGGTCAGTCGCATTATATATTATTATTCCAGCACTTATATTTATGGGAATCTATTATCGATCGCTATGGATAAATGAATTATCAACGGAAGAGACGATTTATTTCGGATTAGGATTACTCGCATTTTATCTAGTAACATATTCAAGAGGAGTTCGTTCATTTTTTGAGCAAGCGGATAGTTTATTTTTAATTTCGTATGCAACACATATGCGAAAATTAGTCCAGTATGGCATGATGTACACATTTGTTCGAATAGCGATAACGAATATAATAGTAGTAGTTATTATGTTACCGGTGTTGATGAAAAGTATCGAAGTAACAGAAATACAAGTCCTATTATTTTGGGTATTCTTTACTATATTTCGATTTATGTTGTCGTTGTTAACGAGATTTGTTCATGTACATGTGGGGAAACGATGGGTTTTATGGATTGTAAAAAATATAGTATTTTCTATGAGCGTGTCCTTTTTTGGAATTAGTTTATTTTTTATTTATAAAAATCCGTTGTATTCAATTTTATTTATCGGTCTAGTAATTTTCTTAAGTAGTGTATTAGTAAAAGAGAAAATGAATTATAAAAAGTTCTTTTTTAAAGAAATCGAGAAAGAAAAGGAGGAAAGCATGCGCTGGACGAGCGGAATTATGCAAGCTGGTGGTCATGCGGCTAAACCGAGTAGTTCGAATAAAAAACCGTGGATGTTTCCGCGCTCTAAAAGACTTTTAGGGAAAAAAGCTGATTCTCGTATTGTCGAATCTTTTTTGAAAGAATTTTTCCGTACAAGTACTGCACGAATATTTTATATTCAAATTGTATGTATCAGTACTGCAAGTATAATTATGACTCCAAGGTGGATTGCAGCTATTGTTCTCGTATTTGCTGTAGTTGCAATTTCTCGCTATGCACGTGATTATTGGAATGAATTTACGAATAAGATGTTTCTTCGTTTATATTGTGATGAAGGGAAATTACTATTGTTAAGATGGAAGGCAGATCGTTATTTATTACTACCAGCAATACTTTTATATGGAATAGTTATACTTTCACAGTTTTATTTATTGCCAGCTGTGGTAGGCAGCGTTGTTTTTATTTTATTAATTGTATGGATTGTATTTGTACCATTAAAAAAGAGCCATTGACGGCTCTTTTTCTAGTCTGTAACACATTGATAAATAAAATATACTAAAACGAGTATACTTGCGGCGGAATACATGACATCTAAAGTCATCTGATCGCCTCCTTATTGTTGTTGTATTTTTATTGTATGAAATCTTACAATTTCATATTCAAGTGAAAAATATGTGAACGTTAACAAAATTGTAAAGTGCAAAAATTACAATCATTTTGTATAATAGAAGAAACCACCGTTATATAAAAAATAATGAGTGAAAGGGGAGGGAACATAAATGCCAAATTGGTTTAGAAAAACCTTAGTCGCATTAATTACCGTGTTTACATTTGGTTTAGTGACGCCTCCTTCCATATTACTTGATAATGCCAAAGCTGCGGACAAGCCTACGAGCACAGCTGGGCAACAAAGTTTGGAGAGCACGTCCTATACATATGAAGAAACGAATGACAGGTTAACCACCGATACTTTTATTACTTATGCAATGCAAGAAGCAGAGAAGCAGTCGATGCAAAAGTTTGGTACTAAAATTGGTCCAGTAATTGAAGATGAGTTTAAAGATGTAATATTACCGAAAATTGAAGAGGCAATTGCTGAGCTTGCTAGTGATGTACCAGAAGATTCACTACAATCATTAGCGATTTCTCAAAAACCAGCTGGTGGAAATAATGAGAAGATTTTTCACGTCTACGATACGAAATCTGGAAATGATTTATTGCGTTTCCATGTAAGAAGAGATCATCCACCGCAAGATGGTTATTATTTTAATTTCCATTACCACCGTTTTGATGATGGATACTCTGGACATCATGAGTTAGGAAATATTTATTGGAATACGAATGTACCACCGAAATGGTTGTCTTAAAAAGAACAAGAGAAAATCTTGTTCTTTTTTATTTTTATAGAAGGGACAGACAACTATGTTGTTGAATAACATAGGTTTAGAAAAAAGAAGCAAAGGGAGTATGGGAATGCAAAAATATATTGTTTTTGACTTTGATGGCACATTAGTAGATTCACAAAATATATTTGTACCGATTTATAATCAACTTGCTGAAAAACATGGGTATAAAGCAGTAAAGGAAGACGAAATTGAACATTTACGTAAATTAACGATGCCAGAGAGATGTAAACAACTTAATGTACCACTGTATAAACTACCGATATTAGCGTTGGAATTTTATAAATTATATCAGCCTGCTATAAAAAATCTCGTTTTGTTCCATGGGATGAAAGAAGTATTAGATGAACTACATAAAAAAGGCTACGGAATTGCAGTCATATCATCGAACTCAGAAGAGCATATTCGGGCGTTTTTACACAAGAATGGTATCGAAAATATTCAAGAAGTGTATTGTTCTAAAAATTTGTTTGGTAAAGATAAAATGATAAAAAGATTTTTGAAATCAAAAAAAATAACAGAGAAAGATATGTTATATGTCGGTGATGAACAGCGAGACGTAGCAGCGTGTAAAAAGGCTGGAGTGAACGTAATTTGGGTATCTTGGGGATATGATGTTATTGAAACAGTGAAAAAAGATGCACCAGATTACATGGTTCATAAGCCGATGGAAATTGTGCAAGTAGTACAAGGAGCGTATTCTTAATATGAATACACTGCGAGCAGGTATTCATCATATTGAATTTTGGGTAGCAAATTTAGAGGAATCCATTTCTTTTTATAATAAGTTGTTTTCCATAATTGGGTGGAGAAAGTTAAATGAAGTAGCATATAGCACAGGAGAAAGTGAAATATACTTTAAAGAAGTAGATGAGGAAATTGTAAGGACGTTAGGGCCTAGACATATTTGTTATCAAGCTATTCATAGAGAAGTAGTTGATGAAGTAGCAGATTTTCTTTCTAGTACGAAAGTGAAGGTAATACGTGGTCCAATTGAAATGAATCATTATTCGGAAGGTTATTATACGATTGATTTTTACGATCCGAATGGATTTATTGTAGAAGTTGCCTATACACCAAATGCAGAAATGTAAGGGGAATAGATATGAAGATAATTACAGCATGGCAAAATAATATACAAATAGTAAAAGATGCAGTGGATATTAAAGAAATTTCTAAAGGTTTTTCGCCTGATAAGAAATATATAATTACGAGTACGAATAATGAAAAATATTTATTGCGGACAGGCGATATAAAAGAGTATGAAAGAAAGAAAATAGAGTTTCAAATTTTAAATGAAATGCAAAATCGTAGTGTGCAAGCACAAAAACCAATTGAAATGGGTTTGTTGGCAGAAGAAGGTTTATGCTATGGCATTTTTTCATATTTAGAAGGGGAGGATGCGAAGAAGCTATTGCCTACGTATTCACCAAAAGAACAATATGATATTGGTATAGAGGCAGGAAAAGATTTAGCAAAAATGCATACATATGAAGCTCCTAATAATATACTTCCATGGTATGAAAGAGCAATGAAAAAACATAGTAAATATTTAGAGGCATATAAAACATGTGGAATAAACATAAAAAATGATGATAAAATCATAAAGTTTATTGAAGAAAATGAAATATCTTTAAAGAACCGCCCAAATCGATTTCAACACGATGATTTTCATTTAGAAAATATAATTGTACGGGATGGAAAATATGTAGGTGTTGTTGATTTTAATGGCTACGACTGGGGCGACCCACTTCATGATTTTGTGAAAATTGCACTGTTTGCAAGGGACATTAGTATTCCGTATTCAATCGGACAAATAGAAGGATACTTTAATAGGAAAATACCAGAGGAGTTCTGGAAATTATACACAGTGTACGTTGGCATGACAGTTTTCTCCTCAGTTGTCTGGACATTACGAACAGCACCGCATATGTTAGAGGATATGTTAGAGCGTCTTACTATAGTTTTAGAGGATCATAATAACTTTGAGTTATCGAAGCCAATTTGGTTTCAACCAGATAAGATTGATATGAAATAGAAAAGGTAGGTGTGATTCGCACCTACCTTTATTTTTTACCATCAAGATACTTATTTAATTTTCTTAAATGTAAGCGGCTGAGTACTTAATGTAGTTGGTACATGTAACTGAAGGGATGGGAATTCACCACTTACATTCATTTCATAAGCGAATAATAAGCTCATTTTCATTTGGAATAAGTCAACTTTTGCGGAGAAGATGTCGTAATGATGATGCCCTAATTGAATATCCATTTCCATAAATTGTACATATAACGAATCATCTCGTTTGTATACTTGTAATGTTCCGTATGCAGGATGTTCAAAAGTACCAGTATAATCCTCTAACTTGTGCGAAGGTGTAGTCCCTTTAATTTGTTCAGGGAGGGATTCAGTTGCTTCTTTCATCATTTCCTTCATTTTTTTAGTATCTTCTACAGCACGTTTATGCCAATCAATGGATTCTAATTCAAGTAGTTCGTCATAAATTTGATTAGCGAGATAAGTAGGAAGTAATGTTCCTCCAGCATTCGTTAAAATGACAAGGCCTATGTTTTCTGTTGGTATGAATGAAACAAGCGCTGAAAATCCATCGATATTACCGCCATGATGAATCACTTTTTTACCACGATAAGCGCTAATAAACCAACCAAGACCGTAACTATTTAATGGAGATTCAGGGAGTGATAAAACCGGTTGGTCTGGAATTGAATTGTGTGGTGTATACATTTGTTGTAATAATTCAGAGGAGATTAATTCATGATCTCCAAATTTTCCTTCATTTAAGTGGAGAAGTACCCAATTTGCCATATCTTCAATTGTGGAATTAATACACCCAGCAGCGCCAACTGTATCGATGTTACGGAATGGAACTGCTTTTATTTCACCGTCATTTTCAATGTAAGGTAAAGCATAATCATCTGTAGTTTGTGAATCGTTAACAGAGAAGTTTGTATGTCTCATATTTAAAGGTTCTAAAATATGTTCTGTAGTGTATTGCTCCCACGTTTGATTTGTAATGTTTTCAACAATGTAGCTAATTGTTGCATACATTAAGTTGTTATATAGAAATGCAGTCCGGAACGGTGCATCAAGTGGTAAATGTTTTATTTTTTCAACGAGATCTTTTCGAGATAAGGAAGAACTGTACCAAAGAGCCTCATGACGACTCACTCCAGTTCGATGAGAAGCTAAATCCCGTCCTGTAACTTGTGAGCTAGCAAGTAGTTCAGATAAAGTAAAGTTAGGTATATAAGACTGGATAGGGGTATCCCAATTAAACTTTTTTTGCTGTGCTAACAAGCTTAATGAAAGTGTGCCAAATGCTTTCGTTGAGGAACCGATTGCGAATCGAGTATTCGGTGTAACAGCCTCTTTTGTTTCTATATTACGATAGCCAAAACCTTCTGAAATAATAACTTCACCGTCTTTTATAACAGCGACAGCAGCACCAGGAACATTTAAATCCTTCATCATTTTTTCAACCGTTGTTTGTAAAGAAGTCATAACAGGCGTTTCAATTTTAGACATACTTCTAACCTCCAAATATAAATTTTGTTCTACCGCACTATACTTTCGGTAATAGAAAATGAAAACCTTTTTATATTCGGAAAGTTAATAATTTTGTAAGAATTAGCGCAAGAAATTTTATTAATTAGGATTATTAAATTTATCATTTTTCATGTTATGATAAATTGCATATACGATTGAAAGAAGGTTTTCCTACATATGAAACATGCTGAAAATGAATACTTAAATTTATGCCGCCATGTAATGGAACATGGTACGAAGAAAGAAGACCGTACAGGGACAGGCACTGTATCTGTATTTGGATATCAAATGCGTTTTGATCTAAGTAAAGGTTTTCCTTTATTAACAACAAAGAGAGTACCGTTTCGCCTTGTAGCAAGTGAACTGCTTTGGTTTATGAAAGGTGATACAAATATTCGCTATTTATTGCAGCATAATAATAACATTTGGAATGAATGGGCTTTTAAGAGCTGGGTAGAAAGTGATGAGTATACTGGTCCTGACATGACTGATTTTGGTCTTCGCTCACAACAAGATGAAGAATTTAAAGTACAGTACGACGAGCAAATGGAATTGTTTAAAAAGAACGTTTTAGAAGATGATGAGTTCTCAAATAAATATGGTTATTTAGGAGACGTTTACGGTAAACAGTGGCGTGCTTGGAAAACGACAGCTGGTGAGACACTTGATCAATTAAAAGATGTAATTGAAATGATTAAAAAAACACCAGACTCACGTCGTTTAATCGTTTCTGCATGGAATCCAGAAGATGTACCAAGTATGGCCTTACCGCCTTGTCATACGCTATTCCAGTTTTATGTAGCAGATGGAAAGCTTTCTTGTCAGTTATATCAAAGAAGTGGTGACATATTCCTTGGAATTCCATTTAACATTGCAAGTTACTCATTACTAACACATTTAATTGCACATGAATGCGGACTTGAAGTGGGAGAATTTGTTCATACAATTGGTGATGCACACATTTATACAAATCATTTTGAACAAGTAGAAAAGCAATTGGCACGTGAACCACGTCCATTCCCGAAACTTACATTAAATCCAGATGTGAAATCTGTTTTCGATTTTGAAATGGAAGATTTAACGATTGAAGGATACGATCCGCATCCAGCAATTAAAGCACCGGTTGCAGTATAATTGTAGAGGAGATGAAAAAATGATTGTTTCATTTATGGTCGCTATGGACGAAAATAGAGTAATTGGTAAAGATAATAATTTACCTTGGCGTTTACCGAGTGAATTACAATACGTGAAGAAAACAACGATGGGTCACCCGCTTATTATGGGAAGAAAGAACTATGAAGCGATTGGTAGACCACTGCCTGGAAGACGTAATATTATTGTAACTCGTAATGAAGGGTATCATGTTGAAGGCTGTGAAGTTGTTCATTCTGTAGAAGAAGTGTTCGAACTATGTAAAAATGAAGAAGAGATTTTTATTTTTGGTGGAGCGCAAATTTACGATCTCTTTTTACCTTATGTAGACAAGTTATATATAACAAAAATCCATCATGCATTTGAAGGAGATACATTCTTCCCAGAAATAGATATGACAAATTGGAAAGAGATTTTTGTAGAAAAAGGTTTAACGGATGAAAAAAACCCGTATACGTATTATTACCATGTATATGAGAAACAACAATAATAAAAAGATTGATGTGAGAATTCGCATCAATCTTTTTATTTATATTCACTAATATAAGTTTATAGATGAGATTCGATAGTGCTATAATGATAGGTAGCATGTAAAAATGCTAAAATTTTCAAAAGTACTAATATAGAAAGAGGAGGAGAATCGATTGAGAAAGATATGGGGGATTCTTTTTCTTTGCTTAACATTCATGTTAGTTGGATGTGGTAAAGAAGAAAAACCACAAGAAGCGTTTGATACATATGTAAAAGCGTGGAATAAACAAAAATTTGCAGATATGTATGATCAACTATCAAAAAATGCAAAAAAAGATATTTCAAAGAAAGAGTTTACTGAGAAATATGAAAAAATTTATTCTGGTATCGAAGTGAAAGACTTAAAGGTAGAAACAGGGGAAGTAAAAGAAGATAAAAAAGATGAAGGTCCTGTTCCTTTTAAAGTAAGCATGGATACAGTTGGTGGTAAAATTACATTTGGTCATGAAGCAAAAATGGTGAAAGAAAAAGATGGAGATAAAGAATCTTGGAAAATAGATTGGACTCCTGATTTTATTTTCCCAGGCATGACGAAAGATAGTAAAGTGCGTATGCAGACAACACAGCCAAAACGTGGTGAAATATACGATCGTAATGGAAAAGGTCTTGCAACGAATGGGAAAGCTTCTGAAATCGGATTGATTCCTGAAAAGTTAGGCGATACTGCTCCGCAAACGAAAGAAACAGTAGCGAAGTTATTAAATATGTCTGTAGAAGAAATTGATCAAAAATTAGCTGCTAAATGGGTAAAACCAGGGTATCTCGTACCAATTGGAATTTTGCCTGAAGGGGCAACACAAAATACGTACATTGATTTACCAGGTGTTTCAACAAAACCTGTAAATGTTCGTACATATCCGTTAGGGGAAGCGGCAGCTCATCTGACTGGTTATATTGGAAAGGTAAATGCTGAAGATTTAAAAACGCTACAAAAGAAAGGCTATCAAGCTGATGACCCAGTTGGTAAAGCTGGTTTAGAGCAAGTATTAGAGGAAAAGTTACGCGGTAAAAAAGGTGGCCGTGTCTTTGTAGAAGATGCGCAAGGAAAAGAAATTAAAAACTTGGCAAAAACAGATGCTGTTGATGGAGAAAATGTAACTTTAACTATTGATAGTGCTGTTCAAGAAAAAACGTATAATGAAATGAAGGGCGAAGCTGGTTCAAGTGCAGCAATTAATCCGAAAAGTGGAGAAACAATTGCACTAGTAAGTAGTCCAGCATATGATCCTAATATAATTGCACGAGGGACATCGAAGGCACAACGCGAAGCTTGGAATAATGATCCGAAAAAACCAATGACAAATCGCTTTACACAATTGTCGGTACCAGGTTCTGTATTTAAACCTATTACAGCTGCAATTGGTCTTGAAACGAAAACGATTGATCCAAAAGAAGAGTTGAAAATTGAAGGATTAAAATGGACAAAAGATTCTTCTTGGGGTAATTACTATGTAACGCGTGTGAAAGATGCAAATCCGATTGATCTTGATAAGGCGATGAAATACTCGGATAATATTTACTTCGCACAAGAAGCTTTGAAAATCGGAAAAGACAAGTTTATGAGTGAAGCAAAAAAATTCGGATTCGATGAGAAACTACCAATTGAATATGGATTCCCTGCTTCTAAAATTGCAAATGACGGCATTAAAAATGATATTCAAATGGCAGATACGGGATATGGACAAGGACAAGTATTAATGACTCCTCTTCATTTAGCTTTAACGTATGCGCCAATTGTAAATGATGGAACGATTCCGTCACCGTATATTATTAAAACAGATAAACAACCAAAAGCTTGGAAAGAAAATGTAATTTCTAAAGGAAATCAGGATATATTAAAAACTGCAATGACGAAAGTAATTAATGATCCAGATGGTACAGGGAAAATTGCTAAAATTGATGGCATGACTCTTGCTGGAAAAACAGGTACAGCGGAATTAAAAGTATCAAAAGAGGCCGAAGGAAAAGAACTAGGTTGGTTCGCTGCATTTGATTTAAATTCCCCAGATATGGTCATTACAATGATGATTGAAGATGTAAAAGGTAGAGGCGGAAGTAATATTCCAGCTGAAAAAGTAAAACATGTATTTCAAAAATAATATGTAATAGTAGGCTATCTCTATAAGTTGTAGAGGTAGCCTTTTTATATGAAAGAGTTCTTAATATCTGTATACTGAATTTTAAGGAAACAAAGTAAATCATTAACTTACGAAAAAAAAGTAGCTATTTTTTATTGACATTGATTAAAACTTTTTATATTATACTTACATAAGGTAAGTTATTAACTTTTGAAAAACAAATCTTGAATTAAAGATAAAGAGAAAAAAGGGAGAGAATACAATGACAAAAGTACTATTTATTACAGCAAATCCAAATTCAGCAGAAGGTTCTTTCGGAATGGCAGTAGGGGAAGCTTTCATCGAAGCTTATAAAAACGAACATCCACAAGACGAAGTTGTAACAATTGATTTATTCAACACTACAGTACCAGCAATTGATGCAGATGTATTTGCTGCTTGGGGTAAATTTGCAGCAGGTGAAGGCTTTGAAGCTTTAACTGAAGTTCAACAACAAAAAGTAGCAGCAATGAACATAAACTTAGAAACATTTATGAATGCAGATCGTTATGTATTCGTAACTCCAATGTGGAACTTTAGCTATCCACCAGTAGTAAAAGCATACTTAGATAACGTAGCAATCGCAGGTAAAACATTCAAATATACTGAAAATGGTCCAGTCGGCTTATTAGAAGGTAAAAAAGCGCTTCACATTCAAGCAACAGGTGGCGTATATTCTGAAGGAGCATACGCAGCTGTAGACTTCGGTCGCAATCACTTAAAGACTGTATTAGGATTTGTCGGTGTAAATGATACTGAATATATTGCAGTTGAAGGTATGAATGCAAACCCTGAAAAAGCACAAGAAATTAAAGAAGCAGCAATTGCTAATGCTCGTGAATTAGCAAAACGTTTCTAATATAGAATGCTTAAAAAGTCCGAACACTTGCTGTTTGGACTTTTTTTCTTCTTTTTCCTTCGTTTGTCTAGTATAATGAAGGTCGGAATGATAATAGGTGGGGGTTCTGTATGATTCAAACGTTTTTTAAAATCTTTTATTTAATTTTAATCGTAATTGCGATTACACCGAGAATGTGGCGTCTTAAAAGACAAGTAAATACGATGGCGCCAAAAGTAAAAGACAATGCTGTGTATAAAACGACAAATTGGTTTGGTAAGAAAATGGTACGTGTAGCTGGAGGGGCAGTAGAAGTGAAAGGACTTGAAAATGTTCCGAAAGACAAGCCAGTACTAGTTGTAAGTAATCACCAAAGTAATATGGATATCCCTGTTTTACTAGGTTACTTAAATAAACCAATTGGATTCGTTTCAAAAGCAGAGATTAAAAAGTTCCCAGTTGTACCAACTTGGATGGAACTGATGAATTGTGTATTTATGGATCGTAGCGATCGTCGTCAATCTCTTCAAGCGATTAAAGATGGAATTGAACTATTAAAGAATGGACATTCTATCGTAATTTTCCCTGAAGGAACGAGAAGTAAGGGTGGCGAAGTTGGAGAGTTTAAGGCTGGTAGTTTTCATCTGGCAGTAAAGTCAGGTGTAGCAATTTTACCTGTAACGTTAGATGGTACATATAAGATGTTTGAAGCGAATGGAAATCGTATGAAGCCAGCTCATGCAACAGTAACAATTTCTAAGCCGATTACACCTGAAGATTATGCGAATATGGATATTAAAGAATTAACGAAGCATACACAGGAAGTTATTGCCTCACAATTACATAAGTAATAAAAAAGGATTCAGCTTATAGTAAGCTGAATCCTTTTTTATTATGCTGTAGGTAAGACATAAAAGAGTACACAGAAGAACATCATCGCACTACCACCTAAAACGAACAGGTGCCATATGGCATGGTTGAAAGGTAGCTTTTCCCAAAGGAAGAATATAGCTCCGACAGAATATAAAATTCCACCTGCTAAAAGTAGTGAAAAACCATGTCCAGTTAGATTTTCATAAAGTGGTTTAATAGCAACGATTATGAGCCATCCCATAATGATGTAACATAAAGTTGAAGCCTTTATAAAGCGACGTACAAAGAAAATTTTGAAGACGATACCTCCGATTGCTAGTGTCCATATTATAGCAAGCAACGTCCATCCTAATGGGCCACGAAGTGTAATAAGTAGAAAAGGAGTATACGTGCCAGCAATCAATAAGTAAATGGCTGAATGATCTAAAATAGTAAATATTTTTTCTACTTTAGGATGATGAATGCTATGTAGCAATGTTGAAAACAAGTACAGTAAGAACATGCTTACACCATAAACAGTAAATGCAACTACGGCTGATGCGGTACCGTGCTTAGAAGCATGAATAATCAATATGATTAAGGCAGGGATGCTTAAAATGGCACCGATACCATGTGTAATTGCATTTGCAATTTCTTCTTTTACAAATTGGGTCATTCGTGTCATTTTTTCAGTCATAATGCAAATCCTTTCTACTATCATAAAATAATATGTCATTTCCCTTACCATATCATACACAAGAGCAATAGAAAATGAAATTTGTATAATTGATTATATTTTTGAATTTTTTTGACAAAAGACAATGGATTTGTTGACGTTTTCAAACTTTTTTGACAAAATAAAATTATGTAATAGTAGGACAAGGAAACTACTAATAAAGGGGATGGGGAAATGTTTTCAAATATTGGCTTTCCAGGGTTAATTTTAATTTTAGTAGCAGTACTCATTTTATTTGGACCTAAAAAATTGCCGGAAATCGGGAAGGCTTTAGGGGAAACGTTAAAAGAGTTTAAAAAATCAACGAAAGAATTGACAGATGACGCATTTCAAGAAAAGGAAAAGAAAGAAAAAATGTAGTGTATTTTCCTTGTAATGGATAAATAAAGTGTGGTGAACGAGATGGAAAATCGGGAAATGAGCGTAGTAGAACATATTGTTGAGCTTCGAAAAAGAGTAATATATACGGTGTTATCCTTTGTACTATTTTTAATTATTGGATTTACTTTTACAAAGGATATTTATTTTTGGCTTGTAAAAGATTTACCAATGAAATTAACTGTTCTCGGTCCAAGTGATGTATTGTGGATTTTTTTCTCGATTGCTACAGTATTTGCTATCGTTTGTACAATTCCTTTTGCTGCTATACAAATTTGGTTATTTGTAAAACCGGGTTTACATCCAAATGAACAAAAGATGACAATAATGTATATACCGGTATTGTCTATATTATTTATCGCAGGTTTATGTTTTGGATACTTTATTGTAATGCCGTTTCTATTTCACTTTTTAACTACGATAGGTAATGAAATGTTTAATACGATGTTTACGACAGAAAAGTATTTTCATTTTGTACTTAATTTAACAGTTCCATTTGCTGTGATTTTTGAATTGCCAGTCGTTGTAATGTTTTTAACTAGTATTGGAATACTTACGGCGGAATTTTTAATAAAAATAAGAAGGTATGCTTACGTAGCATTAATTATCATTGCATCTTGTATATCACCGCCAGACTTTTTATCTCATAGTTTAGTTGCAGTGCCGCTTATTTGTATTTATGAAGTAAGTATTGCGTTATCAAAGGTTGTTAGTAAGAGGAAAAAGAAAAGAGAAGAAATGCAGTCAAAAAGTGCCTCGTTATAAAGGCACTTTTTTATTTATTTGTTATACTATAGCTATAAACGTATACAATATATAGAAGAAAAAAATTATAGAATCTCCAAAATTTAGACAAACTTTGCGCTTTTATAAGCTTATACTAAATGTATTAAACAATTGATGGATAATGAGATTCCCGTCTCAGAGATATTTAGAACGGGAAGGTGAATTAGGTGGAGATGAATAGAGTATAAATCTTCTAGCCATAAGGACTACAGAAATCATATAAGTCTGATTTTACTCCACTTTAAACAACGTGTTACAGCGCAAAGTAGAGGAAGTTCAAAAATCCAATGAAAAAGAGGATTGATATTGTGATTACGAAAAGTTTTTATTTCACTCATTCAACAGGGGATTGCATTAAAATATTTGAAATCCCTGTCCTACAGGCACAGCATCCATTATCGTTTCTAATTCAGTCTCGTCTTCAATTATTTATTGCAAAAATTCAAAAACAAAAACACCCAAGATTTTCGTATTCTTTCCGTGAATATTTACAAAATTGTTTGAAGTGGAATGATTATTTAAATGTATATAAAACAAATACCCTTGAAAAAAATGCATGATACGAAGTACGGACAGGGTTAGTAAACTCTGTCTTTTTCATTTTAGATATGAAAATATAATTAATTTGATGAAATTTCGTTCCAAATTGTTGAAAGCAATGGGAATACTAGTATAATAACAAGGAGAGCGTATTGGAAAGGGAAGAAGTATAGTATGCAAAAAATTAAAATTGTAACAGATTCAACGGCAGATTTATCACAAGACGTAATCGAAAAGTATGACATTCATGTTTTACCATTATCAATCTCTGTAAATGGACAAACATATTTAGATCGCGTTGATTTACAACCTGACGAATTTATTGAAGAAATGATTAAATCAGAGGAATTACCAAAAACATCACAACCAGCTATGGGTACATTTGTAGAAATGTATGACAAGCTAGGGGAAGATGGAAGCGAAGTCCTTTCTATCCATATGACAAGTGGAATGAGCGGTACTGTAGCAACTGCAAATAGCGCTGCATCAATGACTGATACAAAAGTAACAGTTGTTGATTCTCAATTTATTACACATGCTTTAGCATATCAAGTAATTGAAGCTGCAAAAATGGCAAATGACGGACGCTCACTAGAAGAAATTTTAAAACGTGTAGATGAAGTAAGAAAGAATACTCGTTTATATGTAGTAGTGGATACATTAGAAAACTTAGTGAAGGGTGGACGTATCGGTAAAGGAAAAGCGTTTATCGGTTCGCTACTTAATATAAAGCCAATTGCTAGTCTTGAAGACGGTGTTTATAATCCTGTAACGAAAGTTCGTAGCCAAGGCCAAATTGTAAAAACATTAGCTAAGTTATTTGAGCAAGATACGGCTGGAAAAGTCGTAAAAGCTGTTGCAATTCCGCATGCGAAAGCAATTCCTTTAGCTGAAAGTATGAAAGCGGCGGTTGAAAAAGTGAGTGGATTTGCTCAATCAGAAATTTTCTATACAACGCCTATTATTAGTACTCATACAGGTCCGGGCGCAATCGGATTTATGTATTTAGCAGAGTAATAAAAAAGCTACTTGAAAATATATTTCAAGTAGCTTTTTTATGTAAATAGAAAGTAAGAAATAAGAAGAGCTACACAGGCACTACCGCTAATGATATAGCGAGTCTGTAAATATTCATTCATAGAAAACACCCTTTATCCCGCTATTTGCGGACAGTAAAACTCTCTACCTCAAATTTAGCTGGAGCAAAGAGGTTAGGTAGCGGGCTGCCCGTAAAAGCTTGATTGGTGAAGGCAAATAATCAGTGGGGATGAAGAAAACCCACTAATTAAATTTTCACTATAGGATTTTCTATATTATATGTTGGATATAGAAAATCAGTCATTACGTTACACATGTAAAGTTTCAATTTTTTCGTTTATTTGCTTATTATTTGTTGCGTTACTATAAATAAAAGTTTGACCTAAAAAGAGTACATGCAGTTGTTCCCACGGTAACATGCGCAAATTCCAATTATTTCGAAGTCTAGTTATTGCTTCACGAGGTGTTTCATCGGCGAGTGCAAAAGCTCCGTAATGCATTGGTATAAAATGCGTAGCGTTTAAATCTAAATAAGCTTGCACGGCCTCTTCAGGTGAAACATGAGATACTTTCATAAACCATTCTGGTTCATAAGCGCCAATGGGCATAAGAGCAATATCAATTAAAAAGCGTTCACCAATTTCTTTGAAACCTTGGAAATAGCCACTGTCACCACAAAAATATATGGTTTCCATAGTCGTTTCATTATCAATAATCCATCCACCCCAGTGAGACGTATTCATATCAAATAAGAATCTTCTCGTCCAGTGCTGAGCAGGTACGAAGTGAAAAGAAACTTCGTTAATTATCGTACTTTCCCACCATTTATACTCTTCTACATGTTTAAATTTCTTACGAGTAAATAATTTTTTTAATCCAATAGGTACAAGATATAGAACATCATCATTCAACTGACGAAGAGTTGAAAAATCTAAATGATCATAATGACCATGTGAAATAAGGACAATATCAATTTTAGGTAGTGCTTCTATAGAGAGTCCAGGTTCTGTAAGTCTTGGAACTAGCTTTAATTTATTAGCCCATACTGGATCTGTTAATATATTAAGTTCATTCGTTTGGATAAGAAAAGTGGAATGCCCAATCCATGTAATAGTCGTTTTTTCAACATTACTTTGCAAAAATGCACTTTGTTTAACGGGTGATTGTTCTACTAAGAAAGAAAAATCTTTTTTGTTTTGCTTTCGTTCTTTACGCCAGCGTAAAAAAGAGCGAATTGATTTTTTTGTACTAACATTATCCATATTTTCATAGCGCTTTGCCATGAACATCACCTCATTTAAAATCGTTGTATTTGTATTGTACCGAAATGTTGTTAAGGAATACAGTGTAAAACATGGATTAATGTTTAAGGAATTGTTAAAAAATAGGGAGAGGTATTTACAAAAGTAACAATAAAATTAGTTTTATCACTTTTATTTATAGAAATAATAGTAAAAAAATATATTTTGTCTAGTAATTCGCTTGAAATAAAGAAGTAACATACGTAAATTCGTACGATTTCGTGAACAAATGTAGTAAACAATTTTCTCGTAGTGTTAACTTTTGTTATTATAAACATAACCTATTTAAATTTAGGATAGAGAAAAGAGGTTTATAAATGAAGCGTTATCAAAAAATAATTGGTCTTATGGTTGTATTTTGTCTCTTTGTACTTGCTGGATGTAGTGAATCAGGTTCAAAGCTTCGTAAACCATTAAATTGGGATTTAGAAACCTTCCAATTTACAAATCAAGATGGAAAGCAATTTGGTACAAAAGATTTAAAAGGGAAAGTTTGGGTTGCAGATTTTATGTTCACAAATTGTCAGACAGTTTGTCCACCAATGACTGCAAATATGGCCAAGCTTCAAAAGATGGCAAAAGAAGAGAAATTAGACGTTCAGTTTGTTTCATTTAGTGTAGATCCAGACCTTGATAAGCCAGAAAATCTGAAAGCTTTTATTCAAAAGTTTACAGAGGATACTAGTAACTGGAATTTATTAACGGGGTATTCGTTAGAAGATATTACAAAGTTTTCAAAAGATAATTTCCAATCACTTGTAGATAAGCCGGAGAACGGTCAGGTCATGCATGGTACATCATTTTATTTAATTGATCAAAACGGAAAAGTAATGAAAAAGTATAGTGGCATTAGTAATACGCCATACGAAGACATTATACGTGATATGAAGCGATTAGTGGGTTAAAAATAAGGGTGCATAGCACCCTTATTTTTTTGCATTAGTCTATCGATAAAATGTCATGTTGCTGGGGAAGTTTCGGCGCCCGAATTTCTAATACGCCGTTTTGATAAGAAGCTTTTGCCGCTTTTTTATTAATTGAATACGGCAATTTAATCAATCTTGATGCTTCTGAAATGGAACGTTCTCGGCGATAATAGTTATGGGATGTTTGTTCTTCTTCCTCTTCAAGTATCTCTTCTTTTACAGAGACTTTTAAGTATTCACTTTGTATTTCAATTTGGATTTGTTCTTTTTGTATACCTGGTAGTTCAGCTGTAACAACGAGTTCTTCACCAACTTCATATAAATCTACAGGGAATGTTAATAAACGGTTTCCTTTTTGGAAAAAATGATTTAAATCAGCGATTACATTGCGAAGAGGTGTTTGCTCGAAGAAATCATCAATTTGCTTTAAGTAATTACGAACCGGTGGGCGAGAAGAATCTTTTTTTTCTTCACTCATGGTATTCCCTCCTAGAAATCAATTTGCAATATCATATGACAAAAGCGGAGAAAGGTGAGTGCCTAGTTTTCATGTTTTCATAAAAAATTGTTAAAAATGTGAAATGGAGTGATTTTTTTATAGTTTTTGGTCGCCATATTCAGTTGATTATGCTAGTATAAATAGGGTTGATATAGTAGTATAGAGACAGAATGAAAACTGAAAGAGGGTAAGAAGTATGTGTGGTTTTGTAGGATGTTTATGTGAAAACCCTAGAGAGTTTTCAGAAACAGAAAAACATCAATTTGAAAATATGAACACGATGATTTTCCACCGTGGTCCAGATGACGAAGGATATTTTCGTGATGAACATGTACAATTTGGCTTCCGCCGTTTAAGCATCATTGACTTAGAGGCAGGACATCAGCCGCTAACTTATGAAAATGATCGATATGTAATTATTTTTAATGGTGAAATTTACAACTATGTAGAATTACGTGAAATGTTACTTGAAAAAGGTGCAACGTTTGCAACGCAATCTGATACAGAAGTTATCATTGCATTGTATGCACATATGAAAGAAAAATGTGTAGATTACCTTCGTGGTATGTTTGCATTTATGATTTGGGATCGTGAAGAAAAGAAACTTTTCGGTGCACGTGACCACTTCGGTATTAAACCTTTATACATCGCACAACAAGGTGATACTACATTCTTCGCATCTGAGAAGAAAAGTATTATGCATGTGATGGAAGATAAAGGCGTTAATCCAACGTCACTACAACATTACTTTACGTACCAATATGGTCCAGAGCCAGAAACTTTAACAATTGATGTTAATAAAATCGAGCCTGGTCATTATTTCGTAAAAGAAATCGGTAAAGAGATGGAAATCCATCGCTACTGGAAACCTTATTTCAACGCTTCAAGTGCAACGAAAGAGGAGCATATCCAAGCAATTCGTGATGTGTTATATGATTCAGTAAAAGTGCATATGCGTAGTGATGTACCAGTAGGTTCATTCTTATCTGGTGGTATCGATTCATCTATCATCGCTTCTATCGCAAGAGAAATGAATCCAAATCTTTTAACATTCTCTGTTGGTTTTGAGCAACGTGGTTTCAGTGAAGTTGATGTTGCGAAAGAAACTGCTGAGAAATTAGGCGTTAAAAACCATAACGTATTCATTTCAGCGAAAGAATTTATGGATGAGTTCCCAAAAATCATTTGGCATATGGATGATCCTTTAGCTGATCCAGCAGCTGTACCATTGTACTTCGTTGCGAAAGAAGCACGTAAACATGTAACAGTTGTTCTTTCTGGTGAAGGCGCAGACGAGCTATTTGGTGGTTATAACATTTACCGTGAGCCAAACTCACTAAAAATGTTCTCTTACATTCCTAGCCCAGGTAAGAGCGTTCTAAAAGCATTAAGTGGTGCTCTTAAAGAAGGATTTAAAGGTAAGAGCTTCCTAGAGCGTGGATGTACACCAATTGAAGAGCGTTACTATGGAAATGCTAAAATCTTCCGTGAAGAAGAAAAAGCTGAATTAATGAAGTATTACAATGAAAGTGTTAACTATATGGATATCACGAAACCATTGTATAACGAGATTAAAGATTATGATGATGTAAGTAAAATGCAGTACATTGACATGTTCACATGGTTACGCGGTGACATTTTATTAAAAGCTGATAAAATGACAATGGCAAACTCATTAGAACTTCGTGTACCGTTCTTAGATAAAGAAGTATTCGATGTTGCATCTAAAATTCCAACTGAATTTAAGATTGCTAACGGAACTACGAAAGCTATTTTACGTGAAGCAGCACGCGGAATCGTTCCAGATCACGTATTAGATCGTAAAAAACTTGGATTCCCAGTACCAATTCGTCACTGGTTAAAAGACGAAATGCATGATTGGGCTATAAATATTATAAACGAAAGTAAGACAGAGCATTTAATCGACAAACAGTATGTATTAAACTTACTGGAAGCACATTGTGCAGATAAAGGCGATTATAGCCGTAAAATTTGGACTGTACTTGCGTTTATGGTATGGCACCAAATTTATGTTGAGCATAAATACGATACGAATAAGTTCCATGAAGAAACAAAACGTGCGTATAGCTTAGTTTAATTAGAAAAACCTTAAGATCGCATACGGTCTTAAGGTTTTTTTCATAAATAGGAAGTATTATTGATACAATAATAGTAAAAGGATGGACAACATATGATTACGTTTGAGAAAGTTACTGTAGAAAATGAAAGCGTTGTTAAAGAAATGTTTAAATCGCATAGTTTAGGTGAGAAAAAGGTACAGTACTGTGTGAAAGTTGATGATACATATATTGGTGTAATAGATTATAGTGTACAAGAGGAACGGGCTGTTTTATCACAGCTAATTATTCATTTTGATTACCAAGGTTACGGTTATGGTACAAATACGTATTTTACATTTGAAGAAATGATGAAACAAAGAAATGTGAAAGAAATAAAAGTGCTACAAGAGAAATTAACAGAAAAGGCGAAGTCTTTCATAGAGAGTTTTGGTTTTACTTCAGAAGATGAAGAGTATGTAAAGAAAATATAACGATGATTATTTATGCGATACAATAAATATAAGGCAGGTGGATGTATGACGATGACTTCTGGTCTTGTATTAATTGGAGGGTGCTTTATAGTAGCAGAATTATGTCATATAATCATTCGGAAAAGAATGATTAAGAAAAAAAAGCCGTATGAATTACAATACGTCCCTGTCTTTTTCATTATGTTTTGTATGCTTAGTACATTACAAAATCTAATAAACTTTCCACCACTTGTAAATGTTTTTTTAAAGTTCGGTTTACTTTATAGTGGTGTTGGAATAGCACTTTTATTTATTTTATTTTGCATACGTTATGTTCACTATCAATCGTATATATTTATTTTAAATTGGTTAAAGCAAGATGATAGAAACCGCCTTACATAAGGCGGTTTTTTTATTTGCAATTGTAACAGAACTTGTATATTTCACATAAAATAGGACGAGTAGAAATGCAAACATATTACAAGAAAGGGGCGGGGCAATAAAATGAAACTTGTTATAGACGCAGGGCACGGTGGATATGATTCTGGTGCTGTTGGTAATGGTTTAGTAGAAAAAAACTTAACACTTCAAATTGCTAGACGCGTTCGAGACATTTTAACGGTAAATTACCCAATTACAATTAAAATGACACGTGATAGTGATGTGTTTATTTCTTTATCTGAACGTGCTAATATTGCTAATGCTTTCAGTGCGGATTATTTTATTTCATTTCATATTAATAGCGGCGGGGGTACAGGTTTTGAAAGTTATATTTATAATGCGTTATCCAATAGCAGCACTGCATATGCAAAGCAACAAAAAATGCATACAGCTGTCAATCCTGTATTAACAAAATATGGTCTTCGTGATCGAGGAGCAAAAAAAGAAAATTATGCGGTATTAAGAGAAACCGCAATGGATGCAATTTTAACTGAGACTGCTTTTATTGATACAGCGTTTGATGCAAATTTATTAAAAAATCCACAATTTATTGAAGATTTAAGTCAAGCGTATGCAAATGGAATAGCAGCTATTTTTGGAGTAACTCCAAATCCACAACCTCCTAACCCACAACCGACACCTCAAACGAAGGGAATCGCTTATGTTCTTGGGAAAAATGTAAATTTAAGAAATGGTCCATCAACTTCTTCCTCAGTTATTCGTCAATTAAATTCTCCAGAATCTTACGTTGTATATCAAGAAAGTAACGGATGGCTAGATTTGGGGAATGGACAATGGGTGTATAATGATCCTTCTTACATTAATTTTGTAAAGACAAGCAATAGTGATGGAAGCCCAATTGGGGTTGCATATATACAAGGGATGAATGTAAATTTAAGAAGTGGTCCATCAACTACATCTGCAGTAATCCGCCAATTAAATTCTCCAGAATCTTATTTAGTATATATAAATGAAAATGGTTGGTTAAACCTTGGGGGAAATCAGTGGGTATATAATGACTCAGCGTATATTAAGTATACTCAATATTAGGAATTGAAATGATAGTGCAATATGGATGCGTATCCTTGTTATGTATAACAAGGGTACGCATTTTAATAACAACATTTTTTTCATACTTATGCACTATGTTTTAAAAAGAAACATTAGAAAAGCGGATAGAATCTAAATAGTATATATTAAAAAAGTTTTCTGATATACATTGACAATGTATGTAAGATACATTAATCTTTAAATGTTAATGATAATCGATTTCATCTAGGGAGGACATATGATACATACTAAAAAACTAATTATGTTCTGCATTATGATACTCATGGTTGTAATTGCAGGATGTAGTAAAGAAGAGAAAAAAGAAAATAATATATCAGCGAAAGCAAAAGATTCATATACGGTAAAGCATGCAATGGGTGAAACGACAGTAAATGGTACACCTAAAAAAGTTGTTGTTTTAACAAATGAAGGCGCAGAGGCTCTCCTAGCTGTGGGCGTAACGCCAGTGGGGACTACGAAACCACGTGCTGGTGATGAATGGTATCCTCATTTAGCGAAAGAGTTAAAAAACACGGAAGTTGTAGGAACTGAACGTGATATTAATTTAGAGGCTGTAATGAAGCTTAAGCCAGATTTAATTATCGGAAATAAAATGCGTCATGAAAAAATATATGATCAGCTAAAAGAAATCGCACCAACTGTTTATGCAGAAACATTACGCGGTGATTGGAAAGAAAACTTTACACTTTATACAAAAGCTGTAAATAAAGAAAAAGAAGGGCAAAAAGCTCTTGATGATTATAAAAAACGCATTGAAGGAATGAAAGAGAAGTTAGGCGATAAATTAAATTCTAAAGTTTCTATTATTCGTTTCGTGCCAGGTGATGTTCGTATTTATCAAAAAAACTCATTCTCGGGCGTTGTTTTAAATGATATTGGATTTAAACGACCACCATTACAAGATAAAGATGATTTTGCGATAAAAGGAATTACAAAAGAGCAGATTCCAAATATGGACGGAGACTACTTATTCTATTTCACGTCTGATAAAGATGCAGATAAGAATAATGAAGGAAATTCGTTAGCGAAGGAATGGACAGAAGATCCACTCTTTAAGCAACTACAGGCTTCTAAAAATAATAAAGTATTCCAAGTAGATGAGGTAATTTGGAATACAGCAGGCGGTATTAAAGCTGCGAACCTTATGTTAGATGATATTGAAAAATATTTCCTTAAATAAATGATAAAATACATCACTTTTACGAAGTGATGTATTTTTAGTTTGTAAAAATACAGAAAATTCCTTCTTTCAGGGTGTCATAAGTTGTACAATAAAATCAATCATGTGATAAAGGAGTGGGGAAGAATGAAAGCTACTCATAAAGATTGGATCTTGTTTAATGGGAGAATGATTAATACGAAAGAAGAACAGCCGATGGTAGCATTAGAAGAGCGAGGCTTCCAATTTGGTGATGGGATTTATGAAGTATTTAGACTATACGATGGCAAGCCTCATTTATTAGATTTACATTTGGAACGATTCTTTAACTCTATGGCAGAAATAAAACTAATTCCACCATTTACAAAGGAAGAATTAGTAGAAGAGTTATATCAAATGATTGAAAAAAATCAATTTCAAGAAGATGGGAATGTATATTTACAAATATCAAGAGGTGCACAACCGCGCAATCATGTATATGAATCAGATTTACAACCGACATATTTTGCAAATCTTGTTTCGTTCCCAAGACCAGTTGCTTCAATGGAGGCAGGGATTAAGGTGACAGTAGAAGAGGACATCAGGTGGAAGTTTTGCCATATAAAATCTTTAAATTTGCTTCCTAATATCATGATCAAAAACAAAATAAATGAACAAGGGTATCAAGAAGCAATATTAGTACGAGATGGTATTGTGACTGAAGGGTGTCATTCCAATTTCTTTATCGTGAAGAATAATAAGTTGATTACACATCCAGCGGATCATTTCATTTTACATGGTATTACACGTCACTACGTAATTACATTAGCGAAAGAGTTACATATCGATGTAGAGGAACGAGAGTTTTCATTACAAGAAGTATATGACGCTGAGGAGTGTTTCTTTACAGCGACGCCACTTGAAATATTCCCAGTCGTTCAAATTGGTGATGAACAGTTCGGGGCTGGTGAAAGAGGCCCAATTACGAAAAAACTACAAGCTGCATACGAAGAGAGTATTCGTTTGTTTAAAGTGACAAATTAATCATGAAGAAAAAAGCTGGTATTCTTCCGGCTTTTTTTCGTGATATAATTCAAGCATAGGACAAGTTTTGAAAACGCTGTAAAAAGGGGATTTAATATATGAATTATGAAGATTTTAAAGAAGTAATTCACGGAAGACGAAGTGTTAGAAAGTTTACAGATCAAGAAGTATCTACTAATGATATAAAAGAAATAATTGATTGTGCTCGTTACGCACCGAGTGATACGAATTCACAAACGTGGGAATTCTTAGTTATCATGAATCGAGAGAAGATTAAAGAAATTGAACAAATGACATGGGATGTATTACATAAACTTGCGGCAAAAGCAGCAGAAAATGGAGAAGAGAAAGCAGGGAAATTACTTACACGTTCTTTCGGACCATATGCAACAGCTTTCTCGGAGGCACCAGTATTAATCGTATGTTTGGCAACACCATATGAATCAAAGTTCCGTGAAAAGATATTTGATCCAATTGCTTTTGTTCCAGATTCAGTTTGGGAAGAAGAAGGCATTAAGAGTAGCTGTTTAGCGGCACAAAACTTAATGCTAGCTGCACATGCAAAGGGACTTGGTACTTGTCCAATGACAGGGCCAGTATTGCTAGCTCAAGATGAACTGCGCCAATATTTACAAATTGAGCCTGAAAAACAAATAAATATGGTTATTTCACTCGGATTTCCGAAAGATAAACCGAAGAAACTTCCAAGAAAAGAAGTAGATGAGATTACAACGTTTGTTTTTTAATTGCTGTATAGAAAAGACATTGAATTAACAATGTCTTTTTATTTTTGAGGGTATGTAATTCATATGTTGGGCTAAAATGATAGATAAGAAGGAATTACTATTTATTTCATAAAAAAAATTAATGTTCTATTAAGGAAAGTATGATACATTAATCGTGAGCAGGATTCTATTTGTTCATGAAAGTGTTGAATGTAGTCTCAAAATTTAAAAGTTATTTTTGTATAATAAATTATAATGAAGTTACAGGGGGGATGAATTTTGAAAAAATTCATAATCACTGGATTGTCTGTATTGTTATTAGTTGGTTGCGGTGCTCCACAGGAAAAAGAGGACGCGCAATCAAAACAGGAAGAACAAGTTGTAAACGCAAGTGATGAGAATATGGTTGTATTTCCTGAAGGAGCAATGTCAATTGGAGAAGGGAAAGTAAAAGTTATTACTCCAGATGGTACTTCTGAAAACGGCAATATACCGACTGTATTCATCAAAAAGGATACGTTAATTCAGCAAGTTGAATTAGAACTTTCTAATTTTCAAAGTGATAAAGAAACATTCGTATTTGTAGATCAAATGTATACAGATAAACATCAAGTAACTAGTACAACGCAGACAACAGTGCAGTTAAAAGAAAAAACGCTGGAAACAGGTAGTCATACAATTACTGCAGTTCAGTATGAAAACAATGATCCGAAAGGAAAGGTTATTAGTTTTAATCAAGCAACATTTGAGACAAAACCTGCGTCTTAATAAGAATAAAAAGTACATTACTCAAAAAGTAGTGTGCTTTTTTGTTTGGACTAGAGTGTGCAAGAGTGAATAACTTATTTCATTTTCTAATACGATTAAATAGGAAGTAATCACTTGTTACTACTATGACAGAGAAAGAGGTTGAATACGTGAATCGGTGTATTCGTATCATTTTGATTAGCCTAATGATGGCAGTAATTTGGTTTACGATACAAGAGTTTATGCAAATAACGCTCAATTATCAAATTCATGACTTGTTAATAGGAGCTATTTGTTTTACCATTGTTTATCTATTATATGATAAACTCGGACTAAGGTAAGTTTCAGAAGAAAAATGTAGGTATTTCATTTGAAATGTCGAATAGTACATACGATGTCGTAATAACAAATTTTCTATTGTTTACTGTGAAACAGAAGAAGGAGAGATAGTGGTTATGAAACGAGCTCTTATTAATATTGATTATACATATGATTTTGTAGCGGAAAAGGGTGCTTTAACTTGCGGGAAACCAGGACAGGAAATTGAGAAGGAAATTGTACATATAACGAAGCAATATATTGAAAATGGAGATTACGTTGTCTTTGCTATTGATAAACATGAAGAAAATGATGTATATCATCCAGAATCAAAGTTATTCCCGCCCCATAATATAGCTGGTACAAGTGGAAGAGATTTGTTTGGTGAATTACAAGATGTGTACGAAATATATATAAATGCAGAGAATGTATATTATATGGACAAAACGCGATACAGTGCGTTTGCTGGAACGGATTTAGATATGAAGCTAAGAGAAAGAGGAATAGAAGAAGTTCATCTTGTAGGTGTTTGTACCGATATTTGTGTTCTTCATACAGCAGTAGATGCTTATAATAAAGGGTTTAAAATTGTTGTTTATGAAAAGGCGGTTGCATCTTTTAATGCACAAGGGCATGAATATGCACTTGGACATTTTAAGTCATGCTTACATGCAGAAGTGAAGTGAAAAAAGAGGCCTTTAAAAAAGGTCTCTTTTATTTGTCCTTGTTCATTGAAAACAGCTACAGCAACTCCTGCTAGATTGAGTGGTCTTGATCCGACAACTTTTCTAAGTTCTTCAATATATCCTATTGTATGTAACCTCCGTAAGAAAAAATAAGAGCAAATAAACTATTCGTTATTATGTAGATATATTCCTCTTTATAAGGGGAGAGATGACATATAACTTATTTGTTTTATTTGGTAAAATATACATCAAAAAAGGTCGAACAAAAACTTTGACCTTTTTTGACCAAATGTTATAATAAAGGCAGAAAGAGATAATCTTTCATTCATAAATAATAAGGAGGAAAAAATATGCGTAATTTATTTCCAGAGATAACAAAACGTCAAAATGGCATTTTTGATTTTGGGCCTTCTTTATTAGAAGGGATGACAGATGCTTTCTTTAGGCCACTGAACATGGATACTTTTAAAGTAGATGTTCATGAGCAATCTGGTAAATATACTGTGAAAGCAGATTTACCAGGTTTTCAAAAAGAAAACATTCAAGTTGATTTTGAACAAGATATATTAACGATCCAAGCAACGAATCATAATGAAGTAGAAGAAAAAGACGAGAATGGCACATATATTCGTAAAGAACGTTCTATAGGTTCTGTAACTCGACGCTTTAATTTTAAACAAGTTGAGGAAGAAAATGTTAAAGCAAATTATAAAGATGGCGTATTGACAATTGAATTGCCAAAATTGAAAGAAGAAAAAAGTAGTAAGACAACAATTAATATTGAATAAAAGAGCTGATAAATTCAGCTCTTTTTTACGTAGTTAATGAATAAATGAGTTGAAATCGTAATGAGATGAATAAAGTTTTAACGTATAAAAAAATTTCACGATTTGCTCCCCCTTAGGTTATTAAAAAGGGTATATTTAAAGGGAAAGGAAAAAGAACACCTAGACATACTGTTTAAGGTGAATTAGTAATAGAGTCAAAATACATAGTAAGGATAGTGGCATTTTAGATTAGGATAATAGATTTTTCTGGAACAAACTTAGGCGATTATGAATTTTTTAATTAGTAAGGAAGTGGTTAAATGAGCTTATTAACGTATACTGAAGAATTTTTTAATTATGTAAGAGAGTTTTTACTTTTAAGATTTTTACTATTTGCTTTAGTTTTAATCATTATTTCTTTTGTAATAAACCGTATTATTGATTGGTTTTTTAGGAAATCAAGCTTTTTTGATGAAGAGGTAGAGCAGACGATTCAAAGTGTAATTCGATCTATTTTTAGATATATCATTATCATCAGTCTTATCATATATTTAATTAGCCAATTTGTAGATATAAAAAGTATTATTGCAGGTGCAGGGATAGCTGGAGTTGTCATCGGTTTTGCTGCACAACAGATGCTAAAAGATGTTATATTAGGCTTTGCAAGATTAGCGGACAAAGAGTTTCGGGTTGGTGATTTTGTAACTTTTAACGGAACAAATTCAGGAACTATTGAAGAGATTAGTATTCGTTTTATGCAAATTCGTGAATGGTCAGGAAAACTACTTACCATCCCGCACGGAGAGATTAGAACGATACAAAATTTTAATAAAGGATGGATGCGTGTAATTGAACGCATCACGGTAAGTTATCAGGAAGATCCAACAAGAGTGAAGGAATTGTTAGAAGAAGTATGTGTTATATGCAATGAAGAATTGAATCAAACTCTTTATAGAGTAGAGGATGAGGCTGTTGAACCATTTAAATACGTCGGTGTTACAGACTTAAATCCTAACTTGAAATATGTTGGCTATGAATTTTGTATTACAGGTTTAATAAAGCCAGAAGATTATTTTGAAACTTCTAGACAAGTAAGATTTGAATTAATGTCTATGTTCCATAAGAATCAAGTGCAAATGCCAGCAGCAAATATGGTTGTTGCTACTGAAGGTTTACAGCATATCCATGGTGGACAATCTTTATCGGACAGCTAAAGTAGAATCGTTTGTTAACAAAAATTCTGCTTCCAACATTGGATAGAATAACAATAATAAAATGATTGATATAAAGAAAGGGCTGAAGGAATTCGGTTCTTTTTTTATTTATAGAATTTAGAAATTTCTTAATGTTATAATTGTAGTTGGTGATGAGAATGAACTTTGAAGAAAAAGAGATGCGTCGTTTAGAAGCATTAAAAGAAATTGCTGAATTATTAAATGAAGCAACAAACTTACAGGATATGTTAGAAAAAGTGTTGCATACATTGTTACAAGTAATGAATTTACAAACAGGGTGGATATTCTTTATTGATGAAAGTGGAAAGCACAGCATGCTTGTAGACGAAAATTTACCAGAGGCTCTTACGTGGCAAAAGAAGAAGCCGATGTGTGAAGGAAACTGTTGGTGTGTAGAACGTTTTGTGAATGGGAGATTGGAAAAAGCGACTAATATTATTGAATGTAAGCGAATAGAAGATGCAATTGAATGTAATTGGGGAGAGACAGAAGATGTTACACATCATGCGACAATTCCGCTTAGGTCTGGATCAGAAAAATTTGGTCTACTAAATGTGGCTGCACCTCATAAGACTCATTTTTCTGAGGAAGAGTTAGCATTATTAGAATCAATTGCATTTCAAATTGGAACGACAATACAACGTATTCAATTAGTTGAGAAAGAACGTAAATATGTAGTGGTAGCGGAAAGAAATCGACTTGCACGTGATTTACATGATTCAGTAAAACAATTGTTATTTTCTATTATGCTAACGGCGAAAGGTACTCTGAATATGACGCAAGATAGAGAATTGCAAGAGATGTTAAGTTATATTGGGGAATTATCACAAGAAGCATTACAAGAGATGACGCTATTAATTTGGCAATTAAGACCTGAAGGATTGGAGAAAGGATTAGCAGAAGCAATTCAAAATTACGGGAAGTTATTAGGAGTTCAAGTGGAAGTTCGAATTGATGGGATGGTTTCAATTGGGGATGAAATAGAAGAAGTTTTATGGCGTATTAGCCAAGAGGCGCTACATAATTGTAAAAAGCATGCTTCGTGTGAAAAGGTACATATTCTTTTGAAAATAGAAAATAACCAGTTACATTTTTACATAGAAGACAATGGAATAGGATTTATACAAGAACAAGTAAGGGAATCAGCACTTGGCCTGAAAAGTATGAAGGAACGTATTCAGTTAATGAAGGGATCGTTTCAAATTATAACAGAGCTGAAAAAGGGTACAAAAATAGAAATTCAATTGCCGATTTGAAGGGGAGAATAGGGTTGAAGATTAAACTGCTACTAGTTGAGGATCATCATATCGTTCGAAGAGGACTTGTATTCTTTTTGAAAACGAGAGAAGAATTTGAAATTATTGGGGAAGCGGAAAATGGCGAAGAGGCATTACATTTCGTGCAAAAAGAAAGACCAGATGTCGTACTAATGGATGTATCGATGCCGAAAATGGATGGAATTGAGGCAACAAAACGTCTAAAGCAATATGATGAGACAATAAAGGTACTTATATTAAGTAGTTTTTCAGAGCAAGATTATGTTATACCAGCACTTGAAGCTGGAGCAGATGGTTATCAATTAAAAGAAGTACAACCTGAGCAACTTGTCGCTTCTATTATTGCAGTACATCAAGGAAATGCGAATTTTCACCCGAAAGTAACACCTGCATTAATGGGGCGTTCTGCAGTAAAGAAGGAAGTGGAAAATCCTTTTTCAATGTTAACGAAAAGAGAGCAAGAGGTACTTCGCGAAATTGCGAAAGGAAGAAGCAACAAGGAGATTGCAGCAGAACTTCATATTACAGAACAAACTGTGAAAACACACGTTTCAAACGTTTTAGCTAAATTGGAAGTGGATGATCGTACGCAAGCCGCATTATACGCAGTGAAACATGGAGAGAACTATTCATAAGCATGAATAATTCTGTTATATCGTATGACAGAATACATAGGAGCAATTAAAATTTATAGTAATCCCTAATATAGGTTTTTCTTCTTTCGATAATTAGGTACAATAAAGTGAAACTCTAATCAGTGGGGGACCATCCCCACTGATGATTAGTTTAACTAATCGGTTTTTACAGGATAAAGCTACGATGGAAGGGGAGGATATGCTATGCCTGGTACAAGAAGTGGGATTGGAAAGATTCAGGCTTCGTTAAATGGTTTATCACCGAAATTGCGAAGTATTGCCGAACATATTTTGAAACATCCACAAGATGTTGTACATAAATCTATTACAGAATTAGCTGAAGTTACGAATAGTTCCGAAGCTACGATATTCCGCTTATGTAAAAACCTTGGTTTGCAAGGTTTTCAAGATTTAAAGATTACATTAGCTCGTGAAATTGTACATACACCGATGCAAAATATCCATGAAGAGGTATCAGCAGAAGATAGTATGGTAACTGTTGCTAAAAAAGTTTTTCATTCGCATATTACAGGACTGCAAGATACTTTACATTTGCTTAATGAAACGGCACTTGAGCAGGCTGTACGAGCCTTACAAGAAGCAAGTCGAATTGAGTTTTATGGAAATGGTGGCTCTGGTATTATTGCAATGGATGCGTATCATAAGTTTATGAGAACGGGTATTTCTTGTATCGCTCATACTGATTCGCATTTTCAAATTATGGGAGCAGGTTTACTCTCGGAAAATTCAGTTGTTATTGGTATTTCTCATTCTGGTAGCAATAAAGGATTACTTGAAGCGTTAGAAGTAGCGAAAGCAAGAGGGGCCAAAATCATTGCGATTACGAGCTATAAGAAATCAGCATTAAGTCAACTTGCTGATATAACGTTATATACATCAACACGTGAGACTGAATTCCGCACAGAAGCAAGTTCATCACGATTAGCACAGTTAAGCTTATTAGATACTTTGTATGTAGGGTTGTCGTTGCAGCGACAAGAGGAAACTCTAAAAAATTTACAAAGTATACGTGAAACGATTTCGATGAAGCGAATATAAAAAAAGCTCTTCAAATGAAGAGCTTTCAGACTGTAGACAAACTATTTTTGGAGAGTTCAAATGCTAAAAATAGTTTGTTTCTTATTTTAGGGATAATTTATCCAATGGAATTTATATGTAGTGCTTTCTATACTATAATTTACTATAAGTGAGGAAGATGTCTTATGAAAATATCTGTTTATGTTGCAAGTGCATTTAGCAAGGAGCATAAAGGCGGAAATAAAGCAGGAGTGGTATTTATTGAGAATACAAATACATTGACCACTACTCAAAAAATCGAAATAGCCAAACAACTGGGTTATGCGGAAACCGCATTTATATCAGAATCTGAAATTGCTGATTATAAATTTGAGTATTTTACTCCAAAAGAAGAAGTTGATTTATGTGGTCATGCCACAATTGGCTCTTTCGCGATACTGATGCATTTAAATAAACTTTTCAGGAATCGCTATACGATTGAAACGAACAGCGGTGTTCTTACTATCACTATAACAGATGACATCATATTCATGGAACAAAATAAACCGAGATTCTATGATGTTGTATCTCCAAACGAGTTCATCGACTGTTTTGATAGTAAAGATATAGACAATAAATACCCAATTCAAATTGTCTCCACTGGCTTAAAAGATATTTTAATTCCTATAAAAAGCGAAATACAATTACATGCACTGCAACCTAATTTTGAAAAAATTAAAGAAATCAGCAAGTATTATAATGTTGTCGGGATGCATTTATATACTTTTAATGACAATCGAATTATATGCAGAAATTTTGCTCCACTATACGACATTAATGAAGAAGCAGCGACTGGAACTTCAAACGGTGCATTAGCTTGCTATCTTTATGAACAGCACTATTTGCAAAAAGAAGTCTATGTATTTGAACAAGGTTATTCTTTACACTCGCCTTCCGAAATATTAGTTAAATTAGCAACCAATAGCAAGAATAAAATAGAAAAAGTTTATGTTGGTGGCAAAGGCTATTACTGTGAAACTAAGTGTTTACATATAGAAAATATTGAGTGAAGAGCTTTTTATCGATGAGAAGTTTGTTACTTTATTTTCTTTTAGAAATGTATGACTTACTTATAGTCAGTGATAAACTCTCATTTTTAAAAATTTAAAATAAAGACCGATTTATGTAATAATTCAAATATTGTTCATAATTTCACAAATTGTTTATGAAGTGTCATGTTATGATGAAGATGTAATGATGATTGAACACTTAAATTTGGTACAATAACTAGCCAAAGTAGTGAAGAAAGTAGTTGTGAGATAAACTCATTAAAATGCTAAAACACTAAAGGGGAGATCACATATGAAAGCAGTAGTGGTTAATAAAAACAGCAAAGCAAACATCGAAGTGATTGAAAAAGAATTACGTCCGTTACACTCAGGTGAAGCGTTAGTAGATGTAGAGTATTGTGGAGTTTGCCACACTGATTTACACGTTGCGAATCATGATTTTGGTAACACTGATGGCCGTATTCTTGGTCATGAGGGTGTAGGTATTGTTACGAAAATAGCTGATGATGTTACTTCACTAAAGATAGGTGACCGTGTAAGTATTGCATGGATGTTCCAATCTTGTGGACGTTGTGAATATTGTGTAACTGGTAGAGAAACATTTTGCCGTGAAGTTAAAAACGCTGGTTATTCAGTGGATGGTGGTATGGCTGAACAATGTATCGTTACAGCTGATTATGCGGTAAAAGTACCAGAAGGATTAGATCCTGCTCAAGCATCATCAATTACTTGTGCTGGTGTAACTACATATAAAGCTATTAAAGTATCAGATATTAAACCTAGTCAACCTATTGTAATCTATGGCTGCGGTGGATTAGGTAACTTAGCTATCCAATATGCTAAAAATGTATTTGGTGCAAAGGTAATCGCAGTAGACATTAATGACGACAAATTAGCCTTAGCGAAAGAAGTTGGTGCTGATATGACTATCAATCCAATTTCTCAAGGTCCTGCTGATAAAATTGTGCAAGAGGAGTTTGGTGGCGCTTATGCTGCGGTAGTAACAGCAGTCTCTAAAGTAGCCTTTAACTCAGCAGTTGATGCAGTACGTGCTTGCGGTAAAGTAGTTGCAGTAGGGCTACCAGTAGAAACAATGGACTTAAACATCCCACGACTTGTACTGGATGGAATTGAAGTAGTTGGTTCTCTAGTTGGTACTCGTAAAGATTTGGAAGAGGCGTTTATGTTCGGGGCAGAAGGAAAAGTAGTGCCAGTTGTTCAAACTTGTTCTCTAGATAAAGTACAAAATGTATTCGAAGAAATGGAACAAGGTAGAATTCAAGGGCGTATGGTAATTGATTTTAAAAAACATAATTGTGATTGCAAATAATTCACTTTAAATATAAAAAACATGAGTCTAGCAAAGGACATGTAAAAAAGTTAGACAGCATAAGAAGATGATCCCTGTATTTAATAGGGATCATCTTCTTTATTTTCTACTAATATCGATGCCAATTAATACTTCATTAATGAGAAATGATTAAAGGTTTACTTTATTTGCAAACGAAAAGGAATCTTTATGTTTAACAAATTTTTTATGATCTGGAACGTTTTGAATTGCTACAATTTGCGAATCTCTTGCTTTCAGTGCATCTTGAATCCCGATGGTCATAAGCTTAATAAATAGAATCGTAATAAAGAATGAAGCGAGAGTATAAAAAATAATCCACCATGAAAGATTCATTTCATTACGATTTAATCCAATAAGACCTGCCCAATCATTAGATAGAGAAACAGGTTTGAGCACTCCGTCATAGAGTTCACGCATTTGTATGCCGCCAATTACAATGTTAAGCAGCGCTAAATGGATAACGAGTATGAGTGTTTGGACGATATGTTCCATAAATAATACAAATAAGCGGTCAAGTAATAAGACTCGTAAGTGTTTTTTAATAATATGAAAACGACTAGCCCCCAGTAATTGTGAACTTAAGATGTAATCTTGTTTCATAAATTCATCAACCTCTGAGGATATGTATAAAGAAAGTGTAGGCAGAGCAACGAAAATAAGTACGAGTACTTGATAAAACGTAAATGAAATATTTGGATCTACCCCATCAGCATTTGATGTGATTATAATATTAACGGGCGTGATGAGTATGAATGCGATAAATAGAGTTGGAATATAATAAAAAACTTCTGAGCATGACTGGAAAAATCTTTTGAGTTTTGGAGCAAATAAACTTAAGAGGATTCCTATACATGTTCCGCATAAAATTCGAAAGAAGCTAATTGCCATGGCTAATAAAATAGTGAATTTTGCTCCTTCTACAATTTGTAAGAAAACAGACTCTCCAAAACGATCAGATCCAAAAGGTGGAATTAACGATGGCGGAAAGGGGGCCTTTCCAAGTAATTCGTTATTGTCATTGTAAAGTAACTGAGGAGGTTTTGGGATGTTATCTTTAAAGAACCAACTATAAATAAAACTAGCTGAAATAAGTATGAATAGATAAGTAAAGCCGATTAAAAAGCGTTTTGATTTCCAAATAGATTTCATAATGATACTCCTTTCAATTGCTTTTTCCATCTATTCATCATGGATGAGACTATTTGGAAAATAGCATAAAATGGTAAAATAATCATAACAAGTATGATAAATGCAGCTGGAGGTGAAACAAACGCCTTATTAAATAAAAATTGAATAATGCCTTCCATATTAAAAACAAATTCTAAAATGAATAAATTAGAAAGTAAGAAAACAAAAATCGTTTTTAAATGGTGGAAGAAGTGGATAGATATATTTTTGAATAAATGAATGCATAGTATATAACTTGATGAAAGGCCTTTTCCATATGCAACCTCTACGTAATGTTTTCCTTGCTCTTCTTTTATGTATAACACCATCATCCGAAACATTTGTAATGTAGGTAAGACAGCTAATGATAAAATAGGGAGTAAATAAGCTCGATTTTCATTAAAGGAAATAATAGTGACAGGAGATTCCCCAAATTTCTGAAGTACCCATATGAAAAAAATTTGCAAACAAATCATCATCATCATATCAGGGACAGCTTCTAATATGAACACAATTCGGTTTATCCATTTTTTTATATAATCTTTTGCTAAAAAATACAAAAATGCCATGCTAGATGATAAAAAGAGAGCAAGAAAAAAGGCTAAAAATAATATAGTAAATGAATATAGGTAAGGTTCTAAAACAGTTGGAAATAATGGTGTTTTTTTGAAATGGCCAAACTTCGGGTCTGATCCTATAATCACTAATGATTCAGGGGAAAAAACCTGTTTTAACATAGTAACGGTCTGATTAAAAAAATAAATTGGTTGAAAGGTAAATCCTTGTTGAGTAATAAATAAATAAGGTAAATTTAATAATAGTAAGAGTGATAAAAGAATTGATGAAAGCTTAATTGTGAATTGAGATATTTTATTTAACATTAAATCCCTCCGACATCTTTTTACAACATTATACAATAAATTTCGTGTTATTGTTTTTATTTTTCTGAAAAATAAAAATACTTTTCGATTTTATAGTATGCAAGATATATTTACAAGATAAAAAAGTGATAATAGGGGGTCACGCTCTATGTTTATCAAGATAAAAGACTAGTGAACCTAAAACAATAAATAAGAGTAAAATGCACAGAATTCTCATTCTGCGGTTAGTTACTTTTCTTGGTTTGATGGTGATGTTACGTGACCGCTAAAAATAAATATTGCTTTTCAACTCTTTCTTCAAGCAAATAAGTAGAACGTATGGAGGACTATGTATGTGTTGTTAATGAGAGAAAAGAGTGTATTGCGTAACGAATATAACGTAATTTTACCGCATGGAAAAGCTAAATTTAGTATATAAGTGAAATGGAATGAGGGGATTTATTTTTTGATATGAAAAAAATTTTCTTTTTATAACTTGATAAACGAAAAAATATTTTATATACTAATTCATGTAAACGGTTTACTAAATCGTATTTTGCTAGAAATGAAGGGAAGATTCGCATGGAAACAAGGGGGAGAGTAATCGGGATTGATATCGGTACCACAAGTACAAAAACGGTTGTGTTCACAGAAAAAGGAAAAGTCATTGCATCACATGCAATCGATTACCCAATTATTCAACCGAATGTAGGATGGGCTGAGCAAGATCCTGATGTAATATGTGCCGCTGTATACAAAAGTGTAAGCGTTGCCATTGAAAAAGGTAATGTATTACCAGAAGATATTTCTTCAATCGGTATTAGTACAGCTATGCACGCATTAATTGCAGTAGATGAAAATGGTGCGCCATTAACGCGTTCTATCATTTGGGCAGATAATCGAAGTACGAAGCAATCAGAAAAATTATTACAACAAATGAATGGGCATGAAATTTATAGACGTACAGGTACACCGATTCATCCAATGTCACCACTTTCTAAATTGTTATGGATGAAAGAAGAGGAACCAGAGTTATATACAAGTGCCTATAAATTCATTTCCATTAAAGAGTATGTGATTTACCAATTATTTTCACGCTACGTAGTTGATTATTCGATTGCTTCTGCTACAGGGTTATTTAATTTAGAAACATTAAACTGGGATGAAGATGTTTTAACTATGTTACATATGTCACCAGAACAATTATCAACCCCTGTACCAACTACATATATTTTATCAGGTATGAAGCCAGAATTAGCACAGAAGATGGGGATAAGTGCAGAAACACCAATTGTCATCGGAGCAAGTGATGGGGTTCTTGCAAATGTAGGAGTTGGTGCGATATCACCGGGTGCGGCTGCAATTACGATTGGAACGAGTGGTGCGGTTCGAACAATCTCATCAAATATAAATACAGATGAGAAAGGGAGAACGTTTTGTTACGCATTAACAGATGAGCACTGGGTAATCGGTGGTCCAACGAATAACGGCGGAATATTACTGAGATGGTTACGTGATGAATTTGGTAGTCCAGAGCAAGAAGTAGCAAGAAAGCTCGGCATTGATCCTTATGATTTATTAATTAAATATGCAGAAAGCGTACCAGCTGGAGCGGATGGGCTATTGTTCTTACCTTTCTTATCTGGAGAACGCGCACCTTACTGGAATGCAAATGCTCGTGGTACATTCTTTGGAATCAATCTTCAACATAAGCGAGAACATTTTATACGTGCAGTGATGGAAGGTGTTTGTATGAGTGTATATTCAGTAGCACTCGCAATCAGGGATTGTACAGGGCCACTTACTGAAATACGAGTTTCAGGAGGGTTTGCAAAATCTGCATTTTGGAGACAAATGTTGTCCGATATGATGGGAAAAGAATTGCTTGTACCTGAAAGTCATGAAGCATCTGCGCTTGGGGCAGCGGCAGTTGCTTTATATGCTGTAGGAAAAATTGATTCTCTTGAAGAGGTAAAGGATTGGATTGATATTGTCCATCACCATGTACCGAATAAAGAAAATACGGCTATATATTTAGAAATGTTTTATATATATGAACGACTTTACAATCGCTTGAAAGAAGAATTTGATTGTATAGCTGCTTTCCAACGTAAACAATAGGGGGATTGGGAGAAATGGTAGTTGGGATCGTACTAGCGGCAGTTGTCATACTACTTTTACTTATTACGGTAGTAAAATGGCATCCATTTGTCGCATTAATTTTAACAGCAATTGGTGTAGGATTAGCAATGGGAATGCCTTTAATTGGAACTTCACCAAAAGATCCAGGGATTATTGATTCTATTAAACTAGGGCTTGGTAATACGTTAGGGTTTTTAGCGATAGTTTTAGCACTAGGAACGATGCTTGGAAAAATGATGGCCGAATCTGGTGGTGCTGAACGTATCGCTAACACATTAATTAATCGTTTTGGGAAGAAACGAGTTCACTGGGCGATGATGTTCGTTGCATTTTTAGTAGGGATTCCGGTATTTTTCCAAGTTGGATTTGTACTATTAATTCCGTTAGTATTTACAATTGCGTTAGAAACTGGGGTATCACTTATTACAATTGGTATTCCGCTAGTAGCAGGACTGTCAGTCGTACACGGACTTGTTCCACCGCATCCAGCGGCAATGGCGGCAGTTGGTATTTTTAAAGCAGATGTAGGGAAGACAATTTTATATGCGTTAATTGTCGGACTTCCAACTGCAATTATTTCAGGTCCACTTTACGGGAAATGGATTGGTGCTCGTATACATAAGGAAGTACCATTAGATATAGCGGAGCAATTTGTTGAAAAAGATAATAAAAAAGAGCTTCCTAGCTTTTGGAATACATTGTTTACAATTTTACTTCCAGTATTTCTTATGCTTGGTGCATCAATAGCAGAAGTTGCATTAAATAAAACGAGTCAACTAGCACAAGTATTACACTTTATTGGAGATCCGATTGTGGCTTTATTAATTGCAACCATTTACTCTTTCTTTAGTCTTGGATATGCAAAAGGTTTCTCAAAAGATAAAGTGTTACAATTTACAAATGATTGCCTTGGACCTATTGCAAACATATTGTTAGTGATTGGTGCAGGCGGCGCATTTAATAAAGTATTATTAGATTCTGGAATTGGAACGACAATTGCAGATATGGCGAAAGAATCACATATTTCACCGATATTATTAGGGTGGGGAATTGCGGCACTAATCCGAATTGCAACTGGATCGGCAACTGTTTCTATGATGACAGCAGCTGGTATTGTTGCGCCGATTGCAGCAAGCACACCAGGTGTAAATGTTGAATTATTAGCACTTGCAACTGGTGCAGGGTCATTAATTTTATCACACGTGAATGATTCAGGATTTTGGATGATTAAAGAATATTTCGGAATGACTGTGAAAGAAACATTATTAACATGGACTGCAATGGAGACTATATTATCTGTAGTAGCACTTGGGCTAATTTCGATATTAAATATATTTGTATAGAATAGGAGATTGATTAATATGAAACTAGGTTTAATTGGATTAGGAAAAATGGGATTCCCATTAGCTGAACACTTATATGAAGACAAGCATGAAGTAGTTGTATACGATGTAAATAAAGAGCTTGTTGAAAAGGCAGGAAAACTAGGAATTACTGCACGTCATACATTAAAAGAAATGATTGCTGAACTAGAAGCTCCTCGTACAATTTGGGTAATGGTGCCTGCAGGAGAAGTTGTAGAGTCAGTACTAAAAGATGTATATCCATTATTAGATGAAGGTGATATCGTTATTGAAGGCGGAAATTCATTCTATAAAGATACGTTACGCCGCGCTGAAGAAGCAAAAAGCTTCGGATTACATTATGTAGATATCGGTACATCAGGCGGTGTAGAAGGAGCTAGATACGGTGCTTGCTTAATGGTTGGTGGAGAAAAAGAAATTTACGACCAATTAGAACCTTTATTTAAAGATTTAGCAGTAGAAAATGGCTATTCTTATGCTGGCCGTGTTGGTAGTGGTCATTTCTTAAAAATGGTTCATAACGGTATTGAGTACGGCATGATGCAAGCAATCGCTGAAGGATTTGAAGTACTAGATAAGAGTGACTTTGATTTCAATTATGAAGATGTTGCAAAAGTATGGGCGAACGGATCAGTTATCCGTGGTTGGTTAATGGACTTAACTGAAAAAGCATTTGCAGAAGATCCGAAACTAGATGGCATTAAAGGTGTAATGAACTCTTCAGGAGAAGGAAAATGGACTGTTGAAACTGCACTTGAACTTCAAGCTGCAGCACCAGTTATCGCTATGTCATTATTTATGCGCTATCGTTCTCAGGAAGATGATACATTCCATGGAAAAGTAGTTTCAGCATTACGTAATCAGTTCGGTGGACATGAAGTTGTGAAAAAATAAGGATGTTTTTAAAAAGAAACTTGTGTATAAGCGCAAGTTTCTTTTTTATAGTTTAAGAAACTACTAATTTAAAAATACCAATCAATCATCGTTTTTTTGTCACAAATGATAGCTTCAACGTTCATTGAATGAACAATATATTCTATATTTTCTTCTTTAGCTAATAATAAGGTTGTAAAGGAATCGTATATACTCATAAACGCATACTCATTGTCTTCGCCAGTAATACTTAACTCATTATTGCTAATGTCCCAAATATCTAATGGAGTAGTATTATTTACCTGTAATAATCCGTTTGTATCAAGAATTGGTTCAGAGAAATATAGATTTTTTGCACCTTTAGAACCGAGGAGTTTAAGTAATTTGTGTAATAAAAATATAGACGTATAATCTTCTGTTGGATAATAAAGATCTTTTTTTAAGTTTGAATGTAGCTTTTCAGCTAAATCCTCTCTTTTATATTCTTCTGAAAGGGCACTAATGGAAGTCAACATGGCCATTGCTAGGTCTGCGTATGAATGTAATCCACTACAAGACATCATTTCCTTCCAAGAAACGGATTTCCCATTATAAATGATTTCTTCAGCGCTAGGATAGATGTGCTCATATGGTCTTTTTCTCACAGACTTTTCCCATCCTAAAGGCATTTGGATAAAAGGATGTAGCAATATAGCTGCAGATTTAAAGTTTCTTGGTAGTTGTTCTAAAATTGGTGATTTGTCATCTAGCCAAATGTAATCCAACAAAATATAACCACCTCTTAGACTTTGAAATGTACGGATTCCCGCATTATGTTTTTTGTATTGATTGTATCAAATATAAAGCGAAGCATGAAATATGTCCCAACATAAAAGTAAGAATAAATAAAATGAAGTTTTCATAAATAGTAAAAGGGTGCTTATGTCATCAGTATAGCTAAGAAATGTTGTTACATATGAGAAGAGCGTGTTAATAAAATATGAGGTGGTTAAATGGGAAATGAGCAAGTGAAGTCTGTAAAGGAAGAAAAAAAGTTATGTCTTTGTATGATCGTCAAAAATGAGTCTAGAATTATGGAAAGATGTTTAAATGCAACAAAATCAATTGTAGACTTTGTTTCTATTTGTGATACTGGATCGACGGATAATACGCCTGAAATTATTGAAAATTGGTGTAAGGAAAATGAGATACCTGGGACGGTTCATCATGAGCCGTTTAAAAACTTTGGTTATAACAGAAGCTTAGCTGTTTCGTTAGCGCAAAAAACATACCCAGAAGCAGATTATTTATTAATATTAGATGCGGATATGATTTTAGAGGTTGATCCGAATTTCGATAAAACGAGCTTAACGGAAGATCATTATCTTACATTACAATATGATGTTCATATTAAATATTGGCTTACGCGTCTTTTAAAAGCTTCTTTACCATGGAAATCTGTCGGTGTTACTCATGAGTATTGGGATATAGATCGTTCAAAAGTTGGAGCGAATTACAATACGAGGGTAGCTCGGTTAGAGACTCTTGTCGTGAATGATCCCGGAGATGGCGGGAGCAAAGCTGATAAATTTGAAAGAGATGAGAGGTTGTTGTTACAGGGAATAAACGACCCAGAAACAACGCCAGATTTGCATATAAGATATTTATTTTATTTAGCTCAGACTTATTTTCATTTAAGTCAATTTGAGAATTCAATTAAATGGTATAAAAAACGAGTGGAAGCAGGAGGATGGGTTGAAGAGGTATTCTATTCGTTATTGCGAATAGGATTTTGTTATGAGCAGTTAGCAAATCGTTCAGCAAATAAACAAAATGAAGTGACAGATGCTGATGAAAAAGAAACTGTTAAAGGGCAAGAAGAGCAATATTTAGCATTAGCTGTTTTTTATTTTCAAAAAGCTTGGGAATATAGACCAACCCGGGCTGAACCATTATACCAACTTGCAAGGTTGTATCGATTACGATCTCAAAACAATATTGCTTTGATGTATGCTCTGCAAGGGAAGGAAATTCCTTTTCCAAAGGATGATCTACTATTTGTAGATTATCATGTGTATGATTACTTATTTGACTATGAAATTTCTATTAGTGCTTTCTATATACCTCATAAAAAACATTTAGGGGCGGTGTCGCAAAAGTATTTGGAATCGATAAAAGAAAAGATTCCATTTCATATAGCAAATATAGTAGAGAATAATGCGAAATTTTATTAAATACATTTTCGATTAAAGGAGTAGTGGAGTAATCATGGAATTAATGCGATGGGCGATTGAACTAGGAGAATCGGTGCATGGAAATACGTATGAAGAATTGATGCCACTACTAGACTATTATTATGATCGTGATCATTTAAAAGCGTACTGTATCGCAAATCTTCTTTTAAATATGGATGTATTAGATGAAGATCGGGAAAGAATCGAATTAAGAAGATGCATCGCTGCTTATTATGCTGGATTATATAAAGTAGCAAGAAAACATGCAAATGAGTTGGTACTTAAACATCCGGATGTAGATCTATATAAAAATAATTTAAGATTAATGGAAGTTTATTTGAATAAAGAATATGATTATTGTCTTTTTATATGCCCAAAGACATACGGTAGTTTCATAGATGTTGCGCGAGCTTTAAAGTGGCGGTTGGAGCAGGAGGGAAATACAGTAATTATATCAGAAACAATATTGGAAAATGTAAAGAATACAGTTGTTTTTGGAGCCCATACATACGCATATAACCCGAACCTTCTTCCGAAAGATGCAATTATTTATAATTTAGAACAGCTATACGAAGGAAGTCCATATGCGCATCCCCTTTATTTAATATTATTAAAAGATAGAGTGATTTGGGATTATAGTAAACAAAATATAGAATGGCTTAAACAAAAAGGGGTAGGAAAAGAAATAAAACATGTAGAAATGAACTATGCTCCAACTTTGGAAATAAAAAAAGATGCGTTTGAAGATGAGATTATTGAAGATATTGATATTCTGTTTATAGGTGCTCTTAATCCGAGGCGACAAGCTATTTTTGATCATCTAAAAGCGATTGCCCCGAATTTAAATATAGTTTTTAAAAATAATGCGTGGGGAATTGTTCGAAATGAATTGATTGCTAGAGCTAAAATTATATTAAATATTCATTTTTACTTATCAGGAATTCTTGAAACACCTCGCGTATCTTATGCAGTCGCAAATAAGAAATTTATTATTTCCGAAAATAGTAATCCAGAAGATGAGGTAGAGTGGCCAGGAATTGTATTTACTCCGTACGAAAAAATAATTGAAAACGTAATGAAATATATAGAATTACCAGAAGAACGGAAAAGATTAGCGGAAAAAGCATATAATCATTTTGAAGCAAATGAAAGTTTAGGTACATTGAGTATGAGAGATGAATCAAAGTAATTGTACGAAACTCATACGAAAGTATGAGTTCTTTTTTGTTTATCATACTATTTTATGAAACAAGTTAACTCTTTATATTGTGTTTTGTATAGAAATTTCTGATAATATATAAGTAGAACTTGAAAACAAAGGGGAGAAATAATCATGAAACTAGTCGTTATTAACGGTACACCAAGAAAATTTGGTAGAACTCGCGTGGTGGCAAAATATATTGCGGATCAATTTGAAGGGGAATTATATGATTTAGCAATTGAGGAGTTACCTTTATACAATGGAGAAGAGTCGCAACGTGATTTAGAGGCAGTAAAAAAATTAAAAACGTTAGTGAAAGCTGCGGATGGGGTTGTATTATGTACACCAGAATATCATAATGCGATGAGCGGTGCGCTGAAAAACTCTTTAGATTACTTAAGTAGTAGTGAATTTATTCATAAACCAGTTGCGTTGTTAGCGGTTGCTGGTGGCGGTAAAGGTGGAATAAATGCATTAAACAGCATGCGAACGGTCGCTAGAGGTGTTTATGCAAATGCAATTCCAAAACAAGTTGTGCTTGATGGATTACATGTGCAAGATGGTGAACTTGGGGAAGATGCAAAACCATTAATTCATGATGTAGTTAAAGAATTAAAAGCATATATGAGCGTATATAAAGAGGTGAAAAAACAACTAGGAGTGGAGTGATATGTCCTCACTTTATCATGATTCTCGCTTGTATTACATTCTAGGAGCCAATAGTCTATCTGCTATTGGTTCCGGAATTGTATGGTTCGAATAAACCTTCTTTTTCATTATTAATTACTTTCCACTTTATTTCTTCTAGGTAAGGAACTCTTTTTTAAAAAACGAAAAACACCTCCTGAATTTGCATACTTAGTATGCAAATTCAGGAGGTGTTTTTATCATGTACCACTATTCGGGTTCACTTCAGTGAGAAATGCTCTTTTTTAGTGTAATCGTCATAAAAAAGAACGGTTGTTGATCTATTTTATGTAGTAATATAAAAAACAAAAAGAAAGAGCATCTAGAAACGAGGTTTGGTAAGATGTTTTTTTGACATTAACCAGTAGATACAGGGTGATTAGGATAAAGAACTAAAAAGTGTAATAGTTAATATTCTAAATAGTCAGGTTCAATGTATTTTTCTGTTTCAGGTGAGCTTTTAATTTCTATAGGATATTTCTTAAAAGCTACAACAGTAATTCTATCTCCTTGGACTAAACTTCTGGATTCATTTATAGAAGAGAAGCCTGTTCGCGTTAAGAAATTATATAGAGAAGGTTTTGTCATCCAAAAACTAGTAATGTTATCTAATGATGCCCACTTTGATTGTAAACGTTCTTCTAATGATGAATTGGCAGGATGTTCTGGTATTGTGTGTCCCTTATATTCATAATTTTTATAGAATACTGATATATTAGAGGTGTATGCAATATGGGTATCAATTATTACAAATCTTTTGCATACTTCATACAATTTTTCTAAAAAAGGAAATACGTCTGAACTGTCTAAATGGTATAAAATACCAGAGCATAAAACGATATCAAATTGACCATATTTTTCAGCACTTAAATTTCTTACATCATCTTGATAAAAGGTTACATTTGCTAAATTTAATGTATCTTTAGCGAATATAGCTTTTTGTATGTTTGATTCTCTTCCTTCAATTCCTACAACGGTTGCTCCTTGCAAAGCAAATTCAATGGCATAATGACCCTCTAAACAAGCTAAATCTAAAATTCGAAGGTTTTTAAAATCACATTGTGTGATATCTTGAATCATTGTCACAATTTTTTTTAATGGAGGATTGGGTTGTCGAATATCCTTTGTATATAGAGTTTCAGTTAATTTAATATCATATGCAGTCCATTCACCATATTTACGAATAATGCGTTCTTTTTCGAAACCAAAATCTTTCATTATACACTTCGCCACCTTTTACATAATATTAGGGTACTATATACTTTTATACGATCAATGTATGTGTGTATAACTTGTATTTAGACGGAGATAAACTTTTTATTTCGCTCAAGTTACATAATTAAAAACCATTCCAGTTCTTGAAGCACTGGAATGGTTTTTAATATAAAACGGAATAATTAATAACGAGAGCAGTTTACTAAAAGCCAATGCCTCTGTATACATAATAGAGGGCACGATGTACGGTGTTGGAGCGGTTGTTGCAGGAATCTGTATTCCACTCATAATGAAATATATCAAAACAGAAGTTTCAATCGTTATGACGATGTTCATTTATGTAATTTCAATTACCGCAATGATTATTGAACCTTCCGTAATTTTCTTATATGGACTTGCAATTTTTCAAGCAGTTGGAAATGCGGGTACAAGAGTGGCGAGAAATGTATTGATGATGGAGGAAATTCCAAACGAAGTAATGGGACGTGTAGACAGCTTATTTCGCCTAATTGGTACTGGAATACGAATTGTATTATTAATGCTGTTTACAGCGGGTGTATCTAAAGCCGGAGTAATGCTTCCGTTTTACGTATTAAGCTGCATATTGATCTTCTCATTAGGAATCGCTATTTATTATGTACTATCACAACGTAAAGTAGCGGCGAATGTTTCTAATAAATCAATCGTTTAAAAAAACACTTCTGCCGCCCTTTCTTTTTCTGTATAATAAAAAGAAAGGGAGTGCAAACTTATTTATGAACAAATGGATCTTTCTTATCATTTTATTATTACCGCCACTATACATCATTTATATGACGTTTAGAATGAACAAAGTTGCTCGTGAAAAGTTGAGCTATCACTCTCCGTACGTTCTTATACTGGGTGCAAAGTTATTTGGAGATAGACCGTCTTTATCTCTTCAAAATCGTTTGGATGTAGCGTTGGAGTATTTATTTTCCCATCCTGAAGCGAAAGTAATTGTTTCAGGTGGTCAAGGAGAAGATGAAGATATACCGGAAGCTCACAGCATGAGAAACTATTTAATGGTACACGGTATAGATGAGAGTCGTATTTTAATAGAAGATCAATCTACAAATACGTATGAAAACTTAAAGTTTAGTATGGATTTATATAATGTGAAACATGCGGTAGTTGTAAGTAATACGTATCATTTATATCGAACGAAAATAATTGCAAAGCGTTTAGGCATGAAGATGGAGGCACTAGCTGCTGAAACACCAATTCGTTCTAAGAGAAAAATGTATGTTCGCGAATATGCTGCTATTATGAAAACAATATTGTTCGACCGTTAGAGCTCAAATGTGAGCTCTTTTTTTATTTAAAAGCGTATCATTTGAAATGAATGCCATATTCCATCAAAATAAAGGAAACAACATTAAAGGAGTTGTATTTGTGATTCAATTTAATCATGTGTCAAAATCGTATGAAGATGGCACGAAAGCAGTGGATTCATTGCATTTAGAAATTAAAAAGGGAGAATTTTTTGTTCTCATCGGTCCGAGTGGATGCGGGAAAACAACGACAATGAAGATGATTAATCGTTTAATCGAAACGACTGAAGGATCGATTTTAATCGATGGAAAAGATATTCAACAATATAATATAAACGAATTACGTTGGGATATAGGATACGTGTTGCAACAGATTGCTTTGTTTCCTCATATGACAATTGCTGAAAATATTGCAGTTGTTCCTGAAATGAGGCAATGGAGCAAAAAAGAAATTAAAGCACGCGTCGATGAATTGTTACATATGGTTGGATTAGATCCGGATATTTATCGAAATCGTATGCCTGATGAATTGTCAGGAGGACAAAAACAACGTGTCGGTGTCGTGCGAGCATTAGCTGCAAACCCGAAAATCGTTCTTATGGATGAACCATTTAGTGCGTTAGATCCATTAAGTAGGGAACAGCTTCAGAAGGATATTGTACAGTTGCAAAAAAAGATTCAAAAAACAATCGTATTCGTAACACATGATATGCAAGAAGCATTATCACTTGGAGATCGCATTTGTATTATGAAAGAAGGAAAAGTTGTTCAACTAGATACACCAGAAGGAATTATACATAATCCGAAAAATGAATTTGTAGAGGAATTCATTGGAAATCGTGGGCGAACTTGGTATGAGGGGAAAAGTATAGCAGATGTATTGCCGCTCGATCAAAGTGTGCAATTAGAAGGGCAGGCGCTATCATTACATTCTTCTTTACAAGAAGCGTTAGTTCGTGTGCGTGATGAGGAGGTCGTTCCAGTTGAAAAAAACGGTCAATATATTGGAACGTTAACAAGTCGTCATATTGTCAATTACATTGTTGAACAAATGAAGGAAAGAGGCTAAACAGTGACTAATTTTATACAAACGTTCCAAGAACGAAAAATAGAATTACTAACTGCATTAAGTGAGCATTTACAAATATCGCTTATTTCATTATTTTTTGCAGTAATTATAGCGGTGCCACTTGGCATATTATTAACAAGAAAAGAACGAATGGCTGAATTTATAATAGGAACTTCTGCAGTAATGCAGACAGTGCCATCACTTGCATTACTCGGACTATTAATTCCATTAGTAGGAATCGGAAAACTTCCAGCGATTATCGCATTAGTTGTGTATGCACTATTACCTATTTTACGAAATACATATACAGGAATAAGGGAATTAGATGAATCTCTAATAGAAGCCGCAAAAGCTATGGGGATGAATAGTTGGAGAAGATTGTGGAAGGTAGAACTTCCTCTTGCATTGCCTATCATTATGGCTGGTATTCGTACAGCGATGGTATTAATTGTTGGAACGGCTACATTAGCAGCTCTCATTGGTGCTGGTGGGCTCGGTAAGCTTATACTATTAGGTATAGATCGAAATGATCATGCACTTATCATTTTAGGGGCCGTACCAGCCGCGTTACTCGCTTTATTCTTTGATATAGTACTTCGCATACTTGAACGACCGAAACGCTCTTCTAAGCGTGTTATATTGACGATATGTATTGTTTGTATAATGATTGCTTCTCCATTTCTTTGGAGTACAGAAAAGAAAGATATTGTTATTGCGGGCAAACTTGGATCAGAACCTGAAATTTTAATTCAAATGTATAAGCAGCTTATTGAACAAGATACAGATTTACACGTACAATTAAAACCAGGTCTTGGAAAAACAGCATTTGTATTTGAAGCGTTGAAATCAGGGGAAGTAGATATATACCCAGAATTTTCAGGAACAGCTTTATCTACTTTCGTGAAAGAAGAACCAAAGAGTACAAATCGTGATGAAGTATATGAGCAGGCTCGCATTGGAATGGAAAAGAAATATAATATGATTATGTTGAAGCCAATGGAGTATAACAATACATATGCACTAGCTATGCCGAAAAAAATAGCAGATCAAAAGAATATAAATACAATTTCTGATTTAGGGAATGTTGCGCAGGAAGCCAAAGTAGGATTTACATTGGAATTTGCTGATCGTGAAGATGGTTATAAAGGAATGCAAAAATTATATAACTATAAGTTCTCGAATGTTAAAACCATGGAGCCGAAGCTGCGTTATAGCGCAATTGAATCTGGAGATGTTAACGTAATTGATGCATATTCAACAGATAGTGAATTGGAGCAATACGGACTGAAAGTGCTGAAAGATGATAAAGGGTTATTCCCACCTTATCAAGGAGCACCATTATTAAGAAAAGAAACGTTACAGAAATATCCTGAACTTGAAAAGGTATTAAATAAATTATCTGGAAAGATTACAGATGAAGAAATGCGAAAAATGAATTATGAAGTTAACGTAAATGGTAAAAGTAGTGAAGAAGTCGCAAAACAATTTTTACAAAAAGAGAAGTTACTTCGTTAAATTTACAAGAAATATACAAATTTATATGTTTGAAATGACCGTTCATTACAAAATGAGCGGTTTTTTTGTGCATACTTATACATTTTTTCAAAAAAGTATTCCATTTTTGCTCATTTTCTTTTAGAATAAGTAATGTTTTCCTGAAAAAATATAAGAGAAACGTCTATTAGAGAAAAAGGTGACTTTAATAGTTGAACGAACATAACACCTAGAATGACAGATGGGGTGGTACAAATAGAAAAGAAGTTAGGATTTTTTCCATTAATCGCATTAGTAGTTGGAACAATGGTTGGTGGCGGTGTTTTTAGTTTACCGCATGATTTAGCAGTAGGAGCAAACAGTGGTGCAATAATAATTGGCTGGTGTATTACAGCGATGGGAATGATTCCACTTGCGCTCGTATATCAAACGTTAGCAAGACAAAAACCGGAACTTGAAGGTGGAATTTATAGTTATGCACGTGCTGGTTTCGGTGAATATATTGGATTTAATAGTGCTTGGGGATATTGGCTAGCAGGAATCTTAGGTAATGTCGCAACAATTATGTTACTGTTTAGTACATTAGGTTATTTCTTTCCAATTTTCAAAGGAGGAAATAATGTTGCGTCTATCGTTGGGGCATCACTTTTATTATGGACACTTCATTTTTTAATTTTATTTGGAATCCGTGAAGCTTCTATTATGAATGTGATCGCAACAATAGGGAAGTTAGTTCCAATCGTTTTATTTATTGTTGTAATGGTAACAGCCTTTCGCTGGGACACATTTACACATGATTTTTGGGGAGAAGGAACGATTTCACTTTCCGCTATACTTGGTCAAGTGAAAAATACAATGCTTGTAACACTTTGGGTTTTCATTGGAGTTGAAGGAGCGGTTGTATTATCTGGAAGAGCGAAGAATAGTCGAGATGTTGGTAAGGCAACAGTATTGGGACTTATTTTAGTAATGTCCATTTATATTTTAATTTCTGTCCTGTCAATGGGAGCTATGACAAGAGGCGAACTTTCTGTGTTAGAAACTCCGTCAATGGGACATGTATTAGAGCACGTTGTTGGTCCATGGGGTGCAGTTGCGATTAACATCGGATTAGTTGCTTCACTTGTCGGTACATTAATTGGCTGGTTTTTACTTGTTTCTGAAATTTCTCATGTAGCAGGAAAAGATGGCGTATTTCCGAAAGTCTTTACGAAAACAAATAAGAAGCAAACACCGCACATGGCATTATGGATTTCAAATGGTGTTGCCCAAATTATATTTATCATCGTTTTGTTTTCGGAATCAACATATCAAATTATGTATTTCATTGCATCAACATCAATTTTATTACCATATTTATTATCAGCGTTATTCCAATTTAAATTAGTCATTACAAACGAGTTAAAAGACGCTAAATTAAAAAACGGAGCGTTAGCTTTAATTGCTTCTATTTACTCTGTATGGCTTCTTTATGCAGCTGGTTTAAAGAATTTACTACTCGTTTCAATTGTGTATGGAATTGGAATTATTGTTTACACGTTTGCAAGAAAAGAACAAGGGAACCGTTGCTTTGTAGGTGCAGAGAAGTATGTGATGTGGGCAATTATTGTTGCGGCTATCACATCCATATATATGTTATTAACTGGAAATATAAAAATGTAAAAAGTCCTTTTCATTTAAAGGGCTTTTTTCTTTGTTTAGAGAATATTTACTACATAAGATATTCAGGAGGGATGAGAATGGAAGAAAAAGAACAGTTGTCTAGAATAATTGATTTAGCTAGTGAGTTAAGGAAAGTATTAGTGCAAGAATCTTTTTTTAATCATCATCCTGAACTAAGAGGAGTCATTGAAAATTTAGCAAGTTCTGTTGAAAATTTGGCGGAATTACAAATAAGTAAAGATGAAAACGCTGAAGATCGATTACGTTACGTACTTGCGAAAATGAAAATTGCTCATAATGCAATTTTACAAGAGAAAAAAGCATTTCCTTCTCATTAATATAAGTTTTTATTTTGAACCTGGCGGATAACGTCAGGTTTTTTATTTCTAGTTTTTCGTTTCTTTCATACACTAAGAATAGTATGAAAAAAGAAGGTGACTAAGGTGAAATTACATAAAGCTCTTCAGCCAAGTTTTATAAAACGAATGTACTATATGAGATTTTTAGGGAAATTTACAAAAGCTGAGAAAGAGAAGAGTGGAGAGAATTTTTTTGTACAATGCTTATCGCCAATACCATTCACTTTACAGGAACAATTTATAAATGAACCATATGTATTTGAAGGGTTATGTAGCAATAAAAAGAATGAAAAAATCTTTTCGGAATTAAAGAAGAGGAAATTAGAAAAGCAATTAGTAATGTTTCGTCTTTATTATGAAAGAGGAAATGTATACGTGGAGTTAATATGTACAGAAGAACCGAAAGAAATAGCAAGCAGCTATAAAATGATTCCGGCACCTAAAGTTACAAATCATAAAAAAAGAGAATCTTTAGAGCGAAAACTTAGCAACGGTTATTTATCATTTCTTATGCCAAAATTTCCGAAAGACTTTGAGCCTCCTGAATTATTGTGGCACGATGGAAGACTGTACGGAAACATATCCCTAAGGTCATCAATTAGCTCAATCGCCTATTTTGAACAGAAACGTGAATGTAAATATATAAACTGCAGTGACTGGACGAAGTATGTAGAAATAGCGGTAGAAGATCAATTATATTTTGTAAGTGATTATGTGTATGAGCAATTAAAAAAACGAATGCATGAAGAAGGTAAGCTAGTTGAAGTAGAGGATATAAAAATACAAAAAGATGAATGGGAATGGGATGAGCGTGAATCGTCCTTTTTACAGTATGTACAAAGTATGGTGCATAATAAAGGGTTATATTTGGATGAAACGGATATTTATAATTTCCATATAAGTGTAAAAACAAATATGTTAACGATTCTTGGTGGTATACCGGGCGTTGGAAAATCACGTTTTGTGCAAACTTATGCAGAAGCATTAGGGTTACAGTATGGGGAAGAGTTGGTTTGGATTCCAATTTCGCCATCGTATCAAGAACCACATGATTTACTTGGTTACCTTCATCCAAATGGTACTTTTATTGAATCTGAAGCGAAGTTAGTTAGGACGTTAATGAAGGCGAAAGAAAATCCAAATCAACTGTATATAATCGTTTTTGATGAAATGAACATGTCTCATATTGAGCATTGGTTTACTCCGTTTCTATCTGTTCTTGAACTTGAAACAAAAAATCGTATTTTAAACTTGTATGAGGGTGTACAGGACATAGAGAATTCAATTCCATCAACAATTGAAATTGGAGAAAATATTATATTTGTAGGTACTGTAAATTTTGATGAAACAACGAAAGAGCTCTCTGATCGATTATTAGACCGAACGAACCTAATAACGTTACAGAAAATTCCGTTTTGTGAGATGGGCATGGAACAGGGGAAAGTCGTATTACATCCACCTTTGAAAGTAACGGCGGGAGAATTTCGGATAAATTGGATGAGAAATAAAGCGATGATTGAAGTGTTTTCTGAAGAAGAATTAGAGCTATTAGATAAGTTGCATGTCGTATTGTCATCACATGACGCGTCTAAGGGAATTTCTTTCCGATGTGCAAATGCAATTGCGACTTATTTGCAAAACATACCGTTTCAAAATAACCATACCTATATGATTAGTAGAGAAGAGGGGTTTGATTTACAAATAAAGCAGCGTGTATTGACGAAAATCAGAGGGACCGAAATGATGGTTGGGCCTTTACTTTCTGAAGAAGCAAAAAGGGGGGCGACCTTAGTACCTCTTTTGCAATCTACACTTGCAAACAGAGTATCTACATTTGAACACTCTTTAGCATATATACGAGAAAAACGTAGAGAACTGGAGTTGTATGGATATGCAAAATGAAGGGCGTTATGAAACAAAAATCGTTGATACGAATGAAACGCTCCCTTTTGTATTAAAGTTAATCATTGGAAATGAAGGGAAAGGAGATTATATTTTATTAAATCGTCTTTGTACATCTACTACAGCATTAGTTCAATGTATTTATAAAGTACAAGAATTAAAACCAATAAGATTACAGTACAATTATGAAATCCCAATGAATATTACTTTTATATGGAATAAAGTATATGAGGGACAGAAAAATATAAAAGAGGCTCAATATGAAATAAATGAAAAAAAACAAAGAGTATTAATATATGAACATGGGAAAACAGAATTCTTTTATCCATGGCGCTGTGGTCTATACCATTTTGAAGTGCGTATAGAAGATACAACGTATTATGGCGCATTTCAAATCGTACCGAAAAACTTTTTTGATGATCAATTTGAAATGATTCAAGACTATGTGAAGTCAATTTTAAATGAGTTGATTTTGGATAGAGGTTACTATAAAAAGACCTTCTCTGCACTTAGCGATATTGAGGATTCTTCTTATTTAGTGTTACTTAGAAAGTTACCGCAAAAAATGAAAATGATAAAGCAAATCTTTAAGAAAATAGAATCAAGCTCAACTTTTATAAATGAATATAAATGGGAAGGAAAAGAGCGAAAGCCAACAAGAAAAGGAACTATAGTGGCAGAACGAAAACCTTATGCCAAACATTATAATCGTAAGTTTATGGAACAAAAAAATAGTAAGGAAAATGCATTTCTTAAATATAAAGCGATGCAATTTTATCATTATTTAATTGAAGCTAAAAGTTTTTTACGTCAAACAATTGAAATCTTAGAAAGAGAAAAAAAGAAAAAATCAGAAGAGTTTCAAGCTGTAAAAACGATTATACAAACAATTGAGCGTAATGGATCAGTAACCGATAGAGAGAAGCAAAAATATAAAAATATACATTTACTAAAAGAAGCCGATTTACGAAAGAGCTCAATGAAAATACAAGAATATAAAATATTGGCGCATATTGTGCATGAAAATGTACAATACTTTCAAATGTTAATGCACTCTTCATTTTGGAGGGAAGTTACTGAAACAAGTAACATGAACTTACATGATTTACCGATACCACATCAACAATTACTACATCATTTAGAAGTACTCCCGCAATATACGGATCAATCTCCATCATTATTATTTGTTTATAAGCCAACGTTTTTAGTGTATGAATATTACGCTTTTTTTATCGTTATTTCACTTTTAGAGCAAATTGGTTTTGAGGCTAGAAACTCCATCCGTGAACAAATACAAGAACATTTTTATGTAGATGGATTACAAGATGGAACGACAGTAGTTTTAGAACGAGATGATATAAAGGTGCATGTCGCATTTAATGACTTAATTGAAACACATCCTCTTATTGCATTAAGTAAAGGTAGTAATTTTTACAATGGTGAGGATACGAAGAAGCCAGATATTCGCTTAGACTGTTATGTAAAAGAAGATGGGAAATACGTATATAAATCTTCTATTATTATTGAAGTGAAGTATAGTCCAATGTACAATATTTTTCAGCACGTCGGAAATACGAAAGCAACTGAGCAAATGTATAAGTACTGGTCTATAAAGTATGTAGAAGAACGGGATGGAAAGCGAGTCTATTATCGAAGGTCAATTTATGAAGTCATTTGTGTATATCCAGGAAGCCATATGCATAGTAAAAAAATTGAGTCTGGATGCGGTGTTTTCTTGCAGTTATATCCATATAAGACGAAACAAGGGGAAGAGAAATTAGCTGGAAAACATGGGATGGTACAAATTTTTGAAAAATGGCTAAAAAGCATTAAGAAGTAAAAGAAATCCTTTTTCATAAAGGATTTCTTTAGATTAAGAAGAATTATATGCTGTATGGAAAGAAACGTAGTGTAATTGAGATTTGAAAAGTGCTACAAATGTGTTATTAAAAGGAATGTGAGCGCGGGATAAAAGTCGATTAAATTGGAATCTAATTCATTTTGCAGAATATAATAAGTCATAAATATTTTTAGTTGCATACGAAGATTTGTTCTTATATGATAGATAGTGAAAGCGTTATCAAAAAACAGAGCGGCGATGGGAAAGGCGGTTAAATATGTTCCAGCGTGTTCAAACAAAGGAAGAACATTTTGGGTTCGAGCAACTATGGGGAGATTTTTGTGAAGAAAGAAACTTAATGTTCGTAGAACGTAATTTAAATCCATCACGATTTTTATTAATAGAAGATGAACATCCTATTGGTACAGTAGAATGTATTAAGTATACGGTACCTGAACAATCAAATTCTGAGTTTTTCTATCCGTTTTCTAAAAATGATTTAGTAAAAGATTTGAAGAATGTATATGAAATAGGCAAGTTAAGTATTTCGAAAACGTCTCGTGGAAGAGGACATTTCAAAAGGCTAACAGCTATTTTATTTATACATGCGTTAGAAACAAAAGCTGAATGGTACATTGCAGCAGTAACAAAAAGAATGTATATGTATTTACTTACACTTGGTTTTCCAATTGAACCAATAGATAATCCTTTTCAGTTTCATGATACTTTACAAGGTGTACCAGTAAGAATTCATGCTCGAAAAGGGGTTACGCATTTGTATTCTTTAAAAGAATTTCGTGATGTGATTCAAGGGAATGCTCATGCACAGGCATTAATTACAGAATACAGTAAAAATATTATGTTAACGAAATAAAGCGAAGTGAATATGTATAATAAAGAGAATAATATTTGTATAGGATATAACTCTTCATTAAAAAAGACCCTTATTATTTTAATAAGGGTCTAAAAATTATAATCCAAATATACTAAAAATCATTTTGCGGCGCTTCGGTTTCTTTTCTCGTTCATATGTTGGTTTTGAATCCGGAGTAATATAAATGGGTTCTTCTTTCGTTAGGGCAGCTTCTAACTTTTGAATTCGCTCTAACATTTCCTCCATTTCACGACGGTGTTGTAAAAGTTGGTACGTGACGACATCATTTGCCTTATCTTGCATTTGTTCTTCCATTCGATCAAGTCTTCTCGTAATAGTGTTTAATTGATTAGCTAATTGCTCAAAATCATTCGATGATATGTTTTGAACAATTGTATTAACTTGAGTTTTTAATTCCTCAACTTCATTTGAGGAAGCCTTTTGAGTAGATTGAGAATTTTGAGATTGCTCTATTTGAAATCGATGGTGTTCTAACATTTGATCGACATCCTCTTGTGTGAAAATAAAGTGGCCATATTTGTTTTTCTCTATCGTAAGATTTAATTGTTGCGCGATCCGGACAACAGCCTTTGGGCTAACACCTAATTTCTTTGCGATAAATGGTGTTTTATATTCCAAAATAATCCCTCCTATATATATCCTGTTGAATGATTTCGAGCTATGAAGTAAGTTCCCTTCTAGTGCGACAAAAGAAGTGTGGAATCGGCAAAGAAAGTGTTTTTTCACGAAATTGAGTTGAGGAGAATAGTTCTTTTAAATAAAAATGTCTTATCGTAACATTTAGAATAATTTGACGAGTGTAAATGAATTAGATTATCATAATGATAAATATCTTTTTTATGTATGCATATAATATATAAAAAGGTGGTTGCTAATGTAGAATTTTGTTAGAGTATTAGAATGCTTACTTCACTTGAATAAAATTAAGTAGGAGGTGGCTTCCTTGCTTACAAAGTAAGTAAGGAAAAGTATTTGGACATATATAGTATAAGTATAGTGATTGTTTTAATTGCCTTAACGGCATTTTTCGTTGCAGCAGAATTTGCAATTGTTAAAGTGAGAAGTTCACGAATTGACTATTTAATTGCAGAAGGAAATAATCGTGCAACATCGGTCAAAACAGTCATTACAAACTTAGACGAATATTTATCTGCTTGTCAGCTAGGAATTACTGTTACAGCTTTAGGAATTGGGTGGTTTGGTAAACCTGCGTTAAAGCAAATGTTTGATACGCTTTTTGCAAATTGGAATATCTCTACTCAACTAGCAGACATTTTTGCTGTAATTTTAGTATTTTTGTTAATTACTTTTTTACATGTTGTAATAGGGGAATTGGCCCCAAAAACATTTGCAATTCAAAAGTCTGAACAAGTGAGTTTGCTTGTTTCTAAACCGTTAATTTTCTTTTATCGTATTGCATTCCCATTCATTTGGCTATTAAATGGTTCAGCTCGAATCATTACGAAGCTGCTAGGGCTGAAACCGCCGAAGGGGCATGATGAGGTTCATTCAGAAGAAGAATTACGGTTGTTAGTTTCAGAAAGTTATAGAAATGGTGAGATTAATCAATCTGAATATAAATATGTGAATAAAATTTTTGAATTTGATGATCGGATTGCAAAAGAAATAATGGTACCTCGAACTGAAATGAATATTATAAGTAAAGAGATGCCTGCTGAAGAAGCTTTGCAAAAAATGTCTCGTGAAAAATATACAAGGTATCCAGTTGTTGATGGCGACAAAGACCACGTAATAGGTTTTGTGAATTTTAAAGATATTTTTACTGAATTTGTACAACATAAAGCTGTTAATAAGAAGACAGTAGAGCAATATATGAGACCAATTATTTTAGTTATCGATTCTATTCCAATTCATGATTTGTTTTTGAAAATGCAAAAAGAAAGAACACATATTGCTATATTGATAGATGAATATGGTGGAACATCTGGACTTGTTACTGTTGAAGATATTCTGGAAGAAATTGTTGGAGATATTCAGGATGAGTTTGATACGGATGAGCAGCCAGAAATTCAACAAGTTAGTGAAACGAAGACGATACTAGAGGGAAAAGTACTTGTTAGTGAAGTGAATACGTTATTTGGTTTAGGGATTGATGATGATGGTGTTGATACAATCGGTGGTTGGATTTTAACGAAGAATATAGAGATTGCTGAAGAGGATTCCATTGAAATTGAAAATTATAAGTTTTGTGTGAAAGAATTAGATGGACATTATATAAAAAGATTAGAAGTTACAAAGATAGTAGAATCGATTGTTATTTTAGAAGATGAAAAACAAATTTCGTTACAAGAGCAAATTAGCTCGTAAACTCTGCTATATAGCAGAGTTTTTTTGAGCATAATGTTTTTTGAGGGATAAGGGCTATGATACAATGACATAAGTCAAACCTTTCACTAGGTGAAGTATTGTTGTATACATATATTTGGAAGGAGCAGAAGTATGAAAAAGCATTTATATATAAATGGAGATTGGAAATCTGTAAACACGTATAAACCATTATACGCACCATATTCTGAAGAAACATTAGCGGAAATTGCACAAGGCACGGAAGAAGATGTAAAAGAGGCTGTTACCGCTGCAAAAAATGCAATGACAAAAATGAATACATTATCTGCATATGATCGTGCGACTATTTTAGAGAAAGTTGCACAAAAAATGGATGAAAGAAGAGAAGAATTTGCAGAGATTATTGCAAAAGAAGCTGCAAAACCAATACGTGCTGCAAGGGGAGAAGTAGATCGTACTGTTCAAACATACAAATTTGCAGCTGAAGAAGCGAAGCGTATATATGGTGAGACATTGCCATTAGACGCCGCACCTGGTGCAGATGGGCGTATTGCATATACAATCCGAAAGCCGATTGGGGTTATAGGGGCTATTACACCATTTAATTTCCCATTAAATTTAGTAGCGCATAAAGTTGGACCAGCAATCGCTGCCGGAAATACAGTTGTATTAAAGCCAGCTGATCAAACGCCATTATCATCTTATGCATTAGTTGAGTTATTTGAAGAGGCAGGATTGCCAAATGGAGCTTTAAATATCATTTCTGGCCCTGGCTCCACGGTTGGTGAGGCAATCGTCAAAAATGATTACGTTGCTTCTATTACTTTTACCGGAAGTCCAAAAGTTGGAATCGGAATAAAACAAAAGGCTGGGCTAAAACGAGTTACGTTAGAACTAGGCTCAAATGCTGCTGTTATCATTGATGAAGATGTAGAGTTAACAGATGAAATAATTGAGCGTGTAAAATGGGGAGCATTTGTTAATAATGGGCAAGTTTGTATTTCAGTACAACGTGTTTTTGTACATGAAACGAAAATGCATGAATTTCTTTCGAAGCTAAAGAAAGCGATGGAATCAGTTGTTGTTGGTGATCCACTGCTTGAGGAAACGGATGTATCAGCTTTAATTTCAAAAAGAGATGTAGAGCGAATTGATATGTGGGTTCAAGAAGCAATTAAGGAAGGAGCAACTGTTTTATGCGGTGGTAAGAAGCGGGATGCAAGAATTTTTGAACCGACTGTATTAACAAATGTTCCAGATCATGTATCTGTGCAGTGCCAAGAAGTATTCGGTCCACTCATGACAGTAAATACATTTAAAGAATTTGATGAAGCGATTGGGCAAGTAAATAATTCGCGTTACGGCTTACAGGCAGGAGTATTTACAAATAATTTATTTAAAGCAATGCGTGCAATTGATGAGCTAGAGGTTGGTGGTGTCATGATTAATGATATTCCAACGTTCAGAGTAGATCATATGCCTTATGGTGGTGTGAAAGAAAGTGGCACGGGACGCGAAGGAATTAAATATGCAATAGAAGAAATGACAGAAATGAAATTAGTATGTATTAAAAAATAAAGTGGAAAAACTTAAAACTTGCACTAAAAAACGAGTAGGAAATGTTTACGATTCCATACTCGTTTTTTACGCTTCTAGTAACTATTTAATTAAGTGTAACTTTTACTTCATTTCTTGTTTGAAAATAGTATCTTCTACATAAATTTGTTCTTTATCTATAGCAGTAGCATGAGTTAATACTAAACCGATTGGTGTTTTTGTATCTTTATTTTGAACAATTGTAAAAGGAACATTTTTTTCGTTTGCTAATTTAATGTATTTTGATAAATGTGGGTAAGCAATGCCACCATTTAGGAGGAGTTGTAATGATTGAGAAGAGCGCATGCTACCCGCTACTTCAGAGTATACATTACTTTGCATTACTTGACCGATTGTTAAAGCGATTTCCACACGCTCACGTAATGTAGTTAAATACATATTACGTTCTTCTGGTTTGTTTTGCTTTTGGCCGTAAATGCCTTCTTGGAGATAATCTTCCACATTTTTATTTACCATATTTTTCACACCTTTCATTTTCTATTGTACGCAAGAATTAAAAATGATGCAAAAAAAAGTCGTTTTGATTACGGAAATAATGAAAATATGTGAAGGAAAAAGGGGATTTGTATACAATTAGTTAAATAAGAAAGAAAAAATAATTTTATCAACAGAAATTAACAAAATGTGACAAAAATCTATTAACGAATCGTATTTTTTGTGTTAATATTCAAAATATAAAGGGTATTCGTCGTATGGAAATGGAGGGAATGGAGGTTTTTCCAATCGATAAGGATATTAAAGAAATATTTTGTTCACACTTGAAAAACAATAGGCACCAATTCGTAGAGAACTGGAAAAACAAAATGATAATTTCCGAAAAAGATCCATTTAAACTAGAAGTAGTTCAAAATGGAGAGGATTTACTAGAGTTAATTATCGAACTTACTATGGAAGATAAAGATATAAATTATCTTCAACCGTTATGTGAGAAAATTGCTATTGAACGTGCTGGAGCAGATGCGAATATTGGAGATTTTGTTTATAACGCAAACGTGGGAAGAAATGAACTTTTCGAAGCGATGTGTGAATTAGATGTTAGCGCTCGTGAATTGAAACCAATTATGGCAAAAATACATACTTGTTTTGACAAATTAATTTATTATACCGTTTTAAAATACTCGGAAATTATATCGAAGAATTTAGAGGAAAAACAGCAATATATTAACGAAACACATAAAGAAAGGCTGACGATTTTAGGGCAAATGTCAGCTAGTTTTGTACATGAATTTCGTAATCCGCTTACTTCCATTATGGGGTTTGTTAAATTATTAAAGGCGGATCATCCGAGTTTATCGTATTTAGATATTATTTCGCATGAATTAGATCAATTAAATTTTCGTATTTCGCAATTTTTACTCGTATCGAAAAAAGAAATGTGGAATGAATCGGAACGGTTTTGGCTTAATGACTTGTTTCAAGACATTATACAATTCTTATATCCGAGTTTGGTCAATGCGAATGTTTTGATTGAAAAGAATTTACCGTATCCAATTCCGCTTGTTGGTTATCGGAGTGAAGTGAGGCAAGTATTTTTAAACATATTAATGAATTCAATTGATGCTCTTGAATCAATGAAAGAAGAACGAAAAATTATCATTGATGTATTTGAAGAAGATCAAGCTATTCGAATTGTGATAAAAAATAATGGACCAATGATTCCAGCTGAAAATGTAGAAACGATTTTTGAACCATTTGTAACTACTAAAAAGTTAGGAACTGGTATTGGATTATTTGTATGTAAACAAATTGTGGAAAAACATAATGGATCCATTATGTGTCGATCAGATAACGATTGGACAGAATTTCAAATTGCATTTCAAAAATAAACAGTCTACACCAAATGAATGGTGTAGACTGTTTTAATTTGTGAGTATAAGGGCTTCTAATTTAGGATCTTTAGTTGAATAACCTACTATTGAAATTGTATAAATAACATTTGGTTCAACATTGAATTTCGGTATAGTCAATAAAACGTTTTTATTATCTGCGAGTGAAATTTCAATATCTGCTGTACCAGGGCTAACTTGCAAAAAATCTGTTATTTGTTTAAAGAGTACATTTTCAAATAAATGATCCCCATCTTTTAAATCTACGTTTACAACAGGGGTATCTGGAGAGAAATGTGCAAACCGTATTTTGGCTTGACCAGCTGGTAAATGTGTATTATCAAGTATAGGCTGTAATTGTAGGTGATTATCACTATTTATTGCAGCGAGAGTATAAGTATGATTTCCCATTATTGGTACCAACGCTGAAAAGATTGGAGTTTCATTTCCGACAGGAACAATATCTATACGGTATTTACCTTGCACTAATGATAAATAAGGGCTGAATTGCTTAAATGAAATATTTTTAATAACCGTTTGTCCGTTTACTAAAATGTCAACCGCTGGTATATTTGGATCGGCATGAAAAATTCTTATATGTGACGGTAAAGCAGCTTCTTGTGAGTCTCTTGTTTCATACGCCTGTACAAGTTTTGATAGTGCATCGTAATATTTCATATATAATTCTATATATTTTTTAGGATTACGAAACTGATAGTAACGTGCGAGTTGTTCGTATTGTGTAACTTCTTGTCCATATTTTTCGATTTCAGATTGAGACATGAACATTCCTCCTTTGTCATCATTAAAACTATATGCGAAGCAAGAAAGCGGTTATGCAAAAAAAATGATTTTATAAAGGGAAAATTAAAAATTGACAACAAATATGTTTTCATAAAGAGGTGCTGGCGCTTACGAGAATTTCGCAGAGTAAGGCAGTACATATGACTGTACGAAAGTAAAATAAATGCCAAATTGAAAGTGCATTTCAATTAACATATTGAATACATGTCCAAAAATCGCTAGAAAACTAGGGATTTTTTAAATTATAGGCAAATACACATACAAAGTGATAATTGTCCTACATAAATTATAAAGGAAAGATACTTTGAATCTGAGGAAAGGAGTGCCACTTCGGGATAGGGATATCCCGATAGTAATTGTGAATGAAGTTATGAAAAGGTTTTGTGTTATAGGCTGTAGGATGAATTTGTAAACTTCATTTTTCTATTTATTTTAGCAATTGACAGTATTAACCCATAAGAGAGCGTCATGACGAACTGATTAGTGTGGTTAATCGGTTCTTTTTTTATAGTTTAAAACTGAAAAGTTTACATAATGAATAGGAATCTGAATTGATTAGTAAGGTGGGTGTCGAAATTTGTTTTAAAATATGCAATTTAAAGTAGGATAATAGGAAGGAGTTTAACGGGAGTTCCGTCGAAGTGTACAGAATGTCGGCATTTAAGGACAGCTGGCATTATGCTATAAAAACATTTGGTGATGTAGTCATTTCATATAAAAGGGAGGGGTATTTGGGCGTATAGAAAAGGGTTGGTCTTCGTTTTTAGTTCTGAATTTTCTGTTTTATAAAGATTTTTAAGCACTCATTTGTATATTTTATAATAGTTTTTTGATAAATTCACTGCTTTTGCAGAGGATTCTTTTTTATGAAAGAAACGTCAATTTTCTTCATATATATATACAAATTGGAGAAATGGGGGAGCGCTATGCGCGATTACTTAATTAAGCCACTTGTTGGTCAGCCGTATCCAATGATTTCACATGGAAAAGGTGTTTATTTGTATGATCAAAATGGCAATAAATATTTTGATGGTTCGTCAGGAGCAATTACGGCAGGTATTGGGCATGGCGTAAAGGAGATTGCAGACGTTATTAAAAAGCAAGCTGAGGAGATTGCTTTCGTTTATAGATCACAGTTTACGAGTGAACCAGCTGAAAAATTAGCGAAGAAGTTAAGTGATTTAAGTGTAGGAGATTTGAACTGGAGTTTTTTTGTAAATAGTGGTACGGAAGCGAATGAAACAGCTATGAAAATTGCAATTCAGCATTTTCAAGAGCGAGGTATTCAAGGGAAACATAAAATTTTATCAAGATGGATGAGTTATCACGGTATTACGATGGGTGCTTTATCGATGTCTGGGCATCCACTACGTAGACAACGTTTCGTATCTATTTTGGAAGATTATCCGACTATACCAGCTCCATATTGTTTCAGATGTCCTGTTCAAAAGGTATATCCAACTTGTCAGCTGGCATGTGCGACTGAACTAGAAAGATCAATTGAAAGAATTGGTGCAGAGCATATCGCTGCTTTTATTGCTGAGCCGATTATCGGAGCAGCTGGAGGCGCGGTTGTTCCGCCGAAAGACTATTATAAAGTCATTAAAGAGATTTGCGACCATTACGATATTTTATTTATTGCGGATGAAGTAATGACTGGGCTTGGTCGTACTGGAGCATGGTTTGCGATGGAGCATTGGGGCGTAGAGCCGGATATTATGACACTTGGTAAAGGGTTAGGAGCGGGATATACACCGATGGCAGCGACAGTTGTAAGTGATCGTGTTATGGAACCAATATTACGTGGATCACGTTCAGTAATGAGCGGTCATACGTTAAGTGCAAATCCATTGTCTGCAGCAACGGCTTTAGCTGTTATTGAATATATGGAGAAATATAATCTTCCTGAAAAAACAGCAGAAAAGGGAGAGTATTTAATAAAAGGCTTACAGAAAGTTCAGCAACAATCGACAATCATTGCTGATGTGCGCGGAAAAGGGTTGCTAATCGGAGTAGAATTGCAACCGTTTACAAAAGCGTCAGAGCTTATTTCAGTTGCAGCTAAAAATGGTCTGCTTTTATACCAAGCAGTTTCAGGGCAAGCAGGAAAAGAAGATAGTGCACTGCTTGTAGCACCGCCAATGACAACTACATATTCCGAGTTAGATGAATTACTTTCAATTTTCTCTAAAAGTGTGGAAGAGATGATGCAAAAAGGAGGGCATAGTATCGCATGACAACTATTACAAATACATTCGGTAAATTAAAAGAAATTGAGGAAGTAATTTCTTTGTTCCATGATGATATGACATTGATGTTTGGGGGATTTGGAGGGATTGGATCCCCTCCATCTTTAATACAGGCAATTTTAGAAAAAGGCGTTACAAATTTAAATTTAATTGGAAATGACACTGGATTTCCTGATGTAGGTATCGGTCGTCTTGTTACAAATGAAAGAGTTAAATCAATAATTACTTCTCACATTGGCTCCAATCCAAATGCAGGAAGGCAACTAAACGAGGGAAGATTACAAATTGAGTTTTCTCCGCAGGGAACATTAGCAGAGCGTATTCGCGCTGGTGGCGTTGGTCTTGGTGGTGTTTTAGTTGATGTTGGTGTTGATACGATTGTGGAAGAGGGAAAACGAACAGTTGAAATGAATGGTAAGACCTACTTAGTTGAAACAGCATTAACTGCTGAAGTTTCAATTGTATATGCGAAAAAGGCAGATCCGTTTGGTAATCTTGTATTTGACAAAAGTGCACGAAATATGAATCCCCATGTAGCTATGGCTGGGGATATAACAATTGTAGAAGCAGAAGAAATAGTCCCGCTTGGAAGTTTAGATCCAGAGGAAATTGTCGTTCCAGGTGTTTTCGTAAATTATATTGTACCGTCGGAAGGAGTGAACTGGAAATGGGTATGGGCGTAGAAGTGAGGGATAAGATTGCTAGGCGTGCGGCGAAAGAAATACAAAATGGTATGATTGTAAATTTAGGTATTGGCATACCATCGCTTGTACCAAATCATTTGCCTGACGACATAAATGTTATGTTTCATGCGGAAAATGGAATCGTCGGCATGGGACCAACGCCAAGTAAAGGGAATGAAGATGAAAATTTGTGTAATGCAGCAGGTTTACCAACTTCTCTTATAACAGGAGCGAGTTATTTCGATAGCTGCACAGCGTTTGGGATGATTCGAAAAGGTTTGCTAGACATAACGATTCTTGGTTCATTACAAGTAAGTGAAAATGGTGATTTAGCAAACTGGATTGTACCTGGAAAACGTGTTCCAGGTATTGGTGGAGCAATGGATTTAGCACAAAAAGCGAAGCGGGTCGTTGTTGTAATGAATCATGTTGATAAGTACGGAAATGCAAAAATTGTTTCAGAGTGTACATTGCCATTAACTTCAAAGAAATGTGTAGATTTAATTATTACTGATATGGCAGTCATGGAGGTAACTCCGAGTGGACTTATATTACAAGAATTAATGAGCCCATACACAGTAGAAGATATAAAACGACATACAGAAGCTGATTTTCAAATTAGTTCTAACTTACTAGTAATTGAATGAAGGGAGATGTAATATATGGAGCAATTAAAAAAGCAAGTTTGTGATTATATTGAGAGCCATGAAGAGGAAAGTGTGAAATTTTTAAAACGATTAATTCAAGAAAAGAGCGTATCTGGTGATGAAAGCGGTGCGCAGGCAATTGTGATTGAAAAATTACGTGAATTAGGTTTAGAGCTCGATATATGGGAGCCTTCTTTTTCTAAAATGAAAGATCATCCTTATTTTGTATCACCCCGTACAAGTTTTTCAGATAGCCCAAATATTGTAGCAACTTTAAAAGGAAGTGGCGACGGGAAATCTATGATATTGAATGGGCATATTGATGTAGTTCCAGAAGGGGATGTGAATCAGTGGGAACATCATCCTTATAGCGGTGAGAAAATCGGAAATCGTATATATGGCCGTGGAACGACGGATATGAAGGGCGGAAATGTCGCACTTATGCTTGCGATGGAAGCGATTATTGAATCTAACATTGAATTAAAAGGAGACATCTATTTTCAAAGTGTAATAGAAGAGGAAAGTGGCGGAGCAGGGACATTGGCAACTATATTACGAGGATATAAGGCAGATGGTGTCATTATTCCGGAGCCTACTAATATGAAGTTTTTCCCGAAACAACAAGGTTCCATGTGGTTTCGTCTACGTGTAAAAGGGAAAGCTGCACACGGTGGAACGCGCTATGAAGGGGTTAGTGCAATTGAAAAAAGTATGTTTGTTATAGAACATGTAAGAAAGCTAGAGGAGAAAAGAAATAGTCGAATTACAGATCCGTTATTTAAAGAAATTCCGATTCCAATTCCAATTAACATTGGGAAAATTGAAGGAGGGAGTTGGCCAAGTTCTGTTCCCGATGAATTAATTTTAGAAGGAAGATGCGGTGTTGCGCCGAATGAGACTATAGAGGCGGCAAAAGAAGAGTTTGAGAATTGGATTGCTGAATTAAATGATGTGGACAATTGGTTTGTTGAAAATCCAGTAGAAGTAGAATGGTTTGGAGCGAGATGGGTTCCTGGTGAACTAGAAGAGAATCATGAACTCATTACGACACTTCATCACAACTTTGTTGAAATCGAAGGGAACGAACCAATTATTGAAGCATCTCCGTGGGGGACTGATGGAGGTTTATTTACACAAATTGCAAACGTACCAACAATAGTATTTGGTCCAGGAGAGACGAAAGTAGCACACTATCCAAACGAATATATAGAAGTTGATAAAATGATAGCTGCCGCAAAAATTATTGCATGTACATTACTAGATTGGTGTGAGGTGAAAAAATGAAATACTATGAATCTTTTAGAGAACAGACGAATTGTTATACAGTAGAAGGTGTTTTAGATTATTTTAATAAGCGTATTCGGGTAGATCACTATACAGGAAATGTTGAAAGTATTATACAGACAATTGACGAACTAGCAGAGAAACATTCTTTCACTAAATGTATTATTAAAGGAAAGGGAGAGCATGTTTCAACATGGCTCTCTTTCGGTTTTTTGTTGGAAGCAACGATACCTCATTATTTTCAAGGAAACGATGCATACTTTTTTGTGAAATATAATAATGATGAAAGACGAAATAGTATGCATTGGATTGAGGAAGATACTATATTAAGCGGTGTAAAAGGAAAAGAAATAAAAGAAAAAGTAGTTCCAGAGAAATTTTTGCTGAGAAAAGCGACTGAAGAAGATGCAGAAGAATTAGCAACTGTATTCGGAAAAGTATTTGAAGTGTATCCGACACCTTTAAATGAAGCGAGTTATGTATTACAGACGATGAAAGAAGACGATACAATTTACTACGTGTATGAATTTGAGGGGAAAATTATTAGTACAGCATCTGCAGAAATGAACATAAAGGAAGGGAATGCAGAATTAACGAATTGTGCTACTTTACCTGAATACCGTAAACATGGATTTATGAAAAGTTTACTAATTAAATTAGAGGAAGAACTTCAAGAAAGATCTATTTTCTGCTCCTATACAATTGCTCGATCGCTTTCTTTCGGAATGAATGCTGCCTTTCATCAATTAGGCTATACGTATACAGGAAGACTGGCGAATAATTGCTACATTTTCGATAAGTTGGAAGATATGAATATATGGGTGAAAGATCTATCTAGCTATTCGAAAGCAGTAAAACTTCCGCCTCAAAATTTGGCTGTAAAGCAAAACAGTTAGGTGGAGCTGGGTGTTTGAAAAAGCCGTACTAATTAGAGTTTCGAGTTATCTAATGAAAATATAAAATTGATTAAAATTATAGAACGGAATCGTCATGCTTACAATCGCACATAGGTGTGCCGAAAATTCGGCATGTAATTGCTGGATTTTCGGCAAGAGGGGGGATGACATTGCTAGCAGTTTCGACACAAGAAGTCATTGAAGCGATTTTGGGCAGTATTGATGAGGCTATACACGCTGTAGATGAAAATGGAATTACAATATTTTATAATTCTGTAGCTGCAAAACACGATGGATCGAAGATTGAAAAAGTGTTAGGGAAACATCTGTTAGAAGCGTTCCCGTCTTTATCAAGGGAAACGAGTACATTGATGAAAGTACTAGATACAAAAAAACCTATCGTACATCAGGTACAACATTATCAAAATTTAAATGGTGAAGATGTTTGTACAGTAAATACGACGTTACCTATTTTTATAGATGGGAATATTGCTGGGGCTGTTGAAATTGCAAAGGATTACTCTACAATTCAAAAGCTTACTGACACAATTGTTGACTTACAGTCGAAAATAAAGCGATCATCTAGAAAAAAAGTGATTAAAAAGCACGCTGCATTTGAGACGATAGTGACAAATGATACGCGGTTTAAACAGACGAAAGAGTTAGCACAAAAAGTAGCACCAACAGACGCGAATGTTTTAATATATGGTGAAACAGGAACGGGAAAAGAACTGTTCGTACAAGCAATTCATGAAGCTTCTAAAAGAAAAAACAAGCCATTTATTGCACAAAACTGTGCAGCTTTACCAGAGTCGCTATTAGAAAGTTTATTGTTTGGAACGACAAAAGGAAGCTATACGGGAGCGATTGAAAGAGCTGGGCTATTTGAACTTGTTGATGGTGGTACATTATTTTTAGATGAACTGAATTCAATGCCTCTTGATTTGCAGGCAAAAATGTTACGAGTGTTAGAAGATGGAGTCATTAGAAGAATTGGTGATAATAAGACGAGAAAAGTAGATGTTCGTGTTATTACCGCGATGAACCAGCCTCCAGAAATATGTTTACGAGAGAATAAAATTCGCACTGATTTATATTATCGCTTAAACGTATTTTCATTATATATCCCACCGCTTCGTGAAAGAACTGAGGATGTACTATTATTAGCATCTTATTTTTTGAAAGAATATAATAAAAGTTATAAAAAAGGTGTACTTCAAATTGATGAGGAAGCGAAAGATAGACTGCAAGCTTATCAGTGGCCTGGAAATGTACGGGAGTTAAAACATACGATTGAACATGCTGTTATTATTGCAGAAGGGAATACATTAACAGCCAATTGTTTACCACGTACATTTCGGAAAGAGAAGTTTTCGAAGAAGAAGGGTATAATGCCACTTAGAGAAGCACTTCATCAAACAGAAAAAGAATTAATAGATCAAGCGTTGATTGAAACGGAAGGGAATATATTACAAGCCGCAAAAATGTTGGGTATCCCTCGTCAAACGCTTCAATATAAACTGAGCAAGTACGACAAAACCGCCGAATAATCGGCGGTTTTTGTGTGTTTGCACCAATAAAAGAGCGTTTACATATATAAAAAGTAATGAATATGATGTTAAGTATTGATTTCATACAACGCTTAAAAATATTTTTTCGCTTATGTAATAGGGTTCTCCGCACATTTACTTATCAACAATGTAAAGTTGGCATAACTATTGCTTATATAAAGAATGAGCGTATAAAAAGGGGGAATAGCAATGTTACATGATGTATACAAACCAAATCGTCACTGGAAGGATATCGAATTATGGAAAGATGTTACTGAAGAGCAATGGAATGATTGGGTTTGGCAATTAACGAATACGATCAAAACGTTAGATGACTTAAGAAAAGTGATTAACTTAACACCTGAAGAAGAAGAGGGCGTTAAAATTTCAACGAAAACGATCCCGTTAAACATTACACCGTACTATGCTTGGCTAATGAATCCTGATGATCCACGCTGTCCGATTCGGATGCAATCAGTACCGATTTCGGAAGAGTTATATAAAACAAAATATGATTTAGAAGACCCACTTCACGAAGACGAAGATTCACCAGTTCCAGGGCTAACACATCGTTATCCGGACCGTGTACTATTCTTAGTAACAAATCAATGTTCTATGTATTGTCGTTACTGTACACGTCGTCGTTTTAGTGGACAAATTGGAATGGGTGTACCGAAGAAACAATTAGATGATGCAATTGCTTATATTCGTGAAACGCCACAAGTACGAGATGTATTAATCTCCGGTGGTGACGGACTTCTAATTAACGATAAAATTTTAGAATATGTATTAAAAAATTTACGAGAGATTCCGCATGTTGAGATTATTCGTATCGGAACGAGAGCACCAGTAGTATTCCCACAACGTATTACAGAAAACTTATGTAACATTATTAAAAAATACCATCCAGTATGGTTAAATACACATTTCAATACATCTATTGAAATTACTGAAGAATCGAAAAAGGCATGTGAAATGTTAGCGAATGCTGGTGTTCCAGTCGGAAACCAAGCAGTAATTTTAGCTGGTATTAACGACAGCGTTCCAATTATGAAAAAACTTATGCATGACTTAGTAAAAATCCGTGTACGTCCATACTACATTTATCAATGTGACTTATCTGAAGGTATCGGTCACTTCCGTGCACCAGTATCTAAAGGTCTTGAAATTATTGAAGGTTTACGTGGACACACATCTGGTTATGCTGTTCCGACATTCGTTGTTGATGCGCCAGGTGGAGGCGGTAAAATTGCACTTCAGCCAAACTATTTAATCTCACAAAGTGCAGATAAAGTTGTACTTCGTAACTTTGAAGGTGTTATTACGACGTATCCAGAGCCAGAGAGCTATATTCCAGGAAGAGCGGAAGGATACTTTAAAGAGATTTATCCGAACTACGAAGAAAAACGTTCAGATGTTGGTATCGCAGGTCTTATGAGCGATAAGAAATTTAACCTCGTTCCAGACGACTTACAGCGTATGAACCGTCGTAAAGACTACGAAGATAATGATACTCATGCATCTTTAAAAGATAAACGTGATAAGCGCGATCAATTAAAAGATAAAAAATATCAAGCACAAATGGCTAAGTTAGAAGAAAACGACAAAAAAACTGAGGGTGATGCAGTATGAATTGTATGTGGTGTGACAGTACAGAAGCGAAAGAAAGCTTGAATACTGTATATTGGGAATTACCAGATGGTACGAAAGCCATTGAAATCCAAGAGACACCATGTATTTCTTGTTCCTCGTGCGGGATGGACTATCAATCAGACCATACAGTAAAAGAAATTGAAGATCAATTATTCTTAATTTACACGAAAGATTTACCAAAACAACTAACATATGAAGAATTAATGGGAAGACCGCGTCTATTAAAAAGAAATTATTTCGACTTTTAACCAGCTTTTATGCTGGTTTTTTTCTTTTTTGCCTTGTATAATGTACCCAAGTTAGAAAGGTAGGGAATATTTTTGAAAAAGACATTTTACCATTATATGATGAAGCATCGTGCAGCTTTATTTAGAAATGAAATTTCAGATTTAGCAGAGGCGATGTATGATGATTTAAGTTTTCCGAAGCAATCTGAAGACTATGATGAAATTAGTTCATACTTAGAGTTGAGCGGAATGCTAGAAAGTATGTCTATATTTGATGAAGCCTGGGATTTATACATACAAGATAGATAAAAACTATTTGAAAACATACAGAATACATTACTTTATTTAAAGTGAAGTATTCTGTATGTTTTTTATTATGAAATTTGTTGATTTGAAGCTAGTCTAGTTACTAGCTTTTTTTGAGTGCAATGTAAATTTTATAAGATTATATTTTTTATTGAAAAAATTTATGAATATAAGCTTCTGTGATAAGCGTTTTTATGTAGGTTGCATATACTGATATCAAAATCACGACGTCAAAAAAAGGAGAGATAGAGATGGCAAGAAAAAAACAACCTAAATACAACGTAGGGGACATAGTCGTGATTACGCTATATGGAACCGTTGGGAAAATTACAAATATGAAGGTTTTAGATGGAGTTTATGTATACGAAGTCAATAATCACGATGGGTTTTACGTAGAGCAAACATTGCAGCACGTTACAGAGCAAGATATGAAAAAGGGCGATACGGAGTGGATTGAATTAAATTATAATTTCACGTTTGGTGATCTTGTGCAAGTAACTGGATATGATAAAGATGTTTTCCGTATTGTTGGTTTTCGTACAGAAGTATGGAGATATAAGAATGACGCATGGGAAGATACAATTTATGAATTGTCACGGATTACGGATGGTGAATGGTTAGAAGCGGATGAATCAGATTTAACGTTACTCGCCAATGCTCAAACGGCAAATGCAATTTTGAAGAAAATGAAACAAGATAAAGCAGGTATGAATAAATTAGATTTAGGAAAGTTAAAGTCAATTAACAACTCGAAAAAAGTGAGTGTTAAGACGAATCGTCAAGAAATCATTGATGGATTACTTGATATTTATAACGATTATCAATTATTGTTCGATACATTTAAAGATGAAGAATATAAAATTGTAATGGATGTTGTTCATAATTATTTAGTTAAATTGACAGAGAAAAAATAGTTAACTAGAAAGAGAGAATAAATTGAACAACAACATATGCAGTATAAGGTATGCCTACAACTATTAAAAAAATAAAAAGCCACTTTATAAGAGAGTCTGCCCATTGATCTTCATGCATGAACTCTTCTTTTGTTTGTCCTACTTCATATTGATTTTCCATTATTATTTCCCCCTTTGAATAGCTTGTACTACAATCGTATGCATCTCGTCCAAAGCTTATGACCTATAAAAAAATAAAATCTATTTTTCTAATCTCATATACATAATTTTGAGATTTTTTCATAAAACAGAAATAAAGGAGTGATGCTCATGAAGGAAATTGAAGTCGTGATTGATACGGAAGAGATTGCGGAGTTTTTTTATGAGCAACTAATTGAAAGAGGGTACGTCCCAAAACGAGAAGAAATTGAAGATCTCGCAGATATTACATTTGAGTATTTATTAGAGAAATGTATGATTGATGAAGTTTTTGATGAAGAGGATGAATGAAAGTAACGACGGGCATAACTCGTCGTTTTTTACTCTTTACAAACCTGTCACAAATATAGTCAATAATTATTGGTATAATGAAAAGGAAATTTTACTCAAGAGGTGAAGGAATGTTCAAAAAAATTATTGATTCTTTATTAGGAAAGAAAAAATATCGTTCGTATTCAAGTAGTGATTATCGTCGTAGAGGGCGCTCGTATTCAAGTAGCGACTATAAACGACGTTCATCTGGTTATGGACATCAACATTATAAAAGAAAACATAAAAGCCGTAGCTTCTTTTCAAGTAGCTGATGAAATGGTGTCGTGTACTAGCATTATTTGATAGACCACTGCGAAAAAATACAATTGTTGCAGAACGTTATAAAATTGAATCAGTAATTGGAATGGGCAGTTATGGGGTTACATACGTCGTTAATGATTTACAAACAAATAGATATAAAGTCTTAAAACAATTAAGACAAAGTAAACAAAGATATGAGTCTGGTAGAAAATCATTTGAACAAGAGAAAATGATTTTACAAACATTAAATCATTATGCAATTCCTAGTCTATATGATCATTTCATATGGGAGAAAAAGAGCTTCTTTGTGATGGAGTACATGCCTGGTGAAAATTTTGAAGATTATATTTTCATAGATGGGTATGTATATACAGAACGTGAAGTTTTTAAGATTTTATATGAAATATTAGAAATTGTATCGGTGTTTCATAGTGAAGGCATTATTCATCGAGATTTACGCATTCCAAACATACTAATGAAAGAAAATCAAATTAGTATTATTGATTTTGGATTGGCTAAATGGAAAGGTGAGGATGATGAGCGAGCTACAACTTACGAAGGTGAACAAGCTTTGATGCGAGAAGTTCACTTTCGTAGCGACTTTTATGCGCTCGGTCATTTCTCATTATTTTTATTATATGCAGGATATGAATCTAATGAAAAACAGGAAAAACCATGGTACGAAGAATTAACTTTGGAACATTATAATCGCGAAATTCTTATGCGAATGTTACAAATAAAAACGCCGTACTATGAGAATGTACAAGATTTAAAACAAGATGTAGCTTCTGCTTTAGAAAGGATGGAGACTCCATGTTTCAAAAGTTTTTAGCAAGCGTTGGTATTGGAAGTGCAAAGGTAGATACTGTTCTTGAAAAAGATGAGTATATTGTTGGGGAAGAAATAGTTGGAAAGGTTCATATAACTGGAGGTTCAGTTAGCCAACAAATTGAAAGCATTTACTTAACATTATCGACGTCGTATGTACGAGAAGTGGATGATAAAAAAGTAACAGCAACATATGATTTAGAGCGAGTACGCTTAACAGAACCTTTTTCTGTAGAACCGAATGAAAAAGTTGAAATTCCATTTTCTTTTCCAATGCCAATTGAAGCACCACTTACACTTGGTATGAAAACGGTTTGGATTCATACAGGTCTTGATATTAAACGTAGTATAGACCCAAGTGACCGCGACTACGTTCAAGTGTTACCCAATGCATTATTAAGTAGTGTTTTAGATAGTGTAAATGAATTAGGGTTTAAAGCACGTCATATAGAATGTGAAGAATTACCGCACCGATTACGTAAGCAAGTTCCATTCGCACAAGAATTTGAGTTTATTCCGGTTTCTGGAGAGCACTATGGGAAATTAGATGAATTAGAATTATTAATCTTGCCACGTGCATACGACCGACTAGAAATTATTATGGAAGTAGATAGAAAATCCCGTGGTTTAGCTGGATTATTCGCTGAGGCGCTTGATCTTGATGAGAAGGTGATTCGTTTTACCGTAACAAGAGAAGATATCCCTGAGATGAAGCGGAAAATTAATAATTATATTTTTTAATAAACTATGCATAAAAAAGAAATGGAGAGGAAAACTAAAACAACCGCTCCATTTTTTTGCATAGTGAGGTTATGTATGTGAAACGATATCGACATTTATACTTGCTAAGTTTTACGTTACTCATTTGTTTTGTCGTATTATCACTTTCGTATCATACCGCTTGTATTGAGAACTTTGACAATATAGTCGCACATTTTATTCAAAGCTTTCGAAACGATTATTTGACGACCTATTTTACTTGGGTGTCTTTTATCGGTTCCAAAAGAATATATTTTCCATTACTCATTATTCTTGTAATGTATTTTCTCGTTAGAAAAAAGTTGCTTAGTGCGTTACTTCTAACAATTAATTACTACGGATCTCGTTATTTAAACAGTATGCTTAAACTATGGTACGAACGAGCAAGACCTGATGTCACGCAGCTTGTTACTGCAACTGGATATAGTTTTCCGAGCGGTCATACGATGAATGCTACTGCTTTTTTAGGATTTATTGCATACGTCACAATTACTGAAGAACGTATTTCGTTGCATAAAAAATTGTTAATTATTCTTATAGCAAGCTTTGTTGTATTATCTATTTCAGTTAGCCGAATATATCTTGGCGTGCACTATCCATCTGACATATTAGCAGGATGGGCAGCTGGCGGTAGCTGGCTCGTTTTATGTGTTATATTCCATAAAACGTTCATAAAAAAAGAACCTATGTCATAATAGGTTCTTTTTTCATTGGCTCAACATGAATGTGTGCATGGTAAATTCCAAATTTTTTGCGCAGCATAGCTTCGATGTTGTCGGTAATACAGTGACTTTCTCCAACATCCATGCGAGCATCTACTTCAATTGTAATATCAACGTACGTTTGATTCCCATACATACGTGCTCGAATATCTACAATGTTTTCCACACCGCCAATATGCTCAATAGCATCAGCGTATTCTTCCATTTTATCAGGATCAATTCCATCTGTTAGCATATGAGAAGATTCTACGAAAATCTCCCATGCAGTTTTACAAATAATAAGACCGACAATTAAAGCGGCAATAGGGTCTAAAATAGGCATTTGGAACTGAGAACCGACAATACCTACTACGGTACCAATACTTACGAGTGCATCTGATAAATTATCCTTTGCAGCGGCTTCTAATGATTTACTTTTTGTTCGTGCTGCAATTTTTTTCGTATACAAATACACGCAGTACATAACGACAGCAGAAAATAAAGCAACCCATGCAGCGAGTACATTAGGCGCTGCTTGTTTCGGATTTAAGAAAGATTGAATGGCACTAATAACAACTTCTAATCCGACTGTTGCCATAATGAAGGACGCAACAAGTGATGCGATTTGTTCGGCACGCGAATGCCCATACGGATGATCTGGGTCACGAGGTTTACGAGATATTTTTAGACCAATTAATATCGCTAAAGAAGCACCGATATCCGTTAAGTTATTTAAACCGTCAGCGCGTAATGCGCTAGAGAGGGTAATATAACTGATGATGATTTTCATAGAGGATAAAAATATGTAGGCCATAATGCTGACAATAGCACCTTTATCAGCTTCTTTATGAGAAAGAGTATCCATTTTAATCACTCACCTTTCTTTAAAGGAATTTCTTTCTATAAATAGAGTATCAAACGAAAGTCGTGTGGGTCTATACAAACATTGTTGACGTTTTATAGCTTTTTAAGAAGGGGATAACAAAGTTTCGTAAAGGAAAAATATGTTGAAAAGTACAAAGTCAAGGTGTGAACCTAATTGGAGTTTATTTACTAAAGAGATAGGAGGGTAGATGGATGAGGAAACGAATACTTTTCTTACTACGTATTATTCTTATCATGACAAGGTGTAATTCATTAAACGATGAAAAACTTCAAAAGATAATTGTGAAAATAGATGAAAACCCTCTGAAAAATATTTTCCAGAGGGTTTTCATTTTAGTATGCTTCTAAAAACTCAGTAACTTGCTCTTCTGTTTTTGCATTAGCACTATGTAAGTGGCCTAGCTTCTCACCGTTTTGGTATACAAGTAAACTTGGAATACCCATTACTTGATACTCTTCAGCGATACTTGGAAACTCATCTTTATTGATAGAGTACCATTCAAATTTATTGAACTCTTCCATTACATCTCCGATAAAGTTGTCCATACGTACGCAATCTGGGCACCATGTAGTAAAGAACTTAACAACTACAGGCTCCTCGCTTGCGATGATGTCTTTGAATTCTTGTTCTGTTTTAATTTCTTTCATAAGTAAAACTCCTTTCAATATCACACGAATTTATATGCAAAATTCGTATTTGCAAACATGTTGCAAACTTATTATTTGTTTTTTAGTTTTGTAGTTCGTTCACACTTATAAAATTATATGTAACATGACTGCGCTACTAAGTGTGAAAATAATGGAACCTCACTTTTCTTTATAAGCTTTTTCCAGGATTGTGTCAAACTTTTGAATTTTATACAGAAATTAAAGAAGCCCACACTTTGATTGAGTATGGGCAGAGTGACTAAAATTAATCGCTTATTAATTTCGAATAGATATTTAAATCGATAAGCTTTCCAGCTGATTTTTCGCTCTTTCTCAGAATCCCTTCTAGATTAATTAACTTTTATTATACAAGAAAATTACTACATTGAACAAAGGCGTTAATTGGAACAAACTCATCAATTGAATATTGCGTTCAGTGTGATTAAGAAAGTGGTGTATAAAGATGGGAAGAGATGAGAGTTACTTCCAAACTAAAAAAAGAGTAGATAATTTAAAAACATTTTACATTCATTTAACCATCTACATACTAGTCAATCTGATGCTTTTTTACTTTTTAAGTAGTGAATTAGCTATTTTTTATTTTAATTACAAAAATTGAATAAGGTTAGAAATTATATGGTTGTAATGGGAATTGAGGGATATGAATAAAAAAATTTTATCCCGCTATTTGTCGGGCAGTAATACCCCCACCTCAAAATTCAGCGGAAGCAAAGAAGTTAGGTGGGGTCGGGCTGCCAGTAAAAGCCCGATTGGTGAGAGCTGATTAAAGTTTCACTTTATTAGGGATTTGCCTTAAACATTTATTACAGTCAAGAATATTTATAATAATATGAACTAAAAAAGGTCCAATTTTTGTAATGTTGGAGGGGATTATTGTGGACATAACTCAAAGTGTATCAAGAATAGTGGTTAATGGGAAAGACCTTTCTTTCACTTCAGTTCAAACCTCTGCATGGAATCATGGACCTGTAAATGATTTAATCGTTACGACGAATCAGAGAGTGAATGAGCTTTATCAATTCATGTGGTCGCAAGTACCGGTTACGATTTCGGTATATTTCCTTCAAGGAGCGGATTTACTGAGGTTCGTTAGGGTTGCGGGAATTAATGAGCGTGTAACAGGAGAATATGTATATCATTTCATTTGGTGATAAGAAGGAGTCAAAGTAGTCTAGCAGCTACTTTTTTATTTTGTCATTTGAATATAAGCGAGCGGACTAGCTTTATAGTACCCACTGAAATAAAGAATCATAATATAATTTGTAATAAATTATACGGGAAGGGAGCTGAGAATCATGTTTTATTCATATTTTAATTCTGAAACTGGTATGCGACCAGCATATGGTACATCTATAACGTATAGTGGAGCACAAAGTACAGTCCAAGCTATTCAACAAGCATTGCAAATGCAACAACAAATGCAAATGCAGCAGCAAGGAGTACAACCATATTACTCATCCGTAGAGTATTTTTACCCAGTACATCATGTTACACCGTACGGAAGTTCTTTTCTTACTATTCCATATGGAACTATATACAACTTATAACTAGTAAGGAATGAAGTGGTGTATATAAATAAGGGTGCAGATTAATAGCGCCCTTATGAATAATAAAAATAGCTAGTCCAAACCTTATAAATCAATCTTACATAATATATAGTAATAAGTTTGAAAGGGGAATCAGTATGTCTTGTTATTACTACTGTAAGTATTGTAAGGAGTATAAAAATAAGCATCATGATTGTTGTAAGAACACTAGTAAGTGTCATGATAACAAGGACAATCTTGTTAGAGCATCGGCATTTAGAGCTAGAAATACTGTGAATCAAAATGTTCCTGCTAATACTTTTGTGAAAGTGTTATTTCAAAATGAACAATTTGATTTAGCGAATGAGTATAATCCAGCAACATCTATTTTTATGCCGAAGACTAAAGGTGTATATTCTATTATTGGAACGATTGGTTTCTTTCCAAACGATCCAACTTTAAATTATAGAGCGCGTGTAGAAATTCGTGTGAATGGAAACGCAGCGATAGCTATAGATAATGACTTTTTTGGTCCAATAAGTTTTGGAAATGTCGTAAGTGTTTCGACGATTGTTCAATTGAATGCAGGGGATGAAGTTGAGATTTATGCACAAAGTAGTATAGATGGAGTTTTAAGTCCTTTAGAAGATGGTGCACATTTTGAAGCAGCAAGATTTCCTTCTCCAAATAAATAAAACTGATCATTAAATGTTTTTTAGTAGGTTTAGTTAATCCCCTTACCAAATGGTAGGGGATTATTATTGTTTTTCTAAAATATATAAGTAAATAGGTAAAGCGTAGTTTAATTTGTAGGGGCTTCAACCTTCTTCAGATAATAAACAGAATAATAAGTAACATGCTTGTAAAAACGCATTGTTAGTAAGTTTACTAGTTTTCTTATAGAACAAGAAAGACGGAATACATAAAAGATCGTATCATTATGTTTTTTCTTTACTATATAGAAATTATATATTGAACATAGATTTGTGTAGGGAATGCTAATACACTGAAAAGAATAGCATAAAGGCGATTACACTATATAAAAACAAAATCAATCCTAAGATGAGTAGTATTGGATGCAACTTGAACATATTTGACCTCCTTGAGTATATAAAGAATTTTAATATATTGTTGGTCAATTTAGAAGGGGGACGGTTACATAAAAAAAGAGCATACATAAAAAGTACGCTCCAAAGAAAGATAGGTTTTATGAGTGGATAATCTCCATACGATAATATATGTTCTTTTCATAAAAACGTGTAAAAAATCAATGAATTATCAATGGAATATCATAACATGAGTAATTTTAGTCTAGGAATGCAGTTATTTTCTTTCTCGGTTATTTTAGGTAATAAAGTTGTGAAAATCGTGCATTATGCGGACTAACAACGGGATAGCGATCGTACTTCCGTTACATATTTCTTAAAGTCTGGGTATTGCGTGATAGTTTGACATTTAGGGGTGCATAGTTGATTAATTATAGACACATTTGTAATTACTTCGTTACAAGGACCGAAAAATGTAATTTTTAGCTTTGAATTTGGTGGGATTTTGAACACGATAGGTTTTTTTTCCATGAAATCAGCTCCTAATATTGAGTATTATAATTTAATGGATATAGAGTCGTATTAGTATAATATGAAATTTCAGTGGATTTGCTTATAATAAAGAATTTTATAGTAGTAAAAGTGCTTAAAGATGTAAAGGGGAAATTGAGAATGGGAAATAAAATGTTTAATTAATATAATCAATAAATACGCAAATGGTTAATATAACTAATGCATTTTTTTGTTTGTTACATATTATGTTAGTAAGAATGGTATAAGGAGGTAGTATAAAATAGGGGAAGAAAATGTACAAGCTCAGCTTTCGCCACCGTGGATCACATATTTTAATGAATTAAAAAATTCAATAGGTGCTGATCCAACTGTTACAGTTGGGCCGCTTATTCCTGTTGGTGGTAATTATATTATTTTAGTGCATGCGTTAAGCAACGAAAAAGCGAGAGCATTAGCAACGCTTTTAAAATCTTTTGTACAATTTGGGAATGTAAGTGTGACAGTTATTGTAACGAATAATGAGAATGAAATTGTAAATCCATTTCCTTGTCCACTAGATGCATTTGAAATAGCTCATTTATTTCAAGTAGCACTAGAAAATAATCCTTATTTTGAACAAGTTGTGGTACAGCCTCAGTTCCCTGGCGGACCGAATGTTGTTTTTCCGGTTTTCGCTGCGGAAGTCATTCAGTTTTTCAATGACGATATTTCTAACTTATGTCAAACGTTTACAGGTGTTGCTGCCAATGTGTTTCGTGATGTAATGAATGATGAGGTTTGTGGTATCCCAATTCTATTTTCCACAAGTTGTGTTATGAGCAGTGAAAACTCACAATTACAAAATACAGATTTAGCACCAAAGTTGTTTTATTAAACTGTAAAAAGACATTTTCAGTAATAGAAAATGTCTTTTTTATGCACCAATAGTGTTCAGGTTGGAAAATAGCAATTTAATAGGAGTAAACTTCAATTAATTAAAATTTTTCTAAATCTCAAATTTCATGTAGAGGTAGTAATTTTGACTTAAGAGTATATAGAAAATGAGGGATGAAATTTTTAGTTGAAAGGAAATCGATACTGAAAGTTATAATTTAATAATACAGGGAATTTTTTTTTAATATCTGTAAAAATGATTGATAGGACGAGATTACATAATAAATGAATAGTAGGGTATATTTCGAATGTTTTATGTGGCATACATGTTAAAGTTGATAGAAATATTTCTGAAAGAGAATATATTTTGAAAAACAGTAAAGATTCTTTTTATTTATATTATAGATAGCTAGTTTTAGAGAGAGGAGGCTTACAATAAAACAAGCTATGAATAAGACATTCAAAAGGAGCTGGAATGTATGGGGTATATTGTAGATATTTCAAAATGGAATGGAACTATTAATTGGGATATTGCAGCATCTCAGCTAGATTTAGTGATTGCTAGAGTTCAAGATGGCTCTAATACGGTGGATTTTATGTATCAAGATTATGTTAGTGAAATGAAAAAGCATAGTATCCCATTCGGTAATTATGCTTTTTGCCGTTTTATATCTATTGCTGATGCAAAGAAAGAGGCACAAGATTTTTGGAATCGTGGTGATCAATCTGCTAAGTTTTGGGTAGCGGACATAGAAGTTCAAACGATGGTAGATATGCAAGGCGGGACACAGGCATTTATTGATGAATTACGCCGTTTAGGTGCGGAAAAAGTAGGATTATACGTAGGGCATCACACGTATTTATCATTTGGAGCATGTAATATTGAAGCTGATTTCATATGGATCCCTCGTTATGGAGGGAATAAGCCAGCATATCCATGCGATATGTGGCAATATACGGATTCAGGGAATGTTCCTGGTATTGGGAAATGTGATCTGAATCGATTAGTAGGAAATAAGTCACTTTCTTGGTTTATAGATTCCAACAAAGCAAATCAATCTAACATAGTGTATACACAGCAACCGAATGGCATTGGTATTGCAGTTTCGAAATATCCTGATGGATACGGAATAAATTTATATGAAACTCCCATGAACCCTCAATTTACAGGTGCACTCACTCAGAAAATTCCATATTTAATCTTAACAAGTTATTGGGGAGGCGGTGAGCAAGATATGATTTGTTTAGGGAACGATAAGCAGTGGGCATATTTAAAACATTTTAATGTGAAATGGTTTTATGCAACTTCGAAATATCCTGTTGGTTACGGAGTAAATTATTATGAAGAGCCTGAATGTATGAATTATAAAGGGAATATAGATGGATCGACATCTTTTCGAGTGTGGGGTAGAGTGGGAAATGCGATAGATATCGGGCAGAATAGTTGGATACCTGAAAAACATGTAATTATTAAGTAACTATAGCGGCAGTATTGTTTTTAAGGAGTATGTAAAGAGTCTTCTTACTATACATAATAGTAAGAAGACTCTTTACGTTTAAAAATGAAAATACATGATACATAGTCTACTCATATGAAATGAATTACATGTAGAAAACACACTGTTTTCACAATGACTGTGTATAGTTAATTTGCATAATGATAAAAGTGAGGTATTTGAATTGAAAAAGAAAAAAATATTTATTGGAACAATTATTTCATGCGTGATGCTAGCATTATCTGCATGTGGTTCCTCAGACAACGTAGTAACATCAAAAGTAGGGAATGTTACAGAGAAAGAATTAAGTAAAGAATTACGACAACAATATGGAGAAAGTACTTTATATCAAATGATGTTAAGTAAGGCATTGTTAGATAAATATAAAGTTTCAGATGAGGAAGCAAAAAAGAAAGTAGAAGAAGCAAAAGATAAAATGGGTGAGAACTTTAAATCGACTTTAGAACAACTTGGGTTGAAAAACGAAGATGAATTAAAAGAAAAAATGAAGCCAGAAATTGCATTTGAGAAAGCGATTAAAGCAACAGTTACAGATAAAGATGTGAAAAATAACTATAAACCAGAAATGAAAGTAAGTCACATTTTAGTGAAAGATGAAAAAACGGCTAAAGAAATAAAGGAGAAAGTAAATAATGGTGAAGATTTTGCTGCCTTAGCAAAACAGTATTCAGAGGATACTGGTTCAAAGGAACAGGGCGGGGAAATATCTGGTTTTGCTCCTGGGCAAACAGTGAAAGAATTTGAGGAAGCTGCGTATAAATTAGATGCAGGCCAAGTAAGTGATCCGGTTAAAACAACTTACGGTTACCATATTATTAAAGTGACGGATAAAAAAGAATTGAAGCCATTTGATGAAGTAAAGGATAAAATTCGTAAAGATATAGAACAACAAAGACTACAAGATACGACAGGTAAATGGAAACAACAAGTAGTCAATGATTTATTGAAAGATGCTGATATTAAAGTGAATAATAAAGAATTTAAAGATACATTTAAATTTCTAGAAAAGAAATAATGACTGTAATCATAATTAGAAAAGGGAACTCATATAGAGTTCCCTTTTCTAATTAGTGTGTGAGTTATAAATAGATAGTAAGACAATACAATATTACATTTAAATATTAAGAATTACAATGGAAAATTATGGTTTATAATTATTTCAACGAAAGTGGATATTCTACGGTTTTCATTATGCAAGTTTATTACATATATTTACTCTTTAATAATGAATATCGAACATAATTTAAAAAATAATACATATAATGTTTTTGAATAAATATTTAACATGGATAATTAGTAAAAAGCTGAGCATTCGATTGGAAAGGATGCTCTTTTTGTTGTGAAAATTTTAGGATAAAGAATGAATCGTTTTAAACGCATCATTTACCACATCAATAAATTAAGGTGGGGAGAATATATGAAAGTAATCTTTCAAGGAGAGGGCGGAGCGAAAATTTTTGAGTCATATGATGAAAATATAAGTGATTTATTAGCTATATTAAAAGAAACGAAAGGGATTAAAATCGGAATTGTTGAGTATAAAGTGTTAAAGTACGAACTTAATTATTTTCGTCATCCGAAAAAAGCGGATACAGAGAGAGAGTTACATATAATAGTACAACCTAAGTATATGTAATGAAATATAATAATAAAAATCACTGATTCAGTTTTGTAAAGTTCCATAGAGTATGTAAGAAAAGAGAGTGTTGTAAATGCTCTCTTTTCTTATGCTTTGTGAGTTCGTTCATCATAGTATATGTGTTCAGTTATAGATGGTTAATAAACGAAAAAATTTAAAACTTTTTTGTTTAGGCAGGGATTTTATATTTGAGTAAATAAATATACTATGAAGTATTTTTTATACGAATATTGGAGGAGTATAAAATGAGTTTAGCAAGTTACATAGGCTGTAATGTAGAAATTCCGTTAACGGAGCCCGATTCTAATGATGTAATTGTTTTTGGACCATGTTTTGCAGATGAAAGTATGCTTGAAATTGTACAAGAGTATCAATTCCAAAAAAATTACATATATGAGGTTTCAACTAGTTGGGGAATTGAACTTGTCGAGTGGCAAAACGTAAAGGAAAAAAAAGAAGCGAAAGAAAAACTTTTAACTTTATGCAAGATTATGGAAGGTTATTTGGAAGATGGAGACTATTTTGAATTATTCAGTTGTTGGGTTGGTGATGAAGATAAGGAACGAGTAGGGGAATTGAAATTAAAAATAAATCATTTTAATATAGATGAATTATGTATTCCAGAAAGAACATTAGTTAGGATAGAAAAATAAGCTTTGAATATTTTTTAGAAAAAGGCGATTTCACTTTGTGTGAAGTCGCCTTTTAGTTTTTATATGCATTTTATATAAGAAATGAAAAGTTTATTTGATAAAGGAAAAAATATGGAGATAAATAAAATTATGTTTTTTGTTAAGAAATAATAAGTATAGCTCTTCTCAAAGGAACGTAAGTTCGTGTATAATAAGAACGAATGTTCTTTTAAGAGGTAACCTAATTATAGTTTAGAAGTAAATTCGAGTTTAGTAAGTATTAAAAATAACTAAGGGATAGCATGAATAAATAAATGTATAAATGATCAAGGAGATAAAAAATGAACGATGTAAAGATACAAAAAGAAGAAAGAGAGTGGGTTCCGTTTACAGTAATGTCCGAACAACTTTTAAATATGAGAAAGATTATTGGAGAGAAATTAAAAGTACAAAAACCGCTTTTAACAAATGAAGCAAAAGAGAGGATTTCTGATAAATTATTAACGTCATTACTGTCTGAGAAAGAAATATTGGTAACATATTTTGAAGATGGTTACATATTAACAAGCTACATGACTGTTGTACATATCAATCCGGTAAAACAAATTGTAATTTGTACAGTCGCCTTTTATAAAACTTACGTATTTAACGCTATGGATATTATTGAAATAATGTAAAAAAAGCTGAATATTAAATGGCAGCTTTTTTTATTTCTGATTTATGAGACAAATAATATAAGAAAAAGCAGCTAGCTTTGTGCTAGCTGCTGAGCCCCAGGGAAAGGGAGAAAAAGATAGGGTACTCCAAAATCGATAAGAGCTGTCAAACAGCCTGATTATAGTATAGACAAATTAAAATTTTCTATACAAAAAGTTGAACATAAGATTAGGCTGTACCCACTTGGTTTTGATCTGCAAGGTCAGAATCAAATGTATTGGTCGCGCTAACACCGCTAAAAGTATTAACAACAAAACCAACGTTTGATGCGCCGGAACCATTATAAGCTTTCGTATTTTCTTTCGGAGAAACGTTGTAGAAATCACCTAAGTTAAATGATCCATTACTATTTTGTACAACTAAATTTCCTACAACTGATGGCATAATTTTCACCTGCTTTATAATAAGTTGTTAACATTACTATATGGAGTTATAGTCCAGATGGTTCATATAATAAAAATTGTGGAATAGTAAAACGTTTGGAGCATGGATTTCAATAAAAGTGTGTTAAAATTAATATAATAAAGTTGAGTAATTTTTTTAAAAAATTTGTATAATTGATATATATGAAAATAAAGGAGGCAAAATGTAATGAAAGATATTATGAAAAAAGTTGATTTAACAGATGCCAAATCAAGTAATCTTGTTGCACTAATTTATAGTAATGAAGTTATATTAGTTGAAGACGCATTTTGTCCAAATGAAATAAAATTAAAGTTTAATGAAATTGCAATTTTATCTGCAATTAAAACAGCTCATATTGCGAAAGTGTCTATTAGGAAAGAACTTGAAGCGCTTTTTCATGATACGGGTGTTATATTAGTGAAACAAAATGTTGATTATGGTAGTAGTCAATCTATTACCATGCATTTTGAGCAATTTAAAAAGTTGCAAGATGAGATTGAACATTTAAATAAAAGTATGTAATAAAGCAGCTAAATAAAGGTTCTATCATAAAGGTGGAATGTGTTGTGTTGAAAAAGTGGTTTAAAAATTATTTGGGTGAATCGCATTGTAAACATAAATATATTTTTATTAAGATGCAGGATAATGAGAATTTTAAAAAAGGGACATTAGGTGTAGTTTATATTTACCAGTGTGAGAAATGTGGAAAAGAGAAGTTGAAATGTAAAAACAATAATGAAATAAACAATGAATTTTTAGATATATAGCAAAAAGTAACCATGATGGTTACTTTTTTGGTTTATGTATACAATATCAAAACCATTACTAAAGTATGAGTTGAGTTGATACTATAGTAAATCGCTGAATAAAAATGAAGAGAGTAAGATATAGGGAAGGAGGATGAGAGAAATGAAGCGAAAAGAAATTAGTAAATCTGTAATTATTACAGGCGTGACACAAGGGTTAGGGCGTGCGATGGTTGATCGATTTCATGAATTAGGGTGGAACATATATGGTTGTGGACGTTCAAAAGATAAAATTGAAGAACTAAAAAAGCAGTACAGTAAAATACATGATTTCCAAGTAATTGATGTTTCAGATTCTCAGCAAGTTAACAATTGGGCAAATTATATACTTAATACACATACAGCTCCCGATATGATAATAAATAATGCATCGATTGTAAATCAAAATGCACAACTTTGGAAAATTACGGCTCAAGAATTCGAAAATGTAATGAATGTAAACGTGAATGGTGTAGTAAATGTAATAAGAGCATTTGTTCCAGCGATGGTAGCTAGGAAAGAAGGAATTATCATTAATATGAGTTCTAGTTGGGGGAGAGAAGGTGAGGCTGAGCTTGCGCCATATTGTGCCTCGAAATTTGCTATTGAAGGTATCACTAAATCTATGGCCCTGGAATTACCCCATGGCATGGCTGTAGTTGCTTTAGATCCTGGAGGGAGTATTAGTACTCCAATGCTGAAGTCATGTGCGCCACAATATATAAATGAATCGCCTACACCTGAAACTTGGTCACATAAAGCAATTGAATATATATTGAATATAACAATAGATAAAAATGGAGATTCATTGACATGCCCAGCATGCATATAAAAAGCACCTTTAAGGTGCTTTTATATTAGTAGCACATTATATCATTCACAAAATTACATCTAAAAAATAAAATAAAAGATTAAGGGTGAGATTTGTTTGTTTTGAAAGCTTTAGAAAATATTTAAATAGGTGATAAAAATGAATCCAAGCAGTTTAAAAGTGACAGGGGCATGGTTTCAAGTGGGAGGGAATCTTACAGCTGCTATTGGAACGACAAGAGGATTTATTGGAGAAGAGAAAGTTGAATCGGATCTTGTTATTGTAGGAAGCTCATTACAAGCCCTCGGATATATATTACAAATCATTGCGAGCAATTATGATGATGGGGAAGAAAAAAGAGAAAATCAAAATATAGGCTTAGAGAATCAAAGTAAATTACTTGATCAAATAGGAATTGAGTTATTAGCATTAGGCAATATATCAAATGTAATAGGAACATATTTTAATATAAATGAACAATTGAAAGAAAATGATTATCTTATCATTACAGGGAACAGTTTACAATCGATCGGTGCTTTTTTAGGAGTAGAAGCAGCTTTGTTGGATATAAATGTATTACAGAAAATTATTATACTGGGTAACTCCATGCAAAGTTTAGGGGCTGGATTACAAGCGTATCAAGGTGTTTCAAATGTATTGAAAGATGAGAGAGAAAATGAAGATAGTATTTTTGATAAGAAGGATGAGAGAATCATTGCACTCATTGGTATTTGGATACAAGCGATAGGAACGTTAATTTCTGCAATTGGAGTAACTGCAATAGAGGAAGAAAATAGGCTAGAAAACAATAAAAAGTCTGAAATACTTATTTAAATAGAAGGAGATACATTGATTTTAGAGGTAGGTTAAGATTAAAATGGTAGTAGGTTTTTTTGCGTATATTTTGAAAAGTGATATATAAAATACAAAATAAGGAGTTTTCAAGGGATGATGTATTTATTAGCAATTCTTCTTCCACCTGTTGCTGTATTATTTTGTGGAAAACCAATTCAGGCAATCATAAATTTCATATTAACATTAATATTTTGGGTTCCAGGAGTTATACATGCAATTCTTGTAGTGCATGATAAAAAAGCTGATCGGCGTTTGAAAAAACAAATTCAAGCATATGATGAAATTAATAAGAGGAATCAAAGATAATTCATCTGCAAAATGTTTTTAAAAGAAAGGAGGATTAACCTCCTTTCTTTTTTAGTGGGTGTTAAGTTTAGATTTTTGTGTGGCGGAAAGAATTTTTAATGTAAGTATTATGATAATAACTTTTAGATTGTGCATGTAATAGGCCAGTATAAATACTTTCTGGTACATTAAAGAAATCGTACATACCATTCTTTAATTGGATTCGCAAAATCATAGAAAAAGGATTGTAGCCAACAGCAACTATATTTTTTGAAATTACGGGAGATAGCTTCATCATTACACAACTCCTCACTTTTCATTTTTAATAATTTCTTGTAGATGTTGAGGTTGTGATGTTGAAATCCTTATAATTTAAGAGGTATTATACTTATATGCAATATATTAAATGTTTGTTATACGTAATTATAAGGAAGTTCACACGAAGTACATATCGTTGTGCTATTTTTATTTCACCTTTGATTTATAAATAAGAAAATATTGACCATTTGAAAAAAAGGTATATTATTTATACGAGGTATTAAAAATTCACTTTCTACATTCTATGCTTAAAGGGGCAGCGTTATTAGGAAAAATAGAAGTGAAAATAGTTTGTATAAGAAGTATTCTAAAATTTATAATCTGTGAATTAGGAAAATATTGAATGCTCCAGGTCAATATACTTTCTTAATCAAATTCATTTTAGAAAGTGACCTCAATATTTTTAAGTAAATCAACGGGAGAATTGAAAGGCAGGAGAAAGTAACATGTCAGAAAATTATCGTTCTCGAGAGGAACGACGACAAGTTAAAAAGAAAAAACAGCCAGCTTCTAAAACACAAAAACCAAAAGGTAAAACATCATTCTTTCGCAAGTTTTTAATTACTTGTTTATTACTTGGTATTGTTGGTTTAGTGGCGGGGGTTGCTACCTTTTTCGTAATGATTAAGGATGCACCAAAACTTGAGAAAGCAAAACTTGTTAATCCGTTATCCTCAAAAATTTATGATAAAAACGGGGATTTGGTATATGAATATGGAAAAGAAAAAAGGACGAATGTTACGTATGAGCAAATACCTAAATTAGTAGAAAATGCATTTTTAGCGACAGAAGATTCACGTTTTTATGAGCATAGCGGAGTAGATTTTAAAGGTACTGCCCGTGCTGTTCTAGTAAGTCTTAAAGGAGATTATGGTTCTCAAGGTGGAAGTACGATAACACAACAAGTTATTAAAAACTACTTCTTATCAATGGACAAAACACCAAAGCGTAAAGCGCAAGAAATATATTTAGCTTATAAGCTAGAACAACAGTATTCAAAACATGAAATATTAGAGATGTACTTAAATAAAATTAACTTAGGAAACCGTTCATACGGAATCGCAACAGCAGCACAAAACTACTATGGTAAAGAATTGAAGGACTTAACATTACCAGAAGTTGCGATGCTTGCTGGTTTACCGAAAGCACCGAATAACTATGATCCAACGAAAAAAGAAAATGTTCAAAAGGCAACAGAAAGAAGAAATGTTGTTCTAAACTTAATGAATCGACATGGATATATAACAAAACAGGAAATGGAAGAAGCATCAAAAGTTGACGTAGAAAAGGGGCTTAAGCCTGCAGCTCAACTACAAACAATGCCATACCCTGCATTTATGGATGCAGTTGTGAAAGAAGTAGAAAAAGAATTACCGGATGCTAATATCGGTTCTGACGGTTTAGAAATTTATACAACGTTAGATCCGAAAGCACAGAAACTTGCTGATAATATTTTAAATAATAATATCATTGATTATCCGAACGATAAATTCCAAGGTGCATTTACATTTATGGATACGAAAACAGGAGAAGTTCGTGCTATAGGTAGTGGCCGTGGAGAAAATAAAGCTGTATTTAAAGGGCATAATATGGCAATTGAATTAGATCGTGCAGCTGGTTCAACGATGAAGCCGATTTTCGACTACGCTCCTGCAATTGAATATTTAAAATGGGCTACGTACCATCAAATTGATGACTCTCCATTTAAGTATTCAACGGGACAAGAAGTACGAAATGCAGATAGAAGTCATATGGGTCCAATTACAATGCGTGAAGCATTAAAAATGTCGCGTAATATTCCTGCAATTAAAACTGCAAAAGAAGTAGGGATTAGTAAATCGAAAGAATTCTCTGAGAAACTAGGTATTACATTTAATACAGCACCGACAGAATCGACAGCGATTGGTACAAATGAAGTATCGCCAACTGAAATAGCGGGTGCTTATGCGGCATTTGGTAATGAAGGTAAATATACGAAACCGCATTTTGTTAAGAAAGTCGTTTATCCAGACGGTAAGTCACAAAGTTTTGGACAAAAACCAAAACAAGTTATGACAGATTCTACCGCATACATGATTACTGATATGCTTCGTTCTGTAGTTACATCAGGTACTGGTACATCGGCAAATGTAGGCTCTTTAGATGTAGCTGGTAAAACGGGTACGACAAACTATTCATCAAAGCAATTAGCTCAATATAAAATTCCAGAAAGTGCAACTCGTGATAGTTGGTTCGCTGGATATACACCGCAATATACGATGGCAGTATGGACTGGGTATATGAAAGATGGTAAAGACGAGTATATTAGTAGTAAAAATACGAAAATTGCACAGTTGATCTTTAAAGAAATGATGAGCGAAATGGCTACAGATAAATCACGCTTTAAAATGCCAAGTAGCGTTATTCAAGAAGGTAGTGAGCTACGTATAAAAGGTGAAAAACGTGATTCATCGCCAAATACTAGCGTGCCGGATACAACGGAGCAACCAAAACAAGATCAACAGCAAAAAACTGAAGAAGAGAAAAAGCAAGAAGAATTAAAGAAACAAGAAGAACTGAAAAAGCAAGAAGAACAAAAGAAACAAGAGGAACTTAAGAAGCAAGAAGAACAAAAGAAACTAGAAGAGCAAAAGAAACAAGAAGAACAAAATAATGGAAATGGCCAAGGAACGACACCTCCAGCAAATAATGGAGGAGGTCAAGGAAATACGACACCTCCAGCAAATAATGGAGGAGGTCAAGGAAATACGACACCTCCAGCAAATAATGGAGGAGGTCAAGGAAATACGACACCTCCAGCAAATAACGGAGGAGGTCAAGGAAATACGACACCTCCGGCAAATAATGGAGGAGGTCAAGGAAATACAACTCCACCAGCGACCACACAACCAGAGACTGGCGGTAATGCAGGAGAGACCCCTGCTAATAATGGGCAATAAGAAAAATTTATAAAAAATATTAAAAAGCACTTAAGATTTGTGAAAATTACAATCTTAAGTGCTTTTTTCGTTTAAATGTAGTAGCTATGAAATGATGTGTTTTAAATGTTAAACGTACCATAAAAATTTTGAAAATAAATTGATGGGAAATGATAAAAGACTTGAGCCTGAGGTAGTGGAGCGTGGCTAGGATGATAAAAGGTAGTGCTACTTGGATGGGCACCATGATGCCAAAATGAAGGGGTAGCTTGACCTGGTGATTGGTATTGTTGCCAAATTGCTGGAAGTTCAATGCCGACATCGGAACTTGCTGTATGAACGGTGGGGGCATGTATTTCGGGTATCGAAGGAACCGCGACAGTTACTCTTGATGATAATACCCACATAAAATAATCACTCCTAAGTTGTGATAATAAATTAGTATATTCTTTTCACACGTATAAAGGTACATATATAGGACTTTCGTTTAAAATATGCGTACAAAGTCTTAAGACTAATGTAAGCTGATGGTGGACTATTTAATATGAAAAGATACGTCTATTTGCGGAGGGAAAAGAGATAAAAAAAATATACAATGAGGGTGTTAATCGTAATATTTTACGAGTGTATGGAGGTATTTGTATGGAACGATTATGGACGAAATCATTTATTCAAATGACTTTCGCAATGTTATTTTTATTTACAGGATTTTATTTACTTGTTCCAACGCTCCCGCTCTTTATTAAAGAGATAGGTGGCAATGAATCGCAAGTTGGACTTATGATGGGGATGTTTACAATAGCTGCTGTTGTAATACGACCGATTATTGGAGGAATGTTAGATCAATATGGTAGAAGATCCTTTATTATTTTCGGACTCATCTTTTTTGGCTTAACGATGTACTCCTATAATATAGCATCGACTATTGTCCTTTTAGCTGTTTTACGTGTTATTCACGGAGTAACATGGGCTGTTTCTACAACAGCTGTTGGAACAGCAATAACGGATATTATTCCAGATTCACGCCGCGGTGAAGGTATGGGTTGGTATGGGATGGCGATGACAATTGCAATGGCGATTGGACCTATGATTGGATTATGGGTTGTGCAAAATTATTCATTTCATGGTCTATTTTTATTAGCGACGTTGTTATCTTTTATGGCAGTTGTATTATCATTAATAACGAAGATCCCATTTACGCCACAAAAAGAAAAAGGGAAAATTCAGCTATTTGAGAAATCCGTATTAACAATCACGATTGTAGTATTCTTTTTATCGTTTGCATATGGAGGAATAACAACCTTTTTACCGTTATTTGCATCATCAATTCATGTAAACCCGGGAACTTTCTTTCTTGTATATGCAATTGCATTAACAATTGTAAGACCAATTTCAGGGAAACTATTAGATAAGTATGGAGAAGTATTCATCATACTTCCAGCATTATGTATTACTATTTTAGCTATAGTTGTTTTAACTATCTCAAATGGTTTGATAGGTGTAATTATCGCAGCAACATTATACGGTATTGGATTTGGTTCAGCGCAGCCAGCTTTGCAAGCGGCAATGCTTACAATTGTCGATCCGAGTAAAAGAGGAGTTGCAAATGCTTCATTTTTTACAGCGTTTGATTTAGGAATCGGGTTAGGTGCTATTTTACTTGGAGTTGTTTCACAAATGTTTGGTTATCGTATTTTATTTTCAGGGAGTGCAATTTCAGCATTGATAGCCTTAATTATTTTCGTCTTCTTTGTAAAACAACGATTAGGAAAAAAAGAGTTTGCGTAAACTGGAGGAATAAATATGAGAATTTCAATTGATCGTAAAGCTCTGCAATGGTTCCAGGAAGAATTACGTATAAAGCACGGTGAATCTGTACGTTTTACTGTAAGGTACGGAGGGGATAGTTCAATTCAGCCCGGATATTCTTTAGGGGTTGTTGCTGAGAAACCCGATGGCGAAATAGTGTCAGTTGAGAAGGAAGGTATTATATTTTTTGTAGATTCTGATGATCTTTGGTATTTTCAAAACTATGATTTATTTGTAAGTTATCATGAGGAAATGGAAGAAATTCAATTTAATTATGTAAAATAATAACTTTATTAAAAATGAATAAGTTTTATATAAAAATTATATTTAAGAGATAGTGAAATAAATATCATATAGTAACGAGCTGTATTTATGTACAGCTCGTTTTTTCTATTTCTCAAATAAAATTAGAATAATTGTATATTTGGCGGTGTTATATGAAAAATCTTTATATCTTGTTTTTGAAAATACGCAAAGAAGTCTATCCTTTCTTTATAAAATATAAGAATTATTTTCAAAAAATTGTATTGTTACAGTAAGAAAAGTGTAGGAAACTTATCATTATAAAATAAATTGAAATCTTCTAAAAACTCTGATACATTGAAATAGAAATGTAGTTTCACAATATTGTAAAGGCTTACAGTTATGTGCACGAAGATCTATTAGGATTGGAGGAAATAATGATGAAAGCTGAAGAGAAATTTTCCCCGGGATTAGATGGTATAGTGGCAGCGGAGACGAAAATCTCGTTTCTTGACACAGTAAAAGGTGAAATTGTAATTCAAGGGTATGACTTAATCGAACTCTCAAAAACAAAAGAGTATTTAGACATTGTGCACCTTTTATTGGAGGAACACCTACCGAATGAAGATGAAAAAGTAACACTTGAAAAGAAATTAAAAGAAGAATATGCAGTACCAGAAGGTGTATTCAACGTACTAAAGGCATTGCCTAAAGAGACGCATCCCATGGATGGATTACGTACAGGTGTGTCAGCGTTAGCTGGTTACGATAATGATATCGAAAACCGCTCGTTAGAAGTGAATAAAAGCCGAGGGTACAAGCTGTTAAGTAAAGTGCCAAACATTGTAGCGAATAGCTATCATATTTTAAATAATGAGGAGCCAATTGAACCTCTTAAAGAATTATCTTATAGTGCGAATTTCTTCTATATGTTAACTGGTAAAAAACCAACTGAACTTGAGGAAAAGATCTTTGATCGTTCCCTTGTTTTATATAGTGAGCATGAAATGCCAAACTCTACATTTACAGCTCGCGTTATTGCATCAACACAATCAGATTTATACGGTGCTTTAACAGGTGCAGTTGCATCTTTAAAAGGAAGTTTACATGGCGGTGCAAATGAAGCGGTTATGTACATGCTTTTAGAAGCTGGTAATGTTGAGAAATTTGAAGAGTTATTACAGAAGAAACTATATAACAAAGAAAAAATTATGGGCTTTGGACACCGTGTTTATATGAAGAAGATGGATCCAAGAGCACTTATGATGAAGGAAGCTTTAAAACAGTTATGTGATGTAAAAGGTGATTATACACTATATGAAATGTGTGAAGCTGGAGAAAAGATTATGGAAAAAGAAAAAGGAATTTATCCAAATCTTGATTATTATGCAGCTCCAGTATATTGGATGCTAGGTATTCCAATTCAACTTTACACACCAATCTTCTTTAGCTCTAGAACAGTGGGATTATGTGCGCACGTTATTGAGCAACATGCAAATAATCGTTTGTTCCGTCCTCGTGTAAATTATATTGGCGAGCGACATGTACTTAGTAAATAAGAACAACTGGGGAGTTGTTAGCGCCGCCCGCCAGATGGGTGTTTGACCGACACCCATCATTAATAATAACGAATTTTCGACAGAAAGGGAAGAATAGCATGATTAAAACAAATGAAATTAAGCAAAAAGATGCATTATTAGAAGAGATTACCGATTATGTATTAAATAAAGAGGTTACTAGTGCAGAAGCATTCAGTACAGCTCGTTACGTATTACTTGATACACTTGGATGTGGAATTTTAGCACTGCAATATCCAGAATGTACGAAATTACTAGGACCAGTTGTGCCAGGAACAATCGTGCCAAATGGTACACGTGTACCAGGTACGTCTTATGTACTAGATCCAGTAAAAGGTGCATTTAATATCGGATGTATGATCCGTTGGTTAGACTATAACGATACTTGGCTTGCAGCAGAGTGGGGACATCCATCTGATAACCTAGGCGGAATTTTAGCAGTTGCAGATTATATTAGCCGTGTTCGTATTTCAGAAGGAAAAGAAGCTTTAAAAGTACGTGAAGTATTAGAAATGATGATTAAAGCACATGAAATTCAAGGCGTGCTTGCTTTAGAAAACAGCTTAAACAGAGTTGGTCTTGACCATGTATTATATGTAAAAGTAGCAACAACTGCAGTAGTTGCGAAAATGCTTGGCGGAACACGTGAAGAAATCTTTAATGCATTATCACATGCGTGGATTGATAATTCTAGTCTTCGTACATATCGTCATGCTCCAAATACGGGCTCACGTAAATCATGGGCTGCAGGTGACGCAACGAGCCGCGGTGTTCATCTTGCAATGACTGCTCTAAAAGGTGAAATGGGTTATCCAACAGCATTATCTGCGCCAGGATGGGGATTCCAAGATGTATTATTCAATAAACAAGAATTAAAATTAGCAAGATCACTAGAGTCATATGTAATGGAAAATGTATTATTTAAAGTGTCATATCCAGCAGAATTCCATGCACAAACGGCTGCAGAATGTGCAGTGAAGTTGCATCCGGAAATTAAAGAGAGATTAGATGAAATTGACCGTATTACAATTACAACTCATGAATCAGCAATTCGTATTATTGATAAAGAAGGTCCATTAAATAACCCAGCTGATCGTGATCATTGCTTACAATACATTACGGCAATTGGTTTATTAAAAGGAGATATCGTTGCAGACGATTATGAAGATGCAGTAGCAAACGATCCACGTGTAGATGAATTACGTAATAAGATGGTTGTTGTTGAAAACAAACAGTACAGTTTAGATTACCTTGACCCGAACAAGCGCTCAATCGCCAACGCTGTTCAAGTTCACTTTAAAGATGGCACAGTAACAGAAAATGTGGAATGTGAATATCCGCTTGGTCACCGCTTCCGTAGAGACGAAGCAATTCCAAAAGTTGTTCAAAAATTCACTGCAAATATGGCAGGTCATTATTCTAGTAAGCAACAAGAACAAATTCATGAAGTTTGTTTAAATGAAGAAAAACTAGAAAATATGAATGTAAACGAATTTGTAGATCTATTCTTAATTTAATAATAGGGGGGAATTTAGAATGGCTTGGGTTGTGAAAAAGCAGTCAACACAAGAGGAGCTTGCGAATCGATTCCGAGCTTTAGTAGAAGCAAATGAAATTTTGCAAATTCCAGGTGCTCATGATGCAATGGCAGCTCTTGTTGCGAAAAATACAGGTTTTTCAGCTCTTTATTTATCAGGAGCTGCTTATACTGCAAGTAAAGGTTTACCAGATTTAGGTATCGTGACGTCTACTGAAGTGGCTGAGAGAGCAAGAGATTTAGTAAGAGCTACAGACTTACCTGTTCTTGTTGACATTGATACAGGATTTGGTGGTGTACTAAATGTGGCGAGAACAGCTGTAGAAATGGTGGAAGCGAAAGTAGCAGCTGTCCAAATTGAAGATCAGCAATTACCAAAAAAATGTGGACATTTAAATGGTAAGAAACTTGTTACTACAGAAGAATTGGTTCAAAAAATTAAAGCGATTAAAGAAGTTGCACCGAGCTTATACATTGTAGCACGTACTGATGCTCGTGGCGTTGAAGGATTAGATGAAGCAATTGAAAGAGCAAATGCATATGTAAAAGCAGGTGCAGACGCAATTTTCCCTGAAGCGCTTCAATCAGAGGAAGAATTCCGTCTATTTAATAGTAAGGTAAATGCACCTTTGCTTGCGAATATGACTGAATTCGGAAAAACTCCATATTATAGTGCAGAGGAATTTGCGAATATGGGTTTCCAAATGGTTATTTATCCTGTAACTTCACTTCGCGTTGCAGCGAAAGCGTATGAAAATGTGTTTGCTTTAATTAAAGAAACAGGTTCTCAAAAAGATGCACTTTCTAATATGCAAACGAGAAGTGAATTATACGAAACAATTTCATATCATGACTTTGAAGAGTTAGATACTGGTATTGCAAAAACAGTATTATCAGAAGATCAATAGATAAAGCAGCGAAGGCGATGAAAATACATCTTTGGCAAAATAAAATGCTTGATGTGAAAAATCATCGCCTTCTATTTTCAAAAAAGATATTCCACTCATCGTAGACGAGCATAAGCAAAAAGCTATGAAAGCCGAATGATAGGGGGATACATATGGAGAAAACGAAGTTACCATGGGATGAATTTTTTTCACTTAATAAAGATATAAATCATACTTACTTTACACCAGAAGATTTTTCAGGTGATGAAGATTTAATCGCAAAAACGACAGAACAATTCGTTAAACAAGAAATTGTTCCACAAATGGAGAATATTGAACAACATAATTATAAAGTTTCTCGTCAATTATTTGAGAAAGCTGGGGAACTTGGATTATTAGGCATTGAGGTACCAGAAGATTATGGTGGGTTCGAGTTAGGAAAGGCTGTCTCAGGTCTTGTAGCAGAGAAAATGGGTTACGCTGGTGCGTTTAGCGTTTCTTTTAATATACACGCTGGTGTCGGTACATTGCCTTACATATATTATGGAACGAAAGAGCAAAAAGAAAAATATTTACCGAAAATCGCATCGGGAGAATGGATTGGGGCTTATGCTTTAACAGAGCCAAATGCTGGTTCGGATGCATTAAGTGCAAAAACAAGCGCCGTATTGAATGAAGAGGGAACAGCTTGGAAGTTAAATGGTGAGAAGCAATGGATTACAAATGCTCATATGGCAGATGTATACGTTGTTTTTGCGAAGACAAATAAAGGAATGACAGCGTTTATTGTCGAAAGAACATGTGAAGGTGTATCTATTGGATTAGAAGAAAAGAAAATGGGGATTAAAGGTTCTTCAACAGCGACTCTTATTTTAGAAGATGTTGTCATCCCTGCTGAAAATGTTTTAGGGGAAGTTGGGAAAGGGCATCACGTAGCCCTTAATATTCTTAACTTTGCTAGACTTAAACTTGCTTTTGGAAATATTGGAACAGCAAAACAAGCAATTGGTTTGTCGGTTCAATATGGAAAAGAGCGAAAACAGTTCCAAACGGAATTAGTAGACTTTACGATGATTCAAGAGAAAATTGCAAATATGATCATTGCTACATATGGAGCCGAAAGTGCAGCTTATCGTACGGCAGGTGTAATCGATGAAGCAATTCATGAGAGCGATGAAGATCTAATGAAGAAAATGTCCCAATTTGCAATTGAATGTGCACTGAATAAAGTAAATGCTTCTGAAACACTTGCTTATATCGTAGATGAAGCTGTACAAATTCATGGTGGTTACGGTTATATGCAAGAGTATGAGGTAGAACGATTATATCGTGATGCTAGAATTAGTCGTATTTTTGAAGGAACGAACGAAATTAATAGATTAACAGTTGCTAAAATGCTAATGAAGCAAATCGAACAATTAGAAGATACTGAAGTAGAAAGTGATGTAGCAAATGTAGAAAGAAACCATCGTTACATTTTATTAGCGAAAAAATTGTTGAAACAATCTTTGAAAACGCTCTCTAAAACTCCAGGCCTAAAAATTGACCAAGAACAAGAATATTCACGTGTAATTTCAAATATGTTGACGGACGTGTACGTCATGGAATCAGCGTTTTTACGTACGAGAAAAGCGGTACGTAAAAATGGTGAGGAAAAAGAACGTACGAAGCAATTAATAACGGATGTTATTTGTGAAGAAGGATACCGTAAAGTAGAAGAAGCGACGATTTCTGTACTTTCAGCAGCTGTCACAGAAGAACAAGATAGACATGTGATTTTAGCTGAAATCCGTCAATTATTAGTGCCTTTATACACGAACGTATTTACGAAGAAGAGAGAAATTGCGAAAGCTATTATAAATCGTGGGAAATATATTGTGTAAATAGGAGGAAAGCGATATGAAAAAGATTGGTTTTATCGGTTTAGGTAACATGGGCCTTCCAATGTCAAAAAATCTAGTTAAATCAGGTTACACAGTATATGGCGTGGACTTAAATAAAGAGGCGGAAGCGTCCTTTGAAAAAGAAGGCGGAATTATCGGTCTATCAATCTCAAAACTAGCAGAAACATGTGATGTAGTTTTTACAAGTTTACCTTCACCTCGCGCTGTTGAAGCGGTATATTTTGGAGCAGAAGGATTATTTGAAAATGGTCACTCGAATGTAGTTTTCATTGATACAAGTACGGTATCGCCGCAGTTAAATAAACAGTTAGAGGAAGCTGCAAAGGAAAAGAAAGTAGACTTTTTAGCAGCACCTGTGAGCGGTGGTGTAATCGGAGCCGAAAACCGTACATTAACGTTTATGGTTGGTGGATCAAAAGACGTATATGAGAAAACGGAATCTATCATGGGCGTACTAGGCGCCAACATTTTCCACGTTAGTGAGCAGATTGATAGTGGTACAACTGTTAAGTTAATTAATAACTTATTAATTGGTTTTTATACAGCTGGTGTGAGTGAAGCTTTAACATTAGCGAAAAAGAACAATATGGATTTAGATAAAATGTTTGATATTTTAAATGTAAGTTACGGTCAAAGTAGAATTTATGAACGTAATTATAAAAGTTTTATAGCACCTGAAAACTACGAGCCAGGATTTACTGTGAACTTATTGAAGAAAGATTTAGGATTTGCAGTTGACTTAGCTAAGGAAAGCGAACTCCATTTACCGGTAAGCGAAATGTTATTAAACGTATATGACGAAGCGAGTCAAGCTGGATATGGTGAAAATGATATGGCTGCTTTATATAAGAAAGTTAGCGAGCAATTAATTTCTAATCAAAAATAAATTATACAAAGGAGAGAATACAATGATTACAACTGAAATTAAACGAGTAAAAAATCACATTAACGGTGAGTGGGTTGAATCGACAGGTACGGAAGTAGAAGCAGTTCCAAATCCAGCGACTGGAAAAATTATCGCTTACGTTCCACTATCTCCAAAAGAAGATGTTGAAAAAGCTGTTGAAGCGGCAAAAGCAGCATTCGAAACATGGTCTAAAGTACCAGTTCCAAATCGTTCAAGAAATTTATATAAATATTTACAGCTATTACAAGAAAACAAAGATGAGCTTGCAAAAATCATTACGCTAGAAAATGGTAAGACGCTAACGGATGCAACAGGTGAAGTACAGCGTGGTATTGAAGCGGTAGAACTTGCAACATCTACGCCAAATTTAATGATGGGTCAAGCACTTCCGAATATCGCTAGCGGAATTGATGGATCGATTTGGCGATACCCAATCGGAGTTGTTGCTGGTATTACACCGTTTAACTTCCCGATGATGATTCCGTTATGGATGTTCCCACTTGCAATTGCTTGCGGTAATACATTCGTATTAAAAACATCTGAAAGAACGCCACTTTTAGCGGAGCGACTTGTAGAATTATTCTATGAAGCAGGTTTCCCAAAAGGCGTATTAAATTTAGTGCAAGGCGGAAAAGATGTTGTAAATAGCATTTTAGAAAATAAAGATATTCAGGCTGTTTCGTTCGTTGGCTCTGAGCCGGTAGCTCGTTACGTATATGAAACAGGTACGAAACACGGAAAACGTGTACAAGCGTTAGCAGGTGCGAAAAACCATGCGATTGTAATGCCAGATTGCAATCTTGAGAAAACAGTACAAGGTGTAATTGGATCTGCATTTGCAAGTAGTGGAGAGCGCTGCATGGCATGCTCAGTAGTAGCAGTAGTGGATGAAATTGCTGATGAATTTATTGATGTATTAGTAGCAGAAACGAAAAAATTAAAAGTAGGCGATGGCTTTAACGAAGATAACTATGTTGGACCATTAATCCGTGAATCTCATAAAGAGCGCGTTTTAGGCTATATTAATAGCGGTGTAGCAGATGGGGCAACTTTATTAGTAGATGGCCGTAAAATTAATGAAGAAGTTGGAGAAGGTTACTTTGTAGGTGCGACAATCTTTGATGGCGTGAATCAAGAAATGAAAATTTGGCAAGATGAAATTTTTGCTCCAGTATTAAGTATTGTACGTGTTAAAGATTTAGAAGAAGGTATTAAACTAACAAATCAATCTAAATTTGCAAATGGTGCGGTTATTTATACGTCAAATGGTAAACATGCACAAACATTCCGTGATAACATCGATGCTGGTATGATTGGTGTAAACGTAAACGTTCCAGCACCAATGGCATTCTTCGCATTTGCAGGAAATAAAGCTTCATTCTTTGGTGATTTAGGTACAAATGGTACAGATGGCGTTCAATTCTATACACGTAAAAAAGTTGTAACTGAGCGCTGGTTTTAATATAGAGTAAACAACCAAATCAGTTATTAGATGAAAACCACCACTATTAATAGTGGTGGTTTTCGTCTTGTTAATTATTTTTTTCAAAAGCTAGTTTAATACCAAATCCAATTAGGACGACTCCTGTTAGCCCTTGAATATAACGTTGCGTCTTCGGTTTTTTCATAAAAGCACTAATTTTATCAATTAAAAATATATAAAATGCAAACCAAATGACTGTTAAAACGAGGTAAGTAAGGCCCATTACAAGAAGTTGGATAAATGTATTATGATTTGGATTTAAAAATTGTGGTAAAAAAGTTAAAAAGAAGACTGCTACTTTAGGATTTAATAAATTTGTAAGAAATCCTTGGCGAAAGCAAGAAGTATGTTCGTTTTCATTATTCAAAGATAGATCATTTGTATCTAAGTTTTCTTTGTTTCTTACTGCTAAAAGGGCTTTAATACCGATATATATTAAATAGAGAGCCCCAACGTACTTGAAAATAGAAAATAAAAGAGCTGACTTTACAATAAGTGCAGAAAGACCAATTACAGCAGCTAAAGTATGAATTAATAGTGCAATACATGTACCAAACACTGTTTTCACTCCACCGACTTTACCAGCAACCAATGTATTTTTCGTAGCCATTGCTGTATCTGGACCAGGTAAAATGATGAGGCAAATAGACATAATGATGAAAAGAAGATAATTTTCTATCATAGCCGTCCCTCCTTTTTATTTTTAGAATATTTGATTAAAATCAGTGTAGCACAAAAATGGATTTAATAAAATTAAATTTTATTAAAAATAATTAAATAGAAAAGACTATATAGTAGCTGTAATTACACTACTATATAGCCTCGATTTTATACCGCTATTTGCGGGTAGTAAGATTTTCACCGCACAAGATTTAGCTGAAGAAAAGAAGTTAGGTGGGGGATGAACAAAACCTCCCCTCATGACAATTTCATTTTATGCATTAAGTAAGTTAAAGAAACGATTCACATCTTCTTCTGAAACGTCACTTAACTGTTTATATTTATAATTCGGATTTTGATCTTTATCAACGACAACGGAGCGTACTCCCTCGAAGAAATCTTCATGTCTCATGAAATTTTTAGCAAGTATAAGGTCCGTAGCGAAACATTCTTCAACGGATTTATCTTTTCCATCAATAAACTGTTTTAATGTTACTTTTAGTGAAATAGGGGATTTTGATAACAGTGTTTCTTTCGTTTTTAGAGCAAAGGAACTTTCATCTTTCTCCAATGAATGGATGATTTCTTCAATTGTATCGAAAGCAAAATGTGAATTGATTACTTCTAATGAAGGAGCAAGCTCGCTTTCTAAGTTTGGAGCAGTTGCAAATGTACGAATAACTTCTTTTAAATTAGTATGTACATCATCTTCTTTATGCCAATTTACACTTTCAAGTTCAGTAAGAAACTCTGGTAATGAATCAGATGTCATAAAGTAATCAGCAGCATTAATAAATAATACGTCAGAAGCTTTTAAAATAGATGCTGTTAAAGCAACGAATCGTCCTGTATATCCAGGCGCTTTATTTAAGAAATATGCAGCTCCGACGTCTGGGAAGAAGCCGATATTCATCTCTGGCATTGCCCATTTCGTACGCTCAGTTACAATGCGATACTTCGCACCATTTGTAAGACCGACACCACCGCCCATTACAATTCCATCTAAACAAGCAATAATCGGTTTTGTATATTGATAAATATATGTATCAATTTCATACTCTTCTTCAAAAAAACGTTCTGCATGTTGCAATGCCACTTCATTGGAACGCGCTTCATAAAGAGTTTTAATGTCGCCGCCTGCACAAAAACCTTTTGTGCCAGCTCCTTTTAACACGATAAGTGCAATACGCTCATCGTGTTCCCACTCTTTAAGTTTTTGTCCGATAGGTTGTAACATGTCATAAGATAAAGAATTAAGTGCTTTTGGACGGTTTAAAGTAATTGTCGCAACGCCGTTTTCACTAACAGAAAATAAAACTTGTTCAGTCATAATGCATCCTCCCTTACATATCTTCTTATTCTTAATTCTTGATATGTACTGAAATGTCCTTTATAAATTTTGTCAAAAGTTGACGGTAAATATTAATTTGGTCACTGCATATTTTGACGAGTTATCTTTGCAGGATTTCAGAGACTGAGGGGGAATATTACAACATTACTGTAAGTGTAATTATTTGAAGTTATAATGATAAAAGCGCTATTATATAGGTGTGAAATGTTCATTATCAATTCTAAAAGTGTGTTTGAAGAAAAAATAAATCGTACAATTGTAATAAAAAATTTTACACTGAATTAGAAATAGAGAAAGGAGAAATCGGAATGCCAGGACCTTTACTATTGTCGGTTATTATTTTGTCTTTTTTAATGATAGGAATAACGCAGTATTTTCATCATACAGATACGACAGAAGAAGTGAAGGATAAAGTACGTCTCGTATTTCCGATTTTTATAATATCTATTTCATTCTGTATTTTATTAAATAAAGATGGCTACATTGTCGCAGTGTTCTCATTTTTCGTCGCAATCGTCTTAATTACCGTTTTATATTATGTAATGAAAGACTTTATACAAAAATAAAGATGTCACAATAGGCATTTTTATTTTGGGGAAAATATAAAATTTCACATACCGTATTTTATATAAAATACATAAAGCATATAACAATAGAAAAGTGTGTACTTTGCTGTGTATGTACTTGTCAATCTTGCATAGCCACTATACTATTAAAATGTAGAGATTATAAAAAGGGGTTGTATCTATCATGAAATTTGAGATGCACACAAAAATTATTTCAAATGAAAAAGAAGTAAGATTACATATTGAAGAAAATATATTTCAATTAATATTGGATGGTTATCACTTATTTACAGTTCAAGAAATATTGCCTTTATATAAATCAAATGAAGAAAGAATTGGAAGTGCAACGATATTGAAGCTAGAGTGGGAGAACGGAAAAACTACAATAAACTATCAACTCGTTTCACTAAAATCAGTAAATTAAAAGGAGTAGAAAAATATGAAGTTATTTCATACAGCGGATTGGCATTTAGGAAAGCTTGTTCATGGCGTGTATATGACTGAAGACCAAAAGATTGTATTAGATCAGTTTGTACAGGCTGTTGAAGAAGAAAAACCAGATGCTGTAATTATTGCAGGGGATTTATATGACCGAGCAATTCCACCTACAGAAGCAGTAGACTTATTAAATGATGTGCTGCAAAAAATAGTTATTGATTTACAAACACCAGTTATTGCAGTAGCTGGTAATCATGATAGTCCGGATCGTATCCATTTTGGAAGTAGTTTAATGAAAAAACAAGGATTACATATTGCAGGTCAATTTCAATTCCCGTACGAACCTGTTGTACTAAATGATGAATATGGAGAGGTTCACTTCCATCTAATACCGTATGCAGACCCAAGCATAGTTAGACACGTGTTGAAAAATGAAGACGTACGTTCTCATGATGATGCGATGCGCATTTTTATGAATGAGCTCTCTGAAACGATGGATAAAGAAGCTAGACATGTATTTGTTGGACATGCATTTGTAACTTCTTCAGGAGAAGCGGAGGAGAATACAAGTGATGCAGAACGACCACTTTCAATTGGTGGTGCTGAATATGTAAATAGTCATTATTTTGATAAGTTTCATTACACAGCGCTTGGACATTTACATCAAGCGCATTTCGTACGTAATGAGACCATTAGATATTCAGGTTCACCACTTGCCTATTCAATTTCTGAAGAGAAACATAAAAAAGGTTATTACATTGTAGAACTGAATGAAACTGGTGAAGTAGCAATTGAAAAAAGGTTACTTTCACCACGTCGTAAAATGCGAACAGTAGAAGCGAAAATAGATGAATTATTACAGCACCCAGTAAGTGAAGATTACGTATTTGTAAAATTATTAGACGAAAACCCTGTCTTACAGCCAATGGAGAAAATACGATCTGTATATCCAAATGCAATGCACGTTGAAAGAGCGATGCAAAGGCGAGAACTCACAGATACAAATGAAGTAACGGTTTCAAGACATAAAACGGATGATTTATCTCTTTTAAAGGCTTTCTATAAAGAAATGAAAGGGTTAGATTTATCAGAAGAGAAAGAACGCCTATTTATAGATGTATTACAAACAGTGCAAGAACGGGAAGGTGAACGAGGATGAGACCGATTCAGCTTATTATGACAGCATTCGGGCCATATAAACAGAAAGAAGTAATCGATTTTGAAGATCTTGGAGAACATCGTATTTTCGCTATTTCTGGGAATACGGGAGCTGGAAAAACAACGATTTTTGATGCGATTTGTTATGTGTTATATGGTGAGGCTAGTGGAGAAGAACGTAGTGATACGAGCATGCTTCGAAGTCAATTTGCTGATGATAATGTTTATACAAGTGTTGAATTAACCTTTCAGTTAAAAGGGAAACGCTATGAAATAAAACGACAACTTGGACATAAAAAACAAGGGAATAAGACCATTACAGGACATGCAGTAGAATTATATGAAGTTATTGATGGAGAAAACGTTCCAGCCGTCGATCGTTTTCATGTAACAGACGTAAACAAAAAAGTGGAAGATTTAATTGGGTTAAGTAAACATCAATTTAGCCAAATTGTTATGTTACCCCAAGGGGAATTCCGAAAACTATTAACATCTGAGACGGAAAACAAAGAAGAGATTTTACGTCGTATTTTTAAAACGGATCGTTATAAATTAATGCGTGAGTTACTTGATCAAAAGAGAAAACAATGGAAAGATGTCTTGCAAGAAAAACAAAAAGAGAGAGAGCTCTATTTCCGTAATGTTTTTAAATTACCAATCCGTGATGGAGCATTATTAGAGACATTAGTGGCACAAGAACATGTAAATACGCATCAAGTAGTAGAAGCGTTAGAACAAGAAACAACCGTGTATAAAGCAGAGGTTGAGCAATTACAAGTAGAACAAGATGTTCAAACGAAGCAATTAAAGGATGCAGAAACACGTTTTCATGCAGCAAAATCTATAAATGAGAAATTTATAGATTTACAACAAAAGAATGAGAAATATAACACTTTACAAGAGAACCGTGCAGCAATTGAAAGGAAAGAAAAATCCTTTAAACGTGCGGAACAAGCAAAGCGCTTATTACCATTTGAACAATGGTATGAAGAAGCGATGGAAAATGAGCAGAAAGTTGAAAGTTTGTTAAAACAGATAATTGTCAAACAAGAACAGATAATGAACAGCTTTGAACTTGCTAAGGAGAAGTATGAAGTAGTAAAGAATAAAGAAGCTGAACGAGAAGAGGCTAAAAAACTTGTTCAAAGATTAGAAGAGTTACAAGCAATCATTGAATCATTAGCTGAGAGAAAGCTGAATTTACAAAATGCCGAAATTCAAATAGGGAAATTAAAAGAAAGTATGCAAAAGTTAGATCAACAACTAGAAGAGCATACAAACCAAAAACAGAGAATGTCTGATGAATTGCAGCAATTAGAACAAGCACTTGAGCAATATGTAGCTAAAGTAGAAGAACTAACGAATATGCGAGAAGATGCAAAAGTTTTAAAGCAAGCATATGATGTTTGGCAAGAAAAACAAAAATTCGAGCAAGAAAAAGAAGCGGCAACTAATAAAGTGCAAGTGGCAGTTCGTGCATATGAAAACATGGAGCGCCGCTGGTTAAGTGAACAAGCTGGTATATTAGCTCTTCATTTACATGACGGTGAATCTTGTCCGGTATGTGGTAGTACGAATCATCCGCAAAAAGCTACAGAGCAAAGTAATGCGATCGATGAAAAAGAGTTAAACAATTTAAGAGATAAGAAGAACATTGCTGAAAAATTACATGTGCAAGTAGAGGAGAAATGGAATTTCTATCGACTACAATATGAACAAGTGATAGAAGAAGTTGTGAAGCGCGGCTACAATTCGGAAAAATTAGCTGAAACATATAGTGCACTTGTTCAAAAAGGAAAACAATTAGCTGCAGACGTGAATACGTTAAAAGCAAGTGAAGAAACACGTAAGCAGATTGCTGCGAACATGAAAAGCGTAGAAGAAAAAATAGAAGAACTTCAGAAACAAAAACGAGAAGTGGAAACAATGCAGCACCGTACAGAAATGGAGTGTATGCAACTTCGTACGTCATATGAACATGATAAACGAAATATTCCAGAAAACTTACAAACAGTACAAGCTTGGAAAGCACAGTTTGACCAAGCTATGCAGGAACTTAGGTTAATGGAGGACGAATGGAAGAAAGTCCAGGAAGCGTATCAGCATTGGCAAAATGAAAATATACGTATTCAAGCAGAACAAAAAGGTGCTTCTAATCAATTTGAAAGTGCAAAATTAAAGAAAGAAGAGACTTTCGCACGCTTTATGAAAGAGCTAGAACAAAGTGGGTTTACAGATGAATTCACGTATAAAGAAGCCAAATTAAGCGATGCCGAGATGGAGATGTTACAAAAAGAAATTCAAGGTTATTATTCATCGCTTGAAGTGCTTGCAAAACAAATCGAAGAGTTAAACTCAGAATTAAAAGATAAAGAGTATATGGATATTACATCTTTAGGTGAACACATAAAAGAACTAGAAATTAATCTCGATATCATTAAAGAAAAACGTCAACGTGCGCAAAATGCGGTAACATATATTTCGGATTTACATGAAAACATTAGACGTATTGACGAACAAATTCACGAGGAAGAAAAAGCCTTCCAAGAACTTGTTGATTTATATGAAGTAATGAAAGGTGATAACGAAAGTCGTATATCATTTGAACGTTACATTTTAATTGAGTATTTAGAACAAATCGTTCAAATCGCAAACGAACGACTACGTAAATTATCAAATGGACAATTTTATTTAAAACGAAGTGAGCGAGTTGAAAAAAGAAACCGTCAAAGTGGATTAGGTTTAGATGTGTACGATGCATACACTGGCCAAACGCGCGATGTAAAAACATTATCCGGCGGAGAGAAATTTAACGCATCACTTTGCTTAGCTCTAGGAATGGCAGATGTCATTCAAGCATATGAAGGTGGTATTTCCATCGAAACGATGTTCATCGATGAAGGGTTCGGTTCATTAGATGAAGAATCATTAACGAAAGCGGTAGACGCCTTAATTGACTTACAAAAATCAGGACGATTTATCGGTGTCATTTCACACGTTCAAGAGCTGAAAAACGCAATGCCAGCTGTATTAGAAGTAACGAAGCAGAAGGATGGGTGTAGTCAGACGCGGTTTGTGGTGAAGTAAGCTTAAAAAATGGAGTAGGGAATCTACCGATACTTTTAGTGTCATATGTATGAATAATAAAACGTCGTCTCTTCATATTGGAGGCGACGTTTTATTTTATAAAATATCTATGAATTATCTGTAGAAGGCGGCGTATTCTCCAAACGATTATAAGCTTTAAAAGCTGAAATTGCTGAGATAACCCCGCCTACTAAAAATAAAGTCGATCCTCCAACTAAGATGATACGACTGACATATGTTTCCCGTGCTTCTTCGACTTCTTCTTGTAACGCTGTAGGCATATGAATCCTCCCTTTATAAAAGTTGTTTTATAAATAGTATATACAAACGCCTAAAATGTGTTAAAATAACTGATGATTTTATGCAGTGGGTAATTAGATGAGTAGGATGCGAGTGGCTAAGTAAATCTTCATCACAAATTTATGTGAACTTCACATAGAGCACATATTAACATTGTATTATGTATATGTACCAAATAAATAAATAAAGTAAATGTAAGTTCTGTTTTCAAAAATTTAAAATCCTTTTATTTCTATATGAAAGTTTTAATCAAGGGTTTTAAAAAATTTGGAAATAGATCTTATGAATATGGAATTCATATAAAAGGGGAATGTCTTATGACAACATATACGAGTGAAATGAGAAAAACTTTAGTTTCAGAAGAAGATGTAGATATTTTAAAAATTATGGCGCATCCAATCCGACTGCAAATTGTAAATGAATTAAGTACGAGAAAAACTTGTAATGTAACACAATTAACAGAGTTACTGAATATTCCGCAATCTACTGTTTCACAACATCTATCAAAAATGAAGGGTAAAGTGTTACGAGCAGAGAGAAGAGGTTTAGAAATTTATTATCATATTAACAATTTAAAAGCGAGTAAGATTGTTAATGTTTTAGGGTATATAAACTAGTGAAATATTTTTATATAAAATAGCCCCTGCTGTTGAGCAGGGGCTATTTTGTGTTGTTTTATGTATTTGTATTTAAAACTTTATAGTTTTTATGATTTACAATTGTTCGATCAAATTCAAAAGTACCACCGCTTACATTTGTAATTTCAACTAAGACCGATTCAGTATAAAGTTTTAATACAGATCCTGTAATCTTTAAATTATTTCGTTGAAAAAGTATAGTATCCCCTACGTTTGCTTTCATAGTACCTCCTCATTAAAGACAGAAATATTTTTTTATTATATATATTAAACCACGGATAGATATATTAGTGAATATTTAGTTTTATTTATTGGAAAAAAATTTGTTCTCTAATTGAAGAGTATAAAGTACTCCTGTGTTAAAAGTTATATTTTATTTAAGTTTATCCCGCTATTTGCTGGGCAGTAAGACCCCCGCCTCAAAATTCAGTGGAAGCAAAGAAGTTAGGCGAGGGCTGATTAAAGTTTCACTGTATTATAAGCAAAGTAAATTGTTTTCAGCATTAGCGAAACTAAATACTGCAGAGAAACAAATTATTCAAAAGACAGACACTATGTAGCACAAAACGTAAAGTAGATAAGTAAAGTTTTTTTCAGGAGTATAAGAAAAATATACGTTTATTAATAAGATCTCTAATTGGTAAAATTCCAATTAAAAACATAGAAAAACTTTAATATAAAAAGGTAATCAATTACAAATGTAGAAGTAATATATACGAAAGGAAAGATTTATATGTCTAAAGGGAAAAAACAAGTTAGTCAACTTAGTTTTCTGGTGAATTTTATGAACGACAAGGGGAGTCTTGTGAAAATTTAATAGTATTATAGTATCCCCTTGTGAAAAAATGGTTGGGGGAATATATAAATGATAACAGAAATGAATATTAAAGTAGTTTGTGAAGAATCGTTTTCAAAAAGAGAAATAAAAATTTTAGAGACGTTTCTTTCAACTTTATCGGGACATTCTAATGCTCTCGTTACAAAAGAGGGGATGTTTTTAAACCCATTAAGTAAAGAGAAGAGTGTGATTTATTATCACAACTTTGTATTTGTAAAATCACTTACAGAACAAATGTGTGCAGAATTAAAAGAAGTTTTAACAAGACGTATTAAAAATGCTTTCATTATGATGGAATTTGTAGAGCCAATTGTTACATTTGAAGAAACAATTATAAACGTATAAAGAAAGTCAGGCTTATGAATTGACCCAATAAAACCGTCTCTTTAATAAATAGTAAAGAGACGGTTTTATTGTTTCACTTTTTAAAAAAGAGTTCAAAAATAAATGTAAATCGAGCTTATACAAAAACTACTTATTAAATAACTGTTACGTATTTAATAAGTAGTTTTTGTATTTCATCCTTCGTTTTTTGTAACTGATTCTACGTTTTTGACGCTCTGTCTTGTAAGTGCTTACATAAACGAAAACATCTTATACAATGAAGGTGTCAAATCAAAAGAGGTGACCAAAATGAACATAAAAAAAGTAAATTTAGCGAATAGCATTGAAATAGAAAGAGGAGGCGGAAAGGTATGAAAAAATCAACTGTTAATCCATGGTTTGTTGTCCTTGGCACAGTTATAGTACAAATGGGGCTTGGGACGATATATACATGGAGTTTATTCAATCAGCCTTTAGTTAGTAAATACGGTTGGAGTCTTAACGCTGTTGCGATAACTTTCTCAATTACTAGTCTTTCTTTAGCATTTTCAACTTTATTTGCGAGTAAATTGCAAGAAAAATGGGGACTTCGTAAACTTATTATGATAGCTGGATTAGCATTAGGACTAGGATTAATACTTAGCTCACAAGCATCCTCATTAATATTACTTTATGTACTAGCGGGAGTTGTTGTAGGTTATGCAGATGGTACAGCATATATCACTTCACTATCAAATTTAATAAAGTGGTTTCCAGAGCGTAAAGGTTTAATTGCTGGTATTTCTGTCTCTGCATATGGTTCAGGTAGCTTAATCTTTAAATACGTTAACGCACAGTTGATTGAATCAGTTGGTGTATCGCAAGCATTTATATACTGGGGTTTAATTGTTACAGCTATGATTGTAATTGGTGCTTGTTTAATCCATCAAGCTGCAGATCAAGGAGCAGTTCATGAAACAAAAACTAAGGAATACACAACGAAAGAAATGTTAGGCACAAAACAAGTATACTTATTATTTATCATGTTATTTACATCATGTATGAGTGGCTTATACTTAATTGGTATGGTAAAAGACATTGGTGTTCAACTTGTAGGACTTAGCGCAGCAACAGCAGCTAATGCGGTGGCTATGGTTGCAATCTTCAATACATTAGGTCGTATCATTTTAGGACCATTATCGGATAAAATTGGGCGTTTAAAAATCGTTACTGGTACTTTTGTTGTTATGGCGAGTTCAGTCTTAGTTCTAAGTTTTGTAGATTTAAATTATGGTATTTACTTCGTATGTGTAGCAAGTGTAGCGTTTTGCTTTGGTGGAAATATCACTATTTTCCCAGCTATTGTTGGTGATTTCTTCGGTATGAAAAACCATAGTAAGAACTACGGAATTGTGTATCAAGGATTTGGATTTGGGGCGCTTGCAGGTTCCTTTATCGGTGCACTTCTAGGTGGATTCAAACCAACGTTCATGGTGATCGGTGTATTATGTGTCGTGTCATTCATTATCGCAATTTTAATTCAAGCACCTAAACAGAAAAAAGAAAAAGAAGAAGAGTATCGCAGCGTAGCATAAGTATATAAATCTTCTATAACAATATGATTACGAAAAAGCATCCTATTCTATTAATTAGGATGCTTTTTTATGAGTTATTTTAACAAGGTTAAATTACTTTTGTGATTTTCATAGATGTAAAAGTGAGTGAAATGCCGATTTGGATTATATTGAAATATAATAAATCGATACATCGTATTCGAAATATATATTAAATCTTAAATGACAAAAAAGACATTCATTAGTATTTGTAAGATATATTTTCAGAAAAATATTGAGAAAATATATACTTGAGTTTTTCATAAAGCATTGTAAATGAACGTATCTCTAGTTTAGCTTCTTCAATTTTAAAAAGAGGACTTTGAATTTTATTTATAATATAAGTACTTTTAATGCGTTTACATATGATTTTATTAAGAAGCATTAAAATACTTTATCTGAAAAATAAAAAAAGATTGACAAGTTTATTGAGAAACATTATCATTTCGGTGTAAGATAGTAAATGAAAAACATTATCAATAAAATGGATTTTAAAGTAATGCGCACTTGACCAATTAGTTTAGTAAGTGTATTATTTTTTACAACACAACTGATAATGAAAATCAATATCAGTTGTGTCACTTAATGAAATTAATGTTTATGTGAAAGGATAGAGAAAATGAACTTAGGGGAATTTGATGGGAAAACAGTTTTAGTAACAGGTGCAGCACAAGGCATAGGCAGTGTTGTTGCCAAAATGTTTTTAGAAAGAGGAGCCACAGTTATTGCGGTTGATCAAAATGAAGAGGGGTTAAATGTACTCTTAAATCAAAATGAATTAAATAAAACACGTATGAAAACGTTTCGTTTAGATGTGAGTAATAGCGCTGCTGTTGAAGACATGGTAAATCATATTGCAAATGAAATAGCGCCAATAGATATTTTAATAAATGTTGCAGGGGTTTTACGTATGGGACCAATTCATTCGTTAAGTGATGAAGATTGGAATAAAACATTCTCTGTAAATACTACAGGGGTTTTCAATATGTCCCGAGCGGTAAGTAAAAATATGATGTTAAGAAAATCAGGGGCAATTGTTACAGTCGGTTCAAATGCGGCAAATACGCCGAGAATGGAGATGGCTGCGTATGCTGCGTCAAAGGCTGCAACGACGATGTTTATGAAATGTTTAGGACTAGAGCTTGCGGCATACAATATACGCTGCAACTTAGTTTCTCCAGGTTCTACTGAAACTGAGATGCAAAGATTACTATGGGCTGATGAGAATGGAGCTAAAAATATAATTGCTGGTTCTCAAAATACATATAGACTCGGAATTCCATTACAAAAAATTGCACAACCTTCAGAAGTTGCTGAAGCCGTGTTATTTTTAGCCTCAGATAGAGCAAGTCATATTACAATGCACAATTTATGTGTCGATGGCGGTGCTACGTTAGGAGTTTAATAAAAATTCAGGAGGTTATTATATTATGAATGAACATATAGCTGTAAAGGAATTGTCAGAAAAACTTTTAGAAGATTATAAGACTGAATCTTCATTCTTTTTTGCTTCACCAACTCGAACGATATTAGCAGAAGGAGAGTTTACTACAGTAAAGCATCGTGAAATTGAAAATTTCCCAGAGCTTGTGCAAGCGACATTAAGTAATGCGAAACAAGCTGGAAATCCAAATCCTATCGTTGTGGGTGCTTTGCCATTTGATCGTAGAAAAGAAGTCCAACTTATCGTACCAGAATATAGTAGGATTTCTGAGCGTTTACAATTGGATACAACAAATCAGCTTGAAACAAATGAGAACGTAACATTTGAAATGACGCCAATGCCAGACCCTGAAGTTTATATGAATGGTGTGAAGCAAGGAATTAAAAAAATACAGGACGGTGATTTAAAGAAAATCGTTCTATCCAGATCGTTAGATGTTAAATCTTCCGAAAAGATTGATAAGCAAAAACTTCTGCGAGAATTAGCAGAACATAATAAGCATGGTTATACATTTGCTGTGAATTTACCGAAAGATGAAAAAGAGAACAGTAAGACGCTAATTGGAGCAAGCCCTGAATTACTTGTTTCACGTAATGGTATGCAAGTTATTTCTAATCCGTTAGCTGGTTCAAGGCCACGTAGTGAGGACCCAGTAGAAGATAAAAGAAGAGCAGAGGAATTACTTTCTTCTCCAAAAGATTTACATGAACATGCGGTAGTAGTGGAAGCGGTTGCCGCTGGACTTCGTCCGTATTGTCATACATTACATGTTCCAGAAAAGCCATCAGTTATTCATAGTGAAGCGATGTGGCATTTGTCTACAGAAGTGAAAGGTGAACTGAAGGATCCAAATACTTCTTCTTTACAATTAGCAATTGCCCTTCATCCAACTCCAGCAGTTTGCGGAACTCCGATGGAAAAAGCAAGAGAGGCTATACAGCATATTGAGCCATTTGACCGCGAGTTCTTTACAGGAATGCTAGGATGGAGCGATTTAAATGGAGATGGAGAATGGATTGTTACAATTCGTTGTGCTGAAGTACAAGAAAATACACTGCGTTTATATGCAGGAGCTGGAGTTGTTGCTGAGTCAAAACCAGAAGATGAGTTAGCAGAAACATCAGCCAAGTTCCAAACAATGCTAAAAGCTTTAGGGCTAAGAGATAGTTCACTTAATGAAAAATAGGGGGAAGAAAGAATGCTAGTAGGTTATACAGAATGGCCAAAAGAATTTGCCGATCGTTACCGAGAAGAAGGATGTTGGCTTGGTGAAACATTTGGAGGAGTGTTAAGAGAGCGGGCTGAGAAATATGGAGATCAAATCGCGGTTGTAAGTGGTAAGAAGCATATAACATATAGTGAACTTAATAAAAAGGTAGATCGTTTAGCAGCAGGTTTACTGAATTTAGGAATAAAGAAAGAGGACAGAGTTGTAATCCAGTTACCTAACATTATCGAGTTTTTCGAAATATGTTTTGCACTATTTCGAATTGGAGCGCTTCCTGTCTTTGCACTGCCGTCACATCGAAGCAGTGAAATTAGTTATTTTTGTGATTTTGGCGAGGCGAGCGCTTACGTTATTTCAGATAAGGCTCTCGGTTTTGATTATCGAAAACTAGCAAGAGAAGTGAAAGAGAAAGTGCCAAATTTACAACATGTAATTGTAGTGGGAGAAGAAGAAGAGTTTGTGAACATAAATGATCTGTATATGGATCCCGTCTCATTACCAGAAGTTCAGCCAAGTGATGTTGCGTTTCTCCAATTATCAGGAGGCACAACAGGTCTTTCTAAATTAATTCCTAGAACACATGATGACTATATTTATAGTTTACGTGTTAGCGCTAAAATTTGTAATTTGAATGCAGAAAGCGTCTATATGGCAGTTCTTCCAGTAGCACACAATTACCCAATGAGTTCTCCAGGGACATTTGGAACTTTCTATGCGGGTGGAAAAGTGGTATTGGCAACTGGTGGTAGTCCAGATGAGGCCTTTGCTCTTATTGAAAAAGAAAAAGTTACAATTACAGCGCTCGTTCCGCCATTAGCAATGATTTGGCTTGATGCTGCATCTTCTCGTAATGCCGATTTATCGAGCTTAGAGGTTATTCAAGTAGGTGGTGCTAAGTTTAGCGCTGAGGTTGCAAGACGTATACGCCCTACATTTGGATGTACGTTACAGCAAGTATTCGGTATGGCGGAAGGATTAGTGAACTATACAAGATTAGACGATCCGGAAGAAATTATTATTCATACACAAGGTAGACCAATGTCTGCACTCGATGAAGTACGAGTTGTTGATGAAAATGACAACGATGTACAACCGGGCGAGGTAGGTAGTTTATTAACACGAGGTCCATATACAATTCGTGGTTACTATAAAGCTGAAGAGCATAATGCACGATCATTTACAAAGGATGGGTTTTATCGCACAGGTGATCTTGTAAAAGTAAATGAACAAGGATACATCATTGTAGAAGGAAGAGATAAAGATCAAATTAACCGTGGTGGTGAGAAAGTTGCTGCGGAAGAAGTTGAAAATCATCTATTAGCACACGATGCGATCCATGACGTAGCAATCGTATCTATGCCTGACGATTATTTAGGTGAACGCACCTGTGCTTTTGTTATAGTTCGCGGACAAGTTCCGGCAGTAAGTGAATTAAAAATGTTTTTAAGAGAACGTGGTATAGCGGCTTATAAAATTCCAGATCGAATTGAATTTATTGAATCATTCCCGCAAACAGGAGTCGGAAAAGTCAGCAAAAAAGAACTACGTAAAGTCATTGCTCAAAAACTTATTACAGTAAAACAATAATAAAAATCGGAAGGAAGTGATTAGATGGCTATCCCATCTATTTCAGTATATAAAATGCCAATTGAATCAGAACTACCAAAAAATAAAGTGAATTGGACACCAGATCCGAAACGTGCAGTACTTTTAATTCATGACATGCAAGAATACTTTCTTGATGCATATAGCGATAAAGAATCACCAAAAGTAGAACTTATTTCAAATATTAAAATGATAAGAGAAAAATGTAAGGAACTTGGTATACCAGTTGTTTATACAGCACAACCTGGTGGGCAAACGTTAGAACAACGAGGTTTATTACAAGACTTTTGGGGTGACGGTATACCTGCTGGACCAGATAAAAAGAAAATTGTTGATGAACTTACTCCTGATGAGGATGATATATTCCTCACAAAATGGAGATATAGTGCATTTAAAAAGACAAATCTATTAGAAATTTTAAATGAACAAGGAAAAGATCAACTCATTATTTGCGGTATTTATGCGCATATTGGCTGTCTTTTAACAGCTTGTGAAGCATTTATGGATGGTATAGAGCCGTTCTTTGTAGCAGATGCAGTTGCTGATTTTTCACTAGAGCATCATAAACAAGCATTGGAGTATGCATCTAATAGATGTGCAGTAACGACATCAACAAACCTACTGTTAAACGATTTACAAAGTGTAAAAGATGATGAGAGTGAAGGAATCACTATACAGGAAGTGCATGAACTAGTTGCACAACTACTTCGTGAGCCAGTAGAGAGTATTGATATTGATGAGGACTTATTAAATAGAGGGCTTGATTCGGTCAGAATTATGAGTTTAGTAGAGAAGTGGCGTCGTGAAGGGAAAGAAATCACTTTTGCAGATTTAGCAGAACATCCAACTGTTGCAGGTTGGTACAGTTTACTATCTTCACAAACAGCACAGGTGCTGTAACAAATAGACTACATAATAAAGGGGTAGTAAAGAATGCCTAACAGTCAAAAGATTCGTCATTCGTTATCATCTGCGCAGTCTGGTATGTGGTTTGCGCAACAATTAGATCCGCTTAATCCAATTTATAATACTGGGGAATATGTAGAAATAAACGGAAATATTCATCAAGACATTTTTGAATTAGCTGTACGTAAAGTTGTAATGGAAACAGAAGCACTTCATGTTCGCTTCGAAGAGGATGAAATTGGCCCATGGCAAGTTATTGAAGAATCACAGTTTCATATGCATTTTATTGACGTTCGTAAAGAAGAAAATCCTGAAGAAGCTGCTAAAGTATGGATGAAAAATGATTTATCTATGCCAGTCGATTTGAAAAAAGATACTTTATTTACTGAAGCACTTATTCAAGTTGAAAATAATCGTTTCTTTTGGTATCAGCGCATCCATCACATTGTGATGGATGGCTATGGATTTTCACTTCTTAGCCAAAAGGTAGCGAATGAGTATACATCACTTATAGAAGAAACAAACAAGAATGAAAAACCATTTGGTTCTCTTGCAAAAGTCGTGCAAGAAGATATTGAGTATCGTGAGTCTAAACAATTTCAGGAAGATCGTATTTTTTGGTTAGAAAAGTATGCAGATGAACCAGAAGTTGTAAGTTTGGCAGAACGAGCACCGAGAACATCAAATGGATTTTCACGAGAAACAGCTTATTTATCTAGTTCTAGCACGAAAACTTTACTAGAAGATATCAATATTTCGTTAACAAGTTGGCCGGAATTCATTGTCGCTATAACAAGTATTTATATGCATAAATTAACAGGTGAAAATGATATTGTTTTAGGTTTACCGATGATGGGACGTCTAGGTTCTGTATCTATTCATACACCAAGTATGGTAATGAATTTAGTTCCACTTCGTATTACAGTAACTCCAAATATAACTCTTGCAGAATTATTGCAACAAGTTTCTAAAGAAATCCGAGATGTACGTCGCCATTATAAATACCGTCATGAGGAATTAAGAAGAGACTTAAAGTTACTAGGTGAAAATCAAAGGTTGTTTGGACCGTTAGTGAATGTTATGCCTTTTGATTACGGGCTTAACTTTGCTGGAAATCGTGGTATTACGCATAACTTATCAGCAGGACCTGTCGATGATTTATCAATAAATGTATATAAACGTTTTGATCAAAATGAGCTAATGATTCATTTTGATGCGAATCCCGAAGTATATAATGGCGCGGAGCTAGCATTGCATAAAGAAAGATTTATGAATCTATTTGAATTAGTAGTAAATAATTATGAGAAAAACGAGTCGATTGGAAAAATAAACATTACTCTGCCTGAAGAAAATCATAAAGTTTTATTGGAATGGAATGAAACGAAGGAAGACGATGAGTTAATCAGTCTGCCTATATCATTTGAAAAACAAGTGCAAAAAAATCCCAATAAACTAGCGATTACTTGTGACGGTGTAAACCTTACGTATAAAGAGCTAAATGAACGAGCGAATGAACTAGCACATTATTTAGTAGAAGAAGGAATACGACCAAACCAGTTTGTAGCTTTAGTATTCCCTAGATCAATAGAAATGGTAGTTAGTATGCTAGCAGTCTTAAAGGCTGGTGCAGCGTATTTACCAATAGATCCAGAATACCCAGCAGATAGAGTTACTTATATAGTAAATGATGCAAAACCAGTTTGTATCATAACACATTCATCTGTTTCATCTAAGTTAGTTATAGAAAAGGATATGAAAAAAATTGTATTAGATGACGAAGAAACGAAACTAGCGTTACATACATATTCTCGTATGAATATAGCATGTAAGAATGATGTATCACTGTTAAACCCAGCCTATACAATATATACTTCAGGCTCAACAGGAAACCCAAAAGGTGTAATTGTTCCTATGAGAGGTTTAAGTAACTTTTTAATGGCTATGCAACAAAAGTTTTCATTAAATGAAAATGATCATTTATTAGCAGTTACAACGTTTGCATTTGATATTTCTGCACTAGAAATTTATTTACCTCTTATTAGTGGTGCAAGTTTAACAATTGCGCAAAAAGAAGACATACAAGAGCCTTCTGCATTAACGACACTTTTACATGAAGAAAGAGTGACCATTATGCAGGCTACACCGACGCTTTGGCAGGCGTTAGTAACTGATTATCCAGAGAAGCTACAAGGGCTAAGCATACTTGTTGGTGGTGAAGCTCTTCCAGCGCATTTAGCAAATAAATTACGAGAATTAGGTTGCTCAATAACTAATTTATATGGACCAACTGAAACGACGATTTGGTCTACTTTCATGAACATTGATGAAGGTGAAAAGGGTATACCTCCTATTGGAAAACCAATTTGCAATACAGAAGTGTATGTATTGGATGCAGGGTTACAACCAGTTCCACCTGGAGCTATTGGTGAATTATATATTGCAGGGGAAGGACTTGCAAGCGGATATTTAGGAAAACCTGAGTTAACAGCTGAACGGTTTGTTGCAAATCCTTATGGAGAATCAGGGAAGCGCATGTACCGTACAGGAGATCTTGTGAAATGGCGTAGTGATGGTGCGTTAGAGTACATTAGTCGCGCAGATCATCAAATTAAAATTCGTGGATTCCGAATTGAATTAGCTGAAATTGAAACGGTATTACAACGACATAAAAATATTCAACAAGCGGTAGTAATGGTACGAGAAGATCGTGCAAATGATAAACGCATCATTGCGTATATCGTTGCAGAAGAAAAGGAACCGATTAATCTTTCAGAAATTCGTTCTTATGTTTCAGAAAGTTTAGCGAATTACATGATACCATCAGCATTTGTTGTGCTAGAAGAATTACCATTAACGCCAAATGGTAAGGTGGATAGAAAGAAATTACCTGCTCCTGATTTTAATGGAATGAACAATGAGAGAGTTGCTAGAAATCCGAAAGAAGAAATATTATGTGATTTATTTGCAGAAGTACTTGGTGTCTCTCGAATTAGCATTGATGATAATTTCTTTGAAATGGGTGGACATTCACTTCTCGCATCTCGTTTAATGGCTAGAATTCGTGAAACGTTAAGTGTGGAATTAGGAATTGGGAAACTATTTGAATCACCAACTGTTGCCGAACTGGCGAAACAATTAAACGATGCAAAAAGTGCAAGACCAGCTATTCAGAAAGCAAGTAGGCCAAATGAAGTTCCACTTTCATTTGCACAGCGCAGGTTATGGTTCTTAAATTGTTTAGAAGGTCCAAGTCCTACTTATAATATTCCGCTAGTCATTCGTATGAATGGAATATTGAATCGGGAAGCATTACAAGGTGCTTTTTATGATGTAGTTGAGAAACATGAAACACTTAGAACAATTTTCCCTAACGTATTAGGTAGTTCCTATCAGAAAATTTTAGATATGGAAAACTTAAATCTAGAAATGGTTATAACTAATACATGTAAAGATGAATTAGAAAGTGTACTTTCAGAGGCGGTAAGATATAGCTTTAACCTCGATTTTGAGCCGGCAGTTCGTTTACAACTTTTTACAGTGAGTGAAAACGAACATGTATTATTAATTCTATTACATCATATTGTAGGTGATGGCTGGTCATTACAGCCGTTAACGAGAGATTTTACAGCGGCGTATAAAGCGCGATGTCAAGGGGACAGAATTCAGCTGGAGTCACTTCCAGTTCAATACGCAGATTATGCACTTTGGCAACAGCAATTGCTAGGTGATGAAACGACACCAGAGAGTCTTATTTCAACACAATTAGATTTTTGGAAAGAAGAACTTAAAGGTTTACCAGACCAAATGGAGTTACCTACAGATTTCCAGCGTCCAATTGAGACGAGTTACCGCGGGGAAACAATTCATTTTCATATAGATGAAGGTATGCATAGTAGGTTAGTAGAGCTTGCACGTGAGAATGGAGTTAGTTTGTTTATGGTATTGCAAGCAGGGCTTAGTGCACTATTTACAAGATTAGGTGCAGGCACTGATATACCCATTGGAAGTCCGATTGCTGGAAGAAATGATGATGTACTTTCAGATATTGTTGGTTTATTTGTAAATACATTAGTGTTACGTACAAATACTTCAGGAGATCCAAGTTTTAAAGAATTATTAAATAGAGTGAAGCAGGTAAACCTTGCAGCTTATGAAAATCAAGATGTTCCATTTGAAAGGCTTGTTGAAGTATTAAATCCAGTACGTACTCGAAACAGCCACCCGTTGTTTCAAGTTATGTTAGCTTTTCAAAATACACCAGAAGCAACGTTTCATGTACCAGATTTAGAAGCGAGCCTTGAAATTCAAAGCGTCGGTTCTGCAAAATTTGATTTAACATTTGAAATTAGTGAGAATAACGGAGTTGATGGTACTCCGAACGGTTTACATGGATTACTAGAGTTTAGTACCGATTTATATAAACGTGAAACGGTTCAAAAACTAATAGAACGATTCATTTTGTTATTAGATGATGCAGCTACAAATCCGGATCGATCAATTGGCACATTAGAAATATTAGCTGTAGCAGAGAAAAATACAGTGTTAGAAAAGTGGAATGGTGGTTTTCAAATTGCACCAGAAATGACATTGCCACAATTGTTTGAAAAGCAGGTTCATATAAATCCAAATTCTATTGCTGTTGTCTTTGAAGATAAGAAATTAACTTATGAAGAGTTAAATAGAAAAGCAAATAAAATAGCTCGATTCCTAATAGCAAAAGGGATTGGTCCTGATCAACTCGTTGCTTTAGCGATGCCAAGATCATTAAACATGGTTGTAAGCTTATTAGCTGTTCTTAAAGCTGGTGCTGGATACCTTCCGTTAGATCCAGATTACCCAGCAGACCGTATTTCATTTATGCTACACGATGCGAAACCATCACGTGTTTTAACGAATTCAGAAGTGGAAATTGAATGTGATGAGGCACTAAAAGTTTTAGTTGATGATGTGAAAGTACTAGCAGAAGTTGAGAAATATAGTGAAGAAAATATTGATGAAGTGGAACGAATTAAGCCATTATCTCCATCACATATTGCTTACGTTATTTATACGTCAGGCTCAACGGGTAGACCGAAAGGCGTTATGATACCTCATCAAAATGTAGTAAGACTTTTAGGAGCAACTGATCATTGGTTCCAGTTTGACGGAAACGATGTTTGGACGATGTTCCATTCATACGCTTTTGATTTCTCGGTTTGGGAAATTTGGGGACCTTTATTATACGGAGGGCGTTTAGTTGTAGTTCCACATACTGTAAGTCGCTCGCCGAAAGAATTTTTACAGCTTCTTGTTAAAGAAAAGGTTACGGTTTTAAACCAAACTCCATCAGCGTTCTATCAATTGATGCAAGCAGATCGTGAAAATGAAGAGATCGGCCAAAAATTATCTTTACGATATGTTGTTTTTGGAGGAGAAGCACTTGAGCTAAGTCGCTTAGAAGATTGGTATAGTCGACATCCTCATAACGCACCAAAGCTTATTAATATGTACGGTATTACGGAGACGACAGTGCATGTTAGTTATATTGAATTAGATGAAACTATCGTCTCTTTACGAGCAAATAGTTTAATTGGGTGCAGTATACCTGACCTTAAAGTGTATGTGTTAGACAACTATTTACAACCAGTCCCACCTGGAGTAGTTGGAGAAATGTATGTTGCAGGTGCAGGACTTGCGCGTGGATATTTAGGAAGAGCAGGATTAACGGCTGAACGCTTTATCGCAGATCCATTTAGCAAGCCAGGTACAAGAATGTATCGTACAGGAGACTTAGCTCGCTGGCGTAATGATGGGACGCTAGATTATATAGGACGTGCAGATCATCAAATCAAAATTCGTGGATTCCGAATTGAATTAGGAGAAATAGAAGCAGTCATAATGAAGCACCCTAAAGTTGAGCAAGTAGCCGTTATTGTACGTGAAGATCAACTAGGGGATAAACGGTTAGTTTCTTATATCGTTGCATCAAATAATGAAGCAATTGATACGAATGAAATGCGTCAGTTTGCTAGTGGTAGTTTACCAGATTATATGGTTCCATACGCTTTTGTAGTAGTAAATGAGTTACCTTTAACTCCAAACGGTAAATTAGATAGAAAGGCATTGCCAGCTCCAGAATTTATCGCATCATCTTCTAGTCGTGGTCCAAGAACACCGCAAGAAGAAATGTTATGTGACTTGTTTACAGAAGTGCTAAGTGTACCTCAAATTGGAATTGATGACGGATTCTTTGATCTTGGTGGTCATTCACTCCTTGCAGTGCAGCTTATGAGCCGCATGAAAGAGGCGCTTGGAGTGGAACTAAACATTGGTACTTTATTTGCAGCACCGACTGTTGCAGGGTTAGCTGAAAGACTTGAGATGGGGAATGGTCAAAGTGCACTTGATGTGTTGCTTCCATTACGAGCAAGCGGGGATCAATTACCACTATTTTGTGTACATCCAGCAGGTGGATTAAGTTGGTGCTATGCAGGACTTATGAAATCTTTAGGAACAGATTATCCAATCTATGGTGTACAAGCACGTGGTATTGCTAAAAATGAAGAACTTCCAAAAAGTTTAGAGGAGATGGCGGCGGATTACTTGAAACATGTTCGTGAAGTACAGCCTTATGGACCATATCGTTTATTAGGTTGGTCGCTTGGAGGAAATGTTGTGCATGCAATGGCGGCGCAACTACAAAATGAAGGGGAAGAAGTAGAATTACTCGTTATGCTTGATTCTTATCCTGGACACTTCTTACCAAATACGGAAGCGCCTACTGAAGAGGAAGCGTTAATTGCATTACTTGCTTTAGGCGGATATGATCCAGATAACATGGATGGTAAACCCCTTACAATGGAAAGTGCAGTTGAAATCCTTCGTAAAGATGGAAGTGCATTAGCAAGTCTTGAAGAAGAGACTATATTGAACTTGAAAGAAACATATGTAAATTCAGTAGGGTTGTTAGGGAAATATGTACCGAAAGTTTATAACGGAGATATCTTATTCTTTAGATCTACTGTTATACCAGACTGGTTTGATCCTATTTCTCCAAATACGTGGCTAAATTATTTAGACGGGCAAATTGTGCAGCACGATATTGATTGTAGACATAAAGATCTATGTCAGCCAGGTCCACTTACGGAAATTGGGCAAGTATTAGCGAAATATTTGCAGAATAAGAAAGGGGTAAGTAGAGTATGACGAATCCATTTGAAAATGATAATTACACATATAAAGTATTAATAAATGAGGAGGGCCAGTATTCTCTCTGGCCTGCTTTTCTCGATGTACCTATTGGCTGGAATGTCGTATATGAAGAAGCTAGTAGGCAGAGCTGCTTAGAATATGTTGAATATAACTGGAAAGATTTGAATCCACAAGGTAATCAAGTTCGCGAAAAAACATTAGTAGGAAAACGATAATGAAAGAAAAACTAAATCCAAAAGTAGTTGTAAGTATCGTTTATATAACTGCGATGTTTATGGCTGCGATGGACGCAACGATTGTAAATGTAGCACTGCAAACGATAAGTAGGGAACTACAAGTACCTGCATCTGCAATGGGGACGGTGAATGTTGGGTATTTAGTTAGTTTAGCTGTTTTCCTTCCGATTTCTGGTTGGTTAGGAGATCGTTTTGGTACGAAAAGAGTATTTTTAATTGCTCTTTTCGTATTTACAATTGCCTCTGCTTTATGCGGAATGGCTAACGATATTACTTCATTGAATATTTTCCGTATCATCCAAGGTGCTGGTGGAGGGCTTTTAACACCGGTCGGAATGGCGATGTTATTCCGAACATTTTCACCAGAGGAAAGACCGAAGATTTCCCGGTTCATTGTACTGCCAATTGCTGTAGCACCAGCAGTTGGTCCTATCATCGGTGGTTTCTTTGTAGATCAAATGTCTTGGCGTTGGGTATTTTATATTAATCTACCGTTTGGAATCGTTGCATTGCTCTTTGGACTTCTATTTTTAGCAGAGCATGTTGAAAAATCAGCTGGTCGCTTTGATTCGCTCGGCTTTATTTTATCAGCACCAGGATTTGCGATGCTCATATATGCGCTCAGCCAGGGACCATCAAAAGGGTGGATTTCTCCAGAAATTATGAGTACTGGGATAGCTGGGGGTGTATTCATTACATTGTTTATAATCGTAGAACTGAAAGTAAAGCAACCGATGTTAGATTTACGTTTATTAAAAGAACCAGTCTTTAGAAAGATGAGCCTTATATCATTATTTTCATCAGCTGGTTTACTAGGAATGTTATTTGTTTTTCCACTTATGTATCAAAATGTGATAGGAGTTTCCGCGCTGGAATCAGGACTTACGACATTTCCAGAGGCGATTGGATTAATGATTTCTTCACAAATTGTGCCATGGTCATATAAGAAATTAGGAGCTCGAAAGGTAATTTCTATTGGATTAATTTGTACCGTGGTTATCTTTGTTTTATTAAGTTTTGTAAATCACGATACGAATCCGTGGCAAATCCGCGCATTATTGTTTGGTATCGGTATTTTCTTAGGTCAATCTGTCGGTGCGGTTCAATTTTCTGCCTTTAACAATATCACGCCGCCTTCTATGGGGAGAGCTACTACTATATTCAATGTGCAAAATCGATTAGGTTCAGCAATAGGAGTAGCTGTTTTAGCTAGTATACTAGCTGGTTTTGGAAGTAATAACGCTCAATCCGATTTTTTACCATATCAAGCAGCATTAATTGGATCAGCAATATTTTTGCTCATAGCACTACTATTTTCTTTACGTATTTCCGATAAAGAGGTAATGTCAAAGAAGAAAGAAAAAACATTATCTGTATCAGAAAAAGAGAAAGTACTTGTCAATGAATAACAATATACGCATGCTTTCTTATGAAAATTGATATTCGTTGAATAAAGGAGAGTTTACATGATAGAAAGTAAAGTTGTAGATTCTATTCCAACTTTGAATGAGAATGATTGTCAAATATGGTGGGCAAGAATTTCGGATTTACAATCATGGCATTACAATTTACTAAATGATATAGAGCGAGAGAAAGCAAATTCGTATCATCATTCGGCAGATCGAGCTCGTTTTATAATAGGTTGCGTAGTAAGTAGATTAGTTCTCGGTAAGATACTTTCTATGTCACCAGTCCAAGTACCAATTGATCGAATGTGCTCAGTATGTAAAGTGCAGCATGGAAGACCACAATTACCAGAAGGTATGCCGCAATTATCCGTTTCGCATTCAGGTGAGTGGGTTGTCGTTGCTTTTACAAAATCTGCACCTGTTGGCATAGATGTAGAACAAATGAATCCAAATGTAGATGTTATGAAAATGGCAGAAGGTGTATTAACAGACATTGAAATAGCGCAAGTTATGAAACTGCCAAATGAACAGAAAATAGAAGGATTTTTAACATATTGGACTCGAAAAGAAGCGGTGCTGAAAGCGACAGGTGAAGGACTAATGATTCCGCCAGTACATATTACAGTATCAGCTCCAAATGATCCTCCAAACTTGTTGGTTTTTAAGGATAGACAAGAGTTATTAAATAATACAATGATGGAAGATGTAAAGCCTAGTTTAGATTATAGGGCCTCTGTTGCAATATTCAGTAAGGAAGTAACTGAAATTACGCAATTAGATGCGGCAGCACTTTTAAATCTTAAATAAAAAAATTATAGAAGAGGTGTTCCTCATGTTAGTAGCGGAAAATAGAAAGAATGAATTCACTTATAACGTACAAGCAATTAAAAATATTTTATTTTCTGGAGATACATCATCCATTCATGCTTTAGAAAAGCTTTTAAATGATACAGTTCAGTTTGATGTTCTTGAACAAGAGGCACTTGGTAGACAGTACATTCCGAAAGAAGCAAAGAATTTCTTTGATAAAGATGGAACATTTCTTTACCGTGTATCTAATGTTAGTTATAAAGGCAAGGTGTTATCTGAAAATCTAATTTTTGCAGACACTTCGTTTTTACCGGACGCAATAAAGAGTGAATTAGAGAGTGGAAATATTCCTGTTGAAAAGCTTATAGAAAAGATGGAAGTAAGAAGAAATGTATTATATGAAGGATATCAGCCATCTGGAAATATTATTGAATTGTTTGATGGATGTTCTGTTACAGCGAATGTGTATCCAACTAGAAAGTATCAAATTGTAAGTAAATGCAAATGTGTATTTTATATTTGTGAAGTGTATCATGCAGAGAATATAAAGCAATTGCTTAAATAAAAACAAGAAACCAGCCTATAAAATGGCTGGTTTCTTGTTTATTTAACAGCTTCTTTTAATTCTTTACCTGCTTTAAATGCAGGAACTTTACCAGCGGCGATTTGAATTTCTTCGCCAGTTTGCGGATTACGTCCTGTACGAGCAGATCTTTCGCGCACTTCAAAAGTTCCAAAACCGATTAGTTGAACTTTATCTCCAGATTGTAATGCATTAGCAATTGTGTCAAATACGGATTGTACAGCTGCAGAAGCGTCCTTTTGAGAAATATCAGCTGATTGAGCTACGTTTTTAATTAATTCTGTTTTGTTCATGTTTTCACCTCATAAAAAAATTTTTGGAATGAATGTTTTAGTATAATAGATAGTAAAGATAAAGCTATCACTATGATTAGATAGAATACTATATAATTATGTTAATTTCGTTGCAAGAGACTGAATCCCTTCTATTATTTAGGGATTAATTAAGAATCGATGCATATAAAAAGCTTTAATATGAGGATGAGGGGGAGTATATGAATGATTTTTCGTGAAAAAAATGAGAAGGAAAGTATATTAATTCGTCAACATGATCATGGTTTTTTAGCTGGAGAGATTGCAAAACATATAAAAGAAGACTTTTTTGAAAGTAAAACATATTTAAAAGAAACAGTTGATGCAATATATGAGCATGACAGAGGATGGATAGAGCTTGATAAAGTACCAATTTTGAATGATGCTAAAAATATTCCATATACATTTATGGATTGTCCAAGCCCATTACGTTTTGTTTTTTATACGATTGGTTTGAATGAAATTGAAAATTCTAATCCATACGGGGCATTGCTTTGTAGTAAACATTTTTTATCATTTCCACTAAACGAGGAAGATGAAGAGATGATGTCATTTTATAAACATGAATTAGAACGACAAAAAAGAATCTTGAAAACGTTAACAAAGGAACAGTTTGCGATGTTCGATAAACATTATAGATTATTAAAGTTTTGTGATGAACTTTCTTTATACGTATGTATGAATAAGCCTGGTGTCAAAAAGAAAGATGAAATTGACTTATTTAAAGATGGTTTTGAAGGAACAGAAATCTTTAATAGTAAAGAGGAGAAACTTATTCAAGCTGAATGGGTGGACGAGGAAACGATTCGGATTACACCATTTCCATTTCAAACGGAATTTTATACGTATGTAAAATATAAAACGATAAATAAGCATGAAATGAAAGAAAAAGGGATTGCAAAGGCTGATAGAGAATCAGAAATGAAGAAACAAACCATTCGTTTCATACAATAAGGAGGTAATATAAGTTGAAAGATTATATATTAAAACAGTGTGATTACCATGCTTGGGCTAATACTAGATTATTCAATCGATTAAAAGAGTTACCAAACCATGAGACGATTTTTAATGAGCAGATACAGAGTGTATTCCCATCCATTAAGGATACTTTTGTGCATATTTATATTACAGATCAAGTGTGGTTACATATATTGCATGGTAAAAGTATGAATGAAGCAATACAAGACCGAGAAGATTTACGAAAACAAATTGAAACTAAATCGTTACATGAATTAGAAAAAATGTTTGAAAACATGGCAAATCAATATAAAGAGTTTTTAATTACAATACAAGATGTGAATGCTGTATTTGTTATTGAGAATCCATATGTAGGGAAATTAGAAACTTCGATTTTAGAATTAGTGCAACATGTCGTAAATCATGGTACATATCATAGAGGAAATATAACAGCGATGATCCGTCAACTTGGTCATTCGTCAACAATGATGGATTTTGTACTGTATTTACATATGGTTAAAAAGCAGGGAGAGTAATATAGTTTGTAAAAAGGAGAGGCTTTAATTGTAGAAGTCTCTCCTTCTATTTTATCCGGCATTAATGGTAGATCGACTGATTAAAATTTTACTTTATTTATTAAGAAGCTTTATTTTCTTGTAATTGCTTAGCGTATTGTACAGCCTTATATGCATTGACTCTACCGTTTTTCCAGTACGTACCTGTACCACTAATTTTATCAGTAGTAGACTCAATAATTTGGCGGATTTGTGTATTGCTATATCCTTGATTTGCTAAAAGAGCTGCGACTCCTGCAACATGAGGTGTTGCCATAGATGTACCACTTAATGATTGATACGTACTTCCTTTATATGTTGAATATATATTTGAACCTGGTGCTGCAACATCTACCCAGCTACCATAAGTAGAGAATGAAGATTTTCTATCTGATTGATCTGTAGAAGCAACTGCAATTACTTCGCTGTAATAAGCAGGGTAATTAGCTTTTGTATTTCCAGCATTTCCAGCAGCTGCAACTATAACAGAGCCTTTATTCCATGCATATTGAACGGCTTGTTGTAATGCAGTACCACCATTTGGAGCTCCTAAACTTAAACTAATTACTTTTGCACCCGAATCAGCAGCTTCTCGAATACCTTGCGCTACAGCATCAAGAGTACCACTTCCTTGATTATCTAATACGCGGACAGCATAAATTGAAGTTTGTGGGGCAACACCAGCAATTCCGACGCTGTTATTCGTAAGTGCTCCAGTAATTCCAGCGCAATGTGTACCATGACCATTACCATCATCAGATGTATTGTCGTTATCAACATAATCATGCCCGTAAATTACTTTCGAAGCCAGATCAGGGTGTGAGCCTTGAACTCCTGTATCAATAATAGCTACTTTTACACCAGGATCACTTCGTTGGCTATCCCAAGCTTGTGGAGCTTGAATCTTTTGTAATCCATATTGATTATTAAAATATGGGTCGTTTGGAGTCCAAAAGGCGTGAACGTAATAATTCGGTTCTGCATATTCCACATCTGGATTATTTTTATAACTCTTTATTTTTTCTTTTACAGTACCTTTTGAAAATTGTACGACTTCAAAACCTAACTTATCATCTTTAGATAAGACATTAGCTCCGACAGATTTATGAAAAGATTGCACATTACTTAAAGATGCATTTTGTTTGAACTTAACGATTAATTGGTTAGGAACGTAATCAGTAGATGATGTTTCAGCACTTGAAGTATTCGTGTTAAAGAAGAAACCACCAATAATAAATGATAAAACAGATAGGAAAACAATGATTTTGTTTTTCAAAAGATTTTTCCTCCCTTTTCTTGGATGAGTTTTTCAGCGACACTTTAATGTCGCATTCCTTTTCAACTATATAGTTAGACCATACGATTTATGACATTTATGTGAAAAACTTTTGGAGGAATAAAAAGGAGTAAATATTGATATAAATATATTTTTAATGATAGTAATTAAGTAAAAGAGGGGATGAAAAAAGGAATGCTCATCATGTATGAGTCATTCCTTTTTTCATAGATTAACTTGCCTGTTTTTTATTATTTTCTTTCAATTTCTCTGCTTGTAAAAAACGATTCGTTTCAGCAACAACAATACTACTTAATCCAATTAGACCAATCAAGTTTGGAATTGCCATAAGTCCATTTGCAATATCAGCAAATGTCCATACGATTCCTAGCTTTAAATTAGCACCAATTGCAATCATGACAATAAAGATTGCTTTATAATATTTAACTGCACTTTCTCCGAATAAATAAGCTACACATTTTTCTCCATAATACGACCAACCTAAAATAGTAGAGTAGGCAAATAAAATAATTGCGATACCGAGAATCATACTACCAGCAGTACCAAATACAGATTGGAATGCAAGTGTTGTAGCTTCAACGCCAGTTTTACCAGATTTCCAAGCGCCTGTAGTGATTAATACTAGTCCTGTAATTGTACATACAATAAACGTATCTAGAAAAGTACCAGTCATTGAAACTAAAGCTTGCTTTGCAGGCGAATCAGTTTTTGCAGCCGCAGCAGCAATTGGTGCACTCCCTAAACCAGCTTCGTTCGCAAATACACCACGTGCCATTCCGATTTGGATAGCGGATGCAACTGTTGCCCCGATAAAACCACCAGCAGCTGCTGTACCATTAAATGCACCAGAAAAAATAAGTGAAAATGCTTCTGGAATTTGGTCGTAGTGATAGAAAATAATGATAAGACCAGCAATTATATAAAAGAAAGCTTTAATAGGAACGACATATCCCGTCACTTTCCCGATTTTTTTTACACCGCCTAAAATAACAATTGCGATTAAAAATGACATTACTATACCAGTTAAAGCAGGAGGGAAAGAGAAATTAATTCGCATTGCCTCTGCAACTGAATTAGATTGCACCATATTACCAATACCGAAAGAAGCAGTTGTACCAAATATAGCGAATAATATAGCAAGCCATTTCTTACCTAAACCACGCTCTAAATAATACATTGGTCCACCTGAATATTCACCATTTTCATTACTAACACGGTATTTCACTGCAAGTATTGCCTCTGCATACTTTGTTGCCATACCGAATAAAGCGGTAATCCACATCCAAAATATTGCACCAGGACCACCAATTGTAACAGCTGTTGCAACACCGGCTATATTTCCCATACCAATCGTTGCGGCCATAGCTGTCATAAGTGCTTGGAAGTGACTAATATCTCCAGAAGAAGAGGCATCTTCTGATTTTTTAAATGCTAGTTTGTGAGCGTATAATAGTTTACTAAACTGTAAACCTTTTAAACGCACTGTGAGAATGATACCTGTTCCAACGAGTAGCAACAAAGTTGGTAATCCCCACACGTATTGATTCAGTTGTTCTAATACTTTACTTACTGTCTCCATCTTTATTCTCCTTTTTTAGAAAAAATAAAAACCACTTCAAGTAAATGAAATGGTCTCTGGAGAAACAAGGGATAGAAAAATAAACCGATACAATCGGCTTTTTCTTTCGCTTGTCTCTGTCCTTTTACCTGAGAGATTATCCGCTAAAGTAGCGGATTTGCTCCTTCGGTGCTCGTTTTCCTCCGCGCTCTATGAAAGCGAGAGGGAGTCTCTCCAGAGATTCGTCCCCATGCAGTTCTACTTGTAACCAAGACCTGAGAGTTTCAAAGTTGGTATAACAACTTTTTGCCCCGTCGGTAGATCAATAGACCTTCTCCTGAATGGTTCATCCGAATTATAAAATTTATAAACACATTGATTGTAAATCAATAAAAACATTATAGACATACAAATTGTGAATTGCAATCATTTTTTATTTTAAAATAGTAAATAGTTTTATTTTTTTGTAAGTCCTAATTTATCTTCAACTTCATTTAAAGTAGATAAAGCGATGACAATATGTTGATCCGCAAGTCCTAAAGCTTGTTTTGTTTTTTCAATAGTTTCATTTGTTGGAGTAGAGTTATTTGCTCCGTCTATAATTAAATTTGCTGCATTTTTCATGAAATTTGATGCGGATTTAAACTGAGTTGTGAATTGAAGTAGTTGTTTTTGTATATCTATATCTGTTATGTTTTCTTCAATTTTAAGCGTGTCTATTTCGTTCATAATTGTTTCGTACTGTTTGGAAACAGCACTCATTGTAACTAATAGTTTATTTCGATCTACTGAATCTCCATTCGTGTTAATCTCTTCCCAGGCAGGTAACCAATCTTTTTCGATGATGTCATTATAATGAGTAGTCAATTCATTAATTTTAGGTTGTAATTTCGTTTTGAAAGTTTTTGTCTCCGCTGTTTCTACAGTTGCTTTTTCGCTGTTATTATTAACATTAGTAACGTAGAAAATTGTACCAAAAATGATGAAAATAGAAATAACAACTGTCCATTTAGTAAAAAGTAATTTCTGCAATATGTAACGCCTCCAAAATTTAAAAACTTATAATTATAATATATAACAATAATGTTGTTTAAAGTAGAGAAAATAGGTTAGAAATAATTTAAATTATGTCTTTTCTATACGTGAATAATTAAATTTAGTAAAATGATGAAAGTTATATGCGAGAAAAGAGGGTTTTTAGTGAAAATGAATAGAAGAAAACTGGTTTTAAGTATTTCAATGGCTATGTTATTAGTTGGTTTATTTGCACTCATATATGTAGACAAAGAATCTAAAATTAAAGATTTTCCAGTGCCAATGTCAGCAATCCATATTAACGATGATAAGGAAGAGGACTATCAATATATAAGTGTAATGCCTATTACAAAGGCAAATGGATGGGAGAACTTAGGGGAAAACGGGCATACTGTTAGTTTTAAAAAAGAGGAGCGGAAGGTAACTGTATTACATTATCCAGGAGAAATTACGTATTATTTATTTGAAAAATAATTGATGATAAGAGAGATAGGGAGTAGATGATAATGTAGGATTGTTTACTTTCTATCTTTTTCGGATTTTAATTCTGAATTGTTTGAATTTAAAATAGTATGCGTATAGAATAAAATAGTATATTTTATTGAATGATATAAATAGTAATACATAATTATATTATGTAAACTATAACTGGGATAAGAAAACAAAGTAAGAGATTTTAATTTTTATATTTTAGATGTATTTTTACACGGTAAGTATTCTCGTAATCAACTTACAACATTTACGGAGGGCATCAAATTTTGATTAAGTAATGGAGTTGATAACAAAAAAATTAATGTTTGTGTATATGGAAAAATAGAAAGTATGGCAAGTGGGAAATGGATTGGATCATAAGGGGGAATTAAAAATGTTACTAAAAACAATCTACTGTAAGGTGGAAGAAGAGAAAAAGGAATTGTTTTCAAATGCGCAAGAAAAATGGAGTGATATACGGCATCTAGATGGTTTTCATGGACAATTTGGTGGATGGTATGAAGATGAGGCATGTGTATTTACTTTATGGGAAGATAGAAGTACATATCAATCATTTATGAATGGTGCTCACGATACAATTTATGTAAATAGTAATCAAGAGGATACGTTTCTTTCGTGTGAAATTGAATTATTTCAAACGTTGTATGATATAACTGATACGCATTTGAAAGACGTTGTTACAGAAGGATCATTCGTAAGAGTTGCTATATGTGATGTAAAGGTGGAAAAGGAAAAGTATTTTTTACATAAGCAAGAAACAATTTGGAATAAAGGAATGGAAAAAGCAAAAGGAATGTTAGGTGGAGTAGTTGGGAAGTCTTTAAAAAATGAAAATCGTTACATAGTGTTAACGTATTGGAAAGATGAACAGACGCATCAACATTATGTGGAAGAGATTTTCCCAGATTTATATAAATTAGCTAATATTCATGAGGATATAGAAGAGATAAAAGGAAAACAAGCTGTATGTAAGGAAGAATGGCTTGTATATTAAACGCTGAAAAAGTGTATAAATGAATGTATAATAAAGATATTTTCTTATAAACAAGTAATTAATAGAAGACGTTATATACCCTTTCATGTTAATATATTTAAGTTATAATAGGAGGCTTACCCTTTTGTATTGTACGGTAGAAGCAGTGTGAGCTTGAAATTTTTTTAGAAAAGGATGTGCCTAATTTGCGTATCAATAAATTTATTAGTGAAGCTGGAAAAGCGTCTCGACGTGGAGCGGATAAACTAATTAATGAGAGAAGAGTAATTATTAACGGTAAGGTTGCAAAAATTGGTGACCAAGTGAACCCAGGTGATGATGTACGAGTAAATGGAGAGCAGCTTCGAATTGCTCGAGATCACGTATATATCGCTTTAAATAAACCAGTAGGTATTACATGTACGAGTGAAAAATCAGTAAAAGGTAATATTATCGATTTAGTGAATCATCCTTTAAGAATTAGTCACATTGGACGTCTTGATAAAGACTCTGACGGTTTAATTTTGTTAACGAATGATGGCGATATTGTTAATGAGATTTTACGTGCTGAAAACAAACATGAGAAAGAATATATCGTTTCAGTAGATAAGCCGATTACACCTGATTTCTTAGAGAAAATGGCAGCGGGTGTTAAAATTTTAGGAACAAAAACGCTTCCTTGTGAGATTACACAGTTATCAAAATATGAGTTCCAAATTATTTTAACACAAGGGCTAAATCGCCAAATTCGCCGTATGTGTGAAGCTTTAGGTTATCAAGTATACACGTTAAAACGTACAAGAATTATGAATATCGAATTGAATAATTTACCAGTTGGGCAGTGGAGAGATTTAACGAAGAAAGAGAAAAGACGTCTATTTGCAGACTTAAATTACGAACCACAAGATTGGTAAAATTGTGAAGTGAAACCAAAAAAATTTGGTTTCACTTTTTTAAATTAAATAAATAATTTTTTTAAACACTTGCAAAAATAAAATGAATAAGATATATTAAATAACAATAAATGGATGTTTTACAAAAAGCAAAGAAAAGGACATGAGTTATTTTACCCGGTTATACAGAGAAGGAAGGAAAGCTGAGAACTTCCTAACGCAGAAAAATAACTTACCACCTTAGAGCTGCACTAGGGAAATTAAGTATCTAGTGCCGTGTATGCGGCGTTATCGCAAAAGAAGCCATTATGTTTTTTGTGATGGGAATCTGGGTGGAACCACGGATATAAGCATATTCGTCCCTATATTTAGGGATGAATATGCTTTTTTGCATTCAATTTCATAATAAGCGAAGAAAAGGACACGAGTTATTTTACCCGGTTATACAGAGAAGGAAGGAAAGCTGAGAACTTCCTAACGCAGAAAAATAACTTACCACCTTAGAGCTGCACTGGGGAAATTAAGTATCTAGTGCCGTATAAACGACGTTACCGTAAAAGAAGCCATTGTTTGTTTACAATGGGAATCTGGGTGGAACCACGGGTAAAAGCACGCTCGTCCCTATTTTAGGGATGAGTGTGCTTTTTATTATGAAATGGAGAGATGAAAAATGAAAGAACAAATGATTGAAATTAAATTTCCAGATGGTAGCGTTAAAGAATTTGTAAATGGAGTTACTTTAGAAGAAATTGCTGGATCCATTAGCAGTAGTTTGAAAAAGAAAGCAGTCGCGGGGAAAGTAAATGATGGATTATATGATTTACGCCGAAATATTGAAGAAAATGCGGAAGTGGAAATCATTACTATAGATTCAAATGAAGGGGTAGAAATTGCAAGACACTCCGCGGCACATATTTTAGCGCAAGCTGTAAAAAGATTGTATGGTGATATAAATCTTGGAGTAGGACCTGTTATTGAAAATGGATTTTATTATGATATGGATCTTCCAAGTAGTGTAAACATAGAAGATTTACGGAAAATCGAAAAAGAAATGAAAAAGATCATAAATGAAAATATAAAGATAGAACGAGTTGAGGTTTCTCGAGAAGAAGCAGCTAAACTGTTTCAAGAAATGAACGACCGCTTGAAATTAGAACTTTTAGAAGCAATTCCTAGTGGGGAAAGTGTAACACTATATAAACAAGGTGAATTTGTAGATTTATGTAGAGGACCACATTTACCATCTACAGGTTATTTGAAAGCATTTCAATTAACTCACGTTTCCGGTGCATATTGGCGAGGTGATAGTAATAACCAAGTGCTTCAGCGCATATATGGTGTTGCATTCTCTTCTCAAAAAGAATTAGAAGAGTATTTACATTTCGTTGAAGAAGCAGCAAAAAGAAATCATCGTAAGTTAGGCAGTGAGCTTGAGTTATTTATGTTTTCTGAAGAGGCTCCGGGAATGCCGTTTTATTTACCGAAAGGACAAATGATTCGTAACGAATTGGAAGCATTTTTAAGAGAAATTCAAAAAGAGTACAATTATCAAGAAGTACGCACTCCGTTCATGATGAACCAAGAAGTATGGGAGAGATCAGGGCACTGGGGACATTATAAAGATAATATGTATTTCTCTGAAGTAGATAATAAAAGTTTTGCATTAAAACCGATGAACTGTCCAGGACACATGCTTATGTTTAAAAATAAATTGCATTCTTATCGTGAATTACCGATTCGTATGTGTGAATTTGGTCAAGTACATCGTCATGAATTTAGTGGTGCGTTAAACGGATTATTAAGAGTACGTACTTTCTGCCAAGATGATGCACATTTATTTGTAACTCCAAAACAAATTGAAGATGAAATCAAATCCGTAATGGCGCAAATTGATTACGTATATAAAACTTTTGGATTCGAGTATGAAGTAGAGCTTTCTACTCGTCCAGAAGATTCAATGGGTGATGATAAATTATGGGAGCAAGCAGAAGCGGCATTAGAAAATGTATTACAATCGCTAAATTATAAATATAGACTAAATGAAGGTGATGGCGCATTTTACGGGCCGAAAATTGATTTTCATATTAAAGATGCTTTAAATAGAAGTCACCAGTGCGGAACAATCCAGCTTGATTTCCAAATGCCAGAGAAATTTGATTTAAATTATATAGATGAAAATAATGAAAAGAAAAGACCAGTTGTTATTCACAGGGCAGTTTTAGGGTCATTAGATCGCTTTTTAGCAATATTAATTGAGCACTTTGGAGGTGCGTTCCCGGCATGGGTGGCACCAGTTCAAGTGAAAGTAATTCCAGTTTCAAATGCAGTACATGAACAATATGCCAATGAGATTGCACATAAATTAGCACAAGCTGGAGTTCGTGTTGAACAAGATGCACGAGATGAAAAATTAGGATATAAAATAAGAGAAGCACAAATGCAAAAAGTACCGTATGTTCTTGTTATTGGGGATAAGGAAATGGAAAACGGAGCTGTAAATGTACGTAAATATGGGGAAGAGAAGTCAGAAGTTATTGCGCTAGATGTATTTGTGGCAAGTATTGAAGAAGAAATAAAGAATAGAAAATATTGATTGTAAAGAAAACACACTATTAGAAATTAGTGTGTTTTCTTTTTTATCTTACAAAAATGTAAGGTAAATGTAAGCGAAATCGAGGGAACGAGTTGTAGAAAAATGAGAATATGAAGTAGGAAAAAGGTTCATGTTACAGGTGTAACTCTTTTTAAATGAATAATTAAAAAATTCTTAAGGATTCACATGACAAAATAATAAGAAATATGTGAGAAATTAATTTTATACAAAAGGGATGGAGTGAAAGAGATGTCAACAAATGTAGTTACTGTAGAAAGTGTAGAAAAAACGTATGGGAAAAGAAATGAGAATCAGTCAAAAGCATTAAGGGGTGTATCGTTAAGTATTAAAGAAGGAGAATTTGTCGGGATCATGGGACCTTCTGGGTCTGGAAAAACGACTTTACTTAATGTGATAAGTACACTTGACCAAGCGACAGGTGGTAGTGTGACGATAGCTGGTACAAATATTACTTCTATGAAGGGCAATGCGTTATCTGATTTTCGCTCTCAAAAATTAGGTTTCATTTTTCAAGATTTTAATCTTCTAGAAAACTTATCAATTTATGAAAATATAGCTTTACCACTTTCTTTGCAAGGCGTACCGTCAAGTGAGATTACTGGAAAGGTAAATGACGTTGCGAAGAAATTAGGCATCACCGAAATTTTAACAAAATATCCGACGGCTGTTTCTGGAGGACAAAAGCAAAGAACAGCGGCGGCCAGAGCTTTAGTACATAATCCAGCAATTGTATTAGCAGATGAACCGACAGGTGCGCTTGATAGTAAAAACGCAAAAAGTTTATTAGAAGCGATGCAAGATTTACATGAAAATCACAATGTAAGTATTTTGATGGTTACACACGATGCATTTAGTGCAAGTTATTGTGAGCGTATTTTATTTATTCAAGATGGTCTTCTTTATAAAGAATTAAATCGTCAAGGCACTAGAGAGAATTTCTATCAAGACATTTTAGGTGTGCTCGCTCATATGGGCTCAGCTGCTGAGTCTAAGTAGGGGGCGAAACTATGTTATTTAAATTATCACGTCATAGTATGAAAAAAATGTTAAAAGATTATATGGTTTTACTTATTGGCCTCGTTATTAGCATTAGTATTTTTTACATGTTCCAAACGATGGCGATGAATAGTGAATTTACGAAGGATAATAGTCTTATTAGTAGTATTAGACTCGTATTCTGGGTAGGTGCAATATTATTATCTTTCATTACTGTATTTTATATTATATATGCCAACTCTTTCTTGCTCACATTGAGAAGAAAAGAACTCGGTATGTACATGATGCTTGGTGCAAAAAAGAAAAAAGTAGCACAGTTATTATTTATTGAAACATTCGGTATGGGGATTGTCAGTATTATTATCGGTATTTTAGTAGGGATGTTACTTGCAAGTGTAGCAGGAAACTTTTTAATGAATGGAATGGAAATTTCAGCAAAAGGTAGTTATGCATCTGTATACACACCAGCAATTTTAGTTACAGCTATTTTCTTCTTAATACTATTTTTCATTACTGGCTTAATGAACAGTGTCCGATTGTTACGTAAAACTGAACTAGAGTTAATTCGTGAAGATGAAACACTAGATGAAGTGAAGAAAAGTAAAACTCGCATTATAATAATGACAGTACTTGGTGTATTACTAGTAAGTACAGGGTACTATTTTATGATCAATGTAAAAATATATGCTGAATTAGGTTTTATTATAGCGACCATCGTTACAACACTTGGAACATATTTTATCTTTAGTTCATTACTCCCATTTTTTGTGATGAAAATTAAGGGGAATAAAAAACGAAATGAAACTGGTCTAAATAGTTTTACATATGCACAGCTACGCTTTCGAGTAAATAGTTTATCGAGAGTATTAGGTACTGTAGCGATGTTAATTGCATTAGGGGCAGGTGCGATGACGGCAGGTATGGCTTTCCAAAAAAATGTAGGTATTATGACAGACTTTTCTCGTGTATATGATGTTGTAATTCATGATCCGAATGATCAAGACAAAGCTGCCTTGAAAGAAATGGAAATTGTTGAAGAAAGCAAGTACAAATATAAAGTAGATGGAGAAGCGGTTTATTATTTACGTAACGACTTAACTGCGAAACCACCACTTGTTTCAGACCATTTTGATACAAAAACGTTAAAAGAACCTGTTCGTAAACGTGTGACTGAACCTTTAACAGAACCTGTATATTCAGCTTTAGAGGCTCCTGAATTAGCAAAATTCCCTCGTATGCCAAAGGATTGGGAAGACGCAGTTGTAAGAGAGATACAAATTACGCATAATCAATTTAACGGAAAACCAGTAAGAATTGCAGACGAAGAGCATTATAAAGGAATTCAAGGAACAGAACACACTGTAACATTAGCAAAAGTAGATGATATGAAAAAATATAAACCGTTATTGATCGAAATAGACAAGAGACAAAAAGCACAAATTGAAAAAGCAACAGGTGAAAAGGTAGACTTATTTACGAAAATGACAATTTATCAGTTTATGAACAGCTTCATGAGCGGAACAATGTTTATGGGATTTTTCCTCGGAATTGCCTTTTTAGCAATGATGGCGAGTTCCCTTATGTTCAAAATATTAACAGGTGCTTCTCGTGATGTACGCCGTTATGAAATGTTACGAAAAATCGGTGTAAGACGTAGCATGTTAACGAAAAGTATATATAAAGAAATTTCATATTTATTTATCTTCCCAGCGATCATTGGCATTTCTCACGTTTTAGTAGGGCTTAACTTATTCAGCTTTATATTAGTTGACCCGTTTGTAAAAGTGTGGGTGCCAATAGGAATTTTCTTAGTCATTTATTTCATTTATTACTGGATAACTGTTCAACTTTATAAAGGTATGGTAATGCCGAAAGAAGAGGTAGCTAAATAGTTTATGAAAAGAGTCCTTGTGTTGAGAATAAGGGCTCTTTTTTTATGTTTTTTATTAAGAAGGAAAAGATTGGATAATGGTCGAAAAATATAATGTAACTTCCAATAAATGACTAAAACAATACTATTTTGTCGAGAGAAAGGATACGAAGTATGAAAGAAATGCTACAGTTATTTCGCAACAAAGTGTATGCACGTTTTTTTCTAGCAAATATTTTAGAGCGACTCGGTTCTATGATTGCTGGAATTTCTTTAATGTTTTATTTGCTAGATCAATACGGAAAACAACCAGTTTACGCAACGATGACACAAATTATGATTGCATTACCTGCATTAATCTTTTTTCTATTAGTAGGGACAGTAGTGAATCGTTTTGATAGACAACGTATATGTACAGTAAGTAACATATGTTGTTCGCTCTGTAATATTGGAATCCTAATTTCGCTTTATTACGGGATGATTATACTTGTCTTTATATTTTTATTTTTGGAAAATGCATGTATACAATTTTTCTCTCCATCAGAACAATCGATGATACAGGGAGTAGTTGAATCAGACCAATACGGTGCAGCAGCGGGTATTAATCAAATGGTAAATAGTTTGTATGCTTTGTTTGGTGTAGGAATTGCAACGATGGTGTACTGGACTTTTGGAATTTATGGGAGCATTTTAGTAAATACACTTACTTTTATTACGAGTGGTATTTTGATTCAAACGATCTCCATTCCAGAAAAAGTTCGTTTACCAAATGGTAGAACAAAATGGAAAGAAGTTAATTTGAAGATGTTAATAACAGAGTTTAAAGAAGGGATTAGGTATATATACCAAAATGAAACTTTAAAAAAATTACTTTTGGGATTTATCGTGTTTGGTTGATTATTTTTTGTTACGTGTTTATTCCAAGCTATTTTACTAAGTGGGAAAAAGCGAATTCAAGGTATGGTTGAAGATGTTTGTTTTTTCTGAATATTCTTTTTTAAAGGGGTAATAGTTATGTTGATGCGAACTGCTAAGTGGTGTGGGATTACTTGTTTACAATTATTCGCTGCAATTCTATGTATAATCTGTTTAGGTGCGCTCCCTCGATTATTTAAGGGATTACAAATTGATTTAATTGGTTTTTGGAACACGATTGTGTTTATTGGAGGAAAGTTACTCCAACCTTGGGAAATTACATATGGATTTCGAGATTCGAGGAAATTATTTCCGCAAATATGGATTCATTATTTAGAGACAATGTTTGTATTTATTTCGGCATTTTTACTGTCATTACTTATTGCGTATGTTCTCGTTGTGTGGGTATTACAACGGTCTCAATCAAAGCAACGAATGTGGAATGGGATTTTTGTTGTACTTGAAAGCATCCCAGATATTTTAATAATTTTATTATCGCAACTTCTAGTCGTAATAATCTTTCAAAAGACAGGCTTTATGCCAGTAAAACTAGCGGGGATTGGGGAGGAAAGGGCTCGCCTATTGCCAATAATATGTCTAACTTTGCCTACAACACTATTATTTATTAAGCTACTACTATTACGTTTCAGAGAAGAATTAGAGAAAGATTATAGTATATTTGCTAAAAGTAAAGGGCTTAGTTTACGACATATTTTAACAAATCATATTTCAAGAAATGTTTTGTTAACAACAATCTATTATGCAAAAACAAATATTTTATTTATGTTATCAAATTTATATATTATTGAATGGATATTTAATACGTACGGTATGTTTGTTTTTGTAAAAGAAAATTCGAAATTAGAAATATTTACAGTAAGTTTAATTATATTATACGTACCGCTTTTTATACTATTTCGTTTATTACATACGTTTTTACAAAATGTAATAAAGGAGCGTGTTTAGCATGTGGCAAGTTGTAAAAAGAGATGTGAGATTTTGGTTTGGTGTTACTTTTTTAAGCGTACTTATGATTGTTAGTATTGGAAATACTTTATTTTTCGATGGGAATATCCGTGAACTTACGATGATGTATAACGAAAAAGGAGAACTAGAGGCTGCTCCATTTTCACCGTCGAATAAATTTTGGTTCGGTAGTGATGAGAAAGGACGCGATCTTTTCCAGCTAATAATAGAAGGAGCGAAATGGACAGTTGGTGCGAGCGTAATTATAGCGATTCTACGAGTTATAGTTGGAGGAGGTATTGGTTTGCTTCTTGGTATGTATAGCAAACGTTCTTTTCCAGTTATAGCATCTTTTTTTGATCCGTTCAGCATTGTACCTATGGTTATGATTTCTTTTTTTGTGTTAAAGGAAGTTTTAGTGTTTGAAAATGGGACAGTACCAGAGCCGTTTCATTTAAGGGTAATATTTCAAATGGTTATCCTTACGTGTTTAGCGGTACCAACAATTATGTTATATACAGCGCAGGAAGTCCGTCGGATAAAAAGAGAAGAATTTATGATGGCAGCAACTGTGCTTGGGGGCAGTAAATGGCATAGAGTGAAAAATCACGTATGGCCACACGTATTACCAGCATTTTTTTTACTTGTTGCTCAACAATTTGTGAGTACTTTATTACTTCTCTTGCATCTTGGCTTGTTAGAGTTATTTTTTGGTGGAACAATTATCTTTGGTACAGAGGCAGATAGTGTAACAAAAGAATGGACCGGCCTAATTGGTCAAAACTTCCGTCATTTAACTACTCATACATGGATTGTACTTATACCGATTGCTTTTTATAGTATGACAATTTTAGCTGGAAATCTAATTAGTAATAGCATGCAAGATGCGATTAAGTTAGGAAATGTGAGAAAGCTAGAGAGGGAAAGTAAAGAATTACAAGTAGAGAAACAAGTACAACCAACTATGAATGACTTTTCTTTTTATAGAGAGATACAAAAATAAAAAAGATAGCTGAAGACAAATTGTTTTCAACTATCTTTTTTCGTTTAAAGTGGAGGTAAATCAATCTTACCTTCTTCAAATAATTCTTTTATCATATGCTTCGTATAACCAGCGGCTTGACCAAATGTGATTTTTGCTGGCATTGGTGCTTCGTTAGCATCTACAACTACATCAATAATACACGGTTTATTTTGTTTTACTGCATTTTCGAAAGCGGGAAGGAGTTCATCTAAATTCTCAACACGGTATCCAATACCTCCACACGCCTCTGCATATTTTGCAAAATCAGGGTTCGTTAAATCTGTTTCGAATTCGATATTACCCATAACTTCTTGCTCGAATTTAATCATCGCAATTTTATTATTGTTTAATACGACGACAACGATTGGCAATTTATATTTTACAGCTGTTACGAAGTCATTCATCGTCATTCCAAATCCGCCATCACCACAAACTGCAAATACTTGTTTATCCGGGAATGCAATTTTTCCAGCAAGAGCACCAGGTAAACCGCAACCAAGTGTTGCGAGCCAGCTAGAAATGACAAATTGCTGGTTTGTCATACGGAAGTGTCTTGCGGTCCATACTGTTACATTTCCGACATCGACTGATAGAATTGCGTCATCATGTGCTACTTGCTGCAGAGCATGCATAACGCGTTGTGGTTTAATTGGAATGGAAGAGTCTTCTTCTTGATCGTGTAATTTTTCTTCCCACTTTTTCATCATTTCTTGGTGATGTTCTAAGAAGGAATGGTCTGTGTGTTCTTCAACATTTTCAATTAACCATCGTAATGTTTTATCAGCATCACCAGCTAAACCAATATCTGTCGCATAACGTTTCCCGATTTGGGCAGGATCTGTATCGATATGAATTGTTTTTGCTTTTTCAGGTAAGAAGCCGGTGAACGGATAAGAAGTACCGACCATAATTAAAGTATCTGCATGCTTCATTGCTTCATAAGAAGGTTTCGTTCCAATTAATCCTAATCCACCAATACAAAGAGGGTGTTCATCAGGAATAATTCCTTTAGCTGGTAATGTAAGTACGATTGGAGCACCAATATGTTCTGCCAATGCAAGTAAAGATTCTCTCGCATGTTTTGTTCCTTTTCCAGCTAAAATCACAGGCCTTTTCGCTTCATTTATTGCGAGTTTCGCTGCATCTAAATCTTCTTTTTGTGGAAACAACTCAGGCAAAGTAAAAGAAGTATTTGTAACACGGGCACCATTTTTTACTTCGAATTTAGGGACATCATCTGGAATTGTAAGAACGGATACACCTTTTTTCGTATAAGCCATTCGAATTGCTTGATTCACTACGGCAGGTAGTTGCTCTGCTGACATAATACGCTGGTTATAAACCGCAACATCATCAAACATTCTTTCTAAATTTACTTCTTGGAAAAAGTCCGTTCCAAGTAAATCGGTTTCTACTTGACCTGAAATTGCTAGAACAGGGGCTTTATCGAGTTTCGCATCATATAAACCATTTAATAAATGAATAGCACCAGGTCCTGCAATTGCCATACAAACGCCAAGTTTTCCTGTTAATTTCGCATAGGCAGCCGCTGCTAATGCACCAGCTTCTTCATGGCGAACTTGAATGAATTTAATTTTATCTTGTTTTTTTCTTAAAGCTTCAATGATAGAATTAATGGAATCTCCAGGCATGCCGTATATGTGTTCTACTCCCCAGTCAATTAATAAATCAACTAATGCTTCACCGGCTGTTTTCCCAAACATAATTGTTCCTCCTTATAATAGGTAGATAACATTATGTTTTGGAAAAATAGGAAAAATATACAAATAAGAAAATTTATCTGGTTATTTGTAATCCAAGAATCAGTGTGGGAGGAACAAAAGTTTCACTTTAGCAACTTTAATGATGACCAGCGAATAAAGTGAACACTGTTATTAGTAAAAAACCACTAGTTGCCCACATTAGAAATGTAAGGAAAGAGAGCTGTTTCTTAGCTTTCCAAAGCATTTCATGAATTGTGACATATCCAAGTGAACCAATAGCACTTCCCATAATGAGGCCTTGCAGGTGAAGAGCTTTTCCTTCCATCAAAATGCCAAAAACTGTGCCAGTACCGAGAATAAGAGAAAGTAATAAAGTTGTTAATAAAAAGGAAATATATTTATGTTTTGTAAAAAGAAATGGAATAATTAAAGCTAATCCTTCTGGAATATGGTGAACGACGATTGCTATTAAAAAGGGAATGGCAGAGTCATTATGATTTATAAAAGCTGTACCTAACGCAAATCCACTCGGTATATTATGAATAAATATAGCGAAAGAGAGAAAAAGAAAGGTTTGCCATGCTTGTTGATCTTTTTTATGTATCATTGGATGGTGACAATAGTTATCTAATAAGCCCATAACTAAAATACCGATAGCTATACCAAGTATAGGTCCAATCATTTCATAGCTTGAAAATGTTTCAGGAATAATTTCAAGTGACAATAACCCAAACAAAATACCGCCACATAATGCGTATAAACGATGCATCTTTTCTTCAATGAGTTGGCGTGTTGCTACTCCAACAGCACCGCCTAATAGCAATCCACCGAACGAAAAAAATGTTACAATCATTGGGATCCATAAACGTTCCATAGTATCACACTCCGATTCTATTCCCTTATTTTTAGCTTACGAAAAGAAAAGTTAGATTAGTCCAAGTAATTGTGTTTGAGTATAGAGAAAAAAGTAGTGATTCGTTATAATCTATATATTAAACTTAAGTGAGGAAATGAAAAGGGGAATTGGTTATGCAACAAATTAAAAAAATAGGAAACTCATTTTGGTATATGACACCTGTTTCTGAAACAGATAGACCTATATTAGGAATGGTTGTTGGAAAAGAAAAAACGTTAATGATCGATGCAGGGAATTCAGAAGAACATGCACAATTATTTTTAGAAATGTTAAAAGAACAAAATGTATCAAATCCTGATTTTGTAGCACTAACGCATTGGCATTGGGATCATATTTTTGGATTATCTGTATTACGGAATGCATTAACTATTTCGCACGCTGAAACGAAAAAAGAAATGCAGACAATAGTATCTTATGAATGGACAGATGAAGCGTTGGATGCACGCGTAAAAGAGGGTACTGAAATTGAATTTTGTGCGGATTGCATCAAGAAAGAGTTTGAAGAAAAAGCGAGAAATATTAACATTATTCCTCCGGCCTTAACGTTCCAGGATCAAATGGAATTAGATCTTGGTGAGGTGACATGCGTGTTAAAACATGTGGGCGGAGATCATGCACATGATTCAGTTGTTATGTACATAAAAGAAGAAAAGATATTGTTTTTAGGGGACTGTATATATGCAGATATTTTTTCCTCGAAGTGGAACTATACGACGAAAAGAACGTTTGCATTAATAGATGAATTAGAAAAATTTGATGCTGAGACATATATTCTTTCTCATGGGGAAGCGATAAATCGAGAGGAGTTTTTACAAGAGATTCGCTTGTTAAAAGCAGTAGGAACTTATACAGAAGCTCATAAGGGCGATGAAGAGAAGATAAAGGCAGCGTACAAACAAGAACTAGATAGAGAATTAAATGAAGATGAGTTAGAAACAATAACGTATTTTGTCAATGGTTATGAAATGAATAATCTGTAAGACACTACATTAATCAAATATAATTAAATTGCACAAAAAGAGTATTGAAATTTAATTCAATACTCTTTTAAATATTAAGTCCCAAGCAATTTCTAAATTTTTTGGCTGGTTCATCATCTGGATTTATACCACTTTCAAAACTGGTAGTGAAAGGTAACCACTGCCAATCTTCGCATCCTACAAAAGCTACTCTTGACCAATTCTCAATGAATTCAATGAAATTATTCGCAATCTTATACCCATGTCCTTCTCCATCGTCGTGGCTTAGGTAAATTATTGGAGCATCTATATCATCTTTCATATCAAATGCTAAATAATCTCCATTTCCCACTTCACAAAATGCTAATTTGTTGTGCCAAACTACATCATATTCATCATCTAAATTTAAAAAAAACTCGTCAACCAAGTCTTTACGTTCTTTTTCGAATTTAGAAAGACTTTCTAAACTCCAGTGGGGTGTTCCGCAAAAAATATCAGTAAATTCATTTGGTAGCTCTACATCGTCAGGTAAAAACCAGCGTAAGCTAAAATTTCCTGAGAACTCTAAAAGTACTTTTTTGAAGCTATTTGGTAGTTTAATATCCAGTTTTTCTTCTACTTGGATTATTTGTTCAAGGGAAGATGGTTCATCTATATAAACTTCTTGAACTTCACCACCTATGTATTTAATTCTAGAAGTTATAATTTCTATTCGTTCTTTTAGTAACTCATAATCCATCTTATCACCTCATGTTATATTAATTAAAGTATATCATTCTTAATAAATTTTTTTCGTGTTATTGAGGTTTCAAGTAGCAGCTTTTTTAGCTAATTTAGTAATATATTCAAAGAAAACATCGTGTTTTACATAGTAAACGACATTTACAGGTCGTCCATTAGTAGTTTCCTCTGTACGTCCTTGGCTTGGTCCGTATGTATGAACAATACTATTAATTGTTTCAGTTTTTGCAAGGTTAGTGTTTCCGACAAGCGCGGTAGTTAGTACATCCCATAAATAGTAGGTAGAGTTCGTTGAGAAGTGAACGAGAGGGGGAACCATTGCATAGCATTGACCAAGGAAATCCATACCAATATACTTTCGTTCTTTTGCCCACTGTTCACGTATGTTTATAGTTAACGGAACTTGGTTTGTACTTTCTAGTGTCACTAAGTCGATTTTAATTTGTGCATCCCATACACGAGCCACTGCTTCAGGGTCCCAAAACGAATTCCACTCAGCTGTTCCATCATGCTCTGGTTCATGTACATTGCCTGCTGTAAGAAATGTACCACCCATCCAAACGAGACGTTCAATTTTATCTTCGATGATGGGAGTTTCATATAATGCACGAGCAAGGTCAGTTAGGGGCCCGGTAAATAATAAAGTTGTTTTTCCTTCCGTTTGTAGAAGTGTTTCTATTAAATGGTGATGTGCAGGCTTTGCCACCACGGGTGTTACAACTTTTCCAGACTCATTTAAAATTGGTAAAGCATCTACATAAAATGCATGCATCCGCCAGTCTTTCGGAAACGGGTTTTGCCCGCGAGAGTTTGAAGCGGCTACGGCAATATTACCTTTGCCGAAACGATCGATAATTTTACGACTGGCAGACATTACGGGTTCTAAATAGCAGTCTGCTGGGATAACAGATACACCGGTAAGTTCAACGTTTTCCATTTGAAGTAATAAAAATAATGAAATTAAATCATCTACGCCGCCATCATGATTGAAGTACACTTTTTTCTTCATTGTAATCTCCATCCTATATGATTTAGTTAGAAATTAAATATGAATTGAGGAGAAGTCATCAATAATTTCCACCACTTCAATTTCTCCATTAATCAGTAGCTCAGGAAGCTCATTTCTAATATTTCCTTTCCAATACTCTCTAGCTTGTTCGATTTTTTGAGAAAAAGGAATACCATCTTCTTTCGGTAAAAGATTCCCGTCACCTTCAAAAGAACTTCCGATTACTCGTAGTTTAACAATCTGCAAAACTTCTCGATTGTAAGAATCAAATAGCGCTCTCCATTTCAAAGCATCCTCATAGCTTTTAGCAGCGTATAAACAAGATAATCTGGAAGGGTATTCAGGGAATTCTTGTAGTCTAACCATTTCTACAATTGTTTCTCTAACTGCTCTAATTGTTTGATCCATATAATTCATAACTACTTTAGCATTTTCATTATTTATATGTAATTCGTTATTTTTATAGTGTTTATTTAAAATTTGTATGCCATCTTCACCATTAGCATTTAATTGTTCTCTTTCAAAAAAGAAATGGTATAGAGTATTGTGTTGATTTTTGTTAAAAGGAATGATTTGTCCGATATGCATTTTTTTCCTTGTTACGATGTGATATGCGTAAAATTCTGCTTCATTCATGGTTATCCTCCTAGTAATAATGTAATGCAATGTTAAATTTAGTAATTCAACATTGAAATATATAAAACCTTTATAAGTAAAAGTGAGAATTTGAGTTGAAAGTAAAGAAAATACATGAAAACGTTTTAAATTTGTTCACAAAATGTTCACTTACGAAGGGGGGGCAATGTCGATATAATGACAAAGACTCAAAGAGAGAGGATGATGAAATTTGCCAACAACAAGAAAGGAAAACCTCCAATTTGGCATGATGATGTGCCTTGGAATGGTTATCGTAATGACGTTTTACAATTTACTAATGAATGAAACAGGAGGATCAATTTATATTAAAGAGATTGCATTAGAACTATTAATTGGCTTTATTATTGCGCTATTAATTGAAATATTTATAGTTGGACCTTGTGCGAAAAAAATTGTATTCATGTTGCCATTTGATAAATCTAAGAAAATAAATATTATCGTTGCAATGGCGACAACTATGGTAATTGGAATGGTGTTCTTTATGTCATTTTTCGGTATGGCTATGATGCATTTACATGGTGGACTAAAAGGAGATTCATTTGTTTCAATTTATTTTTCGATTTTTATTAAAAATTTCATAATGGCATATCCATTACAATTAATTATTATGGGACCGCTTGTACGTTTCTTATTTGCAAAGTTTGTTATGAAAAAGAAATCTTTTAATGTAGCGTAATTTAAATTCATAAAACTTTATATATGAATAATTAACATAAACACATCTCGCATTTTTGAGGTGTGTTTTTTGTTCATTCCAAGTTATTTTCATAGTGATGTGACATTTGTCCTTTTGCGATTATAGGATGATGGTTTTTAATTAAGTCAGAAATAAAGGATGAGGAGATGATTTTTTGAAAGGTATTATATTTGCTGTTTTTGCGGGGATATTTATAACACTTCAAGGAACCTTTAATGCGAAACTTAGTTCACATATCGGTATATGGTCGACGAGTATTATAACCCATTTAATTGGATTCATTATTGCAACAACTGTATTTTTGTTAAAGAAAGAAGAGAAAGTAACAGATTTAAAGAGTGTGAAAAAAGTATATTTAGCAGCGGGTGCATTTGGCGGATTCATTATTTGTGCAGAAACGATGGCGATATATTCACTAGGAGTTACATTGACAGCTGGCACACTAATGGTTGCTCAATTGTTAACGGCAACAGTTATTGAAATGAAAGGACTGTTTCATATAAAAAAGATACAGATGGAGAGATATCATATTGTGGGAACAATAGTAATGATTATAGGTATTGTTGTATTTAATATGTAAATGAAAGGAGAAATGAATATGGAGGATAAATCAGCTTTAATTACGCATTATTTGAGAACCAATAAAACGCTCGAGATTTTTTCAGAAATAGATACAGCTTATTTTCAATTAAATCACTTTGAAAAAGGCGAGCTTATTTGCAATATAGATGACGAAATGGATCGTTTATATTTTGTTGTTAAAGGTAAAGTAAAAGTTTACACGATTACACCTGAAGGGAAGAAACTAATCCTTCGCTTTATCAATCCATTGGCCATTGTTGGTGATATTGAATTAATTCAAAATAGCAAAGCACATAATGTCGTTGAGGCTTGTTCAGATGTTGTAGCAATCTCTATTTCTAATACGGTTATTAGAAACAAGTTATTACATGATCCTATATTTATGAAGTTCTTGCTTGAAAACATTGCCAACACGTTAAAAATATCGACTCGTTTTACTGCTCTTAATTTACTTTATCCTGTAGAAGTACGTGTAGCTAGTTATTTGCTTTCAATTTCAACAGATAGTAACGGGAATATGTATAAAGGGGATTTGGATGCAACTTCAGTAACGAGTATTGCAGATTTTATAGGGGTAAGTTATAGGCACGTAATTCGGGTATTACAAAGATTTTATAATGAAAAACTAATTGAAAAGAGTAATGGAGTTATTGTAATTAAAGATTTTTCTAGAATGAAGGAAGTTGCTAAAGATAATATATATGAGCAATGAAAGGGAGAGGAAGATTTTGATTGGATTTAGTTTAGCTATATTAGCAGGAATATTAATTAGCGTACAATCTGTTTTTAATGCAAAAGTAAATGAAAATGTAGGACAGTGGTTAACAACTACATGTGTCCTTGGAATAGGTCTCATTAGTTCTATTCTATTTTATATCATTACAGAAAACAGTATTAACATTAAAGTGTATACTACAAATTATTTGTTTTATGTAAGTGGACTGTTTGGTATCGGGTTAATTATTTGTATAATGGGTGCAATAAAGAGCTTAGGCCCAGCATATACGGTGCTAATTAGTCTTATTACTCAATTGGTCGTTGCGTTATGCATTGATACATTCGGATTATTTGGAATGGAGAGTGTTCCATTACAAGTAAATAAATTAGTTGGTATAGGTTTATTAATTGTGGGAGTAGGAATTTTTAAAAATCTATTTTTGAATAAGAAAGCTATTCATATAAATGAGGATAGTGTCTAAAGAATATAAAGGGGAAAAGTGTAAATGGTCAGAACTTATACATTTAGATAGTAATAAGTGAGCGATGAGGAGAGAGGATAAATGAATCAGTTAATGTTGCAAGATGGTATACACTATTTGAAAATCAATGGGATTATGCATTGGTGTAAAGTTGCAGGGACAGCTCATAATACAGTCCCTCTTATTATAGTACATGGTGGTCCAGGTGGTAATCATTATGTATTCGAAAGAACGCTTGGTTTGAAGTTAGAAGGAAATATGACTGTAGTTTATTACGAACAAAGAGGTTGCGGACGAAGTGAGGCACCACAAGATGACAGTGAGTACTCAATCAATACTCTAGTCGAAGATTTAGAGGAATTAAGAAAGCAATTACATGTAGAGAAGATAAATTTGTTAGGATATTCTTTTGGTGGACAAATTTGTTTAGAGTATGCTTTGAAATATCCAAGAAATGTTGAACAAATGGTATTACAAGCACCATCGTTAGATGATTTAAATGATATGTATACTGTGCAGATAGAAGGTTTTCTACAAGTAACGAAAGGGGAAATGAAAGAACAAATATTGAAAATAAGTAAGTCGAAAATTGCGCTAAAAGAAAAATATAATCAAGTTTGGAGTATAGTTGATACAGAAAATGTAGATCAACTATTGTTTAAAAATGAAGAATTTGCAAAGCTAAATCGGAGTCTTTGGGAGGAAGGTCAGTTAAGTAATACAGGGAAGATGAGCAAAGTTATTTTTGGAACAAAAGCATCTTTACCGCTTATTGAGCGTATTAAAGGTTTAGAAATTGATACGTGTGTCATAGTTGGAGCGCATGACTATAACACGGGTGTAGGAATGAGTTATAGAATAACGAGACAATTGAAAAATGGTAAACTTGTTATATTTGAAAATAGTGGACATTTCCCAGATATCGAGGAGATGGATAAAGTCTGTGAAACGATTATTGAGTTTTTGGAATAAAAGGGGGATATTAAGATCGAACCGAATTAATAGAGTTGAATTGGCTATTGGGATATTAAATCATGTAATATGCTAATTGTTTACTTGTAATTGAGGAAGAATCAATTAGTGTATTTGGAAAATAAGTAAAAAAGATCTCGTAAGGTGGAGGTCTTTTTTACTTATTATTTAATATTTTGAACTTATATGAACTGAAGTAGAAGAGTATGATAAGCACTTTCAGGGAACGAGAATATAACCGAAAATAAAATATTACTAAACGTATATAACTAATGAATACAATGTCTTTTTCGGTTATTATGTTGTAAATAATTTTATGATAAAATCTTTTACATAATGAAATAAAGGGGTAGTATTCTATGGGTTATTTCTCAAATGGTTTATTAGTTTTGTTTGTGCTAATCGTATGCAGTTGTATATTTTTTGGTTAATAATATAATGAGAGTCTTATATAAAAAGAAGTTATCTTAAGTGAGATAACTTCTTTTTATTTTATATTGAGAAGGAATTCTATCTTTCTTATTGAAGTTTGTTCTAGTTATTTTTACATCGATCAGATTTGTGTAAAGGGAATTTTATGAAATATAAACAAGCCAGAGAATAGGGAGTATTTACATGGGAAATAGTATACGCTACACAAGTGAACATCCTACAAATTTTAATGGATTATTATCCTTATACGAATCTTTAGGATGGAATTCTCTTAAATTAACGGTTAACGAGTTAGAACGAATGTGTAAGCAAAGTTGGTATGCAATTTATGTTTTTGATGATAAGAGGTTAGTAGGGATGGGGCGTGTCATATCAGATAGAGTCATAACAGGCATTATTTGTGGAGTTGGTGTATTGCCAAAATATCAGTCCATTGGTATTGGGAGAGAAATAGTGGAACGATTAATCCAACACTGTGAACAAAACAAGGTTATTCCACAACTTATGTGTGTAGAAAAATTGCAATCTTACTATGAATCTATAGGGTTTGAAGCATTCTCTATTGGGATGACAAAACATATTATAAGATAGAGGTGCTTTATCCCGCTATTTGCCGAGTAGTAAAAGCTCCACGGATTAAAGTTTCACTTTATATTTTCAGTTTACTCGTACATATTTTCAAACTTCAACATAAAGGAGAATGGCTGTATGGAGATTGCTAAAGGGATAGAAATGTTACAACTTGAATTTCAAGAATTTGTTATTCATCCAATTCTTTTATGGGATGATGAAATGGCAGTATTAATAGATACGGGTTTCCCAGGACAAATTGAAGATATACAAGTAGAGATGGAAAAGGTTGGGGTATCATTTGATAAGTTAAAATTCGTGATTTTGACGCATCAGGATATTGATCATATAGGTAGTCTTCCGGAATTGTTGCAGTGCTGTCGAAGTAATATTAAAGTTTATGCGCACGGACTAGATAAGCCATATATCGAGGGGGATTTACCTTTATTGAAGGATGGAAATATAGAGAACCGACCAAAAGGAAAAGTGAGTGACACTGTGATTGACGGGCAAGAACTTCCGTATTGCGGTGGAATACTAATTCTCCATACTCCAGGGCATACTCCGGGGCATATTAGTTTATATTTGAAACAAAGTAAAATTCTTGTCGCTGGAGACTCGATGTATAGTGTGAATGGAGTGTTAGGAGGAGTTCATGCCCCAACAACTTTAAATATTATGGAAGCACGGCAGTCTTTGAAGAAGTATTTAAATCTAGATATTGAATCTGTAGTTTGTTACCATGGGGGATTAAGTAAGGAGAATATAAATGTTCAACTTCAAAATTTGTAAAAGGTAAAGATAATAATTTTTTAATAATGGATGCTAAAGTGTAGTCTAATTGTTGGTATATAAATAAAACACTTAAATGATAAAAAAGCATGTTTGAAAAAATTCAAACATGCTCTTTTATTAAAGCAAATTAGTTTAATATGAATGACCTAATCCGTTCCAATAAAAAGAAACGATTTCTTGTGCTAATTCATCTATATTTGCAAGAATAGGATTGTGATTTTCATCTTTAAAATTCCCAATAGATAATAAAGATACGAAAGCATGAGCCGCAAATTTAGCGTTTCCTTTCGGAATTTCTCCGATGTGCATCGCATTATCGAGTGCTTTTTCTAGTACTTCATACATATTATCTTCAGCATTTTTTAATTGTTTCAATTGTTCTTCAGATAACGACAGTTTTGCATCTTTCATAAAATTTTTCATATCAATATCCATCGTTGCGTGTAAGTAAACTTTAGCGAAGTCTAATAATCTTTCTTCTAAAGTTTTGTTTGTAGAGAGTATTTGAGACATATTCTCACGTATACGTACCATCATTTCGATCATAGTAGCGGTAAATAAATCGGCTTTTGTTGAATAGTAATAGTAGACAGTTGCTTTCGTAACACCACAAACTTTTGCGACCTCATCCATAGAAACGACTTGATAATTTTGTGTAAGAAATAAGCGGGTTGCTACTTCTAAAATGGTTTCTTTTGTAGATTTTGTATTTTTATTTTGACGCGGCCTTCCGAGAGGACGTTGTTTTTGTTCCAAATACATTCGCTCCTGACATTTATGATTGAGATAATTATAACATAATTTTCAATCATTCTTGATTAATTAACCGACCAGTATATATAATTAATAATGGAGGAAAAAAGGAAGGTGGGTTTTTATGAAAAAGCACCCGTTACATATGTTAGGGAGGCTTGTAGCAGGGAGAAATACGCAGTGGATCACTTTATCGGTGTGGGTTCTTATTACATTATTACTTTCATTTACGTTACCACAAGTAAACAGTACGAAAGAACCGAATCCGAAAAATTTACCTGAAACAGCTATGTCACAGCAAGCGGAAACGCTTATGAAAAAAGAGTTTCCGAATAATGCAGGGAATCCATTGTTAGTAGTATGGTATAGAGATGGTGGATTACAGTCACAGGATTATAAACTCATACAAGATGTTTATAAAGAGTTAAAATCTAGTCCTTTAAAAGAACAATCAACGTTACCACCATTTGATACAATCCCAGAGCAAGTATTATTAAAAAGTGCGTCAAAAGATGGTACATCATTTGTTACACCGGTATTTTTTAATAAATCTGCTGGTACGGATATATTAAAAGGAAATCTTGAAGAGTTTAGAAAAATAGTGAATAGTAAGGTGGATGAAGATCCATTTAAACAAAAAATAAGTGAATCTGGTTTACATGTTCGATTATCAGGACCTGTAGGTATTCAAACGGATGCAGTTAGTTTATTTAGTCAAGCAGATGTGAAATTGTTAGTGGCTACTGTACTACTAGTGTTAGTTTTGTTAATTTTACTGTATCGTTCACCAATTTTAGCGATTTTACCTATACTTGTTGTTGGCTTTGCATACGGTATTATTAGTCCTACACTCGGTTTTTTAGCTGATCACGGATGGATTAAAGTAGATGCCCAAGCGATATCAATTATGACAGTATTATTGTTTGGCGCTGGAACGGACTATTGTCTATTTTTAATTTCGAGATATAGAGAGTACTTGTTAGAAGAAGAAAGTAAATATAAAGCATTACAACTTGCGATTAAAGCTTCTGGCGGTGCAATTATAATGAGTGCATTAACTGTTGTACTTGGATTAGGAACATTACTACTTGCTCATTATGGAGCCTTTCATCGATTTGCAGTACCATTTAGTGTTGCTGTATTTATAATGGGAATCGCTGCTTTAACGATTTTACCAGCACTATTATTAATATTCGGTAGAATTGCATTTTTCCCGTTTATACCGAGAACAACTTCAATGAATGAGGAGTTTGCAAGAAAGAAAAAGAGGGCTGTAAAAGTTGAAAAATCAAAAGGCTCCTTTAGTAAAAAACTTGGAGATATTGTAGTACGAAGACCGTGGACAATAATTATGCTAACTGTATTTGTATTAGGCGGATTGGCTTCATTCGTACCACGTATTCAATACACATATGACTTATTAGAGTCGTTTCCAAAGGATATGCCTTCTCGTGAAGGGTTTACGTTAATTAGTGATCATTTCTCAGCTGGTGAACTAGCACCAGTAAAAGTTGTTGTTGATACGAAAGGCAAAGAGCTTCCTATTAAACAAGAACTAGAGAAATTTTCTTTCGTAAATACAGTGAAAGAGCCAAAAGAGGGAAAAGAAAATAAGCAAATACAAATGTATGAAGTTTCTTTAGCGGAAAATCCATACTCAATTGAAGCGTTAGATCAAATTCCTAAATTGAAAAGTAATGTAGAAAAAGTATTAAAAGATGCTGGGATTAGTAATGCTGAAGAGCAATTGTGGATTGGTGGAGAAACAGCTTCATTATATGATACAAAGCAAATTACGGAACGTGATGAATCAGTAATTATTCCAGTAATGATTAGCATTATCGCTTTACTATTACTTGTCTATTTACGATCGGTTGTTGCGACGATTTATTTAATTGTAACTGTTGTCCTATCATTCTTCTCAGCGTTAGGAGCAGGATGGATATTACTTCATTACGGTATGGGAGCGCCGGCCATTCAAGGTGCGATACCGTTGTACGCATTCGTATTTTTAGTTGCTTTAGGTGAAGATTATAATATCTTTATGGTTTCAGAAATATGGAAAAACAGAAAGACACAAAATCACTTGGATGCAGTAAAAAATGGTGTAATACAAACAGGTAGTGTTATTACATCGGCAGGTTTAATTTTAGCAGGAACTTTTGCTGTGTTAGGTACACTTCCAATTCAAGTATTAGTTCAATTTGGTATTGTAACTGCAATTGGCGTATTACTAGATACGTTTATCGTAAGACCGTTACTTGTACCCGCGATTACAGTAGTTTTAGGTCGATTTGCTTTTTGGCCAGGTAAACTTTCAAGAAAGAGTGAAGAAATACAAAAGGTGGATGCATAGTGAAAAAAGCCAAGGATATTTCCCTTGGCTTTTTTCAATGTAGTTAATTAATTTTTTGAAGTCAAATCATCAGCTGCAGCGTGATCAGCATCTTCAATTGTTGTTTCGGGCATTCCGTATAAGCCGTTCATTGCTTGTTCTTCAATAGTAAGGTTTGCAGTATTATTATTTTGAATAGATGTAGTATTTTCAGTAACATTTTCTTTTTTATTCATATTTTTTTCATTCATGTATGTATCCTCCAAATTTCATTTGATTTATCTATAGTATGTGGATGGATTTCCAGAAATATGTGAATTGATTCTTACATATGTTATATAATTAAATAAATAATTAGGGTCAAATGTATAAACTGTTAGGAGTGAACAATTATGGTGAAAGCAAGGGAATTAGCCTTCTAAAATAAAAAGAAAATTTTAGGAGGCTATTAGAATGAAGTTTCATGTAATTGATAGAGAAGATTGGAATAGAGAGCAGCATTTTGAGCATTATTTAAAGTTGAAATGTACATTTAGTATGACTGTGAATGTTGATATCACGATGTTATTAGGGGAAGTATATCAAAAGGGAATAAAATTTTATCCCGTTTTTATATATTTAATTTCTAGAGTAGTAAATAATCATAAAAAATTTCGAACATGTTTTAACGATGAAGGAGTTGTAGGCTATTGGGAGGAAATGATACCGAGTTATACAATCTTTCATAAAGATGATAAGTCTTTTTCAAGTATATGGACGGATTATTCAAGTGATTTCCGCACTTTTTATAATAATTATGAAGACGATATGAGATGCTATGCTAGTGTTCATGGTCTTTTCACGAAAGAAAATATTCCGCCTAATGTATTTCCGATTTCTAGCATACCTTGGACTAGTTTTACTGGATTTAATCTTAATATTAATAATGATGAAAATTTTCTATTGCCAATTATAACTTGTGGGAAATATTTTAACGATGGAAACAAGGTTATGCTACCAGTTTCATTACAAGTACATCATTCGGTTTGTGATGGATATGATGCGAGTCAATTTATAGAAGATTTACAGCAGTTAAGTAATACTTGCAACGAGTGGCTTAAGTAATATCTAATTTTTAATTATATAAAGTGAAACTTTAATCAGTGGGGTGTCAGCCCCCGCTGATTATTAGCCCGACCCCCACCTAACTTCTTTGCTTTCGCTGAATTTTGAGGTGGGGGTCCTACTGCCCGGCAAATAGCGGGATAAAATTGAAAATGAATAAAAGAAGAGAACATGTTTATATTACATGGTCTCTTTTTATTATTCATTAATATTAAGTAATCGTGGAAAATATAGGGTGATTTGTAGTTTAATAGTAAAGAGGGTGATTAGTGTTAATTTTCTTTGTTTTTAAAAAAATAAGGATATAAATGTTTTAATAGGGGGTAATAAAGTGAATTGATAATTATGCCATTCACAAAAATGGTTGGTTTGTAATAATGAAGGGGAAAACGAAAATGACGAAAATATCTATAGAAAAAGCTACAATTTTAGATGCTGAGAAATTAACAGAAATAATGAAAAGAACATTTGATGCAGAAGCAAAACAATGGCTATACGGCCAAGATGATGTCATTGATTATAACATTCAACCGCCAGGATATTCTTCAGTTGAAATGATGGAATATTCCATTGAAGAATTGGATTCTTTCAAAGTTGTAATGGATAAAGAAATAATCGGAGGGATAATAGTTACGATTTCTGGTAAGTCGTACGGTCGAATTGATCGTATTTTTGTAGATCCTGTTTATCAAGGAAAAGGAATTGGATCACATGTTATGAAATTAATAGAAAAGGAATATCCGAACATAAAGATTTGGGATCTCGAAACATCTAGTAGACAAATTAACAATCATCACTTTTATAAAAAGATGGGTTACCAAATGATTTTTGAATCGGAAGATGAGTATTGTTACGTGAAAAGAATAAAAACAAGCTCAAACAAAGCGAGTGTAGTTACAAATAAAGATATGAAAAATAGTCAATACGAAAACTGTAATTTAGCAAATACAGAGTATTATCAAGTGAATTTAAAAAACAGTTCATTTGTTGGTAGCAATATAATGAATATGAATATGAGTAATTGTAATGTAAGTCAATCCAAGTTTAGAAATATAAATTTTAGAAGGTCATCATATGCAGATTTAAATCTTTCTGGCAGTAAATTTAATTTGGTGACTTTAGGTGGAGTGCAATTTAAAAATACAAGTCTCGGAGATGAGAAGGAACCTATTGTATTCGATAAATGTGATTTGGAAGGTAGCACTATAAGTAATAGTAATCTGAAAAATATTGAAATAGAAAATTGTGATATAGTCGGCATGAAACTAAATGGTATTCTGATTGAAAATTTGCTTGATTTATATAACAAGGTGAAAAGTTAACCAAATCCATATAGTCGTTAATATTTTTGGAAATTAAGTATTATATCGAAATAATTATGTAAAAATGACATAAAGAAATACGGGCGAGAAGGTCATTCGTGAACGTTTCTAGAATACACACAAATATATTGTTATTTATATGGAGGAGAGAAAGATGGGAATCAACGTTAGAGCAGTAGAAATACAAGATGCTAGAGCAATTCATCGTATATGTATACAGGATGACGTTTTACCGTATATGGTTTTCTTACCTAGCATGCGTGTAGAAGCTATGGAAAATAGAATTCGAAATTTAGCACCAAATCAATTTGAATTTGTTGCAGAATATGATGGAGAAGTTGTTGGGTTTGTAGGTTTAACACAAAGTCCGGGCCGAAGATCTCATTCAGGCGATTTATTCATTGGAGTAGACAGTGAATATCATAATAAAGGAATTGGGAGAGCACTTCTTACGAAGATGCTTGATCTGGCTGATAATTGGTTAATGTTAGAGAGAGTAGAACTAGGTGTGTTAGAAACGAATCCAAAAGCAAAAGCTTTATATGAAAAATTTGGATTTGTAGAAGAGGGAGTAAAGATAGGGAATTTGAAAGCTCATGGAAAGTTTATTAATGAAATTATGATGAGTCGTTTTAGACCGAATGGTTTAATTGTACATAATGAATAGTTAAAAGCATGACAGTATACTGTCATGCTTTTTTATTAGAACTTGGCTGCAATAAAAATAATACTAAACCAATAAAAATAACGGTAATTCCTAGTCCTTGTTGTAAAGAAATGGTCTCATGCAATATAAAGTACGCTAGTATACAAGTGCCAATTGTTTCACCTAAAATACTCATTGAAATTACAGTAGCACCCATCCATTTTAATAACCAATTAAAAATGGTTTGTCCTAAAATTGTAGCAATGAAAGCTAATCCAATAAAGCACAACCAAGTTTGTGTAGAGTAATGGATGAAAGATTCTTGTTGCATGAAAGCAAATATGCCAAGAAAGCCAGCACTACTTCCATAACTAATTACTGAATAGGGTATAAGTGACAAATCTTTACGAACGTGTTGGCTAATGAAAAAATAAGCAGTAATGATACCGGCAGCAATAAATGCTAAAATATCTCCATATAAAGCTTCTCCACTAATTTGGAAGTCTTGCCAGCCAATGATGATACTACCTGAAATAGCGATGAGGCAACCAATAACCGCTCCTTTCGTAAATCTTTCCTTAAATAAAAAATAACCACCAATCATTGAGAACAAAGGTTGTAACGTTACGATAACTGTAGAGCTTGCTACAGAAGTATATTGTAATGATTCAAACCATAGTACATAATGTGCAGCTAAAAATAGCCCAGATATGAATCCGAATGTCCATTGTTTTTTCGTTAAAGTTTTTAGCTCATTTCGACTATTTTTATTAAATAGTAATAACGGTAACAGAATTAGTGTGGCAAAGAATAATCGGTAAAAAGCAATGATTGTCGCAGGAGCATCTGCCAATTTTACAAAGATTGCTGAAGTTGATAAGGCGAATACACCAAAAAATAGGATGAAATATGAAAGAATAGGTGATTTCAAAGTTTGTCCCTCCGATAGAGTGTTTATTATAATAAACTTAATACGATATAATGTACAAAGGTAAGTATATAAGTCCCGGAGATAATAGGAAAGGATTATTTGCCTTTGTTTAGTATGTCAGCACAAAGACAATGAAATATGCATTATGATGGATGAAAGGAAGTTTTACTATGATACATGATAGGCTTGGACAAACAGTATTAAGTTATCGTAAGAAAAATAATATGACAATTCGTGAATTCGCTGATTATGCAGGGATTAGTACATCACTAATTAGCCAAATTGAAAGAGGACATGCTAATCCTTCTTTAAATGTTTTGGAATTAATTGCAAAAGCATTAAATGTACCGCTGTTTACACTTTTTATTAACGATATTGATACAGATTCGCTCATTTCTAAGAAAAAAGATCGAAAAAAAGTATATCGGGAAAACAATGATCACATTGTATATGATGTATTAACACCTGATTTTATGAAAGCACGTATTGAAATGTTAATGATGGATTTAAATAAACAAGCAAATACAACAGAAAGCCATTATTCCCATGAAGATAAGGAAGAGATTGCTGTTATTATGAAAGGGGAAGTGTACGTAGAATTGGAGGGAAAAGAATATTTTTTAGAAGAAGGCGATGTTGTACGTATTCCACCAAATGTGAAGCATCGATTTTTGAATAAAAGTGATGAATCGAATCACATTTTATTTGTACTGACACCATCTTTAGGATGAAAATATGGTGATTTTTATTAGGGGAGAAAGAAAATGGAAAACAAAAGTATTTTAAAAGGCGGTTTAATCTAGTTTCTTTTTTTGTTAGTAGTATATTATTTTTTCAAATATGTAAGATTTTACATGCGTATTTTACTTTTACTAATTATGTAAGTAGGCTATACTGAAATACATACATTTTATTTTTGGAGAGATGTAAAACGACATGGAACTAGCGAAATTGGAAAAAGTAATTGAAATAAAAAAAGAAGAACTTTTATATTTAGTATCGGATTATGGAATTCAACATGAAAAAGTATTGGCATTGAGTCAAGAACTAGACAAATTAATCAATTACTTTATGTTTTTAAAATAAAGAGAACTATGACGGGGGTTGTAAATGTTATAGTTCTTTTTTATTAGGTAATTTGAAAATATATTAAAATATATTGTCTAATTTCTTACAGAATGCGCAACTTGCTAGTCGAATATAAGGACTTTTGGTTATAATAAAAAGGAATTATTAATTGTATCGGTTAGGAGCGCAGCACATATGAAAACAGTTGTTGTTATCGGTGGAGGTATAACGGGACTTTCTACTATGTTTTATTTAGAAAAATTAAAAAAGGATTATAATATCGATTTAAATTTAATTCTTATTGAGAAAGAAGAGTATTTAGGTGGTAAAATCCATAGTGTGGAAGAAAAGGATTTCATTATGGAGTCAGGGGCGGATTCAATCGTTGCTCGCAATGAACATGTTATGCCACTTGTAAAAGATTTAAATTTAGAAAATGAAATGGTATATAATGAAACGGGTATTTCTTACATATATTCTGAAAACATGTTACATCCAATTCCTTCTGATACTATATTTGGGATACCGATGAGTGCCCGGTCGTTGTTTAGCAGTACGCTAGTCTCAACGAAGGGGAAAATCGTAGCTTTAAAAGATTTCATAACGAAAAATAAAGAGTTTACGAAAGATACATCACTTGCTCTATTTTTAGAAAGCTTTTTAGGGAAAGAGTTAGTGGAAAGACAAATTGCTCCTGTGCTTTCAGGCGTATATTCTGGTAAATTGAATGAGCTTACAATGGCATCTACATTACCGTATTTACTGGATTATAAAAATAAGTATGGAAGTATTATTAAAGGTTTTGAAGAGAATAAAAAACAATTTCAATCAGCAGGAAATAAAAAATTCGTATCATTTAAGGGTGGACTATCTACGATAATTAATCGCTTAGAAGAAGTGCTGACTGAAACTGTCGTAAAAAAAGGTGCTATAACGACGGCTGTAAGTAAACAAGAAGATCGATATGAGATTTCTTTTGCAAATCATGAAACAATACAAGCTGATTATGTTGTTTTAGCAGCTCCACATGATATAGCGCAAACTTTATTACAGTCTAATGAGTTAAATGAGCAGTTTAATACATTTAAAAACTCATCTCTTATTAGTATTTATTTAGGATTTGACATACTAGATGAACAACTACCAGCTGACGGTACGGGGTTTATTGTAACGGAAAACAGTGATTTACATTGTGATGCTTGTACATGGACAAGTCGAAAGTGGAAACATACATCGGGTAAACAAAAATTATTAGTTAGAATGTTTTATAAGAGTACCAATCCGGTATATGAAACAATCAAGGATTACAGTGAAGAAGAATTAGTACGAGTAGCTTTATATGATATTGAAAAGAGTCTCGGAATTAAAGGTGAACCAGAAGTAGTTGAAGTTACAAATTGGAAAGATTTAATGCCTAAATATCATTTAGAACATAATCAAGCGGTTCAAGCATTGCAAGAAAAAATGACAAATCTTTATCCAAATGTATATTTAGCTGGTGCCTCATATTACGGTGTTGGAATTGGTGCGTGTATTGGAAATGGAAAGAATATTGCTAATGAAATAATGACTACATTAAATAAATAATACTGTAGAATAAATAAAAACTGTTCCTTCAGCAAAATGAAGGAACAGTTTTTATTTATTTTATTTGAATGGAAATTTTATTGTTTTTTACATTGTTTTCTTTTATTGTTAATGTTATTTCTCCAGATTCTTTAAATGAATACGGTGATAGTTGATAAATATCTTTTATATCATGTTTTTCTTGTAATTTACTTATCGGTATTAATACGATATTTGGCTTCCATGTTTCTTGTTTTCCTGAAGGATATTCTATAAGTATTACCGGATTTTTTAACTGCATTTTTTTCCAAGAGACGAAATATAGTTGAACTTCTGTATCTTTTTGTAATAATTCTTCGGAGAAATAACCGAATTCGCCTACATTACCGAAAACAGTGTAGTTTTGATTTTTTAATTTAATATCTAAATAACTAGGTTGATATGTTACTGCATGATAAGTTCCATATGAAAGTGAGAGTATGGCAGCGATTAAAATACCGATTGAAAATGTCTTAAAGCTATTGCCTTTAAAGTTAGTCATCATGAATGAGTTTGGTGTGAATTTTTTTGCGAATAAAAAAATAAGTAATATGAGTAAGAGGGATAAGCCGATGAATATATACATAGGAAATTTACACCTCCACAATAAAATAATATATTAACTATATTTTACCATAAATGTATGGGGGTATGGTGGTTGTTTGGAAGGAGAAAATGAAGAAACAATTTTTTTACAGTTCTTGATAATTTGAAATTCGATTTATGGAAATTATAGCGTAATGTTTGAGTAGTAATCAGAAGGTATCCAATTCGTGTATATAGAATAAAGAGGGAATGCGTCATTAGAAATGTTTGATTTATGGAACAATAAGGACTTTACTAATTATACATATTTTTTCTGATATAATGAATGAGTAGAGAGAAAGGAGTGATCCTATGGCATTTCCTATATTAGAAACAGAACGCTTACGTTTAGTTGAAATAGAACAATCTTATTGTCAAAAAATATATGAAATCTTTTCATTGGATGAAGTAACGTGTTATTACGGTATGAATTCTTTTACGGAGTTTGGACAAGCTTCACGTATGATCGAATCTTTTTCGAAAAATTACTTTGAGAAAAAGGCAATACGATGGGGAATTGCGTTAAAAGAAACGAACGTTTTAATAGGAACAATTGGACTAAACAATTTACAATTATGGAGTAAACGATCTGAGATTGGATATGACCTGCATCCTCGTTATTGGGGAAATGGTTATGCGTCAGAAGCGGCTCGAGAAATTATTGATTATGGGTTTAAAGATTTAGGTTTGTTTAGAATTGGAGCTATTACATATCCTGAAAATGTTACTTCTTGTAGAATGTTATCTAAAATTGGCTTTCAAAAGGAAGGTCTATTGCGCGGATATATTCATCAAGGAAATAAGCAACACGATGCATTATTGTATTCTATAGTACGAACTGATGTTGAGGACATAAATTTATAATAAAAAAAACCTCTTAATTAAAAGAGGTTTTTTTTATTATAAATTAACCTAATTTAGGTAATAAACGTTCTCCGCTTTTCATGCTACTTTTACATAAAGGGCATTTAGGCTCTTCTTCAAATGAAAAGTTCTTTCTCATCCATCCTAAACAATCCTCTGATTCACATTCCCAAACAGGGGTTTGTTCTGGTGGTACTTCTGCTACATCGTTCTTTCGATTGCGATACATGTAACCACTCCTTTTATGTAAAAAATTTTAGTTATATATTAAAAAGGTTGTTAACCTTGCTGGTAACAACCTTTTTATTGTTTGAATTATAGCTTTACAACGTTTTTAGCTTGAGGTCCGCGGTTACCTTCTTCAACTTCGAAGCTAACTTCTTGACCTTCGTCAAGAGACTTGAAGCCGTCGCCAGTGATAGCTGAGAAGTGAACGAATACGTCGTTACCGTCTGCAACTTCGATGAAACCGAAACCTTTTTCGCTGTTAAACCATTTTACTTTACCTGTTAATGTCATGGTAATGCCTCCTAAAAGTAGAAAAATTACAATATGATCGGCCTTATTTGAATGAAAATAAAAGTTCACATATTATCAAAAACCCATAAGGAGTACAAAATGTCCCTGATTGATACTTGATAATATGCAAAGAAAATATAGTGTTAAATTGACCTTAATTACTATCTTACAACAAATGGTGGGAAATAGCAAGTGCTGGTAATACCACTGAGTAATCTGGGTGATAATAGTAAAGGCACAAAGGCACCTCTTTTATTTATATATTATTCCTAATTTGGATTTATGCAAAATCATGTAAGAAAAACTTAGAGTAAATATTAATATTGCATTTTTTATGGTAAAATATGGTTGTTAACTGTTGGTAGTTAAATATTATAAAAGGAGAAAAGAAAGTGAAAAATAATTCATTTATAATAATTGAAGCAGCAAAAGCAGGGAGAAAAAAGGTGCATCCAGTCTTTGCTGTAATATTAGCCATTATATTTTTGACTTTAGGCGAACTTTTTATGTTATTTATGTTATTTTTACCAAAAGCTGAAACGATATTCATGAAAGGTATTTATGACAATGTTAGAATGGTGTTAACGTTTGGCGGAGCTATATTTATTTTATTTATATGGGTTCGTTTTGTAGAAAAAAGACCTTTTTCATCCATTGGCTTTTGGAAAGAGAAATGGATGAGAAAGTATTTAAAAGGTGCGTTAATAGGGTTTGTATTTATTTCAACGCCAGTTATTCTACTATTATTAATGGGGAGTGTGAAATTGCAAGTACAACATATTACCTCAACAGTAATAGTAGGAATAGTAGGATCTCTAGTTGCATTTTTAATACAAGGGGCAACGGAAGAAATTATTGTACGAGGTTGGTTATTCCCGGTTCTTTCTGTTAGAAGTCGTATATGGGTTGGAATAATTGTAACTTCATTTTTATTTGGATTTCTTCATCTACTTAATCCGGGAATTACAATATTATCTATATCGAATATAATATTAGTGGGTGTTTTCGCAGCTTTATACGTATTGAAAGAAGATGGTCTGTGGGGAATATGTGCATGGCACTCAATTTGGAACTGGGCTCAATATAATGTATATGGCTTTGCAGTTAGTGGCACAACTGTATATTCTACTCCAATTTTTAAGTCTATAACAAATGGACCAGAAACATTGCATGGAGGCACGTTCGGAATTGAAGGTAGTATCATTACAACAATCATGCTCACTATCGCTTCAATTGTTTTATGGAGAAAGTTATGGGGAAGAAAAGCGAAACAACGAAATTTTAGTTAATGAAAGAGGGGGAAACTATGGGGATAATAGCATTTGAGGGAGCAAGCGCTGTTGGTAAAAGTACCACGTGCCGTGAATTAGAAAAGAATTATGGTGCTTATATAATACCTGAAGTGAATTCTTTATTTGAAAGGCCAAAAAATGAACATAGAACATGGTATTTTGAAAAACAAGTTGAGCGCTGGAATATAGCTGTTCAGAAGTCAGAGCAATATGAATTAGTAATACTCGATGGGGATATATATCAACCACTTAGTTATAATTGGTGCTTTCATTTTGATATATTTAATCAGCCATTATCTTTAATAGAAAATTTTTATAAAGAAAAGATGATAAATAGGGAAATTGGTTTTCCGGATCAATATTTTTATTTATATACGAACGATGAAGAACTTAGAAAGCGGAAAGTATCTGATGAGACGAAAAGAAGAAGAAACTTTGAAAAACATTTACATATATCAAAATCGTTTCAGCGTTATTATGAAAATTTAAATACTGTTACAGATGGGTATTGTAAATTAATTGAGGCGAAAAGTGTAAGAAATAATGAATTAGAAATAGTGAGAAACTCAAAAAATTTGAACGTGTGTGAAGAAAGACGTTTTGATGTTTCGAGGTTAGATGCTATTACGAAGTGGTTAAAAGAAAATCGTGCATAAAAAAACAACGAGTGCCTTAAAAGGTACTCGTTGTTTTTTTATACATATGTAAAATTTGAACTCGAATTATATATTGTTCTTAAAATTTGTAAGTTTTCCTTTTCATGTTTCTTAATAGCTTTTGTATATGTAGGTAAGAAGAATTGAGAAAGATTATATTATTATGAAATAAACTCATATTTATGCATCTTCTTTAAATATTAGGCTAGCATATATTTTATAAATTTAAAATGAAATATTTAGATTGTGATTAGTATTTGAAAAAAGATATCTATTTTTGACAGAATAATCTTTCAATTAACCCTAAAAAGAAATACAATATAAGGAAATATACATATGGCTTGGGAAATAGAAATCATATAATAGATTTATCTCGTATTAACGATACTGGCAGTAAGCTTCAAAATTAAGTTGGGAGATTAATTGCATGTAAAAGTTAGGCTATTTTAACTAGTATGTAGTGTATCGAGTGTAAATTTTGAAAGGGGAATTAATGCAAAAATGAAAAAGATTATAATTTCAGATCTTGATGGGACTTTATTAAGAAGTGATAAAACAATTTCGCAGAAATCTATTAATATTTTGAGGGAATGCAAGAATAATGGAGACGAACTAATTTTTGCTACAGCAAGGCCTCCCAGAGCAATAAATCAATATATTCCCGACGTATTAACAAATGAAATTATCATTTGTTATAATGGAGCGCTTGTTCTTAAAGGTAATGATATTTTATATGAGATGATGATTCCTAAAAATATCATTTTAGAAATTATAGAAATAGGAAAAAAGTATAATCTCCATCAGATTTGTCTTGAAATAAATGATAAGTTGTATTCAAATTTTGATGTTACTGATTATTTTGGTAATGTACCGTGTAAAGTTATGGATGTAAGAGAGTTGGACTTTGAAAAAGCTTCGAAGGTAATAGTTTGTACTAAGGGCCCAATAAATAAGAGGTTTACTAAAGAATTGCCTATTGAGTGTAGTGCAGTCATTACAGATAACGGGACATTGTGTCAAATCATGCATGCAGAAGTTTCGAAATGGAATAGTATTCAACATGTTCTACAGCATCTAAAACGAGACGCATCCGAAGTGATTGCATTTGGAGATGACTATAATGATATGGAAATGATAGAGAAGTGTGGGGTGGGTGTAGCAATGAGTAATGCTGTTGAGGAATTAAAATCAGTTGCTAAATTTATTGCGAAAAGTAACGATGAGGACGGTGTTGCTACATTTTTGGAAAGTAATAGTTACGTTTATATTAATTAGAATGAAAAAACTATGCTATATCTGCTTTTGATAGATAAAAATTATGAAAAGGGTTATTGGGGAGGAAACAAGTGAGATGAAAATATTTTTGAAAATAATAGGTGTTATAGCTGGTATGGCGGTAATCGGAGTAGGTTTAACATATGGTATGCTGCATTATTTAAATAATAGTAAACCAGCTGCGAAAAAGGCATCACCAGCTGCTCCAGCAGTAGAAGTATTAGCTGATAGTAACGTAAAAGCAGAAGATGCAAAGATTTTAGAAAATGGCAATTATTCATTGCCAAATAGTGGTTTTAATAAAAATTTTAAGTGGACAGATGAGAACATACAGACAGCATTACATGAAATGGCACATCAAAAAGCGAAAGCTGATCAAAAGTGGGGTTATATTTTTATTACACAAGAGCGGATTGAAAGCTTAATTGATATTGTAAAGAGTAATGATCTTGTGCAGGGAAGTACATATGTAGAAATTTTAGAACGATGGAAACAAGGAAAATATGAAAAGATTGATGGGGATCACAATAAGATTTGGAAATTACAAAGTGGGAATTTAGGAGAAGGAAAAGGAGTAATGTCGGAAGCTGAGCAAAAAGAATTAATTAATCAAGTGTTTATGAACAAAGGTACATATTCAGGTAGTAAATTAATTGCAGGTGTGGGACAGACTAATAAATAATATACTAATTAATGAAAGAGAGTAATTGCTTATTAGGCAATTACTCTTTTTATATGTATTTTTTAATTTCTTAATCTCGTTCAAGTAAGGAAAGAAACGACTGTAATACCGGGGAAATCCATCTAGATTTATGATAGATTACATGACTTTGAATAACGGATGGAGTTTCGATAGGCTGAAAACATAGTTGTTCTTTTTGGCAACTTTCTTGTACAACGATATAAGGAAGAATTGAAATGCCTAACTCACACATGACGGATTGTTTAATGACTTCAACATTGGAAGTTTCAAATGTTTTATCTGGAATATTCCTGCTTTGACGTAAAAAACGATCTACCATTGGCCTATAGCCGCAGCTTTGTTCTGTAAAAATGAACTGGGTGTCCTGTAATAACTGGAATGGATTTGTATGTGCAGCGGAATAAGCTGGTAAAATCCATCCAAATGTTTCATTACTAAAAGTTCGCGTAATAAAATCATTATGTTCTATACTTTCTCCAATTATGAAGACAACGTCTGTTTCTCCTTCACGTAATTTTTGCAATGCTTGTTCATTTGTGTTTGTTTCAAGTACGATATTTACGTTCGGATTTTTCTGTTTGTAAGTACGTAATAACTTTGGTAATCGGTATACCGCTAATGATTCATTAGATGTAATACTTAATGTACCTTCTAAATAATCTGTATTTTGGGGGATTTCTTGCGCTTTTTCATATATTGAAAGTAATTCTAATGCATAAGGATGAAATTGATGACCTGCTTTTGTAAGTAGCACTTTTTTCCCTAACCGATCGAAAAGAGGAATATGTAAATCGTTCTCTAAAGCTTTCATATGTGCTGTAACAGTAGATTGCGCATAACCTAGCGCATGCGCAGCTTTAGAAAAATTACCATACTTCACAATGGCGCAAAATGTTTTAACATGTCTCATTTCCATAAGCGATCCCTCTTTTATTATCATGATTTGTGAATGATTATATCATGTATTTTAATTTTCCAAATGATTAAATTCTGTATAAAATGAAATTGTAGAAATATTCATTCAAGTGATATTGGAGGAGAAAAGATGATCAAAAAGGGCTATCATGTAGCTGTTGTTGGGGCTACAGGTGCGGTAGGGAAAAAAATTATTGAACTGTTAGAGAATGAAATGAAGTTTAATATAGTTGAAGTTACATTGCTTTCGTCAAAACGATCCGCTGGTAAGAAAGTAAGATTCAAAGGACGAGAGATAATTATACAAGAGGCAAAAACAACTAGCTTTGAAGGTGTAGATATTGCCTTTTTTAGCGCTGGGGGAGAAGTATCTAGACAATTTGTAACTCATGCAGTTTCTAGTGGTGCGATTGTAATTGATAACACAAGTGAGTACCGAATGGCGCAAGATGTACCGCTCGTTGTTCCGGAAGTGAATGCGCACACTTTAAAACAGCATAAAGGTATCATTGCAGTTCCAAATTGTTCAGCATTACAGATGGTAACAGCACTTCAGCCGATTCGAAAATCATTCGGTTTAGAAAGAATTATAGTTTCAACATATCAAGCTGTATCGGGTTCTGGAATTCATGCGATTCATGAATTACAAGAGCAGGCTAAGTCTATGCTTGCTGGTGAAGAAGTGAAAAGTAATATATTACCGGCGAAAAAAGATAAAAAACATTACCCAATAGCGTTTAATGTACTGCCTCAAGTAGATATATTTACAGACAATGATTTTACTTTTGAAGAAGTAAAAATGATTCAAGAAACGAAAAAAATATTAGAAGATGAAAACCTGAAAATGGCAGCTACTTGTGTACGTGTTCCAGTTGTATCAGGGCATTCAGAATCGGTTTATATAGAACTGGAAAAAGAAGCAACCGTTGCGGAAATCAAGGAAGTACTAATGGATGCACCAGGTGTTATTTTGCAGGATAACCCTAGTGAACAGCTGTATCCAATGCCGTTATATGCAGAAGGGAAAATAGATACATTTGTGGGAAGAATACGTAAAGATCCTGATACGCCAAACGGATTCCACCTCTGGATTGTTTCCGATAATTTATTAAAAGGTGCGGCTTGGAATTCAGTTCAAATCGCAGAGACTTTAGTGGAAAAGGGGATACTTTAATATAGTTTGAAAAACTGGGAAATCGTTAATGATTTCCCGGTTTTTATTTCATAATGTTTTTTTATATTTCGCCCAACTTTAATTTAAATTAGTCGTTATTGAATTTTTATAAATATCTACTTTATGTGCAGTGAAGCGTAATGTTTTAGATTCTGCATGAATTGTAAGGTTAATAATAATCGATAACGGCATTTCGACCGCTTTCACAATATCTTCTATAGCAATATACTCATTTTCTGTTTCGTTATAATAAACAACAGAACGAATTACTGCCTCGTTATTTTCAATGTCAATTTCACACATCATAGGGAATTTTTCACCATTATGGAAGAATAGTTCGCCTAGTACGATTGAACCGTTTAACTCCTCTGTAAAATTAGTAGTTGTTGCTGGTTTTACCCATGTTTCGTCATATTCTTCATTTTCCTCTTCATCTATTGCCCATTCCCATATGGGGTTTTGTTTTAGGTCTTCAATAGTTAAATCATCAATTGGTTTGCAACTACTCATACATAAATTCTCCTTTTATTTTGATAAATAAGTTTTTTGATTTCATGAATTAGATGATTGCTTATAAGTGGGTTCAAGAAAGTATCTTGCTCATTTGATATCCAAACTACTTTATTTTGAAATCAAGCTATTACAGCAATATTAACAAAACTTTAATTGTCTAGTAAATAATCATTAGTTGAGATTTTGAACCGGGAGGGTGTTAAGGAAAGACAGTAAAAAACATCAAGAATGAATAAAGTTTAATTGGTATGATATGGATAAATTCAATAAGGGGGAGTTAGATGTATCAAGTAAAGGGGTATTTTTCATCGCTCAAAGGAAGTCATTATGAAATTGGTAAGCAACAAGGTGAATTTGTGAAACAACATTCTTATCTTATTCCGCAATTTATAGAGCAAGAAAACTTAATATCGCATAACCATTGGACAGAATCTAGAAATATATTAAATCAATATTGTTCTGGAATTAATGAAGAAATTGAAGGTTTTTGTGAAGTGTTGAAAATTCCTGCTAAAAATATGATGTATTATTATCAAACGTTATTAAAAGCAGGTTGTAGTCATTGTGCAGTATTACCTAAAAAGACCGATTTAGAGCACACATATGTATTAAGGAATTATGATTTGTCACCAGTAATAGATGATATGCGTTTTTGCTCGACGCATGTTGAAGGTGCGTATGCACATAGTGGTTTTTCTACTCAATATTTTGGTCGAACAGAAGGGGTTAACGAACATGGATTATCTGTTACATTTTCAGCATGTGGTCAACCAGTAGGAAACATTGCAGGTTTAAGAAAGCCAATGGTAAATGGTTTACAATGTTTTGCGGTAATTCGATTGTTGTTGGAGAAATGTAAAAATGTGCAGGAAGCTAAGTCACTTATAGAAGAAATACCAATTGCTAGTAATATTAATTTAATAGTAGCTGATCTTTTAAACGCAGCACACATTGAAATATTTGACGGTCATAAATCCACAACAACGATTGATGGTGACAACCAAGCTTTTATTGTATCAACAAACCATGCAGTTAGTTCATCAATTCAGAAATTAAATAATAGGAAATTAGAACAATCTACAAAGAGATATCACGTTTTACATGAGCATTTAAATAGATATGAACAAGTGAGCATAGAGTCTTTAAAAGAGTTAGTAGAAGAAGAATATCCTGATGGACTAACTGTACATAACTATGAAGAATGGTTTGGAACTTTACATTCTGTATTATTCGATTTACATGATCGTACAATGAAGATTTGTTTCGGTTCACCACTTTTAAACGACTGGTACTCATTGAAAGTTGGAGGAAGTATGCCGTTTTCTGAGGTGAACGTGAACTTTAAAAATAAAACTTATACTGACTTTTGGAAGGAAGATAAGAATGAATTGATACCTAAAAGATAAATGGGATAAGATGGTGATGTAAAGAGTGCGTTTATACTGGAGGGATTACAAATGCTAAAAGTTATGTTACCATTTGTTCTTATCTTTTTTCTTATTATTGCGATGTATATTGCTTATCAAAAGAGAAAAAAATCTGGGATAAAAGGATTGAAAAGTGCGTTAACTTCTATTTGCTTCTTTTCACTTGCAATCTTAAATATGTTTGCATATTGGTTTCATTTTGGCGGTGCTTTTACTTGGTTATTTTCAATTGTATTATTGCTAGTTGGTGCATATTTTACAAAATATATTCCAATATCTAAAAGGGTACATTAAAGTTTATAGGAGTTAAATATAATGTTTACTTTGTTTTGAAAAGAGATTATTCTACTAGATCGTTGTGAAACGGTTTCATAGGATAATCTCTTTTGTTTAGTTTTGGAAAGAACGTACTGTGATTTTTAGTTGCTCAATAAATTCTCGAGTTGCAGCACACATATATTTATCTTTTCTATAAATTAGCCCTATTTCAATTGTTGGAGTAGGGGTTTCTATTTTAATAGATTGAATGTTTTTATTTTGTAAAAAGTCTATATATGGTTTGGGTAACACTGTAATTCCCATTCCTTTGGAAACCATTTGGATTAAAGATTCCATCGTACTAATTTCTAAAATTGGCCTTGGTTTAAAGTTGAATTTTTGACAATGAGATGTAATTAGTTCGGTTAAAAAGAAATTTTTAGGTAAAAGAATTAAAGGGTAGTTCTGTAATTCAGCAATAGATACATGATTACGTTCAGCTAATCGATGACCAGTGGGCACGACTAATGTAAGATCGCTTTTGTATAGAGGGATGGAGATAATCCCTTTATCTTGCACCGGGAGAAATGTAATTCCAATATCTAGTTCGTTTTGTAATAATTTTTCACGAATATCTCCTGTACGAAGCCCTAATACAGAAAGCTCTATATTGGGATATAAATTATTAAAATTTAAAATAGCTGGTGGTAGTAAATAATTTACGACGGTTAACAAAGCCCCTATTGTTAAGGAACCTTGCTGTAATCCGTTTAGGTCTTGAATAGCTGAACGAGCTTGTTCGACTTCATGAAAAATGGTTTTACTATGTGATAATAAAATCTTCCCTGCTTCAGTTAAAGATATTTTTTTACCAATTCGATCGAAAAGTGGCATTCCTACTTCATGCTCTAATGCACGTATTTGTTGACTTAGAGAAGGCTGTGAAATATTTAATTTCTCAGCTGCTTTTGTGAAATGTAATTCTTTTGAAACAGCTAAAAAGTATTCAAGTTGTCGTAATTCGATTGTAATCACCTCAAGTATAATAATAGGTTATACCTATCATTATTATATAAATAATTGAATTGAACAATGATTTTAGAGATTTTATAATCATCTTTATATAACAGAGAGGTTTGTAAAAATTAATCGAGAGAAAATACATGTAACACCTTTAAAGGAGGAAATAGAATGGCTAATGAATATCGATTATTATCTTTAAATATAGGATTACCAAAAGAGGTTACATACGGCGGAAAGGTAATTCATACAGGCATAAATAAGAAACAAGTAAAAGAACCGGTATATTTATCCTTTGTAAAATTTAATGGGGATGGACAAGCTGACTTAGTTCATCATGGAGGAGTAGATAAAGCAGTTTGTGTTTATACTGGTGATCACTATCCATACTGGGAAAAAGAATTGAATCAAGATCTTGTATATGGGGCTTTCGGAGAAAATATAACAGTTAGTGGTATGCGCGAAGAGGATGTTTGTATTGGTGATACGTTTGAGCTAGGACAGGCAATCGTACAGGTAACACAGCCAAGGCAACCTTGTTTTAAATTAGCAAAAAAATATAATATTCCAAAGTTACCACTATATTTTCAAGAAACAGGATATACAGGATTTTATTTTCGTGTATTAAAAGAAGGATGGGTATCAGCAGTCGATACCTTAAAAAAACTACAGTCTGATCCAAAAGGTGTTTCAGTAGCGTTTGCTAATCGTATCATGCATAAGGAAAAACAAAATATTGAAGGGGTAAAAAGGATATTAGAAGTAAATGCACTTTCAAATAGTTGGAGAAAGTCTTTTGAAAAGCGTATAAGTGGAGAAGAAATTAATACGAAGGAAAGACTTGAAGGGATAAAAGAATAAAAATATTTTATTATAAATAGTGTATTTCTATTAGTAAAAGCTAATTAGAAAGCGCTATTTTTATATAATAAACTAATTAATATCCAGAAATCTTAATATTGTTTTATTCGACTTATTTTCAAATAGTCAAAACATAAAATTAATTAGACTTTTTTTTTATGTTTTATGATAGTATATTGATTGGTAAGACCTCTATTTTTAAGAGTAGGTCATATAAGTATATCTAATTTAATGGAATTTAATATTTGGAGGTACAACATGGGGAATGTTGAAAAATTGGCAAGTCTTCTAATAGAAGAACCGAAAAGAGAGCAGTTATTTCCTTTATTTGAAGAAGTGTTTGGAATTAAAACTCAAACATTGAATGATTTTTCGGATAAAGGATATTGGGATGATACATATAAAGCTTTATCGTTTTTACAAGAAGATAAAGTGATTGCAAATGTTGCGGCATTTTCACTCCCATTATTAATTAATGGTGAAAAAATAAATGCAGCGGGTATTCAATCAGTAATGACACACCCTAATTTCCGTAGACAAGGGCTAATGACACAATTAATGGGTAAAATGATAGAAGAAATTGATAAGAAATGTGACTGTGCATTATTGTTTACAGAAAAACCTGAACTATATACAGCATTTGGGTTTAAAGTTGTGCAGGAATATTTGATGACTATACCATATGATAAAAATATTAATAATAACGATTCACTACTTAAAAAGTTAGATTTCTATAATATAGAGAATAGACAGTTAATACATGAAACTATTGATAGTAGCCAAAGACTTTCAAATAGTTTTTCAACTTTAAACTTCCATCCTTCATTTTATTTGAATATGTATGATTCGGAATGGAATGAGAAATTGTATTATTCAGAGAAACTAGATGCTCTAATCGTTTATGAAGTAGACAATGAAAAGTTGAAATTATTTGGAGTATTTGCGCCAGTACTTCCGGTTTTAGATGAATTATGTGGAGAAATCAATGAAAGGTTTACGGAAATCGAATTTTATTTTTCTCCGGATCAATTAGGGGTTGAGGATGTACAGTTTACAGAATTACAGTCTAGCAAGTATTTAATGGTTCGAGGTGATAAAGAGTTAGATTTTAAAGGTTATAAATTCCCAGTATTAGCGGAGTTTTAAATGACTATATAAATGCTTTATTATGGAGGAGCTATGAATATATCGTATATACCAGAACGTATTGAGCAACTCACTATAATGAATGTACCTGAGTACTATAAGATTAATGATAATCATGCGTTTATTGTCCGTTCGAAAGCAGAAACCGATTTTTGGCTTAAAACACATTATGGTTTTGAAGTAATGAATGGTCATGTATTTTATAATGAGATGATGACAGACTTTCAAGCTGAAGTTCAGTTACGTATGAATCCAAATTCAAAATTCGATCAAGCAGGTCTTTTTGTTATGATTTCGGAGAACTGTTGGCTAAAAACATCTTTAGAATATATCCCTGAAGGGCCATCTCACTTAGGTGCTGTCGTAACGAATAATGGATATTCTGACTGGTCAACGCAAGATTATCCAACTGAAGCAGCTAAGCAACAACTTTGTTTTCGAATTATTCGAAAACGCGGTGATTATACAATATATGTGAAAAAGAGCCATCAATGGGAACAAATAAGAATCGCTCATTTAATGGAGGATATAGGGAATGAGCCTATTAAAATAGGTTTTTACACGTGTAGTCCTTCTAAAAATAAGGGATTTGAGACTGAGTTTTTAAATTTTACAATTGAAGAAATATAGATGAAAAACCGTATTCTTTTCATTAAGAATGCGGTTTTTGTATTTACATAATATAAAGCACATTTATTGACCAGAAAGTCATTAATACTTATCATTTAATAATGTTAAATATTAATTTACATAATATAATAGAAGTAATGAAGAAATTACAAAATATATCGCTTAAATAAGGAGGGATATGAATTATTCAGTGGTAATTTCATGGGAAAAGGAGATTATGTATGAAATCATTTCGTAAGTTATTACAGTATTTAAAACCATACATGTTCTTCGCTATTATTGGGCCGCTATTTATGGTACTTGAGGTTGCGATGGACTTAATTCAACCGACTATTATGCAACATATCATTGATGTTGGGATTGCAAATCGGGATTTAAATTATGTAATAAAAATGGGGCTTCTTATGATAGGAGCAGCAGCACTCGGTTTAGTTGGAGGGCTTGGGTGTATGATGTATTCTACAAAAGCAGCTGTTAATTTCGCTACAGACATACGAAAAGATGTGTTTGCGAAAATAGAAACATTTTCTAGTAATAATCGGGACTCATTTGGAACAGGTAAATTATTAACGATCGTAACAAATGATATCACTTCTATTCAATCGGCAATGACGATGACATTACGTGTTCTGGTTCGTGGTCCACTGTTATTTATCGGAAGTATAATTATTGTTTTTGTAACAGCGCGAGAGTTATTTCCAATATTACTTGTAGTTGTTCCGATTTTATTACTTGCGATTATTTTAATTGCAAGTAAAGCAAGTGGTACATTTAAAAAGGTGCAAGAGGCATTGGACAAAGTGAATACAAAGTTACAAGAAAATTTATCTGGTGTGCGTGTTATAAAAGCGTATGTAAGACAAAAATACGAAATCGCTCAATTTGGAAATATAAATACAAATTTAACGAAGATAAATATTCGAGCTGTGCAACTTATTTCTTTAATGATGCCAATCATTATGCTAGTTGTAAGTGGCGGGATTGTCGCAACATTATGGATTGGTGGAGAAAAAGTATTCAATGGAACGCTTCAAGTAGGAGCGATTTTGGCATTTATTAATTACTTGAATATCATTTTAATGTCACTTATGTCGATTAGCATGGTATTTATTCAAATTGCGCGAGCTTTTCCATCTGCGGAGCGTGTACAGCAAGTGTTAAATACCGAGGTTGATATTATAAGCGAAGCGAATGCGATCGAACCTGAGAAAATCGAGGGGAATATCGAATTTAAAAATGTTAGTTATAGCTATACGAAAAATAATGAATACGTTTTAAAAGATATTTCGTTTAGCATACAAAAAGGTGAAAAAGTAGGGATTATTGGATCAACTGGAAGTGGTAAATCTACCTTAGCGAAACTGTTACCACGTCTATATGATGTGGATCAAGGTGAAATATGTATAGATGGAATAAATGTTAAAACATATGATTTGCAAAAACTCCGTGCTTCAATAGGGTTTGTACCTCAGAAGGCATTGTTGTTCTCAGGTAGTATAGAAGAGAATTTACGTTATGGTAAAGAAGATGCAACACATGATGAGCTGGAAGTAGCAGCTGCATCAGCTTGTGCGACTGAGTTTATCAATAAGCTGGAAGAATCTTATCAATATAATTTAACACAAGGTGCGACAAATCTATCAGGTGGACAAAAACAACGTGTATCAATTGCAAGGGCACTTGTGAGAAAACCGCCGATTCTCATATTAGATGATTCTACATCAGCAGTTGATGCGAAATCAGAAGCTACTATTCAAACAGCTTTAAAAACAAAATATAAAGGCACAACGACTTTATTAATTGCGTCCAAAATTTCTTCCATAATGGATGCGGATAAAATACTTGTATTAGATAATGGTGAATTAGTTGGCAATGGTACACATGAACAATTATTAGAACAAAGTGAGGTTTATCAGGAAATTTATCTTTCCCAAGGTGGTAATTTGCATAAAGGAGGTGGGGAAGAACATGCGTAATTTTCAAGGGCAATTTGCTAATAAAGGTGGACGAAACACGCCAAAGATGGGGAAAGCTAAAAATGCTCAAGGAACTGTAATGCGGATATGGAACTATATGGGCTACCAAAAAGCTGCTCTTATGTTTGTTATATTTCTAGTCGTTGTTACTACTTTACTTGGATTATTAGGTCCCTATTTTATGGGGGTCATTATAGATCAATATATTGTACCGAAAGATTTAAGTGGTACAGCAAGAATGTGTATGTTACTTATCGCGATTTACGGTGTAACTGTACTTTTAACATGGTTACAAACATTTGTCATGATTAACGTTGCATTAAAAACAATTCAAAAAATACGACAAGATATTTTTGAGAAAATCCAAACGCTTTCTTTACGGTTCTTTGATGTGCGTTCCCAAGGTGATTTAATGAGCCGTGTGACAAATGATATAGATAATTTGAATCAAGCTTTGACACAAAGTGTTGTACAAATTATTTCATCAGCGTTAACTTTTATAGGTGTAACGATTGCGATGTTCGCTTTAAATTGGATTTTAGCAATTGTAACTTTAATTACAGTACCTATTATGTTTTACGTTACAAAAAAACTAGTTGCATATAGTGGTAAAAACTTTGCGAAGCGTCAAAAAGATTTAGGTGAATTAAATGGATTTATTGAGGAAGCAATTACAGGTGCGGATGTTACAACGTTGTATGGAAAAGAAAAAGAAACTGTCCAAAATTTCAATAAAATTAATGAACAGCTAAGAGTTTCAGCTACGAAGGCTGATACATTTTCAGCTTTTATTTTTCCAAGTATGAACTTTATTAATAACTTAGGTATGGGGCTTGTCATTGGGACTGGATCAGTTATGGTCTTAAACGGAATGACAACAGTAGGAGTTATTGCGGCTTTTATTAATTATTCTCGTCAATTCTCAAGACCGCTAAGTCAATTTGCGACTTTAATGAATACAATTCAAGCGGCAGTTGCTGGTGGAGAACGTGTTTTTGAGATTATGGATGAGGTACCAGAAATTCAAAATAAAAAAGACGCATTTGTTGTACAAAATTTACAAGGGCATGTTACACTTGAGCATGTTTCATTTGGCTACGCAGAAAATAAAACAATTTTAAAAGAAGTGAGTCTTAAAGCGCAGCCAGGAGAGACAATTGCTTTAGTTGGTCCGACTGGATCAGGGAAAACAACAATCATTAATTTGTTAACTCGCTTTTACGATATACAGCAAGGACAAATTCATATTGATGGAAAAGATATAAAAGATTATGATATTAATTCTTTACGAAGTAAAATTGGAGTAGTTTTACAGGATACGTATTTATTTGCTGGTTCAATTATGGATAATATCCGTTATGGACGCTTAGATGCTACTGATGAAGAAGTTATCACTGCAGCTAAGGCAGCATCTGCACATTCTTTTATTAAGCATTTGCCAAATCAATATGAAACAGAAATTGCTTCAGAAGGATCGAATTTAAGTCAAGGACAAAAACAACTTCTTGCGATTGCACGAGCAATTTTAGCAGATGCAGATATATTAATTCTCGATGAAGCGACATCTAATATTGACACAAGAACAGAATTACAAATACAAGCAGGACTAAATAATTTAATGAGAGGTCGCACAAGTTTTGTGATCGCTCACCGACTTAAAACAATTGAAAAAGCAGATCAAATCCTTGTTATAAAGGATGGGGGAATTTTAGAAAGAGGGGATCATGAATCTCTCATGGAAGATAAAGGGTTTTATTTTGATTTGTATACGAGCCAATTTAAAATTTAATATAAAAAATGAGGTTTCTCTAGAAAAGAGAAGCCTCATTTTTTATATTTGTAAATTTTATGAATCACTTTTCTAACCAAATTAATTATCCGACCTGAAAAATACTTATACTTGCAGATACATTTGTTAAAGAGCCACCATCACTATTTGAGAGAGTGATAGTACCTGCTGAAGAGGTGTTATTTATTAAAGTCAATGTTGAAGGAACAACTGTTACGGTAAAAGCAGCAGTACCTTGATTTATTGTATGTGGTGACCCCGTACCAAAACGTCCACCTGAAATTGGTGTACCATTTAGTTCGAGGGAGAATTGGTTTTCGCGAGAAGCTTGTAATTGAAACTCTGCTACATATGTTCCTAGTGTATTAATTATAATATTTCCAGTACCTGTGATGTGGCTAAGGGCAGTTCCTGTTATAGGTCCATTTGTGTTAAAAGTAACATTACTTCCTACTGCAATTGATTGGTTAGTAGTATCAAAAACATATAGATAGTTTGTTAATCCTACACTAGCCGCCCCAGTAGGCCCGGTGGAACCGGTAGAGCCAGTATGTCCAGTAGCCCCAGTAGAACCGGTGAAGCCAGTAGGCCCGGTGGAACCAGTGAAGCCAGTGGAACCGGTAGAGCCAGTAGCCCCAGTAGTTCCAGTAGCCCCAGTAGAGCCAGTAGAGCCAGTAGAGCCAGTAGAGCCAGTAGAGCCAGTAGAACCAGTAAGTCCAGTGGAACCAGTAGGCCCAGTAGAGCCAGTAGCCCCGGTAGGTCCAGTGGAACCAGTAGGTCCAGTGGAGCCGGTAGAACCAGTGGAGCCAGTAGCCCCAGTAGCCCCAGTAGTTCCAGTAGCCCCGGTAGGTCCAGTGGAGCCAGTAGCCCCAGTAGTTCCAGTAGCCCCGGTAGGTCCAGTGGAGCCAGTAAGTCCAGTGGAGCCAGTAGAGCCAGTAGCCCCGGTAGGTCCAGTAGGAGAATGTGGGAGAATAATACGGTTAATATCTAAAAGTGAAAAGTTAATGAACATATCTTTGTTTTGATAATCTATCGAAATCACCTCACTAGCATGTTTAAAGAAATAGTAAAGTAATAATTTTTATAGGTATTTCATTTCTATATTATTAATGCAACTTATTTTGGAAACAGTAAATAGCTATCATGACTATAGGGTATTAATTTTTAACCTAAATTTTAATAAAACCTTTATTAAAGATAAAGAGCGCTTTTAAAGGCGCTCTGAGACAAGTTTCATGTTGAAAAAGGGAATTGAGGATATTATGTGCATACTGTTTTAGAATGTTGTAAATTTTTAATTAAAAATAAAAAGATCTTATAAAAATTTAAAATTTGTATTTTTAGATAGTCACCATACAATAAAATATGCTTGTTTGATATAAATGTGTGTCAAATTTACCAAAATATATTTTGGCATGCATAAGAAAATTAAAATACTTTGTTAGCAAATAATAGCGGCTTCAGTGACAGATGGTAGAAAGAGTTTACGTGGTATTGTAATAATCTCAAGCGCAATTTGCGTTGAATATAGGAGTATTGGAGTTAAATCTAAAGCGAGTGTTAAAAGTATTATGAAGCTTGTAAGAATTACAAAACTACCCCAAAAGAAACTTTTTGAAGTGTTGCGGAAATCTTTTATTAAGGAAAAGAAAGAAAAAGATGCGGTAACAATAAGAATGAAAATTTTATACTTATCAGACATTATAACCCTCCAAAAGAACAGTAACTTATATTATACCGTATTTTTCAATATTATTATAAAAAGATTTTAAAGTGAATAATAAGAAAAAAATAAAGCCATAACTTAAAACATTAGTTTAGGTTCTATTGTTTGAATTCTTTATTTTAGAAGGTATATAATCTGAAATTGAAAATTTTCCAAATGAATTACCATTTTTTATTTCTGATCCAACATCAGGTGCTCAATGAAATGGTATGAAAGATTATAGGCTGGTGGTACGACATTAAATAAGAGGAATCTGCGTGCAGCAAGAGTCCTAGCTCAGATTTCTACTAGAGAAAAGTATTTAGTTGGAGTTGATATGTTAATAAAAAACGGATGGATGTGGAAACTAAATATTCATGACATTAAGGATAAAGGTCAGGAAATATAATTTGGTATTCTGGGAATAACCGGAGGTCCGTAGTTAAAGTTGCATAGAATTTGTATTTTGTTTCTAATTTTTCAATTGTTGTTAAGTGATGAGAACCTAGTCCACGCTGTACACTATGTTGAGAAAGAGTCGGCCCAATTTGTAATTTTCGTTTTTTCATTGCATCGTTCCATGGACTATAAAAAAATTTAAAAATAAAAGCAGGTTCTATGTAAATGTTATAAGGATAATGCGAACCATGTCTCCCGACTCTATAGTTCCCGTGCGAATTATTGTGAATTAATCTACCGTTAAGATATAGTTGATTTGGATTAGGTTGAATTATTATTCCATGGTAACGTTGTTTAACAAGCGGAGAACTATATCTTGGATTAGTGTAGCCATAAGTCGGATCATCAATCATCATAATCATTCTTATTGAAAACATATTGCCGCCCATAGTGTTAAGTGATTTGAAAAATTGTTCTTTATTATAACAGCACAGGAATTCTGTCGTATTTAATACCATTTTCCATCCTGTAAGTTCTCTTTCAATTTCCATAACTTCTTGATCAACTAAATAAGCATCAAATTCGAGTGATTTTGAGTTTCGTATTTCCCAATTAGGAGCGAATATTTTACAGATTTCAACTGACCGATCAGTGGATCCACGGTTAATGAGAATGCCGTGATCAAATAGCTTTGTATGGTGCATTAACCACCATGGAAGTAAATATTCTTCATTGTAAAAATGAGAAATTAAAGTAGTCTTAATCAAAATCACCTCCGTATTTAACCTGCTTCTTATTTAATATGATATGGAAGGAAACCTATTGTTAGAAGGTTTCCTCTTAAAAGTTTTAAAACATATAGGGTATGTGGATGGATTAGTATATAAAGTAGTCTGATTGATGAAGAGTGGTATTAAAAAGTACAAAATCTAAAATGAGCATCGAATTAGTGTATAACGATTGAAACGGCACTGAAAACTAATAATACGGCCATAATGATGTTAAATAATTGGTTATGTTTTACTAATAATTTTTGGAATATTGAACCAAATAAACTCCAACTAAATGTACTCATTAAACCGACTACACCTAGAAATAATGAAAAAAGTATAAAACTTGAATATGAATTGTAGTAAGGGAGTATGAAAGTCGATACTACAGTCAGTCCGAATAAAATCCCTTTAGGATTAACGAATTGAAGAGAAATCCCAACTGTGAATAAGTTTTTATTATCTTTTTCAACGGGATTCGTACTGCTTTTACTAGTAAGTATTTTAATAGCTAAATATAACATATACGCTACACCTAAAATTTTTAAAGGGAATTCGATTATGGGTAAGATATTAAGTAGTACAACATTAAAGAAACTACATAAAGAAGTGAGGATGAAAAAACCAAAAGCTACTCCGAAGCAAAACTTCATGCTTCTTTTTAATCCGTGTTGATTTGCGTATGTCATCGCTAAAAAATTGTTAGGACCAGGTGTGAAGCTACTTATAAATACAAATAACAAAAAAGAAAATATAGGCATTTGGACCCCCCTAATTATTTGTGTGTTATAATGACCGAAAAGAACAATATAACGTGCGCTTTTTATTATACATAACGGTCGTTATATTGTATAGAGTGTAGGGGTGTGTTTTATGGAAGAAATTCAACTTATCCTGGCTAAAAATTTAAAAACAATACGAGAAAAAGAAAAATTAAGTTTAGAAAAAGTTTCCCAATTAACGGGTGTGAGTAAAACGATGATTGGACAAATTGAAAGAGGGGAATCAAGCCCGACACTAACAACAATATGGAAAATTGCAAATGGCTTGAAAGTTTCTTTTACTTCTTTAATCAACAATCCTCAGCCTGATACGAAAGTGATTTTAAGAAAGGATATTCAAGTATTGTCTGAAGACAATGGAAAATATAAAGTGTATCCTTCTTTCCCTTTTCAAGATGATAGACATTTTGAAATGTATATAGTGGAAATAGAAACAGAAGGGAAATTAAGTTCAGAAGGGCATAAAGAAGGCGCAGAAGAATTTATAACGGTATTTGAAGGTGAATTGACAGTAAAAGTGAATAACTGTCAATATAAATTAAATAGTGGAGATTCAATTCGTTTTAAGGCCGATAGATCACACTCTTATTATAATTTAGGGAAATCTTTGACTCGATTAAGCATGACAATTTATTATCCAACTGCATAAGTTTACATTTATAGTAACAAAAGATAAAACCATCTATAAGAGATGGTTTTTATTTTTTATCATTCACAAAAAAAGACACTCATCTGAGTGTCAACATAGTATTGCTCTCGCGTATAGGATTGGAGTACGTTTCTCAAATACGTATTGAGATGGTTCGTAAAAGAGAAACTGTCTTCATATTTAATGTAACATCGGTGGAAGTCAGTGTAAATTGATAATATATATACGGAAAATTTAGTATAGATAGTTTCTACTATGAATATAGTGCAATTTGTTCTTTAATGCGCCATCACTTTTATGAAATAATTGGGAGGTTTTTATCATGATAGACTTAGTATTTAATAATGTTTATTAGAAAAAGAATGAATCATTTTTTAATCGATTCGTATAATTGTTAGAGAGGCACCTGTTGAACCACCTCCAACCAAATTAACGATGTATAATACGCCGAATAATTGAAGGGAAATTGTATTATCGGCAATTAAATTATTGTTATAATTTGAAGTCGATATAGCGGGAGAAAAAATAGAACCAGGAAGTGGAGTAGAAGCGTTTAATAGTAGTCTTGTTCCAGCGAGTAGAGCAGTTGTCGTATTAACTTGATAGGTTAAATAATATCTTCCGGTTACAGGAATTGTAAATATATCGTTTGAGGCGTTAACTGTAAAATTACCGAGGCTTTGGTTATTAGAAAGAGGAATATTAGTTCCACCTATTATCACAGAGATGGGACCACCTAATGTATTATTAGCGAACATAGAGTTTGTTGTAACTATTGACCCAGTATTTCCGGTAGGTCCAGTACTTCCGGTAGGTCCAGTACTTCCAGTGGACCCAGTACTTCCGGTAGGTCCAGTACTTCCGGTAGACCCAGTACTTCCGGTAGGTCCAGTACTTCCAGTAGGTCCAGTAAGTCTGTATGGAAGAATAATTTCAAGAGCTATTGATACTAGTTCTTCTATTCTTTTTTCATTTTTATCTTGAATTTAAATCACCTCATTTTTAAATTAGAATGCAATAAGTTTCGTGTTTTTGGAATGAAACTATCATTTTATTATATTAATAGTAGTAGTTAAAGCAACGGTAAAATGTTTAGTAACTGTATGAATCATTTGGAAAGAAAAAAGAATAGTTATGAAAGTATTCCTTAATAATAGACTCATACTTATGTAAGTTAATTAAAAATATGTGGAATGAGGAATTAAATTGAAGCGGAATGATAAATTATCAATAAATAAAGGTAAGATAGAACCTGAGAATATTGGACCTACATTTCCAGCTCTTCCACCAATATATATTCCAACAGGAGCAACAGGAGCAACAGGAGCAACAGGAGCAACAGGAGCAACAGGAGCAACAGGAGCAACAGGAGCAACAGGAGCAACAGGAGCAACAGGAGCAACAGGAGCAACAGGAGCAA